>NZ_JBYVYN010000001.1:0-1563025 GCF_058148565.1 Pseudomonas sp. DF11
TATGCAGACCAAACACCCGGACAAACCGTTGATGGACTACGAGGCGTTCTTCCGCGAACGCCAGGAGGCCCGTTACGGTGGCAAGGGTGGGCCCAAGTGCTGTTGAAGCACCGCTTGGGTTGAGGTAATCCCCTTGTGGGAGCGGGCTTGCTCGCGAAGGCGTAGTGTCAGTTAGCAGATCATGTGGCTGATCCACCGCTTTCGCGAGCAAGCCCGCTCCCACAGTTGTTTTGGGGGGGCTCAGGGTTTGCATACAGCACAGATTCCTTGTGGGAGCGGGCTCAGGAGTCGTGTTACCGCACCATCACTCCGCCAGCAACACCGCCGCATCGAACCCCACCCGCAGGTTGCCCCAATGGCGGCCGCCGAAGAAGAATGGGACGTCGATCTCGGTCATGATTTCCCCGGTATCGCGCAGGTAGGTCTGCAGCAGGAAGCGCTGGACGTTGCCCGCCGCGCGCAAACCGATCGGGTCGTTGAAGATCCGCTTGTTGCGGCACACCGGCAAATCCACCGCCCGGTCGCCGGTCGGCGGCTTCGAGACCCAGCTGTTGTTCACCGGGCAATAACCCTTGCTGTCGACAATGAACGAAACCTTGCCGCCCGGCGTGCCGCGGGTGAGTTTGTCGCATTCTTCCTGGCAGACCTGGGCAAAGCGTTCGGTATAGCTGGCCATGTACTGCTTGGGATCGGTGCCGGGAATCAGTTGGTAATTCTGATCGAACAGGTTCAGGCCTTCGCGTTGCAGCGCCTCCAGGTGGACCTGGAGGGTGTCGCGGCACTCGCTGGCGCGGGTGATGGCGGCGTCCAGCTTGCCGTGGCCGAGCACAAAGCGACCCAGCAGCGCCTGGACCTTTTCGGCCACGCCGGACAGGTCGCGGGTGGCCGTCGCCGAATGCTGCATGCGCTGGTCGATCAACTGGCTGTCGGCGTGGATCTGGGTGACCCGTTCGTTGATTCCTGTGTTGCTGTCGGCGAACTGCTGGATATGGGTGGCGATGTCCGCCAACTTGCCGTTGGTGGACTCGAAATCGCCAATCATGCTTTCAAAATGACCGGAGGCGCGCTCCACCACTTTCTGGGTTTCCCGGGCGCTGTGGCTGATCTGGGTGGTTTGCTCGTGGGTGGAGCTGACTTCGTCGAGCATGGCGTCGATGTTGCGCGAGATATCATCGGTGGCCCGGCTGACGTTTTGTGCCAGGGTCCGCACCTCATCGGCCACCACCGCGAAACCACGGCCGCTTTCGCCGGCCCGGGCGGCTTCGATGGCGGCATTGAGGGCCAGCAGGTTGGTCTGGGCAGAGATCTGCTGGATCAACCCGACAATCGACTTGATGCTTGAGGAGCGCTGGTTCAAGGCACTCACCAGCGTGGCGAATTCTCCGAGGCTGTTGGAAATTTCGCTGATGTTGCCGGTCACTTCCAGCAGTTCGGCGTAGGAGTCGCGGGCCATGCTCAGGTTCTGGGCGGTGGTGCTGGAGATGCCCTGGGTCTGGCGCGAGACTTCTTCGATACGGCCCACGGCGGTGTTGCTCTGGTCCATCACTTCCTTGGCGAAGCGGGCCTGGTGGGTGGCACTGTCGCTGGAGTCGCTGATGTTCTTCAACGAGCGGGCCGACTCGACGGCGATGTGCACGGTCAGTGCCTGGACGTTGCTGATGATTTCTCGCTGCTTGGCCAGGAAACGGTTGCAGGTGCCGGCCAGCACGCGGATCTCGTCGTGAGTCACCAGCGGCAGGTCCTTGGACAAGTCGCCTTCGCCGTTGGCGATCTCTTCCAGGGCCTTGGTCATGGCGGTGACGGGACGCACGATCAGGTGGCGGAAATACCAGACCATGAAGCTGATCATGGCCAGTGTCAGGAACGCGCCGAAGAGCAGGGCATGGGTGAGGCTGTCGAGCCGGCCTTCGATCTGCCCCAGCAAGGCGCCATCCAGCTGCGCGTTGCGTAGTTGCAGCAGAATCTCGGCACGAGCGCTGAGGGCCACCCAGTACAGCAAGCCGCTGACCAGCACCAGTAGGAAAAGGCTCGACAGCTTTTTGGTGAGCGTATCGAAAAATTGCATCTCGATAGACTCGTACAAGGCCTTCAACGTCTGCATGCCACCGCTCCTGGGCGAAAAAATCTCTCAATGGAATACATTCGACCGCGTGCGCAAAAGCTTTAGGATGATGGGGCTATTTGATATCACTCTGTGGGAACAAGCCCGCTCACACGAGGTTTGAGATGATCATCATTTGATACAAAAGATTTACTGGGAATGATTCTCAAAGTATATTTGCTCTCATTAACGTCCCTTCCATGAGTGCGCGTCTTGAATCGTTCCACCTCCCTCGCAAATCGCAATGTCTTCATCAAGTGTGTATTGCCAACCTTGTCTTGCTGCTTCATTGCAAGCCCATTGTGGGCGCAGGACTCTCTCGAGCTGCCCGCCACGGACATCCAGGGCAGTCGCGTCACTCAGGACGAGGGCTATACGACGTCGCAAGCCAGTACGGCGAGCAAGAGCGATGTACCGATCAAGGAAGAGGCGCAATCGATCAACGTGGTGACCCAGCAGACCTTGGCGGACTACCAGGTGCGCTCGCTGAACGATGCGATGAAGTTCGTCAGCGGCGTCAGCCAGGGCAATACCCTGGGCGGCTCGCGGGACTCGCTGGTCAAGCGTGGTTTCGGCACCAACGACGATGGCTCGATCCTGCGCGACGGCGTGCGTTCGAACCTGGGGCACAACTTCAGTGCCACCACCGAGCGGGTCGAAGTGCTCAAGGGCCCGGCCTCGATGCTGTACGGCGCGCTGGAACCCGGTGGCTTGGTCAACATCATCAGCAAGAAGCCGGAGTACACCCAGAGCACCACCTTGAGCGGCTCGGCCTACAGCGAAGGTGGCGGCACCATGGCCCTGGATACCACCGGACCGTTGGGCGATACCGGCCTGGCGTATCGCCTGATTGCCGAACGCGGGCATGAGGATTACTGGCGCAACTACGGCGTCAACGAGAGCACGCTGGTGGCGCCGTCCTTGGCCTGGACAGGGGAGCGGGCTTCGTTGAACCTGAGTTATGAATACAACGAATATTCCAATCCGTTTGACCGGGGCACGGTGTTCAGGAATGGGCATCCGGTGGACATCGACTACGACAAGCGTCTCGATGAGCCGTGGGCCAAGAGCGTGGGGATTCGCGAAACGGCGACGGCGCGGTTCGAGTATGAGTTGAGCGAGGCGTGGAAGACCCGGGTGACCTATGGTTGGAACAATGATCGGTACAGTCTTTCGATTGCGCAGCCTGGGACCCTGACTGGAAATATGTTGAGCCGACGGGCCAATGGCGCTCATTACGATGATGAGACCCGTTACGCCAGCTGGGATTTCATGGGTAAGCAGGACTTGTTCGGCCAGCGTCATGACCTGTTGGTTGGCATTGATAATCAGGTGTCCGATCAGTTCCGGGGCAAGACTTACCGTGGGAAAGTTCAGCCTGGTTTCGATATCACTTCGCCGGTCTACGGCAATCTACCAGAGCCAAGCCTGGTCAGCTCTACCGACAGTGATCTGCGCAACCAGTTGAATTCCAGTTCGATCTATTTGAAGGATAACTGGCATCTGGATGACCGTTGGATTCTGGTGTTCGGAGGTCGTTATCAACACTACGACCAGTACAGCGATCAAGGTTTAGGCAAGGATTATGACGTCAATCGCGATGACAACGGTGACGCCTTCGTGCCGTTCCTCGGCCTGGTTTACAAAGCCACCGACACTTTGTCGCTGTACGGTAACTACAGCCGTTCGTTCAAGCCCAATGACACCGTGGACGACGCCGGCAAGACCTTCGACCCGGAGGAGGGCCGCAGCTATGAGGTCGGTGCCAAGTACGATCCGCTCCCAGGCTTGAACATCAACCTCGCGTTGTTCGACATCGTCAAGAAAAACGTCGTGACGTCCTCTACGGTCAATGGCGTGACCCTGTCGGAAGCCGCCGGCAAAGTCGGTTCCCAAGGCCTGGAACTGGACATCACCGGTCGCCTGTCCGAGCGTTGGGACCTGATTGGCACCTACGCCTACACCCACACGGAAATCCTCGACGATCCGGATGATGAAGGCCATCGCCTCGCTGACGCACCCAAGCACACCGCCAGCCTGTACTTGAGCCACCACTTGAACGTACCTGCCGAATTCGGCGCCTGGCACGCCGGTGCCGGTGCGCGTTATGTTGGCGAACGCGCCGCCAACAACGCCAACGATTTCTGGCTCAGCAGCTACACCGTCGCCGACGCTTTCCTGCGTTGGGAGTCGCCGGTATTGGGGCACAAGACTTCGTTGCAACTGAACGTCGACAACCTGTTCGACAAGCAGTACTACCCGTCCTCCACCGGCAGTCAGTTGCAGGTCAACGTCGGCGAGCCGCGTACCGCCAAGTTGAGCGCCAGTGTGACGTTCTGACTTCGTGGCGTTGAAATGCAAAATGCCCGGGACCTGAATCCCGGGCATTTTTTGAACCGCTGTCAGCGACTAGGCCACTGTGCCGCCGATGGGACCTTGCGCCCCACGGTATTTAGCGCCCGCCCTCAGCGCGTGGCGAAGCTTAAGTGCCGGCCGCTCGACCCCGTAGTACGACACGCCACTCAACGCGAACGACAGCACCAGCACCGCGGTGATGATCAGGGCGCTGTATTCGACCGGCCAGAATGCTCGCAACACGTACATCACCACAAAGTGGTTGAGGAACACGCCGTAGCTGATATTGCCCAGGAACTCGTCCAGGCGGTGATGCTTCAGCTTGCTGAGCAAAAACACCGCCGGCAGACCCAGGGCGATGCCCAGGGTCACCTCGGCGTTGAAAGGCCGACGGGGAATGATCCCCACGACAATGCTCAGGAACATCAACGCCGCAACGAGCAGGGTGAGGGACACGACCCACAGTCCCTTGGCCTGGGCCCGATACAGGTAACTGCCGCAAAGGAAAATGAACAATACACCGGGTAGCAGGCGGTAGCCGTAGATGTCAGTGTTGAGATAGCCCAGCGAGGCGAGCATGAACACCGTCACGGACGCCGCAAAAGCGATACCCCGCATCTTGTAGAGGATCAGGAACGGAATGAGCAGGTAAAAGCACATTTCCAGGCCCAGGGACCAGCCGGGTGGCAGGATCTCGGGCACGGTGATGCCGAACATGTAGAAGCCCAACGGCAGGATCGGCAGGCTGGTGGCGATGTTTTCGAAGGTCAGTGCCGCTGCCTGGGGTGTTCCCGGCAGCAGGAAATGGATCACCGCGCAGGACAGGACGAAGTACACCAAAAACTGCGGGTACAGCCTCAGCAGTCGATCCATGTAGAACAGGCCGATTTGGCCCGGGCTGTTGTAGTTCCTCTCGATCAACGAGGTCATCACAAAACCGCTGATGATCAGGAAGGACACCACGGCAACGACGCCGGGGTTAAGACCCATGAACGTCACGCCCATATGCGAAACCGCCACCAGCAGGGCCAACAGCAACCGATAAACCCCCACGCGCATCATCCTTAATCAGAGTTGATCCGTTTGCGCGGTAAGTTAAGTGGCTTTGTCAGCCGTTAATAGGGGGGAGCGGGACGGCGGCGGGGTAGTGGGGGAAATTGTCACATTTGACATGCTTGTTTCAGTTCGATGGCCATCGCGAGCAAGCTCGCTCGCGGGCTTACTCGCGAAAGCGATGTGCCTGTTACCGAGATGCTGAATGTGTCATCGTCATCGCGGGCAAGCCTTGCTCCCACAGATGAGGTGTTCGCTTTTGAGGGGGTTGTCGGCCAGTGAGTATAAATTTCCCCATTTCAGGGCGTCCGGCGGCTGCTCCCTACCTTATTGCACCGATTCGACCCGTTCCGGGACATGTAGGAAGAAGCCGAAATAAACGTTTCAGCCTTTAAAGAAGCTTTTGTCGCAGAAATGAAAACAAATTTCGCCATGGCGCACTTTCAAGGCGCTTTTTCCAATCCGGATCCGATTCGCTGCGCTTAGGCACAGCCTTTGCTACCGCTTGAAGGAAACCCAACCTAAAGGAGTCATGTATCACGCGGATTTAACCAGGGGGCACACGTCATCCAGACGCAAAGGCCAGACCAGAGACCCATGCCTATCGAGGTGCTCAGAGAAACAGGGCTCATTAAAACAAAGCAAGGCCGGATCATTGGAATGACGAAGTGATAAGAAATGCCGTGTAGAACGCGGCTGGGAGTTGGCTATGCCCCACGCTTTTTTTAATGAAATGTATGACGCGAAGGGTGACTGCCGCCCGCATTACCAAGCCTTCTCACGCTGGTTGGCGGACACGCCGCTTGAACTGCTTGAGCAACGCCGCCGTGAGGCCGACCTGCTGTTCCACCGAGCCGGTATCACCTTCACTCTCTACGGAGACGAGCAGGGCACTGAACGGTTGATTCCGTTCGACATCATTCCTCGCAGCATCAAGGCCAGTGAATGGCAGATGGTCGAGCGAGGCTGCATTCAGCGGGTCCAGGCCTTGAACATGTTCCTGGCCGACATCTACCACGGGCAACACATCCTCAAGGAAGGCATCATTCCGCCCGAGCAGGTACTGGCCAACGAGGGCTATCAGATCGCGATGCAGGGCCTGAACCTGCACCGGGGCATTTACGCTCATATCGCCGGTGTCGACCTGGTTCGCGACGGTGACGGCAGCTACTACGTGCTGGAGGACAACCTGCGCACACCCAGCGGCGTGAGCTACATGCTCGAAGACCGCAAGATGATGATGCGCCTGTTCCCCGAACTCTTCGCCGCCCAGCGCGTGGCCCCCATCGACCATTACCCGAACCTGCTGCTCGATACCCTCAAGAGCTCGAGCCCCCTCGAAAATCCCACCGCCGTGGTGCTGACCCCGGGGCGCTTCAACAGTGCCTATTTCGAGCACGCGTTCCTGGCCCGCGAAATGGGTGTGGAGCTGGTGGAAGGTGCCGATCTGTTCGTACGTGACGACCACGTGTATATGCGCACCACCGCCGGCCCCCGGCAGGTGGACGTGATTTATCGTCGCCTTGACGATGCCTACCTCGACCCGCTGTCGTTCAACCCCGATTCGATGTTGGGCGTGCCGGGGCTGATCGCCGTGTACCGCGCGGGCAATGTGGTACTGGCGAACGCGGTCGGCACCGGCGTGGCCGATGACAAGTCGATCTACCCCTACGTCGACGAGATGATCCGCTTCTACCTCACCGAAGAACCGATCCTGAAGAACGTACCCACCTGGCAGTGTCGCAAGCCCCAGGACCTGTCCCATGTACTGGCCAACCTGCCTGATCTGGTGGTCAAGGAAACCCAGGGCTCCGGCGGCTACGGCATGCTGGTCGGGCCGGCCGCCAGCGCGGCGGAGATCGAAGATTTCCGCGCACGCCTCAAGGCCCGTCCGGAAGCCTATATCGCCCAGCCGACCTTGAGCCTGTCCACGTGCCCGACCTTTGTCGAGAGCGGCATTGCGCCGCGCCACATCGACCTGCGTCCGTTCGTGCTGTCGGGCCAGGAAACCCGCCTGGTGCCTGGCGGCCTGACCCGCGTGGCGCTGCGCGAGGGCTCGCTGGTGGTGAACTCGTCCCAGGGCGGTGGCACCAAAGACACTTGGGTCGTGGAGGACTAAGACATGCTTTCAAGAACTGCTTCGGACCTCTATTGGATGTCCCGCTACCTGGAGCGCGCCGAGAACCTGGCGCGCATGCTTGAAGTCAGCTATTCGCTGTCGCTGATGCCCCAGGCCGGGCGCAGTGACGGCCATGCCGAGCTGGCGATGTCGCTGCTGGCGGCCGGTACGCTGGACGACTACAACGCCCGTTACGACGCGCTCAACACCGAGCGCATGCTGCATTTCTTCGCACTGGATGAAACCAATCCCGGCAGTATCTACAGCTGCCTGCGGGCGGCGCGGACCAATGCCCACGCGGTGCGCGGACGCATCACCGCCGACATGTGGGAGAACATCAACGCCACCTGGCTGGAAATGCGCAACATCGCCAGCAATGGCCTGGGCCGCTACGGCATCAGCCATTTCTGCGAGTGGGTCAAGGAACGTTCGCACCTGTTCCGTGGTGCGACGTCAGGCACGATCATGCGCAATGACGCTTATTGTTTCATTCGCCTGGGGACCTTTATCGAGCGGGCGGACAACACCCTGCGCCTGCTGGATGCGCGTTATGAAATGTTTGGCGAGGAATCGGAGGAGGTCAGCGACAACTCGGCCCGCGGTTATTACCAGTGGAGTGCCTTGTTGCGCGCGCTGTCTTCGTTCGAGGCGTTCAACGAGATCTACCGCAACGCGCCCAACGCCGAACAGGTCTCGGAGATGTTGCTGTTGCGCGCCGATGTGCCGCGCTCGCTGCATGCCTGTATCGAGGAACTGGACCATATCCTCGCCAGCCTGCCGGGCAACAACGGTCGGCCGGCGCAACGCCTGGCCGCCGAGCTGAATGCGCGCCTGCGCTATTCCGGGATCGACGAGATCCTTGCCTCGGGCCTGCATCAATGGTTGACCGACCTCATTGGCCAGATCCGTCACTTGGGCCAGACCGTTCATGAGTCTTATCTGGAGGTCGTATGAAACTGTCCATACGCCACGACACCACCTACAGCTATGCCGATGAAGTGTGTACCAGTATCCAGTTCCTGCGCCTGACCCCCAAGGACAGCCAGCGCCAGCGCATCCTTGAATGGCACTTGGAACTGCCGCGGCTGGTGCGCAGCCAGATCGACCCTTACGGCAACATCCTGCACGTGATGACCATGGACGAGCCCCATGGGGCTTTGGTATTGACGGCCTATGGCGAGGTGGAAATCCATCAGTCGATAGCGATGGAGCCTGACCACCAGTCGCCACTGCCGTTTTTGCGCACCAGCCGCCTCACCCAGGCAGATGAGACCCTCAGCGCCTTCGCCATCGAGCAATGCGCAGGGCGGCGCGATCGTTCGGCCTTGACCGATCTGATGAACGGGCTGGCGGCGCGGATGCCTTACAGCCCCGGCACGACAGCGGTCAACAGTACCGCCGCCGAGGCGTTCGCCGGCGGGGCGGGGGTCTGCCAGGACCATACTCACGCGTTCCTGGCCTGCGCCCGCAGCCTGGGCATTCCCGCGCGCTATGTTTCCGGCTATTTGTGCACCGACGATGAAAGCCATCTGGCAAGCCACGCCTGGGCCGAAGCCTGGCTGGATGACGGCTGGTACAGCTTCGACGTGACCAACCGCCTGACTGTTCCCGATCGCCACCTGAAACTGGCGGTCGGCCTGGACTACCTCGACGCCTGCCCGGTACGTGGCATGCGCCGCGGCGGTGGCGCGGAGCAGATGCAGGCGCGGGTGCAGGTGAGCTCGATGGTGCAGGTGCAGCACCAGTAGCCGGGGAAGCAGGTAGAATCAATACCTCTTTATCGGTGAGCAATGCGCGGTGATCGCCATCGACCAGCCCGGCAAGCGTTCGATCGGCCTGTTGCAACGCAAACCCGTGGCCCAGTCACCGTCGTTGAGCCAGTTCATGCGGCATTTGCGGCTGACGCTGCGGCAGGACGGCGCCAGTAGCCGGCATTGAGGTCGATGGCGTACCGCATCGTTCCCATGAACACCAAAAAACTTGTGGGAGCGAGCCTGCTCGCGATGGCGGTGGCCCTGCCATCGCGCTATTGGGTGCCAAACATCGCCGTCCAATAAATCCCTGCGTCACTCTTCGGATCGGTCGCATACCCGGCGCCCAATTCGCGGAATTGCGGGTTCATCAGGTTGGCGCAATGCCCGGGACTGGCCAGCCAGCCGTCCACCACTTTCAGGGCCGTGTCCTGCCCGGCGGCGATGTTTTCGCCGATCAACTGGCCGAGATAGCCCGCCAGTTCGGCGCGGTCGCCCGGCATGCGGTTGTCGCGGTCCTTGTGATCGAAGAAATTGTTGTTGGCCATGGCCCGGGTGTGATTCACGGCGGCCAGGGCCAGGGTGGCGTTCCAGGCCAGCGGTGTGGTGGCGGCGAAGGTTTCGGTGCCGCAGCGACGCGGCTGGGCGCGGGCGCTGTTGATCAGCTTCAGCAGTTTCTGGCCCTCGGCTTGCCAGTCACCGAGGCGCGCCGACAGCAGTGGGCGTGCCAGCACGATGCGCCATTCGCGATCCAGGCGGCTGACGCCGATGTCGATGAACTGCGGGTCGAGCACCACCTGGCAGAAGCTTTCCTGGACGGCTTTCATGGCCGATTGCGCATCGCGCGGCCCGGACAGGCTGATGGCCTGCACGTTGACCATTGGATAGGCCGCCCGCGCCAGCGCCTGCTGCAAGTCGCCGATGCCATTGGCCGACAGGATCAGCCGCGAATCCATCGCCAGCGGTGGCAACTCCAGCGAGGCCTGGCCGGCACAGCTTTGGGACTGGCTGCGGTAGAGGTTGATGGACTCGACCAGTTGCGTCTCTTCGGTGGCCGTGGCACTGGTGGTGAACACCAGGCCCAGCGACAGCACGACAAGACCCATGACGGATGAAATGGCACGCATGTAAATCTCCCTTGAGCGGACGGCGCCTATGATGCGCAATTTTTGCCCCGCTGGGGCAACGGTATTCACGCTCTCTTGAAATCCCTTGGAACGGCACCGTTGGGTAGCGTTCGGGATGATCCTCAAGTAGTGGGATCTATTTTCCGGCGAATAAGTCCATTTCCGTCCTTTCAAGGCCATAAAAACGCGGATTATCAGCTCATCCAGTTACCGCCGTCGACGTTGTAGGTCTGCGCCACTACGTATTCGCTCTCCGCCGAGGCCAGGAAAATCGCCATTCCGGTGAGGTCCTGCGCGGTCCCCATCCGGCCATACGGCACTTGCTGCCCGACCTGACGCTTCTTTTCCCCCAGCGGCAGGTTCTCGTGGCGGGCGAACAGTGCGTCCACGCCATCCCAATGCTCGCCATCCACCACGCCGGGGGCGATGGCGTTGACATTGATCCGATGCTTGATCAAGTCCAAACCGGCGGACTGGGTCAGGCTGATCACCGCCGCCTTGGTGGCGCAATAGACCGCCACCAAGGCTTCGCCACGCCGGCCGGCCTGGCTGGCCATGTTGATGATCCGGCCGCCATGGCCCTGGTGGATCATCTGCCGCGCCGCCGCCTGCAGGGTGAACAGCGTGCCGGCGACGTTGATGGAAAACAGCCGCTCGTAGCTCTGGCGCGTGATCTCCACGATGGGCGCCAGGTCGAACAGCGCGGCGTTGTTGATCAGGATATCCAGCTTGCCTGCCCGGGCCACCACCGCCTCGATGGCCTGGTCGATCGAGGCCTGGTCCGTCACGTCCATTTTGACCGCATAGGCGCTGTTGCCCAGTTCGGCGGCAGTGGCCCGGGCCCGCTCGAGGTCGATATCGGCAATCGCTACCGTGGCGCCTTCGTTGATATAAGCCTGGGCGAACGTCCTGCCGATGCCACGGGCGGCACCGGTTACCAGGGCACTTTTTCCTTCCAGTCGTTTCATGGGTGGGGCCTCTTGGAGTGAAATCAATAACGGGAGAGCGCTGATATCTTTTGTGGCGAGGGGATTTATCCTCGCTGGGCTGCGAAGCAGCCCCGGACCAGGCAATTGGTGTGTCGGGTTGATCAAGTCGCGCTTTTTTGAGGGCTGCCGCGCTGCCCAGTGGGGATAAATCCCCTCGCTACAGAACGGGTGCCAATGGTTACTTCTTGGGACACCCAGCCCGCTCCATCTCCTGCTCGGTACTCGATTGCACCGAGGCCAGTGCCTGGTCGAGCGTGATCTGTGGCAAGCCGATTACAGCAGCGCCCGTGGAGGCCGACAAACGCGGGGAGGATCGCGCGCTGATACTTTTTTAACGCCCTTGAGGGCGGCCGGCGCAGGTTAAAAAAGTATCGGCGGGCGGTCAGGCCAAGACTGGCGAACGGCTGCGCACTCGGCGTAAGGTGCCTGCTATAACGCTAAAAGAGGCGCGACATGCCTGATCACCGAACGCCCCTGTTCGAGCAGCGACCCGCCGAACTGGAAGTCATCCTGCCCGAGCCCGAACACAGTTTTCGCTGGTACGAGCACGACTATCCGTACCCGATGGCGCGCTGGAACCATCATCCTGAATTTGAAATCCACCTGATCCGCCAGGGGAGCGGCAGACTGTTGGCGGGCGACTACATTGGCCCCTTTGGCCCTGGCCATGTGGCGATGATTGGCCCGCACTTGCCCCACGACTGGATGGGGGACCTGGCGCCGGGCGAGCACCTGCCTGGGCGCGACGTGGTGTTGCAGTTCGATGGCGCGGCGCTGCTGGCCTTGCGCCGAACCCTGCCCGAATTGGGGGACCTGCACGGATTGTTCGAACGCGCCCGCCGTGGCCTGGCCTTTGGCGGCGATACGGCGTTGCAAGCCGCGCACCTGCTGCAAGCCATCGGCCCGGCCCAGGGGCTGGCGCGGTTGACGCTGTTCCTGGAACTGCTGCAGATCCTCAACCAGGCCTCTGGCGACGAGGTCCTGAGCCTGGCGAGCCCTTGCTACGCGCCAATCCTCGATGCGCGCAGTTCCGAGCGCATCCATAAAGCCTTTGAGTATCTGCAAGCCGAACTCACCGGCGACCTGCGCCTGTCGGTGATCGCCCGTCAGTTGGACATGAGCGAGCCTGGCTTCTCGCGGTTCTTCAAGCGCATCACCGGACACGGCTTCATCGACTTGATGCGCAAGCTGCGGGTCCAGCGGGCCTGTCGCTTGCTGTTGCAGAGTGAAATGCCAGTGACCGATATCTGTTTTGAAGTGGGCTACAACAACCTGTCCAACTTCAACCGGCATTTCCGTATCGAGATGAACCAGACCCCCAGCGAGTACAGGCGGGGCGCTTCTGGAGACTGTCATGTTGAGCGTCGTTGAACAGCAGGCCAGCGCATCCCTGCGCCAGCGGATGGGACAGGATTATTTCGACGATGGCCTGGAGTGGTGGGGCGTCTGGTGCCTGAGCATCTGGAACCCCAAGCGCGGCACGCTCGCTGTACTGGCGGCGAGCACCACCGATTGAGCGGTTTGTGGGTGGACACAGACCTTGTAGCCACCCAGAAACCCACCAATGTGGGAGCGAGCCTGTTCGCTTCCACAGGTCCGACATTCAGTCTGGGATAGCCTTCTGGTGCTTCTTCAGTCGATAGGCAAACTGCGCCCGGCTCAGTCCCAATGAGCGTGCGGCCGCTGCCAGGTTGCCGCTGCTCAGTTGCAGGGCTTCGTTGATCAGCCGTGATTCCAGGCCGTCAATGGAGAAGTCCGAGTCCAATTGGCTGAGGGACTGGAGCAGCGCCGGTTTTTGCGCGGCATCGTTGGCGGCCAGGCCCACTGGCGAGAGACCGCCGTGGTGGTCCACGGAATAAGCCGCTACCGGCATTTGCTCATTGCGAAACAAGTGGACCAGGTCAATCGCCTGGCCTTCCTCGCTGGCAATCAGGCCGCGCTCGATGAGGTTCTGCAATTCCCGCACGTTGCCTGGAAAGTCATAGCGCAGCAGGACCTTCAGGGCGCGCATGGTCAGGCCCATGGGGGTACGGCCATATTCCTGGCAAAAGCGCTTGAGAAAGGCATTGATCAGCAACGGTATGTCATCCCGACGCTCGCGCAAGGGTGGCAGGGCGATGGGGTAGACGTTGAGGCGGTAGAACAGGTCTTCACGGAACGCGCCGTCGGCCACGGCCTTGCGCAGGTCGATGTTGGTGGCCGCCACGACCCGCACATCGACCTTGATGCCGTGGCCGCCACCGATCCGCTCGATTTCCCGTTCCTGCAAGGCGCGCAGCAACTTGCCTTGCCCGGCCAGGCTCAGGCAGGTGATCTCGTCGAGGAACAGCGTGCCGCCATGGGCTCGCTCGAAACGACCGGGGCGTGAATGGGTGGCCCCGGTGTAGGCTCCGCGCTCGACACCAAACAGTTCGGCCTCGATCAGGTTGTCGGGGATGGCCGCACAGTTGAGGGCGATGAATGGGCCTTCGTGTCGGCGACTCAGTTGATGCAACTGGCGGGCGAACATCTCCTTGCCGACGCCGGATTCGCCGCTGATAAGCACCGTGGCGGGGGTCAAGGCCACCCGCTGCAAGGCCTGGGTCGCGGCGTTGAAGGCGGCGCTGGCACCGATCAGCGGCTGCTCGCTGTCAGGTAGCGGGATGGCTCCGGCAACGTTGTCGGAATGGGGGGCGTCGCGGGTGACGACTGACGGTTGTGAGGCGTTGAGGTAATTCAGGTCTTGCTCGACATCACCCCATTGCTCGGCGGTCTTGCCGACGACTCGGCAGCGTTCATGGCCCATGCCTCGGCATTCCACTTCGCGGAAAATCACCAGTTGCCCGAACAGCCCGCTGACGAAGCCGATGGCGTAGCCCAGCTCGGTCCAGCACACCGGGTCCTGCCCGGTGCCATAAGCGGCGACATGCTCGTCGGCTTCACAGGAGTGGTGCCAGAGAAACTCGCCTTCATAGAACCCTGAGTCGGCATCGAACTTGAAATGCAGCGGCTCGACCTTGGTCATGCCTTCCAGGGTGTGCAGATGCGTGCCGGCGCGAAAAACCGCAGCGGCATCGGCGTGGGGCCAGCGTTCGCGGATCAGCCGGGCATCCCGGGCGCCGGAGGTGTAGCCGGTGCGGGTGAGCATGCCACGGGCCTGTTCCAGGCCCTGGCGTTCGATGATTTCCCGGCGTAACGCGCCGAAGGATGAACTGTGCAGCAGCAACATGCGCTGGTCGTTGAGCCAGATACGGCCATCGTCAGGGGAAAAGAACAGGCAATCGGTCAGTTCTGCCGACGTCGGTGAACTGCTGTCGGTCAGTTCGTCGCTGTCGCCTCGTGGATGGAAATGCTCGGTGGCGATCCGGTGATCCGGCAACTGGCAGTGGGGATTATTCATTGTTATGCCCCTGATGGCGGGTGATCGAAATGATCATCTGGCGAGATAGTTATTAAGCATAACTTTATCAAATGAACAAGCGGGAGCTGGCCAACGGCCAGGCTGGCAGATGCACCAGGCCCCTTGCTTGCGGCGCAGAACGTTGATCCAGAGCCCTGCGCCAGGGTTATCAACGTCTGCGGGCAAAACCGGCACAGCGCTTGCTCAAGCACTTGCACGGCGTTTGCGTCGATACCTTCCAGGTGCGGCAAACGATGACAACAACAAAGAGCCGGGAGTGTTAAATGTCTGCATCCAAAAGCCACCTGTTATCCCAGGTGATCGGGTCGGAATGTGTCTTCAACGGTGACTGGGTGCCTGCCTCGGGCCCGCTGCAATCGATCATTGAACCGGCCACCGGCGAGGTGATGATGCGCAGTGCCACGGCTGACGCCGCCGACATCGCCAAGGCCAGTCGCGACGCCGCCCTGGCGCAGCCGGCCTGGGCGGCGCTGGGGCCGCGGCAACGCGCGGCGATCTTTCGCAAGGCCGCTGACGTGGCCGAGCAGGTCTTCGAAGAGCTGGCGCTGTACGTGGCCCGGGAAACCGGCGCCGCGCTGTTCAAGGGGCAGCACGAGGTGCGCGAAGCCATCGTGCTGTTGCATCAGGCCGCCGGCCTGTTATCCCAGGCTCATGGGGTGGTCCTGCCCAGTGAAGCGGGGCGCCTGTCCTATGCGCGTCGCCAGCCCCATGGCGTGGTCGGGGTGATTTCGCCCTTCAACTTTCCCCTGGTGCTGTCCATGCGTTCCGTCGCGCCAGCCCTGGCGGCGGGCAACGCGGTGGTGCTCAAGCCGGATCCGCAGACCCCGGTCAGTGGCGGTTTCCTCATCGCTCGGTTGTTCGAGGCGGCAGGCCTGCCCAAGGGCTTGTTGCAAGTGTTGCCCGGCGCGGCGGATGTCGGTGAAGCGCTGTGCCGCGACCCTAACGTGCGGATGATCGCCTTTACCGGTTCCACTGGCGCTGGTCGCAAGGTCGCTGAAGTGGCCGGGCGCAACCTGAAGAAGGTCGCCCTGGAGCTGGGCGGCAAGAATCCGCTGATCATTCTTGAAGACGCCGACCTCGACCTCGCGGCCCGGAACGCGGCCTGGGGCGCCTGGCTGCATCAAGGGCAGATTTGCATGGCTACCGGGTTGATCCTCGCCCATGAATCCATCGCCGCAGAACTGACCCGCAAGCTGGTGGAAAAAGCCCGGGCCCTGACCGTCGGCAACGCCGCCCAGGGCGAAGCCGCGTTGGGGCCGCTGATCAATCAGCGCCAGTTGCAACGGGTCCACGACATCGTCAGCGACACCGTACGCGCCGGCGCCCGGCTCGAGGTGGGCGGCGACCACGATCGGCTGTTCTACCAGGCCACGGTGCTCAGTGGTGTGAAGCCAGGCATGCGCGCCTTCGACGAGGAGGTCTTCGGGCCCGTGGCGACGGTGGTCAGCTTTGCCACCGATGACGAAGCCATCGAGTTGGCCAATCGCACCGAGTACGGTCTGGCGGCGGCGATCATTTCACCGTCGGTGGGCCGGGCCATGGCCATCGGTGAAAAACTCCAGTGCGGCATGCTGCACATCAATGACCAGACCGTTGCCGATGAGTGCGTCAACCCTTTCGGTGGGCGCGGTGCCTCGGGTAACGGCGGCAGCGTCGGCGGCCCGGCGGACTGGGATGAATACACGCAGTGGCAATGGGTGACGGTGAAAGACACTGCGCCGATTTATCCGTTCTGACGCTGTTCCATCGATATGCCTATACAACAATAAGAGGGCTTGAACATGAACCTGCTTAACAAAACCCTGGTGGTGACAGGAGTGGCGTCCGGCATCGGCGCGGAACTGGCGCGCCTGGCGCGTTTCCAGGGTGCCCGGGTGATCGGAGTCGATCGTCATGAGCCGCAACTGACCGTGGACGGTTTTTTCCAGGCCGACCTGGGCGATCCTGAAAACATCGATGCCCTGATGGCGCGCTTGCCGCAGCAGATCGACGGGCTGTGCAACATCGCCGGCGTGCCAGGGACTGCGCCGGTACAAGCCGTGGCCAAGGTCAATTACCTGGGCCTGCGTCACCTCACCGAAGCCTTGCTGCCGCGAATCGCACCGGGGGGCAGCATCGTCAACGTTGCCTCGATCCTGGGGGGACAGTGGCCGGAACGGCTGGCCCTGCACAAGGCTTTGGCTGCCACCGAGAGTTACGCGGCAGGGCAGCAGTGGCTCGCGGCTAACCCGGTGGAGCAGGCAACCTGTTACCAATACTTCAAGGAAGCGTTGATCGTCTGGACTTACCAGAAGGCACAACAGTGGTTTGCCGAACATTCGGTGCGGGTCAACTGTGTGGCGCCGGGGCCGGTGTTCACGCCGATTCTCGGGGATTTCGTCAGCATGCTCGGCGAGGAACGCGTGGCCCGGGACAGTCATCGCATGAAGCGTCCGGCCCTGGCCGATGAGGTGGCGGCGGTGATCGCCTTTCTCTGTTCTGACGCCGCGCGCTGGGTCAACGGGGTCAACCTGCCGGTGGATGGCGGGCTGGCGGCGACCTACATATAGCGTCGTCGCGGTGATGTAACCCGGTGCTGTGGGTGCGGTGCCGGGTCTCCAATAACAACAAAAATACAGGACTCACAAGATGCTCAAGCCTATCTTGCGGATGGCTGCTGCCCCGATTCTGGTGGCGCTGTCGCCGCTCGTTCATGCGTATGACCTGCCTGGTCTCAATCTGGGCAGTACCAGTTTCTACGATGGTTCCCCCGCGCCGGCCGGCCCCGGTTGGTATCTGGAGGAGTACCTGACGTACTCCAAGGCCAATCGTTTCAATGATGCCCACGGCAATAAACTGCCGTTGCCCAAGCAAACCGTGGAGGTCTTCGCGCCGACCACCCAGATCATCTACGTCGGCCAACCCCGCGCCAACGGCGCCATGCCAGGGTTCACATTGATCAACACCTCCCTGGTCCACGTGGATGTGGACGATGGGCTGAACAACGCGGCCTTGAGTTCACGAGAGGGTTTTGGCGACCTGGTCGTCGGTGCCTTCCTGCAATTGCCGACACTGACCCGCGCCGATGGCAGCCCTTTACTGACCCAACGCGTCGAAGTGGACGTATCGATGCCGGTCGGCGCCTACAACCGCAATCGCTCGATCAATCCGGGCAGCAACTTCTGGGCGTTCAATCCGTATTATGCCGCCACCTACTGGTTCACGCCCAAATGGTCGGCAAGCGGACGCTTCATGTATTTGTGGAACGGCAAGAACGACGACCCTTCGGCCAGTTTCGGTGATGTCTCCGATACCCAGGCCGGCCAGGCCCTGCATGCCAACCTGACATTGCAGTATGCCCTGACCGATCGACTCAGTGTCGGGCTCAACGGCTATTGGCTCAAGCAGTTCACCGACACTCAGGTCGATGGCCACGACGTCAGCGGGCGCCGAGAGAAAGTCTGGGCGATTGGGCCAGGGTTCAATTATGTCTTTCGCAAGGAGGACGTGCTGTCGGTCAATGCCTACTTCGAGCAGGACGCCGAGAACCGTACCGAAGGAGATAAGTTGGTGTTGAACTGGTTGCATAAATTCTAGCGGCCCCTGGTGGGCATCCTTGTGGCGAGGAGGCTTGCTTGCTCGCCACAAGGATTGGATTGCAGAGCGTTAGCGCACCACTTGCGCTTCACCCACCACCACCGCACGGGCTATTACACTGATCGCCGCCACAGCCGCAATCAGCAGCCCGGGCGATGTCGCCAACAGTACGCCGGTGGTTCCCGCGCCGGCCGCCAGGATCTGGCCGGCGGCCAATGGCCCGGCGACCGAACCCAGGCGCCCGATGGCCACGGCTGCACCGACCCCTGTCGCACGCACAGTCGTGGGATAGGAGGGCGGGGCCAAGGCGTAGAGCACCAGTTGCGCGGCCATGACGAACAACCCGGCAGCGAACCCGGCGATGCCCATCGGCACGATACCGACCGACAGCCCGACCCCGGCCAGGGCGCTGAGCAATCCGGCATAGACGAACAGTACCACCTTGATGCCATTGCAGCGGTCCAGTAACAGGCCGCCAAGCAATGAACCGAGGGTGCCGCCGATATTGAACAGCATCTGCACCAGCCCGGCCTGGGGTTTGCTGAAGCCTTGTTCGAGCAGCAACGACGGCAGCCAGTTGAGCAGCATGTACATCACCGTCAGGGTGAAGAAATAGCTCAGCCAAAGTGCCAGGGTGATACGCCCCCGACCATCGCCGAACAACGCCTGGCCGGTAGAGCTGCGAGCCTCGGCGCTATCATGTCGCGCCTGGCGAAAGGCGCTGGACTCAGGGAGCCAGAGCAACATAAGCGGCACCACCAGCAACGGTGCCAGCCCGCCAATGAAAAAGGTCATTTGCCAATGCTCGCCGAACAGCATGGCAACCACCGCCGCCAGTGCGCCGCCCAGCGGGACGCCCGCGTACATCACGCTGATGGCCGTGCCGCGGCGTTGCTCACCCACGGCTTCGGCGCACAGGGCAATGAGGTTGGGCAGGGCGGCGCCGAGGCCCAGGCCGGTCATGAAGCGCACCAGCAGCAGGCTGGAGAAGTGTTCGACATAGGCGGTGCTGAGGGAGAACACGCCGAACAGCAGGACGGCGGCGATGAGGATTTTCTTGCGGCCGATCCGATCAGCGATCCAGCCCCCGAAGAATGCACCCGGTAGCAGCCCGATGATCCCGGCACTGAATACCCAACCCATCATCTTCGGGTCCAGGGCAAACGTCTGCCGCAGGCCGGCGGCGGCAGTGCCGGCCGATTGCAGGTCGAAACCCTCGATCAGCGCAACGATAAAACACAGGGCGATGGTCAGCGTCGCACGCCGCGCCGGATGGTTCATGGCAAATCCTCTTATTGTTCTTGTCAGGGGTCACCAGCTCGGGAAATCCGACAGGTGGATTTAAGATTAACAAACCTAACTAAAAAATGAATCGCAGTGCACGGTAAGCGACGAACGCCAATATCGCGATGTAAATCAATCGCTTGAGGGGGGAGTGTGGTCTAATTGGTAAATTAGTTAATGATATTAATGTTCGATTATCGGTCATGCTGGATTGACGAAGACCTTGGCTCCTTCTCATTCTCTGGCCGCAGAGCCCAATGCCCCCAGGCGTTGAGATCGATCAAAAACAACAACAATAACTGGACATCGAACATGCCAAACCTTGCCCGGCACGCCCTTGCGGTGCTCCCCGTTTCACCTCTCGTTCAACTGCTGACCTGTCTCGGGCTGAGCCTGGGTTCGAGCACTTTATTGGCAGAAGGATTCATCGAGGACAGCCACGGTACCCTGACCCTGCGCAATTACTACATGGACCGCGACTACAAGGACGATGGCGCCAAGACCGCGGCCCGGGAATGGGCCCAGGGGGTGATTCTGAACGTGGAGTCGGGGTTTACTCCGGGCACGGTCGGGTTTGGCCTGGACGCCCGAGGGTTGATGGGGATCAAGCTGGATTCGTCGCCTGATCGCAGCGGTACCGAGTTGCTGCCGGTGTCCAGCAGCGATAAGCGTGCAGCCGATGAATATTCGCGCCTGGCATTGACCGGCAAGCTGCGCTTGGGCCAGACCACGCTAAAGACCGGTGACGTGTCGATCTTCCTGCCGTTTGCCTTTGCCAGCCCGTCGCGATTGTTGCCGCAGACCTTTCGCGGCACGACACTCAGCTCCAAGGACATCGACGGATTGACCCTGAACACGGGGTATATCGACCGCATCAACCGGCGCGACTCCACCGACTATCAGCCGATGAGCATCGCCTCGCCGAACCGCCGATTCAATGGGGCTGCGACCTCTTCGCATATGGCGTATGTAGGGGGCGACTACCAGGTCAATAAAGACCTCAGCCTGCGGGCCTACCACGCCGAAGTGGCGGACCTGTACCAGCAGGACACCCTGGCATTGCTGCACAACCTGCCCTTGGGCGATGGTGTGTTGACCACCGATCTGCGCAGTTTTTTCAGTGACGAAGACGGCGCCGCCAAGGCCGGCAAGGTGGATAACCGCAATGTCTCGGCGCTGGTCGGCTATCGCTTGGGTGGACATCGCGTGAGCCTGGGCTACATGCATTCCAGTGGTGATACGGCCACGCCTTATGTGTCCGGCACCGAGTTGATGGGCTTGAGCGAGATGACCATGAGCTCGGACTTTCTCAATGCCAAGGAACGCACCTGGCAGGCGATCCATGACTACGACTTTGCCGCCGTGGGCGTACCAGGCCTGAGGACTCGCTTGCGTTATGTGCGTGGCGATCACATCGAGCTGGCGGCTCTCAATGCCGAGGATCGCAAGGAACGCGAGTTCCAGATGGAGCTGGGGTATGTGATCCAGTCCGGACCGCTGAAAAACGTCGGGCTGCTGGCGCGTAAATCGATCTATCGCAACAATTTCCCGGGTACGGCGGCGTTTCGCGATGAAAACCAGACTCGGTTCCTGGTGACATACAGCGTGCCGATCTGGTGATGCGCTGAGGATCTCCTGTGGCGAGGTGATAAATCCCCTCGCCACAAGGACCCGCGCCGGATTTGCTACTGGTAAACCTTCTTCAACAACCGCAGCAATTCCTCGCGCTCAGCCGCCGAGAGACTGGCGGTGGAGTCTAGGTCGCTCTGGGCGGCGATCTGCTTGAGTTCCTTGAGCAGGGTTTCGCCGGTCTTGCTCAGGAAAATCCCGTAGGAGCGCTTATCCGGCTTGCACCGCACACGCACGGCCAGGGCCCGGCTTTCCAGTTTGTTCAGCAGTGGCACCACTTGCGGTGGTTCGATCGTCAGGGCTTTGGCCAGGTCGGCCTGCATCAGGCCGGGGTTCTGGTCGATGATCGCCAGGGCCGAGAATTGGGCGGGCCGCAAATCGTGGACGGCAAGCCGGCCGATCAGGTTCTGGAACAGTTTCAACTGGGCGCGGCGCAGGGCGTAACCGATCAGGTCATCCAGGGCGGAGTCCAGCGACGCCTGCACGTCGGTACCGTCCACCAGGGCCTCGGTAGGTTCGGCAAGCTTGGAAGACTTGGCCATCGAAGTGAACTTCCTCAGGGTAAGTGATTAACAAGGCTATCCAGTTTGCCGGGGTTGCGACGCGCTGGCTACGGGTTCGCGCATTTTGGTGATTGCTGACCCTCGATCCCGCTCCTGAAAAATACAGGTAAATCGATTAATAGTTAATTGACATAACTATTTTTCCGGTTTAGTTTTTGATCATCTTCAGCCCAGAACAAGAGAGCACGCATCATGAGCAATTACGAAGGTCGCTGGAAAACGGTCAAGGTCGATATCGAGGAGGGCATTGCCTGGGTCACCCTCAATCGCCCGGAAAAACGCAACGCCATGAGCCCGACCCTCAACCGCGAGATGATCGATGTGCTCGAGACCCTGGAACAGGATCCGGCCGCTGGCGTATTGGTGCTGACCGGGGCCGGTGATGCCTGGACCGCCGGCATGGACCTCAAGGAATATTTCCGCGAAGTGGATGCCGGGCCGGAAATCCTCCAAGAAAAAATCCGTCGCGAAGCCTCACAGTGGCAATGGAAGCTGTTGCGCATGTACGCCAAGCCGACCATCGCCATGGTCAATGGCTGGTGCTTCGGTGGCGGTTTCAGCCCGTTGGTGGCGTGCGACCTGGCGATCTGCGCCGATGAGGCGACCTTCGGTCTCTCGGAAATCAACTGGGGCATCCCGCCCGGCAACCTGGTCAGCAAGGCCATGGCCGACACCGTGGGCCATCGCCAGTCGCTGTACTACATCATGACCGGCAAGACCTTCGGTGGGCAGAAAGCCGCCGAGATGGGCCTGGTCAACGAAAGCGTGCCCCTGGCGCAACTGCGGGAAGTCACCGTGGAGCTGGCGCGCAACCTGCTGGAAAAGAACCCGGTGGTGCTGCGCGCCGCCAAGCATGGCTTCAAACGCTGCCGCGAACTGACCTGGGAGCAGAACGAGGACTACCTGTACGCCAAGCTCGACCAGTCGCGTCTGCTCGACACCGAAGGCGGTCGCGAGCAGGGGATGAAGCAGTTCCTCGACGACAAGAGCATCAAGCCTGGCTTGCAGACCTATAAGCGCTGAGTCGACCGGCCAATAGCGGGCCGCATCCCGCTGTTCGCCGCGTCACCCTGACGCTACTGTTACACCGCTGCGATGCATTCCCGATAAAGACAATAAAGAGGAATCACCATGCTGGACGTGCCCCTGTTGATCGGCGGTCAGTCGTGCCCCGCCCGTGACGGCCGGACTTTCGAGCGCTGCAACCCGGTGACCGGTGAAGTGGTCTCGCGCGTGGCCGCCGCCACCCTGGAGGATGCCGACGCCGCCGTGGCTGCGGCCCAAGCCGCGTTTCCCACCTGGGCCGCCCTGGCGCCCAACGAGCGCCGCACGCGTTTGTTGCGGGCGGCCGAGCAGTTGCAGGCCCGTAGCGGTGAGTTTATCGCCGCGGCCGGTGAGACCGGCGCCATGGCCAACTGGTACGGTTTCAACGTGCACCTGGCGGCGAATATGCTCCGCGAAGCCGCGTCGATGACTACCCAGATCAATGGCGAAATCATTCCTTCCGACGTGCCTGGCAGTTTCGCCATGGCCCTGCGTCAGCCCTGTGGCGTGGTGCTGGGCATCGCCCCCTGGAACGCCCCGGTGATTCTCGCCACCCGTGCTATCGCCATGCCCCTGGCCTGCGGCAACACCGTGGTGCTCAAGGCTTCCGAGATAAGCCCGGCGGTGCACCGGCTGATCGGCCAGGTACTGCAAGACGCAGGGCTGGGTGACGGTGTGGTCAACGTGATCTGCAACGCACCCGCGGACGCGCCGGCCATTGTCGAACGATTGATCGCCAACCCGGCGGTACGCCGGGTCAATTTCACCGGCTCGACCCACGTCGGGCGCATCGTCGGCGAACTGTCGGCGCGCCATCTCAAACCTGCCTTGCTGGAACTGGGCGGCAAGGCGCCGCTGTTGGTGCTGGATGACGCCGACCTGGACGCAGCCGTGCAAGCGGCGGCCTTCGGGGCTTACTTCAACCAGGGCCAGATCTGCATGTCCACCGAGCGATTGATCGTCGATGCCCGCGTGGCGGATGAGTTCATCGCCCGGCTGACCGCCAAGATCGCCACCCTGCGCGCCGGTGATCCGGCGGCCAGTGATTCGGTGCTGGGCTCGTTGGTCGATGCCGGTGCCGGCCAGCGCATCAAGGAGCTGATCGACGATGCCCTCGCCAAAGGTGCAAGGCTGGTCAAGGGGGGGCAGTTGGAAGGCAGCATCCTGCAACCGACTTTGCTCGACGGCGTCACTGCGCAGATGCGCCTGTACCGCGAAGAGTCCTTCGGGCCGGTGGCGGTGCTACTGCGTGGTGACGGCGATGAGGAGCTGCTGCGCCTGGCCAACGATTCCGAGTTCGGCCTGTCGGCTGCCATCTTCAGTCGCGACACGAGCCGTGCGCTGGCCTTGGCCCAGCGGGTCGAGTCGGGCATCTGCCACATCAATGGGCCGACTGTGCACGACGAGGCGCAGATGCCCTTCGGTGGGGTCAAGTCCAGTGGTTACGGCAGCTTTGGCGGCAAGGCGTCCATCGAGCATTTCACCCAGTTGCGTTGGGTGACCTTGCAGAACGGCCCCCGGCATTACCCGATCTGAAATCCGCCGCATTGCGGGCGGCCGAGCCGCGAAAGCAGTCGCCCCATGCAGGCCAGAATAACAATGACAAGGCCGCAGCCTCGTGCTGCCACGCTCCGCTCGCGTTGCGACCCGAGCGTGCCTTGGTGGAGGAAATGTACGTGAGTTCCGAGTCCAGATCGTCCTCCCGACCCGAGGCCGGGCGCTATCGCCAGGTGTCGATTGGTCATCCTGCCGTCGAAGTCCGGGAAGAGCGTGGCATCTTGCACATGCGTTCCCTGGAGCCCTTGGCCCCGCTGCCGGCGCGTTTGCTCGAACGTCTGGTGCACTGGGCCGAGGTGCGCCCGCAGCAGACATTCATCGCGGCCCGTGAGGCCAACGGCGACTGGCGCCGGGTCAGCTACGCGCAGATGCTCGACAGTGTCCGGGCCATCGCCCAAAGCCTGCTCGGTTACGGTTTGTCGGCGGAAAAGCCCTTGGCGTTGCTCTCGGGCAATGACATCGAACACCTGCAAGTGGCCCTCGGCGCGATGTACGCCGGTATTCCCTATTGCCCGGTATCGCCGGCTTATTCATTGCTGTCCCAGGATTTCGCCAAGCTGCGCCACGTCTGCGATCTGTTGCAGCCGGGGTTGGTGTTTGTCAGCGAAGCCGCACCGTTCGAACGTGCGATCACTGCTGTATTGCCGGCGGACATTCCCTTGATCACGGTGCGTGGCGAGATGGCCGGCCGGTCCAGGACAAGCTTCGCCAGCCTGCTGGCGCAACCCGGCGGTGTCGAGGCCGAGCAGGCGTTCGCCGCCACTGGCCCGGACAGCATCGCCAAGTTCCTGTTTACCTCGGGCTCCACCAAATTGCCCAAGGCGGTGATCACCACCCAGCGTATGCTTTGCGCCAACCAGCAGATGCTTCTGCAAACCTTCCCGGTGTTCGGCGAAGAGCCGCCGGTGCTGGTGGACTGGTTGCCGTGGAACCACACGTTCGGCGGTAGTCACAACGTCGGCATCGTGCTGTACAACGGCGGCACGTTCTACCTGGACAACGGCAAACCCACTGCCCAAGGCTTCGCCGAAACCCTGCGCAACCTCAAGGAGATTTCGCCCACTGCCTACCTGACCGTGCCCAAGGGCTGGGAGGAACTGGTCAGCGCCCTGGAGCAGGACGGTGAGTTGCGCGAGCGCTTTTTCAAGCGCATCAGCCTGTTTTTCTTTGCGGCGGCAGGTCTGTCCCAAAGCACCTGGGACCGGCTCGACAAGGTCGCCGAGCAGCATTGCGGCGAACGGATCCGCATGATGGCGGGCCTGGGCATGACCGAGGCGTCGCCGTCCTGCACCTTCACCACCGGGCCATTGTCCATGGCCGGCTACATTGGTCTTCCGGCCCCCGGTTGCGAAGTGCGCCTGGTGCCGGTGGACGGCAAGTTCGAAGGGCGCTTTCGCGGGCCGCATATCATGCCTGGCTACTGGCGTTCGCCGCAGCAGACCCTTGAGGTGTTCGACGAGGACGGTTTCTATTGCTCGGGGGATGCGATCAAGCTAGCCGATCCCGGCAATCCGCAACTGGGACTGATGTTCGATGGGCGGATCGCCGAGGACTTCAAATTGTCTTCCGGTGTGTTCGTCAGTGTCGGGCCGCTGCGCAACCGGGCGGTGCTGGAGGGTACGCCCTACGTCCAGGACCTGGTGATCACTGCACCGGATCGCGAGTGCCTGGGCGCGCTGGTGTTTCCACGGCTTGCTGAGTGCCGACGTCTTTCAGGCCTGGGCGCGGACGCCAGCGACGCCGAGGTCCTCGCCAGCGAGCCGGTACGCCAATGGTTCGCCGACTGGTTGCAACGTCTGAACCGCGCAGCCAGCGGCAATGCCAGTCGGATGGAGTGGATTGCCTTGCTTGATGAACCAGCATCCATTGATCGGGGGGAAATCACCGACAAGGGTTCGATCAATCAGCGGGCGGTATTGCAGTGGCGAGCGGAGAAAGTCGAGGCGTTGTATCGAGGGGAGGATGCGTCGATCCTGCGGGCGGACCCTGCTGCCTGAGGCAAGGCCTTGTGAGCGTGCACACATCGCATGCCCACTCACCCCCCCTGTGGGAGCGAGCCTGCTCGCGATGGCGATATGTCAGGCGACATTAGTGCTGCTGAACTACCGCTATCGCGAGCAGGCTCGCTCCCACAGGACTAACCACTCAGAAAATCTCTTGGGCGTTCTGAGGGCTGTTGCTCAACGCCGTCCCAGCAGCAAGCCCACCACCAGCCCGAAACCGGCGGAAATCGCCACGGTCTGCCATGGGTGGCCACCGATATAGACCTCGGTGGCATCGACCATCGGACGGGTGCGTTCCCGCGCGCTGGCGACCGAATCAAGCGCTTGCTGCAGTTTCTGGGAGATCTGGCCCCGCAGGTCCTCGGCTTCTTCGCCTACCAGCGAGGCACTGGTTTTGAGCAGCTTCTCCGATTCTTCGATCAACGCCTTCAGTTCGCTGAAAGCTTGATCCTTGATTTGCTCTCCATTCGCTTGCACGGTGTTTTTACGGGCCATTGAAGTACTCCTTGCTGAGATGGCGTTGAACAATGGAGTGCTGCGCTTGTACAAAAGTTGCACGTTCGGCCTTGGCAGCGCAGCCCAACACAAATCGTGGTTAAGACGTTTCCCTGCAAGGTGTAAGATGGCGGCTATTTACGCAACAGGTAATTCCCATGAGCTTCAATCTGGCTGACAAGCCCCTGGCCGAGCGCGCCGCGCTGGAAGACGAAAAATCCCGACTCTTTGAACTGTGGCAAAACAACCTGGGCAAGGCCAAGGGCGATGCCGCCCGCCTGTTCGGCGAGCGCTCCAAGCGCAAGGGCAAGTGGGCCGAGTGGGTGCGTGCCGAACTGGACGGTATGTCGCCGCCGGAATACGCCAACATGGTGCGCAGTGAAGTCAACCGACTGATGGCTGCCAACAAATAAGCCTTAGGCAAATGTTGCCGCAATGGCCTCGCGAACCTTGAGCACTGCCGGGTCCATTTGTGTGTGGGTTCGCCATCCCAGCTCGATGGGGTAGCGGGGCAGGGCCAAGGGGCAGGGCAGCAAGGCCAGGCCGCTGAGGCCCGCGATGGCCCGGGCGGCATGGGTCGGGATGGTCGCCACGGCCTGGCTGCCCTTGAGCAGGAACGGCAACGCAGCAAAGTGAGTGGTCGAGGCGCAGACCCGCCGGCTCAGGCCAAGCCCGGCCAGCCCTTCATCGGTGATGCCGATGAATCCCCCCGAAGACACCAGCAAATGCTCACGGGCCACGAACGCTTCCAGGCTGAGGGTTTGTTGGCCCTGCGCCAGGCTCGCCGGGTCCAGGAGGCAGGCGTAATCGCCTTCGCCCAATACCTGGCGGCTGAGCAAGCGCTGCGCGAAACCACCCGCGGTGATCGCCAGGTCGAGGCTGCGCTCCATCAGGGCTCGGCCGACGATCTGGCTGTGGGTCTGACGGAAAATCAAGCGCAACCCCGGCGCACGTCGGGCCACTTCGTCGATCAGGCGGCGCCCATGGGCAATCTCGAAATCGTCCGACAGGCCGACGATGACCGAGCGGCCTTCATAATGGCTGGCACCCGGATCGACCATCGCCAGGCTCTGGCGACATTTGTCCAGGGCTTCGCTGATCACCGGTTTCAGTTGATTGGCCCGCAGCGTCGGCGCCAGGCCCCGGCCCGTGCGCACGAATAATTGATCGTCATACAAACCGCGAAGCCTGCGCAGGGCCGCGCTGATGGCCGACTGGGTCACGCCCAGGCGCAGGGCGGCGCGGCTGGCGCTGGATTCGTCATGCAGGGCTTCGAAGGTCTTGAGCAGATTGAGGTCGATGTCGGCGATATTCATGAGGCTCATATCATTTAGCAGCATTCGGGGCTTTATTCATGATCGACCGCTCCTTGAGAATCGGCAACACCTGATGATCAAGGAGTTGAAAGACCATGCCCAAATCCATTGTGGCTGCCCTGCAGATCGGTTCGTTGCCGGGTGGCAAGGACGCGACCCTGGCGCAGATCCTGTCCTACGAAAAAGCCATCCGCGAGGCCGGCGCCCGCTTGGTGGTGATGCCCGAAGCCTTGCTCGGTGGCTATCCCAAGGGCGAAGGCTTCGGCACTCAATTGGGTTACCGCCTGCCGGAAGGGCGCGAGGCGTTTGCCCGTTATTTTGCCAACGCCATCGACGTGCCCGGCGTTGAAACCGAGGCGCTGGCCGGGCTGTCGGCGCGCACCGGGGCGAGCCTGGTGCTGGGCGTCATCGAGCGGGCCGGCAGCACCCTGTACTGCACCGCGCTGTATTTCGAGCCCGATGCGGGCCTGGTGGCCAGGCACCGCAAGCTGATGCCCACTGGCACCGAGCGGCTGATCTGGGGCAAGGGCGATGGTTCGACCTTGCCGGTGATCGACAGCCAGGTCGGCCGGGTTGGCGCGGCGGTGTGCTGGGAAAACATGATGCCGCTGCTACGCACCGCGATGTACGCCAAGGGCGTGGAAGTCTGGTGTGCGCCGACGGTGGACGAGCGGGACATGTGGCAGGTGACCATGCGCCATATTGCCCACGAAGGACGTTGCTTCGTGGTCAGCGCCTGTCAGGTCCAGGCCTCGCCGCAGGCATTAGGCATCGAGGTTGCGAACTGGCCGGCCGAGCGCGCATTGATCGCTGGCGGCAGTGTGATCGTCGGCCCCATGGGCGATGTGTTGGCCGGGCCGCTGAAAGACACCGCCGGGTTGCTGACCGCCGAAATCGACACCGATGAGCTGGTACGGGCGCGCTACGACTATGACGTGGTGGGGCACTACGCCAGGCCGGATGTGTTCGAACTGGTGGTGGACGAGCGCCCCAAGCCCGGCGTGCGTTTCATCGCTTGATTCACCAGTTGGCCGCGGAACCCGGCAGGTCGAGGGTACCGCGGTCGACGAAGCGCAGGGTACCGAATACGCCACCGGCGAGCTTGCCCTTGAGCACGTAGGGCAGGTTGTCCAGGCTTTGGGTCTGGCTCAGGCCAAGGGTCTGGCGCAGCACGGAAAATGCCGAAATGCTCACCGGGACGCTCAGGATCGCCTCGGAAAAGCGTGGGATGGAACCGGACTGGTCACTGACTCCTGTCGCCAGCGTGCGGTCGTTGACCTCCAGGTCCAGCGCCACGCCGTTGTAGTCGATCGCGGTTTCGTTGGGGTTCTGCACGCGCAGTTTCACGGCGAAACGCACCTCCAGGCCCTGGTTGGGCAACGGCTCGATGCCGACCACGTTGATGTTCAACGGGTCGCGATGAGGAAAGAGGGCGCAGGCGCTCAGGCTGAGCAGCATCAGGAGAAGGGAAAAGCCGAGGATTCTGCGCATGGATAGACTCTCAAGGAATGAAAAAACGAACCCTTGTGGCGAGGGGATTTGTCCCCGTTGGACTGCGCAGCAGTCCCAAAAATCTGAATCCAACCAGTCGAGTCGGGCTAGATCATCCATTTTGGGGCCGCTTCGCGCTCCAGCGGGGATAAATCCCCTCGCCACAAAGCCAGTATGTTGCTGGGGTGACCGTGAACCAAGGCTCCTGACAGTTTCTGACACCAGCCTCTGCTAATCTGCGTCAACTTTTTCCTTACGGATTGTCCATCGTGTCGCGTACCACTCGGCTGCTCACTTTGCTGCAAGTCTTGCGGGGCAAGCGTTGCCCAGTCACAGCTGCGACATTGGCGGGCGAACTGAACGTTTCCGAGCGCACCTTGTACCGCGACATCGCCGAACTCACGGCCCTCGGCGCGCCGATCCAGGGCGAGGCGGGCGTCGGTTATGTGTTGCGCAGTGGCCTGTTCCTGCCACCGCTGATGTTCACCGCCGATGAAATCGAGGCCATTGTGCTGGGCTTGCGCTACGTCGATCAGCGCGCCGACGAGGTGCTGGGCAAGGCCGCCGCCGACGCCCTGGCGAAGGTCGCCGCGGTGCTGGCCCCCGATGTACGGGACGCCTTGCGCAACCCCACGGTACTGCCCGGCCCGCCGGGTTATGGCTACCCGCAGAACACCGTGGAGCTGAATGTCTACCGCCAGGCCATTCGCGCCCAGGCCAAGCTGCACATCGATTACGCCGACGTGAACAAGACCCCGAGCCAACGCTTGATCTGGCCCCTGGCCCTGGGCTTTTTCAATGAGGCGCGGGTCGTGGTGGCCTGGTGTGAATTGCGCGGCGCCTATCGGACCTTCCGCACCGATCGGATTGCCGCTGCCACCGAGCAGGGCGAGCGCTATCCGGGGCGGCGCAGCGATTTGCTGCGCGACTGGTTTACGCTGATGAAGCTGGACGAAACCGGGCGTTTCACTCCTGACAAAAACTGACACAGTGCTGTTCTAGCATGGGGCCAGATCGATAAAACAAGGAGCCATGCCATGTCCAATCCCGTCTCTTCCCTGGCCCCGGCCATCGCCGGCTACATTGCGGCCGCCAATGCCCGTGACAGTTCGGCAGTGACGCGTTTTTTCGCCGAGGATGCCAACGTGTTCGATGAAGGTCAGCACCGTGTGGGCGCCCAGGCCATCGCCCAATGGATGGAAGACACCGGCCGGCGTTTGCAGCCACGGGTGGAAGTCCTCAATGTGCAGCAACGCACTGGCAAGGTGCTGGTGCAGAACCTGATCTCCGGGACGTTCCCCGGCAGCCCGCTGGAGTTGCGTTATACCTTTCGGCTCGATGAGCAGGGCAAGATCAGCCGGCTGGATATCTCGGTTTAGCGTTGCACGTCCTGTAATGTGAACCCTGTTGTGGCGAGGGGATTTATCCCCGCTGGGTTGCGCGGCAACCCCAAAAGGCACTGCGGTGCATCAGGTAGACCGCGCCGGTTGGTTTGCGACTGCTGCGCAGCCGAGCGGGGATAAATCCCCTCGCCACAGAGGGGGGCACCATCTCCCCGGTCCAGACAGCTCTGCGCAGTGTTTCGTCTGTCGCCCGCCATGGCATACTCCCCACCTTCGTTTTCCGGACCCGGGCCGTATGACTTTCGACTCCCCCTTGAGTGCCTGGCAGCATGCCATCGAACACCACGGCTTCGTCCAGGACGAGGCCCAGGAATTGGCCATCATGACGCTGGAGCAATGCCACAAGGCGTTGCACGAGGGGCGCAAGTCAATCAAGGGCGTTTATCTCTGGGGCCCGGTGGGACGTGGCAAGACCTGGCTTATGGACCGTTTCTATGAAAGCCTCAAGGTGCCGGCCCGTCGTCAACACTTCCATCATTTCATGGCGTGGGTGCATCAGCGTTCGTTCCAGCTCACCGGCACGCCGGATCCTTTGCAAGCCCTGGCCCGGGAGTTGAGCCAGGAAGTGCGGGTGCTGTGCTTTGATGAGTTGTTTGTCACCGACATTGGCGACGCCATGATCCTCGGGCGCCTGTTCCAGGTGATGTTCGAGCAGGGCATGGTGGTGGTGAGCACGTCCAACCTGCCGCCGGAAGAGCTCTACGCCAATGGCCACAACCGTGAGCGATTCCTGTCGACCATCACGGCGATCAAGCAGCACATGCAGGTCGTGCCGGTGAACGGATGGCAGGATCATCGCCAGCATCCGGGCCGATTGCAGCAGCGTTATTGGTTGCGTGAACCCGGGCAGCCGGATCCGTTGGGCGAGGTCTTCGGTCAGTTGACCGTCGGCCAGGCGCTGGTCAGCGGGCCGATCGAAGTGGGGCATCGCCAGCTCCAGCCGGTCGGGGCCAGCGGCACGGTGCTTTGGAGCCGTTATCCGGATCTCTGCGAGCAGCCTTTATCGGCCGTGGATTTCATGGCCCTGTGTGACCGCTTCAACGTTATCTTGCTCAGTGACGTGCCTTGCCTGAGTGCCGAACAGCGTGAAGGGCGCATCGCCCGGGGCACGGAAGACGGCGTAGCGCGGGTCGAGGCGGGTGACCGCGAGTTGCCGCAGCTGTCGATCCACGACGACGGTGTCCGGCGGTTCATCGCCCTGGTCGACGAATGTTATGACCGCAAGGTGCCGTTGTACCTGTCGGCCGCGGTGCCGATGGATGAGTTGTACACCCAGGGCTATCTGCAATTCCCGTTTCGCCGTACCCTCAGTCGCCTCCAGGAAATGCAAATGCAACGTTTTGGTCAGCAAGGCTGACTGTATCCTGCCGGCGGCGTCGAGTCGCCGGTACTACCGAAGTGAGATGGAAGGTCATGGAAGAAGCCAAGGACATTCTTGTTCTGCAAGCCAGCTACACCAACCCGGTCCACGCCGAAGCGATCTGTCATGTGCTCAATGGCTATGCCGAGGACCCGATGGGCGGCGGTCATTCGCTGCCTCCCGAGGTGCTGCTGCACCTTCCTGAAGAGCTGGCCAAGCGCCCCCATGCCTTCAGCGTGCTGGCTTTCGTCAATGGCGAACCGGCGGGGGTGGTCAATTGTTTCGAAGGTTTTTCAACCTTCGCTTGCCGGCCGCTGGTGAATATCCACGACGTGGCGGTCATGAAGGATTTTCGCGGCCTGGGCCTGAGCCAGAAGATGCTGCAGAAGGTCGAGGACATCGCCCGTCAGCGTGGCTGCTGCAAGATCACCCTGGAAGTGCTTGAGGGTAATAGCGTGGCGCAAGGCAGCTATGCCAAGTTCGGTTTTGCCGCCGGCATGTTCGACCCGGCCCACGGCACTATGCAGTTCTGGATCAAGCCCCTGTAAAAGCGGGCATCCGGTCGGTTTCGGTTATTTCTGCACGACTTCAGCCAACGGCGCCTTGGGCTGCATCAGGCTGAAGTCGATCAGGGCCTTGCGCGGAGCTTGATAGGGGTCGCCAATCAGCAGTGGACGGGCCTTGAATTCATCGCTGACCAGGCTCTTGCTGTGGTCCAGCTCATCAAAACTCAAGCCCGCCAGGTCGGCCCAGGTGTGAATCAGGTGCGAACTGCTATAGGGCCGTGACAGGTCGCCGGCAAAGTTCCAGTCATGGCTTTCGCGCCACTTGGGCGAGGCCCAGGCCATGAAGGGGATGGTGTACATCGGCGCGGTCGGCTTGCCTTCGTTACGGCCCAGCGTGCCGTGGCCTGGCGAGTCGAATACGTCTTCACCATGGTCCGACAGGTACAACAGGAAACCGTTGGGGTCGGTCTTGGCGTAATCCTTGATCAGGCTGGACACGACGAAGTCGTTGTACAGCACCGCGTTATCGTAGCTGTTGTAGGTCGGGACCTGATCATCACGCAGGCCCGCCGGTACGCCCTGGCGGTCGGTGAACTTGTTGAATGTCGGCGGGTAGCGGTACTGATAGCTCATGTGGGTCCCGAGCAGGTGCACCACGATCAGCTTGCGCGGAGCGCTGTCGGCCAAGGCCTTGTTGAACGGTTCGATCACATCGCCATCGTATTGCGCGGCATTCTGGTTACGGTTGTTGTTCAGGTACACCTGCTCGTCGGCCTGTTGGGAAAAGGTCGTGAGCATGGTGTTGCGCTTGGTCATGGTCTGCTGGTTGGTGATCCAGAACGTCTTGTAGCCGGCCTGCTTCATCATGCTCACCAGCGATGGCGTGCTCAGGTACAGGTCCGGGTTCTGTTCGTCGGCGAACGTCAGCACCTGCTGCAACGCTTCGATGGTATAGGGGCGCGGGGTGATGACGTTGTCGAACACCGAAAGCTGGTCCTTGAGCTTGTCCAGTTCCGGCGTGGTTTCCCTCGGGTAACCGTAGAGGCTCATGCGCTGACGGTTGGTGGATTCACCGATCACCAATACCAGGGTCGCCGGCTGGCCGGCCATGGCATCCTTGAGATTGCTCAGTGGCGCGATCTTGCTGGCACTGTGCAACATGCCTTGCATGTTCTCCAACTGCTCACCGTAGCGACGGTAGGCCACCAGCATCTGCCACGGCACCGCCGGCTCGATGCGATCTTCGAACTTCTCCAGGCCACTGGCGAAGCTGCCGGTACGCTGGGTCTGCTTGATCAACGGATAGCCGACCACGGCCAAGACAATGGCGACCGCGGCGACCAGGGCCTGGCCCCGGGGCAGGTACACCGGGCGCAAGCGGGTCCAGAGCCAATAGCCGACGGCGGTGTGGGCCAGGAACGCCGCCACCATCCACCAGGCAAAATACTGGGTCAGGTACTCACCGGCTTCAGACACGTTCGATTCGAACATGATGAAGATGACGCTCTGGGAAAATTCTTGCTGATAGATGAAGAAGTAGCCCAGGCTGGCCATGGAGCAGGCCCACAGCACCACGCCGATCAATGCGGCGAGCAAGCGTGTGCGGGCGGGGAAGAGCAGCATAGGCGCCAGCCATACCGCGCTCATCACGAACGCTTGGCGAAAGCCGGTGAAGCCGGAGGTGTCGCTCAGCAGAATGAGCAGTTGGGTGATGCCCGAAAAGTACCAGAAGAACAGAAACAGCCAGCCGAGTCCGGCCCAGTCGAAACCTTTCGCAGTCGTTTTGCTGCGTTTAAACAAGCTCATCAAGCGCTCCAGCCCTTATCGACGAAGCTGCCGGCACCGGATTGGCGACCGCAGGCATTACGCCGAACAACCTATAGGGTGGGGAGTATTGCGAGGCGGTTGTGAAAAGTTCGTGAGTTTTTCGGATACAAATCGGTAACTTGGCGCGAATGCACCCAGGCGAGGGAGGTATTTGTGACGTGTATTCACCTGAGAGCAAGACCTGTGGGAGCAAGGCTGGCCCGCGATGAACGATGCCGCAAGTTCAGCCTTTCGACCGCCGGGCGGCTATCGCGGGCAAGCTTTGCTGCCGCGGATAGAGCCCTCGCCACAAGTGCGCATGGCGGGCCTACAGGCGAGTGACACCGGAATGCCCAGTGTCACTTGCTGGCGCTGTGCTTCTGGGGCGCTTACCGCGCCAGGGACTGGCTTTGGTGGGGCAGTTGTGCGTGCTGCAGCTGCATGCGCAGTTGCGTCACTTCATCGAGCAGCAGATCGCGTTCTTCCTTGAGTAGGCGCAATTCATCGCGACGAATGGTCACATAAAGGGTTTGGGGAGGACGTGCGGTAACGACAGGGCCCATTGCTCACCTCGCAAATGGCGTACATCAACTATAGAGATGTCGCCAGTATTTGGTCGACACCTCTACTATCGGCGCCGATTCTGATTTCTTTTGCTTGTGATTGGAACTTTTTTATTTTTCATGGTCGCTGTGTCTTTGGCCGGATCGTGAGCGTTATCCCTTGTGATCGCTCGAATTACCCGGAAACTATGCGGCAATGCTCTGGACTAACCTCCACTAGTCGATAGCGTTTCATTTTTGACACACCTTTATTTGTAGTAGGGAGCATCAGCACATGCAACTCGGGATTATTGGACTGGGCCGCATGGGCGGCAATATTGCGCGGCGCCTGATGCTCAATGGGCACACCACCGTCGTTTATGACCGCAATGCCGCTTTTGTCGAAAACCTGCGCCAGGAAGGCGCCACAGGCGTCGCGGACCTGCCGGCACTGGTCGCTGGCCTGGATAAGCCACGGGCGGTCTGGGTCATGCTGCCAGCCGGCGCACCCACCGAAGACACCATCAACGTCCTCAGCGAACTGCTCGAGCCGGGGGATGTGATCATTGATGGCGGTAACACGTACTACAAGGACGACATCCGTCGCGCCCAGGCCCTGTCGGAAAAAGGCCTGAGCTACATCGATGTCGGCACCTCCGGCGGTGTCTGGGGCTTGGAGCGTGGTTACTGCATGATGATTGGCGGTGATGCCGAAGTGGTGCAACGCCTGGATCCGTTGTTCGCCAGCCTGGCGCCGGGCATGGGCGACATTCCGCGCACCCGTGACCGTAAATCCGACGATGACCGCGCCGAACGCGGCTATATCCACGCAGGTCCGGCTGGCGCCGGGCATTTCGTGAAGATGATCCACAACGGCATCGAATACGGAATGATGCAGGCGTTCGCCGAGGGCTTTGACATCCTCAAGACCAAATCCAGCGAAAGCCTGCCACCGGAGCAGCGTTTCGACCTGAACCTGGCCGATATCGCCGAAGTCTGGCGTCGCGGCAGCGTGGTTTCGTCCTGGTTGCTGGATTTGACCGCCGATGCGCTGGCCAGCGATCCGAAATTGGACGGTTTTTCCGGCGAAGTCGCCGACAGTGGTGAAGGGCGCTGGACCATCGAAGCTGCCATCGAGCAAGCGGTGCCGGTCCCGGTGCTGTCCAGCTCGTTGTTCGCCCGTTTCCGTTCCCGCCAGCAAAGCACCTACGGCGACAAAATGCTCTCGGCCATGCGCTTCGGCTTTGGCGGCCACGTGGAGACGCCGAAAAAATGACCTCGATCGGCAGCAAATCCAAGGCAGAACCCGCGCCGCCGACCACGTTGTTCCTGTTCGGCGCCCATGGTGACCTGGTCAAGCGCCTGCTGATGCCGGCGCTTTACCACCTCAGTCGTGACGGTCTGCTGGGCGATGGGCTGCGGATCATTGGCGTCGACCACAACGCTATCAGCGATGTGGACTTTGCCAAGAAACTCGAGGACTTCATCCGTAACGAAGCGGCGAGCAAGGGCGGCGATGCCGACCGAGCGCTCGATCCGGTGCTGTGGGCCAAGTTGGCCCGGGGCATCAGCTACGTCCAAGGCGATTTCCTCGATGACAGTACCTACCAGGCGCTGGCGGCGAAAATCGCCGCCAGCGGCACTGGCAACGCGGTTTTCTACCTGGCGACCGCGCCGCGCTTCTTCAGTGAAGTGGTCAGCCGCCTCGGTGCGGCCGGGCTGCTTCAGGAACAGGACGATGCCTTCCGGCGGGTGGTGATCGAAAAGCCGTTCGGCTCCGACCTGCACACCGCCGAAGCGCTGAACGCCTGTCTGCTCAAGGTCATGAGCGAGAAACAGATCTATCGCATCGACCATTACCTGGGCAAGGAAACGGTGCAGAACATTCTGGTCAGCCGTTTCTCCAACAGCCTGTTCGAAGCGTTCTGGAACAACCACTACATCGACCACGTACAAATCACCGCCGCCGAAACCGTCGGCGTGGAAACCCGTGGCAGCTTTTATGAACACACCGGCGCCTTGCGGGACATGGTGCCCAATCATCTTTTCCAACTGCTGGCGATGGTGGCCATGGAGCCGCCAGCGGCCTTTGGTGCCGACGCCGTGCGTGGAGAAAAGGCCAAGGTCGTCGGGGCGATCCGGCCCTGGTCGGTGGAGCAGGCGCGTGCCAACTCCATCCGGGGCCAGTACACGGCCGGTGAAGTCGCTGGCAAGGCGGTCAAGGGCTATCGCGAGGAAACGAATGTGGCCGCCGACAGCAGCACCGAGACTTACGTCGCCCTCAAGGTCATGATCGATAACTGGCGTTGGGTCGGTGTACCGTTTTACCTGCGCACCGGCAAACGCATGAGCGTGCGCGACACGGAAATCGTCATCTGCTTCAAGCCGGCGCCTTACGCGCAGTTTCGCGACACCGAAGTCGACGAACTGCAACCTACCTACCTGAGAATCCAGATTCAGCCCAATGAAGGCATGTGGTTCGACCTGCTGGCCAAGCGGCCGGGGCCGGCACTCGACATGGCCAATATCGAATTGGGCTTCGCCTACAAGGATTTCTTCGAAATGCAACCCTCCACGGGCTACGAAACCCTGATCTACGATTGCCTGACCGGTGACCAGACCCTGTTCCAGCGCGCCGACAACATCGAAAACGGCTGGCGCGCCGTGCAGCCGTTCCTCGATGCCTGGCAGCAGGACGCAACGGTCCAGCCTTACAAGGCCGGTGAAGATGGGCCGTCGGCCGCCGATGATCTGCTGATACGCGACGGTCGCGTCTGGCACGGCCTCGGATGAGTGATCAACTGAAACACCCCATCCGCTTTTTGCTCAGTGACATGGACGGTACGCTGCTGCTGCCTGACCACAGTCTTAACCAACGCACCATCGAAGCCGTTCGTTCATTGCGTGAGGCCGGCGTGCTGTTCAGCCTCGCCACCGGGCGACCGCCCCGGGCGATGTTGCAGCAGATCGAGGCATTGGGCGTCGACTTGCCCACCGCAGCGTTCAACGGTGGCACGCTGGTTCATCCCGACGGCAGTTTCCTCGCCGTGCATTACTTGCCTGCCGAGGCGGCGCTGACCACCTTGGCGCTGTACGCCGATCAGCCTGGCATCGAGGTCTGGGTATTTGCCGATGGCGAATGGCTGGTGCGTGACGCCAACGGACCGATGGTGCCGGTGGAAACCCGTGGGCTGGGTTATCCGCCGGTGCAGGTCGACAGTTTCGAACCCTACCTGGAGCGTATCGACAAGATCGTCGCCACCAGCGCCAACACGGACCTGCTGGTGGAACTGGAGGCTAGGCTGCATCCGCTGCTCAAGGACCAGGCCCAGGTCTCACGTTCACAACCGATCTACCTGGATGTGACAGCGATGCAGGCCAACAAGGGCGAAGCGCTGGCGACCCTGGCGGCGTTCCTGGATGTGCCGCTGGAGCAGACGGCGGCCATGGGGGATGGCGGCAACGACCCGGCGATGTTTCATCGTGCCGGTTTGTCGATTGCCATGGGGCAGGCGGAGGAGGCGATCAAGCGTCAGGCGGATGTCGTGACCGCCGCCGTTGTCGATGACGGTGCGGCGCTGGCGATCGAGCGGTACATCCTGCCTCGATGATTCACGCATTTCCCTTGTGGGAGCGAGCCTGCTCGCGATAGCGGTGGTCCAGCGGCATCCATGCTGAATATGCCACCGTCATCGCGAGCAGGCTCGCTCCCACATTGGTTTTGGTTACAACCAATAAGTCACCGCATACCAGCCCAGGCCACCCATCACCACGGTGTAGGGCAGGGCCATCCAGACCATCCGTCCATAGGACAGGCGAATCAGTGGTGCGATCGCCGAGGTCAGCAGGAACAGGAAGGCGGCCTGGCCGTTAGGCGTGGCGACGCTGGGCAGGTTGGTGCCGGTGTTGATGGCTACCGCCAGTGTCTCGAACTGTTCACGGCTCATGTGGCCGGAGACGAAGGCCTGCTTCACTTCGGTAATGTAGATGGTCGCCACGAACACGTTGTCGCTGATGGCCGACAGCAGGCCGTTGGCAATGAACAGCATGCCCGGTTGTTGATCGGCGGGCAGGGCGAGCACCCATTGAATCAGCGGGGTGAACAATTGCTGGTCGTGAATGACCGCCACCACCGCAAAGAACACCACCAGCAACGCTGTGAACGGCATGGCGTCCTTGAACGCATTGCCGAGTCGGTGCTCGTCGGTGATCCCCGTGAAGGCGGTAATCAGCACGATGACCATCAAGCCGATCAGGCCGACTTCGGCGATGTGCAACGCCAGGCCGACGATCAGAATCAGGGCGGCGATACCTTGGACGATCAACGCCGCCCGCTGGCGCGCAGTGCGTTCACGATTGTCCTGCTCGGCGTAGTCGGCCAGTACGGTACGCACATTTTCCGGCAGCAGCGTGCCGTAGCCGAACCAGCGCAGCTTTTCCAGCGCCACGCAGGTCGCCAGCCCTGTCACCAGCACTGGCAATGACACCGGCGCGACTTTCAGGAAGAAATCTGCAAAATGCCAGCCCATCTCATGGCCGATCAGCAGGTTCTGCGGTTCGCCCACCAGGGTGCATACGCCGCCCAGGGCGGTGCCTACGGCGCCATGCATCAGCAGGCTGCGCAGGAACGCTCGAAACTGATTGAGATCTTCATGATGGCGCGACGGCAGTTCGTGGTCTTCATCCACGTTGCTGTCCAGGCGTGGATCATTGCCCGAGGCCACACGGTGATACACCGCATAGAAGCCCACGGCCGCACTGATGATCACCGCCGTGACGGTCAGGGCATCGAGGAAGGCTGACAGGAACGCCGAGAGAAAACAGAACATCAAGGCCAGCAGCGCCTTGGAACGCACGCCCAAAAGCAGGCGTGAAAACAGGAACAGCAGCAGATCCTTCATGAAGTAGATTCCGGCCACCATGAACATCAGCAGCAGGATGACCGGGAAATTATGCAGCAACTCGTCGTACAGCGCCTTGGGGGTGGTCATGCCCAGCACCAGGGCTTCGACCAGCAACAGGCCGCCAGGCATCAGCGGGTAGCATTTAAGGGCCATGGCGAGGGTGAAGATAAACTCCACCACCAGCATCCAACCGGCAACGACCGGACCCAGGGTCCACAGCACCACGGCATTGAGGATCAGGAAAGTGATGATGCACGCCTTATACCAGCGTGGGGAGTGCCCCAGAAAGTTGTGCGCGAAAGCCTGAGCCATTGGACCGGACATCGGCTGCTCCTTTTAATTAGAAGCGCGCAACTTGCCGTAAGAGATGGGGAATATCAAGCGTAGGAATAAATACTGCTCCCCCCGCGATAATTCGGTTCAGGCCCAATATCGCGCAACCACCGCTCGATAATGACCGTGGAGCGAATAGCCGCCCACCAGGATTCTGCCGTCAGCCTGCACCGCCAGGGCGGTGGCGGTGTCCAGGCTGTAGCCGAGTCGCGTACGAACCCAGCCTTTGCCCTGGCCGAAATCCGGATCGAGGCTGGCATCCGGCAAGTGCCGGGCAAGTATGAAATCGGCCTCGATACCGCCGATGGTGGCACCTGCGGTCACCAGTTTTCCGTCCGGCTGAAGTTGAGCGGCGGTCCACTGACTGGCATTGCGTCCGATCGCCATGAGCCGGCACTGGCCCTGGTTGCAGTGACGGTCTGGCTTGCCTTCCGGGCGCACTTTCAGGGCCAGGCTATGCATCGGATCGCGGCTGCTGCCGAATACTTGCAGATCACCGTTCGCATCTTGAACGATCTGGCTGACCATTACGCTGTGACCTTGCGCCAGGATTGTCATGAAGCCGTTCTCGCCGAAGCTGTCATCGAGTTTGCCACTGCTGTCATAGCGGGCAATCAAACCATGCTGGGGCAAGTCGATGGCACCGCCGACGACAATATGACCGTCAGCCTGGAGCATCAGGCAGCCGAGCCAGGTATTTTTCAATAAGCGTCGGACCATCACGAAACCGCGACCGTTGAACGAGGTATCCAATGTTCCGTCCGGCAAGAGGCGGATCAGTACGCCGACATGATCGGACAACTGGAAGTGGTGGTTGGCGAGCACAAGGATCCGGCCATCGGCCTGCACTTGCATGTCGCAGGCCTCGAGCCCCGGCACACCGGGCGGCAGCCAGGGATCGCGCAGGCCTTGGGAGAGATTGCCGCAAAGCCGGATGATGTGCCGGCCGCCGTTGCCGAAGCTTTGAACGGCACGACCTTGCTGGTCGAACAGCGCCAGGGCGGGAAGGGTATGGTCGTTGTTTTCGTAATGCAGGCCGGACAGCAGGATCTGCCCGTCGGGCAACTCGATCACTTGGCCTGCGGTTGCTTCGAAGCCGTTTTCAAATGCGCCGATCACGCAGCCGTGGTTACCGAAGTCCGGGTCGGTCAAACCGTCAGGATTGAGTCGCGCCAACCCGAATCGACTGCCGTGGGCTGTCTCGATCCTGGCTGCCACCAGAATTCGTCCGGCGTGGTCGAGGGTCAGCCCGGTGGTCAGGCTCGAGGTGCTGTCTTCGAAATGAATCCAGGCTTTGCCGTTGGCGGCAAAGCCTGAGTCAAGTTGCCCGGCGTGGGCCATGGCCCCGGGGAGCACAAACGCGAACTGATCGAGCATGCCTGCCTCTCCTTGCGTGTCGACCGGCCCGAAAGGGCGATGACTGCATGAGGGCAACATTCAATCCCTGAATGTGACAATGCACAACTGGCATGTTCCACAGATACAGGGGCGATTCGTGCCATAACAATGGCTTTACAAACCAGAGCCAAGCCTGCAATCGATAACAGGCTTTTCCAGCTGTTATTCAGGCATCGACCAGGATTGCAATTTGTAGCCTTCCTGGCTCAGTTCGGCACGGGCCTGTTGCAACAGGTCGGCCAGTTGGACCGGGTCGGTATAGGCACTGCTTGGAATCTGGGTGCGGCCAATATGGGTGTTGGTACGGTCGATGACGGTCAGGCTAAGTTCACCGTTGCCGTCTTGTGGAGCCCAGGCCACGCATTGGAAAGGACGGAATGCGCGGTCGGCAATCAAAAGAGCTTCGTTGATACGGAGCGGGGCGTTCATGGCGTTTTCTCTTAAGTGTGCCCAAACAAATGATGTGCCGTCGGTTGGGCGTACCGTGCGGCTGGTTACTTGTACTGATGTTCCGAACCCGCACGCGGGTCACACATTATTTGAATAAATTTCGATTTTCTTTCAGACCAGGCTTTTGGGCTTTTGTTTGAAAGCGCCATGAAAGAAACAGGCCCGCGACAACTAACGAAACGCTCGCTTATAACCAGTTTGATGCGATCTCGATAATCAATTGATACAAGGGGGCGTCAACTTCTTGCTACTGTTACATGCAGGTTTGCCAAACGACTGTTTCTAATCATATTTCCTTATTTTGGCGCCAAGGATCAGTCATGATCGAAGCCAGTACGTCACGTCGTCTGCTCGTGGTTGATCCCTGCGACGATTGCCATCGCTTGTTGCCAGGTTTGCGCACCATTGGCTGGGATGTGGACAGTTGCTCCCTCGAACACGCTGGCGATCGGACCTGTGACGTCGGTCTTCTGCGGTTGCAGCCCTTTCATCTGGAGCGCCCGGAAGCGGTCAAGGAGTTGATCAGCCGTAGCGGTACCGAATGGATCGCCGTGCTCAACCAGGAAGTGTTGCGCCTGCAAAACGTCGGTGATTTTGTCTGCGAATGGTTTTTCGACTTCCATACCTTGCCGTTCGACGTGTCCAGGGTCCAGGTGACACTGGGCCGGGCGTTTGGCATGGCGCGCCTGCGGGGGCAAGGCTCGATCCACATTGATCAGCCCGAACATGAACTGCTGGGCGATAGCAAGCCGATTCGCGAGCTGCGTAAATTGTTGAGCAAGCTGGCACCGGCCGAGTCGCCGGTGTTGATCCGGGGTGAAAGCGGTACCGGCAAGGAACTGGTGGCGCGCACCCTGCATTGTCAGTCTCACCGGCGTAACAGGCCGTTCATCGCCATCAACTGCGGAGCCATCCCGGAGCACCTGATCCAGTCCGAGTTGTTCGGGCATGAGAAGGGCGCGTTCACTGGCGCTCACCAACGCAAGATCGGACGGATCGAGGCGGCCCACGGCGGCACGTTGTTTCTCGATGAAATTGGCGACTTGCCGTTGGAGTTGCAGGCCAACCTGCTGCGCTTCCTACAGGAAAAACACATTGAGCGAGTCGGTGGCAGCCAGCCGGTTGCGGTCGATGTGCGAGTCTTGGCGGCTACCCATGTGGACCTTGAGGCGGCCATCGAGAACAAGCGATTTCGCGAGGATCTGTATTACCGCTTGAACGTGTTGCAAGTGGTGATGGCGCCGCTGCGCGAACGTCATGGCGACCTGGGGATGCTCGCCAGCCACTTTTCCCATTTCTACAGCCGGGAAACCGGCCGCCGCCCCCGCAGCTTCAGCGAGGACGCATTGGTGGCGATGGGCATGCATGACTGGCCCGGTAATGTGCGGGAACTGGCCAACCGCGTCCGTCGCGGTTTGGTGCTGGCCGAGGGGCGGCAAATCGAGGCCCGGGACCTCGGCCTGGCCAGTCACCAAGGCGTGGCGGCGCCGATGGGCACACTGGAGGACTACAAGACCCGCGCCGAGCGCCAAGCCTTGAGCGATGTGCTCAATCGCCATAGCGACAACCTGAGCGTGGCCGCCAGGGTGCTGGGCGTGTCCCGGCCGACATTCTATCGGTTACTGCACAAACATCAGATCCGCTGACCCAAGCCCTGCACGATTCCTTGTGGGAGCGAGCCTGCTCGCGATAGCGGTGTGTCAGTCACAGTTAAAATGACTGATCTACCGCTATCGCGAGCAGGCTCGCTCCCACAGGGTACGGTGTCAAGACCGTCATCCTGCGCTAGAAGTAATACGGGAATTTCAGGCTGAAGCTGAAATCCGGCGCATCGTCGGTCAGCCCGATGGACAGGTTGGGCACTATGGTCAGGTTGTCGGACGCAGCGACGGTCATGCCGATGTTGAAGTAGCCCGCGTTGGCGTCGCTGGAGACCACCGATTCCCAGTCGCCGCCGTCCTGTTTGAGCTTGCTTTTCTTCTGGATCAGGTCGGAGACCGAGAACGACATGCTCATCTTCTCGTTCAAGGCAAAGGCAATGCCCGCGCCGAGTTGGAAGCTGTCGCCAATCCGCACCTTGCCCGGTACCTTCTGGTTGACCGTGGAACTGATGTCGTCGAACGATTCTTCGAAGTTATGGGTGTAGGAAAGGGTGCCGAATAGCACGGCCGGGTCGAAGGTCTTGACCAGCGAAAGGCCGGGGGTGATCGACCACACGCCATTGCCGGTGGGCAGGTCGTCAGGCACGAACAGGTTGGTGTTGGCCTGGGATTGACGCAGCTTGATGCCGAACGGGTCCTTGCCGGTGGGAGCCTTGACCCGCAGGGTGACCACCGCGTCCGGGTAGTTGATCGACTCATCCATGAACTTGTAGGCGATGCCGAAGTTGACGTCACCGATGGTGGGGTCGCGGGTCACGGTTTCTTCGCTGGTGACGCCGGCCGCGCCGTTGTTCGCGCCGCCTGACTGGTACGTGGATTCGCGGTAGACCACCGGGACGTTGAGGTCGAACTGCCAGCGGTTGTCAAAGTTGTAGCGACCGGTAAGGTCCAGCGTCCAGGTGTCGGCCTTGATCCGGTCGAGGTTGATGTTGCCCAGGAAAATCGAGTCCAGGGCCAGGAAACCATTGAGGATCAATTGCCGCGTGTCGTAGCGCGAATAGGTCACGCCGGTCTCGAAACTGAATCTACCGCCACCGAAGAAGCCGCTGGCCTCATCATAGAGGTTGGAGACGCTCTGGGCCGGCTGGGAATCATCGGCCAGGGATTGTCCGTAGCCGCTGCCGCCGGTCGTTGTCGCGCCACCGCCGGCCACGGTCTGGTTGCCTTTCATGTCGGAGGGGGACTTGGCCAGGCGCTTGGGCGGTGGAGCGGCGGGTTGATCTTCCACTTGGCGAACCCGCTGCTCGAGCACCGCCAGGGCCTTCTGTTGGACCTCGTAGCGTTGCTTGAGCTCGAGAAGCTCCTGTTTCAGGGCCTCTATTTCGGCATCCGGGGCCGCGTGCAACACGGTCGCCGGGAACAACGTGCTTAAACACATCACAGCGCGCAACGATACGGATCGATACATGAAATATGCCGTCCCTAATTGCCCAATGATCGGAAACCAGCGTAGTTCAATAACCGAGGTTACGGAGGCCGCGCAGTTGGGTCAGATTGCAGTCCAGTGCGCCGGCGCTGGCGCCGTTATTGTTCAGCACCACGTTGAGTTGCGTCATGTTGTTGACCAGGTTGCTGCTGCCCAGCAGGCGGGTGTTCTGCAGCAAACCACCTTGGGCCACTTGTTGCAGGGTACTGCCCTGGTTATGGCTGGCCTGGATCGCCATTTGCACGCCATTGCCGGTGGCGGTGACCGCGACACTGCCGGCGGCGTTGCTGCCGCTGATGGTCTGGCCCTTGGTCAGCAGTTGACCCTGGGAAGGCACGAGCGCCGGCGCCTGGTTGCTCTCTTTCACATTGATGTTGACGTTGTTGTAGGCGGTATTGCCGTCGCCAGCGGCGCGTACACTCTGGGTCACGCCCTGGCTCGTGCCAAGGCCGGCGCCACCGGTAATATTGCCGCTACCTTGTTCTGGAACGCTGCCGTTGCCGGTCTGCTTGATGGTGGAGACATAAAACTCGGGTTTGACGGTGGCTGACTGGATTTGCATGGTGCTGGTGGCACCGATCAAGTCGCCGCTGGCGTTGCGCCAGGTACTGCTCATGACGATGCCGAAGCTGATGACTCGGCCGGGCATGACATAACGACCGCGCAGCTCGGCAAGCTCCTGGTCCTTGACTTCGATGGGTTTGAAGCCGGCATGGGCATAGCCCGAGGCAGCCGCGGCCAGGCAGGCCAGCGACAGCCAGTGTGAAGTTCTCATGTGCTGCTCCCGGAGCGTCCTGCTCCTTTTTGTACTTATGTTGGCAGTTGGTCGGCGATTAAAAGAAGTCGCTCTGTATGAAGCCGAAATCCATCAGTTCTGCATCCCTGACCGGGTTGAACCCGTCCAGTTTGTTACGTGCCGTCAATGGTTGTGGAGGGTTGCGCAGTGCATTGGCCTTGTCATAGCCCGGGCCGACGATCGCGAAGACGATGCCGTTCCAACCTTTGACAAAATCATCATGGGCGTAGCGCTTGTGGCCCAGTACCGGGTCGCCGATGTAGACCCATTGCTTGTCGGCCCGCTGCAACACCACGAAGTGCTTGTAGCCGCGTATTTCCATCAGGACCACCACCGGGATCGTCACCGCTTCGAGTTTCTCTGGCGGTATTCGGTAACCTCGGGCACGCATGCCGATGGCTTCCACGTAGCGCTTCATGTCCAGCATGGAAAACCCTTGGGTACGGACCAGGTCCTGGTCGGCATTGACCAGCATGCCTTTGATGACGTGCTCTTCATCGACATCCAGCCAGTAGGCTTGGCGCAGCACCGTGGCCAGCGCGGCGGCACCGCAACTGAAATCGGTTTTCTGCTCGACAATGTCGCTGAACTTACGCTCGCGTACGCTTTGCACCGGTTTGTAGACCAGCATGCCGCCAGGCAGGGCGGCGACTGGTATCTGCGCAGCTTCGGCCACGCAGGCCATGCAGAGCAGCAGGGAAACGGCAGTGACACGCATGATCGATACGCCTGGAGGGAACCCCTGGAAAAAAGCCCCTGTGGGAGCAAAGCTTGCTCCCACAGGGCCACTACTCCCGCAGTGGTACTTTTTTACATGCAAGCCCTGCAGCCGGCAGAGATGGAGAGCGAGTTGCTCTGCTGGTTGCCCACGCCCGACGACACGTTGGCGCCGCCGTTACCGGAGAAGCCGTTCATGGAGTTGGTCATGGTGGCGTTGTTGATCACAGGGTTTTTCCAGCCATCGCGGGTCAGCACTTGCTGAGTGTTGGTACCGGACAGTTCGAAAGTACCCACGGCGGAGAACTTGAACTTGTCGTCATCGTGACCGCCACCATAGCCACCTTTGTTGCCCCAGCCGCCATGGCCGTCATCTTCGACGGTGCCGGTGCCTTTGGCCTTGAAGGTGCCGGAAGCGCTGGAAGTGCTGGTGAGGGTGTCGGTTTTGTAGGTCCGCACGCCTTTGTTGTCGACCACCAGGCCAGTGGAGGACTGATTGGCCTCGGCAGAGGCCTGTGCGACACGGCCACCCGATACGGCGATGGCCAGGTTGTTTTTCTGTTGGTTGAAGTTACCGGCGGTCACGTTGATGCCGATGTTGCCGGAGCCGTTGTTGCCCGCATTGGTGAGTGAGGCGTTGTTGTGGGTCGAGTTGTTTTTTACATAGTTGTTGGTATTGGTTTGCGTGGCGCTCGAGGCGGCGACAGCCGAGCCGAAGATGAAGCTTTCGTCAGCGGTAGCCAGCGCTGCGGCGTTGTCTTGTTGGTTACCGTCGCCGGCGGCGATGTTCGCCCCCATGTTGCCGTTGCTGCCATTGAGGGAGTCGGTGGCTTCGGCGGTGTTTTTAGTACCCTGGTTGAGCACCTGGTTGCCGTCGCTGTTCTGCTCATCCATCACGGTAGCCGTTGCGCCGGCGTTGATGGAAAGCTGTTCTTCCCACGTTGGGCCTTTGGGACCATGGTGGCCATGACCATTGCCGTGCCCGTTATCGTTTCCTCCAGCCTGTGCGGCCATTGCCATGACAGCGGCGAGAGCGAAAACCAATGGTTTGAGTGCCATTGTCGGTTTCATGGTGTTTCTCCTTGCTTGTCGTTGGTTAAGTGTCGGTACTTTCTTATGTAGCCTCCGGGTCAATCAGCGACCCGGATGCTCAGGGTGTTGGCCATGCGGTTTCCCACCCCGGCACTCTGGTTCACCTGGATGACCCCTCGGCTGCCGGTGAAGGCCTGGTCGCTGGTAACGACCTGGCGACTGCCGGTTGGGGCGCCAGTTGCTCCTGAGTTCGGTAGCAACGCCACGTTCTGTTGAGACAGGGCGCTGTCGTCAATGCTCTGCGGATGGGCACTGATGCCCACTCGCATGACATTGGCCATTTGGTTGTTGGCCCCGGCGGACTGGTTGACGCCCAGCACACCGTTGCCGTTGGTAAAGGAATGGCCGCCGATGCTGGCGGTGGCGTTCATGGAAGGGTTGGCCGGCGTGTCGACGCGTTGTTGCACGTGGGTGCTGGCCTGGGCGTGGCTGCCGATGGCGATGGCTCGGGTGTTGGTCTGCTGGGTCTGGTCGCCGGCCGCCTGGTTGACGTTGAAGTTGCCGCTGTAATGGCTGCCGGAATCCTGCAGGTTGGCGCTACTGATCACCGCAACACCCGAATCGGCAAATACAGTGAAAGAGCTGAGCAGGGAAAGCATGAGCAGGGCGAGAAGAAACAGGGCGGGCTTCATGTCACTGGCCTCCCGCCAGCCGCCCCAACGGGGCCAGGCCGGAACTGAGCGAGCGGTTGATGGTGCCGGAGATCGCGCCGCCGCTGCCGCCACCGTGACCGGCACTCATGCCCGGCATGCCGTTGGGGTTGGTCACGACATTCAGGCCTTGCACACCGGTGCTCGGGGTGACGATGTTGCGGATCGACGAGCCGCTGGCAACGCTGGCGAACTCGCCATCGCTCAATTCGGTGCTGGCGGTGGCCTGGTTGATTCGTTCGGAGGGGTTGGCATTGACGGTGATCGGGTAGGGGTCTTTGCCACCATTGCGACCGATTGCGATGGGCTGCACGTCACGGGTGAGCACAATGACGCCATTGCCTTCGGCCTGCGCTGGCAGGCTGAGCGTTGCGCTGGCGGCGCAGCCGATCAACAACAGACAGGTCAAACTTCTTTCGAAAGTCCCCACGGCATCGGTTCCTTCTTCGGTGGGCTGGCCCTGGTCCAGCGTTGCGAAGTGGGGAGAGCAGGTGTTGTGCCGGTTTTTTGAATACCTTTGAATTCAATGACTTGTATTTGTGACCGAGATGCCAGGGAGGGAGCCTGTTTCAGCGCTGAGACAAGGTACATGGTGACCAGTCGGTCACTTACTGTCCCAGGGCTCTGGATCCAGGCTTTTGGGCGGGTGTTTCAAAAGCTTGACAGTCTTGATGACAATCGCGTGAAACGGCTTTGGATCCGGGTTTGGTGCGACGCCGTTGTTTCAGGAATGGAACAGATCACCCCGTGATCAGGCTTCAAGCAGGTGGGCAACGGCTGCGAACACTTGCTGTTGGCGTTGCCCCCAATCGCCGTGAATGACCTGCAAAGGTTGCCGATGTCGGCTCAGCCAGGCTTCGATCGCTTCAAAAAACGCCCGCCGTTCTTCCAGCTCGGGTTGGCAACGTAAACCGTCGCCGGTCCATTCCACCTGTTCGGGGTGGAGCAGCAGGTGCAAGTCGTAATGGCGGGCCAGCAGGGCCGGCTCGAGCCAGTCCGGACAGTCGCCGAACAGGGTCTGGCTCCAGAGGATGTTGCTCAACAGGTGAGTATCGAGGATCAACAGCGCCGGCCGATGGGCACGAGCTTCATCTTCCCAGGCCAGTTGGCCGGCGGCGATGTCGGTGATGTCAGCCAGGCACGTATCGCGCTGGGTCTGTTCCATGAAGTGGCGCACGTATTCATCCACCCGCAGGCCACCAAAGTGTTCCTGCAATTGCGCCGCCAGCCAGCTCTTGCCGCTGGATTCCGGGCCGGTCAGCACCACCACCTTCATGCGCGCAAGGCCGGGTCGGCGCGCCATTCCCGCCAGCCTTGCACGGCCAGCAGGGTGAACAGGGCGTAGAGGGCGGCGGTCAGGTGCAAGCCCTTGTAGATGAACAGGCCGACGAAAATCACATCCAGGGCGATCCACAATGGCCAGCATTGCACGCGTTTTTGCGCCATCCACCATTGGGCCACGAGGCTGAAACCGGTGAGCGCGGCATCGAGCCAGGGCTGGGCGGCATCGGTCCAATGAGCCATGGCGGCCCCCAACAACAGGCTGCCTGCCGCGCCGATAGCCAGGCCGCGCAATACCGACGGCCCACCGAGGCGGGTGACCTGGCGTCCATCATGATTGTGCCCGGCACGAGTCCATTGCCACCAACCGTAGAGTTGCAGCACCGCGTAGACAACCTGCAGCAGCATGTCCGAGTACAACTTCACCTCGAAGAAAATCCAGCTGTACAGCAACACCATGACCAGGCCGATCGGCCAGCACCAGGGGTTCTGCTTGACGGTCAACCAGACAGCGATCACGCCGAGGGCTGCGGCAAACAGTTCAAGCCCGGACATGGCGGTTCCTTGGGGAAATGGGAGAGGGCGGGGATTGTAAACGTTATGGCGTGGGCAGCTCCAATATCAATGCGGGATGTGCCGCCGCATCGCGAGTAGGCTCGCTCTCACAAAGGTATTTGCGGTGGACACCCAGCCTGGGACCGACACAAAACCAATGTGGGAGCGGGTTTGCTCGCGAAAGCGGTGGGTCAGCTTGCTCAATGTTGGATGTGCCAACGTCTTCGCGAGCAAGCCCGCCACACAGGGTTATTCATCAAGCCCTAGACACGGAACTGTGTGAGCAACCCGTTCAACTGTTCACTCAGCGCCTTGAGGCGCGTACTCGCCAGGCTCGACTGTTCAGCTGCCATAGCCGTGCTGTGGGACAGTCCGGCGGCCTGGGTGACGTTCTGGTTGATGTCTTCCACCACATGGGCCTGTTGCAGGGTGGCGCTGGCGATGGAGGCGTTCAGGCTGTTGAGGTTGCGCAAGGCCTGGCCGATGGCGTTGAGGCTGGCCCCGGCCAGGCCGGCCTGTTCGATAGTCAGTTGCGAGGCACGGCTGCTGTCGCTGATGACTTTCACCGCGGCTTCGGAATGGGTTTGCAGGCGCTCGATCATCGCCTGGATCTCTGCGGTGGACTTCTGCGTACGCTGGGCCAGCAGCCGCACTTCATCGGCGACCACCGCAAAGCCCCGGCCTTGTTCGCCGGCGCGGGCAGCTTCGATGGCGGCGTTGAGGGCCAACAGGTTGGTCTGCTCGGCGATGGAGCGGATCACCTCCAGCACGCTGCCAATCTGGGTGCTTTCGCTCGCCAGGGTGCGAATCACTTCCACCGCCTGGTCGATGGTCTGGGACAGGCGATCGATCTGCTGCAAGCTGCCATCGATGTTGACCTGGCCTTGCTGGGCCTGGGATTCGGCGTCACGCATTTCACTGGCCGCGTGCTCGGCGTTCTTCGCCACGTCCTGCACGCCATAGGTCACTTCATTGATCGCGGTAGCCACCAGTTCCATTTGTTGCGACTGCTGCTGGCTGCGTTCCTGGGCCTGGGCGGCGTCGTTGCCCAACTCGTTGGAGGATTGCCCCAGCGCACTGGCCGAGGCTTGCAGTTGGGTCACCACTTGCCGCAACTTGGCGGTAAAGGCGTTGAAATGCCGCGCCAGTTGGGTGACTTCGTCCTGGCCGTGAGTGTCGAGGGTGCGGGTCAGGTCGCTCTCGCCACTGGCGATGTTGGCCATGGCGTTGACCGTTTCCTGCAGCGGGCCGACGATGCTGCGCACGATCAGGGTCAGCAGCAGGCCCATGAGCAGGGTGATGACCAGGCCGACCACAGAGGCCTTGATCACCTGGGACTGGAACTCGGCCTGGACGTCATCGATGTACACGCCCGAACCGATGACCCACCCCCAGGGCTCGAACAATTGGACGTAGGAAGTCTTGCCCACCGGGGCCTCGGCGCCCGGCTTCGGCCAGAGGTAATTGATCATGCCGGCGCCCTTGGACTTGGCGATGGCGACCATCTCGTTGAACAGCGCATAACCGTTCGGGTCGCGAATGGCCGAGAGGTTCTGGCCTTCGAGCTTCGGGTTGGTCGGGTGCATGACCATGACCGGTGTCAGGTCGTTGATCCAGAAATAATCACTCTGGTTATAGCGCAGGCCACGCACGGCGCTGAGGGCCTGCTTTTGCGCGGCATCGCGAGTCAGGGTGCCAGCGGTTTCCAGGCCATGGTAGTAGCTCAGCACGCCACTGGCGGTCTGTACCACGTGCTGGGTTTTCTGCACTTTGGCTTGGTAGAGGTCGGTGTGGATCTGTTTAAGCATCAAGGCGCCCAGCGTGAACAACATCACGATGGCCACTACCAGGATGAGCCACAAGCGTCGGCTGATCGACACACTGCGCAAGCTATTCATACGCTGTCACTCCGGTTTCTTATTCTTGTCATTAACGACGGCCGGCACTTTAGCGCCCGGCGGCTATACGTAATTGACCTGGGTCATAACGCGGCAGCGTTATCAGGGCTTGTCTGATAGGATTTCGGCCCCGCAGCGCAAAACCTGAGCCTGTTCTGATTTTTCATTGGTTTTTTTTGAAAGGTCACAGTTATCGTGCACCCGCTGCGAGCACTCGCTTGACACTTGAATATTGATAAGACCTGCATGAACAGCGTCTTTTTTGGGGGATGAATGGATTTGTGGACCGCCTTTTCGGCACTGATTCTTGGCGTAGTAGAGGGTTTGACGGAATTTCTGCCGATTTCCAGCACGGGACACCAGATCATTGTCGCCGACTTGCTTGAGTTCGGTGGCGAACGTTCGATGGCGTTCAACATTATCATCCAGCTCGGCGCGATCCTGGCGGTGGTCTGGGAATTCCGACGCAAGATCTTCGACGTGGTACTGGGCCTGCCGACGCAACCCAGTGCCCGCCGGTTCACCGCCAACCTGCTGATCGCCTTCCTGCCCGCCGTGGTCCTGGGTGTGCTGCTCGCCGACTGGATCCACCACTACCTGTTCAACCCGATCACAGTAGCTGCGGCGCTGGTCGTGGGCGGTCTGGTGATGCTCTGGGCCGAGAAGCGCCAGCACCAGGTGCACGCCGAAACAGTGGACGAGATTTCCTGGAAGGACGCACTGAAGGTCGGCCTGGCCCAATGCATTGCAATGATCCCGGGCACTTCCCGTTCCGGAGCGACCATCATCGGTGGCCTGCTGTTCGGGCTGTCGCGTAAGACCGCTACCGAGTTTTCGTTTTTCCTGGCGATGCCGACCATGGTCGGCGCGGCGGTCTACTCGGGCTACAAATACCGCGAGCTGTTCGTTCCGGCGGATTTTCCAGTGTTCGCGATTGGGTTCGTCACGGCGTTCATTTTCGCCATGATTGCGGTCAAGGGCCTGCTGCGGTTCATCGCCAGTCACAGCTACGCCGTGTTCGCCTGGTATCGAATCGCCTTCGGCCTGTTGATCCTGGCCACCTGGCAGTTCGGCTGGGTGGATTGGAGCGCTGCCAAGCCATGAATGACTCAGGCGGCCGCAAACGTACCGGGCGCAATGCCGACGGCGCCGTGCAGCACCTGCGGCTCAAACTGATGGTGTTTGCGCTGCTCTGTGCCTTGCCGCTGTTCGGTTCGCTGCTGTTCGGGCTGCGGGCGGTGTCGTGGGTGCCAATGGCAGCCTATGGCGTCGTCAGCGTGGTGGCGTTCCTGCTGTACTGGAGCGATAAGCGCAAGGCGCGCGCCGACGCCTGGCGCACGCCAGAGAATGTGTTGCATGCAGTGGAACTGGCTGGCGGTTGGCCTGGAGCCTTGCTGGCCCAGCAGCTGTTTCGCCACAAGACCCGCAAGGTGTCGTTCCAGGTGGTGTTCTGGTTCATCGTGCTGTTGCACCAGGTGTTCTGGATCGACCAGTTGTTCCTGGGCAGCTATCTGTTCTGAATGGCTAGAGCAACAGACCTGCCTGCGTGCGCTTGGGCAATTTACTCACCACCAATTGGTGTGAGCGTTGCAGCAAGCCACGCAGCTCTTTGGCACCCAGCGGGTAGGGCACTTGCATGATGACCCACTGGGCCCGCGCCAGGTAAGGCGCGGGGTGAATGCCCGGCCGGTCGCAATGACCCAGGAACAGATCCTTGTCGACCTTGAACGCCAACGAGTCGCCCCGCAGCCCCTGCAGGGCGAACATTTTGTTCCCGGCAATGGAAAACACCCGCACGCCGCCCCATTTGTAGTCCTCCCGGGCGCCGGGCAGGCCCAGGCAAAACTGCGCGACATCCTCTTCGCTCAAACTCATAGCGTTCTATCTCCACAGCCCTCGAAGGCTTCCACCAAATGGTCGATCCATGCACGCACCGCTGGCAGCATGCCGCGTCGATGCGGGTAGACCGCCTGGAGCCAGCCATCGGGCAACGACCATCCAGGCAGCAATTGCACCAGTGTGCCGTCAAGCAATTCCTGCTCGCAATACATGCTCGGCAATAACGTGAAGCCCAGGCCGGCGAGGGTGCAGGCGCGACGCACAATGAAGTCGTCAATGCCCAGGCGCGCCTCCAGGCTCAGCTCCACACGCTGCCCATCGGCGCTGACCAGGCGCAGGTGCACCTGGCGATCGGCTTCCAATGCCCCCAGTACCGGCAACTGTTTGAGATCATCCGGCGATTCGATCCGCCGCCCTTCGACAAAGGCCGGGCTGGCAACCAGCATCAGCCGCGCCTGGCGCAGACGCCGGGTCATCAGCAGCGGGTCTTCGTCTCCCAGGTCACGCACGCGCAATGCCACGTCGATGCCTTCGCTGACCAGGTCCACCCGTCGGTTGAGCAGGGTCATATCCAGTTGTACCAAGGGGTATTTCGTCAGGAAGGTTTCGATCACCACCGGCAGAAACTGGTGGGCCAGTCCTACCGGACTCGATACTCGCAAGCGGCCACGGGGTTCGCTGGACATGCTCGCCACCGCTTCGTCGGCCATCTCGGCCTCCAGCATCATGGCCTGGCAATGGCGCAGATAACGTTCGCCGACCGCGGTCAACTTCAACTGGCGGGTGGTGCGTTGCAGCAACCGCGCGCCCAGACGCTCTTCCAGCTCGGCGATACGCCGCGACAATCGCGACTTGGGAATGCCCAGCAGTCGTCCGGCCGCTGCGAAACCGCCGGCTTCGACGACTTTGGCGAAGTAATACAAGTCATTGAGGTCTTGCATGTCTAGCTCGATTGTCCTGTCAGTAGGACAAACTATCGCATTTATGCTGACTTATCGAACATTGGCTTGATCTATAGGATTGTCTCCAATTGATCGCCTGGTTGCGGTCCTCACTTGGAGAGCACTCACATGAAACTGCTGCACATCGATTCGAGCATTCTGGGCGACAACTCTGCTTCCCGCCAATTGAGCCGTGAAGTGGTTGAAGCCTGGAAAGCTGCCGAGCCAGGCATCACCGTCACCTACCGTGACCTGGCCGCCGACGCCATTAGCCATTTTTCCGCCCAAACGCTGGTCGCTGCCGGCACCAGTGCCGAATTGCGCGACGCCGCACTCAAGTACGAAGCCGACCTTAGCGCCGAGACGATGGCAGAATTCCAGGCGGCGGATGCGCTGGTCATCGCCGCGCCCATGTACAACTTCAGCATTCCGACCCAGCTCAAGGCCTGGATCGACCGCATTGCCGTGGCCGGCCAGACGTTCCGCTACACCGAGGCCGGCTTCGAAGGCCTGTGCGGTGGCAAGAAGCTGGTGATTGTTTCCACCGCTGGCGGCTTGCACGCTGGCCAGCCAAGTGGCGCAGGCCACGAAGATTACCTGAAAGTGATGTTCGGTTTCCTTGGCATCACCGACATCGAATTCGTTCGTGCAGAAGGGCTGGCCAAGGGCGACGAGATGCGCAATAAGGGCATGAGCGAAGCCCAGGCGCAGATCGGTGAACAGTTCGCCGCTGCGTAAAACCTGCGTAAAAGCAGCAAGCTCTTCGGGCAACCTTGGTAAAACCCTGTATTCTCGTCGTCATTGGATGGTCGGGATGCAGGGTTTTTCTGCATTCGGCGCAGGGCTTCATGGCGCAGGTTATGCACGGCCAGGATTGCGAGCGACGGGGCCTTCCCGTGCGCTGGTGAAGGTGGAAGATTCGATGACACGTTTTGGTGCAGCGCTGCTGCTTTGCTTGTTAGCCAGTCTCGGTTCAGTGCAGGCCGCACCGGGACCGCATCCGCATTGGAGCGCCGGCTTCCATGAGCTGAGCTTTCTCGATCCGCTGGATCAACAGCCGATGCACGCCTTCGCCTTTTATCCGTCCACCGACCGGGAACAGTCCAGTCTGCTGGGTGGCTACCAGATCGATGCCGCGCCAGATGCCCAGATCGCCATCGGCCGCTTTCCGCTGCTGATGCTGTCCCATGGCAATACCGGTACGCCGTTGGCCCTGCATGACCTGGCCACTTCCCTGGCGCGCCAGGGGTTCGTGGTGGTGGCGGTGATTCATCCCGGCGACAACGCCCAGGACCACAGCCGGCTCGGGACCCTGAGCAACCTGTATGGCCGGCCGATCCAGATTTCCGAAGCCATTACCGCAACGTTGAACGACCCGATGCTCTCGCCGTTCGTCAACGCCGGGCAGGTCGGGGTGATCGGCTATTCGGCCGGTGGCGAGACGGCGCTGATCCTGTCCGGCGCGACGCCGGATCTCAATCGCCTGCGTCGCTACTGCCAGGAGCGACCGGATGACCGTGACGCCTGTAACACCCAGGGCGAGTTGATTGCCGATCGCGACGACCTGTACCCGGTGGCCGACCCCAGGGTCCGGGCATTGTTGCTCATGGCGCCGTTGAGCCTGAAGTTCGGCCGTCACACCCTGGCCGATGTCCATGTGCCGGTGCTGTTGTACAGCGGCGACGGCGACAAGCTGGTGGCTTTCGATAAAAACGCCGCCGCCTTGGCCCGCAAGCTGCCCACCGCACCGGATTTTAAGACCTTGGCCGGAGCGGGGCATTTTGTCTTCCTGGCCCCGTGTACCGACGAACAGATCGCTGCGATGCCGGCGTTGTGCACCGACGCTGACGGTGTCGACCGCAAGGACATCCACCGCACCATGATTTCCGAGGCCAGCCGCTTCTTCGGCGAGGCCTTGGGCAAGCCGACCCGGGCGGGGATGAGGACGGCCGATCAATAATGGGCGTTTGTCGCTCGGCGACGCAGCAGCAAGGTCAGCCCCAGGCCGCTGACCGACAGCAACGCGGCGCAGAAGAAGATCGACGAATAACCCAGGTTCAATGCCACCGCGCCCATCAGCGGACCGGCAATCGCCAGCGCCAGGTCAAAGAACACCGCGTAGGCGCTCAAGCCCGCGCCACGACTGGTGTTCGGCACCTGTTTGATGGCCTCCACCCCGAGCGCCGGATACACCAGCGACAGCCCGAAGCCAGCCAGCCCGGCACCGACCAGGGCGAACGCGGTGGACGGCGCCAGCCACAGCAATACCAGCCCCAGGGTTTCGATGCTCATGCAGGCAATGGCCGAGTTGAAGCCACCGAAGCGAGCGATGCTGGAAATGAACAATAACCGCGCCAGGATGAAGCAGACACCAAAGACCGTCAGGCACCAGGCCGCGCCGGTCCAGCCGCGACTGATATAAAACAGTGTGATGAACGTCGTGAGCGTACCGTAGCCGATCGACGCCAGGCTCAGGCCCGCCCCATACGGCGCAATGCGCCCAAACACCGCCCAGAATGGCAAACGCTCGCCACGAATGACCGGCACCGACGGTTTATTGCGAATCATCAACAGCGCAGCGCCCGCCAGCAACGACAACGCAATGCCCAGGCTGGCGAACCCCAGTCCACCGACCATCACCACTCCCAGCGGAGCACCGATGGCAATGGCCCCGTACGAGGCGATGCCGTTCCAGGAAATCGAGCGGGCCGTGTGCTCCACACCCACCTGGCCCATGCACCAACTGATGGTGCCCACGCCGATCAGCCCTTGGGCCACGCCGAGCAGCAAGCGGCCGGCAATCAGAATCAGCAGGCTGGGCAGGGGAAAACCTTGCAACAAGGTCGAGAACAGCGTCAGCACGCCGCTGAGCACAATCCCCGACAGCCCGTAGACGATTGCTCGCTTGGTACCGATGCTGTCCGACAACCGCCCGGCCATGGGACGACTGAGCAGGGTAGCCAGATACTGTGAACCGATGGTCAGCCCGGCCACCACTGCGCTGAAACCCAACTGTTCGTGGACATACCCCGGCAGTACGGCAATGGGCAGGCCGATGCAGAGAAAGGCGATGAAGGTGTAGAAAACGATGGAGACGATCTGCAGGGTGATCGACAGGGAACTGGGGGCAGGTGAGGGCGTGGGCATGGGGCTCGTTCGCGGGCGGCGGTAAGAGAGTCCCATCATGGCGTGAGGTGGGGATAAAAGAAAGCAGGCTAACTAAATGTGTTGGCACAAGCGGATTTCAATCTGAGGCCGCCACAAATCCAGCAGGCCCCAGTTGCGATCTTGGGATATGAAAAACCCTGTCACAACGGACAGGGCTTTTCACTTGTAGCTTGAGGCTTGCAACTCAGGGCTGTTGGTTAGAACACCACACCCTGGCTGCGCAGGTAATCATCATAGGTGCCGCTGAAGTCGACCACGCCGTCCGCGCTCAGCTCGATGATGCGGGTGGCCAGGGACGAGACGAACTCACGGTCGTGGCTGACGAAGATCAGCGTGCCCGGGTAGTTTTCCAGCGCCAGGTTCAGCGCTTCGATGGATTCCATGTCCAAGTGGTTGGTCGGTTCGTCCATGACCAGCACGTTGGGCTTTTGCAGGATCAGTTTGCCGAACAGCATACGGCCCTGTTCACCCCCGGAAATGACCTTGACCGACTTGAGGATCTCGTCGTTGGAAAACAGCATGCGGCCCAAGGTGCCACGCACCAGTTGTTCGCCGCCCTGGGTCCACTGGCCCATCCAGTCGAACAGGTTGACGTCGTCTTCGAAGTCATGGGCGTGGTCCTGGGCGTAGTAGCCCAGTTCCGCGGCGTCGGTCCATTTCACGGTGCCGGCATCCGGTTCCAGTTCATTGACCAGGGTGCGCAGCAAGGTGGTCTTGCCGATACCGTTCGGGCCAATGATCGCCACGCGCTCGCCGGCTTCGACGGTGAAGCTGAAGTCCTTGAACAGCGGCTTGCCGTCAAAGCCTTTAGCCATGCGCTCGACAATGACCGCCTGGCGGTGCAGTTTCTTGGTCTGCTCGAAGCGAATGAACGGGCTGACCCGGCTCGATGGCTTGACCTCGGCCAGTTGGATCTTGTCGATCTGCTTGGCGCGGGAGGTGGCTTGCTTGGCTTTCGAGGCGTTGGCCGAGAAACGGCTGACGAACGACTGCAGTTCGGAAATCTGCGCTTTCTTCTTGGCATTGTCCGACAGCAACTGCTCGCGGGACTGGGTCGCCACGGTCATGTATTCGTCATAGTTGCCCGGGAACAGGCGCAGTTCGCCGTAGTCCAGGTCCGCCATGTGGGTGCAGACACTGTTCAGGAAGTGACGGTCGTGGGAGATGATGATCATCAGGCTCGAACGTTGGGTCAGCACGTTTTCCAGCCAGCGGATGGTGTTGATATCCAGGTGGTTGGTCGGCTCGTCCAGCAGCAGCACTTCCGGGTCGGAGAACAGCGCCTGGGCCAGCAGCACACGCAGTTTCCAGCCTGGCGACACTTCGCTCATCGGGCCGAAATGCTGCTCGATGCCAATCCCCAGGCCCAACAGCAGTTCACCGGCGCGGGATTCGGCGGTGTAGCCGTCCATCTCGGCGAATTCGGTTTCCAGCTCGGCCACGGCCATGCCGTCTTCTTCGGTCATTTCCGGCAGGGAATAGATGCGGTCGCGCTCGGCCTTGACCTTCCACAGCTCTTCGTGACCCATGATCACCGTGTCGATCACGGTGAATTCTTCGTAGGCGAACTGGTCCTGGCGCAGTTTACCCAGGCGCACGTTCGGCTCGAGCATGACCTGGCCGCCGGACGGCTCGAGGTCGCCGCCGAGGATTTTCATGAAGGTCGACTTGCCGCAACCGTTGGCGCCGATCAGACCGTAGCGGTTACCCGCGCCGAATTTGACCGAGACGTTTTCGAACAGTGGCTTGGCGCCGAACTGCATCGTGATGTTAGCTGTAGAGATCAAAGGTTTATCCTGCGGAACATTCAGAGTAGCTAAGGGTGCGGCAGTACCTGTTCAGTACCTGTTTGCGCACGTCCCGACCGCGCAAAGGCGTCGCGGTCGCAAGCGCAAGGGTCCATCCGGCATAAGAGGACAGCAGCATACGGAGCGCCTGGCCCGATAGACGTGCGCCGAAGCCGGGTTTACGGTTTCGGCCAGAAAGGGGGCGCGTGATAGTTGGCGGCGATTGTACTGATCTGGCCGCATAAACGATAGGGTATTGCCCGGACAAGACAGTTTTTCACATTTACAGGATAACTTTCGGTTACAAACTGTGGCTAAAATGCCATCTCACCCGATGCGATCTCCCTTGCCGCTTGGCTGGCCTGGAGAAGCAGCCTGTTCACTCCTGCATTGTGATGGATTCCGTGAAGCTCATCATTGCCGCGATCTACATCCTATCCATTGGCTACGTCCACCTGCGCGGGCGCGTGCGGCATAAGTTCGGGCGCCAGTTGAGCGATCACTCGTCTTTTCTCGCCCCGATCAATTGCCTGCTCTACCTGTGTTCGAAACTGCCCAACAAGCCGTTCCTGAGCCCGGTGCAGTTTCCGGACCTGAGCCCGTTGCAGGCTCACTGGGAAGAGATCCGGGCCGAAGGCCAGAGCCTGCTGCACGCGGGGGAGATCAAGCGTTCCAATCAGTATGACGACGTCGGTTTCAACTCTTTCTTCAAGACCGGTTGGAAGCGTTTCTACCTGAAGTGGTATGGCGACAGCCATCCCTCGGCCATGAAGCTGTGCCCACGCACCACCGAACTGGTGCAAAGCATCGGTTCGATCAAGGCGGCGATGTTTGCCGAGCTGCCGCCAGGGTCGAAGCTGGTCCGGCATCGTGATCCGTATGCCGGGTCCTATCGGTATCACCTGGGCCTGGAAACGCCCAACGATGCCGGTTGCTACATCAACGTCGATGGTGAGTCTTATCATTGGCGCGATGGCGAGGCGGTGATTTTCGACGAAACCTTCATTCATTACGCCGAGAACACCACCGACCATAACCGCATCATCCTGTTCTGCGACGTGGAGCGACCCATGAAGTTTCGCTGGGCCACCGCGTTCAACCGCTGGTTTAGCCGCACCGTGATGGCGGCGGCCGGTGCGCCCAACGACGCGGGCGACAGGACGGGCGGCCTGAACCGGGCGTTCTCCAGGCTGTACAAGATCCGTTTGCAGGGCAAGGCCCTGAAGAAGCGCAACCGCACGCTGTATTACCTGCAGAAATGGGCCTTTTTCGGCGCTTTGCTGGCGATCTTCGTCTGGATTTGAACGCAGGATTGGTCCTCACGCCTCGGGTTTTTGCGCATCCAGCTGCGCCCACATTCTGGTGGTGATCCGCTGGCGGTGGTTGTAGCCTTCCCAAGGATCGGCCCGCAGGCCTTTAGCCCGTTCCAGAGCGGTATAAATGTCCCATTGCTGGGCATTGCGCAGGGTCTGCAATTCGGCCCGGGCAATCGGCACCGAAACCGGCAGGCCTGGCCTGGCACGCACCGAGTAGGCGGCCACTGTACTGGCCCCACGGGCGTTGCGCAGGTAGTCGACGAATATTTTCCCGACGCGGTTCTTCGGCCCCATGGTGGCGGTCAGGCGATCTGGCATCTGCCGGGCCAGGAACTGGGAGATAGCCTTGGCGAACGCCTTGGTAGTGTCCCAGCCCTCGCTTCTCGCCAAGGGCACGATCACGTGCATGCCTTTGCCACCGCTGGTCTTGAGGAAGGCCTGTAAACCCAACTCGTCGAGCAGCGCCAAGGTCATGCCGGTCGCCTCGATCATGGCGCTCCAGGGCAGCGAAGGATCCGGATCCAGGTCCAGGACAAACAGGTCAGGCGTCTCGATCCGGTCGTGGGTCGCGGTCCAGGTGTGCAATTCCACCGTACCCATCTGCGCCGCGCTGACCAATGCGTGGATGTCATCGATTTCCATCAGCGGTGCATGGCCTGGGTCCAGTTGCGGGTCCAACTGCTTGATATGGGGAATCTCCAGGCGATCGGCGTGTTTTTGAAAGAACTGTTCTTCGCCGATACCGTCCGGCGCCCGCAGTAGCGCGACCGGCCGCTGCTTGAGGTGCGGCAGGATCCAAGGGGCGATGTCCAGGTAATACTGCGCCAGCTCGGCCTTTTGGACGCCGCTGACACTGTCGATGACCCGGTCGGGGTGGGTGATCATCACGCCGTCGACTTTGGCCGCGCGGGCTTTGCTGCGACGCTGGGGTTTTGCTGTCGCAGGTTTTATCGGCAGGGGTTGCTCGCGAACGATCTTGTTGGCCGGCGTATTGTTCGACAAATCCAGGAAAATCGCCTGCCGCACCTGGCTGTCGGCAGTCCATTCAACGAACTCGACCTCGCAGGTCAGGCCCGGTTCGACCCATTGCACGCCGCGTCCTTGCGCACCGGCGAGTGGCAAGGCCAATGGTGAAGTCTCGCGCTGTTGCGCGCTCAGTTGTGCGTGTAATTGTTTGATTTGTGCCTGGCTGAACCCGGTGCCGACCCGACCGGCATACACCAGCCCCTCCGGCCCGTTGACTGCCAACAGCAGCGCGCCGAAACCGGCGCGCTTGCCTTGGGGCCGGGTGAACCCGACGATGACGAAGGACTGGCGCAACCGACACTTGAGTTTTACCCAATCAGCGCTACGTCGGGACATATAGGGGCTGCCCAGGCGCTTGCCGACCACGCTGTCCAGTGACAGGGCGATGGCGCTTTCGAACATCTCGTGCTGGCTGGCGGAAAACGACTCGGAAAAGCGCAGGCGCTTGCTGGCGTTGTTGCCAAGGGCTTTTTTCAGTGCTGCACGGCGCTCTTCCACCGGCGCCTGGCGCAGGTCGACACCGTTGAGGAACGGCGCATCGAACAGGAAATACACCATGTCGACGGTGCGGCCGATTTCGAACGCCTGACGCAGGGCCGCGAAATCGCTGTGGCCGGTATCGTCGAGCAGGACCAGTTCGCCGTCGAGCCAACTGTCCTCCAGGTTCAACCCGGCCAGGGCGTCGGCATGCAGCTTGAGCCGCTCGGTCCAGTCCTGATGATTGCGGTTGTACAGCCGGACTTCGCCGTCTTCGATGCGCGTCAGCAGGCGATAACCGTGGAATTGGACCTCATAGCGCCAGTCGCCGGTGGGTGGTTCTTCCACGGGCGTGGCCAGTTGCGGGGCCAGGCGTTCGGGCAGGCGGTTTCCGGGGGCGGCGTTGCCCGGTTGGCCAGGGTTGCGGGGCGTCGTTGCATCCGAGTCGGGACTGGACGAACGGGCATATTCACTCTCGGCGTTGGCCATGACAGATTCCTTTGTATTGCACACGCCAGGGTTTACCCCCGGGAGGCCTTGGTGGCTTTTTTAGCAGGAGCGGATTTGCCGGTTTTCGCAGGTTTGGCAGAGGACTTTCCGGCGGATTTGTCAGGTGCCTTGCCCTTGCTGCCCAGGCTGCGCTTGAGCAGTTCGGTAAGGTCGATGACATCGGCGCTCTTGCGCTGTTCCTCGCCTGGGTCGGTCTCCACCGCTTCGAGGCGGCCTTCGTTGGCTTTTTTCTCCACCAGTTCCATGATCTTGTCTTCGAAACTGTCCCGATATTCTTGCGGTGTCCAATCGGCGCTCATGTCCTCCACGAGGCGCTTGGCCATTTCCAGCTCGCCCTTGGCCAGGGTCGGGTTCGTGACCTCGTCGCCCAGTTCCAGGACATCGAGGTCACGCACTTCCGCGGGCCAGCGCAGCATCACCAGCACCAGCGCCGATTCAAGGGGCATGAGGGCCGCCAGGTGCTGGCGGGTATGCAGCACGACGTGGGCCAGGGCGACCTTGTTGGTCTTGACCAGGGTTTCGCGCAGCAGGGCATAGACTTTGCCGCCACGTTTGTCGGGGGCGAGAAAGTAGGGCGTATCGATGTTTTGCAGGGGAATCTTCTCGCTGTCGACAAAGGAAAAAATATCGATGGTCTGGGTCGACTTGGGGTGGGCGGAGCGGATTTCCTCTTCGCTGAGCAGCACGTATTGGCCTTTCTGGTACTGGACACCCTTGACGATGTCCTCCTTGGTCACCTCCTTGCCCGTGACCTTGTTGACCCGCTTGTAGCCAACCGGGTCCATGCTGCGCTTGTCCAGCCAGTCAAAATCCACCCCCTGGGAGGAGGTGGCCGACACCAGCGCTACAGGAATATGGACCAGCCCGAAACTGATTGCGCCTTTCCAGATTGCCCGAGCCATGGGGGTGTTTTCCTTGCCGATGGATGTCTCTCTGGTGACCTTCGTGCCTTGGGAAAAGTTTCCATCACGCGCCGTCCGGGTATCTGCGATGAACGCCTGGTCTTCTAACGCACCGTTCCCCATTTACTTGGAGATGCCTGGTTACATCTTCACGGGGAGATTTCGCTTAACAATGGCGAACCTGCGGCGTAGCGTGCTTTCGATATGCCTGAACCCCCAAGAGGTGCCCGAATGAGCAGGCTAATGTTCGCCAGCATGACGCTACTACTGACCCTGACCGCTGCCGCCCAGGCCAGCGCGCCCGGCGCAGGCCCCATGGTCCTGGCCCAGAATCTGCCGGGCAACAACAATCCCTATAACAGCCCGACGCGGCGAGCCAACCCCAACAGCATGCAGGGCACCCGGCCCAACGTACCGATGATCCATGACAATCGGACAGTGCCTGTACCACGTCCACCGACCCTGGAAAACGGTGGCATCGGCAATGGTTACCCCCGTTCCGGGCGGCCGTCGGGTTCGCCGCGACCCACGATCGAATCTCCTACGCCACCCAGGGGGACCCAGAATGGCAACCGCTAGGCGCTGGAGGCCGTCGTTCTCTTTTCACTCCACAGAAGGAATTGTGCATGTTGTGTAAAACACTCCTGGCCGCCTGTTGCGCCAGCGCTGTACTGACCCTCGCCACGCCGGCTGTTGCCGCGCCGACCCAGTCATTCAAGAGCGAGGAGGGCACCCTGGAAGTGACCACCGTGGTCAAGGGGCTGGAGCACCCTTGGTCCGTCGCATTCTTGCCCGGCCAGCAGGGCATGCTGGTGACGGAGCGCCCGGGCAACCTGCGCGTGGTCAGCCCTGACGGTCAATTGTCCGCCCCCTTGAGCGGCGTGCCTGAAGTGTGGGCCCAGGGCCAGGGCGGCCTGCTGGACGTGGTGCTGTCGCCCGACTTCAAGCAGGATCGCACCGTTTACCTTTCTTATGCCGAGGCGGGCGCAGACGGCAAGGCTGGCACCGCCGTGGGGCGTGGGCAACTGTCCGAAGACCTCAAGAGCCTGAAGAATTTCGATGTGATCTTCCGCCAGCAACCCAAGCTGTCCACGGGCAACCACTTTGGCTCGCGACTGGTCTTCGACCGCGATGGCTTTCTGTTCATTACCTTGGGGGAAAACAACGACCGACCCACCGCCCAGGACCTGGACAAGCTGCAAGGCAAAGTCGTGCGCATCTACCCCGACGGCAAGGTGCCAGACGACAACCCCTTTGTCGGCCAGAAAAACGTCCGTCCCGAGATCTGGTCCTACGGCATGCGTAACCCCCAGGGCGCGGCCCTCAACCCTTGGAATGGTACGTTGTGGGAAAACGAACACGGGCCCAAGGGTGGTGACGAGTTGAATATCATCGAGCGGGGCAAGAACTACGGCTGGCCACTGGCGACCCACGGCATCAACTACTCCGGTGCCCCGATTCCCGAAGCCCAGGGCAAGACCGTCGACGGCACCCTCGCTCCACACCATGTCTGGCAAGTGTCCCCGGGGCTCAGCGGCATGGCGTTCTACGACCATGATCGTTTCAAGGCCTGGCAACGCAATGTGTTTATCGGAGCCTTGGTGCCAGGGGAACTGATTCGCCTGCAATTGCAGGGGGGCAAGGTCGTCCACGAAGAGCGTTTGCTGAGTGGACTCAAGGCGCGAGTCCGGGATGTTCGCCAAGGGCCGGACGGTTACCTGTATGTACTGACGGATGAGGACGACGGGGCGTTGTACAAAGTCGGGCTCAAGTAATTGGAGAAAATGCGGGAGCGAGCTTGTGATATTTGCCATTGACTTGCCAGCAACGCCCCGCTAATTTCCAACCATGACTTCAACCGTACTGCGCCGCCAGCCAAGCATTATTACCGCCATTCCTTATTTGGCGGGTTAGCTCACGGCTGCACCCAACCCGCCCTGGAGGCGGGTTTTTTCTTTCTGTCTCCTGGGCTCCGCCCGAACCAGGAGATCGCCATGACCGTTAGCCGCACCGAGCAAGCCCTGCTTGAGCACTATGTGAAGAAGATTCTTGCCGCGCCGGTCTATGAACTGGCCGTGCGCACGCCGCTGCAAGCGGCTCCGGCACTGTCCGAGGCCTTGGGAAACCGGATCCTGCTCAAGCGCGAAGACCTGCAACCGACCTTCTCTTTCAAGATCCGTGGTGCCTACAACAAACTCGTGCAACTGACCCCGGAGCAACGCGCCCGTGGTGTCATCACCGCGTCTGCGGGCAATCACGCCCAGGGCGTTGCACTGGCGGCACGGGAATTGGGAATTTCAGCCTGCATCGTCATGCCTGAGACCACCCCGCAATTGAAGGTGCTGGGCGTACGCAACCGGGGCGCCGAAGCGCTGCTGCACGGACAAAGCTTCCCGTTTGCCCTGGCATATGCGCTGGACCTGGCCGAGCAGAGCGGACGGGAGTTCGTCTCGCCTTTCGACGACCCGGACGTGATCGCCGGGCAAGGCACCGTCGCCATGGAAATCCTGCGCCAGCATCCCGGCCAACTGGACGCGATTTTTGTCCCGGTCGGCGGCGGAGGACTGATCGCCGGGATCGCGGCCTACGTCAAATACCTGCGCCCGGAGGTACGCATCATTGGTGTCGAGTCGCAGCACTCGGCCTGTCTCCAGGCGGCACTGGCAGCGGGTGAACGGGTGACCTTGCCAGAGGTGGGAACCTTTGCCGACGGCGTGGCTGTGGCGCAGATCGGCGCCCATGGCCTGGATATCTGCCGTTTCTGTGTCGATGAGGTGATGACCGTGAGCAACGACCAACTGTGTGCCGCGATCAAGGACATCTATGACGATACCCGTTCCATCACCGAACCTTCAGGTGCACTGGCGGTGGCAGGCATCAAGCAATATGTGGCGTGTACGGGCGCGCGAGGCCAGACCCTGGTGGCGATCGACTCCGGCGCCAATATCAATTTCGACAGTTTGCGCCACGTGGCCGAGCGTGCGGCGGCGGGCGCGATTTGAGTTTTTTTACCCTGCGTCACACTTTTTTCGAACCAGGCGACGGATGCCCACCTTTGTCGACGCATTCGGGACTACTCTAGTTTGCGAACGGGACCAAAGCGATTGCAGTTTGCATGGAAAAAACACCGTTTCCTTGCATTTTGCACGGGCTCTCTGGCGCAGGACGAAGCTAAGCGCTTGATTCATATCAATTCGGAAGGTCGTCAATACAGGCATATTTTTTGCGGGATGATTCAAGAGTTCGCTTGACGAACTCATTGACTGAAAACGCCAAAAAGAACGAACGAATGGCAAGGTATTCGTAGTCCCAGTCCGCAGGGAAGAAAACGGACGAAAATACCGCCATTGTGAACATAAATTGGCCGCCTCAACAGGAGAGAGTCGCCATGTTTTTATCTGCCCTAGAAATGCGAAACATCATTGAAAGCAGCTTGCTGCCCAAGCGCTCGCAATGCACGTTGTCACCTGAGTTGAGGATGACGGTAAAGATTTACGACGATCACGAAACCGATCGCGTGGCCTTGATCAAATCCGATATCGATGCCAATAAACTCACAGGTTGCCGCGCCATCAACGACCTGATCGCCGAGCTGCGTACCGAGCTCGATCACAACCCTGCCGCCGGCAATCACTTTCATCAGCAACATCATCGGATGACCGGGCGCTGATCACGGCCTGTCCTTGTAAGCCTGACGCTCGGGTCCGGTCATGTCCGAACCCGGCGTCCAGTTTTTTGCAGTGCCGCTCAGTTCAATTGTTGTCTGTAAGGCAGGTCCGGCCCGGTTTTTCCGCAAGTCAGGGCTGAGGCGCGAATGGCGAATTCAAGCATTGCGTTGATCTGTTCGCGGGTCAGTGTGCGCAAGCCTTCGACCGAATCCAATTGTTGTTCCGTCAGCCATGCAATCAGCGCGGCCTGGAAGGTATCGCCCGCACCCACGGTATCGGCGATCTTGACCGGGCAGGACGGCAGCGACCAAGAGCCGTGTGTGCGACTGAACACCGTAGCCCCTTGGCCACCTCGGGTCAGGAAGACCAACTGGCAACGGTTCCCCAGCCAACCTTCGATGATGGCCTTCGGTTCCACCCCTGGGTAGAGCAGGCCCAGGTCCTCGTCACTGACCTTGATCAGGTCGGCATATTGCACCAGTGTCGCGATCCTTGAGCGCCACAGCTCGATATCCGGTTGCGGGTTGAGCCGCACGTTTGGGTCGAGGCTGATCAGGCGCCGGCCGCTTTCGCGTTGCACCAGGGCCAGGAGCGTGTCGGCCACGGGCTGGACCACCAGCGAAAATGAGCCGAAATGCAAGCCGCGCACCTCAGGGCCCAGGTCAGGTAGATGCGCCAGGCTCAATTGCCGGTCCGCACAGCCTTCGCCGCGAAAACTGTAGTGGGGTGAACCGTTGGCGCCTACGGCTACCATCGCCAGGGTGGTCGGTGCGTCGAAGTCCAGCAGGTATCGGGCGCTGACGCCTTCATTGAGCAACACCTGTTGCAAGCGGCGGCCAAGATAGTCGGTGGACAGGCCGGTAAATAGCGCCGATTCGACGCCCAGGCGGCGCAACCCCACGGCCACGTTGAACGGTGAACCGCCGGCAATTGCCTTGTAGTTCACCTGCGAAGCAGGACCATCGGCATCGGTCTCACTGAAAAAATCGAATAACGCTTCACCACACACCAAATACATAGTTGCCCGCTCTCAAAGGGTTGCGACGTGTTGCCGATAAACTTCATAAGCCTGCTGGGACGCCGCGACATGCGCGGTGATGGGCCGGGTTTCACTGGCCGGGTCGAGCTTGACGCAGCGTTCGCACAGTTCAGCCAGGCCTGCCTGCGAGCCCGAGTGGCACCATGCCGCCTGGATCGCCGCACCCAAGGCGGCCGCTTCGCTTTGTTCGGTGCAAATGACCGTGGTGTCCATGATGTCGGCGACGATCTGCCGCCACACCGGGCTCTTCGAGCCGCCGCCAATCAGGCGAATGCTCTGGGCCTGGAGCCCGTTGGCCCGCAGCAGGTCCAAACCATAGCGCAAACCGAAGGTCGTGCCTTCGACCACGGCCCGGCACAGATTGGCCCGTGTCAGGTTGGTGGTGGTCAGGCCCAGCACGCTGCCGGTGGCATGGGGCAGGGCGGGTACGCGCTCGCCGTTGAGGAACGGCAGCATGCACACACCCTCGGCGCCAATTGGAGCCTGGGTGACCAGGGTGTTGAACGTGTCGATGTCCAGCGCCAGCAACTCGCGGATCGCCCCGGTAGCGTTGGTCAGGTTCATGGTGCAGATCAGCGGCAGCCAGCCACCGCTGGAGGAGCAGAACGTCGCCACCGACGGTTGTGGACTGACCGCAGGTTCGGCGGCATAGGCGTAGACCGTGCCGGAGGAGCCGAGGCTCATGGTGATCACGCCAGGCTGGATATTCCCGGTGCCGATGGCGCCCATCATGTTGTCCCCACCACCGCTGGACACGACGGCGTCGGGGTTGATGCCCAGGTGCGCCGCAATGGCCGGCAGGATCCGTCCGACCGGTTGATGGGCCTCGATCAGTTCCGGCAGCGCCGCTTGCAACCGGCCGCTGGGGTCGATGTGTTGCAACAGTTGCACGTCCCATTGGCGGGTGCGTACGTTGAAATAACCGGTTCCCGAGGCGTCGCCGTATTCGCTGCAATGGCGTCCGGTGAGCCAGTAGTTGAGGAAGTCGTGGGGCAGCAGGACGCTGGCGATGCGTTCGAAAACCTGGGGATGCTGCTCCAGGGTCCAGAGCAGTTTGGAAACCGTGTAGCCCGGCGCGATCACCACGCCGAGGCGTTCCAGGCTGCCATTTTCACCGCCCAGGTGCGCCAGGAGCCGATCGTTTTCCGGCGTCGTCTCGGTGTCGCACCACAGCTTGGCCGGGCGCAAGACCTCGCCTCGGTCATCGAGCAAGACCAGGCCGTGCTGCTGGCCGGAGACGCCGATGCCGAGGATGGCCTGGCCATCGACCCCGGCGGCGGCCAAGGCTTGATGGGTCGCCTGGGCAAATGCATCGAGCCATTGCTGGGTATCTTGTTCACGGCGACCGTTGGCACCGCTGATCATGCTGTGGGCTGCGGCACCCTGGCCGAGTACCTGGCCGCTGAGCGCATCCAGGATCAGCGCCTTGGTGCCTTGGGTACCGCAGTCGATGCCCAGGAACAGTTGTTGGTTTGCCATAAAAATCCTCGGATCAAAGAACAAAACACAGAACCTGTGGCTAGGGAACTACCTGTGGCGAGGGGATAAATCCCCACGCCACAAAAAGCGGTTCTCGGTCGAGCCTCAGTCCGCGTCAGCCAACACCCGTTCGAGCGTCCGCGTAACCCCATGCTCGCGCAAGCTGTTGCAGCACCATTCGAATGCTGCCACGAACTCCGGCGAACGGGGAATCGAGGTGCCGAAAATTTCTTCCACCTCCAGCATCCGCTGGGTCACCAGCGCATCGTCGGCCACCAGGGCCTGGCAGAACGCCGCCCGTGGGTCCGGGATCGAATACGTCACGCCGTTCTCGTCCACACCCTTCAAGTACACGGCCCAGGCCGCCACGACCAGCGCCGCGCGGCGGGTTTCGCCGCCGTCGGCGATCAAGCGGTTGATGGTCGGCACGGTGAATTTCGGAAACTTCGATGAACCATCCGAACAGACACGTTCCAACTGGTCGGCAATCGCCTGGTTGGAAAAACGCTCCACCAGGGTGTTCTTGTAGTCGGTCAGGTCGATCCCCGGCACTGGCGCCAGTTGCGGCGTCACGTCCAGGTCCATGTAGGCCCGCATGTAACGCACGAACAGCGGATCGTTCATGGTCTCATGGACGAAGCGATAACCCTTGAGGAAGCCCAGGTAGGTCAGCGCCAGGTGACTGCCGTTGAGCAGCTTGATTTTCATCTCTTCATAGGGCGAAACGTCATTGGTGAACTGTACGCCGACTTTTTCCCAGGCCGGGCGACCGTTGACGAACTTGTCTTCCAGTACCCATTGCACGAACGGTTCGCAGACCACCGGCCAGGCGTCGTCGATGCCATGTTCGTCATGCAGTTGCAGGCGATGGGCCACGCTGGTCATCGGCGTGATGCGATCGACCATGGCGTTGGGGAAACTGACGCTGCGGTCGATCCATTGGCCCAACTCGGCATCGCGCAGCGCAGCGAAGGCCAACAAGGCCTTGCGGGTCACGGCGCCGTTGTGGGGCAGGTTATCGCAGGACATCAGGGTGAACGCCGCGGTGCCGGCCGCGCGGCGCTTGGCCAAGGCGGCGCAGAGGAAGCCGAAGACGGTTTTTGGATCGTCAGGGTGGGCCAGGTCGTGCTGGATCTGCGGCAAGTGGGCCATGAACTCGCCGTTGCTGTCGTCGATGCAATAGCCGCCTTCGGTGATGGTCAGCGAGACGATGCGGATCTGCGGATCGGCCAGCTTGTCGATCAATGCCTGGGCGCCATCTTCAGCCAGCAGCATGTCATTGATCGCGCCAATCACCCGGACTTCGGTGTCATCGGTGTCGCCCAGTTCATACAGGGTGAACAGGTAATCCTGGCTGGCCAGGTCATCCCGCGCTCGGCGATCCTCGGCCCGCAGGCCTACGCCGCAGATGGCCCAGTCCAGGTCGGCGCCGGTGTTCATCAGCGCATCGGTGTAATAGGCCTGGTGAGCCCGGTGGAAACCGCCGACGCCGATGTGGGCGATGCCTTGGCGGATGTCGCCCAAAGGGTAGGCGGGCAGGGCTACATCAGGGGTCAGGTTGTGCAGGTTTTGTCGGTTGAGTTTCATCACAAGTCTCGGCAATCAGGCGGCAGCGCGCAGTGCACGGGTGACCGCTACGCCTTCGGCATCGAATAAATGGCAGTGTTCGGCGTCCAGGTGCAGGCTCAGTTGCTCGCCGAAGCGGCTCGCCAAGTCACCACGGACGCGCATGGTCAAGGCTTCGCCAGACGCGGTCACGACATGGCAGAACGTGTCGCTGCCCAGGCGTTCGCTGACATCGGCGGTGACTTGCAGCGTGCAATCGCCCGGCTGCGCCAGGTTCAGGTGTTCCGGACGAATCCCCAGGGTCACCGCACCGCCAACGCTCAGGTTGGCACCGCTCAATGGCAGGCTGATACGGGTTCCGGCGTCCAGCAGGACTTCGCAACCCTGGCTGTCCAGACTCGTGACCTTGCCTTTGAGAAAGCCCATTTTCGGTGTGCCGAGGAACCCGGCGACAAACAGATTGGCGGGGTGGTGATACAGCTCCAGCGGCGAGCCGACCTGTTCGATGCGCCCGCCATTGAGCACCACCACCTTGTCGGCCAGGGTCATGGCTTCGACCTGGTCGTGGGTCACGTAGATCATGGTCGCCTGCAGCTCTTTGTGCAGCCGGGCCAGTTCCAGGCGCATCTGCACCCGCAGGGCGGCGTCGAGGTTGGACAAGGGTTCGTCGAACAGGAAGATTTTCGGGTTGCGTACGATGGCCCGGCCGATCGCCACACGCTGGCGCTGGCCGCCAGACAGTTGCTTGGGCTTGCGTTCAAGCATTGGCCCCAGTTCGAGAATGCGCGCCGCTTCGTTGACCTTCTTCTCGACCTCGGCTTTCGGTACGCCAGCCAGGTCCAGGGCGAAGGACATGTTCTTGCGCACGCTCATGTGCGGGTAGAGGGCATAGGTCTGGAACACCATCGCCAGGTCGCGTTTGGCCGGGCTGACTTCGGTAATGTCCCGGCCGTCCAGCTCGATGGTGCCGTCGCTGACTTCTTCCAGGCCGGCGATCAGCCGCAGCAGCGTGGACTTGCCGCAGCCCGATGGCCCGACGAAGACCACGAACTCGCGGTCGTTCACCTCAAGGTCGATGCCCTTGATGATGGAGAAACCTTCGAAGCCTTTTTGCAGATTCTTGATTTTCAGGTTGGCCATGATGATGGGCCTCCACTTCTGATTATTGTGTAGGGCGCGTTACTTCACGGCGCCGAAGGACAAACCGCGCACCAGCTGTTTCTGGCTGATCCAGCCAAAAATCAGGATCGGCGCGCAGGCCAGGGTCGAGACGGCCGACAATTTGGCCCAGAACAGACCTTCCGGGCTGGAGTAAGAGGCGATCAACGCCGTCAGTGGCGCGGCCTTGGACGAGGTGAGGTTCAGCGACCAGAAGGCCTCGTTCCAGCACAGGATCAGCGACAGCAATACGGTGGACGCCAAGCCGCCCTTGGCAATCGGTAGCAGCACGCGGACCATTTCCTGCCACAGCGTGGCGCCGTCCAGACGCGCAGCCTCGAGGATGTCGCGAGGAATGTCCTTGAAGTAGGTGTAAATCATCCAGACCACGATGGGCAGGTTGATCAAGGTGTAGATGATGATCAACGCGATCCGCGTATCCAGCAGACCAAATTGCTTGGCCAGCAGGTAGATCGGCATCAGCACGCCCACCGGCGGCAACATCTTGGTGGAGAGCATCCACAGCAACGTGCCTTTGGTGCGCTGGGTTTCGTAGAACGCCATGGAGTAGGCCGCCGGCACCGCGATCAGCAGGCAGAGGGCGGTGGCGCTGAAGGAAATCACCACCGAGTTCCAGGCGAAACTGAAGTAGTTGCTGCGCTCGTTGATGTGCAGGTAGTTCTCCAGCGTCGGCGCGAAGATGAATTGCGGCGGCGTGGCGAATGCGTCGATTTCGGTCTTGAAGCTGGTCAGCACCATCCAGAAGATCGGGAAAAAGATCAGGATCGCGATGGCCCAGGCCAACGTGCCCAGCAGCAGGCTTTGCAGGCGACGGGTTTGTTGAAGAGTCATGGCGACGGCCTCAATGCTTGTCGGTGAGGTTTTTGCCGATCATCCGGACCAGGATGATGGCGGCGATGTTGGCGATGACCACGGCAATCAGACCACCGGCCGAAGCCATGCCAACGTCGAACTGCACCAGCGCCTGGTTGTAGATCAGGTAGGCAAGGTTGGTCGAGGCGTAGCCAGGGCCACCGTTGGTGGTGGTGAAAATCTCGGCGAACACCGACAGCAGGAAAATCGTCTCGATCATCAGCACCACGGCAATCGGGCGGGCCAGGTGCGGCAGGGTCAGGTGCCAGAAAATCGCGATGGGGCCGGCACCGTCCAGGCGCGCGGCTTCTTTCTGTTCCTGGTCGAGGGACTGCATGGCGGTCATCAGGATCAGGATCGCGAAGGGCAACCACTGCCAGCTCACGATGATGATGATCGACAGCAACGGATAGTGAGCCAGCCAGTCCACCGGTTGGGCACCGAACAGTTTCCACACCGAGGCGAGGATGCCCGAGACCGGGTGGAAGATCAGGTTCTTCCAGATCAGCGCACCGACGGTGGGCATGATGAAGAACGGCGAAATCAGTAGCACACGGACGATGCCGCGCCCGAAAAACTCACTGGCTTCCAGCAACGCGCTGATCAACACCCCCAGCACGATACTGATCAGCAGCACGCTGCCCACCAGCAACAGAGTATTGGTCGCGCCAGGCATGAAGCCCGAGTCGGTCAGGAAATAGGTGAAGTTCTCCAGTCCGACGAATTCGTTTTCGCCGGGATAGAGCAGGTTGTAGCGGATCATCGAGAAGTAGACGGTCATGCCCAGCGGCACGATCATCCACAGCAGCAATAAGGCGACCGAAGGGCTGACCAGGAACCAGCCGGGGTTGGCCAGGCGGATCTTGCGCGCCGATGGAGCAATCTCGATGGGCGCTTTGGCAGTTGTCGTTGAGCTATTCATGGCATTGAACCGATTTTTGCGGGCCTACGAAAATCCCCTGTGGGAGCGGGCTTGCTCGCGAATAGGGCGGCACATCCAACATCAAATGTGACTGACAGACCGCTTTCGCGAACAAGTCCGCTCCCACAAAAGGCAGAGCGGCGACGCGGATTACTTGGGGTAGCCTGCGCGTTTCATCTCGCGTTCCGTGGTGGACTGCGCTGCGGTCAACGCCTGGTCCACGGTCTGCTGGCCGGTCAACGCGCCCGAAAAGAACTTGCCCACCTGGGTACCAATGGCCTGGAACTCAGGAATAGTCACCAACTGGATGCCGATATAGGGCACTGGCTTGAGCGTGGGAGCTTTCGGGTCGGCGACTTTCAACGACTCCAGGGTCACCTTGGCAAACGGCGCGGCCTTCATGTAGTCGTCGCTGTAGGTCGAGGTGCGCGTGCCTGGCGGTACGTTGGCAATGCCATCGGTCTTGGCGACCAGTTGGCTGTATTCCTTGGAGGTCGCCCAGGTGGTAAAGACCTTGGCCGCGTCCTTCGCCTTGGAACTGGTGGGGATGGCCAGCGACCAGGAGTACATCCACGAGGTGCCTTTGTCGGTCGTTTCATGGGGAGCGAAGGTGAATCCGACGTGATCGGCCACCTTGCTCTGGGTCTTGTCGGTGACGAACGAACCGGCGACGCTGGCATCGACCCAGACCGCGCACTTGCCGCTGTTGAACAGCGCCAGGTTTTCGTTGAAACCGTTGCTGGAAGCGCCCGGCGGGCCGGATTTCTTCATGTTGTCGACGTAGAAGTTCAGGGCATTCTTCCACTCGGGGCCATTGAACTGCGGCTGCCACTTCTCATCGAACCAGCGCGCGCCAAAACCGTTGGCCAGGGTCGTGATCAGCGCCATGTTTTCGCCCCAACCGGCCTTGCCTCGCAGACACAGGCCATATTGCTCCTTGGATTTGTCGGTGAGTTTTTCGGCGAACTCACCGATCTGGGTCCAGGTAGGGTGCTCGGGCATGGTCAGCCCGGCGTCCTTGAACAGGTCGGTGCGGTAGTAGGTGATCGAGCTTTCGGCATAGAACGGCAGGGCGTACAGCGAGCCTTTGACCGACAAGCCATCGCGCACGGAAGGGAAGACGTCGTCCAGGTCGTAGGCGGCCGGCAAGTCCTTCATCGGCTCCAGCCAACCCTTGGCGCCCCAGAGTGCAGCTTCGTACATGCCGATGGTCAGCACGTCGAACTGCCCACCCTGGGTGGCGATGTCGGTGGTCAGGCGCTGGCGCAGGACGTTTTCTTCGAGCACCACCCAGTTCAGCTTGATGTCCGGGTGCTCGGCCTCGAAGGTTTTCGAGAGCTTTTGCATGCGGATCATGTCGCTGTTGTTGACGGTGGCAATGGTGAGGGTCTGTGCGCCGAAACTGACGCTGCTGAGGGTCATGCAGGTGGAGACAAGCAGAGCTTTTACCGAAGGTTTCATCGCGCACTCCTTTTCCGCGCCCAAAGGCTGCAGAAGGACAGTTATTGTTTTTGTGTCTTCCGGATGAAGGGAAGAATGTGCGCTGATTACAGCCCTCAATGGACGGCATGACAAATCATCCGTCGCACTTGTGCTGATACTTTTTTGCACTGAAGAAAGTTTCTGGCGGGGAATTCATCTGTGGCGAGGGGATTTATCTCCGCTGGGGCGCGAAGCGGTCCCCCTGGAGTTTTCTGATTCGCCTCCATGATAGATACATTTTTGGGTCTGCTTCGCAGCCCAGCGGGGATAAATCCCCTCTCCACAAAGGATCGTGCAAGGGCTCAGCCCTGATTCTGCTCGGTCAACCGCTGCACCGCCAGTCGCCGGTAGTGGGACGGGGTCATGCCCTTGAGCTGCTGGAAACGCCGGTTGAAGTTGGAGATGTTGTTGAAACCCGATTCGAAGCACACGTCGGTCACCGGTTTGTCGCCATCGGCCAGTAACTCGCAGGATTTGCTGATGCGCAGGCGATTGACGAATTCGATGAAGCAGCGGCCTGTGGCCTGTTTGAACACCCGGCTGAAATAGGTGGGTTTCATGCCCAAATGCTCGGCCACTTCTTCCAGGGACAGTTCCCGGGCGTAGTGGGCAAAGATGTAGTCCACCGCGCGGTTGGTGCGGTCGATGCTGTGTTCGTCCGCTGTTTGCGGGGCCGTGGCGCCGGAAAGCAGTTGATAGTCGTCCGTGGCGGCCAGCAGTTCCATCAGGATGAAAAAATACCCCAGGCGGCTCATGCCCTGGGAATCGGCGATGCGCTGCATCAGGATCATGGCCTGGCGGATGGTGCGCTTGCAGCGAAACTCGATACCGTACTGGGCGCGTTCAAGCAGCGGTGCGATGGTCTTGAGTTCGGCGAATACCTGATGGCCGCTTTCGAACAACTCGTCGGTGAAGTTCACCAGCATGTCCCGCTTGGGCACCACTTCGTCCTCGGCCACCTGGCTGATCCAGTTGTGGGGCAGGTTGGGGCCGGTCAGAAACAGCGACTGCGGATAGAAGTTGCCGATGTAATCGCCAATGAACACTTTGCCGGAACTGGCCACGATCAGGTGCAGCTCGTATTCCTTGTGGAAATGCCAGCGCACCAGCGGGCAGGGGAAACCGTGCTGGCGGTAGATGATGGACAGCCCGTTATGGTCGTCCATCAACTCGTAGGAAGGATCGGTAACTCTGGCTGGTCGGGTCATGGCCTGGCGCTTTTATTGTTATCGCCGTTGGATAATGCCCCCTTCGCCAGACGGGTGCCACTCTGACTTCTAAGTGTTGCGGTTTTTTTCTTCGATCCACTGGGACATGTACTGGGTGCTTTTGTGCTGGTGGTGACGCAGCATGCTGCCGGTGAAGTTGTCCCGGCGGCGCTGTGCCAGGTCCGCCCGGCAAGCATGGATGCTTGCGATCAACGCCGGGCCGTGCACCTGTTGCCGGTAGCGGTTCGCCAGCAGGGCGAGGCCGGCAGCCTGGGCCTGGGTCCAGCGCGCCTGGTCGCGATACAACTGCACTGCCGCGCTGGCGATACCTTCGGCACTCTGGGCAATCGCGCCGGGCCAGGGCATGCCGCCGTGCATGGCTTCGGCCCCCACGGGGGTGGTGACGTTGGGTGTGCCACAGAGCATGGCGTCGATCAGCTTGCCCTTGATGCCGGCGCCAAAACGCAACGGCGCCAGGCAGATGCGCGCCGCCGACATGACCTGCAAGGCGTCCTCGGCCCAGTTCATGATATGAAAGCCCTGGGCCGGGTTATGCAGCGCGGCAGCCTTGGGCGGTGTGTAGGCGCCATACAGGTGCAATTGCGCGCCGGGCAATTGTTGGCGGATCAGTGGCCAGATGGCGTTTTTCATCCAGAGCACGGCGTCCCAGTTCGGCGCATGGCGGAAGTTGCCGATGCTGAGGAAATGCGCTCGCTCCTCGAATGGCACCGCCTGTTGGCCGGGTGGATCCAGCATCAACGGGCACCAGTGCAGCAGGCTGCGGGGCAACTTGAAATGTTCCACCAACAGTTCGATTTCCACCTCGGACACCATCAGATTGAGGTCGCAACGGTACAGGGCGGCGATTTCCCGCTTGGCCAGATCGGTGTCGGCCATAAGCTGGAATTCCTCGCCCAGGGCCGGGGCGAAGAGGTCGCTGAAATCCTCGCTGGCCTCGTCGCGCTTCAAACGATCCTTCAGCCGCTGATGCCGGGCATGGCGCAGGCTTTGCAGATCGGAGGTCTCCAGCAGCCGCAGGGCGTCCGGGCAATGCTTCTCGACCCGCCAGCCGAACTGTTCTTCCATCATGAACTGGTCGAACAGCACGATGTCTGGCGCCAGTTCACGGATGAACGCGTCGAAGCTGCTGCTGTTGAGTTCGATGGGCACTTCGCGGATGCCCAGTGCGAGCAGGTCTGCGCGGTTTTCGCCGGGGTTTGCCGGGCTGCTGAACGTGATGTCCCAGCCTTGCCCGAGAAAAGTGTCGAGGATCTGCATGACGTGCCCACTGGCAGCCGATGAACGCGGCTCGGGCCAGACATAGCCGATAACCAGGACCTTGGTGGCGGTGGGGGGCAGCATGGGCAGGGGATTCCTCGAAGCGGATCAGGCGCCATCGGCGCGCGGGGCGCCGATAGTGACCAAGAATGCGATCCGGCTCAAGAAAGAATGCGCTTGACCTTGTCACGCAACTGATCGATGGAGAAGGGCTTGCCGATCACCGACATGCCTTCAGGCACGTCGATGCTTTCGGCATACCCGCTGGCAAACAGCACCGGCAGGTCCGGGCGCACGGACCGAGCCTGCTTGGCCAGCTCCCGTCCGTCCATCACCGGCAGGCCGACATCGGTCATCATCAGGGCGATGGCCTGCTCCTCGTCGCGCAAAAACGCCAGCGCCTGTTCACAACCGTCCGCCTCCAGCACCTGATATTCCAGTTCCTCCAGTACGTCGACGATCAGCATCCGCACAATGTCGTCGTCTTCGACTACCAGGATGGTGGATGGGATGGCAGGAGGAGGGGTGGACATAGTTGACACTCTCGAAGATAGGGACGGGAGGAGAGGCAAAAAAACGGCCTCATTCATGAGTAAGTGCCAAGGCAGCACAAGTTCCCTGGGTTGTACAAGAAAGGATCTATAGTACAAGAGCTGACTAGGATAGTCGCTTCCTTGCTACTAAGGCAGATCGTCGCGGGACTTGCGCCTTTGACTCGTCAGAAAGTGTGGATCCAACCGCCGTTTTTCGGGCAAACTCCACGGTTTTCAACTGTCCACCAAGGCCCATTCCATGACTCCTTCGTCTTCGGTCGACGAGAAAAGTTTTCGCAAACTCCTGAGCCGCAATATCAGCCTGCCATTGGCCATGGGCGCCCTCAGCGCGGTGTTTTTCATCATCCTGATCACGTACCTGCTGTCGGTGATCCAATGGGTCGGGCATACCGACAGGGTGATCAATAATGCCAACGAAGCGCTCAAACTGAGCGTGGACCTGGAAACCGGCATGCGTGGCTACCTCCTGAGCGGTGACGAGCATTTCCTCGACCCCTACGAAGTGGCCAAGCCCCGGATCGCTGTCGCGCTGGACACTCTGTTGGAATTGACAGCCGACAACCCCGTCCAGACCGACCGCCTGCACAAGGTACAAGCCCTCCAGACGGAGTGGGCCAATTACGCCCAGAGCATGATCGACCTGCAACGCAGCAGCGGCGATTACCGGGGTGCGGTAAAGGCCGGGCGCGGCAAGCGCCTGACCGATGAAATTCGCAAGTCTTTCGAAGACATCGTCGAGACCGAGCAGCAACTGCGCGCGGCGCGTAACCAGGATGTACGCACCACCACGGTCTGGAGCATTGTCCTGTACCTGCTGTTCGTCGCCGCGGTCAGCGGGTTGCTGGCCTACGTCGGTCGCCGGGATCTGCTGAGCCTGTCCAATAGCTACAGTGCCAGCCTGAAAGTCCAGCAGCGCAGCGCCTTGCACCTGGAGAAGCAGGCCTGGTTGCGCAATGGTCAGACGCTGCTGGCCGAGCAGGTCCTGGGGCAGTTGTCCCTGAACCTGTTGGGCCGCAACATCCTGCAGTTCTGCGCGAAGTACCTGGACGTCGCGGTCGCTGCGCTTTATGCGCGAGAAGAAAATGGAGTCCTCAAGCGCGTCGCCACCTACGGTCTGTCTCGGGAGGATGACGAACAGCAGCAGGTGATCATCGACGGTGAAGGCATCGCCGGCCAGGCCGTGCAGCAGGGGCGCCTGATCCGCCTGGATGACGTACCGAATGACTATCTGAAAGTCAGCTCCGGGTTGGGGCAAGGCTTGCCCAACAGTGTGCTGGTGGTGCCTACCAGTGACGATGACCGGATCAACGGTGTCATCGAGCTGGGCTTCCTGCGGCCATTGACCGAGCGCGACGTCGAGCTGCTGGAGCTGATTTCCGGCAATATCGGCACCTCCATCGAAGCGGCCCGTTATCGCCAGCGCTTGCAGGAAGTGCTGGCCGAAACCCAGCAGTTGAACGAAGAGCTGCAGGTCCAGCAGGAAGAGCTCAAGACCGCCAACGAGGAACTGGAAGAACAGTCGCGCATCCTCAAGGAATCCCAGGCCCACCTGGAAACCCAGCAGCAGGAGCTGGAGCAGACCAACGAGCAATTGGCCGAGCAGCGCGACGCCATGGACCAGAAGAACAGCGAACTGAACCTGGCCCAGATCCAGTTGCAGGAGCGCGCCGAAGAGCTGCAGCGTTCGAGCAAGTACAAGTCCGAGTTCCTGGCCAACATGTCCCACGAGCTGCGCACGCCGCTCAACAGCTCGCTGATCCTGTCCAAGCTGCTGGCGGAAAACCCGCAGAAGAACCTCAGCGAGGAGCAGGTCAAGTTTGCCGAGTCGATCTACTCCGCTGGCAACGACCTGCTGAACCTGATCAACGATATTCTCGACATCTCCAAGGTCGAGGCCGGCAAGCTGGAAGTGCGCCCGGAAAACACCAGCGTGCAGCGTCTGGTGGATGGGCTGCGGGATATGTTCGAGCCACTGGCGGCGGATAAGGGCCTGAGGTTCGAGGTCCAGTTGTTGCCCGATGCGCCGACGATGCTCTACACCGACCGCCAGCGCCTGGAGCAGGTGATCAAGAACCTGCTGTCCAATGCCGTGAAATTCACCGAGCAAGGCTCTGTCTGCCTGTCCGTGGCCGGGCAGCCGGGCTCGGGTATCGCGTTCATGGTGCGTGACTCGGGGATCGGCATCGCCGCCGATCAGCAACAGAGCATCTTCGAAGCGTTCCGCCAGGCCGATGGCACGACCAACCGTCGTTACGGCGGCACCGGCCTGGGCTTGTCCATTTCCAGGGACTTGGCCACGTTGCTGGGCGGCTCGATCTCCGTTTCCAGCGAACCGGGGCAGGGCAGCGTGTTTACGTTGGTAATGCCTGAACGTTATGTCGAGCCCGGGGACACACCGATAGAGCCGATGACGTTCACCCCGACGGCTGCCGCGCCAGCACCGACTGCGCCAACAGCCGCATCGGCACCGCTGATCGCGGAAGTGGATACGCCGATTGCCCGATTTGCCGACGACCGCGACAAGGCACCGTTCGACACCCGTTGCATCCTGGTGATCGAAGACGAGCCCGGCTTCGCCCGGATCCTGTTCGACCTGGCCCACGAACTCGGTTATCAATGCTTGGTGGCCCACGGCGCCGATGAAGGTTTTGACCTGGCTTTGCAACTGGCCCCCGACGCGATCCTGCTGGACATGCGCCTGCCGGACCATTCCGGGCTGACGGTATTGCAGCGGCTCAAGGAGCAGGCCGAAACCCGGCACATCCCGGTGCACGTGATTTCCGTCGAAGACCGCGTCGAAGCGGCCATGCACATGGGGGCCATCGGCTATGCCGTCAAGCCGACCACTCGCGAAGAACTCAAGGATGTATTCGCTCGCCTGGAAGCCAAGCTGACCCAGAAGGTCAAGCGCGTGCTGCTGGTGGAGGACGATGACCTGCAACGCGACAGTATTACCCGCCTGATCGGCGACGACGATATCGAGATCACTGCCGTGGGCCTGGCCCAGCAAGCCCTGGACCTGCTGCGCAGCAATGTCTACGACTGCATGATCATCGACCTCAAGTTGCCGGACATGCTCGGTAATGACCTGCTCAAGCGCATGTCCAGCGAAGACATCTGTTCCTTCCCACCGGTGATCGTCTACACCGGGCGCAACCTGACCCGCGACGAAGAAGCCGAACTGCGCAAGTATTCGCGCTCGATCATCATCAAGGGCGCCCGTTCGCCAGAGCGCCTGCTGGACGAGGTGACACTCTTTTTGCACAAAGTCGAATCCCGGTTGTCCCATGAACGGCAGCGGATGCTCAAGACTGCCCGCAGCCGCGACAAGGTGTTTGAAGGCCGCAAAGTGCTGCTGGTGGATGACGATGTGCGCAACATCTTTGCCCTGACCAGCGCCCTGGAGGCGAAGGGGGCGATCGTTGTCATCGGCCGTAACGGCTTCGAGGCGATCGATCGGCTGAACGAGTTCGACGACATCGACCTGGTGCTGATGGATGTAATGATGCCGGAGATGGACGGTTTCGAGGCCACTGCGCTGATCCGCAAGGACCCGCGCTGGCGCAAGCTGCCCATTATTGCCGTGACGGCCAAGGCCATGAAGGATGACCAGGAACGCTGCCTGGCGGCGGGTTCCAACGACTACCTGGCCAAACCGATCGATCTGGATCGTCTGTTTTCGCTGATTCGCGTGTGGTTGCCGAATATGGAAAGAATTTAGTGGAACGTGACTCTGACATTGAACTGCGTTTGTTGATCGAAGCGATCTACCTCAAGTACAGCTACGATTTTCGCGATTATTCCGGTGCCTCGGTCAAGCGCCGGGTCCACCATGCGCTCAGCCAATTCGAGTGCAAGACCATTTCGGCATTGCAGGAGCGCGTGCTGCACGATCCGGGAGCGTTCATGCAGTTGCTGCAACTGCTGACGATCCCCGTCAGCGAGATGTTTCGCGACCCTTCGCATTTCCTGGCCATTCGCGAGGAAGTCGTGCCATTGCTCAGGACCTATCCTTCGATCAAGATCTGGATCGCCGGTTGCAGCACGGGGGAGGAGGTCTACTCCATGGCGATCCTGCTGCGCGAAGAAGGCCTGCTGGACCGCACGTTCATCTATGCCACCGATATCAATCCGCGTTCGCTGGAAAAAGCCAAGCAGGGGATTTTCTCCCTGGAAAACGTGCGCACCTATACCCAGAACTACCAGAATGCCGGCGGACGGCGCTCGTTTGCCGATTACTACACCGCCGCCTACGATTATGCGATGTTCGACAAAACCCTGTGCGAGAACGTGACCTTTGCCGACCACAGCCTGGCGACCGACAGTGTATTTTCAGAAACTCAGTTAATTTCCTGTCGTAACGTATTGATATATTTCAATAAGAAACTGCAAGATCGTGCGTTTGGATTGTTCCATGAGTCCCTTTGTCACCGTGGTTTCCTGGTATTGGGCAGTAAGGAAACGTTGGATTTCTCGGCTTACGGTCCTCGATTCGAGCCGTTGGTCAAACAGGAACGGATCTATCGCAAGTTATGAACCAGACGAAGGACAGATCCAACTCGTCCATCGAGGCCATTGTCGTCGGTGCGTCGGCCGGTGGCGTCGAAGCGTTGCTCAGGGTGTTCGGACACCTGCGCAAAGGCTTTGGCCTGCCGATCCTGGTGGTATTGCACTTGCCGGATGAGCGCAACAGTCAACTGGCCCATGTGTTCGGTCATCGTCTGGCGGTGCCAGTGGAGGAAGCCCGGGACAAGCAGGACATCGTGCCGGGAACCTTGTACGTCGCCACGCCCGGCTATCACTTGTCGGTCGAGGCCGACCGTAGTCTGTCGTTGAGCCTGGAGGAGCCGGTACACCATTCGCGGCCGTCCATCGATGTGCTGTTCGAGTCGGCCGCCGATGTCTACGGCCAGAAACTGCTCGCCGTGGTGCTGACCGGCGCCAATAACGATGGTGCCCTGGGCTTGGCGAGAGTCAAGGCGCTGGGCGGGATCACGGTGGTCCAGGACCCCGGCGAAGCCCAGGTCTCGACCATGCCCGAAGCGGCGCTGGCCCTGCACCAGCCCGACCATATCCTTACTTTACAGGGCATCGGCCAATTGCTGGCCGGGCTGGAATGAACCACATGCCAAGAGATATTCAAGCCAAACTGCTGATCGTCGACGATCTGTCTGAGAATCTGTTGGCCCTGGAAGCGTTGATCAGGGGAGGCGACCGCGAGGTCTTCAAGGCCCTGTCGGCGGACGAAGCACTGTCCCTGTTGCTGCAACACGACTTTGCCCTGGCCATCATCGATGTGCAGATGCCGGAGATGAACGGTTTCGAACTGGCCGAGCTGATGCGCGGCACGGAGAAGACCCGCAGCATCCCCATCATCTTCGTCAGTGCCGCCGGCCGTGAACGCAACTATGCCTTTACCGGTTATGAAAACGGTGCGGTGGACTTCCTGCACAAGCCACTGGACACCCAGGCGGTCAAGAGCAAGGTCAACGTGTTCGTCGAGCTGTATCGCCAACGAAAGGCCATGAAGGAGCAGGTCGTGGCCCTTGAGCAGAGTCGCCGCGAGCAGGAGATCCTGTTACAGCAACTGGAGGCTACTCGCGGCGAACTGGAACAGGCGGTGCGCATGCGTGACGACTTCATGTCCATCGTCGCCCACGAGGTGCGCACGCCTCTCAACGGGCTCATTCTCGAGACACAGTTGCGCAAGATGCACCTGGCCCGGGACAACGCCGCGGCCTTTAGCCTGGACAAGGTGCGGGCGATGGTCGAACGCGACGAGCGGCAGATCAAGAGCCTGATCCGGCTGATCGAGGACATGCTGGACGTGTCGCGGATTCGCACCGGCAAGCTGTCGATCCGTCCGACTCGCTTCAACTTGACGGCGCTGGTGGAAAATCTGTTGCGCAATTTCCAGCCGCAGATCGCCATCGCCGAGTGCTCGTTGACCTGCATGGCCGAACCGTCGGTGGAGGGGCTCTGGGATGAGTTTCGCATCGAGCAGGTGGTCTCGAACCTGTTGACCAATGCGCTGCGCTACGGCGGCAAGAGCCCGATCGAAGTGCGTGTGTACAAGACGCCGGAGCATGCCTGCATCGAGGTCCAGGACCACGGCATCGGCATCAGCGAGGAAAACCAGAAGCGTATCTTCCAGCAGTTCGAGCGCGTATCGTCCAAGGCGGCGGCCGCAGGCTTGGGGCTGGGGCTGTTCATTTCCGAGCAGATCGTCACGGCCCATGGCGGGACAATCACGGTCAACAGTCGGCTCAATGAAGGCGCATTGTTTCGGGTTTGCCTGCCCTTGCAGAAAACTGTCTTGGACAAAACCGCCCAACAGACGCAACCTCTGAGAGACCCCAAGGTCGTATCAGCAGCTATTGATCGAACAAAGGCTTCTCATGAGTGAAGATGCGCAAGACGTTGTATTGATCGTCGAGGATGACCCGTCGATCCTGATGGTGTTGTCGGCCTATTTGTCGGGCGAAGGGTATCGGGTGTTGCAGGCCGAAAACGGTGCCCAGGCGTTCGAGATCCTGGCGAGCAAGCCCCACCTGGACATGATGATTACCGACTTCCGCCTGCCGGGCGGTATCTCCGGGGTGCAGATCGCCGAGCCGGCGGTCAAGTTGCGCCCCGAACTGAAGGTTATTTTTATCAGTGGCTACGCGCAGGAAGTGCGCGACACCGATAGCCCCATTACCCGCAAGGCGCCGATTCTGGACAAGCCGTTCGACCTGGATGAGCTGCAGAGCATCATGCAGTTGATGTTGTCGTAGGTTTATTTGGACCGGGGCATGGTTTGTGTGGCGAGGGGATTTATCCCCGCAGGGCTGCGAAGCAGCCCCCCTTAATAGCAACTCGTTATGTCGGGAACATGGAGTTGCCTGCCATTGGGGCTGCTTCGCAGCCCAACGGGGCGGTGCGACATTTCGCTAAATCCCCTCGCCACAGGGTTCACCTGCCTTGTATCTGATCGCGATTAGCCCCGCTTCAAACCTGGATCATCTCCCGCACCTTGGCCGTCAACAAATCAAACGTGAACGGCTTGGTGATCATCTGCATTCCCGGGTCAAGGAAACCGCCGCGTACCGCTGCATGTTCGGCATAACCGGTGATGAACAGCACCCGCAGGTCCGGGCGGATCTGCCGGCCGATTTCCGCCAGTTGCCGACCATTCATGCCGGGCAGGCCCACGTCGCTGATCAGCAGGTCGATGCGTTGGCCTGACTGGAGGATCGGTACCGCGCCGTTGGCGTCGGCCGCTTCCACAAAGGCATAGCCCAGTTCACTCAACACCGCGCTGACCAGCACCCGTACCGCAGGATCATCCTCGACGATCAGCACGGTCTCACCGTCTTGTGCATGCGGCGCGTGCTGGGTGGTGACTTGGGGCTCATGTATTTCTTCGCCACGAAAACGCGGCAGGTAAAGATTTACGGTGGTGCCTTTGTCGACTTCGCTGTCTATGGTCACATGGCCGCGCGATTGCTTGCTGAAGCCATAGATCATCGACAGGCCCAGCCCGGTGCCCTGGCCGATTGGCTTGGTGGTGAAGAACGGGTCGAAAGCGCGGCTGATGACGGCTTCGGGCATGCCGCAGCCGCTGTCCTGTACGCTCAGCACCACATAGTCGCCGGGTTCCAGGTTGGTGTAGGCGTCAGTGAAGTCGGCGTCCAGGTGTCGGTTAGAGGTCCGCACCACCAGGTTCCCGCCGTTGGGCATGGCATCCCGGGCGTTGAGGACCAGGTTGAGCAGGGCACTTTCCAGTTGGTTGGGGTCGGCTTCGGCGATCCAGAGTTGTTCGTCCAACTGCATGTCCAGGTGGATGCTTTCGTTGAGGCTGCGTTGCAGCAGCTCGCCCATGGACAGCACCAGCGTGTTCATCTGGACGGCTTTGGAGTCCAGCGATTGTCGTCGGGAAAACGCCAGCAGGCGATGGGTCAGGCCGGCAGCGCGGTTGGCCGAGGTCACGCCCAGGTCGATCAGGCTGTCCAGGTCCTCGGTGCGGCCCCGGGCCAGGCGTCGACGCAGCAGTTCGAGGCTGCCGATGATCCCGGTGAGCATATTATTGAAGTCGTGGGCGATACCGCCGGTAAGTTGGCCGACGGCCTCCATTTTCTGCGACTGGCGCAGGGCTTCTTCGTTGTGGCGCAGTTGGGCGGTGCGCTCTTCCACCTGCTGCTCGAGGGTTTCGAGGGTGTTTTGCAGCCGCAGCTCACTGTTACTCAGGTCGATCAAGCGGTCGCGGGCTTCGTACTGCCTTCGGCGGCCTCGCAGGGCGGTGGTCACCAGGCTGATCAGGGTCACCGGGTGGAAAGGGCGCTCGAGGAAGGTGACGTTGCCCAATTGCGCACCGATACGTGCCGCCGGGTTCTGTTCCGGGCCGCCATGATGGGTCAGCAAGACAATGGGCAGGTCGGACCAGGCCGGCTGTTGCTCGATGTGCAGGGACAGCGTTTCCAGGTCGGGCCCGACCAGGGCTTCCGAGGAAATCACCAGCAGGCCGGCACCGTCTTCCAGTTCCTGGCACAAATGCCCCAGATGACGGCAGATGAGGCCGGCAAAACCAGCCTCGTTGAGGATCATCAAGGCGATCTGGCTGTCTCGTCCCAGTGGCGCGAGGATCAATGCCCGCTCCGACAGGGGCTCCGCCAAGATCACTGGAGATCATCCTTGAGCAACGGCTGATCCGCTCCCATGTAGGTCGGTACGCCACGCAATACCCCCTGGAATGCTTCCAGTGGTTCACCGATGGTCATGCCCTGGCCGCTGATGCGGTATTCGCGGATGGTGGACTCGTGGCTGCCGGTGCGCTTCTTGATGATGGAAATCGCCCGGCGAACCTTGCCCAGTGCTTCGAAATATCGCAACAGAATCACCGTGTCGGCCAGATAAGTAATGTCCACGGGCGCTTGCATGTCGCCGACAAGACCGTGCTGGGCAACCGTCATGAAGGTTGCCGCACCCTTGCGGTTGAGATAGAGCAACAATTCATGCATGTGCAGCACCAGGGCGTTCTCTTCCGGCATGGCCGCCTGGTAGCCGTTGATGCTGTCGATGACCACGGTCTTGATGTCACCCTCGTCGACGCAACGGCGCACGCGGTGGGAGAACTCGCCAGGGGACAGCTCGGCGGCGTCCACCTGTTCGATCAACAGGTTGCCAGTCTCTTGCAGGGCCTGCAGATCGATGCCGATGTTTTTCATGCGCTCGAACAGCAAGCCCAGTTCTTCATCGAAGATGAACAGCGCCGCTTTCTCGCCGCGATGCACGGCGGCTGCGGCAAAAATCAGCGCAATCAGCGACTTGCCGGTCCCTGCCGGGCCCAGGATCAAGGTGCTGGAGCCGGTCTCGATACCGCCGCCGAGCAGCGCATCCATTTCGCCGATGCTGCTGGAGAGTTGTTGGCGCAGGTACCGGCCGCGGTGTTCGGCGGCCACCAGGCGTGGAAAGACGTGCACGCCATCGCCCATGATGGTGAAGTCATGGTAGCCGCCGCGATATTTCTGCCCGCGATACTTGACCACCCGGATCCGCCGACGCTCGGCGCCATAGTTGGGGGTCAGTTCTTCCAGGCGAATCACGCCGTGGGCGACGCTGTGCACGGTTTTGTCGAGGGACTCGGTGGTCAGGTCGTCGAGCAGCAGGACCGTGGCGTCGTAGCGCACGAAGTAGTGCTTGATCGCCAGGATCTGGCGACGATAACGCAGAGAGCTTTGCGCCAGCAGGCGGATCTCCGACAGGCTGTCGAGCACGACCCGGGTTGGCTTGACCCGTTCGACCACTTCGAAGATCTGTCGGGTCGCTTCGCCCAGCTCCAGGTCCGAGGAATACAGCAAACTCTGCTGGTGTTCGGCATTGAGCAGGCTTTCGGGCGGGGTCAGCTCGAAAATATGGATGTTGTCGTCCAGCGTCCACCCGTGGGAGGCTGCGCCCTGACGCAGTTCACGCTCGGTTTCCGATAGCGTGATGTACAACGAGCGCTCGCCAGCCTTGGCGCCGGCCAACAGAAAATGCAGCGCGACCGTGGTCTTACCAGTCCCCGGTTCTCCCTCAAGCAGGAACACGTGGCCGCGGGACAAACCACCGGAAAGGACATCGTCCAGTCCTTCGATGCCGGTGGCGGCTTTTGCACTGATCAACTCGTTAGATGTAGACAAAAATAGCCCTCTCATGACTAGGGAAGTGGGCAGTAGGCGGGGTAGCGCCTGAAATTAACTGCCTGAACACTTGACCTTTGGCGGTGATGGCGGTTCCGCTTACATCTACAAAACGCGGTGTACTGCACAACTTTCAGCGTGCAACCAGGGCCTACAGACCCTGTTGCAACGCCGGGTCATCGGGGTTCAGCTGTTCAAGTTGCGCCAACAGAATTTGAACGTTCTGCAATTGACCGGTTTCCTTCCAATAGTTGATCAGCAACACCCGGGCCTTGCGGTCGGCGGGGTAGCGCTGGACGATTTCCTGTAGCTGTTTCTGCGCGGCTTCCACTTCCTGCTCGGCATGCAGGGTGGTTGCCAGGTCATAGCGGTAATGGCGGTTCTCGGGCTCCAGTTCCACGGCTTTCGCCAGGCCGAGCACCGCATACTCGCTCTGGCCGTGTTGCAGCAGCCACATGCCCAGCGCATGTTGCAGATAAGCCGACGCTGGCTGGGTTTGCAACTGTCGGGCGAGCAATTGTCGCGCGGCTTCGCCCTGGCCCTGTTTGTCCAGCACTTCGATCTGCATGACCAGCGCCGGCAGGTTGTCCGGTTGCAGGCGCAGGGCCTGCTCAAGGGCCAGTTGGGCTTTCTTCAATTCGGCGTTGTGCAGGTGCAGCCGGGCGAGCTGGTAGTGGGTCTCGGCGGTTTTTGGGCCGTCCTCGAGTACCTGTTCCCAGGTATCGATGGCGATCTGCATTGCACCGAAGTACAAACCCAGATCATCCGGTGACAGGCCCAGTAGCGCGTTCACGGCGGCGAACCGGACGCTCTGGTCGTCATCATCCAGGAGCGGGCCGAGCAACAGGCTGCGCTGGCCCGTCGGCACCAGCCCGACGATGCTGCCGATGGCTGCCTTGCGCACGTCTGGCGATTCACTGTGCAGGTCCGCATCCGCGAGTTTCAGGGCTTGCGGGCTGGGGTAGTTGGGCAGTTCGGCGTGCAGCCACACGCGGCGCTTGGGCGAGAGATCCGGACGCCCCAGTTGCTGGTAAAGCATCCGCGCCGCACCTGGCTGCCCATTGCGGGCGTTTTCCAAGGCTTCACTGTAGCCACGCTTGATCGCTTCGGGGATTTGCGGGGTGGTGCTGCGTAGCCACACTGCGACAAGACCGATCACCAACAGGATACAGAGGCTGAGGAGCAGATAGCGGCGGCGAGGCGAGGGCATGCAGGAAATCCATTACCAGAAGCGTGAAATGTCGCAAGCTTCGGTCACGTGGCGGCCTGAGTCAAACCTTGTAACAGCGGTGATCGCCCTGTAGGAGCGAGCTTGCTCGCGATGGCGTAGGATCAGTAAGGTTGATATTGATTGACCCACCACTGTCACGAGTGCCCTGACAGACTTTTCTGGGAGCCATGCGGCTCAACGGGAGTTGCTTTGACCGCGGTGCTTCGGCGCTTATTAATTGACGACTCAATATTTCGAATAAATATATATTACTGTCAGACCTGACAGTAGTTTGGTCACGCTATTGCCTGTTTGAATGAATCTCTGAGACTGATGATCTGCTGCCGAGTAATAGTTTATGTACTGATCGGGCAGTCACTTCTAACCATGCACAGTCATGATATTCAATGTTTGTTGGTCGAGAGATTACTCATGAAACATTCAGCGGAAAAGTTAATCACCGAAATGGGAGCGACCAAGGCCACGGGGCGTGCTGCTTTGGCGTTCGCTGATATTAGGGGGATGGTTAATGAGGGAAGCATATTCATGTATTTCATGTTATATGACGACGTGCCCGCTACTCCATTCATCATATTGCAGGTGTTTGATGATGCGTTCAATAAAAAGATAACTTTGCCGTCACCGGGCGTTATTTGTCTGGTGCGCTATGGCGAGACCTGGGAGCCGGAAGAGGGGACTATCAGATGCGAGTGGGATAACGGAGCATTGCGCGCGACCGGAGAGTTTGACGTCACGTGTCACAGGGTGGGGATTCCGCGCATGGTTGGTTCTTTCGACGTTTACCTTGCCAAGCGTGCATAGATCGATCCCTATGGCAATATCGCAAGCCCCGTGCAAAAGCGGTGCACACCCTCAACCAGACAAAAAAAGCCCCGCGTCCGAATGAAACGCGGGGCAAAAATTTGGCTGGTTGCGGCCAACCAAAGGAGCTCGGTTGAGAAAGGTCAGTTGCTGGCAACGGTCTCCGGTTTCCAGCCGCCACCCAGGGCCTTGTAGATCGCGACGATGCCACGGTACAGGTCCACTTCCGCCTGGGCCTGGGTGTCTTCGGCGGCCAGGCGTTCACGTTGGGCGTCGAGCAGTACGAGGAAGTCCACGGTGCCTTCGCGGTAGCGAATCTCGGCCAGGTCGGCGGCGGCGCGACTCGATTCGCTCTGACGGATCAGCGAAATCAGCCGCTGTTGGCGCTTGCCGTAGTCGCTGAAGGCATTTTCCGACTCTTCCAGGGCCAGCAATACTTGCTGTTCGTAGGTCGCCAGGGCACCGTCCGCCTCGGCGCTGGCACCGCGCAAGCGAGCCCGTACACTGCCCAGGTCGAAGGCGGCCCAGGTAATACTCGGGCCCAGCGCCCAGGCGTTAGCTGCCGAGGAGCCGATCTGCGAGCCGCGTCCGGCGGTAAAGCCCAGGAAACCGCTCAGGCTGACCCGTGGGAACAGGTCGGCCTTGGCCACGCCGATGCGCGCCGTAGCGGCCGCCAGTTGGCGTTCGGCACTGAGAATGTCCGGGCGCCGTTGCAGCAGTTCACCCGGGTCGCCGATGGGCAGCGCCTTGGCGATGGCCGGCAACTGTTTCGGGCTCAGGTCCACGCTCAGTTTATCCGGACGCTCACCCAGCAATGTGGCGATGCGATTGCGTTGGCGCACCTGTTCGGCCTGCAACTGCGGCACGCTGGCTTCCACCGAGGCCAGGCGGGCATCGGCACGGACCACGTCGAGCTGGTCGCCGACGCCGGCATCACGCAGGCTTTCGGTGATCTTGCGTGAGTCCTGCTGGTTCTTCAGGTTCGCCAGGGCGATCTTTTCCCTCAACTGGGCGCCGCGCAGTTGACCGTAGGCGTCCACCAGCTCGGCGATCATCGTCACCTGCAACTGATAGAGATCGGCTTCGGCCGCCTGCTGATCGGCATCGGTGGCTTCCAGGTTGCGCTGGATGCGCCCGAACAGGTCCAGCTCCCAGGCCATGTCCAGGCCCAGGTCGTAACGTTCGGTGTTGACCCGGTCGGTGGTCTGCCCCGGGACCTGGCCTTTGCCCAGGTTGCTGCTGGCGCGGCTGGTGATGGTGGGCATGGCGTCATTGCTGGCGTCATCGCGAATCGCCCGGGCGGCCCGCAGACGGGCGAAGGCTACGCGCAACTCGCGGTTACCTTCCAGGGAGCGAGTCACCAACGCATTGAGCGTCGGGTCGTCGAATTGCTGCCACCAGATGCCTTCGAAACGGGCGCGATCGAAATTCTTCTGCCCGGCGGCGCCGTCGGTGGCGGCGGTGATATTCGCCGCCTCCGTTTGCGGGGCCTTGTAGTCCGGGCCTACGGCGCAGGCACTCAGTGCCAACACCAGCAGGCTCGGCACGAACACTTTCAAACTCATTGTTGCGCCTCCAGTTTCAAAGCCCGGGCCGCCTTGCGGGCCTCGCTGCGCTCGACGAAGTTGCGGATCAGTACATAAAACACGGGGGTGAGCAGCAGGCCGAAGAAGGTCACGCCGAGCATCCCGGAGAACACCGCCACACCCATGGCATGGCGCATTTCCGCACCGGCGCCGCTGGAGAACACCAGGGGCACCACACCCATGATGAAGGCGAAGGAGGTCATCAGGATCGGCCGCAGACGCAGGCGGCAAGCTTCCAGGACCGCCGCTAGCGGGTTCATGCCTTCGAGCTGTTTATCCTTGGCGAACTCGACGATCAGGATCGCGTTCTTACAGGCAAGCCCCACCAGTACGATCAAGCCGATCTGGGTAAAGATGTTGTTGTCGCCACCGGAGAGGATCACGCCGGTAATGGCCGACAGCAGGGTCATCGGTACGATCAGGATCACTGCCAGTGGCAGGCTCCAGCTTTCGTACTGTGCCGCGAGCACCAGGAACGCCAGCAGTACGCAGAGCGGGAACACGAACAGTGCGGTGTTGCCCGAGAGAATCTGCTGGTACGTGAGGTCGGTCCACTCGTACGTCATGCCGTTGGGCAATTCGTCCTTGAGCAGTTTCTCGATGGCTTTTTCCGCCTGGCCGGAGCTGTAGCCCGGGGCTGCGGCACCGTTGATTTCAGCGGTGATGAAGCCGTTGTAGTGCATCACGCGGTCCGGCCCCGAGGTGTCGCTGACCTTGATGAAGGTCGCCAGCGGGATCATCTCGCCACGGTTGTTGCGCACCTTGAGCTGGCCGATCTGGTCCGACTCGAGACGGAACTGCTGCTCGGCCTGGACGTTGACCTGGTAGGTGCGGCCGAAGCGGTTGAAGTCGTTGGCATACAGCGAACCCAGGTAGATCTGCAGGGTGTCGAAGATGTCGCTGACGGCCACGCCGTGGGTCTTGGCTTTTTCACGGTCGATGGCGGCATCGACCTGGGGCACGTTCACGGTGTAGCTGGTGAACAACCCGGCCAGTTCCGGCACGCTGCGGCTCTTGGTGATGATGTTCATGGTTTCTTTGTACAGCTCGTCGTAGCCCAGGTTGCCCCGATCTTCGATTTGCAGGCGGAAACCACCGATCGTGCCCAGGCCCTGTACCGGCGGCGGTGGGAAGATCGCCATGTAGGCTTCCTGGATCCCGGCGTACTGGCCGTTCAAGGCCCCGGCGATGGCACCGGCCGACATGCTCGGGTCCTTGCGCTCCTCGAAAGGCTTGAGGGTCACGAACACGATGCCGGCGTTCGGGCTGTTGGTGAAACCGTTGATCGACAGGCCCGGGAAGGCTACGGCGCTTTCAACCCCCGGTTGCTTGAGCGCCAGGTCCGACATGCGCTTGATCACGTCTTCGGTGCGGTCCAGGCTCGCGGCATCCGGCAATTGGGCGAAGGCCACCAGGTATTGCTTGTCCTGGCCGGGCACGAACCCGGTCGGGGTGGTGGAGAAGCCAAAGAAGGTCAATACCATCAGGCCCGCATAGAGCAGCAGGGCGATGCCGCTGCTACGAATCACTCGAGCGACGGTGCCCACGTAGCCGTGGCTGGCACGTTCGAAGAAACGGTTGAACGGACGGAACAACCAGCCGCCGAAGACCTTGTCCAAAAACTTCGAGAAACGGTCCTTGGGCGCGTCATGGCCTTTGAGCAACACGGCAGCCAAGGCTGGAGACAGGGTCAGGGAGTTGACCGCCGAAATCACTGTCGAGATCGCAATGGTCAGGGCGAACTGCTTATAGAACTGCCCGGTCAAGCCACTGATGAACGCCGCTGGAACGAAGACCGCGCACAGCACCAGGGCGGTGGCGATGATCGGGCCGGTCACTTCGCCCATGGCGCGCTTGGTCGCCTCCACCGGGGTGAGCCCCAGTTCGATGTTTCGCTCGACGTTTTCCACCACCACGATGGCATCGTCCACCACGATACCGATCGCCAGTACCAGGCCGAATAGCGAGAGGGCGTTCAGCGAGAAGCCAAACAGGTGCATCACCGCGAACGTACCGATCAGCGATACCGGTACAGCCACCAGCGGGATGATCGAGGCGCGCCAGGTCTGCAGGAACAGGATCACCACCAGCACCACGAGGATCAGCGCTTCGAACAGGGTGTGCACCACCGCTTCGATGGAGCCACGGACGAAGATCGTCGGGTCATAGACGATGCTGTAGTCCATCCCGGCCGGGAAGCCCTTCTTCAGCTCTTCCATTTTCTCGCGAACGTCGTTGGAGATCTGGATGGCGTTGGAGCCTGGACGCTGGAAGATCGGGATCGCCACCGCCGGCTGGTTGTCCAGCAGCGAACGCAGGGCGTATTGGCTGGAGCCCAGTTCGACCCGGGCGATGTCTTTCAGGCGAGTGATCTCACCGTTGGCGCCGGAACGAATGATGATGTTTTCGAACTCCTCCTCATTCACCAGGCGCCCTTGGGTATTGATCGACAGCTGGAAAGCCTGGGCATTGGGCGCTGGCGGCGCACCCAGGGCACCGGCAGCCACCTGGCGGTTCTGTTCGCGGATCGCGGTGACCACGTCGGTGGCGGTCAGGTTGCGCGATGCGGTCTTGTTCGGATCCAGCCAGACGCGCAGGGAGTAGTCGCCCATGCCGAACAGTTGCACATCACCCACGCCGCCCAGGCGCGCCAGCTCATCCTTGATGTTGAGCAGGGCATAGTTGGACAGATAGAGCATGTCGTAGCGTTTGTCCGGCGAGGTCAAGTGCACGACCATGGTCAGGTCGGGCGAGGCCTTGTCCACCGTGATGCCGATCCGGGTCACTTCTTCCGGCAGCTTGGGCTCGGTCCGGGTGACGCGGTTCTGCACCTGCACCTGGGCATTGTCCAAGTCGGTGCCCAGGGCGAAGGTGATGGTCAGGGTGATCTTGCCATCAGCGGTGGACTGCGAGGACATGTACAACATGTTCTCGACGCCAGTGATGGCCTGCTCCAGTGGAGCGGCCACGGTCTCGCCGATGACCTTGGGGTTGGCACCGGGGAAGTTGGCGCGCACGACCACGGTCGGCGGCACGACTTCCGGGTATTCACTGATCGGCAATTGGAACAGCGAGATGGCGCCGGCGATCAGGATCAGCAGCGAAAGCACCGCTGCGAAGATCGGCCGCGAAATGAAGAACTGGGAAAATTTCATCTTGGATTCAGTCCCTTAACCGCGTGGGGTCGCAGCGGCCAGTTTGCCTGCCGCCCCTGACGCGTCCTTGGATGGCGCGACTTGGGGCAGGTTGCTGGCTTCTAGCGCTTTACGTTGTTGTGCCAGGGCGGCAATGGTTTCGTCGCTGGCCATCGGCACGGTTTCAGGCGTGACCGGCGAACCTGGACGAGCCCGCTGCAGGCCCTTGACGATGATGGTGTCGTCCTTGCTCAGGCCGTTACGCACGATACGCAGGCCTTCGATCTTCGGCCCCAGCTCGACGGCGCGGTAGGCCGGTTTGTTTTCGGCGTCCATCACCAGCACGAATTTCTTGCCCAGGTCGGTGCCCACGGCTTCGTCGTTGATCAGCACGGCGGAATAAGTGCCGCTGCCCACCAGCTTCAGTCGGGCATACAGGCCAGGGGTGTAGGTGCCGTCCTTGTTGTCGAACACGGCCCGGCCACGGATCGTGCCGGTCTGCGGGTTGACCTGGTTGTCGACGAAATTCATCTGGCCCAGGTGTGGATTGCCGTCCTCGTTGGACAGGCCCATGTAGACCGGCGTGGCCTGGCCGCGCTGGCCTTGGCGGGCGAGTTGGGTGTACTTGAGGAAGACACGTTCGTCGGCGTCGAAGTAGGCGTAGACCTTGTCGGTGGATACGACGCTGGTCAGCGGCGTGACATCGGCGGTCACCAGGTTGCCGGCGGTGATCTGCGCGCGGCTGACACGACCGCTGATGGGCGAGGTGACGCGGGTGAAGCTCAGGTTCAGCTTGGCCAGGTCCAGTTGCGCCTGGATCGCCGCGACGGCGGCGCGGGCTTCCTGGGCGGCGCTGGTGCGCGAGTCGGCCAGTTCGGCGGAAATGGCATTGCTCAGGCGCAGGCGTTCGCCGCGCTGGGCTTCGTTCTCGCTGCGGGTGGCGGTGGCACGGGCTTGGGCCAATTGGGCTTCGAGACGACGTACTTCAGCCTGGAAGGGGCGTGGGTCGATCTGGAACAGCAGGTCGCCTTTCTTGACCAGTGCGCCTTCGGTGAAGGCCACTTCGTCGATTTGTCCGGATACCCTCGGACGGATTTCGACGGTTTCCGGCGCTTCAAGGCGTCCGGTGAATTCATCCCATTCGTTGACCGGTTGTTCCAGTACCTTGGCCACACTGACTTTGGCTGGCGGCATGGAAGCTACCGTGTCGGGAGTCTTGCCGCAGGCGCTCATCACCAGTACCGCCAGCAGCGCGAGAGGAAAACGCAGTTTTGAAAGTGAATGTTCCATGGATAGCATCCGCCAATGTATTGAGAATGGGCGGATGATGCGTGGAGCCAGGCAGAGGCACGAATCGAATGAAGCAAAGGTAACTATCATTCAGAATGATATAAGCCATCGACAAGGCCTCTAGTCCGGCGATGTGTGCCACTATTTGGAAGCCGAGGAACCGTGGCGAGGACGCTTGCTCCCGTCGGGCTGCCTGGCAGCCCCTGTTTATGAGCACCTGGCGCCCAATCGGGAGCAAGCTCCCTTGCCGCAATGACTCACGCAAACCTTGAATGCACTGCACCGTTTCAGGGCGGGCTTGGGTTCTTTGCTATCAAATGTATTGATGGGTCGCGGCCTATTGCGGCAAATAGAGGTCATGGATTTGCTTGAGCGTCCCATCCGCCCGAAGCGCTTCGACCGCTTCGCGTAAATCCTCGACCATTTTGGGCGCGCATTGTTTCGAGCAGGCCAGGTAAAGATCGGCGCTGCTGCCGACCCGACTCATGAGCAGTTTGCGTTTAGACACCTTCGGCCAGATGTATCGACTCTCGGGCACGCCGTTGAACCACGCATCGATGCGCCCCATCAAGAGCAGCTGGGCGGGGTTTTCGCCGATGGCCAGTGGATAGATCTGCTCGTCGCTGAACCCTTCGGTGCGCAGGATATCTTCCTGTGCACTGCCCAGGCCGACGCCAATCTTGCGGTAGGTTTCTTTCGCCTGGGCGAAACTGCTCACCCGTCGCTCGAGGCTGAAAAAAGCTCGCTCCATGGGCATGATCGGGGCGATCCAGGTGAAACGATCCTCACGAGTAGGGATGCGCGAGAGGGGCGTGATCAAGTGATCATGTTCTTCACTGACATGTTTTTGAGCCCTGGCCCAGGGAAGTACATGGATTTTTACGGTGTACCCGGCCTTGGTCATGGCCGCGACGGCGACATCACCAACGATTCCGTGCCCCCTGGGGTCATTGACGAACGTCAGCGGCGGCGCGTCGAGGATATGCAGTTCTATCTCCAGGGGTTCACCGCGCGCGTTGTGCGCAACCAACAGCGGCAGCAATAGACAAAGCCTGGATAGTGTTCTGGTGGGGGCATTCAAAGCGCGTTTGCTCAGGCTCATGATCGGTACTTCAGGCATTGGAAAGGAGTGCGCCATTCAAAGGATGCCTGGCGCGCAAACAGCGTCTTGCAGGCCGACGTCTTATGCGACGCAGCGTACCTGGAGCGGGTCGCCACGATCGTTTAATCAGGACACGCGAGTATGTTGTCTTGGCCTGACTGCGTGTACTTGAAGGTATAGATCATCCGCTCGACAAAAACCTTGAGCCCCGCGCATTGGTTTTTGTCTGGGCCGATGCAGGGGGATTCATACCGGGTTGGCCTGGGCTTGCTCCGCGATCAGTTGCACCAGTCTTCCTGCCGGTTCGTTGAGACTTTGTCGAGCCCGGTGGACGAGGCCGATCTCACGGTGGAAGGTGTGCTCTGCGAGGGCGCGTACACCCTGCGGCCATTTGCGGTGAGTCGCGGTTTGCGGCACCAGGGCCACGCCAACGCCGTTTCCAACCAGCTTGATAATCGCCTCCAACTCATCCAGCTCGCAGACTTCACGCAAAGTGAAGTGCATCTTGCGCAGGAAACGATCTACCTGCCGGCCACCGAACGATGCTCGGTCGTAACGAATGAAGGGGTGGCTGCCAAGCAGTTGCGCCCAGTCCTCTCCAGGTAGCGCGCTTGGAACGATCAGTCGATAGGGCTCCAGCGCCAGAGTCATCCAGCGCAGATCGCTTTGCAGCGAGAAAGGCGGGCGAATGATGGCTGCCATGTCGATTTCGCCGGCATCCACCAGGTTGATCAACTCCATCGACAGGCCAGGAAGCACCCGCGTACGGCACTGCGGGCATTGCTGGTGAAACCTGGCGAGCGCGTCTGGCAGGTAGGAGCGCTGCACTGAAGCGATAGCACCAATGTTCACCAAGACGCTAGGTGCAAGCCCGGCTGGGCTTGCGCCAAGATTGTCGTAGAGACGCAGCAACTCTTGCGCTTGCAGAAGTACTTGATGGCCCATCCGGTTGAGATGGGCCGAGCGGCCCTTGCGGTCGAAGATCTCGAAGCCGAGTTCGGCCTCCAGGCGCTGGATCTGCGCGCTGACCGCGGCCTGGGTGAGGCCGATTTTATTGCCTGCGGCAGCGAAAGTACCTTCCCGCGCTACGGCAATAAGGGTCTTGAGTTCTTTTATCATTCACAAATATTAATTGTGTTATTGAGAGAAATATATTGTTTTTCTTGGTTGGATTCCGCCCTTACGATGCCCGGACCTTATAAAAGCAACAGGAGCCGTGATGAGCCTTTCTCCCTTCCACCTCGCAATCCCTGTCTACGACCTTCCAGGCGCTCGGGCCTTTTATGGCGAAGTGTTTGGGCTACAAGAGGGGCGCTCCAGTGCCCATTGGGTCGACTTCAACTTCTATGGCCACCAGTTGGTGATTCATGAACAGCCAAAGACCGCTTCCCAAGAGAGCGTCCACAGCAACCCGGTAGATGGGCATGACGTGCCGGTCCCTCACTTCGGCATCATTTTGGGATGGCAGGAGTGGGAAGCGCTGGCCGAGCGACTGAAGTCCTTTGGCACCGAGTTCGTGATCGAGCCCTACATACGTTTCAAGGGGCAGGTGGGGGAGCAGGCCACGATGTTTCTGTTCGATCCTTGCGGTAATGCACTGGAGTTCAAGGCGTTCAAGGATATGAGCCAGCTTTTTGCCAAATAGCCGGCAGGGGTGGCAATTTCTGGGAAATGGGCAGATTGTGACTAAATATCTACATGGTCACAAGTTGTCAACCGACTCCAGGATGCGTAAGCTGCCCCAATGAACCAGTCATCCCCACCTTCGCCCAGCACCCGAGGCCCGGCCGATCACGACATTCGAGACCAGATCGTCGCGGCGGCCAATGAGCATTTCAGTCAATACGGCTACGGCAAGACCACAGTCTCTGACTTGGCCAAGGCCATCGGGTTTTCCAAGGCGTACATCTATAAGTTTTTCGACTCCAAGCAGGCGATTGGCGAGGCTATTTGTACCCGCTGCCTGGCCGAAATCGTTGCCGCTGTGGAGCAGGCCATCAACGAAGAAGGACTCTCGTCGACGGAGCGTTTTCGACGCCTGGTCAAAACCCTGGTTACCACGGGCGTGAACCTGTTCTTCAATGATCGCAAGCTCTACGACATTGCTGCGTTCTCCGCCTCGGAGCACTGGCCCAGTTCACGGGGTTACGATGCCCGGATCAAAGGCTTCGTATTGCAAGTCGTACGCGAGGGGCGAGAACTCGGTGAGTTTGAACGCAAGACGCCACTGGACGAGACAGTAGACGCGATCCACTTGGCGCTGCGGCCTTTCGTCAACCCTTTGCTGCTGCAGTACAGCCTCGACGTCATCGAAGAGGCTCCCACGCTCACCGCCAACCTCATCTTGCGTAGCCTCATGCCGTGACCTTGGGCTGACGATTCCAAGCAACGCATTCCAATCGATTTCAATGCTCCGTCATGATTGGCTGATAAAGGTAATTGTTTATCTTGATTGTGACTATTGACACAAATGGTCACAAGAATAAGATGTGGCGTATTGCTCTTAGTCCTGAGAACGTTGACATGACGAGCTTCGCCCAATTGCTGCAGCAATTCGATCCGGATGCGCCATTTGTGTCTCCACCTAACTGGCGGCAGGGCCGTACGATCTTTGGCGGGCTGTCCGCTGCGCTGTCTCTGCAAGCGGTTTTGCTTGAGCGTCCGACGGGTTTTCCTCCATTCAAGTCCGCCCAGGTGTCGTTCATAGGTCCGGTCACGCAGGCTCAGACATTCGATGTCAGCGTGTTGCGTCAAGGGCGATCCGTCACCTCCGTATCGGTCGACTGCTTGTCGGGCGACGACCTGGCGTTGCGCACGACCCTACTGTTCGCACAGCCGCGGGCGAGCGGTATTGCCCATGATGCCTGGGGCCGTCCGCTTGTAGAGGGGCCGTCCCGGTACGCGCCATTGAAGCTGGACAGAAAGATCGCACCGGCCTGCGCCTATAACTTTGAGATGCGCCCTGCGGGCGGTTCTCTGCCGGTATCCGGCGCTGATAATCCGGAATTACTGATGTGGGTACGCCATCTGGATGCTCGGGGCGTAGATCCGGCGGTCGCCTTGATTGCATTGGCTGACAGCTTGCCGCCAGCGGCCATGACCTGCTTCACCGAGCCCGCTGCCATCAGTTCTGCGTCCTGGATGATTGACCTGCCGCAGCCGGCCGTCGCCAGTGAGTGGTTCCTGATCAATTCCTTTAGCCAGCAAGCGCTGGAAGGTTATTCGCTCCAGGACATGGAAATCTGGGACGAAAGCGGCCGGCGTGTGCTTTGGGCACGCCAGACCGTGGCGATCTTCACGTAATACAAAACCATTGCTCCCCATTACCCGCGCTACGTTTCCAGAGTCCTGATAATGAAAAAAATATCGCTCAAGGCCCCGGTGGGTCTCTGCTTTGTGTTCGCAACTTCCGATGTATTCGCCAGCGGCTTCGCGCTCAATGAGCAAAGTATCAGTGGGATGGGCTCGGGATTTGCCGGTCGTTCTTCTTCCGCCGAAGATGCGAGCACGGTCTTCGGTAATCCGGCGGGGATGTCTCGCTTGAAGAAGGAGCAGTTCAGCCTGGGAGCGGCGACGCTGTTTGCGAAGTCCGACATAAGCCAGACCCGCAGCACCTTCGGCGGTCAGGACGGCGATGACATGGTGCCAACGACCACGGTGCCGATGGGTTACTACGTCAAGCCCGTTGATGAGCACTGGGCGTTCGGTGTTGGTTTTTATGTGCCGTTCGGTTTGATTACCGATTACGGCAGTGATTTTGCCGGGCGTTACTACGCAAATAAAAGTGAGGTCAAGACACTCACGCTCCAGCCCACGATCAGCTATGCCTTCAACGACACCGTGTCGATTGGGTTCGGCCCTACGATCAACCGTATCAGTGGTGAGATATCAGGCATGGTGCCCAATCCACTCAGCCCTGGCCGCAATGACGGAAAGCTTAAAAGCACCGGCGACGACACAGCCCTGGGTTTCAACGCTGGCGTCCTGGTGCAGGCTACAGATCGAACCCGCTTGGGGCTGACGTACCATTCCAAGGTCAGCTATCACTTGGATGCCAAGACCAAAGTCAGCGACGGCATCTTCAGCCTGGTAGGGGTTAGTGGGCGCAGTTATGACGCTTCGCTGGATGTGGATACCCCGGAGGCGGTGGACTTCTCGGTGACTCACCAGCTCAACACGGACTGGACACTTTACCTGGGCAGCACCTGGACGCGTTGGAGTCGCTTCAAGGAGCTGACCATCGAAAACTCAGGGTTGCCGCCGTTATTGAGCGGCCAGTTGAGCATCATCAGTGAAGAGCAGAATTGGCATGACACGTGGGCCCACGCTGTCGGTACGGCGTATCGGTTGAATAGTCAGTGGGTGCTGCGTGCAGGCTTTTCGGTTGACCAATCGCCTGCCAACAATACCAACCGCGGACCACGTATTCCTACCGGCGACCGGAAGGTGCTCAGCTTTGGAGCCGGCTGGACGCCAGTGGAAGATGTCACGATCGACGTCGCTTATTCCTATCTCTGGGAGGAGAGCGTATCGGTCAACGATGCGTCGGCGACTCGCGGCGCCTACAGCTCCAAGTACAAAAACAGTGCGAGCGGGTTTGGCACTTCAGTCAGCTATCGCTTCTGATTGAGTGCTGCTCTAAAAGCCGGGAGCGCATGCTACCCGGCGTTTGGTGTGGGCGAGTCGACTGCGACGAAGATATTGATGATGGTGATTGCGTAGCGTGTTGCAAGGGCCGCTGCGTGACCTGCTATCAGACACCCATGATGCGTGCCATAAGCCCCTGGTGGAGCCAACGAGGCGTGGCCCAGGTCAGGACGGTAATAGCCTTGTTGCCAAAGCCTGGTACGACGCTCATGCGTCCGGCTTGCAGTGCGCGGATTCCTGCTGCCACAACGGGCTGAGGCTGCATCATGACCATTTTCAAGGCTGGCGTGAGCGTTTGCCTGGCGCTTTCTGCAAAACCGGTGTCCGACATCCCAGGGCAAAGCGCGGTCACGACGACGCCGTCGTTTTTGAGTTCACGATGAAGCGCATCCGAGAAACGAAGTACATAGGCCTTCGCTGCCGAGTAAACAGCGAAACTCTTCACACCCTGAAAGGACAGCAGGCTCGCGACCATCAGGATGTGTCCACGTTTGCGGGCCCGCATGTCTATCGCGAAGAGTCGTGTAAGGGCTGTCAGACTGGCGATATCCAAATCAATCATGGCCAGGGCCTGGTCCAGGGGCTGATCCAGGAAAGGCCCCTGCAAGCCATGCCCCGCATTGTTAATGAGCACATCGATCACGATATCGCGCTCGCGCAGCCGCTGGTGCAGTTCGATGACTGCCGGGATCGAGGAAAGGTCTACTTGCTCGACAATGACATCAACGCCGAAACGTTCGCGCAATTGCGCCGATAGCGATTCGAGCTTTTCCAGCCTGCGTGCTACCAGGACGAGAGATTTCCCTTGGGTGGCGTATTGCCGGGCAAACTCCTCGCCAAATCCGCTTGAAGCACCTGTGATGAGCACCCAGGCGTTATCGTTCGGTTTCATCTCGCTGATCTCGGGTTGTTGAGTTGAAAGAAAAGGGGTGTCAGTCATCTGGCAGCCACCGGCTGGGCGTCAGGTGGCTGCCAGCCACCACCGAGCGCCCGGAACGCCGCGACCGCTGCCCGTGCTGATTCGGTCCGTGCTTGCGCTCGGGAATCGGACGCTTGCAGCAGTGTCTCGTCGGCATTCAAGACATCGATCAGGCTGGCCGTACCTTTCTGATAGGCAATGAACGACGATTGCCGAGCTTGGGTCAACGAAGCTTCGCCCTGGGTGAGGGTGGTGGCCTGGGCTTCTCGATTGACCAGCGCGGAAAACGCGTTCTCGACGTCCTCGGTGGCGCGCAGCGCGGACTGGCGGTAAGCGGCGAGTGCTTCGGCTTCCTGCCCCTTGGTTTGATCGATCTGAGCGTTGATGCGGCCAAAGTCGAACAGCCTCCAACGCAATCCCAATACGCCGGCTGCCTGACTGGCGTCGCCGCTGAACAGGTTGCCGGCGGAAACCGCCGTGGCGCTGCCAAGCAAGGCGCTGAGAGAGAATTTTGGGTAGTACTCGGCGATGGCTTCGCCGATGCGCGCGTTGGAGGCTGCGAGGCGGCGCTCTGCCACGATGAGGTCTGGCCGGCGGCGTAGCAGATCGGCCGGCGTGCCCATGGCGGTTATCTGTGGTGCCGCAGGGATGTTCCCGACAGTTGCCAGTTGCTGGCGATGGGTGCCTGGCGGTGTGCCGAGCATGACATCCAATGCGTTCATCGCGGCATCCAGACCGGTTTGCAGCACTGGCACTGTTGCCTGGACTTGCGCCAGCGCGCCCTCGGTCTGGTGCACCTGATAGCTGGCGGCGAGGCCCTTGCTGTAAAGCAATCGGACTTTTTCCAACAGGTCTTGTTGGGTTTTGACTTGTCGGTTGGCGATGTCCAGCCGGGTCTGCAGCCCGCGAAGAGTGATGTAGATATCAGCGGTCTGTGCGGCGACAGCCAGTCGTGTGGCGGCGGCGCCTGCCTCGCTAGCCTGGTACTCGGCCAGTGCCGCCTCGCGCCCGCGGCGCAGACCGCCAAAGAGGTCCACCTCCCAGTTGGCGTTGAGGTTGACCTCGTAGGAACTTCCATACCGATCATACCCAGGCGTCGAGTTCAACACCTGGCCGAGTGGGGTTTGCACTGACTGATAGGCGCGCGCCGCTTGACCGTTGACGGTTGCCGAGGGCAACAACGCGGCATTGGCTGCCCCCAGGCCCGCCCGTGCTTGCGCGACTCGCGCCGCCGCCTGAGCCAGGTCCAGGTTCTGTTCAAGTGCCTTGGCGATGAACTCGGTCAATACCGGATCACCAAAGCCTTCCCACCAGGCTACAAGGTTGGTTCGCGTTGCGCTGGGTCTCTGTTCGACAGACGACTGACCCAGGAAACGGTGCGAAAGCGCAGCGTCCGGACGATGGTAGTCCGGACCGACCGCGCAGCCTGCCATCAAGCTGGCGCTCACCAAAAGGGTAAGGGGGAGGAGAGGCGACATGGGATACCTGGAGAAGGGTGATTTGTGACCATATTATATTATGGTCACTTCCTGTCAATTGCGGCTCAGCCACATAGTTCTTGGCTGGGAAAGAACGCCAGGGAGGGTTTTTAGCGGCTAAGCAGTCAGCGATATGTGACCATTGACAGTATTGGTCACGAGATTGAGAATGTGGCTCCTGTCCTCATTGCTCAAGTAAGGGAACCTATGCTCCGGCTTCGACCTGTCACCTTTGCCGTCTGCTTGTTGCCTCTCGTCCTGACGGCGTGTGGCGACTCATCCACCGCTAAAGATCCACGCACGCTTGCCCCCTTGGTGCGGGTCTCTGAAGTCCAGGGTTCGTCCGATCTCTCGCGATCTTTTACCGGTATCGTTGCGGCCAGGGTCCAGAGTGACCTGGGCTTTCGGGTCTCGGGCAAGGTGCTTGAGCGCATGGTCGATAGCGGGCAAGCCGTCAAGCGGGGACAGCCGTTGATGCGCCTGGACCCCATCGATCTCGGGTTGCAGGCACGCGCCCAGCAAGAGGCGGTCGCTGCCGCACGAGCCCGGGCCAAGCAGACCGCCGACGACGAGGCGCGCTACCGCGATCTGGTCGCCGCAGGCGCTATTTCCGCATCGGGCTACGACCAGATAAAGGCCGCTGCCGATACCGCCAAGGCACAACTGAGCGCCGCGCAAGCCCAGGCGGATGTCGCCCATAACGCCTCTGGTTATGCCGTGCTGCTCGCGGATGCCGATGGCGTTGTGATGGAAACGCTTGCCGAGCCCGGGCAAGTCGTCAGCCCCGGACAAACCGTGGTCCGACTGGCGCGGGCAGGGCAGCGCGAAGCCGTTGTGCAATTGCCCGAGACCTTGCGACCTGCCGTAGGCGCCACGGCTCAGGCGACCCTTTATGGCGTCACCACGGGAGCGGTCACCGCGAGGCTGAGACTGCTCTCCGATTCGGCTGACCGCGTGACGCGCACTTTCGAGGCGCGGTATGTGTTGGAAGGGCCGCTGGCCAATGCGCCGCTTGGGTCGACGGTCACGCTGCGCATCTCCGATGACAGTGCGCAACGGCAGGCGCTGCAAGTGCCGATCGCTGCGGTTTTCGACTCGGGCAAAGGCACTGGCGTGTGGGTCATAAGCGGCGAACCGGCAAAAGTCACCTGGCGACCTGTGCAAGTCCTGGGTTTGAGCGATGACGCCGCGCGCGTCGCCGGCCAGCTCAACGTTGGCGAGCGGATTGTCGGGCTCGGTGCCCATCTGCTGCATGAAGGTGAGGAAGTGCGCCTGGCTCAACCGGGTGACCTGAAGGTTGCCGGGGGCCGTCCATGAGCCTCAACCTGTCCGCACTCGCCGTTCGCGAGCGCTCTATTACCGTGTTCCTGATCTTCCTGATTGCCGTCGCGGGAACCTTGGCGTTCTTTCAGTTGGGGCGTGCCGAGGACCCGCCGTTCACGGTCAAGCAGTTGACCGTCATCACTGCATGGCCGGGCGCGACCGCCCAGGAGATGCAGGACCAGGTCGCCGAGCCGCTTGAAAAGCGCCTGCAAGAGCTGAAGTGGTACGACCGCACGGAAACCTACACCCGTCCCGGCCTGGCTTTCACCATGGTGTCACTGGTCGATCGCACGCCACCTTCGCAAGTGCAGGAGGAGTTCTATCAGGCGCGCAAAAAGCTCCAGGACGAAGCGCTCAAGTTGCCGGCGGGCGTTATCGGGCCAATGGTCAATGATGAGTTTTCCGATGTGACGTTCGCGCTGTTCGCCCTGAAAGCCAAAGGCGAGCCACAGCGGCTGTTGGTGCGCGATGCCGAAGCGCTGCGCCAGCGCCTGTTGCATGTGGCGGGAGTGAAAAAGGTCAACATCATCGGCGAGCAGGCCGAGCGCATCTTTATTTCCTTCTCCCATGACCGGCTGGCTACCTTGGGCGTCTCGCCCCAGGACATCTTCGCCGCGCTGAACAGCCAGAACGTGCTCACGCCTGCTGGCTCCATCGAAACCAATGGGCCACAGGTGTTCCTCCGGGTAGACGGCGCCTTCGATAAACTGGCGAAAATCCGTGACACCCCCCTGGCGATTCAAGGCCGCACGCTCAAGCTCTCGGACGTCGCGACCGTCGAGCGCGGATATGAAGATCCGGCCACCTTCCTGGTGCGCAATAACGGCGAAGAAGCGCTGTTGTTGGGCGTCGTGATGCGCGAAGGCTGGAACGGCCTGGACCTGGGCAAGGCCCTGGACGCGGAGACGGCCAGGATCAATGACGCCATGCCCTTGGGCATGACGCTCACCAAGGTCACCGACCAGTCCGTGAACATCGACTCGGCCGTCGGCGAATTCATGGTCAAGTTCTTCGTCGCGCTGCTGGTGGTGATGATCGTCTGCTTTCTCAGCATGGGTTGGCGTGTCGGAGTCGTGGTCGCGGCGGCCGTGCCGCTGACGCTGGCCGTGGTGTTCGTGGTCATGGCGGCCACTGGGAAGAACTTTGACCGCATCACCCTCGGGTCGCTGATCCTGGCGCTCGGGTTGTTGGTGGACGACGCTATCATCGCGATTGAAATGATGGTGGTAAAAATGGAGGAGGGCTACGACCGGATCAAGGCCTCCGCGTATGCCTGGAGCCATACAGCCGCACCGATGCTGTCCGGTACGCTGGTGACGGCTATCGGATTCATGCCTAACGGCTTCGCCCAGTCGACCGCCGGTGAGTACACCAGCAACATGTTCTGGATCGTCGGCATTGCCCTGATCGCTTCCTGGGTGGTGGCCGTGGCGTTCACCCCTTACCTGGGGGTGAAGCTGTTGCCGGATATCAAACAGGTCGAAGGCGGCCACGCGGCCATCTACAACACCCGTCACTACAATCGTTTTCGCCGGGTCCTGACCCGCATCATCGCCCGCAAATGGTGGGTGGCCGGCAGCGTGATCGTGACGTTCGTCGTGGCGATTCTCGGTATGAGCCTGGTCAAGAAACAGTTCTTCCCGACCTCCGACCGCCCGGAGGTGCTGATCGAAGTGCAAATGCCCTATGGGACCTCCATCGAGCAGACCAGTGCCACCACCGCCAAGGTCGAAGCCTGGTTGCAGAAACAGGATGAGGCAAAAATCGTCACGGCCTACATCGGCCAGGGCGCGCCACGCTTCTACCTGGCGATGGCACCGGAGCTACCCGATCCTTCGTTCGCCAAGATCGTGGTGTTGACCGAAAGCCAGGAGGCGCGCGAGGCCCTCAAGTTTCGTCTGCGCGAGGCGGCTGCCGAGGGGCTTGCCCCAGAGGCGCGTATCCGGGTGACGCAACTGGTGTTCGGTCCGTATTCGCCATTTCCGGTGGCCTACCGGGTGATGGGCCCCGATCCGGCGAAATTGCGTGAGATCGCCGGCCAGGTCCGGGATGTCATGCAGGCGAGCCCGCTGATGCGGACCGTCAATACCGACTGGGGGCCGCTGACGCCGACGTTGCATTTCACCCTGGACCAGGATCGTTTGCAGGCAGTAGGGCTGACGTCTAATGCTGTCGCCCAGCAATTGCAGTTCCTGCTCGCAGGGGTACCGATCACGGCGGTCCGCGAGGACATCCGTTCGGTACAGGTGGTCGGCCGTGCCGCCGGTGATATCCGCCTCGATCCGGCCAGGATAGAAGGGTTTACCCTGGTGGGCGCGGCGGGCCAGCGCATTCCGCTGTCCCAGGTGGGAGAGGTCGATGTGCGCATGGAGGATCCGATTCTTCGGCGTCGTGATCGCACCCCGACCATCACCGTACGCGGCGACATTGCCGAAGGTTTGCAACCACCGGACGTCTCGAATGCAATCCTGAAGGCGCTGCAGCCGGTCATCGACACCCTGCCGAGCGGCTACCGGATCGAGCAGGCCGGCGCCATCGAGGAGTCGGGCAAGGCCGGCAAGGCGATCGTGCCCCTGGTGCCGATCATGGTGGCCCTGACGCTGTTGATCATCATCGTGCAGGTGCGTTCGATCTCGGCCATGATCATGGTATTCCTCACCGCCCCGTTGGGCCTGATTGGCGTAGTGCCGACCCTGCTGATCTTCCAGCAGCCGTTCGGGATCAACGCCCTGGTCGGCCTGATCGCACTCTCGGGCATCCTGATGCGCAACACGCTGATCCTGATCGGGCAGATCCATCATAACGCGCAAGAAGGGCTGGACCCGTTCCACGCGGTCATCGAGGCCACGGTGCAACGGGCCCGGCCGGTCTTGCTGACGGCCCTGGCAGCCATCCTGGCTTTCATCCCCCTGACGCATTCGGTGTTCTGGGGCACGCTGGCCTATACGCTGATCGGCGGCACGTTCGTCGGCACCATCATGACGCTGGTGTTTTTGCCGGCGATGTATTCCATCTGGTTCAAGATCCGTCCTGACCATTCAGCACACATGCAAACAGCACCGCGGGTTTAAACCCGTGTGTTGGTTCTTTTGTGGGCATTGACTGAGATATGAAGAGGTTCCAATGATGACTTCCCAAGGACAAAAACGCATCGTCGTCACCGGCGTGGGCATTGTCGGCCCGCTGGGCTGTGGCGTAGAAGAAGTCTGGCAGCGGTTGCAGGCGGGGCGCTCGGGCATTCGCACCCTGTCTGGCGAGATCACCGAGGGAACGGGCGTGGCCGTAGGCGGCCAGGTGCCGTCGCTGGAAGAGGACGCCGTCGCCGGTTACGACCCGGAGCGCATCATCCCGGCCAAGGACCGCAAGAAGATGGATCGCTTCATCGAGTTCGCGCTGGTGGCTGCCGAAGAAGCGTTGCAGCAGGCTGGCTGGCAACCGACCGATGCCGCCGACCAGGAGCGGACGGCAACCATCATCGCCTCGGGCGTGGGCGGCTTTGGCGCGATTGCCGGTGCCGTACGCACCACCGATGCCCGCGGCCCGCGCAAATTGTCCCCGTTCACCGCACCTGCCTTCCTCGCCAACATGGCGGCCGGGCACGTTTCCATCCGGCATGGTTTCAAAGGCCCTCTGGGAGCACCGGTAACAGCCTGTGCGGCGGGGGTGCAGGCCATTGGCGACGCGGCCAGGCTGATCAGGAGCGGTGAAGCGGATATCGCCATATGCGGCGGGACGGAAGCGGCGATAGACCGCGTGACCTTGGGGTGTTTTGCCGCCGCCCGCGCGCTGTCCACAGGTTTTGCCGAGCGTCCGCAGGAGGCCTCGCGGCCCTTCGATCGTGATCGCGACGGTTTTGTCATGGCCGAGGGGGCCGGCTTGCTGGTGATCGAGTCACTGGAACACGCCCTCGCACGTGGCGCCAAGCCCCTGGCGGAGCTGGTGGGTTATGGCACCAGTGCCGACGCCTATCACCTGACGGCAGGCCCGGAAGACGGCAATGGTGCCCGGCGCGCGATGGAGCAGGCGTTGCGCCAGGCCTCTGTCAGCCCCTTGGACGTGCAACATATCAACGCCCATGCGACGTCCACCCAGGTTGGCGACAATGGCGAACTGGCGGCGATCCGCTCGGTGTTCGGGCGCGATTGCGGTGTGGCGATCACCTCCACCAAGTCGGCCACCGGGCATCTTCTGGGAGCGGCTGGCGGTATTGAAGCCATTTTTACGGTGCTGGCGCTTCGTGACCAGATCGTTCCGCCCACCCTGAACCTGAATCATCCCGACGAGGCCGCCGCCGGGCTTGATCTGGTCGGTCTACAGGCCAGGAAGATGCCGATCACCCACGCGCTCTCCAATGGCTTCGGATTCGGCGGGGTCAATGCCAGTGTGCTGCTGCGCCGTTGGGCGCCTGGGGCTTAATCGCATGGGATCCGCCGTGGCTGGTTACTTCATGTCCCTGGCCTGCACCCACAGCACGGCGTCTTGCGAAAGCGGTTTGCCCTTGTGGGTTTTCGTCGCACCGATGTCGAGCGCCGCAATGCCCCACCAGCCGGCCCGGGGCAGGCCAATGGTCACGATGCCTTGGGCGTCTGCGTAGGTGCTCAGGGCTTTGAATGAAGCTTGAGGTGCCGTCACATAGTCTTGCTGGCCGAAGGCGTTTTTTTCGAGATCGATGGAATGGTTGACGTATTCGATTTCGATTTCGGCGAACGGAACAGGCTTGCCGTCGGCCAGCACCACGGCGCGGAACACGCCGCCGGTCCAGTTTGCATAAGGCTTGTTCAGTGGCTGGATCTCCACCGGCAACCCTTGTGGCTCTGACCAGTTTCCGGGAACTCCACCCACGTTCACGATCAACTTGGTGAACTGTTGGATGTAGACATCTTCCTCGGTTTCCAGATATGGCTCGGGTTCGAGTACGAAGATATGGTCACCCAGTGAACGCACCAATTCCCGTGGAATCGAGGCACGATAGGCCGTCGTCCGGTTGTCGCGACTCTGCCACTCGACGGGGCGCAAGTACTTGCGCAGGTCGATTTTCTCTTCGCCGTGAGAACTGCTGTGGTTGAAGGTGCGAGGTGTACCCATGGCCATGGTGGGGCCGCCGGAAAAGGGGTGGGTGAACACCAGCGCGAACTCGAGGTTTTCCGCACGCTGCAGCGCCGTTTCTTCCACGTAGAGCATCTGGAAATGGGCGTGCGCAGCGCCGGCCAAGCCAGTGAATGTCGTAGCGGCAAGGGCTTGGAGCAGTTTTCGTTTGAACGTCATGGTCGCTTTCACCTTGAAATGTCGGAAGACTGAATCGTGAGCTCATGGCCGGTGCCACCGAGGAACACCACGGAGTAGTTTCCGGTGGGGGGCTGGAATGTGTAGGTGTTGTCCTTGCCGACTTCGCCCTCGAGCAACACCTTGTTGCTTGGGTCCTGGACATGGATTTTTCTGCCAGTGGCCGAGCTGCCATCGGTGAAGCCCGCCTCGCACTTCACCTGGTTATCGCCCTCGATGTAGCAATCGAAGACGGGGCCATGGGCGAAGGTCGCCTGGCAGAACACCAGGGTGCCTGCCATCGCTATCCGTGCTACTGAACCTATGAGTTTCATAACGTCTCGCCGTCAAGGTCGGTCATTGGGGTGGCGACTGGCCGTCGCCTTTCGTGTTGTCGTTGCCAGTCGCGGCGAAGGCCGCCAGCAAGGCTTCCAGGTTCGAGCCCAGGAGTGCTTCGTATCCGTTGGCCGTGTCGGCGAGTATTCCCGGGTTGCCCGTATCGAGTACCAACAACCGCGCGCCCCCGTCCTCGATGGCTTTGACGATCTTGGCGTCCGGTGCCCACTTGTGGACCACCACGCGAATGTCGCGCTCGCGCAGGTAGTGGGTCAGCGCGGCGTAGTCAGCGTCGCTCCAGTCGATGTCCTGCCGGACGAACCAGCCGTCGACAAAGACGCCGAATTCGCCGAACAGGTAGGTGAACTCATTGGCCAGCGACAGTACGCGCAGATCCGGTACCGCCGTCAGCCGGGCACCGTAGTCGGCCTTGAGCCGGCGCAAGCGGTCTTCAAGTGCGGCGAGGTTGCGCTTTATTCGCGGTGCATCGGCGGGGGCCAGGCGTTCCAGGTCGGCGGCGATCAGTGCCGACATGCGCATGGCGTTGACGGGACTGAGCCAGACGTACGGCGACGGGCCCTCATCGACATCGCTCGCCGCAGCCCAGGGAACGTCGCTCGACGGTACGCGGGTCACCGCCACGCTGGGTTTGACCGTGTCCCATGAGTGCGAGGCATCGATCTCGATGATCCGCAGATTGTGGTGGCGCGCCGCCGCATACAGCGGGTCGGCGCGCCATAGACTGCTGAGGGTGACCACGGCTTCGGCTTGCTGGAACACCTTGGCATCCAGGCGTGACAGCGCGTTGGCCTGGCTTTCCATGGGCACCGCAGCTTCTGCTGGAAGACGGACGACCTCAAGGGCCGTGCCGTCGCTGAGTGCCGAGGTGAGTACATAAACGGCAGGCAGGGCGACAAGCACCTGCTGCCTTGCGCTATCGGCAAAGGCCGAAAACGGCAGGCCCAGCAACAGTGCCAGCATCGTCAGCCAGGATCTGTAGAACCCTTTCCTATTCATACGCTGGCCCCCCTGAACCGGGATGCGGTAGCGCGCATGACGGTGGTGACGACGAACACCAGGGCGGCGACTATCACGATTGCCCCACCCGTTGGTACGGGGATGTGGAATTGCATCGGCGCCAGGATTCCCACTACGCAGGAAAAAGTCGCAATCAGGATGGCGCGCACGACCAGCCCCGGCAGCGAACGGCTGATATTGCGTGCTGCCGCCGCCGGTATGAGCAGGAGGGCTTCGACGAGCACCGCGCCAATGATCTTCAGGCAAGCGACCGTCACCAGGGTGACCAGCACCACAAACAGGTACTCGACGCTTCGCACCCGCACACCGCGAGCATGGGCCAGGCTCGGATTGAGGCTGGCCAACAACATGCCGTTGTACAGCGGCAGTCCGAGCAAGGCACACAGCGCCGTTACGCCGAGCAGCACGTTCATGTCGGTGTGGTCCACCGCCAGGATGGAGCCGAACAGCACGCTTTCCATCACGTGGGTGTTGATCTTTGCCGACACGAACAGCAACAGCGAGGCACCGACCGCCAGCGAGATGGACAGGAACACACCGATCAGCGTGTCATTGGCCAACGTGGTGCGATGCTGCGTGTACTTGAGCGTAAGCGCGAACAGCAAGCAGAAGCCGAACATCGAGAAGTAGGGAGACGTATAGGATTCGCCGATCAGCACGCCGATCGCGACGCCGGTCATCGCCGCATTGCCGACGGACTGACTGAAAAAAGCCATGCGCTTGATCATTACCATCGTACCCAGCACGCCCAGCAGGGGGCCGATGAGCACTGAGCAGAGCAGGGCATTGATCACGAACTCATACTCGAACGGCTGCGGCAGGATGCCACTGGCGGCGAGCGCCTGCAGGTAGTTGCGAATGAAGTCGTACAGGGCGCTCATTGGGCCCCCTCCAGCGAGTAAGCGACTTGGTCGGGGGCGCCGTGGAACAGCACCCTGCGGTTGATAACCGTCACCGATTGGGCGATGCGCCTGACTTGTTCGAGGTCATGGTTGATCCACAGGATGGTGACGCCACGGTCGTGCAGCTCGGCCACCAGCGCCTCCACCAGCCGCACCCCCGATTCGTCGATGCCGGCAGTCGGTTCGTCGAGGATCAGCAACCAGGGCGCCGGGCTGATCGCCTGGGCCAGCAATACTCGCTGGCGCTGGCCACCGGACAGGCTGCCAAAGGGTTTGGTGCCCATTGCGGCCATGCCGGTACGAGACAGTGCCTCGGCATTGGCCGACTTGACGGATCGGTTGGCACCCAGGAAGGCCGGCCGGCGTTGACCGAGAAGGGCCATGAGATCGTTGACCGTCATCGGCACGTTGCGGTCGAAGTCCGGCAATTGCGGGACATAGCCCACGGGGGCCGTGATCTCGCCCTCGAAGCGTACCGCTCCCGAATGCGGCATCTGGCCCAGCAGCGCACGCACCAGTGAAGTCTTGCCGCCACCGTTCGGGCCGACCAGGCAGTGCAGCGCCCCGGCTTCCACCCGAAAGCTGACGTCTTCAAGCACTTGCGTGCCCCCCAGTCGCAGGGAGACGTTGTCGAACACTATGGCGGGACCGCGCATCGCTTGTTTCTCCTTCATCGCTGCATGAACTCGACGGCTTCGGCCAAGGTCTCGAGGTTTTCGCGCATCGCCACCTCGAATTCGTCCGCGCTGTAGGTATCGCCGGTGATGTGAGACAGCGAGAAGACCTTCACGCCGGTGGCGGCCTCGATAGGCTTGGCGAGATCGAGGGAGAAGTTTTTCTCGGCGAACAACACCTTCACATTGGCCTTCTTGATTGCGTCGATGGTGTTGGCCAGTTGCCGCGCGGTCGGCGCGACGCCGTGACGGGGCTCGATCACGGCGCTCACGAACAGGCCGAACTCCTGCATCATGTAGTCGTAGCCGGCATGCGTGGTCGCGCAGCGGAAGGAGGACAGATCCAACGCGGCGAAGCGGGTCATGAAACCGGCCCGTAGCGCGCGAATGCGTGCGGCATAGGCCAGGGCGTTCTGTCGATACACAGCCGCGTTGGGCGGGTCCAGCTCCCCCAGCCTGCGAGTGATCTCGAAGACCTGCTGTATCGCTGCCGTGGTGGAAACGAAGGTATGCGGATTGACCACCTTGGCACCGTCCTGGTCGCCGCCGATGGGAATGAGGGCCACCGAGGCATTGGCCTGGATGATCGGCAGCGTTGCCCCGCGACCGGCGGCCTTGACGATCTGGAAGGCCCATTCATCGTGGCCGATGCCGTTGACGACCAGGACATCGAGGGTCATCGCGCGGGTGATGTCGTCGGGCTGCGGCTGATAGTTATGCGGGTTCGCTTGCGCCGGAATGAGCGCAATGACCTCGGCCCGATCGCCGACGATGTTCGCCACGAAGCTGTAGTAGGGGTGCAGGGTGACGCCGATCTTGAGCTTCTTGCCCAAAGGGGCAGTCGGGTCGGCGAATGCAAGGGCAGGTATCAGCACCAGCAGCGCAAGGCAACTGCGCCACAGTGCGCGGTGTCTGGTAGAAACGGTCATGGCTGGTTTCCTTTTACACGTTCGACTTCGCTGGCACCGTCATATGGAATGACCTGGCGCCAACCTTGGCCGACCAGCGATTCGGGCTTGACGATGCCTGGGTAAGGTGCGTTCGGGTCGCGGTGGATCCAGATCGTCGCCTGGTTGGCCCACATGACCCCGGCATGGGCGTGCCCAATGACGAGCAGGTAGGCGCTCTGGCCGGGCGCGCGACCGGCGGAGCCGTAGTAGACCGTGGCGCCCTGGCCCAGGGTGGCTTTCGAGACGTCGCTGGGGGGCGGGGGCGTCGGGGCGTCGGCGTCGTCGTGATCATCGACGGAACCGGCATGAGGCAGGTGGGTGCCCGGCAAAATCAACTGCCAGTGCACCTCGCCATTGGTCTTCCAGAAGGCGTCTCGGTAGAACGGCGGCAACAAGATCTTCTGGGCTTGCTCCAGGGTGATCCAACCGCCGGTGTCGTTATTGTTCCAGATGATTTCTTCACCGGCGGGCAGCAGGGCGCTGTGGATGGCCTGGTCGACTGCACCTAGGCCATCGAAGGAGCGCACCTGCCAGCTCAAGGGTGTCGGTGGGCCGGCGTGCTGTGGGCGCAGCAGCACATAACCTGTCACGCTGGCGATGATTGCCAGGGCTGCAAACAGCAGGGCCAGCGATTCCCAGCGGCTGGACGCCGGGCGCACGACATGGACCGCGCCGTTTACGTCATCGCCGGGGCTGGTTCGCGACAGGTTGGTCATCAGACAAACCCGATCCAGCGGCCAAGGCAGATCACGCCCATCCACAGCGCCAGCGAGCTGAAACCGGCGATACGGGCCTGGCTGGGAGGCGGCAGGATGGTGTCCCACTCGTCGATCCGGCGATAGGCGCCCAAGTGGAATATCCCCATGTTGAGGCCGGCCAGCGCCAACAGCCCCATCTTCCACCAGAAAATGCTGTTTTGCGCATAGGTGGTGGCATTGGAGGCGAACATGAGCAGGCCGGTGATCACGCAGGCTGCGAAGGCAACCCAGGTAAATGGCAGCAGTTCCCGGATCAGTCGTAGCGCGCTTCGGCGATGGGAGGCGACGCCGAGCAGGCGCAAGTCGACGACGGCGATGGTCCCGAACACGAGGGCGATGCCAATCACATGCACCGACTCCAGGTTTGGAAAAATGGAACCCGACTCTCTGATATAGGCTGCGATCGGGGTGCCCTCGAGGGCTTGCAGTATCGATTGAATGTCCATGGCGAATACCTGAGAAAACGTTCGTTGAAAACGCTGGGATCAGTAGGCGATCCAGCGACCGCAGAAGATCACGCCGCACCACAGGGCGATCGACAGCCAGGCCAGCGCCTTGATGGGAGGCTTCTCGTCAACGCCTGGCACTTGAGCGGCGGGACGCAACAATGGACGTCGGATTGACCAGGCCAGGGTGAACACGGCAACGACCATGAACATCTTCAGCCAGAACGTCGTGTTGACCAGTACGCGGTCAGGCTCGCCGATGATCATCACCAACCCGGTGAGGAGCAGAACGATGAGTGCGGCGCGCATCCACGGGTAGTAACGGCGAATGACGCCGCGCAAGGGTTCGTCCGTGGCGAGCACGCCGGCCAGCCGCAGGTCAGAGATCACGGCGGCGCCGAAGATCACCGCGATGGCAATGATATGAACGCTCTGGATGGTGGGCACGACCCAGGACAGGTCCCTGATGGCGGTGCTCAACGGTGTCGCGTAGATCCAGGCGATGATGAGTTCTGGTGACATTTGCTTTGCTTCCGCGTGGGGTTAGAAGTCTTGGGGTTTTGCGATCGGACGCAGGCCCTTTGCATCCTCCGGGAGGAGATAGCCCTGCTTGATCGAGAGCTTTTTGGCCTCTTCGAATGCCTGTTCGTAGTGGCTGAAACCGCCGTAACGTTGGCCAAGCGCTTCCTTGGAATAGGGCACCTTGGTGTCGTAGATCAGGCCGCAACCGGTCTCCTGGTCCGTGAGGTAGGTCGCGCTGGGCACCTGGATCCACGGCGGGCGCACGCCCCCTTGCAGGTTGCCGGTGGCGGGGTCGCGTGCGACGGTCTTGCCTTCGCGCAGGACTCGCGGCGCCTTCGGCATGGCTTTGCCCTCACGCACCCATTGGTCCATGCCATCGAGCAGCGCCGAGACGACCAGCTCTGCCGGTTCGTCGTACAGCGTCCGGCACCGTGGGTCGTCGCCCTTGCCGACGTCGGCAGCTAACAGTTCGGTATGCTCCGTACCGAGGTCGGCCAGCCGCAGATGCGGTATGCCGGTCACTTCGTAGTAGCGAAGCTGCGGGCTGTCGGTATCCGGCGGCAGGTCGATGCCTTCGATCACGTCGTGCATCAGTTCGGACTGGCTGTAGACGGTCACGAATGGCACGCCTTCGGGCATCTGCCGTGGTAGTCGAATGACGTCGCCGCCCACCTCGCCATAGGCCATGCGGCCTGTCATGTAGGCATCGATCAGTGGCCTTGCGTCAGGCATACGCCATTGCTGGTGCCGGCCCTGATCGAGGTAGTCCATCCAGACTTGCGCGGTCACGGCCCAGCTATTGACATAGACGCGTTGCACATTGAGACCTGCCAACGGGCCTTGCGCCGCATTGGTCTTGAGCAGCAGCGCCAGTTGTGCGGCAATGCCCTGGGACTGTGGAACGAACGGATCGGGACCTGCACCGCGAGTGAAACGCTCCGGATCGTAATAGGTGCCCAACGGCGCATAGCGTGCGTAGTCGAAGCGGCGCATGAACTCGAAATTCACGATCCGTCCGTATTGGGCGACCTGCTCGGCCTCGGCGGCCGGGGTGTCCGAGATGAACTTGGGGTCGACGGCCGGCTTGTTCATGTTCAGCGTGTAGCCGACGTACGCGTAGCCACGCCGTAGCAAGTAATCACGGGTCAGGATCCACCCTGCGGCGCGCTCGCCAAACCAGCTGAACGGCTCGATCACCACCGTGCCGTTGAAGTGCGCAGGGTCTGCCGGCTTGCGCACCAGAATGCGCGTGGTATAGGGCGCCTCAAGGAGGGTTTTGCCCGCGGCGGTGATGGCCGGGGCGACGCCTTGCAGGTAAAACTCCTCTTCGACGTAGTCGTACATGTCGAGGTCGCTGTGTTCGGTACCCGGACGTTTCGCCGACGACAGCGGTGGCACACTGGAGGGCGGCACGGCAACGACTGTGGGCATGCGGGGCACTTCGGCGAAGGTGTTCGAGGTCAGCATCAGCGACAGCAGGACGCCGTGCAGCGTTGGTCGCAGGATGCTGATGGTCATCGATCGTTCCATCCGCTCACCTCCAAGGGGTCATTGATAGGGCTTCACTCACGGCTGAGGGACGCCTTGCCCTCGCTGTCGATCACGATCTGGTTGTTCTCGCAGACATATTCTTGAATGGCGTAGTCGGAGCGCTTGTAGTCGAAAGTGAAGCGATACGGGGTGTTGAGCACCTGTGGATCTTCAATCAAGACTTGGTCCTCCAAGTGGTCCGGTCCCCGCAGCCTGATGCGTTCGGTGATCTTCATGTCCGCACCATGGGGAACGTCATAGAAGGTCACGTCCGTTCGCACACGTTGTGTCTCCACGACGAGCGTGTCGCCTTCCCAGTGGCCGCGCGAATGGCCCTGGTACTTGGGGTCGAGCTTCTCTTTGGGCGGCATTGCCTCGTTCAAGAGAATCCGGCGTACCTGCTGGAGATATTCGCCAAGGACGACCACTTGCTTGTCGTCGTGAATGATCTGGATCGGGAAGAGTGCCGCCATCAACGTCGGCATGCCCTCGGGCAGGCACTTGGAACTCGTCGTGGCCAGCGGCGTCCCGGCTTCGTTCGCGGCGGCCTGTTTTTTCTTCAGCTCCGCGTATTGGCTGGCATAGGGTTCCTTCAGGTCCATTGGTCCGCCCGGGTGCACCGGCTCGTCCGGGTTTTCACCGAACCAATCGTCCGGAGTCCTTTCCCAGGTGCCGCTGATGTCCGGGCGCTTGTCGTGCTGGGTCTTCGACGCTGCCGCGTTGCACATCCCGGCGACGGTCACGAGGACGACGCCGAGGAAGATCGTTGCTGCGCTCAAGGTTCGTGTCGGTTTCATTGAAACGTCTCCACGCTGCTGGCCTGTCTGGTTCGGTTGAGTTCGGTGATCATGAAGCGGGGGAGGACTTCGCCTAACCGCCGCCCGTGAGCACGACGTCACCGATCTTGATCTCCACGAGCAGTCCTCCCGGGTCACCGTTCTTCAGCGGCCTGAAGGACACCTCGGCGCTTTCGCCGGCCTTGATCGAATCAGCGTTCCAGCCCGCGCGTTGCAAGGCGTTGACGCTGCCCGTCTCGATCTTGAAGCGCTGGGGGGGCGGGCCGGGCGTATCGAGGTAAATCGTGATGTGCGGATTGGTCCAGGCAAAGCGCTCGACCACGCCCTGGACCGTGACCATCTTGGTCTGGTCGAAAAGCGCGAATGAGTGGTGAGCGGTGGCCAGGGACGGTAGGGCACTGCAAGCGACGATGGTCAGCAGGCAAAGCCCCTGACGAAACAGCGGGGATGGGGTCATGACGGATGCCTCGTTCTTATGCGTTCTTATGGCCCCAGCATAGGGGGGACACCTGCGCAGGCCGTAGCCCAAAACGGCAACCATTCAAATCCCGGACAGTTTTTCCAGTGGGCAGCGATGGGACCAAGGGAATAGGGGCGCCGCCCTGTGTACATGCTGATTTGGGCTACCACATGGGCAGCCCGAATCGGAACACTCATGACTCGCCTCATAAATATAAAAACAGGAGAGACGTCATGCGCACCCCCCACTACGCTCCATTAATTTCTCTGGTTGCACTCTGTACATTGGGGCCGCAGGCACAGGCCTACGAGCTCTACAACGAAGACGATGGTGCTACCGTCCTGAATGCCGACCTCTGGGCGGGGTTTGGTTGGTTCGGCAGTGAAAAGAATTACCTCGCCAACCCGCAGGAGGAGCCCGGCAGGATGCGATGGCAGGAAGGCTTCGCCAAGTACGGTCTAAACGGCACGACGGACAAGATCGGTCCCGGCTCGATCTACGGCGGGTTCAGCCTGATCAGCACGGGTTCATGGGGCGATGGGGACGCAGGAGCGATCACCGCCGGGAATGAAAGAAGAACGGCGGTAGAAGACGCCTATCTGGGCTGGAAGTCAGGCGACCTGATTCCCGCCCTGGGTACGGACGGCGTTGATTTCTCCTTTGGCCGGCAGCTCGTGACGGTGGACGGTTTCCTGATCACCGACGACGGGTTCGCGCCCGGCAAGGCCTTCAGCCCCATCCCTGGTGTGGCGGACGGTCGGTTCAATCGCGGCGGCGCCTTTTACCTGGGGCCGCGGTTGGCCTTCGGCAATACGGCGGTCTTGAAACTGGGCGGTACGGAAGGGCTTCACGGCAGCCTGATGTGGTTGAAGTCGGACAATCCAGGACAGTCGGAGACCGAAGTGGCGGCCGCCACCATCGACTACACGACGCCCATCGGCTCGATCGGCTCGACCTATGTGCACGGACTGGACGTCAACGAGCGATACACCTTCGCCGATCGAAGTGAGCGCAAGGGCATGGATATCTACAGCATCCGCGGCCAGGGCAATGCCGGCATCGAGAACGCTGATTTTGCATTCGAGGTGGCGCGCGAGGAAAAACGTTCGGGGTCGCAGCGGGCGATGTTCTTCGACGCGGGCTACACCTTTGCCGACGTCAAATGGCAACCGGCGGTGAGTTACCGCTATTCGCGTTATTCCGAAGGCTGGGACTTCCTGTTCCAGGGCGGTTTCCGCAAGCGGTACCAGGGTGAAGTCGCCGCGAACTATGCCGGTTCAGTGACCTCGAACATGCAAATCAACGATGTGCTGTTCTCGGTGCAGCCGACCGACAAACTGACACTCAACGCGATGTACTTCCACTATCACCAACTCTCCGACCGGGATGCTCAAGACTTCAGTGCCCGTGAGGTCGACCTGTACCTGGACTGGATGGTGACGGACAACATCACGTTGTCGCCGCTGGTGGGTTTCTACAAACCAAAGAAGTGGCTCGAGGACGGTGGTTTGCAGAGCGGGAGCGCATCAACCAACACTTACTTGCAGTTCATTGTGTGGGTGACGTTCTGATCTGAGTCGCCGCTGGCGGCATCTGTTGCAGGGAGTTTGATGCGCAGGCGCCACCAGCGGTGGCGCTTTCCGGCGGGAAAGGTGATTAAGACGGGACGGTCACAGCATGCGGCGCAGGACGTCGTTGCGAGGGTCCGGGTCGAAGAAGCGGTGCTTGAGGGCGCCAGCGACATGCAGCACGATCAGGCCGAGCAGGGTATAGGCGAGTACTTTGTGCAGCCATTGGAAGACGACGAACCAGTCGTCATTTTTCGGTAGCAGCTCCGGCAGGTTCACCCCAAAAAAGAATACCCCGTCACTCATCGTGTAGGTGCTCGACATCGAGTAACCCATCAACGGCACGATCACGATAAGCACGTACATGGCACGCTGCACCAGCTGTGACAAAAACCGCTCATGTCCAGCCAGTGTTTCCAGCGGTTGTGGAAGCTTGGGGGTGCGCCAGCGCAGGGTGATCTGGACCAGGACCACCAACAGCATCAACACCCCAAAGGATTTGTGCCACGGGTAATAGAGCTCGTATTTGCTTGCCACTTCATCATTCATCCCGGTCATGTGCCAGCCAGCCCAGAGGAGGCCGGCGATGAGCACGGCGCGCACCCAGTGCAACATACGCAGGGACGTCGGATACCGATCAATTGTTGTTTGATTTACCGGATTCATCGCAGTCTCTCCATCGATCATCAAGGCATCGGAATGCACATTTGAACGGCCACCCTCTACGACACAGGGCTTGGAGGGTGGTCCGGTCAGTGCGGTTTTTTTGTTCTCAGTTAGGCAGCAGCACGGTGATGACCTTTTCTTCGGTATAGGCCAACGCGCCGCTGAACCCGCCTTCACGGCCAATGCCACTGGACTTGACGCCGCCCCAGGGCAGGTTGGCGTCCAGCGGGCTCCAGCAGTTGATGCCCACGGCACCGGCCTTTACCGCCGCGGCGACGCGGTGCGCTCGCACCAGGTCGCTGGTCCAGATCGTGGCCGCCAGGCCGTAGGTGGAATCGTTGGCCATTGCGATCGCCTCATCTTCGCTGTCGAACGTGATCACCGTGCCAACGGGGCCGAAGATCTCGTCTCGGGCGATCGCCATGTCATTGCGGGCGTTGGCGAAGATGGTCGGCTGCACAAACCAGCCCTGCTCAGGGTTCGATACGCCGCCGGCCAGCAGGGAGGCGCCTTGTTCGATGCCCAGCTGGATGTAACGGTTGACTCGTTCGAACTGTGCTTTCTTGGCCACTGGCCCCATCTGCACGTCGGGCTGTCGAGGATCGCCCACCTTGACTGCTCGAGCAGCATCGGCAAGCGCTGCGGCGAAGCGATCGGCGATGCTGCGCTGTACGAGGATACGCGAGCCGGCGGCACAGACCTGGCCCTGGTTGACGAACAAGCCGAGCGCGCAGCCGCGCAACGCGTCGTCGAAGGACGCGTCATCAAAGACAATCTGTGGGCTTTTGCCGCCCAGCTCCAGTGCCACACGCTTGAACAGCACGCCGGCGGTGCGCTGGATCTCGCGTCCGGCCTCGGGGCTGCCGGTGAAACTGATCTTGGCCACGTGCGGGTGTTCGCACAAGGCGCGACCTACCTGTGCACCGTAGCCGGTAACCACGTTGATCACACCGTCAGGGAAGCCTGCTTCCTGAGCCAGCGCGGCCAGGTGCAGGGCCGATTGCGGCGTCTCTTCCGAAGGCTTGATGACCACGGTACAGCCTGCCGCCAGCAAAGCGGCGAGCTTCCAGACCGTGATCATCAGCGGCGAATTCCAGGGCACGATGGCACCGACCACGCCCACCGGCTCGCGCACCGTGTACGAGAGGGTCTTGCTGCCGAAATAGCCGCCGGTGGGGATGGTGCGCCCCTCCAGCTGGTTGGCCCAGCCGGCGGCGGCGCGCAGGTTGGCGACCGCGTTGGGCAGGTCCATCCGGCGCGGCTCGACCGGGGAGCGACCGATGGCGTTGGCATCCAGATCGGCCAGCAAGTCGGTGTCGCGTTCCACCAGGTCAGCCAGCTTCGACAGCAGCCGACCGCGCTGGGCGCCGTCGAGCTGGCTCCAGGCGCCACCCTCGAGTTGGCTGCGCGCTGCCTCCACGGCGCGGTCCACATCCGCGCTCGTGCCGCGTGCGGAGCTACCGTACACCTGCTCTGTCACGGGGTTGATGAGGGGCATGCGTCCACCGTCGGAGGCTTCGAAGGACGCTCCTTGGATGAAGTGATTCAGGTGCTGAGTCATGTTAGGGGTCCTGCGTAATGTGAGTGTTCGGGGGCGCGCGCCTCATGCTTCGAGGGAGGCCAGGGCGTCGCCAAAGATGTCCAGCGCCTTGAAAAACAGCGAACGTGTGATCGTCAGCGAAGGCATGACGCGCATCACGTTGCTGTAGCGACCGCAGGGAATCATCAGCACACCGTGGTTCAGCAGGTAACCCATGAGTTGACCGATCTTGGCGCCCTCCAGCGGTGCCTTGGTGACCGGGTCTTCGACCAGCTCGATACCAATCATCAGGCCACGACCGCGAACCTCGCCGACGAAGGGGCTCTTGAAGCCACGGATACGTTCCTGTGCCTCCAGGCCCAGCGTGTGCGCGCGGTTGAGCAGATCGAGCTCCGGGTCCTGGAGGATGCTGATGTTGGTCAACGCCACTGCCGCGGACAGCGAGTTGGCGGCGAAGGTATTGGGCATCGATCCGTCGGGGATCGCGGCTGCCAGGTCCGAACGCATGATCAGGCCCGCCATCGGCAGGTCGCTGCCAATGCCCTTGCCGAAGGTGAGCATGTCGGGTTTCACGCCGGAATGCTCGACCGCCCACATCTTGCCGGTACGCCCCGCGCCGGATTGCACTTCATCGACGATCAACAGCGCGCCGCTGAGGTCGCAGGCCTTGCGCAACAGCTGCAGGAACTCTGGCGAGGGAGGCACGTAGCCGCCTTCACCCTGTACCGGCTCCACGATCACGGCGGCCACGTCATCGGCGGCGGTGTAAGGGGTATTCAGCAGGTAATCCACGTAGTCGCCGGCGATCTGTTCGGCGCTTTTGTGCGTGGTGTCGAAGGGGAAGCGGTAGGCATAAGGGTAGGGGGCGTGAATGACGCCGCCCATCTGGGCACCGTAGCCCTTGCGGTAGGCCGTACCGGTGGTCAGCGCACCGGAGGCGTTCCACACGCCGTGGTAGCCGCCATGGAAGGCGATGATCTGGTGCCGTCCGGTGACGCGTTTGGCGAACTTGATCGCGGCTTCCAGCGCATCGCTACCGCTTTGCGTGAAGAATGTAATGCAATCGCCGCGCAAGCCGTCGGGTGCGATCTCGGAGAGTTTGGCGGCCAGTTCGGTGCGCCGGGTGCTGTTGACTTCCAGGGCGTGCATCAGCACTTCGGACTGTTCGCGGATGGCCTGCACCACTTTCGGGTGGCAGCGACCGACGCTGCTGACGCCCACGCCTGCGGACAAATCGATATAGGTGTTGCCATCAGCGTCCTTGAAGGTTGCGCCGAACGCCCGGTCCATGGCCACGGGCATGCGTCCGCCGCCGCGGGCCATCGACTCGGTACGCGCCGACAACGCCAGGGCCTCGGTGGTCTTGGGACCGGGAATGGTGGAAATGATCCGCGGGGCATCCGCGAAATGGAGGGATTCAAGCTTGGTTTCACTCATGACGGTCTCTCAGGATGTCGGTTTCAGTGTCTCGATCATCCCCGTCGCTTCCGCCTGGCCGGTAGCCCGAATCGGCACATTGGGAGGGGCGCCTCGAACGCTGATTTCGATGAGCGGCTCCTTGCGTAAAGAAATTTGCATAATTCTCTTAATGTGAGAATATCGCACAAGAAGGCAACCTAAAAAGAAGAATATTGGCCGAGGCTTTCGTCATCATGAAAATTCAGAACATCAGCCACTTTCGTGACATCCATGTCCACGCCGCTACCGTCCAGGAGTGGAATCAGGACTACAGCCAGTTAACCGCTGGCTCGATCGAGAGTTCGCTCATACAGTTGACGACGGCGCGTTGCCACATATTCCGTGAGCAGATCAACCAACGCGTGGTGCAGCATGGCGTGGCGCCCCGGGGCAAGATGTGCTTTGCCGTGCCCATCACCGTCCCGGGTTCGATTCGGATGCAGGGACGGGAAGTGGACGACAGCAGCCTGTTCTTTCTTCACGGTGGCGAGGAGTTCATGTTTCACATGCCGATGGGCATGGAACTGCTGGCCATTACCTTCGAACGCGAACTGTTCGAGCAGGCATTGGCGCAAACGGCGTCGGCCAAGGAAATCAGCCAGTTGCTGCGTCAGCCGGTGATCCGGGTCTCCACGCAGCGCTATGCAGACGCTCGACGTCGAATGCTGGCCGTATTCTCCCAGGCGCTCTCGAACGAAGATCTTGGCAATACGCAAGATCGGGAGCTGGAACTGGAACAGGCCATGCTCGGCGAGTTGCTGCAACTGATGACCGACCCGGCCTGCGACAAGCAGCAGCGTCTTCCAAGTTCCACACGCAGCTTCATTGTCGAGAAGTGCCATCGCCTGGCAACCGCTGAATTGAACAACGTGCCCAGCGTGGACGAGTTGTGCCAGCGACTCCAGGTGAGTCGACGTACCGTGCAGAACAGCTTCCGCTCGGTTGCCGAGACGACCCCCATCAATTACTTGCGCTCCGTGCGGCTCAACGGTGTACGTCGGACCTTGATGTCCACCCAGGCGGCGCACCTCTCGATCGGTGATGTCGCGGCCCAATGGGGCTTCTATCACCTCAGCCATTTTGCGGCGGAGTACCAGGAACTGTTCGCAGAATTGCCCTCCCATACCACTCGCGCGGCCATCGCCGATTGCGCGCGCGCCTGAGCATCTACCGGGCATGGTGTCGACTGCACAAGGATGTAGCAAAGATGAATAGCCTCCGCCGCCTGCTCATGGTCTTCGACTTGTTTCGCCCTGATCAGCCGGTCATTGACGTGGAGACCATTTGCCAGGAGCTCGGCTTCACGCCCGCGACCGCCTATCGTTATCTGCGCGAGCTCGGCGATGCGGGCTTCCTGAAGCGATTACCGCGCGGCTACGCACTCGGCCCGCGAATCGTCACGCTGGAGCATCAGATGACGAACTACGATCCGTTGCTGGCGTGCAGTCGGGACCTGGTCGATAAATTGGTCGACGATACCGGCCTGGATGCGCTGGTCAGCGAATGGCACGGTGATTCAGTGGTCAACGTGCTGATCCAGCGGGGTTCCGATGCCGGCCCGGTCGGTGGCGACCGGGGACGACCGATCGATCTGCTCCACAGCGCGACTTCGCGGGTCGTATTGGCGTATCTGCTGCCACGCCAGATCCGCCGCATCTATGACGTTCACGCGCACCCAACCGAACCGCAGCAGCAGGGCTTGGCGTGGAAACCGTTCAGCAAGAGCCTGCTCGCCATTCGCAAGCAGGGTTACTGTATCAGCGAAAGCGAGCTGCACCCGGGACGCAGTGGCGTCGCGGCGCCGATCTTCGACGAAAAGCAGCGCGTCCTTGGCAGCATGACCCTGGTTGGACGCAGTGAGCGGTTCCGTGCGTTTCAACCGGGCTACCTGTGCGACCTGGTGACCGGCGCAGCGGCGGAACTGACGGCGCGCATCGCTTTGCAATGAGGTGATAGCGGGGGACGGATGACAGCCCCTTCGGTTTTTTTGACGAGCGAACTCTGGTTACCGATTTGGGATAGTGGAGCGTTCAGGGAGAGGCATAGGATCGAATCCAGCGTGCAACAAGAACAACAACGCTATTCGGTGGCGGTGAGCGGTTGACTGCATCGATCCCACAGCGACTGCCTCATACAAGAAGGTCAAGAAAACATGAGTGTATCTCTCCCGGTCAACAACTCCACGGAGCTCAAGCGTGGGGCCCTGGGTGTCGGCTTCATCATCTTCTTCGTGGTTTCGGCGGCGAGTCCCTTGAGTGTCATCGCTGGCGGCTTCCCCATCGGCATCATGCTGGGCAACGGCGCCGGTACACCGGCATTGCTGATCCTGGCCCTGCTGGTGTTGCTGGCCTTCTCGGTGGGCTACACCACCATGTCCCGGCATGTCACCAACGCCGGTGGTTTCTATGCATTCACTGCTCGCGGCCTGGGTGGTTTGGCTGGCGGGGCGGCAGGGGTGTTGGCGATGTTCGCCTACAACATCCTTCAGGTGGGCCTGTATGGCATGTTCGGTGGCGTGGTCAGCGGCACGATGGAGAGTGTGTTCGGCCTGGTGTTGCCCTGGTGGACGTATTCGCTGATGGCGATGGCCAGCATTGCGATCCTTGGCTATCGCAAGATCGACCTGTCGGCCCGGGTGTTGTCGGTCATCGTGATCGCCGAATACCTGGCGATCCTGCTCCTGGACTTCGCCATTCTCAGGACGGGCGGTGACAGTGGCATCAATCTCGACGCATTTGACCGCAGCCACGTACTCAGCGGCACCCCGTCAATCGGCTTGTTGTTCTGCTTCGCCGCGTTCATCGGCTTCGAGGCCACTACCATCTACGGCGAAGAAGCCAAGAACCCGCAACGTACGATCCCGATTGCGACCTACTGTTCGGTGCTGTTGATCGGTGGTTTCTACGCGCTGTCGGTCTGGTCGATGGTGATCGGCGTAGGGGCGGACAAAATCGTCGCCACGCTCCAGGCGTTGCAGGATCCGACGACCTTTATCTATGGCATGTCCGACCACTTTGTCGGCCCGCAGCTGACCCAGGTCATCCGCGTGCTGTTCATGGTCAGCATCTACGCCGGGCTGCTGGCCTTTCACAACGCCGCGGCCCGTTACTTCTATGCCATCGGCCGTGACGGTCTGCTGCACAGCCGGCTGGGAACCACCCATCGTGTGCACCAGAGCCCGCACATGGGCTCGGCGTTGCAGAGCTTGATCTCCGCCGTGGTCGTGCTGATTTTCGCGGCGATGGACGCCGATCCGATCCTGCAATTGTTCGCCTGGCTGTCCAACCTGGCGACGCTTTGCGTGATCTTGCTGATGGCGCTCACGTCCGCGGCGGTATGGGTCTTCGCCCAGCGCAACCCCGAGCTCAAGCTGGGGATCTGGCGTGGGCGGATTTTCCCTGGGTTCTCTTGCGTTGCGTTATTGGCGGTCCTGGTTATCGCGGTGGTGCATTTCGATGTGCTGACGGGTGCGAGCAAGGCCCTGTCATACGGACTCTGCGCGATCATTCCCGCGGCCCTGCTGGCGGGTGTGTTCCTGGCGGCGCGGCTGCGCAAGGCATCGCCACAGCGGTACCTGGTATTGGGCAGCCACAAGCTCTAACAGCCCCGTTTTTTGGACAAACTGCTCAGAGACCGATCCTCGGAGCACGTCGGACAGGCCCAGTGCTATATGCGGGACACCCGGGTAGACGTGAAGCTCGCTGGGCACGCCTGAGCGCGAAACCCTACGCCTTGAGTTTTGACCGATCCTACATGAGCCTGGAAGCGGCGAGCCACGGCTTGGGATTCGCCCTGGAAAGCACACTCCTGGCACAAAAATACCTAGCCAGTGGTTCGCTGGTTGAGGTCGCCCCCGAGGCCTTGAGTTCTCCGGTCGCCGCCCACCACTTGGTGTTCCCGAAGGCTCATTCCAGCTTCCCCAGGGTCAGGCGATTCTTGGGTTGGATGGAAGGGGAGTTGGGGCATAGCTTTGTGTTTTAAGGCGATGGCCGTCCGAAGGGCGGCCACCATCACAGACTCTCAGGATCCCCAAAAAACATTTTGACTTGGCTCTAGAGTGGTGTTGTCAGCTCGAAAAAATCTCGCGATGCCCCCACATTTGCCCCCAGCCATATGCGATGCCCGAGCAATTACGTGCCTGCCCCCCGGCAGTGATCCAGCCACCGCGACTGGATACCTTTGCCGTAAAGTGAACGGTGTGTGAGGCATGTTCTTAAGCGACGCATTCAGCTTCGCTGTCTAAGCTGAGGCTTATCGGAAGTCAGGGTAGGGTGACTACCCCAGCACGAAGCAATGATCGACGCATTGGAAAGACAAGATCGGGATTCGCTCGTTAGCTTGTCCAAAGCTCACATCCAGCCTGCGAAGAACCTTTATCTCGAAATGCACGTCCGACAATGATCCCGCGACAAATCGGCTAGGCTGAGTCGAACCACATTCATATACGCCCCTCCGAGTCGCGCTGAGGGCGCTCTTTAAATTCCCGCGCAGGCTGATGATTGTATCGAAGCCTGTAGCTGGAACGCTCGACACTTTTGGCTTTTGATAAAGAACTCTCAATGAGAGTTGTCTAGAGCACATGCTCCGTAAGTATCTGGTAAGGCGCCTCGTCCTAAAGTTGCATCTCATCCCAACCGAGGTCACCGCGAGTACCTCGTCAAGTTGATGAAATTCAGCTCACTCCTCACCTCTCCGGTCGGAAGTGACACGCTTCGGCTTAAAAAGGAAGGCTAATGTCCAAACTACTCTTGTTGTTTTCACTTGCGCTAGTTGTAACGGGTTGCGCGAACATCCCAAGAAGCGAAATGTCGGAGTCTGTGTTTTCTTCGCTGGATTGTCCTGCAATCGTCAATCAATTAGATCAGGCACGCGCTACACGTGAGAATGCAGTTCAAGCGAAGCGCGGTTCTTGGAAGGTCATCATTCCCATCGCTATTGGCGTGCGTTACTTCAACGCAGCAAGTGTAGAGAATGAGGCTGATAAAAGGGTAGCTCTGCTGGTTGAGGAGCAACGGGCAAAGAGATGCCCTCAGGTCTCTGATTTAACCAAAAATGCGCTACCTGCAGGAGATCGAAAAATGACCCCAATATCCGTTGTGTCGTTTCCATCTCCTCATGATTGGCCTATTTGGGTAGCCCAAGAACTCGGCTATTTTAGCCGCAGCGGAATAACCGTTTCACTGACCCCAACCCCGGATTCGAAATTTCAGCTTGCCGGACTCATTGAAGGAGATTTCGACATCGCGATGACTGGCATCGACAATGTTATTGCCTATACAGAAGGGCAAGGTGAAGCCCGTACGCAGCGGAACCCGGATTTATTCGCCTTCATGGGCGCCAGCAACAAAGGCTTCCTCCGGCTAGTGACCTCGCCGGAGATAAAAAAATACGCCGACCTCAAAGGTAAACAACTCTCAGTGGATGCTCAAACCACAGGCTACTCATTCGTGCTCCGTGAGTTACTGAAGGAGGGCGGTCTAGGGGCGGCGGATGTCGAGTTTGTCAGCGTGGGTGGGTTGCGTCAGCGTTACCAAACGTTAGTTGAGAATAAATATGCTGGCACGCTTCTTATCTCGCCATTACATGCGGCCGCTCAACAAAAGGGCTTCAATGTTCTTGCCAATGTGGAAGATGTACTGGGTCACTATCAAGCATCGGTCGGTGCCGCGCGCCGCGATTGGGCGAAACACAATCACGTTGAGTTAGTCGGCTACATTCGTGCGTATATGCAGGCTATCGAGTGGCTCCGTAACCCAACAAACAAGGCTGAAGCAATAGCGATCCTAAGTAAAAATATGCCGAACTTATCAGGAACCATGGTCGGCCAAACTTATGAAATGCTGTTGGTCCAGCAAGACGGACTTGATCCACGTGCTAAATTAGATATTTCGGGAATTGAGACTGTTCTCGCATTACGCAGTGAGTATGGAAAACCGCAAAAGACTCTAAGTTATTCTGGAAAGTACTACGATCTACAGTATCACGCAGAGGCAACTGAATCGCTGAGGTTCCCGGAAAGCTGATCCGGCCTCCTTCGATCTAGCTGATCAGCTTTCCGATCGACACAAGCAAAAGATCAGGCCAGGCTCCGCTCTTCGGGCAGAAAGTGTCCATCGGTGCGCCCGCGCGATCTCTTGGCAAATAGTCAGGCCTAATCCGGCGCCATGGTCGCGTCGATGAGAGCCGCGCCAGAAACGAGCAAATACCTGCGATAGCTGCTCTGGCCCCACACCAGCGCCCCAATCACGTACAGTCAGGGAGTTTTCATCAAGCGTTACATGGACTTCAGTGCCCCGCGGGGCATGCTGGATGGCATTCTCAAGCAGGTTTTTCAGTAGCGTAAAAAGGGCGCTGCGGTCGGCCTGCCATAAGCACAGCGCAGCAGTACTGTTTACCAGAATGAGGCGGACGCCCGCTGCGTCGGCCATTCGTCGCAGATAAAAGATGGCTTCGTTTGCAACGTCCAGGGTATTAACGGCTGCAAGGCTGTAATTTTGTACCTCACTGGCTTCGGCCAAAAGCAACAGTTGTTGAACCTGCCGCGTCATGTGGGCGACATCGCTGAGTAGTGAACTGCGACCTTCGCTCTGCTCCATCAATTCGATTTGTGCGCGTATCAGTGCCAGCGGCGTTTTCAGTTCGTGTGCAGCTGTTGCCAGAAAATCCTGTTGTACACGGTACCCATGCTCTAAGCGCTCAAGCGTATGGTTAAAGCTGGCCACCAGCGGTGCAATTTCGGATGGCACAGTTTTTACCGCTAATCTGGAATGCAGAGACCGAGGGGAAATTGCGGCCGCAGACTCCGATACCTCACGTAAAGGTTTAAGCGTGTAGCCCAGCGTAACGTATGCGCAGCCGCCGAATACAAAAAGCAATACCAGGCTGAAGAGGACAATGCCAGCCCCCATGAACGGCCAGGCGAACCCGACATGGAGCAGCTCCATCAACCTCTTACTGGCCGCAAACTGCAAGTACCAGGTTCTGCCGTCATGCTCGACAGAGGACGTTGCAGCGTACATCAACAGGCCTTCACGCTCGAAGTTGAATGCTCCGCTCTCTGATCGGGTAATTGCTATGTTAGAAGGCCAGAATTTATCCTCAGTGGACGTCAATCTGACATTCGCAGCGGAATCCAGCACTCGATAGCCGATTTCCTGGCCCAGGCTTTTATAGCTCCAGATTCGATTATCCTGGCTGCTATCGAATCCGATAGGCGTGCCAGCACTATCAAACTGAAGTTTGTTCGCCAACTCATGGCTACGCTCGGCCACATCCGCGGTCAGAAAAACATCGCTTTCTGAAACGATTAGAGCGAGTGCCGCTGACGCGATCAGGAGGATACTCAGCAGCACCCCAGCGACGTAGGCAAGCAGCATTTTAAAGCTAATACTATGGCGCCACATCGCATTGGCGTAACGCATATCCAAAACCTCGCAAATTAACAATTCGTTGAGGGCAGCCGATGGATATTAGTTTGCGGCGAATTCGATGGAGCGCCACATCCAGAGCATTCGGTGTCACTGCGTCACCTAGCCCCCATGCGGCAGCCTCAATTGCATTACGACGGACGAGCTCTCCCGGCTTGCGAAGTAACAGCAACATGATCTGCATTTCCGCAGGCGCCAGGGCGATGCTTGCATCGGCATTGCACATCATGCCGGTATCAGGTTGCACACTGAGTTCGCCATGGGAAGGCGCTAAGGGGCGGTGTTCGGCAGGTCGACGCAGAAGTGCCCGCACTCGAGCCACCATTTCGTCCATCGCGAATGGCTTGGGTAGATAATCATCGGCGCCAGCGTCCAGCCCCTCAACCCGGTCGTGCAGCGCATCTCTTGCCGTCAGGACAAGGCAGGGAAGCCCCATTCCCGCGTCACGCAAGCGCCGCAGCAAAATCAGCCCATCCCCGTCCGGCAAACCTCGATCAAGTACCAGCGCCTGATAAGGAACCTGCTGGAGGGCCGCCCACGCATTATCGACGCGGCTAATGACATCAACGGCAATTCCAGAGGTCGTTAAGCCTTTGCAAATAAGATGTGCCAAGCGCTCGTGGTCTTCGACCAAAAGAATACGACTCATAGGAACAGGCACATATAGCCGACCCGCGAATTGATTTTCGCAGAACGGTCCGGAACGGGCAGGCTTTTCAATAGAGCGCACAGGCTAGACATCTTAACGTTACTCAATGCGAAACAATGATCAAATGGGCAGTTGGCTACAGTGAATGGAGACTTACGAATCGCCAAGCTGCAAACTCCGCTATCCTCCGCTGCTTCATCTTACTGGCCGCTTACTGACTCATCCGGAAACTGCGCTCTGTGCGACCTTTGTGGCGTATCGGTGCCCTATCCGAACCTAACCCAGCGCAAAAATGCCTGGCAACATCCGACGTTTTTTATTCCTCCGATCAGCACACCTCGCCAGAGCCGTTACAAGGCAAGACCTCATGAGCCCGCCATTCCTTAATAAGCTGGCGCCGGTTACGACTGTAGCGCTCGGCAAGCACTTCCAGTTTTGCAATGTCATCCATAGCAATCACGCGGAACCGATTGTCCGCTTCACACCACGCCGACAGGAAGCGCTTTGCGTCTATGAAGCCCAGCATGATCGGCCAGATAATTTGTTTATCTGCAGGTGCGTGGGATATCGACAAGGTGATAAGCAGTTTGCGCTGATCACGCAATGCGAATCGGACTTCACTCAGGTCGATTGAAGTGGAAAGGTTGGAGTGGGCGCCCACGTAGAACGTTTCGTCGTCAAAGGTGTGACGCATATCCAGAGGCAACACGGCATTGATTTTGGCCAACGCATTCTTTACTGCGAGGGCAAATTTATCGTCTGTCTGACGACTGACCCACTGGGCACCGACTACAAGCGCCTGTATTTCTTCTTCTGTAAATGCAAGCGGGGGTAACAGAAAACCAGGTTTCAAAATATAACCTAAGCCAGGCTCGCCCTCGATGTCGGCGCCCATCCCCTGCAAGGTCACCACATCGCGACGTATGGTGCGTAATGAAACGCCCAACTCCCGCGCAAGTGTCTGGCCCGACACCGTTCTACGATGTCGGCGCAGCACTTGCATTAGCTCAAACAAACGGTGACTCCTGGCCATGTCTACTCCATCGCGATGACACCTTTACCGCCGAGCTTACGGCCTTTCTCAAGCTCAGTGATAAGCCGAATCGACTCGGACATCGAAACGGTTTCCGCAACTCGGACGTTGTAGCGCCTCTCACTGGCAGCCTTGGCAAGCTTATCCAATATCTCGGCGCGCGGTGAGCCTATGATCATTTTGAGTCTGCGATCAAAAAAAGCGCGGACAAACTTACCTAGGCCGGGGTTTAGATCAAGAAACACGCCTCCCGATTTTAGCGTCGCAACGCCTTTAGATATCGGCAGCGTTGCCGCGGTGTCGTAAACCACGTCGAATCGAGTGGCAATACTCGATAGCTGCATGTTCCGATAATCATAAACAGTCTGCACACCCAGCGACTTTGCTCGCTGCATGTCCCTGTCACTGCAACTGCCCGAGACGACGGCCCCATGAATCAGAGCTATTTGTACAGCGGCTTCGCCTACGGCTCCGGCACATCCATTGACGAAGACATGCTGGCCGGCTCGCAGCTTGGCCTTGTCTATAAGCCCGTTCCAGGCAGTTATACCTGGGGTGCCCAGGCAGGCGGCGTGCTCGAATGACACATCATCCGGCTTATGGGCTAAAAACGCCTCTTTTGTGATAACAGCATGGCCAAACGCTCCGCTTTCTTTAAATCGAGCAAGTCCAAACACCGGGTCCCCGACCTTGAATCGCGTGACGCCGGCGCCGATCGATATAACCCTGCCAGAGAAATCCATTCCCATCGTGCGAGGGAATTTCCGACCGGTAACGATCTTCATTTGCCCAGTCCGCAGCTTCCAGTCAATTGGATTGATCGCTGAAAACTTGACACTGACACCGACCTCACCTTCGCCTGGGGTAGGAAGCTCAAAGTCTTGAACCTGCATAACCTCTGGCCCGCCATATCTGCTGTACTGAATGCGTTTCATGATTCGTCTCCAAACTCCGGCATACGACTGGGGTAGTCACCGAGTGGAATCTACAGAGCAAGGCGGTCAGTTTTTGTCACCATTCGATCAGCTTTCTACTTAGTTCGCCTGTGCTGAGCTGTCGCCGATTTCGATGGTGTGCAATTGTTCGTTGAGGTAGTTGAAGCCGATGGTTTTGCCAAGGCTGGCAAACGACGTGCTCGCACTTTGAGCTTCCCAAGATCCTCGAAAGCCAAGCGCCAATTAACCCGACATCACCAGCGCAGCAAGTTACCGGTGTATCACGCTCATTTACGCAAGCACGGGGGGAGTCGGGGTCGAGCAGGCCGGCGCGATCGCTGGCGGAACCGGTACGTGACTGGCCGTGGATTCTGCAGCCGCAACCCCGCCCGGCGCGTATCAGCTTTCACTTGGCGTTGCAGGACCTGGCACTGCCCAGCCCGCCCGATATCATCGAATGCGGCTCGGTGTATTTGATGCAGCAACTGATCCAACTGACCGATGCGGTGATGTGTCATCGGAAAGCGCCTGTGTAGGAGGGGGCTTGACCGCGAAGGTCGTTGACGCGGCCCCCTATGGAAACGTGGAGCTTCCATGGCAGAGGGCGGCCCACTGATGGTGATAGATATCTGTAAGGTCTTGAGCCATTATTGGGCTCGATACCTGATCTATTTTACTGGACACACCAATCGAAGCTCTTGGCCCCTAGAACCGCTGGAGAGGTTTGTATGATCTGTCGCGAAATGACCTTGCCCTCGCTTGCTCGAAGGAACGTCTTGAAATGTGCAGATTCCACGTGTGCCTGATAAGCCGCCTGATCCCGATAAACCTCCACCACATAGAGCCTGGTCGGGTCGTCTGTATCAACGGCGCAATACATTGAGAAAACACCCGGCTCGCTCCGTAACGACGTCTCAATATTTATCCTGCCTGCTTCGAGAAACGGTGGTATGTCGTGTGGATCGAGCACGAACTCGAAGATTCGCAGGATTGGAACATCATTTTCGATGGCCATGGTTTATTTGCTCCAACGGATCGCTATCAACATGATCATGGCAGGTCTTCCAAGCCCCTCTGATCCACACGCTCATGGTTAACCCTTTCTACTTCGGCTCGCCTTCGACGATATAGGCATTGGTATGGCCTGATCGCTGCCGGAAGGGCCGGACTTTGGCGTACTCAGGTGAGTTGTACCAGGCACGAGCCTGCTCAAGGCTATCGAACTCGATGATGATCAACCGATGACTCGGTGGACTGCCTTCGAGCGGGCTGACTCCGGGGGCACGCACTATGTATCGTCCGCTGTAGCGCTCAAACGTGGCATCCACCTGATCCCGGTATGGCTTGATTCCCTCCGGGTCGGTCAGTTCGAATTCGGCAATGTAGTAGGCAGGGGCGCTTCCTTTAGCCTGCTGTGCCTGGGGAGGCGGTGTCTGAGCTTGGGCAATGGGCGCGCCAAGGGTCAAGATTACAGTCGCGACGGCCATATAAAATGCGGTGTTATTCAGCTTCATTGGTCATGCTCCTTCGCAAGATTGAGGTGGCGTTGGTCGTCAGTCAGGCTGTGGCGCTTTGGCGCTGAGTTGGACGGGTTGTGTTTCAATCAGCTTGCGCGACAAGATCATGGGCTGTGTGATCGCTACATATTTCTTGAAGTGCGGGGATTCGATGTGTGCTCGATAGGCTTCCTCGCTAGCGTATATCTCGAAAAAACGAAGACTGTTGGGCTTTCCCTTTTCCGCGACTGAATAGATGGCGAGCACGCCAGGTTCAACGCGGATGGATTCTTCCATTTCTTCCCTGACGGCCACCTTGTAGGCTTCAAGCTGTGCCGGATCGATCACCAATTCGGCAATGCGTACGACGGTCGCGGGTGTCTCTTGTGCCTGCACCGTACCTGCTCCGAGGCTAAATGCCACACCAGCGCAAAATAGCGCCGACAGGAGTCGGTTTCTGTTTTTTGTCATGTGATATCTCCTTGGGTCAATGGGGTCTGATGCAGCGGCGCATGACTTACCTTTCAATCATCGAGGGTGCTTTCAGTCTTGCGGGTATTTCTCCAACTCGCATACAAGCACGTCGATAGCAAGTCGAGATCGAAGCGGCTGATATTGGGCAGCAGGCCAGACCACATAGCACTCCATGGCTGCTCTAGGCCGATCTCCCCATATCTCTACGAGCGAGCCCTGCTGCATCCGATCCCGGATCAGCCAGTAAGGAAGCCAAGCCAGGCCCATGCCCTCGGCGGCGGCATCCGCAATCACCTCCAAGTCGTCGAAGCGCAGGCGTGAAGTGACATTAACGTCAACCAGCGCACCTTTTGCGTCGGGAAGCTTCCACGCCAAACCGTGATCGTTGCGCCAGTATGGAAGTAGGTCATGGTCAGTCAGATCGGCTAACGTGTGTGGCTCGCCCCGTCGTTCAAGATAAGCCTGCGAGGCGCACAGCACCTTTCGTTGACTGACTAACTGGCGCGCACGCAGGGTCGAGCCATTGCCTAGCCGACCGTTGCGCACTGCGAGGTCAAAACCCTCGGCGATCAAGTCAACCTGGCGGTCGCTGAAATTGAGCTCCAGCTCTAGGTTGGGATGTTGGCGCGCATATGACCGCAAAATGGGCGCGACACGATAGCGCCCGAACAAAACAGGAAGCGTGACTCGCAACTTGCCGACGACCTCCCGCCGGCCGTTCTCCAGCATGGTCTCACCCGCGCGCAACTCATCGATCGCACGTAGGCAGCGCTCATAGTACTGCTGGCCGTCCTCGGTCAGACACTGAGTTCTCGTGGTCCGCTGAAACAGCTGAACGCCAAGTCGCTCCTCTAGACGTGCAATCGCCTTGCCGACCGCCGAGCGCGTCAAGGAAACCCGTTCACCGGCTTTCGCAAAACCACCGGCGTCGACGACTTCCACGAACAGCTGCACACCATCGAATCTATCCCGCACGGCTAGCTCCCTTGGATTGTAGAATTAAAGGACGCACTGACGAGAACTATTACCTCCAATGCTGATTAATATTCTACTTTAAAGTGGCACAGCAGCACACGGTGTCTCTCTGTGCTTTTGCAACGTTGTGGTTCACACCAAAAGAACTACCTGCCTATGGATCTCACGTATGGCCAAAGAACAGGGGGGAGTTATATGAAGTTGATCTCAATTGTGTATGACAGTGGTTATGGTCATACCGCACGTGTGGCCGAGGCAGTTGCTGAAGGCGCCAGATCGGTCGACGGTGCCGACGTCCGGCTGATCGCCGTGGCGGATGGTCCGATCGACTGGGAGCGGCTAGAGAAGAGCGACGCGATTATCTTCGGCTCACCGACTTATAACGGCATGATCAGCGCTCGCTTCAAGCAGTTCTTTGAGGACTCCACGAAGGCCGCGTGGATCGAACTCAAGTGGCGCGACAAGCTCGCTGCCGGTTTCACCAATTCTGGCGCGCAGCACGGCGACAAGCTGAATTCGCTGGTCTCCATGGCGCTGTTCGCCGCTCAGCACGGCATGATCTGGCTTGGTCTGGACATGATGCCGGGTAACAGCAGTAGCACCGGTAGCGAAAACGATCTCAATCGTCATGGAAGTTGGCTCGGCGCCATGACGCAGTCGAACAACGACCAAGGCGCCGATCTCACGCCGATTCGCAGTGATCTCGATACCGCCTCTTATCTAGGCAAACGGGTCGCCCAGACTGCCCGTCGATTCAATTCTGTATAAGCCATTTCGCCTCAAATCCAATCCAGGAGCAAGACCATGAAATTGCTTTGCCTCGACGTCCCGCAGCCCGGCGCCACGATGGAAAAATATGCACCACATATGACGGACGAAGTCCGCCACACCTGGCAGATGTACAAGGGCGACATTATCCGGGATATCTATTTCCGGCAGGATCGTCCCGGTGTCGCGATCATCGCCGAAGCCGAATCTGTCGAAGTCGCCAAGGCAGCATTGGCCGAGTTCCCGCTCGCCAAGGCAGGCCTCATTGATTGGGAGGTTATCCCGCTTGGTCCCTTCACCAACTGGGAAGCGCTGTTCGCTGCTGGCAACGCCTGAGACCAACAACAGGAGGCACCGATGGGATCGACCGCGCTGCGCAAGTGGAGCGGCCGGATTCGGACAGGAGATGCTGGATTTCTGTGGAGAGCACGGCATTGTCTCGGACGTCGAGATCATTCCCATCCAGAAGATTAACGAAGCCTACGAGCGCATGTTGAAAAGCGATGTGAAGTACCGCTTCGTCATCGATATGGCCACGATAAAGTCCTGAGGAAGTAAAAACATGACAAGCACGATCAAACCCATCCTGTGCGTGGTCACCAGCCATCCGATCCGCGGCGACAGTGGCGAACCCACCGGTTTCGCCATGGTTGAGCTGACCCATCCGCTGGAAGTCTTCGAGGCAGCTGGGATTGCGGTGGAGATCGCTTCCATCCGAGGAGGTCATCCGCCGATCGACTTCTTTGACTTGTCCGATTCAACCAACGACCACTACTGGAAGGACAAGGGCTTCCGAGACGCACTGGCTCATTCCCTGGTGCTCAGCGATCTCGACCCCTCGCGCTACTCGGCGGTCTTCTTCGTCGGCGGCCATGGCACGATGTGGGACTTTGCGGACAGCGCGGCTGTGCAGAAGGTCATTCGCGAGATATGGGAGGCCGGCGGCATCGTCTCGGCCGTTTGCCACGGCCCGGCCGCGCTGGTGAATGCGACATTGTCGGACGGCAGCTATCTCGTCGCCGGCAAGAAGCTCGCATCCTTCACGGATGAGGAAGAGGCCGAGGTCCAGTACACCACGGTTGTGCCGTATTTGCTGGCGAGCACGTTAAAGGCGCGCGGCGCACTGCATCAGCCAGCCCCTAACTGGTCAGAGCAAGTGGTAACCGATGGGCACCTGGTGACCGGCCAAAACCCAGCCTCAGCGCGTGGCGTGGGCAAAGCGGTCGTCGCCCAGTTGAAGGCGACGACCTGACGGAGGGACGGAAGTGGTTCGTCTGCCGATTTTGTCATCGGGGCTGGCACGATTCTGGCTCCGATATGGAGGCAGCATGCAGCCACGATCATTCAGGGCCCGCTTGGGTTCGAATCAGCCGAGGCTGTTCATTCTTTCGAACATGGCTTCTCCAAGCTCGCGTGTCTTGGCCGAAACACCGATCAACACTTCATCCTTGCCTTCGGCAAGTTGCTCAAGCGTCTCCTTGGCGAAGTCGTCGGGGGTGACCATCATGTGATTGACGGTGCCTTCGCTGCGGGCGCCGCCACCCAGTCCGGTATCGACGATCGGCGGGGCGATCTCGATCACTCGGATGCCGGTCGTCTTGAGTTGATGCCGCAGACTGAGCGTGAAGGAGTGAATCGCGGCCTTGGTCGCGCAGTAGACCGGCACGTCAGCCATGGGCGAGAAGGCCAAGCCCGAACTGACGTTAATCACATAGGCTTGGGCTTGCAGCCTGAGCGTAGGCAACAAGTCAGCAATCAAGTGGATGGGCGCAGTGAAATTGATCGCCACTTCTTGATCCAAGCTGTCCGTTGCGGGATCGGTGGTGAAGTCGCGATGTGCCTGAATGCCGGCATTGTTGATAAGGACGTTCAGGGTCGGATGGTGGGTCTTCAACCACTGAACCAATGCACGGCGACTGACCGCGTCGGCCACGTCGCAGACGTGCGTAACCAAGGCCGGCACCGCGTCCTTGGCCTGCCGCAAGGCGGTCTCGCTACGGCCGCAGATGATGACCTTATTGCCTTCGCTGGAAAAGCGTTTTGCCAGCGCCAAGCCGATGCCTGTTGCGCCGCCAGTAATGAGAATGGTGTTGTCTGTAAGTTTCATCGTCTTTCCTTCCGTGTTGATAGAGAAGGTGTGCCGACGATTAATGAGGTATCCGCGGGCACACCTTCGCAACCGGCAAGCCGGGCTAGGTGTCGCGGATACCCCATGGGGAGGAGTTGCCGTTCCGTGGAACAGCGACCGGGCTACCATCCGGCCAGCACTCTTTCGACGGCTAGAACTTTATCGGTTTGATTGGCCGTTCACAACCATTTGCCGACGTTGGCAACGGGCACGCTTTGAAGGCGACAGAGAGCGCTCGTGAAGGGCGATCACTTTTCGGAACCCAGGAAGTCATCATGAAACTGATCTGTGTCGAAGAACATGTACTCGATTCTGCCATTGGTAAAGCTACGCAAATGCGCGCACTGGCGCAGGCTCCTTATCTTCCGGATTGGGGTAGTCGCGTAACCGACGGTTGCAATGTCACGGATGACAGTCGTCCGCATGTGGTTGCGGCCAGCGAGTCGGCAAGAAAGGCACTGGAGATGGGCGCCGCACGTTTGGCGGACATGGACGCGGCGGGAATTGGCATGCAGGTGCTTTCCTATGGTGGGTTCCCCCAGTTGTTGCCTGCGCAAGAAGCCGTCGAACTGAATCGAGCTGCCAACGACAGGCTGGCCGAGGCTGCCCAAGCCCATCCAGAACGTTTCGCCGGCTTTGCAACCCTGCCGTGGCAGGCGCCGGAAGCAGCTGCACGGGAATTGGAGCGGGCAGTAAAGGAGCTGGGCCTCAAAGGAGCACTTATCAACGGCCGTCCTGGCGAAACGTTTCTGGACGATCCGCGCCATGCACCGATCCTGGCAGCGCTCGATGAAATGCAGGTGCCGCTGTTCGTCCATCCCGGCCTGCCGCTGCCGGCGGTGCAGGCCCCTTACTACGGTGGATTTGATCGCGAACTAACCGCTCGCCTGTCGATGTTCGCTTGGGGTTGGCACAACGAAGCCGGTATTCACGTCGTGCGTTTATTGCTTGCAGGTGTGTTTGACCGTTATCCAAATCTGCAGGTCATCAGCGGACACTGGGGGGAAATGGTGCCGTTCTACCTGCAGCGTTTGGAAGACTCCATTCCGCAGGAGGCCTCTGGCCTGAAACGACCCATCGTGCAGACTTATCGTGAGCATGTGTACGTCACCCCCAGTGGCATGCTGACGCTGCCGCACTTTCAGTTTGTTCATTCGTTGATGGGGTCTGAGCGCATCCTGCACTCCATCGACTATCCCTACCAAAGCCTGGATGGCGCGCGAGCCTTCATCGACGCACTCCCAATTAGCGATGCGGAGAAAGCACTCATCGCTCACGGTAATGCCGAACGTCTGCTGCGTCTTTGAAGCGAACAACCGGGCTGCAAAATACGCGGGCCGGGAACGCTTGAGTGCCTCGGCCACCGCCTTCACGACAATGGTGGGAGTATGGAAGCGGTCCCCGGGCGATCCCGCGAGGTCTCGGACCATCACTCGCGCCAGCCGACGTTTGCGCAAGCCCCAGCGCTGAGCGCACACCGGCCTATTGTTGAGGGCTGCTCATCGGTGCATAAACCAAACAGCCGGTAGTTGAACGTAGAGACATCAATTAGGTTGTTCGCAACTCTATTCATTGAGCAAGGAGCTACCGATGCGCCCAAGAGCAGCCATGCCTGCAGTCGCCCTGCTGGCCACCATCGCATTTAACGCCTGCGCTGCTGATGCCCCCTCCGAGCAATCCATGACGATCGTGAGAAATGGTGAGCAGGCATCCCTAATCGGGCCGCCAGCTAATTTTGTGGGGCATGCACGAATTGACCCTCTCTTCGCCCCACGGGCACCGTCGAAAGTCTCGGCAGGGTATGTGACCTTTCAACCGGGTGCGCGATCGATGTGGCATACCCACCCGTTGGGACAAATGTTGGTGGTCACAATGGGTACCGGATGGGTTCAACAAGAGGGCGCTGATAAACAGGTCATCAAGCCTGGAGACGTGATATGGACGCCGCCTGGCGTCAAGCATTGGCATGGCGCAACGAGCACGACCGGCGTGACTCACATGGCCATTCAAGAGACGCTTGACGGGAAAAATGTCGAGTGGCTTGAGCCAGTTACCGAAGCCCAGTACGGCGCTTCATTATGATTATTCGAACATTTGCAGCAGCAGGCTTAGCGCTGTGCTTGTCTGCATGCGCCACCCCCGAGGGGGCGCGGACTAAGGAAATTTCGCACATGTCAAATTCAGCCGATATACACGCCGCATCACCGGTAATGGCTCACAACGCTGGCACATTATTGCTCGGTGAGGTCTGGAAGCGCCCAGAGTTGTCTCCCCGTGACCGGAGCCTGGCAACGGTCGCCGTGCTGATTGCGCGAGGTCAGACAACTGAGCTGGCGGCATACCTGGATCTGGCGTTGAAGAACGGGGTGACGCCTTTGGAGTTGTCCGAAACTATCAACCATCTCGCATTTTATTCGGGTTGGGGTAACGCCGCTGGAGCAGCGCCGATTGCCAAAGAGGTGTTTAGCAAGCATGGCATAGCCTCTGACCAACTGGCGCCGGTGTCGCCCGTGCTATTGCCTATCGATCAGGCTGCCGAAGACGCACGCGTTGCAGCTGTCGACAAATCTGTTGGCCCGGTTTCGCCAGGGTTAGTGAAATTCACCACCAGTGCGTTATTCAACGATCTCTGGCTGCGTCCGGGTCTTGCGCCCAGAGACCGTAGCCTGATTACTGTTACGACGTTAGTTGCAAACGGTCAGGTTGCGCAGATCGGTTACCACCTTAATCGTGCGATGGACAATGGCCTGACGCAGACCGAGGCTTGCGAATTGCTTTCACATCTGGCGTTCTATGCTGGATGGCCTAACGCCTTCTCAGCCGTGCCGGTATTTAGCGATGTGTTCACCAAGCGCCAGGCGAGCTGAGTCGCTAGGGGAGTGGCCCCATGGGTTCGAGTTCGCGGATGAGGTCAATCAGTAGGCGAATGCCTACGGGAACTTGTCTGAAGCTTGAGTAGTAGATGTGAAAGCCTGGGTCATGGTGAGCCCAGTCCTCAAGGACTCGCCGCAGGGAGCCTTCCGTGATCTGTCGTTCGACGACCTTCGCAGGAACATACATCAAGCCGGCGCCGCGCATTGCCATCGCCACACCAACGCGGGTCTCATCGATAGTGATGGCGCCCGGCGCGTCTATCTCCATCTGTTGATCCTCCTTCGAGAATTGCCAGTGGTAAATGCGTGCATTCCCCAGACGCACGCGTAAACAACGATGTTGGTACAGCTCTTCCGGATGTAGCGGGGTGCCGAATCGCTCAAGGTAATCAGGCGCGCCAACGACGGCCCATGCCACATCGGGAGAGAGTCGTTGAGCGATCATGTCTTCGGGCACCGTCCCGCCGAAACGAATCCCTGCATCGTGGCCGTCGCCGATAATATCGACCATTCGGTTAGTCACGGTGAGGTCAACCTCGATGTCCGGATAGCGATCAATGAAAACCGGAAGAACGGGGCCGAGCAGCAGTTTTGCGCCATCGCTCAACACGTTCAGGCGGATACGCCCGGCTGGCTCATCGCGTAGCCGGTTCAGGGTCTCCAGCGCCTGTCCGATATCATTGACCGGGGTGCTGATGAGGCTTTGCAGCTCCTCACCAGCTGCTGTGAGTGTCACGCTTCGGGTGGTGCGATTGAGCAGTCGAACACCAAGCCGTGTCTCCAGCCCTTTCATGGCATGGCTCAGTGCAGACGCGCTGATGCCCACGTCCAGACCCGCCTTTCTGAAGCTTTGATGCCGAGCGATGGCGAGGAAATAAACAATATCTGCCAGGTTCGTGCGGCTCAGTTGCATTGATGACTCCGAAGCAAAAAGCGGTAAGGTCAGCCCACAGCGGGCAAGTGGTCAATCAACTTGTCGAGCGTAATGGGGTAATCACGAACCCTAATGCCGGTGGCGTTATAAACAGCGTTGGCAATCGCCGCTGCCGCTCCTGAAATACCGAGTTCGCCGACACCCTTAGCCTTCAGCGGAGTCGCATAGGCGTCAACTTCATCCAGGAAAATAACCTCCTGATGGGGGATGTCGGCATGCACCGGCACTTCGTAGCCAGCCAGATCGTGATTAACAAAATAGCCCAAACGATGGTCTACAATCATTTCTTCCATCAGCGCTGCACCTGCGCCCATAGTCATTCCCCCGATGATCTGACTGCGTGCCGTTTTGGGGTTGAGTATTCTGCCTGCTGCGCACACTGCCAGCTGGCGGCGAATGCGAATTTCTCCGGTGGCCGCGTTTACACCAACCTCTACGAAGTGAGCGCCAAAGGTTTGTTGGGCATACTGCTTAGCCAAGTCGCCAAACTCCATGACGTCTTCGGCCTGCAAGTCGCCGTCTTTTGTCGCTTGTGCCAATGGCAGGTTTTTCGACCCTTCACGGACGTGGCCATCGATAAATTCGGTTTTTGTCGGATCGAGGCCCAACTTGGTTGCGACGGCTTCTCTAAGTTTCACACAAGCAGCATAGACGCCCGCCGTGGATGAGGCTGCGCCCCATTGGCCGCCTGAACCCGATGATTCCGGAAATCTTGAGTCGCCCAGGTAGACGTTTACCTTGCCCATGTCCACGCCCATCATTTCCGCAGCCGTTTGAGCAATGATTGTGTAAGAGCCGGTGCCAATATCAGTCATGTCGGTTTCAACGGTGACCATACCTTTGCGATCAAGTCGCACGCGAGCAGCGGATTTTGTCGTGGGTGCGCCTCGAATCGCCGACGCCATCCCCAGCCCGACCCACCAACCGTCATGCAGTTCTTTAGCCGGTTGGGTACTACGCCGAGCCCAGCCAAAATGATCGGCTCCCGTATGCAGGCATTCGACTAACTGGCGCTGAGAGAACCGGCGATCAGGCTGCTCCGGGTCTACCTGAGTGTCGTTGATGACGCGAAACTTCACAGGATCCATCCCCAGTTTCTCAGCCATTTCGTCCATGGCAATTTCCAGTGCCATCATGCCTGGAGCTTCACCGGGCGCGCGCATGGCGCTACCTTCGGCAAGGTCGAGTTCGGCGAGATACAAGCGTGTCATGCGGTTTGCGCCCGCATACAACGTTCGGGTCGATGCGGTGGCCGCTTCAGTGCGACCACCGCGCAGATTGCCAGACCAGCTCTCGTGGCCGACGGCAGTGAGTGTGCCGTCCGGATTTGCACCGAGCCGGATTCTTTGAATCGTCGCGGGTCTATGGGTCAGGTTGTTAAACATGAGCGGGCGGGGGAGTGCTACTTTCACCGGGCGCCCGGCCGCTCTAGCGGCAAGAGACGCCAATACGGCGTCGCACAGGATGGTGCCTTTTCCACCAAAGCCGCCGCCGATGTAGGGTGAGATCAGGTGAATGTTGTCTTTGGAGATGCCTAGCGTTTTAGCGAGGTCTCTGACACCCCAGTTCATCTGCTGAATGGATGTCCATAGCGTCAGTTTGTCTCCCTGCCACTGAGCGATGGTGGCATGAGGCTCCATCATCGCGTGGGCATGATCCGGGGTAGTGTAATGGCCGTCGAGGGTGACGGCTGCCTGCTTGAACGCGCCTTCGAAATCCCCGATCGCGGTGTGGGGAGGAGGGCCGAACGCACCCGGCGCGGGTGTCTTGGCTGACGCTCTCTGTGCGGCGAGGTCGTAGGCCCCAGGCTCTCTTACGTAGTAGACCCGAAGCAGAGTCGAAGCAGCCCTGGCTTGTTCAAACGTCTGTGCGACGACAATGGCTACGGCCTGGTGATAGTGATCGATCTTTGGGCCGGCAAGTGCGCGGTCAACGTAAAATTCGCCCTTGTCCAGTCGACCCGCATTCTCATAGGTGACGATTGTAATCACGCCACTGGCTTGGCGTGCTTCGCTCGAATCAATTGAGGAAATTCGACCTTTGCCGATTGCTGAACCCACGACATAGCCGTAGGCGGGGGGACTGACAGCGGCCTGTTGTTCGTAAGCATAGGTCGCCGTGCCGGTTGTTTTCAGTTTGCCTTCAACTCGATCTTTGGGTTGACCAATCACCTTCATTTGATCAATGGGATTGGTGCTCGCAGGCGTATCAAACTTCATGAGGCTTACTCCTGGTCAATCGACCGCAGCCGTGCAATGTCGGTGATGTCGCTTAGGAAGATGCGGTGGAAAGCGCAAGGCCAATTGTCCGTTCCGCCAGTTTGATCTTGAAGGCGTTCTGCGCGGTAGGATTAGCGGCAGCCAGCAAATGTGTGGCTACGGCCTTCGCGCCATCAGGCAGATAAGCTTCGGCCTCTTCACTTCGCCAAGGCTTGTACGCCACGCCTCCCAGGGCGAGTTGCCCCGTCCGGTCTGGCAGTATGATCGCCGCGACAGAAACCAGCGCAAACGCGTAGGAGGTGCGGTCACGAACCTTGTAGTAGATATGCTCGCCCCCTAAAGGTTTAGGCAGCGTCACGGCAGTAATCAGTTCGCCGTTGTTCAGGATGTTCTCGATATGTGGGGTGGTCCCCGGTGCGCTGTAAAGGTCGGCGAGATCAATCGTTCTAACTTGGCCGTCCGAGTTGAGTGTTTCTACCCTTGCGCCCAATGCTCGCATCGCCACAGCCATGTCACTGGGATGGCTTGCAATGCAGGCATCGCTGACCCCGACGATCGCTTGTTGCCGACTGGCGCCACCGATTGCAGAGCAGCCGGCACCCGGACGCCGCTTATTGCAAGGCTGATTGGTATCGTAAAAGTAGGCGCACCGGGTGCGTTGCAATAGATTGCCTGCCGTTGTGGCTTTGTTGCGCAATTGCCCTGACGCTCCCGCGAGCAGCGCCTTGGATAGTACGGCATAGTCTCGACGCACCTGAGGCGCAGCAGCCAAGTCAGTGTTACGCACCATGGCGCCGATCCTTAGCCCGCCGTCCTCAGTCGGGGTGATTTCATCGAGCGCCAGTCCGTTTACATCTATCAGGTGCTGGGGGATTTCTATTTCCAGTTTCATCAAGTCGAGCAAATTAGTACCGCCGGCGATGAATCGGGCGCCCGGGTTATTGGCAACGGCATTAACTGCTTGCTGCAAAGAGGTGGCTCGTTCGTAAGTAAAGGATTTCATGCCTCATCTCCGGCTATCTCTTGAATGGCATCGACGATGTTGGAGTACGCCCCGCAACGGCAGATATTTCCACTCATGCGCTCGCGAATTTCAGTGGCTGTGACGGTGCTACTGGCGATCAAATCGCTGGTGACGTGGCTGGGTATGCCGGCCTTTATCTCTTCAAGCATCGCGACTGCCGAGCAAATCTGCCCAGGCGTGCAGTAACCGCATTGGTAGCCGTCGTGCTTGATGAATGCCGCTTGCAGAGGGTGCAGGTTGTCCGGCGTACCGAGCCCTTCAATGGTGGTGATGCTGTCACCTTCATGCATGACCGCAAGCGTGAGGCACGCGTTTATTCGTCGACCTTCTACGATCACCGTACAGGCACCGCACTGGCCGTGGTCACAACCCTTCTTGGTGCCGGTTAAATGCAGCCTTTCTCGAAGGACGTCCAGGAGCGTGCTGCGGTTGTCGACATCCAAGGCAACTCGCCGCTCGTTGAGGGTAAACGTCACATGACTGCCTGGTGGGCTCTGCGCTGCTGATTTCGTGTTGGCAGTCGCTTGGGCATCATCGACCTTCGCTAATACGGCCGTGACCGCAGTACCTGCGGTACCTATCAGCACTTGTCGTCGGGAGAGTTCTATCCCAGCTCCCGTTGCGGTGGGGGTTTTAGTGTTCATCAACGTCTCCATTCGCAGTAGGTGTTGCTGAAGCCGGTGTTCAGTGTGGGAGCCTATGGCACTAGGTTGCAGCTGATAACTGGCGTTTTCAGAATGAATCCGTGAGCAGCGCTCAGTAATCCAGGCCAAGGCCCCGCGTGGACAGGAACCGGACCTGCGGGCTATTACTCGGTGGCGGAAAAAGAACACCCAAATTGGCTGCACTTCTTCGAGATCTATGCAGATGAGGCGGCATATCGAAGCCGTATGGCGTCTGCACATTTTCAGAAGTACATGAAGACAATCCAGTCGACGATTCTGTCCAGAGTCTCAGTCGAAACCGAACCAGTTCAACTCAGCACTCGCGGGGTCGATGACCGATTCTTCATGAGTGTGTGGTCTGTAAGAGAGTGACGCTGAGCACATCAGTTTTACGCTCAGGAACGCGAGGCACCGGCACGTTTGTTCAACGCCGCAAGCGCAGTGCCCCAACGATCAGCGACAGTGCGGGCGAAGATTGGCGGTGGTTTGCGTAGAAGATATGAAGCCCAGGAACGCTCGGCGCCCAGTCATTGAGCACGACTTGCAGGTTACCGTTCTCGATGTAAGGCCGTGCTAGCTCTTCCGGTATATACGTCAGACCTGAACCTACACTCGCAGCTTCGATAGCTTGGTAGGTTCGAGTTGAACGTCCACGAACCCTGCGTACGCCTTTCAGAAATAGGGCCGATTGATATTTTCGTTCAAGCAGTTTCAGTCGCAGAGATGTAGCCGTCCGGCCAATACATATTCCATTGAAAAAATCGACCGGGGTTCTCGGGCTTCGGAACATTCTGGAAATCGCAAAGGAGTATTTCGAATTGATCCGCCGGGTTTTGACTTTGTTGGACATTCAGCCATTGATCGAAGTGGATCGGAGAGCGCTTGACGGCGGTTTGGGAACAGCGGCTTGTGATTTTTTCGACACGGGGGAATGTTACACCTTAGGTTGGGGGCATCCTTTTCAAACCATCTAAAGCATGCCCTCAGATGTGCCCCCAATGGCGCAATCCACTGGAAGTGAATGGAGCTCCATGGTTTCTGGAAAGGCAGAAATGATCAGCCGAACAGCCCACCCGACGACGCCTAAAGACTCTCAGGGTCGCCAAAGAACATTTTGACATGGCTCTAGGGTGGTAGTTTCAGGATGGAAATTTTAAGCTTTGCCCCCAATTTTGCCCCCAGCCCAACCGGTACGTGCGCGATCGTGATTGGCGATTTCTGACACGGATCAGGATGGTCGTCGGCGGCTTTTAGTGTACGTGAGTCCCGGCTTGCTCGGAGGTTATTGGAATAATTGGTTGTCAGGGCCGGCTCTTTTCAGAGTTCACACTCAAGAGGGATCATCGAAAAGCAGCGCGGTTTTGACAAAGCCTGGGTCCGAAGCTGGCGGTCGTGGAGGGCAGCAAACGCACTGGTTTCTCCGACGCCGAAACTGTTGACACACCGTTGACCCAGGGCCGAAACACTCCAGCATATCTCCCCACGCAGCGCCCGAGCAGAGCACCCTGAGCACGCCGTCGAGCATCAGGCGATATCGCTCATGCGGTCGCCTCTCTGCATATCTGCGCGCTGGCCGTGGCGCCGTTGGGCGTGTCACTGAACAGCCACGCCTTGCGACCGATGACAAACGGCTTGATCGCGCGCTCTGCCAAGTTGTTGTCGATCGGCAAGTGGCCGGCCTCAACAAAGCGCTCCAGCCGGCTCCGGTTGTTGGCCAGGTAGTACACGGCCTCTCCCAATATGCATTGCGGCTGCACTTGGGACTGCGTTTTATCCAGCCAGCTTTTCAACTGACCAAGTATCGGCAGGCTTCTTTCATGGCGACCAATGAAGCGCTGTTCATCGCTGACATCCTTGAGTTCACGCTCGATGCCATACCACTTGTTGATCATCGCCAGCACGATGTCGTCGCGCCCCGTCTTACCTTTGGGCTGCACCTTCTGCGCCTCGACAAACTTGCGTCGCACGTGAACCATGCACGCCAGCCGCTCGACACCGGGCTGTAACGCCAACGCGCTGTAACCGGCGTAATCATCGGTCATCACGTAACTGCGATACCCTTCCAGCAAGCGCAACGGTACTTCCTGCGCACGGCTGGTGATGTAGTTGAACAGAACAACTTGTCGATCAGGTGGTCCACTGGCCTGAACCCACATCCAAGACTGGCTGGTTGGGTCGCGATCCGGTTCTTTGAGCACCTGCACCCTTGTTTCATCGCAGTGAATCACTGGGCTTTCCAGCAGGTGGTCGTGCATCAGGTTCAGCAACGGCTGAAAGTGTTCGCTGCACTGGATCACCCAACGCGCCAGGGTTTGCCGAGAGATTTCGATCCCGTGCCGGTTTAGCACCGTTTCGAAACGGTGCAGTGGCAAACCACCGACGTACTTGGTGGTCAGCAGCCTGGCCAGCACACTAGGGCTGGCAAGGCTATTTTCGATCAACTGCGCCGGTTTGTCAGCGTTGAACGGTGCGGTTTCGCAGCCATGGCAGCCGTATACCTTGCGCACGTGTTTGAGCACGCGGATCTGCATCGGCACGATGTCGAGTTGCTTGCTGGTTTCCCTCGCCAATGACGTGCATGCGGCAACCGCAGGCGCAGGTCAGTTCGTGCTCGGGCAAATCATGGATGACTTCAATACGAGGCAGATCTGCCGACAAAGGTTTACGCTTGCTGCGACGCTTGGTCGGCGCAACGAATTCTTCATCAGCATCATCAGTGGCAGCCTATGAAGCACTGCTGCCGTGGAACTGTTCGCCGGAAATGCCACGGTAAACCGAGGCACCATCTTGTGGTAGGTGAGGTTTATGGATCGCACTCAATATAATCATATTGATCATCGTGATTGACAAATGACCAGCTCCACGTCCAACTTCGACAGGTTGCACCATGCGACTCAATGAACGCTTTTCGGCTAACTCCACGACCCATGATGCACCTTATTCAATAAGAAGTTAAAAAATCAGAACCTATAGGTCGTCCGGTGCTGGTAGAGAATCGGATATGCCGAAAGTTTTCACTTCACCCGCTTGCAACCAATTTGTCTTCAAAATGCTTTTTCTTGCTGCTTCAGGATCGGCTGAATAATAAACGATTACCAGGCTTTTCTGTGCGCGACTGCATGTCACATACAACAGCCTGCGTGTCCGAGTCAGTGGATTATCATCTCCATCAGCTTGCTTTTGCAGATCACTTGCCGATGGAGGCGTTACGCCCAAGGCCTTGTCATAGCTCCAGAGAAACCCGGCGGCTTCCTTGTCACTGAGAATTACCATCACGCGTGGGAACTCAAGCCCTTTGACGCCTTGATGGGTTCCATAAGGAGAGAGTTCGCTGCAGTAGTCCGCATAGGCCCTTAATTCAGAAAAGCGGCTTTCCAACATCTGACGGTACGCATGAGTTTCTAGAACGCCTCGATCAACAGATTCGGGGGTAGGTTCAGAGGTAATGCCCAGGCGGAAAGCTGCCTCAAGACGCTCGGGAACAGGCAGAAGATTGGTAGCCAGCAATACATCAACTACGTCGCAAATCAGCGGATCTGCATCATTGAAAATAGCGAGTAACGCCTGAGTAGCACTGCCGACACGCTCGACAGCTGCGCACTGGTCTGTAAGCGATTCAAGATACGCCCGATCAAGCAGCGGAGAGCGAAGTCTTACGGCCTCCATAAGCCTGAATGAGTCGATAGCGGCAGCATTAAGAATAGGAATTACCCCTTCAACAAATAGCTTCAGTACCGACAATGTGCCGTCCAACAGACCTGTTCTGATGTGCTCCACGGCGTAGAGAGGGGAAAAAACGCCTTCGAACCCCATTCTCCTGCTGGCCATCTTGTGTTCCAAGATCAAGGTTTTTCGATTTGAAGGGCCCTTTGCCCATTCATCATCACCCGTTAAGTCCGCCATGAGAGTGGCGATCTCATTCTCGACTTGAAAGTCTTTTGCTTGATCATGAGAAACGCAGTACATGCGTACTGCTCCCTCAGGCGCGCCTTCTATAGGATCCTGGCGATGAGTGTCTACTTGAGCGCGAATGTCGTTGATCAACGTCACGACGCGTTTTGGGCACCTCCGATTGATGATCTTTGCTGGCTTGGCCCAGCGTTCGGGAATGGCACTCTCCAATCGCTGTTTGCCATGTCCGTAGATGCTCTGCATGGTGTCACCGATTAGCCCCAGGCAGAATCGATCTGAGGCCTGCGCTTCTGCCACGAGGAATGCATCGAGAAGTACCTCCATCGTGTCCTGACTTTCATCAATCAGCAGGACGGGATACTTGTCGACCAAGACATCCAGCAGAGGAGGGCGTTGTAGAAATGCAGCTGCCATGCCGATGACCTCGGAATGGTTCAGGGCCTGGTAGCCGCGATTGTCTCCAGTCGGGCTATAGGTGAAAGCCGGAACGAGCTCGATGTTTTCAAGTCGGCGCGTCTTGCTCTGCAGTTCTGCGCGGTTGCGCCTTAACGTCTTGTTCTCTCCGCGAGCTTTAGCAATATCGGCTTCCAGCCTGCGGATGTCCTGGGCCAGCTTTACCCGTAGCCAGGCTCTGATTTCGTCGTTAAATCCTTTTATCATCAACCAGGAAAACGCATGGATCGTAGACACCTCAACCAAAGGGTCATATTCAAGACGTCGGATAACCTCCTCGGCTGCAGCATTGGTGTAGGTGATGATGGCAATTTTCCTGCCCTCGACGAATAGTTTCTCGTTGAATCTGCTCTTGCAACTTCTGACGGCTTCAACCAAAGAGTAGGTTTTTCCTGACCCTGCACCGGCATACAAGAAAAAGCTTTTGGGGTTGTCCAAGTCGAGGCACTCCTGAATCACCTCATCAGCACCACGATTGAGGGGGGCGGTCGTTGTCATGATGCCACCTCCTCATCAGCAGTCGTCACAAGCAGCAGTTCAGATCGCTTCTTCATGAGGTTCAACTCAAGCCAAGCCAACCCCTCACTGATGTATTCAGGAAGCTTCAAGCTCTTGAACGCTGAATCCCCAAGCACCTGCAAGGCAAATTGGGCTTTGTCACCGGTGCGCAGGGCTTCAAATAGTTCATTGCTCAGGGCATCAGTCGTTTTGGCTGAACGAAGTGCTTTATGGAAGGTACCTAGCAGGCCTCGGCCAGCGCGATTGGTGAAGTACTCGGTATTGCTCAACACCAAACTGTCTTCAAAGGTGTTCGCAAGCACCTCCACATCACCGATCTCGGGCAGACTGACGGCTATCGGCGTCTGGTAAGCGATGCGTATGGCAAAGAGATCATCAATCACCTGCCACTTAGCCTCAGGCGGCATGAGCATCAGGTCATCAACCTGGGCAGACTCCCCCTTCATTCTGATCCAATGGCGCAAGGTTGGATTGTTTGTGGTGAGACTGGCACCTAGCTTGGCAGGCTGGGCGCTCCGCTTTTTGCCGGCATCAAGATCCGTGATGACGAGTGTCAGGATCCCCAACGCATCAATCAAAGGCCTTAAGCGGTGCGCATGACTACCACCAATATCAAGAATGGTGATGTAACACTGATCAAGGAACTCATAATTTGATCGCAAGAAATGCGGCAGTAGCATCCTTTCTGCCGCACCCTCCACCAAGATCACGGCGTCTGCAAAAAAGAGGTCTGCGTGTTGCGCTCGCAGGTAACGCGTGACGAATTCCTGAGTGTAGGTTTTATCGCCGAAGACATTGGACAGGTTGGACACGGTGGAGACGGGCACCGGGATGTCATCCATGCCGGCTGGCAGGCGCCTGAAGTAGCGTAAATGCTGGTATTCGACCTCATGAGCAACGTGACTCGAATGAGTACTGACAACCAGCTGTGTATTGAGGTTGGGGTACTGCTTGGTCAACTCATCCCGGCACAACACTTCGTAAGCATGCTTTACGAAGACCTGCTGCACCTGGACGTGCAAGTGCGCTTCTGGCTCCTCGACCAAGACGAGATGGATGGGCTCGATCCCTGTAGCCGTTTGGACGTCGGGGTTCCGAGACCGTTTCAACCAATCATCCCTGAAACTCATCAGGCGGAAAATCATCCAGATCAAGTTCTGATAACCCAAACCGTTCGAGGTTTCGGGCAGCTTTAGCACAGGGGTGCCTGCCTGGCGTGCAAATGAGTCAACTTCGAAAAGCACCGCTGCTTCGTGATTCAATCCATCTGTAGCGGCTAGCTTCGCCTGAAGTGTGATCATTGGATCGCTGCGTCCCGGGTAACCGAGCATCTGCACTTGCTTCAGCGCAGGCCCAAAGCTGTCGCTTAAACGGGTGTTGAACGCAGATTGAGCTACCTCAATTGCTCGCAAGGCCTTGAGGTCAGCTACCAGAGGTGTATCGCCCGGGTCGAGATGCTTCTGATAGTAAGCCCTGAGTTGGTCGGAAAGCTTTTTTCCACCTTTTACGGTTTCTTCATACCCTTCATCGCCGTGGTCACCGAACCCCCTCTGAGCATTGATTTCGTGAATTTTGATTAGACCCTCTAGCGGGTTTTTCTCCAGGGGCAAAGCTGTCGGGTTGAGTCGCTGGGGCAGGGCTCGGCGGGTATTTGTACAAGTGGTTTGCAGCTTGGCGGGGTCGAGGCGGTACGCTCGGATTTTGAAGAGGCGTCCCATCCTGCGGCTCAAGTAGTCGGTCAGCCCCTGAGGCCAAAGTGACAATTTCGCCGGCACTTCTTCGACATCGTCTTCCTGGTCGGCGGATTCATCAGCAGCGTCGAGCATTGCCTTGGCCACCTTCGGATCGGCAGCTAATGCGGCTTCGAGCAACCCAACACGTTCACGCTGCTTTCTGTAGTCGGCATAGAGTTCTGCCATGTCATCTGGTTCCAATCGGAACCGCATGCCCACCAATCCCCCGCGCCATTCGAAGTTGGGTATCAAGTCTCGAATGAAGTGAAGCTCACCTGATTCAGCTGATATCCAAATATCCAGATGCGGTAGCCAGTCGTCCCAATCATTGACGTTCGGCAGAGCGTCATCGCTCCCGTCGACTTCCCATTCTTGACCAATTTCTTCGATCTTGGTGAAGTGAGCCAAGGTCAAATCTTGGAGCTTGAAGCCGGAAGCCTTACCACTGAAAAACTTGCGAAGAGCGAGCATTGCTGATGACTTACCGCTGTTGTTCGCACCTACGAGCAGCGTGGTTTCGGCGGAAAGGTCGATTCGAACGGAGAGAAGCTTACGGAAATTCGCAACTTCCAAATGTTGGATTTGCATGCGTCATCCTTGAGCTGGCGATGTCAGAGTGACATCGAATGTACAACGGATACCTTTGGAATACTATCCATGCTCAGGTCGACTCGACCTTGAGTATGGCCATTCATGGCTTTGACCATCTCCTCTGGAGCAACGCCCCTGAGGATGCATTCGTCGACGACCGAGGCACCAATGCAGGAAGCTAACTGTGAAGAACCAGACGAGCTGATGCTCTCGAAAAACTCGTCTGTCTGATGACCCCAAAGTCCGTGTATACCCCACACGTATGGCGAGATATTGACTAGATATTTCCAGTTGCCTCTTATCCCTGCCTAGTAGATCTGGGGCTCGAAGCTTATCCATCCACGCTCTGAACATCTATCGATCCACCTGAAGCCGCTTGACCAGGGTAGGTTCCCGCTGAGAGCGTTTTCTCCGCGGCCTGCATCATCCAACCCGGGTAAACACCGGTCTTCCCACGAGCGCTGTCAGTGCCGGCAGCCTCTTGCTGCGGATGTATTCGATGCTTCCCACCAGGTAGACACAGTCTCTGGCCCGGGAGATGGCGACATTCATGCGTCGGTCATCTGCATAAAACGTGGCGGGCCCGACGGTGCGTACGAATGAGAAGAAGACGACGTCAGCCTGACGCCCTTGGAACGCATCGACGGTATCCACCTCGATCGTCAGGTGCTCGCGTAAATCGAGTTTACCCAGAGCGAGTTTGAGCTGCCTGCACTGTGCTCGGTACGGCGTGATCACGGCTACGCTCAGCCGCTTGCCGTCGCTGAAGTAGGGCTTGGCCCCTTCGCTTTGAAGAACGGTGGTGCTGGCACCCATCATCACATCACCAGAGCCCACGGTATCACCGCGGGCTGAGGCTTCAGCAATCACGGCAGACTTTGCTTCGCTGATTTGCTCACACATCGTCTTCAGGCGATCGACGATGATCTGAATCTCGCGCTGGTTGATCAGTGTCTTTTCCTCTTCTCCGCGTTCAGGGGGGACGAAGTACCCCTTGGAATCGTAGGTCAGCCAGGCGAAATGCTCGAACAGGCCATTACCTCCCGTGCGGCTGTGGGCGAGGCTGTTGTTGTAGAAGTGCTTGGAGATGAATTTTCCAATCTCAGGCAGCATCCGGTACTGCTTCAGCAGCGTGCCTTTCATGTGCTTGGGAAAGTTTTCAAAGATGCGCTCGATGACGCCGCCTCTGATGAGCTTCTCCTGGGCGTTGTCGAGTGCCGAGAGTGCTGAAGACTCTTCTTTGCAGAAGGTCGGTGGCAACTGCTTGTGGTCGCCTACCAGGACGCACTTGCGGGCCACTGTGAGTGCCATGAGCCACTCAGGCAGGGTAGCTTTGGAGCACTCATCGACAATGGCCAGGTCGAACATGTCGCTGTCCTTGTCGATGAAGTGATCCACCTGGTTGCACGTCACGCCGATGATCTGATGCCGGTCGGCGAGGTTGCGCACTAGCCACCGGGGAAGGTCGACGCTCCCGTCGCTGTTCGTGCGTCCGCGATCCAGCTTTTGCCACAAACGCTCTGTGAGCTCCGGCGCTTTCTCCCAGGCCTCTCTCCATACGGCATCAGCCCGATCGAATGCTTGTACTTCAATGGCGGCAGGGCTTTCCAAGGTGGCGACCATGAAGCGTGGGTAGCGCATCACCATGGACATGTCGGAAGCTGAAAGGTGCGTGGTCAGGCGATCAAGGGCGTTGTCGACTGCGACGTGTGTTTCGGAGCTGATGAGGATTCGCGCTTCGGGTTTACTGCGTAGGGTCTGGAGGATGATCTCCACGATTGCAGTGGTTTTACCGGTACCGGGAGGCCCTTGGAGGAAGAATATGTCTTCGCAAGCCAAGGCTTTCTGGATTTGGGAGTAGGCATAGGTATCAGCCAGATAGCACTCCTGTATCGGTGCGGTGGAGTGGATGGCCATCGAGTCGTGCAACCCCAGTTTGGCAAGTTCAGCACCAACCTTCGTTTTGCGATCGGTAGCGCGGGGGTTCTCTCCCGGTTTGCTGTCCGATGCATCGTCTACGGATCCAGCCGCCTCGGTGTAATATTTGGCCAAGGTGTTGTTGTGAGCAACGTTGCAGTTGGCACCACTGCGGAATCGCAGGACATACCTGATCTGTCTTTCATACTTTGCGCGGGTGATCGGATCGGCTGTGATCTCGACAAGCTTTACCAGGTACTCCAGCCAGTCGTCGATGTGATCGATGAAGTCTGGGTTCGGCGTGACAGCGGAATGAGTTGTGCTCAGGTCGCCCTGGTTGAAGTGCTCTTTAGATGTCATCTCAGATCCCCTCAACTTTTGGTTTCAAGAGCGACAGTGCACCCGCTGGGTTTCGTACGCCAATGCCCATCAGAATCTTGCCCATCAGTGGGTCGTTTCGCTCCAGTTGCTCGATGCCCAGCGGCAGTTCAAGCACTTGGCCAGCCGCGAGTGCCTCGACGATGCGCATGTCATCATCGATGGAGAGCGTATCCATGTTGAGGTGTGCCATTTCCGCTGCGAGCAATTTGTCCAAGCCTAGGACAAGACGGTTGACCGTAAATTGGGGCAGCACGTTGATTAACTCATCGTTGGTGGTGTAGCCGTGTCGCACGGCCTCAGAAATGGCGATGAAGCACTCCCTGAATTGCCAGGCAGCCCATTGGAAGCTGAGCTTCACGCGTGTTGTGCTTGATGTGCTCATTGTTGCCTCCTTGCTGGGTGACGCACTGACTTGGTTGCCAGGCCGATCGCTGGCCAGTAGATGTCTGTGTCGTCGCGCGAGAGCAGGGTGAATACCTGCTCGATGGTTTTTGAGGGGTGCAGGTCGTTGATCCAGCCCATGAGTTTCTTGATTTCATCGCGACGAGATGTGAACACCTGACGGGCTTTGAAGAAGTTGTCCTGGTGTTCGCGGGCGTCTGCCAGCGAATGGACAATCTCTGAGCGCGCTTCCTTGTCCGCGTCGAGTGTGGAGAACTCTTTAAAGTCGTGAGCCCATTTGATGCGCGTTTGGATAATCGTTCTACGATGTTTGAGGTCTGATGTTCTGCGCTTGGCGTCTTCCCAATCGGGCCTCGTATCGATGAGCACCTGATTGATTTCCCTGAGCGTACCGCCATTGGGCATTTGTGAAATCCACAGGTTTGCCAGGGGCGAATCGCTGTCCGAGAACTGGTAGTAGTTCTCGAAGATGTCCTGCAGTGCTCTGAATTTGGTACCGCACTGCTCGTAAAGGGCCTTCACACGCTGCCTCACGAGCTGATGTTGCTCACTGTTTCGCTCCTTCTCGGCCTTGAGTCCGGAGGTGGAAATCCTGAGGTCACTTAGCTGCTTTCTCAGCTTGCTCTGATAGCTTTTGATGCGGCTCAGATCGCGTTCATAGTCCTTGGCATCGGACTTGGCATCTCGTGCAAATTGTTTGACGAGCTTGGTGATCTCTGGGGTTGTGACGCGAGGCGGACGGTTCGCAATTTGCGCTTGCCAGGTGCGGCGTTCCTGGGCGCGCGAAAGCCGGATCATCTCTTGATTGAGTTCATCCAGATACGAAATCGTCGATCGGATGACCTGGGTTTTATCTCGCTCAAGATTCCAGCGCAGCTCGCTGATGTTCCTACGTAGCCAAGCCTCGACACACAGGAACATGGCCTGCGGGAGATCTTTGAGATGGTCGATGTAGTCTGTGGTCTTCTCGATGTGATCGTTGAGGAACTCAACATACTGCTTGAGCTGGTCTTCGCGCAGCTTGGCGAGCTGCTGGATTTGCAGCTTGTAAGCGTCGGCTTGAGCTTGAACCCGTGCCTGGCTAGCCGCGGCCTCGCGTTCATACTCATCGATCATGCACTGCGTTTTCTGCAGGTGTTTATCCAGGCTGCGACTGGTGAAGTAATGGACAAGTTTCTTTAGCATTTAGGCCTCCTTGCACTACGGGCGCACAAAAAATTCGTATGCCTGATCCCAGGACGTCCGCTCAGGCAGTACGTCTGTGAGACGAACATCGATCGTGGCCAGCATCGTCCGGGCGATTTTGTTGGTGTCACCACCCTCGAATGCAGTCGCTTCAAGGGACTGCTGCAATGTTTTGAGCTCCTTGCGATAGGAGTCCATGCGCGCCTGTTCGAGTTGTTGTTCGTTACTGGCAGCCTGGAGCGCTTTGCGGTCGCCGAGAAGGGTATTCTTGATAGGGGTGAACATGAGGAACTGAAGCTCCAAGTGAGCGTTCAGGTCTTTGCGCAACATCTGATAGCGCTCACCGGCCTGTCGCGTGATCTCTTGCCGTTGACGCTCGTAATCTTCTTCGATCTGGAGAATCTTCTGCTGGTAGCTGGCCTTAAGCTGATAGAGGGCCCCTGCCTCTTGGGAGGGCAGGCTGGCGATCTGCTTCTCGATCTGCTTCTGGACGGCCATGAGCTGACCTTTGCGAGCACGGTATTCCGAGAATACCGAGATACTGCCGGAAAACGGCAGCATGTCCTTCCACTCGAAATTGAATTCGGACATGGTTCCGACCAGCCCAGCGTACTGCGAAAGGTTGATCGAGCCATTGGTGAGCTGGGACATCGCAGCCTGCATATCCTCCATCGCCAGCTTTCTACCTTGGCCTGCGAAGTGGCCGACATAAGCCGAGACAGCGAATGAGAACCCAATCGAGAACACGGCGCCCAGTGCAATGGGGCCAAGGGCGCCAAGCGTGGTGCCAAACAGTGCTGTGGAGGCGATCTCGGAGGCCACCCACTGGCCCAGGAAGGTCGCCGTTGCGGTGCCTGCGCTGTACGCCAAGGATCCACCCACGACCGATACCGTGGTGCTGATCATTGATCCGCCAAACTCCAGACTGTCGATTTCGCCTCGTGAGAACTTGTAGATGTTCTGGCCAAGGCTTACCGCGATGTTTGCGACTGCCGAAGCGACGTTGCCTTTGATCAGGTGGCCGCCAGCGTTTTTGAGTACGGTGTGTGAGGCGCTGTCGATCAGGTTCTGGCCAAGGTGCTGAATGCCAGTGACCAGAACGGCATTGCCGGCCCCCTTTATCGAGCTCAGAACAATGCGCTCGGCTGCCTCATAGCACTGCTCCATCGTGAGGGGCTCATCGCTGCGCATGATGCCAAGTAGCTCGGAAGCGGCGCTTAGCGTTGCACCACCGATTGCCCCTGCCTTGGCTGCATTCGCGTATTGCATGCGATTGAACTCAGCGCGTACGCGGTCTTTTTCTGCATACTCGGGGCCTTTATCTTCCTTGGTTGTTTCTTTGACGAGCTCCTCCGAGCTGCCTTTGCCGCGACGCTTGAGTGGCTTGCTCTTGATGTCAGGGCGATCGTCCGAGTGGATCGAGTCATCCAGGGTCTCAGCAGTTTTCTTGTAGTTCTTGCTGACCTCGGGACGCTTCTGGGCGTTTTTGGTTGCTTCATTTTTGGCAACGGTTCGGGCGCCAGCGAGCTGCTCTTCCGGGACGATCTTGCCTACGTCCTGATAGTCACCATGGTTGATGGCTTTGGTGCTGTCCTCGGCAGTTTTGTAGAACTTGAGTTGGTAGTCCTTGGAGCCATCAGGGGTGTTGATGCGAACGTCGGTGACTGGATCGTTGTGTCGTCCTACATCCAGCGTGGCGCGGTGGTTGTTGGCGCCCTTGCCAGCTGCTTCGATGTTGTAAGAGCCCGCGTGGTGAGCCTCTGCGATTCGACCCTGCTGTTTATCCAGGGCCCAGTTTGCATACTCACCATCTTTTCTCGTGATCGATTGCTTGAGCATCACCGAGTATTGATCCAACGCACCGGTCAACAACTGGTTCTGCAGTTCGTTGAAGCCAGCCTGCGCATAGAGAACACCCTGTTCCAGGGTCTCTTTCGTGTCCATGTCATCTCATCCTTAATATGGGTCGCCGAGGTGGCGTCTAGCCTGCATTCAGGCATGTCCAATCCGAGCGTATCGGCTGTTTCAGTTACACCACTTCCCGGGACACGATCCGACCTGGTTGCGAATGCAGCATTTTGCTATCGTTGGTGGCCTTATGCCAGCTCTAATGCCGATCTTTCCAAGGATGAAGAGGATAGCGTCATGACCATGACCTGGGGGTTGTGTGGCCCGGATCACGTGGGTAGCGAGCGACGCACCCGCACACTCGATATCGGCGCGGCGGTGCGCGAGTACAACGAGCGGGCCGTACCCGGCATGGGCGCTGTCTGGTACGCCAAGCAATTGCTGCTGGCGACCCTGGGTGTTGCCTTGGCCCAGGCCTTGCGCCGGCACGGAATGACGCATTCGAATATCGCCGTGGCCAATGCCGTCGAAGCCTTGGGCTGCTATTTCGCACTCACCCACCACAACGGCCAGGGTGATAGTCGGGTGCGCGGTTCGGAGAAATTGCGCGGCAAGGCCGGCTTTGACTTCAAGACCCTGTGCAAGCCCGGCTTCTATGTCAGCCAGCCGATGCGCATGGGCTCCGGCCAGGCCTTGCTGGCCCTTGGGCTGGTGCGTGCCCAAGGCGAGCGCTTCAATGCCTTCGTCTGTACGGACTTTGGCCGGGAGTTCATCAATGCCTGCTGCGAAGATGACGGCGCGCTGCTGGAGGCCCTGGTGCAGTGGGCGCTGAAAGGCCGTGCCGTGGGCGAGCTGAAACCCGGCGTCCGGCAGTTGCTTTCACCGCTGCACGGGTTGCCCGCAATCGCTCGTGCGTTGCTGTCACGGCATATTTACAGCGGCGAAGGCGGAGGGGAGCGCCGCGTCGCCATCCGTCGCTGGCTGGCCGCCCGTCACGCAGAGCCGGCGGGAGCCTTAGACTGGCGCCTGCGACCTGATGCCATTGACCCCGAGCATTGGAACGACCTGCACTACGGCGCGTTGTTCTTCCAGGTCCAGGATGCGGCCTACGATGTGCTCAACGCACTGGAGCAGCATCTGGCGGTACTGAGCACCCTGCGCTTTAGGTTGGGCAGTATCCTGCCCGAGCGTATCGCCACGCGCCTCGATCACCTGCGTCAACTGGCACGCCTGTTCCTTGACAATCCGCTGGCGCAACGGACGAACAGTGTGGCCGAGGCCTTCTGCCGCGAATGCGCGGACCCCGACGATGCGAGCCTGCTGACCCACCTGGTCCGCCGTGACGACCGGGTGTTGCGTCTTCGCGGCCGGGAGGTTGTGCCCGGCGCTGCGTTCATGCATCAGGGCGCACCAATCGACAGCGATCCGGTGACCGACGAGGTTACCGAGGCGCCAGCCCATGCAGCGCTGCCCGCCTGGATCTCCCACCGTGTTGAGCGCCTGCGGCGTCTGGACCAGGATCTCCAGGGCCTGGCGCAGGCCAGTACTTCAGCGACCCCGAGCACAGCCATCGAAGAGGTGAATTCATGAGCCAGGTGCCTGCTTCTCTCGTTCGGCACTTCGAGGCGCCGGAGGGTTTCACCGGTCAGTTCGGCTGGCTGTGCGGCTTTTCCGCAGACGAGGGCTTCCTCAACGAGGCCCTTGAACGCTTCACCTACCAGCAGGCCAATCAGCGTGCCTACGCCGGACAGACGCTTCTGGCGCTGATGCTGGATCCGCGTGCGGTCCAGATCGACCCCATCGGGGTGCCTGGCCTACTGCACCTGCCGTGGGCCAACGGCGAGTTGCCATTCAACCTGATGCACGCCAAGGTGGCGCTGCTGGCGTTCCGCAGCACGGACACCAGCGGCGCCTGGTGCCTGCGCCTGCTGGTGCCCACCGGCAACTGGACGCGGCAGACCCTGGAACAGAGCCTCGATTTGGTCTGGTGCCTGGACTTGCGCAGCGATGATCTGTCGTCGCCATCTGACGCCACCCGGCAGGTGTGCGCGGACATCAGCAGCGCCTGGGGGCTGGTGGACTGGCTTCGCACCCATTACGACCGGCGTACGCTGCAGGCCAATCCGCTGACGACCGCTGCCGTGGCGCAACTGGACGAGTATCTGCTCAAGCAGGTCAAGCCCTGGTCATCCGAATTGACCCCGCGCTTCTTCCATAACCGCAAGAAGTCCCTGCTCGACCAGTTGCCAGCCAAGGTGCTGCATGCCTCGGGCCGTGGCAGCGCGCGGAACTACCTGGCCATGGGCTCGGGTTTTTATGAATCGTCCTTGGCCGACGATCAGTCATCGGTCCCGCTGAGCATCGTCCGGCGCCTGCGCGGTGAAGAGGGCGAGCCCCGTCTGTTGACGGCGAGCAGCTGCGTGGACCTGTTCGTCAACGAGGCGAGCTGCCAGGGCATCGCTGATTCCGTCCCACTATTGACGGCGGCAGGCATCAGCGTAAAACCTGCGGTCCAGCCGGCCTGGTTTGCTGAGCAGCCCCAGCGCACCATGCACGCCAAGTTCATCTTCAGCGCCAGCGAGGTCGGTGACTCGGGAAAAACCGCCAGCCCCTGGCTTTACCTGGGCTCGGGCAACCTGACGCGACAGGGTTTCACCCTGCAGATGGGACCGGGGCGCTCGAAAGGCAACTTGGAGGCCGGGGTGGTCTTCGTCCCTGAACCGATGAACTGGTATCCGGCAAAGCCGGGTGTCGCCGACCCGCAAGCGATCGGCTATCGACTGCCGGTCCAGTGGGATCAGGAGTGTGCCCCTGAAAACCTGCGCCAAGGCCAGGAACTCGAGGTGGGCGACGAGTTGTTCGCCGCGGCACCTGTGGCCTATCTGGTCTGGCGGGATGCAGAGACGCCGGAGCACGGCTGGTTGAGCGCCGACGCGCTTGCGCAGCCGGCCTGCTCGCTGCTGGACACGTCGGAACAGGTGTGCGCCTGGGTCGAGGGGCAGGGTTTCGTCTGGTCCGGGCCACGACCGCGGCAGGTGCGGGTGGCATGGCAGGACGCCGGGGCGACCCGTACCGCCGTGGTACCGGTGCTTGACGGATTCGGCCGTTTGGCCGCCACTGGCTTGCCGGACATCAGCCTGGAGGACGCCTGGCTGCAGCTCGACGGATTCCCATACGCCCCCAGCGAAGACGAGTTGCCCAATGCGTTTGATCCCTCCCAGGACCCGCCTGAGCGGAAGGGCAGCCGAGCATCTGCGGGGGAGGCAGCGCGCTACCCGATCCGGCAGATGATGGAACTGATCGAAAGCATCGCCGAAAAACAGACCGCCCTAGAGCCTCGGGACTGGCCGCTGTGGTGTGCGCGCCTGGAGCAGTCCCTCAGCCAGGCTGCCGGCTGCGAGCTGTTGCAGCAGTTCCTGGCCCTTGAGCTCAATCCTCTCCACGCGTTGCGCCAACCGGCATTCAGGCCAGGTTTCGCGGAAACGGCGGATGGCCCGGAAGGCCAGCGCTACGAGACGGCACTAAGCACTATCGAAGCTCATTGGAAGCTCGGCAGTGCATTTCCCTTGGGAGTTGCGATATGACACGGACGGACTTCAGCTGGGTGAAGGTTTCGGCGGCCCTGCGCAGGCGGGTGGCGGAGCAGGAGCAACTGGCGGGCGAAAAGGGTGAGGCGGCTGCGCACTTGAACAAGGGCCAGCGCGCCAGCGTGCTGGCGCTGGCCGAGCGCATCGGCGAACACGGCGTCGTGCTGGCCGACGAAGTGGGCATGGGCAAGACCCGTATCGCCGTCGAGCTGATTTGCGCGGTCAACGAGGCCGGAGGCCGCGCCGCGATCATCGCGCCGCCGGGGCTGGGCTATCAGTGGCAGGACGAGTTGAACCGCGGCGGTGTCGCCGTGCCTGTTATGCTTCGCGGGCTGCTGGGTTATTTCGAAGCCTGGGGGGGCGCCGAGGTCAGTGAGCAGACCCCGTGGTTCGAGGTGCCGACGGTGCTGCTGTCCCATGCCTTCGCCAATTGGCGCCTGGGGGAGGGTACCCGGCGCTGGCGCAGGGAGCTGGTGCCCGAGGTTTTTGCGCAGTGGCGCAAGGCAACCGCAGCCCGGTATCCGAACGGTTATCTGCACTCTGGCGAATACGATGAGTGGGTCACCAGTGCCGCAGTCAGCATCGTCAATGTACTCCGGGAAAATCCGCGGCAACCCGCCAGCACCTGGTTGAGCGACGTCACTGCACATCACCCTTGGCCTCACCCGGACGTCTATACCGACTACGGCAACGGCAGCCTCTATCGAAGCTGGCTAGAGCAGACCGTCGGGATTGGCCTGGGTGCGTTCGACCTGGTAGTGATCGACGAAGCCCATAAAGGTCGCGGCAGCGACGGCGGCCTCAGCCGCTTGCTCGGCATGCTCTCCAGCGCGGAGCAATGCCGACGCCTGTGCCTGACTGCGACCCCCGTGGAATTGAACGTCCAGCAGTGGCGGCAGACCTTCCAGCGGCTGGGGCTGGACGAAAGCGTGTGCGACCGGCTTCAGCCGGTGATCGACGACTTTGACCAGGCCATCCGTCACCTGCGCATCCACTGGCGCTCAAGCGACACCGCGCGGCATCGTTATGAGGCGGCGGCCAGCGCCTTCCAGACCATGCTCTGCCCCTATCTACTGCGCCGGGACAAGCGCGAAGACGCCGACGTCCTGCGCTTCACCGAGCGCACCCGCGGGGAGACCCATCGCAATACCCGCGAGCCGGTCAGCGTGGATGTTCAGCGCCTGGCGCTACCCTGGCGTCAGGCCGTGTGCGCGACCGAGGCGCTCTCGGTTGCGTCGCGGCTGGAGGAAAACGCCACGGCCAAGCGCCTGCGCCTGACCCTGGCCAACGGTCACGGGATCGCCGACCTGCTTGGGCAGATCAACGAACCCGTGGAACCGTCCGCATCGACGCCGGACGAACCACTCAATCCGCTCGATGAAAAGCGCCAGCAGCGCGTGCAATGGTGGTTGAAGAGCGCTGCACAGGCGTTCCAGCGACCTCATCATCTGTTCGAGCATCCGGCGATCCTGGCCACGATCAGCGCTATCGAAGCAGTGCATGAGCGCAAGGAGAAGGTCCTGGTGTTCGGTCGCTTCACCGCGCCCATGCGTGCCATGGTGCGCCTGCTCAACGCCCGGGAAATGCTGCGCAGACTGGACGCCGGTGTGTACTGGCCGCAGAGCGTTATCCGCGCCGATGCCACGGATGATCATTGCGAGTGGGCCGCAGTACAGGTTGCCCATTGCCAGTTGCAGTCCCCTCTGGACCTTGCTGCGATCCCCGACCTGCTGGCCCGCCAGTACAACAGCCAGGGCGCGCGCCGCGAGCAATTGCGCCGACGCCTGCTGGAGTGGCTGGATGCGGGGCTGGGCGAACACGAGCAAGTGCCCCGGGCCATGTTCAGATGCCTCAGGGACGCCGAGCTCAACAAGGACCTGGCTGATGCAGCCGAGAAACATCCCGTGGCGCTGTTCACCCGGGCGATCCTCGACCTGACCGGCGATCTGGCCGGATCACCGACCCCCGAGCAAGTCTGCGCGGCCTTCCGCCAGTTGCTGGAGGCTGCCAGCGACCGGTATGCGGACGACAGCGACATCGCCCAGGACGAAGTGGCCTTGCAATGGAAGCCGCTCCTGGCCCGCCTGCAGGATGAATATGCCCATCAGGAGGGTGGTTTTGCCCGTTTGATGTATGGCGGCACCGAGCAGTCCACCCGCCGCCTGTTGCAGATGGCCTTCAATCGCCCCGACAGTTTTCCCCGGGTGCTGGTGGCCCAGTCCGCCGTCGGCCGCGAAGGTCTCAACCTGCACCTAGCCTGCCGCACCGTGATCCTCATGCACCCGGAATGGAACCCCGGTGTGGTCGAGCAGCAGATCGGCCGGGTCGATCGGGTGGGCAGTCACTGGAGTCGCCAACTGGACGAAGCGTTGGAGCGGGATATTCCAGCGGCGGAGCTACCACGCATTGATGTGCATCCGGTGATCTTCCGAGGGACCTACGATGAACATAACTGGCAGGTTTTATTGGAGCGTTGGGATGATCTACGTGCTCAGTTACATGGCGAGGTGATCCCTGCACGAGAGGCTGAGGGAGATTTGGAGTATGAGAAGGTGTTGGCGAATTTGCAGGCTAGCGCGCCTTGCTTTTCTCCGTTGCGGCGATGAATGCAGACTGTCATCGCGATGGTGTGCTGGTCAGGATATTGCCCAGATGCTTGGCTGTTTGCGAGCCGCCTCTACAAGACAACGATGACGGTTGGGGGCATCCTTTTCAAACCAGTTAAAGTATGCCCTCAAATTTGCCCCAAATGTAGCAATTAGCTGGAAGTAAATGGCTCTTCAAGGCTAGGAAAAGGCTGAAATGATCAGCTAACAAGCATTCGCGAAAGCCTTAAAGACTCTCAGGGTCGCCAAAAAACATCTGAATCCGCGAGCGCAACCAGCGTTCCCCCGGGTCGTTGTCCTGGGACCCGCGCCAAGCCATGTGCAGTTCGAAGCTGCGCACCGGTATGGGCGGGTCTTCGGCGCGGACGCCGCCGGCGGCGGTCAGCGCGTCGGCGGTGTAGTCGGGCACGGTGGCGACGATGTCGGTGCCCGACAGCAGGGTGCTCAGGCCGTTGAACTGCGGTACGGCCAACACCACATGGCGCTTGCGGTCGAGTTTCGCCAGTTCTTCATCGATGAAGCCGCTCAAGTCCCCTGCGAAGGAGACCAGGGCGTGGGGGCGAGCGCAGAACTCGTCCAGGGTCAGTCGGCCCGGCGCGGTGTCGGCCCGCAATACTTTGGGCAAGCTGCGGCGCAAGACCTTGCGCTTGGCGTTGGCCGGCAGGTCATCGGTGTAGCTGACGCCGATGGAAATTTCGCCGGAGGCCAGCAAGCTCGGCATCAGAATGTAGTTGACCCGGCGCACCACCAGCACAATGCCGGGCGCTTCGGCTCGCAGGCGCTTGAGCAGCATGGGCAGCAGGGCGAATTCGGCATCGTCCGACAGGCCGATGCGAAACACCGAGGTGCTGGTGGCCGGGTCGAATTCCGCCGCGCGGCTGACTGCCGTGGAAATCGAATCCAGGGCTGGGGAGAGCAGGGCGAAGATCTCGACTGCCCGGGCTGAAGGCTCCATGCTGCGGCCGGTGCGCACGAACAACGGGTCATCGAACAGGCTGCGCAGGCGCGACAGCGCGGCGCTGATGGCCGGTTGGCCCAAGAACAGCTTCTCGGCGGCGCGGGTCACGCTGCGTTCATGCATCAATGTTTCGAACACGATCAACAGGTTCAGATCGACACGCCGCAGGTCATTACGATTCATCTGGGGTCCTGGCAGATTCGGCAAGCTTGACGTGAGCGGCCATATGGGAACAATGGCCGGCATGAATCTTACGGGGAAAGGCTGGTACTCTGCACCGGCTAATTGCGTTTTCTTAGGTTAAGTCCTACAGGATTGGTTGGTTTTTCTTGCTGCGGAATCAATGACAGGCATGTCGACTATTAATAGCCACTGATGGTCTTGGGTACAAAGCCCGGATAGAGTTCATGGCATTAGAGGTTACTTTGACGAGGTTTGCGATGTCCCGCACGATCCGTTTTCACAAGTTTGGTGGTGCCGAGGTGCTCAAATGCGAAGAGCATGCGGCGGCTCTTCCTGCGCCAGGAGAAGTGCAGGTCCGCGTCGAAGCGATCGGCATCAGTTGGTACGACACCTTGTGGCGCCAGAACCTGGCGTCTTCCCAGGCGCGCCTGCCTTCGGGCCTGGGCCACGAGATGGCCGGGGTAGTCACGGCTGTCGGCGATGGTGTCGATGATTTGGCCGTGGGCGACAAGGTCGCCAGCTTCCCTGCCGAGAGTCCGAACGATTATCCGGTGTACGGTGAAGTCATCGTGCTGCCACGCACCGCCCTGACCCGTTATCCCGACGTGCTCAGCCCGATCGAAGCCGCCGTGCATTACACGCCGCTGCTGATTGCGTACTTCGCCTATATGGACCTGGCGCGGGTCAAGCCCGGGCAATTCGCCCTGGTGACCGATGCCAGTCATTGCGCCGGTCCTTCCTTCGTACAACTGGGCAAGGCCCTGGGTGTGCGGGTGATCGCGGCCACCAAGACGGCTGACGAGCGGGAGTACCTGTTGTCGCTGGGGGCCGAGAAGGTCATCGTCACCGAAGAACAGGACTTGCTGATGCAAATCAACAAGCTCACTGACAACCGCGGCGTCGATGTGGTCTTCGACGGCCTCGGCGGGCCGCAGATGTCGCTGCTCGGCGACGTACTGGCGCCCCGTGGCAGCCTGGTGCTGTATGGCTTGCAGGGCGGCAACCAGACGCCGTTCCCAGCCTGCGCGGCGTTCCAGAAGAACATTCAGTTCTTTGTGCACTGCATCGGCAATTTCACCGGCAAGCCGGAACTGGGCATCCTCCAGGACCATGTGGCCTTGCAACGAGCACTGCGGGATATCAATCAATTGACCGCCGATCGCGTGCTGTTGCCACTCAAGACTCGGGTCTTCCCGTTCTCCGAGTTTGTCGAGGCTCACCGCTACATGGGCGAGTGCCCTTGCCGTGAACGCGTTGCCCTTCAGGTCGTCGACCCGGCCTGAATCCTGTCTTGCGCAAGAGTCATCACCTCGGCTCTTGCGCTGCCGTCCTGATCCCCATCCTCTCTCACGGCAGTTCCTGCCTGCCTGGCTGGGCTACGTTCGTAGCTCGCCATTTCGCACCCCGAATTGCCTGCCCCGGCTCGCTCAAAGACTGAGACGGTTTGTCGGCCAACATCTGAACTGGTTTTTGCCCTCAATCTGTATCTTCTAATCAGTGTTTAAGTCTTGATAATTGAACACTGATTTCCATATCAAGGAAGAAGTCGTGGTGCGGTATAACTTTTTCGAAGGTCTTCGTCCTTCAAGGCCCGTTCAAAAGGCAACGAGCATTAATTGGTGCGGGGCTATCTATCGATCCTGGGGAAAACAGGGTGGGGTAGAGCATCATTTAAAGTTCGGCAAGTTCTTTATTTCTCGTGCTCATTATCTGTGGGACGTTGTCGGAATTCTCCTAGGACGCTCCGGTCGGCCGGCGATGGTCCCGGTTTTAAAGGCCCTCGGCGATCGCTCGAAGGGGCGAAGGCCGACCCTCAGCATATGTATCAAATAATTACGACAAGCAATGCTTGAGCGTATTGCTAATACTCTTTGAGTACTAGAACTACCCATCTAGACCAACACGTCGCGCAGTCACGTTGGTGCGGGTGCGACGCCGATAGTTGAATTTCCAGGTAAATGGCTATGAGTGCAATTCATGAGCAGGCAATGACTCACGTGTATCAACAGATATTGCAACGGCTGTCGGGTTTTTATTCCCGGGCAGAACGTACCGCGTTGCAGCTTTTGATCCAGCGTTTAATTGTCGCCGCCGGAGGCATAGACCGGATTGGCGATTATCGGGTGTTGACGGTCCAGAACGGGAGCCGGGAGAGTTTTTATGTGCTGACCGCCTTGCGCGCCGCACAGTTGAGCATCGCCGGGCGCCATCCGGTGACCTTCGCCTTGCGCGTTGCCACGCCACGCCTGAGCGAGACCACCCAGGCGACGCTGGAAAACATCCACCGCTGCTACAGCGCGCTGTTTGTCTACGATGACCCCCGGGTCGAATTGCTGATGGCGGATAACCGCGAGGTGTTGCCGTTCAATCACCGGCAGCCCTTGTCGGTGGCGGGGCACGAAGCCAATCGCATGGACCTGCTGGTCCTGGGACACCTTCGTGCGGCCGACAGCCCCCTGGAGATTGGCGATGACGGCTACCTGGCGATGGCCGAGTTCTACCGGCACATGGCTCGCTGGGAGTCTGGCGTGGATTCGTTGGTCAGCAGCGATACGCCGCGCCAGCAAAAACAATTCATATCGGGCCTGCGCCGCGCCACCCGCAAGATCGGCCTGATGACCGACCACCCCTGCGGTTTCGACAACCTCTTTGCTCATCTCGACTCCCTGGGCGGTGATGTCTACCGGCATTTCTATGGCCCGGATCGCCTCGATGCATGGCGACCCGAAGGCCATTTCGAGGCCTGCCGACGAGTGGGCCACGTCGGCATCGACGACCTGATCGTCGACCGTTCGGAGGGAACCAACTGGCCGCTCTTCAACGAGTTCCTGCGGGTACAGACCGAAGGTCTTGTCCCATCAGCGCCCGAAAACGAGTATCTCAGCCCGCTGCTGTCGGCTCATTTGCATGGTCTGCAGGCCTGCTACCTGCAAGGCCGCAGCTATGAAACGGGCTACGGGGACTACGTGCAACGGGCGATCATGATCATGCATCGCAAGCAACTGCCGGAGCACGCCTGTGAACAGGCTCGAGCGCTGTTCGGCTCTCCGTCGTCGATTCCCGAGCGTCGTGCCTACGCTGCCCTCGAAGCACAAAAGATCCTGGGGCTCAGCGAAACGCAATTGGTGTGCATGCTGTTCGCTCCTTTCGTGGGGCAGGGCACGGGCCTTGAACACTTTCTGCGTTGCTGCCACCCCGGCATGCTGGTAGCGATGCCGGACCTGCACAAGGCCATGCAGGGTGCGACCGTCGCCGATCAGATCGCGCAGTGGATGGTCGATGTCAGCGGCCTGCCCATCGACATCCTTGGCAAGCTGTACCGGGCAAGTATCTCCCTGCCGGAGCAACCGGAAATTGCCCCGGTCGACGATCTGCAGCAAGCCATTGACAGCGTCGAAGTCGAAGAAGCCGAACCGGCCGTCGGTGAGCGGCACGAACGCTCGGCAAGGCATTGAGGAACGAGGTTTGACTGACTCATCTACCTCGTTCCAAGTCGTTGCCCCCGGCGTTGCGACTGGGCTGGCCGCGACCCGCGCTCCTGGCCTGAGCCGATGAAAGGCTGCCGAGAGACAGACTTCGCCTATCAGGCGGTTTATCGATACCTGACCACGCTGATCAACGAGCTGGAGGTGGATGCACGGGTTCGTCTGCCGTCGCTGCGGCAACTGTCCGAGCGTCTGAACGTGTCGATATCGACCATCCAGTACGCGTATTCGCTGCTGGAAAAGGAAGGGCGGGTCTATTCGATCGCCAAGTCCGGCTACTACGCGCTGCCCGCGCCCAGCATGACCACCCTGGACGGCGGTGACGATTTACTCGAGACCCTGTACGTCAACGCCCGACGGCCAGGCATGCAGGTGCTCAGTGCGGATGAACCGGCGTCGATGCAGCCATTGGATAGCCCGCTGTTGTTGCTCGAGCGCGAATTGCTGCGCCAGTACCCACGCTCTCCGCAGGCGCCTTCGCAACCCTGGGGTGAGCTGGAGCTTCGCAACGCGCTGGCTGCCCGCTACACCTCTTCGCCGGCCCGCTGTTGGAATGCCGATGATGTCTATATTGGCGCCGACCTGCGGGGCGTCCTGGAGATCCTGATCGCGGTGCTGGCCCTCAGGGGCGCCGTGGTGCTGATCGAATCACCCTGCGATTGGACAGTGTTGCGCCTGCTGCAGGCGGCGGAGGTCCACGTCGTCGAGTTGCCCCTACTGGCCGGCGGGGAAATCAATGTCGAGCAGTTGGAACACCTGCTGATGAGCGAAACGGTACGTCTGGTGGTGCTGTCGTCAGTCTTGAACATGCCCAGGGGCACGCTCGTGCCTGAGGAAAACCGCCGCACTATCGCTCATTTGTTGGAGCGGCATGGCACTTGGGTGCTGGAGAACGATAGCCATACAGACCTGGTGTTCGAGCCAAGGGTTACACCTTTTCGAGACTTGCTCGACCCGGATCGGTTGATCGTCTATTCGACGTTCGAGAAAACCATCGGTCCGGAGGCGCCGTATGGCTACGTGTTGTCGCGCCAGTTGACCCTGCACCTGCAGCGACATTTCCTGCTGCGTGCGTTTCGTTTGTCGCCGATTCGCCAGAAAGCCATCGCCCGGCTGTACAGCAACGGTAGGATCGACCAGCACTTGCTGGTCTTGCGGCGCCTGCTGCGCGAAAGTGCGGCTTCGACCACGCAATTGCTGCGCGAGCGGCTGGGGGACAGCCTGCAATGGGCAGAGCCCCAAGGTGGCGCGACAATCTGGATGCAGTCGACGCGACGGGTTGACTTGCGCAGGGTTTTCCATCGACTGCTTGCCCAGCGCATCGTCATCGCGCCGGGGGAGCTGTTCAGCCTTCAGGGTCTGTATGGGCAACATATGCGCCTGACCCATGCCCTGAATGGGCCGCAGGACATGGACACCGCGCTCTGCGCGCTGGCCGATGCCTTGAGGCTCGAACAATCGTAATCGGCGGCGATGGATCGAACCCATCGCGCCATGGTCGAACTGTCAGTAAACTGCACCCCATTTCCCGAGCCACTCCACTCAGAGGTTTTGCATGACAGTCAGTCCATTTGCGGGCAAGCCGGCACCGGCAGAGTTGCTGATCGATATCCCGCGACTGGTGACGGCCTATTACACCGGCCGACCCGATGCTTCGGTTGCAACCCAGCGTGTGGCTTTTGGCACCTCCGGTCACCGTGGCAGTTCCTTTGACCTGGGCTTCAACGAGTGGCATGTGTTGGCAATCAGCCAAGCGATCTGCCTGTACCGCGAAGCCCAGGGCATCAACGGGCCATTGTTCGTCGGTATTGACACCCATGCGCTGTCGACCCCGGCCGGTGCCAGCGCGCTGGAAGTGTTCGCGGCCAACGGTGTGACCGTCATGATTGCCGAAGGTGATGAATACACCCCGACACCGGCGGTTTCCCACGCCATTCTCTGCTACAACCGTGGCCGCACCTCGGGCCTGGCGGACGGTATCGTCATCACGCCGTCCCACAACCCGCCGCAAAGTGGCGGCTACAAGTACAACCCTACCAACGGCGGCCCGGCCGACACCCATATCACCAAATGGATCGAAGCCAAGGCCAACGAACTGCTGGCCAACCAGCTCGCCGGCGTCAAGCGCGTCAGCTACGAGCAAGCCCTGAAGGCCGATACCACCCACCGTCACGACTACGTCAACACCTACGTGGCGGACCTGATCAATGTCATTGATTTCGATGCCATTCGCTCCGCCGGGCTGCACCTGGGCGTCGATCCGTTGGGTGGCGCAGGCGTGCGCTATTGGCCGGCCATTGCCGAGCACTACCGCCTGGACCTGGAAGTGGTGAACACCCACGTGGATTCCACTTTCCGCTTCATGACCGTCGACTGGGACGGGCAGATCCGCATGGACCCGTCCTCCAGCCATGCGATGCAAGGGTTGATTGGCCTGAAGGAGCGCTTCGACGTGGCCTTTGCCTGCGACCCGGACCATGATCGCCATGGCATCGTGACGCCGTCCGGCGGCCTGTTGGCGCCGAACAATTACCTGGCGGTGTCCATCGATTATCTATTCCAGAATCGCCCGCAATGGCGCGCCGATGCCGCCGTGGGCAAGACGGTGGTCAGCAGTGGCCTGATCGATCGTGTGGCCAAGCGCCTGGGTCGCCGCCTCTATGAAGTGCCGGTGGGCTTCAAGTGGTTTGCCGACGGTCTGTTCGATGGCTCCCTGGGCTTCGGTGGTGAAGAAAGCGCCGGGGCTTCGTTCTTGCGCAAGGATGGCGGTGTCTGGAGTACCGACAAGGATGGCTTGATCCCGGCGTTGCTGGCCGCTGAAATGACCGCGCGCACCGGTCGCGACCCGAGCCAGGCCTACCGTGCCCTGACCGATGAGCTGGGCGAACCGTTCTCGGTACGCGTCGATGCCAAGGCCAGCCCGCAGCAGAAGGCGCTGTTGAGCAAACTGTCGCCCGATCAGGTGGCCTCCACCGAACTGGCCGGGGAGAAGATCCAGAATATCCTCAGTCATGCGCCGGGCAATGACCAGGCTATTGGCGGTTTGAAGGTCATGACCGAAAACGGCTGGTTCGCTGCACGTCCATCCGGGACCGAGGATATCTACAAGATCTACGCCGAAAGCTTCATTGGCGACGCGCACCTCAAGCAATTGGTGGATGAGGCACAAACGTTGGTGGATGGGGCTATCACCAGCAAGTGACCTTGCAGGCAAGCCTTGTCTCGACTTGTGGCGAGGGGATTTAATCCCCTTGCCACAAGATCAAGTCAGGCGAGGTCTACGAGAACGATTTCGCTGTCTTCGATGGCGGTCACCCGCAATATCTGTTCGTCTTCAATCGCAACGCCGTCTCGAGCTTGTACACGTAACCCATTGATTTCTATCGATCCTGTAGCCGGAACAAGATAAGCGCGACGTGCGGCGTCCAGTCGATATTCGGCACTTTCACCCGCCTTGAGATTGGCCGCTACCAATCGCGCGTCGGCGCGAATGCGCAAGCTCTGGTCATCGCCGGCCTTGCCACTGGCCAAGGTCACGAAGCCTTCGCGCGAGTCCTTGGGAAATGGCTTGGCGCCCCAGGACGGTGCCAGGCCTTCCTCATTAGGAATGATCCATATCTGGAAAATACGCGTAGCCGTCGATTCCAGGTTGTACTCGCTGTGGGCAATCCCGGTGCCCGCGCTCATGACCTGCACATCACCTGCCTCTGTACGGCCCTGATTGCCCAGATTGTCCTGGTGGGTGATCGCGCCTTCACGCACATAGGTGATGATTTCCATGTCCCGATGCGGGTGTCGAGGAAAACCGCTGCCGGGGGCGATGACATCATCGTTCCAGACCCGCAAGTTGCCCCAATGCATGCGCTGTGGGTCGTAGTACTCGGCGAACGAAAAATGGTGGTGGGCATCCAGCCAGCCGTGATTGGCGGCGCCCAAGGTGGCGAAGGGCCTGAGTTCGAGCATGTTCGTGTCCTTTTCCGCTGAGTGCGAAAACGATGGTTGATGGCGCTATTTTCGCCAAGGAAATCATCGATAAAAAGCTTAAAAAGCGCGTCAAAACCATCGTTTATTTAGATGTAAAATCGCGAGCTCACTTTCACTTCATCACCTAAACCCATGACTTAAAAGCTTTTGGGTGGCACCTGGCGGCAAATACAGACACCATAGCCGCCATGGTTCATGAACACCGGAGTCCCCAGCGTGGCGCAACACACTCCCGATCTTCCTCCCGAGCTTTTATCCCTGGCTCAGATGCCGCTGCTCAAGCGCCTGGCCGCCCGGTTCTTTGGTCATGGGCTGACGCGCTTGCGCGCCCAGCATCGAGCGTCCTGGTTGCATGGCCAGGCCGACGGCTTTCGCAGCGGTCATACCGCCGGTTTTGACTATGGTTACAAGGAGGGCCGGGCCGAAGGGCTTGAGGAGGGTCGTCAGGTCCTGTTGATCCGTGATTCACGCAGCACAGAACATCCGGCACCGCAGGTCGATGATTTACTGTTCGACGACTGGCGCCTGCCGCTGACCGCCGAGCTGAAGAAGCGCATCAAGTCGGATGTCGCCCGATTGCTGCCGGCGCACGCGCAACCGAGTGCCGCGCAATGGAAGATGATTTTCAGCGACACGCCGTCGACCTCGGTGGTCGCCGGGGCCGGTGCGGGCAAGTCCACGACCCTGGTGCTGCGCATTGTGCTGTTGTCCCATTACCTGGGTTTTGAACTGGACTCGATGACCGTGGTGACGTTTACCCGGGAATCGCGCAAGGATTTCATCCAGAAATTGATCGAAGTGTTTGGCCTGTGGGGACGAACCATCAGTCTCAAGGAAGCCCGTGATCTGGTGCGCACGTTCCATTCGCGTATCTTGCCTATGGTCCGCAGCCTGCCCGGGTTCGAACGGCTCCAGGCCTTCGAGACCCTGAGTCATCGTGCCGAAGCGGGTGACGATGATGCCCAGGGCAATCCGTTCGATTTACGCATCAACGACGCCCAGCGCCAGCAGCTCAACGCCTGTTACTACAACCTTTATCAACGGGACGCGCGTTTTCGTGAGCTGATCCAGCCGTTGTCCCGCCACGCCCTGCAACTCAAGGAGCTGGAGCGCGATCACCCGGATGTGCAGAAACGGGTCGCGGTGACCGAGCTGGCAGCCCAGCGCGACGAAGAATTGTGCGATGCCATCGAAGACCTGTGGTTTCGCGCCGGTGCCTGGCCGATCAAGGGTATCGAGCCGAAGCGACAGACGTTCGAGATCAATGGTTCGACGTTCCACTGCCATGGCTACGCACCCTCACTGGATGCCTGGGTGATACTGGGGTTCGATCCGCGGGAAGACGCGCGACTCAGTCGTCCAGGCGCCAAGTTGAGCATCCGTGCGGAATGGGCGGTAAAGCGCACCCTGTTTCAAGCTTTCTGTCGTAAGCCATTGATATGTCTTGAAAGTTATGAGGCGTCAAGGCGTGTAATAGCCTCGATGGCCGGCGATGCCAGCGCAGGGCCGGGGTTCGACTACAAGGTCAAGGGTGAGCTGGGTTCAGCGCCATTGCTGGACTGTTTTGTCGCGGCGGCAGGTTTTATCGAGAACCTTGGCCTTGACGTCCCGGATGCGGTGGGCCGGATGTCCTTCGCCCAGGACGACCCCGACCGGTATTTCTTCGAGGCGTTGAGTCGCTACTGGCGGGCGTTCGAAGATCATCTGCTCGATCAATCCCCGCCGGTCATGACCTATAACCGTATGTTCGCGCTGTTCAGCGAGCACTCGCCGGAAAATTTCAAGTTGCTGGGGGATGCGTTGCTCAGGCCGCTTTCGCACCTGATGATCGACGAGTTCCAGGACGTGTCACCACAGATCGTCTCCTGGCTTCGAGCCAGTCTTCGGGAAATCCGCCGTCGTGGTCCAGCGATGCACGTGGGGCGTGGCGCCCAGCGTTCTTCCTTGTTGTGTGTCGGGGACGATTGGCAATCGATCTATGGCTGGCGCGGCAGTTCACCGAGCTATTTCATGGCGTTCAACAAGCAATTCCCGTCGCCGACGACGACCCGGGTCATGCTCACCGACAACTATCGCAGCCACCAGCACATCATCGATGCGGCTGAACACATCGTGCGCGCCGCCGCGGCTATTCCTGGCAAAAAAGCCAAGGCCAGCGGCAGGGCTCGCTCGCTGAGTCCGGTCAATGTGCTGGATCGAGACGACGAAGGGCTGGCGCTGCGGCTGGAAGAGCACTATCGCAAGGGCGATTCGATCTTGATGCTGTATCGAAAAAGCAGCGATAAATTATTGATAGAAAAGCATATTCAGCCAATAGTTAATGTGGATTCTAGCTTGCCGTACGATGCACGACGACTCAGGCAAATGACTTACCACAGTGCCAAGGGGCTGCAGGCCGACGCGGTGTTCCTGTTGGGTGACTGCCAGCACCTGAGCAGTTCACCCTACAAGAACCAGATCTACCGAATGGCTGGGTTAGGCCAGGATGGAGATGCCGAACCCTACGACACGGCGCAAAAGGACGAGATCCTGCGTCTGGCGTATGTGGGGATCACTCGTGCGGTGCAGCATTGCTACTGGTATGTCGATGGGCAGGATGGCCAGGCGGCCAATGGGCCCAAGGCTTCGGATCGTGTTGCTGCGGACAAGGCCTTTTTTGCTGACCATCGTCGTAAAGGATAAGGGGCTGTGCTCGGGTATGGATATACACACCGATCAATCCAGAACCTAAAAAAAGCGACGTATTCCCCTAAAGAGGAAGACGCCGCTTTTAGCTTTTGAATGATCAGCACCACTCCCTGTCAGGAAGCAAACCGCCGCAACCCCACCGGTGGTACAAAGGCTTCCAGCTCGGCCTCCACCGCCTCGATTATTCGTTCCACATCCGGCGCATTCATCACGGTCGCGCAGGGAATACCCGCAATGGCGATCATGGTCTCGCCGCTGGCACGGTCAAACAGCCGGGCAACCATACTGCCAGGCGCATCCATGCTCGCCTCGAAGCCCATGGGATGGAAGTGCCAGCGCATCAACTGGCAAGCGTTGGGGAACGTAACCTTGCTGAAAGAACCTTTATTCATGTGTTGCCCGCCTTCTTCAATCGAGCGCTTCCTTTTGCTCAGGTCAGGAAGGAAGAGCCATCATGGCTCTACCAGTGAGAACTAAAAATAGCACCTGAAAATGAACCCCATGTGGATTTTTTCAGTCCGTTTTGCGATTGGTTCATTTTTTTTGATCTGGATCACGACTTAAGCGGCAATGTTCAGAATGCCATCACGCTTGGCCGGGGTTGTCCCGGGGCTCGGGTAATGGCTCTGGTACGCGGCATTTCCAGGCGATGCCCAGGGCCAGGGCTACCATCGCCAGGGCGACGGCGAAGGTGGCGTGTAGACCGTTCGTCACTGCCTCGGCGCCGGCACGGGAGATGTCATTCGTCGCCGTCGCCGTCGCAAACACGGCGCCAAGCACGCAAGCTCCAGTGAAGAACCCCAGGTTGCGCGACAGGTTCAGCAGCCCGGCGATGACGCCTCGGCTCTGGGCCGCTACATCGGCCATGACTGCCGTGTTGTTGGCCGTCTGGAAGAACACGTAGCCCAGGGTCGTCACCACAATGGCGGCGACGTAGCCAACGATGCCAAGGGCAGGGGGAACCAGTGACAGCATCAGGCAGCCGACAACCATGGTCGCCAGGCCGGCGAGTCGCATGGGCATTACGCCGAAGCGATCCGCCAGGCGACCGGCAGGGACTCCCGCCAGCGCCGCGACGGATGGCCCGGCCGCCAGCACCAGCCCGACAAGGGCCGCAGGCAGCTCGAGGGCGATGGACAAGTAAAATGGCCCGACCAGCAGCGTCGCCATCATGACCGTCGCGACCAGGGCGCTGGTCGCCAGGCCCGAGACCAGCAGCCGGTCGCGAAAGACGGCCAAGGGAACCAGCGGCGACACCGCCCGGGACTGGGCCCGAATGAACAATCCGCCGCCCAGGAGCGCGATCAGCAGCAGGGCGACATTCAACCCGCCAAAACTCCCGCGCCCGGAGGTCATGGCCAGGGCATAGGCGGCAAGCGTTATCGCCAACAGCAATGTCCCGGTTACGTCGAAGCGTTTTCCTTCGGTCTTCGGTGGCCCTTGTCGCACCGGCAGCGAGTACCACGTCACCCCCAGCGTTAGCAGGCCGAGGGGGAGATTGACCAGGAACAAGGCCTGCCAGCCGAACCCGCCGATCAACATGCCGCCAAAGGACGGTCCAAGGGCTGTACCCACCGCTGACAGCGTTGCCAGCAGTCCCATGGCGCTACCGGTTTTTTCCTGGGCGACCGTTTCACCGACCAGGGCCAGGGTCAGCGTCATCATGATGGCCGCCCCAAGGCCCTGCAGCGCCCGACCTGCGATCAGCCACCAAAGCGAGGGCGCCAGGCCGCACACCGCCGAGGCCAGGGTGAACAGGATGATACCGGCCAATAGCAGCTTGCGCCGGCCCATCAGGTCTCCCAAGCGGCCGACACTGACAATCAGCGTGGTGATTGCCAGCAGATAAGCCAGCACTACCCATTGCACTTGCTGGAAAGAGGCATCGAGCGCCTGGGCCAGCGTGGGCAGGGCCACTGCGGCCACACTGGCGCCAAGGGACGCGAGCAACGTCGAAAGTGCGAGGCTGGCCAGGGCCCAGCGGGGCGAAACGAGCCGGTGTGCGGGCGCGGGTGCCGACCGGTTTTGTTGCGTATTGATAGGTCTCATGGGGTTACCTGCATCGGTGGCGCTCGAAACGGAGCTGTCAGAACGTTACGCCTGGACATAACATGGCGGAAGACGCAGCATTTGCATGTTATAGCTGCACCAAACGCCATCTGCGAGATCCCGCTATGTCCTCGCCCGACCTCAATCTGCTCGTCACCCTCGATGTATTGCTCTCGGAAGGCAGCGTGGCCCGTGCCGCCCGGCGCTTGCGCCTCAGCCCGTCGGCCATGAGCCGGGCGCTGGCGCGGCTGCGTGAAACCACCGGCGACCCGCTGCTGGTACGGGCCGGGCGAGGGCTGGTACCGACACCCCGCGCGTTGGAATTGCGCGAACAGGTCAGCGACCTGGTGCAACAGGCCCAGGCCGTGTTGCGGCCAGTGACGACCCCGGATCTTGGACGCTTGAGCCGTACCTTCACGTTGCGAACCCGTGAAGGATTCGTGGAAAACTTTGCCATCGACCTGATCACCCGGATCCACGAGCAAGCGCCCGGCGTGCGGCTGCGTTTCGTGGAAAAGACCGATCGGGACAGCACGGCGCTTCGTGAAGGCACCGTGGACTTGGAGACCGCCGTCGTGACCAAGGACACCAGCCCGGAACTGCGGACCCAGGCGTTGTTCAGCGACCGCTTGATTGGTGTTGTGCGTGCGGGGCACCCGTTGAGCCAGGCGGCGGTGAGCGCTGCGGGTTATGCGGCGGGCGGGCATGTGGGCGTCTCCATGCGCGGCCTGGATCATGGCCTCATCGACCAGGCCTTGGCGGTGTTGAACCTGTCTCGGGAAATCGTCACCACCGTGCCAGGTTTTTCCTCGGCGCTGGGGTTGGCCCGCTCAAGCGAGCTGATTGCCAGCGTGCCTGAACGCTACACCGCGAGCCTGCGGGTCGGCCTGCACAGTTTTGTGCTGCCGTTTCCGGTGCCTGAATTCACGATCGCCATGCTCTGGCATCCGCGGATGGACGCCGATCCTGTGCATCGCTGGCTTCGGGGCTGCCTGCGGGAAGTATGCGCGCGTAAAACCGTTAAGGTTTAGTAGATATTAATTAATAGCATTTCGCTGGCACTTAGTTGGCGAAAGTGCGACGCCGTCCGCAATTGGCTAGTTATCGTTATTTAATATTTAAATAGAATTTTGTCTGACAATCCGCAACTCGGACAGTTGAGCATGCGCACTAAGCAGGGAGAAACCTATTGTTTATTGGCGTTAAGGGGCAGGGCGTGAAATTGAACGAAAAAAATGACTAGACGTTTGATTTCCAATTGTGTCAGGTTTCTTACGTCCTCATTGGGCGAGTGATAGGACGATCTCGCCAGAGATCGTCTGTCTGACTAAAACTGTTCCATTAGCAAACAAGGAAGTGTGTTTATGTCGAAAGTCAAAAGCAGTGCTATTGATTCTGCCGAACAACTCCTCTGGGCGCCGCAATCATTGGCGGCACCCAGTAATGCTTTCAACCAGATCAATAGTTTCAGCCACCAATACGACCGCGGTGGTAACCTGACCGTCAACGGCAAACCGTCATACTCCGTCGACGAGGCGGCCACTCAATTGCTGCGAGACGGCGCGGCTTACCAGGACCGGGACGGCAGCGGCAAGATCGAGCTGACCTACACCTTCCTGACTTCCGCCTCTTCCAGCACCATGAACAAGCATGGGATCAGCGGCTTCAGCCAGTTCAGCGCGCAGCAGAAAGGCCAGGCCGCCCTGGCCATGCAATCCTGGGCGGACGTGGCCAATGTCACCTTCACCGAAAAAGCCAGCGGTGGCGACGCTCACATGACCTTCGGCAACTACAGCGGCGGCCAGGATGGCGCGGCGGCGTTCGCTTATCTGCCGGGCACTGGTGCCGGCTATGACGGGACCTCCTGGTACCTGATCAACAGCAGCTACACCCAGAACAAAACCCCGGACTTGAACAACTACGGCCGCCAGACCCTGACCCACGAAATCGGTCATACCCTCGGCCTGGCCCACCCAGGCGACTACAACGCTGGCGAAGGCAGCCCGACCTACGATGACGCCACGTATGGCCAGGACACCCGTGGCTACAGCGTCATGAGCTACTGGAGCGAAAGCAATACCAGCCAGAACTTCAGCAAGGGCGGCGTCGAAGCCTATGCCTCCGGTCCGCTGATGGATGACATCGCGGCCATCCAGAAACTCTACGGTGCCAACACCACGACCCGTACCGGCGATTCGACCTACGGTTTCAACTCCAACACCGGGCGCGATTTTCTCAGCGCGTCTTCGTCGTCGGACAAAGTGGTGTTTTCGGTATGGGACGCCGGCGGCCGCGACACCCTGGATTTCTCCGGCTTCACCCAGAACCAGAAAATCAATCTCAATGACGCCTCGTTCTCCGACGTTGGCGGCATGGTGGGCAACGTGTCCATCGCCAAGGGTGCAGTCATCGAAAACGCCATCGGCGGCTCGGGCAGCGATCTGCTGATCGGCAACGCGGTGGCCAACGAGCTCAAGGGCGGTGCTGGCAACGATATCCTCTGGGGCGCCGGTGGTGCAGACAAACTCTGGGGCGGTTCGGGTTCGGACACCTTCGTGTTCGCCGCCAGTTCCGATTCGCGGCCGGGGGCGACGGACCAGATCCTCGATTTCGTCAGCGGCCTGGACAAGATCGACCTGACCGGTATCACCAAGGGCGCAGGCCTGCACTTTGTGAGCGCGTTCACCGGTGCGGCGGGCGATGCGGTGTTGTCGACATCGGGCGGCAACAGCCTGCTGTCGGTGGATTTCTCCGGGCAAGGCGTGGCGGATTTCCTGGTCAGCACCGTGGGCCAGGCAGCGGTCTCGGATATCGTGGCCTGATGTCCATGTCCCGTGGGGGCGGATGCTCCTGCGGGATCCCGGCCAGGATGAAAGCTATGCGTAGAAAATTCATGCCCAGTAGCGTCCAGGCAATCGCCGGGTTATTCGCTACGCTGATGATGTTTTGTGGAGAAAACGCCATGGCGCGCAGCCTGTTGTTAGTTGAACCCTCGCAGTTGGCCGGTCAGTGGCAGGCCGTTTTGTCGAGCCCGCAGGACAATGCGCAAACCCAGGCGATGCAGGACAAACCGTCCAACAGTTGCCTCGTCGAACTCAAGTTGGACCAGACCTTGGGTGGGCAAACCGATTGCCTGGGCCACTGGTTGGGGGATGAACCGGTGCGTTGGTTCACCGAACCCGACGGTCTTTCCCTGATTGGCAGGCAAGACTCCAGGACTCACCTGGGGCTGCGCCAGGGCGATCATTATCAAATGACGTTGAAGTCCGGTTTGATACTCAGGCTTGAACGGAATAAGTCCCAGAGCGCTCATTAACGAGTGAGTACAGTTGATCCGTGATCGAAGCACGTTTGTTTAAATGCACGCGTGTCTCGATACGCGTTTGGCTGTGGGCCAGAACAATAATTGAAGATTGGTAAGTTGAACTAATGGCCGGTTCGCTGGCGAAGCCAACAGCAAGGAAGATCATGAATAGGGCAAGGAGCGCTGCCGCGGTGCCGCTGTTTAAAGCGCTGGGTGATTATAAAAACATTCTGATCAGTGTCGGTTGTTTTACCGCGCTGATTAACGTCCTGATGCTTGCGCCTTCGATTTATATGCTCCAAGTGTATGATCGCGGGTTGTCATCGCAGAACGAGACCACGCTGGCCATGTTGTCATTGATGGTAGTGGGCTTCTTCGTGTTCATCGGGCTGCTGGAAATGGTCCGCAGCTTCGTGGTCATCCGCATTGGCAGTCAGTTGGAGAGACGCCTCAATCTCCAGGTGTACAAGGCCGCGTTCGAGCGCAATCTGCGCCAAGGTGAAGGCAACGCCGGGCAATCCCTGGGCGACCTCACGCATATTCGTCAATTCCTCACTGGGCCGGCGCTGTTCGCTTTCTTCGACGCGCCGTGGTTTCCCATCTATCTGCTGGTGATCTATCTGTTCAACGTCTGGCTCGGCGTGTTCGCCTCCGTCGGCACGCTGCTGCTGATCGGCCTGGCCTGCTTGAACGAAGCCATGACCAAAAAAGCCTTGGGGCAAGCCAGTGTCTACTCGCAACAGTCCAGCCAACTGGCGACCAGCCACTTGCATAACGCCGAGACGATCCAGGCCATGGGCATGCTCGGGGCGCTGCGCGGTCGCTGGTTCGCCGTGCATTCACGGTTTCTCGGCCTGCAGAACCAGGCCAGCGACACTGGCGCAGTGATCAGTTCCTTGAGCAAGACCCTGCGCCTGTGCCTGCAATCACTGGTACTGGGCTTGGGCGCATTGTTGGTGATCAAGGGTGACATGACCGCCGGAATGATGATTGCCGGATCGATCCTGATGGGGCGGGTACTGAGCCCCATCGACCAGTTGATCGCCGTGTGGAAGCAGTGGAGCGGCGCCAAGCTGGCTTACCGTCGTCTCGACGCGCTGTTGCAGGCGTTTGCGCCCCAGGACGATGGCATGACGCTGCCATCGCCCAAGGGCCAGGTGAGTTTCGAACACGTCAGTGCCGGGCCGCCAGGACAACGCAACGCGACACTGCAACAGGTCAGCTTCAGCCTGGCCGCGGGGGAAGTGCTGGGTGTGCTGGGGGCGTCCGGTTCCGGCAAGTCCACCCTGGCCCGGGTACTGGTGGGTGTGTGGCCGACCCTGGCGGGTACGGTACGCCTCGACGGGGCCGACATTCATCGCTGGAATCGTGACCAACTCGGCCCGCACATCGGCTATCTGCCCCAGGACATCGAGCTGTTCAGCGGCAGCATCGCCGAGAACATCGCCCGGTTTCGCCAAGCCGACCCGCAAAAAATCGTCGCCGCCGCGCAACAGGCCGGTGTCCATGAACTGATCCTGCGCCTGCCCCAGGGCTACGACACGGTGCTGGGGGAGGACGGCGGTGGTTTGTCGGGCGGGCAGAAACAACGGGTTGCGCTGGCCCGGGCGATGTATGACCGGCCGAGCCTGGTGGTACTCGACGAGCCCAACTCCAACCTCGATACGGTCGGCGAAGCGGCGCTGGCCAGCGGCATCGCCCAGATGAAAGCCCAGGGCACCAGCGTCGTGCTGGTCACCCATCGCTCCTCGGCACTGGCCCAGGCTGACAAGCTGCTGGTGCTCAACGAAGGCCGGCTCCAGGCCTTCGGGCCAAGCCAGGAAGTATTGCGGGCTTTGTCCGGGCAGTCGGAATCCCAACGGGACAAACCCCAGGCAGCCCCCAACGGACTGAGCATGAGCCGTCAGTACCAGGCCGCCAGTAAACCCGGTGGCGTATGAGCAAGGATCGCGACATGAATCTGGAACAGTCTCACGACTTCGTGCGCCCGGAGCGCGACGCCGGTTTTTTTACCCGCCTGGGTTGGGCCTTGGCGCTGATTGGCGCGGGTAGTTTTTTCACATGGGCCAGCCTGGCACCGCTGGACCAGGGCATCCCCGTGCAAGGCACCGTAGTGGTTTCAGGCAAGCGCAAGGCAGTGCAATCGATGAGCAGCGGCGTGGTCAGCCGGATCCTGGTGCGTGAAGGCGAGGCGGTGAAGCAGGGCCAGCCGCTGTTTCGCCTGGACCAGACCCAGGCTGCCGCCGATGTGCAATCGCTGCAGGCGCAGTACCGGATGACCTGGGCCAGCCTGGCACGCTGGCAAAGCGAGCGGGACAACCTGCTGCAGGTGAGTTTCCCGGCTGAGTTGAGCCGCGATCCCGATCCAGGCCTGGCCCTGGTGCTCGAAGGCCAGCGACAACTGTTCAGCAGCCGCCGCGAAGCCTTCGCTCGGGAGCAGGCAGCGTTGCGCGCCAGCATCGAAGGGGCTACGGCGCAGTTGGCGGGCATGCGCCGGGCCCGCAGCGACTTGACCGCCCAGGCTGAATCCCTGCGCCTGCAACTGGGCAACCTGCAGCCCTTGGCGGACAACGGCTACATCCCGCGCAACCGGCTGCTGGACTATCAACGCCAACTGTCGCAAGTACAGCAGGAACTGGCGCAGAACAGCGGCGAAAGCGGGCGTGTGGAGCAGGGGATCGTCGAGTCGCGCCTGAAGTTGCAGCAACATAACGAGGAATACCAGAAAGAGGTGCGCAGCCAGTTGGCCGACGCCCAGCTCAAGAGCGAAACCCTGCAACAGCAACTCAAATCCGCCGGGTTCGAGTTGCAACACAGCGAAATCCTCGCCACTGCCGACGGCATTGCCGTGAACCTGGGGGTGCACACCGAAGGCGCGGTGGTGCGCCAGGGCGACACCCTGCTGGAAATCGTGCCCCAGGGCACGCGGCTGGAGGTGGAAGGGCACCTGCCGGTTCACCTGATCGACAAGGTCGGCCCGCATTTGCCGGTGGACATTCTGTTTACCGCCTTCAACCAGAACCGTACGCCAAGGGTGCCAGGGGAAGTCAGCCTGGTGTCCGCCGACCAGATGCTCGATGAGAAGACCGGCGCGCCGTATTACGTGCTGCGCAGCAGCGTCAGCGACGTGGCGATGGACAAGCTCAACGGCCTGGTGATCAAGCCCGGCATGCCGGCCGAGATGTTCGTGCGCACGGGCGAGCGCTCGTTGCTCAACTACCTGTTCAAACCGCTGCTCGACCGAGCCGGCTCTGCGTTGACCGAAGAATAAGGATGTCCGGCGGTATGAAGCGTTTCTATTGGGTGGCCGTGCTGGCCGTTTGTGCGTGCAACACCGCCTGGGCCATGGGGCCCTTCGAGTTCTATGAGCAGGCGCTGCGCAATGACCCGGTCTACCTGGGCGCGATCAAGGAGCGCGATGCGGGCCTGGAGAACCGCGCCATTGGCCGCGCCGGGCTGTTGCCGCACTTGGGCTACAGCTACAACAAGGGCCGTAACCAATCCAAGGTCACTTATCTCAACGACCGTGGCGCCAGCCAGCATGACGATCGCAACTACAGCAGCTACGGCTCCAGCCTGACACTGCAACAACCCCTGCTGGACTACGAGGCGTACGCCGCCTACCGAAAGGGCGTGGCCCAAGCGTTGTTCGCCGACGAAAGTTTTCGGGGCAAGAGCCAGGAACTGCTGGTGCGGGTGCTGAGCCATTACACCCAGGCACTGTTCGCCCAGGACCAGATCGACATTGCCCAGGCCAAGAAAAAAGCCTTCGAGCAGCAATTCCATCAGAACGAGCATTTGTTTCGCCAGGGCGAAGGCACGCGTACCGACATCCTTGAGGCGCAGGCGCGCTACGAACTGGCAATCGCAGAAGAGATCGAGGCGCGCGATGAGCAAGACGCCGCCTTGCGCGAGCTGGGCTCGCTGATTGGCGTCCCGGCCCTGGATATCGGCGACCTGGCCCCTTTGCACGACACGTTCCAGACCTTTGCCTTGCAGCCGGCCAGCTTCGATACCTGGCATGAATTGGCGGTGAGCAATAACCCCAACCTGGCGTCCCAGCGCCAAGCGGTGGACGTGGCGCGTTTCGAGGTCGAGCGCAACCGCGCCGGCCACCTGCCCAAAGTCAGTGCCTACGCGACGATGCGCCAGAACGAATCGGAAAGTGGCAACACCTACAACCAGCGCTATGACACCAACACAATCGGCCTGGAAGTCAGCGTGCCGCTGTACGCCGGCGGCGGGGTCTCGGCGTCGACCCGCCAGGCCAGCCGCAACATGGAACAGGCCGAGTACGAGCTGGATGCCAAGACCCGTGAGACGCTGATCGAACTGCGCCGTCAATTCAGCGCCTGCGTGTCGGGGGTGAACAAGCTGCGCGCCTACCAGAAGGCCCTCAGCTCCGCCGAAGCGCTGGTGATATCCACCCGGCAAAGCATTCTCGGCGGCGAGCGAGTCAACCTCGATGCGCTCAATGCCGAGCAACAGCTCTACACCACCCGCCGCGACCTGGCCCAGGCCCGCTACGACTACCTGATGGCCTGGACCAAGCTGCATTACTACGCCGGCACCCTCGGCCCGCAGGACCTGGCGAAGGTGGATGAGGCTTTTGTGTCCCGGGCGGATATTCAAGGACAGCGAGGGTTCCTTTGTGGCGAGGGGATTTATCCCCGTTCGACTGCGAAGCAGTCGCCTGACTGCCCGAGGTGAATCTGGACGAGCACAGTGTTTGGGTTGGGGCTGCTTCGCAGCCCAGCGGGGATAAATCCCCTCGCCACAGGTAGGTGTTTGCAGCAATTCATAAAACGTTACTAAGGATGGTTCGTGATGAAAATCGATAACAAAAAACAGCCCAGGTCGACAGGTCGCCTGTTTCCGCTCAAGACCCTCAACCACGCCATGCTCTGCGCACTGGCGACCTTGGGCACGGCCCAGGCGGCGCCTTATGTCGAAAGCGGCAGGGCGGGTGACCCGGACAGTTGGCGCAGCAGCGAATTCAACGCCGAATGGGGGCTTGGGGCAATCAACGCCCAGCAGGCCTACGCCGCCGGGTACACCGGCAAGGGCGTCAAGCTGGGGATCTTCGACCAGCCGGTCTATGCTGCGCATCCGGAGTTCTCCGGCACGGACAAAGTGGTGACCTTGGTCACCAGCGGCATTCGTGAATACACCGCCCCCTACATCCCGGTGAAGGCCGGCGATCCGTTCCGCTACGACGGTTCACCCACCGTCGGCTCGGACGGTAAGCTGGGTTCCCATGGCACCCATGTCGGCGGGATCGCCGCCGGCAGCCGCGACGGCAGCCCGATGCACGGCGTGGCGTTCGGTGCGCAGATCATCAGCGCCGACAACGGCGACCCAGGCCCCGAGGATGGCATCATCCGGGGCAACGATGGCGCGGTGTACAAGGCGGGCTGGGACGCGTTGATCGCCAGCGGCGCACGCATCATCAACAACAGCTGGGGCATCGGCATCACTGACCGCTTCGACCAGGGCGGTCGCGACCCGGCGTTCCCGCATTTCACCGTGCAGGACGCGCAACTGCAATTCGACCAGATCAAGCCGTTGCTGGGCACCAAGCCTGGCGGGGCCTACGAGGGCGCCATCGCCGCGGCCCGCAGCGGTATCGTCACGATTTTCGCCGCCGGCAACGACTACAACCTCAATAACCCCGATGCTATCGCGGGCCTGGCGTATTTCGTCCCGGACATCGCGCCGAACTGGCTCACCGTGGCGGCGCTGCAGGTCAACCCGAACACCGCCAGCCCCGATCCGTACACCATCAGTACCTTCTCGTCGCGCTGCGGCTACACCGCCAGTTTCTGCGTGTCGGCACCGGGCACTCGGGTCTACAGCGCGGTGATCGGCGGCACCAGTGCCGACGACCTGACCGTGGGCTACGCCAACAAGAGTGGCACCTCCATGGCCGCGCCCCATGTCGCCGGCAGCGTGGCGGTGTTGATGGAGCGTTTTCCGTACATGACCGGCGCCCAGGTCGCCAGCGTGCTGCGCACCACCGCCACCGACATGGGCGCGCCGGGCGTCGATTCGTTGTACGGCTGGGGCATGATCAACCTGGGCAAGGCCATCGACGGCCCAGCGATGCTGGTGACCGCGCAGGACATTCCCGAGGAGTTTCGCATCAATGGCGCCTACGGCTCCGGTCAGTTCGTGGCAGACCTGCCGGGCATCGGCGCGATCATCGATGCCGGCAAACCCACGGAGCGAGTGTGCAGCGGCATCCAATGTGGCCTGGACGTTTGGCGCAACGACATCGCCGGTCACGGCGGGCTGACCAAGGAAGGCATCGGCACCCTGGTACTCACCGGCGAAAACACTTACAGCGGGCCGACCCTGGTCAATCAAGGACGATTGGCAATCAATGGCTCGCTGGCGTCGGCCGTTACGGTCAACGATGGCGGCATCCTCGGCGGCAACGGGCGCATCGCCAGCCTGACCGCCAATCGCGGCGGCAGTGTGGCGCCAGGTAATTCCATCGGCACGTTGCAAGTGGCCGGCGATGTGACTTTCCAGCCCGGTTCGAACTACGCGGTGGAAGTCTCGCCCACCTCCAGTGACCTGATCGTGGCCGACGGCAAGGCGTCCATTGACGGGGCGACAGTGTCGTTATCCCTGGAAAACAGCCCGACGCTGCTCACGGCCGGCGAAGTGAAAAGCCTGCTCGGCAGGCAGTTCAATATCCTGCAGGCCGCCGGGGGCATTGATGGGCGCTTCGCTGAAGTGTTGCCCAACTACGCGTTTCTGGGGGGCTACCTGGCGTACAGCGCCAGTGGCATTCAACTGGCGGTCGAGCGTAACGACGCTTCATTTGCCAGCCTCGGCCTGACGCCTAACCAACGTGCCGTGGCCAGTGCCGCCGAGCAATTGGGCGCCGGCGACGGGCTGTATGAGTCCTTGTTGCTGTCACCCAGCGCCGCCGTGGCGCAACAGGCATTCCAGCAACTGTCTGGGGAAATCCATCCGGCCATCGGCACGCTGCTGATCAACGACAGTCGTCAATTGCGCGACGCCGTGGGTGATCGCCTGCGCCAGGACGCACTGTACGATGCCGGTACGCCGACCGATGCCAATAGCAACGTCTGGTTCAAGGTGCTGGGCGCTTGGGGCAAGAGCGATGGTGGACATGACCAAGCCAGTACGACCAGCTCCATCGGCGGGCTGCTGGCCGGTGTCGATGGCCTGGTCAGCGACCAGACGCGTCTGGGTTTCGTCACCGGCTACAGCGACAGTTCGCTGAGCATGGGCGACGGCACCCATTCCTCGGCCAAGGCCGACAGCTATCACCTGGGGGCCTACCTGGGGCATGAAATCGATGCGCTGCGCCTGACCGTCGGCGGTGCCCACAGCTGGCATCGCATTGACGTCAAGCGTGATCTGCAATGGGGAGACGTCAGTGGCCGGGAGAAAACCAAGCGTGATGCCCGGACCACCCAGCTCTTCACCGAAGCGGCGTATCGCCTGGACTTGCAACCGCTGGCCCTGGAACCGTTCGCCAACCTGGCCTATGTACACCTGGACAGCGACAGCTTCCATGAGAAAGGCGACAACGCCGCCCTGCACGGTGGAGACGACCGTCGCGATGCGCTGCTTTCGACCCTGGGCGTGCGGGCCAGCCACACCTTGGCGCTGTCGGATCAACAGCAACTGCAACTGTCCGGCTCCCTCGGCTGGCAGCACAACCTCAGCAGTACCCATTCCGAACAGGACCTGGCATTTGCCGGCAGCAGCAACACCTTTGCGGTGCAAAGCGTGTCCATGGACCGCAACGCCGCCGTGATCGGCGCCCGCGCGGGACTCGCGGTCGCCAAGGATGTGCGGGTCAACCTGGATTACAACGGCGTGCTCGGCTCCCGGGATAAAACCCATGGCGTGGGCCTGACGCTGGATTGGCAGTTCTGACCACACCACCCGGTTCCAGCATTCCAACAACAAAAGCGAGCAACAACCATGGGTATCTACGACTACAAGAACCTCGGCACCACCGAATCCAAGGCACTGGTCAGCGACGCAATGGCGATCATGCTGTATTCCTACCACAACCTCGACAACGGCTTTGCCGCCGGTTACCAGCACAACGGCTTCGGCGCCGGCCTGCCGGCGACCCTGGTCACCGCGTTGCTGGGGGGTACCGATTCCCAAGGGGTGATTCCCGGCGTGCCGTGGAACCCCGACTCGGAAAAACTCGCCCTGGAGGCGGTACAGAAGGCCGGCTGGACGCCCATCAGCGCCACGCAACTGGGTTATGCCGGCAAGGTCGATGGTCGCGGGACGTTTTTCGGTGAAAAGGCCGGCTATACCACCGCGCAGGTAGAGATCCTTGGCAAGTACGACGCCGAGGGGCACCTGCAGGAAATCGGCGTGTCGTTTCGCGGCACCAGCGGCCCTAGGGAGAACCTGATTGGCGATTCCATTGGCGACGTGATCAACGACCTGATGGCCGCGCTGGGGCCCAAGGACTATGCGAAAAACTATGTTGGCGAAGCCTTCGGCAACCTGCTCGGGGACGTCGCGAAGTTTGCCCAGGCCCACGGCCTGACAGGCGAGGACGTGCTGGTCAGCGGCCATAGCCTGGGTGGGCTGGCGGTCAACAGCCTGGCGGACTTGAGCACCAGCAAATGGTCAGGGTTCTATTCCGGTGCCAACTACATTGCTTACGCCTCGCCGACCCAGAGCAGTACCGACAAGGTCTTGAACATCGGTTACGAGAACGACCCGGTGTTTCGCGCCCTGGACGGTTCGACCTTCAACCTCGCGTCGGTGGGCGTGCACGACGGCCAGCAGGAGTCGGCCACCAATAATATCGTCAGCTTCAACGACCACTACGCTTCGGCGGCCTGGAATGTACTGCCGTTTTCCATCCTCAACATCCCCACCTGGATTTCCCACCTGCCCACCGGCTACGGCGATGGCATGGGGCGGATCATGACTTCGGCGTTCTACGACCTCACCGAGAAAGACTCCACCATTATCGTCGCCAACCTGTCGGACCCCGCGCGGGCCGATACCTGGGTGCAGGACCTCAACCGCAACGCGGAAACCCACACCGGGAGCACGTTCATCATCGGCAGCGAGCGCGATGACCTGATCCAGGGCGGCCAGGGCAACGACTACCTGGAAGGCCGCGCCGGCAACGACACCTTTCGCGATGGCGGTGGCTACAACGTGGTACTGGGCGGGCAGGGCAGCAATACCCTGCAACTGCAGCAATCGGTAAAGGACTTCAGTTTCGCCCATGACGGGGCCGGAACGCTGTATGTGCGCGATGCCCATGGCGCGATCAGCATCACTCGCGATATTGGCACGTTGGTCAGTAAGGAGTCGGGTTTGTTCTGGGGGCTGCTCAAGGATGAGGTGAGCCACAGCGTTACCGCCAATGGGCTGGTGGCTGGCGCCAACCTGACCGCCTATGCGTCTTCGGTCAAGGGCAGCGCGGCCAATGACACCCTGGTGGCGGGGGCGAAGGGAGACTGGCTGTTCGGCCACGACGGCAACGATGTGCTGGTGGGTGGCGTGGGTAACGACACCTTCGTCGGCGGTGCGGGCAATGACCAGATGCACGCGGGAGGCGGCAGCGACACCTTCTTTTTCAACGGCGCATTCGGCCAGGACCGTATCAGCGGTTATGAGGCCGGGGACAAGCTGGTGTTCCTCGGCGTACCAGGCGCCGGGGCGGGGCATGACTACAGCCAGTATCTGTCACAAGTGTGCAGTGACACCCTGCTCAAGGTCGGCGACAGTTCCGTGACCCTGGTGGGCGTTGGTATCGGTCAGGTTGGCGGCGACGGGATCGTGTTCGCCTGATAGTGCTATCGCGAGCAGGCTCGCTCCCACAGGGGATCTCGGGTGGATGCAGTATTGGTGTTCACCACCACACCCTGTGGGAGCGGGCTTGCTCGCGAAGGGGCCTGGACATTCAACATCAGTGCAAGCTGACCCACCGCTTTCGCGAGCAAGCCCGCTCCCACAGGGATGATGGTGAATACAGGATTCTGTGAACACCGAGCACAAATGTGGGAGCGAGCCTGCTCGCGATGACGGTGTAGCTGTCGAACTCAGTCTTCCTTGCGAATGGTAGCCACATCATCGGCGCGGACCCGGACTTTCTTGCCGGAAATATCCTCGAACTCGTAGAAACCATCGGCGGTGCGGGTATTGGGAGTGTCCTTGGTCAAATACTGAGTACCGTTCTGCAAAGTCACCACGGTTGGCGAGGCGCAGCCAGACAGAGCCAGAAATGCCACGACGGCCAGGGGCAGGCCCAGAAACCTGATGTTCATAACCATAACCTCTCAATCAAAAGGACACGGATCAGCTGATTCGACCGCGCCATCACGTTAGTCAACCGCCATTGGTCTCGCTTGCCGTAGGAAAGTTCATCGCTGGCTGAAGGATTTCACCTTAAATATAGGAGACCGTTCATCTTTTGCGGTTGCCTGAGTGGGTTGCAGCTGTTATCTGTATGCATAACCAGTACCCCAAAACTCTTGGCGTTTCTTTTCCGTGGCAGCCCGCGCTCTCGACGATCCGTTTTACTACCTGAACAACTTCCAGCAAGTGCTCGCGTGGTTGACCCAGCGGTATGCCGATGTGCTCAGTCCCCAAGAGCAACGCTTCATCGACCACTTCGGAGCGCTGCCGCGTGGCTCCCAGGGCTTGCTGGTGCGGATGGTGATGCGCAAGGGGCTGCGGTTTCGCCATAGCAAGCTCAGTTATCCGGAAATCGGCGACATAGGTGCAGCCGTCGCGCCGTTGCTGGCGCTAGGTTGGGTCGAGGAACAGGCTCCCATCGGGCTCGTCGAGCTGTTCGAGGTACTGCTCAAGCCGGAAATCCTCCTGTGCCTGGGCCACCTGATCGAGCACCCCAAGGCGAAAAAGACCGAATGGCTCCAGGCCCTGGACGAACACCTCAGCCAACTCCAGCCGTTCCGGGCCTGGTGCCCGCAGCTCGACGACCGGCTGTACAGCCTGACGATCATGCATCTGTGCGACCGGCTGCGGTTGATGTTTTTCGGCAACCTTTACCAGGATTGGTCGGAATTCGTCCTGGCGGACCTGGGCATCTTCACCTACGAAACCGTCGAGTTCAGCGCCGAGTCACGGGGCTTGCGCAGTCGCGAAGACGTCGATGCCTGCGTGTTCCTGCACGACTGCCAGCAGCGCTTTGAAGCCGGCGACCCCCTGGAGGAGATTGTCGAGCAGGTCAACCAACTGTCCCTGGACAATCCGTGGCTGGAGCGACGCCGGGGCAAGTTGTTGTTCCAGATCGGCCAGCACGGCGAACGCATCGGTGATTTCGCCTTGGCCTTGGGCATCTATCGCCATTGCACCTACCCCGGCGCGCGGCTGCGGATGGTCCGGGTGCTGGAGCGCGTGGGTGAGTACACCCTGGCCCTTGAACTGGGCGAAGCGGCGGCGCAGGCTCCGCAAAGTGCCGCCGAAACCCAGGCCTTGCTGCGGATCCTGCCACGTCTGCGGCGCAAGTTGGGTGGGCCACCGGTGCCACGGGGCATGGCCCGGGAAGTCGAGCGCCTGGAGCTGCACCTGCCTCGCGTCGATCCGGCCTTGTCGGTGGAGTACCACGTCCAGGCCCATCTGCACGACGAAGCCGCGCCGGTGCATTACGTCGAGAACAGCCTGATCAATTCGCTGTTCGGCCTGTTGTGCTGGCCGGCGATCTTCGCGCCGCTGCCGGGAGCGTTCTTCCACCCGTTCCAGCGCGGGCCGGTCGACCTGCTCAACGAAGATTTCCACGCCCGTCGCGCCGAGCTGTTCGCAGCTTGCCTGGCAGAGTTGGACGATGGCCGCTATCGGCAGACCATCGTCCGGCGCTACGCGCAAAAGTGGGGTGTGCAGTCGCCTTTCGTGTTCTGGGGCGCGCTGTCCGAGCCCTTGCTGGAACAGGCCCTCGATTGCCTGCCAGCGGAGCATCTCAAGCACTGGTTCCACCGTCTGCTGCTGGACATCAAGGCCAACCGCGCCGGCATGCCGGACCTGATCCAGTTCTGGCCGCAGGACAAGACCTACCGCATGATCGAAGTCAAAGGCCCCGGCGATCGCCTGCAAGACAACCAACTGCGCTGGCTGGAGTTCTGTCACGAGCACCAGATGCCCGTCGCCGTTTGTTATGTGCAGTGGGCGGAGTCAGCCATCGCGAGCGAGCTTGCTCCCACAGGTGATCTGGGGCAGTCGGTCCCCTGTGGGAGCGAGCTTGCTCGCGATGGGTACACATGAATCTGCTGCCAGGCTACAGCATCGCCGTGCGGGCCCTCTGTGAGTTCACCGCCAAGGTGGGTGACCTCGACTTGCGCTTCACACCATCGCCCACGGCCTTGGAAGGTATCGCCGGCCATCGCACCGTAGCCTCGCGGCGTAGCGAAGGCTATCAGCCTGAGGTGGCTCTCGAAGGTCACTACCAGACACTGAAAGTCAAAGGCCGGGCCGACGGCTACGACCCGGATCGCCAGTGCCTTGAAGAAGTGAAGACCTACCGGGGCGACCTGGCCAAGCAGCCCGCCAATCATCGCCAGCTGCATTGGGCCCAGGCGAAAATCTATGGCTGGCTGATGTGCCAGAAGCTGCAGTTGTCGCACATCGACGTGGCCCTGGTGTACTTCGACATCGTCAGCGAAAAGGAAACCTGCATCACGCAACCCTTCGAGGCAATAGAGCTGCAAGCCTTCTTCGAAGCGCAATGCGCGTTGTTCTTGGCCTGGGCCGAACAGGAAATGGCCCATCGACAGGCGCGCAACCTGGGCGCGCAGTCGCTGGTGTTTCCGCATGCCGGTTTCAGGCCCGGGCAACGGCACTTGGCCGAGTCGGTGTTCAAGGCGGTCAGCACCGGTCGCTGCCTGATGGCCCAGGCACCCACCGGCATTGGCAAGACCGTCGGCACCTTGTTTCCGTTGCTCAAGGCCCTGGCGCCGCAGCAACTGGACAAGGTGTACTTCCTCACGGCGAAGACCCCAGGGCGCAAGCTGGCCCTGGATGCGGCACGCGTGCTTACCCACAGCGCACCGTCGATGCCGTTGCGGGTGCTGGAAATGATCGCCCGGGACAAGGCCTGTGAACACCCGGACAAGGCCTGCCATGGCGAATCCTGCCCACTGGCCCGCGGTTTCTACGACCGCTTGCCGGGTGCCCGGGCGGCGGCGAGCCAGGTCACATTGCTCGACCAGGCGGCGTTGCGCGAAATTGCACTGGCCCATGAGGTCTGCCCGTATTACCTAAGCCAGGAAATGGCCCGTTGGGCCGACGTGGTGGTAGCCGACTACAACTATTACTTCGATTTCAGCGCCTTGCTCTTCGGCCTGGCCCAGGCCAACGGCTGGACCGTCGCGACCCTGGTGGATGAAGCCCACAATCTGGTGGAGCGCGGACGACAGATGTACAGCGCGACCCTTGACCAGGCCGCGCTGACCAGCGTGCGCAAAAACGCCCCTGAACCACTGAAGAAATCCCTGGAACGGGTCAATCGCCAGTGGAACGCCTTGCATGCGCCCCAGGTGGCGGCCTATCAGGCCTATGAAAAGCTGCCGGAAAAACTGCTCCAGGCCCTGGCTAGCTGTACCACGGCCATCGGCGATTACCTCAACGATCATCCCCAGGGCCTGGACAGCGGTTTGCAGGCGTTTTACTTCGATGCCTTGCAGTTTGGCCGGGTGGCGGAGTCCTTCGACGAGCACTTTGTGTTCGACATCCACAAGCGCGAACTCGGTCGCCAGCGCAGCCTGTCCACTCTGTGCCTGCGCAATGTGGTGCCGGCTGCATTCCTGGCCCCCAGGCTGACGGCCGCCCGTAGCACGGTGCTGTTTTCCGCGACCCTGAGCCCTCGACACTACTATGCGGACTTGTTGGGGACGCCGGGCGACACGGTATGGATCGATGTCGAATCACCATTCAAGGCCGAACAGCTGGACGTGCAGGTTGTCAGCCGCATCTCCACCCGTTTTGCTCACCGCCAGGCGTCCCTGGAGCCGATTGTCGAGTTGATGGCTCGCCAGTTCAGCGAGCGGCCAGGCAACTACCTGGCCTTTTTCAGCAGTTTCGATTACTTGCAGCAAGTGGCCGGGCTGTTTGCCGAACGGTACCCACAGATTGAACTCTGGATGCAATCGCGGGGCATGGGCGAAGCCCCTCGGCAGGCGTTTATCGAGCGTTTCATGGAGCACAGCCAAGGTATCGGCTTTGCCGTGTTGGGCGGCGCGTTCGGCGAGGGCATCGATTTGCCGGGCTCACGCCTGATCGGCGCCTTCATCGCCACCTTGGGGCTGGCGCAGTTCAACCCGGTCAATGAGCAGATGAAACAACGCATGGCGGCGATCTTCGGCGACGGCTACGACTACACCTATCTGTACCCCGGCCTGCAAAAAGTCGTACAGGCGGCTGGCCGCGTCATCCGTACCCAGCAGGATAGCGGGGTGGTGCTGCTGATAGATGATCGGTTTGGCGAGGCGAGGGTGCAGCACTTGTTGCCGCGTTGGTGGTCAGTTACTCAAGAGGTGCACAAATCTCCCGGTGGGAACCAGGTTTGACGATTTTTCCTGGCGCCCGACTTGCTCCATACTCCGCAAAAAATCCACATGGACGCCTCGGCCAGATGCTTGAGAAAGACTCCAAGACCTCACTCATGAACGAAGAGCAGCGCTTTCGCCTGCTCATCGACGCTGTGGTCGACTACGCCATCTACATGACCGACCCCTCGGGTATCATCACCAGCTGGAACTCCGGCGCCAGGCGATTCAAGGGTTACGAGGAATCCGAAATCCTGGGCCAGCACTTCTCCCGTTTCTACACCGACCAGGACCGCGCCGCCGGCCTGCCGCAACGGGCGCTGGACACGGCCGTGCATGAGGGGCGCTTCGAAGGCGAGGGCTGGCGGGTGCGCAAGGACGGCACGTTGTTCTGGTCCCATGTGGTGATCGATCCGATCATCGACAGCCAGAGCGGCACCTTGCTCGGCTTCGCCAAGATCACCCGCGACCTGACCGATCGCAAGATGGCCGAGGAAACCCTCAAGCAAAGCGAGCAGCAGTTCCGCCTGCTGGTGCAAAGCGTCACCGATTACGCCATCTACATGCTCGACCCGCAGGGCCAGGTCACCAACTGGAACCAGGGGGCGCAGCGGATCAAGGGGTATCTGCCGATCGAAGCCATCGGCCAGCATTTCTCGATGTTCTATACCCCGGAGGATCGTGAAGCCGGTGAACCACAACGCGCGCTGAGCATCGCCGCCAGCGAAGGGCGTTTCGAGAAAAAGGGCTGGCGGGTGCGCAAGGATGGCACACGCTTCATGGCCCACGTGGTCATCGATGCGATTCGCAGCGACACCGGCGCGCTGTTGGGATTCGCCAAGATCACCCGCGACATCACCGACGTCACCAAGGCCCAGAAAGCCCTCGAGCAGGCCCGCGAGGCGCTGTTCCAATCGCAGAAACTGCAAGCCATCGGGCAGCTCAGTGGCGGCATCGCCCATGATTTCAATAACCTGTTGACGGTCATCCTCGGCAACCTGGAAATCGTGCGCAAGCGCATGCCTGGCGATCCGAAACTCGCTCAATTGCTGGACAACGCGACCCAGGGCGCGCTGCGCGGTGTTTCGCTGACCCAGCGGATGCTGGCATTCGCCCGCCGGCAGAAATTGACCTACGAGTCGGTCGAGTTGTCCGCCCTGGTGCAGGGCATCAGCGGCCTGCTGCAAAGCTCCCTGGGCCCGTCGATACACCTCCAGACCTGTTTTGCCGAGGCGCTGTCGCCGGTGCTGGCCGATGTCAACCAACTGGAGCTGGCGATTCTCAACCTGGCGACCAATGCCCGGGACGCCATGCCCCATGGCGGCCAGATCACGATTACAGCCGAAGAGCGGCAAGGCTCTGATGCGGCCCCGGACAAACCAATGGCGCCGGGGCGCTACATTTGCCTGACGATGACCGATGAGGGCGAGGGCATGGATGAGGCCACGCTGGCCTCGGCCGTGGACCCGTTCTTCACCACCAAAGGGGTCGGCAAGGGAACCGGCCTGGGCTTATCCATGGTGCATGGCCTGGCGGAACAGTTGGGAGGCCGCCTGATTCTCAGGAGCCAGAAAGGTGTCGGCACTACCGCGCAGTTGTGGCTGCCAGTGGCTGACAACCCGGCACCGGACAAAGTATCGGTCCAGGAAACGCCGCAACCCGTCGACGAATTGAGGGTGCTGGTGGTCGACGATGACAGCCTGGTGCTCACCAGCACACGCTTGCTGATCGAAGACCTCGGGCATCGGGTCCTTTGCGCGTCATCGGGCGCCCAGGCACTGGAACTGCATGAGCGCAATCCGGATATCGACCTGGTGATCACCGACATGGCCATGCCGCAGATGGACGGTGCGCAGTTGGCGAAACTGCTACGCGATCGCCAACCGAGCCTACCCATCATCCTGGCCACCGGTTATGCCGAACGCCTGGAAGGTTTCGCCGCGCATTTGCCTCGGTTGATCAAGCCATTCAAGCAAATTAACCTGGTGCAGATCATTGCGCAGACGATGAAATAGATACGGATCCCAGGTTGAATGCGGCTCCCCTTTGGCGAGGGGATTTATCCCCGCTGGGCTGCGCAGCAGCCCCCTGGATCGCCTCATACACCGAGGCGTCGGTACGATGGGGGCCGCTTCGCGCCCCAGCGGGGATAAATCCCCTCGCCACAGGGGGTGTATGCCTGCCCACAAAGGGATCATGCCTATTCGGTGTTCTTCCTGAACCCACGCAAATTCATCGCACACAGGCAAAACTGCAACACGATCAATGCATACGCATCCGTATGCAGCCCCCAGACCACCCACAGAATGTTGCTCGCAATAAAACAACTGAATCCCGCCACCCTGCGTCGGGGTTGGCGTGAGCCGATCAACCAGGCGGCCAGCACCGTGACGACCATCGCCGGCCATTGCACCCATCCAAGATAATCCACATAACCCTCCTCTTGTCCTGACACCCTAGAGACCTTGACGGTGGGAGAGCGTTTCCTCGGACTTCGATACACCTGCGGTCCATTGGCTTGAACTTGCCGCGCACCGGGTTCTTCTAATGAGTCCGAATCGACACTGAGACACAGCCATCCGATGCCCAGAATCCTCACCAGCCAGACTCCGGATGAAGAACTGACGGAACACAACGCCAAACTGTTCGGCTCGCCCAAGGAGCGACTGGATTTCTATCGCCGGGAGATCCAGTACGAAACCAGCATCTTGGCCAATCGGACCGACGCCTACCTGGCCGCCCAATCCTTCCTGGTGATCGCCTTTGCCTCGTGCATGGCCAACCTGAACCCGGAATGGGGCAAGTTGTTCACGTTGATCGTGCCGCCATTGTTGGCCCTGCTGGGGTTCTTGAGTTCACTCAATGCCTGGCCGGGTATTCGAGCGGCCTACGAGATCATCGATCACTGGCATTTCAAACAGAGCGAGTTATTGCGCGCCGAACCCTTGATGGGCATGGCCTACGACGAATCGCCGCTGTTCAACGAGCGGGAATCGACGCACAAAGGCTACCGTAAGTCGTTGCTGTTCTCGGTGCGCACACCGTGGATCTTCGCCACGTTCTGGGTGCTGCTGGGGGTGTATTCGGTCTTTATTCAACTGACCGATCCAGGAGGTTGAGACACACTCGCTTCAGCTCGATTTTTTATGACGCTCGTACCAGGCCAGGGTGGGCTGGGTCGTGACGCCGTGGACCAGAATGCTCAAGGCCACCACCGACAGGGTGAGGTTGATGCACAGTTGCGCCACTTCTGGTTGCAGCTCATGGTTCAAGGCGAAGAACAGATAAAACAGGCTGCCGATCCCACGAATGCCAAACCAGCCGATCAGCAATCGTTGCGGCGTGTCCAGCAATCGCCGCCAGGGCACGATCAGCACACTCAACGGGCGAATCACGATGAACAGCAGGGCGCTGATGAGCAGCGCACGGCTATCCCAATGGGTTGCCATGACAACCCCCAGCAAGGTCACCAGGAACACTTCCATCGAGCGCTCCACCAAGCTGCCAAACGCCAGCATGTCGCTCATCATGACCCCCGCGGCCAATTGGCTATCGTCCAGCGACTCGGTATCGCCGAGGACGGCCTGTTGGGGATCGACGGTCTCGTGGCCCACCACCGGTTGCACCAGGTGTTCTGCCGGCGGTGCCGCTTCATCGGTGGATTTGACCTCGGCCTGACGCAGCCCCAGGCCGGCGGCGAACACGGAGAGAAAGCCGTAGCCTTGGATCCACTCGGCCACGACGTAAGCGAGGGCGATCAGCGCCAGGGCCAGGTAATCATTGGGTGACAACGTACTGTCGGCATTCCTGATGCGCATCGACAAGGTCAGCTTGCCAATGCCGCGGCCCATCCAGTAACCGACCAGCAGCCCGGCCGGCACGGCCCAGAGGACGTTACGCAACAACCACTCACCGAGAAAACCGCTGCCGTCCTCGTGCAGCATCAACAGGCCGAGGATCACAAAAGGAAACGCCGTGCCGTCGTTCAGACCCGCTTCGCCCGACAGTCCGAAGCGTACCCGGTCGTTGTCCCGCGCATCATTGACCTGCACCAGCGCCGCCAATACGGGATCGGTGGGCGCCAGCATAGCGCCGATCAGCATCGATACGCCCCAACCGAGACCGAACAGATAATGCAATGCCAGGCACAGGCCGGCGATGCACAGGATCATCACCGGCCCGGCCAGCCCATAGGCCACGCGCCAGGTTCGATCCTTGAGGGGCAAGCGCAACTTGAGGCCGCTGACGAACAGCGAAAACACCACCGCGACTTCCGTGAGGTGCTCCATCCAGACCGACGAGTCGCTGATGTCCAGCTTCAGCACATCCAAACCCATCGGCCCGATGGCGACGCCCAACACCAGGCACATCGCCGAGGTGGTGACCGGCATCCAGCGAAGGTAAGAGGAGGTCAGGGCCAGGGTCAGCAAAACGGCGCCAAGCACCGCTACCCATACTGTGAACGTCATCGTTGCTCCTTGGGTATCGGATAGGCCAGCCACAACGCAGGGATTGCGACCCACATCAAACCTTGTGGCGAGGGGATTTATCCCCGTTGGCCTGCGTGGCAGCCCTCGATCAATCTGCAACACCGAGGTGCCAGTTGCATGGGGCCGCTTCGCGACCCGGCGGGGCGGTGCGACGTTTCGCTAAATCCCCTTGCCACAAAGTGTTCACTTGCTGGTATTGGCGCACTTGTCACTCATTCGAGGCTCGGAGCGAAGCGAGGGTTCCCGCCAAAAGTTGCGCAGCCCCGTTTATCTGCCTGCGTTTCAATCCGACGGAATTTTTCGCCGCTCCTGGCGCTCTGCAAGAGAAGAGACGTTCTGACTCAGCGTCCGCCGAGAACCCAAGAGGCCCTTATGACTGCGCTGACACCCCTTCAATCCCAGCCGGCAACCGAGCACCCTGTCACCCCTGACGGGCACGTGCGCCAGTGCTATGAACAACTGCTCCAAGGGCCCGACGACGCTGACAAGCAAGCCGTCGCCCAGGCATTCCTGAAGGAGTGCATCGCAAAGGCTGCGGCGCTCCCCCAGGAAATGCCCGATGATCCCATGGCGCTGCAGGCCTGGGTCGAGCGGCACAGCGCCGGCGTGGCCCGGCAATACGCTGACTACCTGGAACGACGCAAAAGCGGTGGCCCACGGGAGTTCTTCAGCGGCAAGGCCCACGCCCTGTACTTCCTCCAGGCTGTGGCACCGACTAAACGGGTCGACGGCGCCTGGCTGTACGGCGTGCTCAAGCACTGGCACGACCATCGGTTCGAAGGGTTGCTGTGCACCTACCTGGAAGAGTTGGGGGACGGTCATCCCTCGCAAAACCATGTGGTGATCTATCGCAAGTTGCTTGCCGAATACGACCTGTCGGACGCTCCGGACATCGACGACGACCTTTATCTGCAAGGAGCCGTGCAACTGGCCCTGGGTTATGCCGGCGATGAATACCTGCCAGAGGTCATCGGCTACAACCTGGGCTACGAACAATTGCCCCTGCACCTGTTGATCAGCGCCTATGAGCTGAGCGAGCTGGACATCGATCCGTACTATTTCACCCTTCACGTCACCATCGACAACGCCAGCACCGGCCACGCCCATAAAGCCGTGCAAGCGCTGCTGCAACTGCTGCCATTGGAGGCCGACCGCGACGCTTTCTGGCACCGGGTCACTTTGGGTTATCGCCTCAATGACCTGGGGCAGGGCAGCCGGGACATCATCGGTTCGTTCGACCTGGACCGCGAAATGCTGGACATGCTCGAACGCAAACGCCCGTTCGGCCAGCACATGCATTCCGATTACTGCAAGTTCGAAGGCAAGACCGTCAACCAGTGGCTCTCGGCGCCGGGCCAGTTGGAAGGGTTCCTGGCGGCCATGCAGAACAAAGGCTGGATCAAGCGCCATGAAGACCCGCAAAACAGCCGCTTCTGGACGCTGATCGACGGGGCAGGGGCGGCCATGTTCGGGGTGTTCAGCCCCTACGAAAAACAGCTGCTGCATGACTGGATTGCCGGTGACTGGCTGGACGAGAGCACCAGGTCAGGCGCCCGGCGCGGTCCGGTTGCGGCTTGCGAACCGGCGACGTCGATCGATGATCCCGATGTGCAAAGCCTGCAACAAGCCCTGCAGGGCCGGGCTCCCGATGAGCAGATGCAGGTTCTGATGCCCTGGCTCTGCGCCCGGTGTCATAGCCATCCGGCCGGGCTGTTGGCGACTCGCCGGTTCATTGAACTCAAATCCGCTCTTCGCTAGGGAGCCCTGCATGAATGAAGAAGAACGCTTGTCCGAACAGGACCTTGCGCTGCTGCAATTGGGCCGACGCCTGCAAGCCGACGGCTACCGCTTTATCACCCCGACCCCGTTGACCCACGAACGGGTCAACCAGCGTCCCGGCAACGAGCGTTCCAAGACTTTGCGGGACGTGTTCGGTTGGTCACGACCGTTTGCGCCGGGGCTGATCAGCGCCGATGAACAGCGGCAACTGCAAGACGCCCAGGTGCTGGAAGAGTGTGACGGCTTGCTGCGTAGCCGGGTGCGCTGGTCGAGCCTGGACGGCTTGCTGTTCGCTCATTCGCAGTTCCCGACACAGGCCACCGACGCGGTGTTTTTCGGCCCTGACAGCTACCGCTTCGCCCAACTGATCCATACTCATCTGCAACAGAATTTCACGGCGGTGCATCGTGCCGTGGATATCGGTTGTGGCGCCGGCGTTGGCGCGATCGTGATCGCTCGCGCCCGGCGTGAAGCTCAGGTGCTGGCGGTGGACATCAATCCGCAAGCCCTGCGCCTGAGCGCCGTGAATGCGGCGCTGGCCGAGGTGGCCAATGTCGAAGTCGCCCGCAGCGACGTGTTGCGGGACGTGCCAGGCAACTTCGACCTGATCGTCGCCAACCCGCCGTACATGGCCGATCCATCCGAGCGCGCCTATCGCCATGGCGGCGGCGTACTGGGTGCCGGGCTGTCGTTGCGCATCGTCGAGCAGGCCTTGCCCCGGCTCACGCCTGGTGGCTCGCTGGTGCTCTACACCGGTGTGGCGATGATAGATGGACGCGACCCGTTCCTGGAGGCGTTGGGCCAATGGCGTGACTCGGCGGACTTCGGCTGGACCTACAAGGAATTGGACCCGGACGTGTTCGGTGAGGAATTGCTTACGCCGGGTTATCAGGACGTGGAAAGGATCGCCGTGGTGGCGTTGGTTGTAACCCGCATCGGAGCAGGTATAGGCGGGGTTATCGGAGGGACTATCGATGAACAGGCGCATGAAATTCGGCATTGAAGAGGAGTATTTCATTACCGATCTGCAAACCCGTTGCATGCCAGGCGAGCCACCCGCGCAAGCGGTTGCGGCGTGCCAGGCCGAATTGGGCAAGCATTTCGCTCATGAAATGTTCCAGTGCCAGGTCGAGATGGCCTCGCCCATCTTTCGCAGCCTGGCCGAGGCCGCCGACTACCTGAGCCAGGTACGTACGGGCCTGAACCAGCGACTGGCACCGTATGGCCTGGGCCTGCTCAGCGCCGGTTCACACCCGAGGGCGGCCCAGGTGCTGCAACCCACCGACGAGCTGCATTTCCAGCAACTGTTCGATGATTACCAGCGGGTAGCGCGGCGCAGCGTGCTGTCGGGCTTGCATGTCCATGTGGAAGTCCCGGCCACGCAGGATCGGGTGCGGGTCATGAATGAGATCCTGCCCTGGTTGCCGATGTTCCTGGCCCTGAGCGCGTCATCGCCGTTCTGGAACGGTGGCTACAGTGGTTTTAGCAGCTACCGGCAAGTGGCCTGCGATGAATGGCCACGCATGGGCGTGCCGGAATACTTCGAAGACGAGTCGGCATTCGCCGGCTACGTCGACATGCTCATGCGCACCGGTTCCATTCGCCAGCCCAGCGATTGCTGGTGGGTGATACGACCGTCCTCACGTTACCCCACGCTGGAAATGCGTATTTGCGATGCTTGCCCGCGGGTCGAAGACGTCCTTTGCCTCGTCTCGTTGTTTCGCCTGATGGTGGCCCACGCCGTGGCACAACCCCGGCCCGGCGCTCGCTACAGCCAGATGTCCCAGTGGATCCTCAAGCAAAACCGTTGGCGGGCCAAGCGTCACGGGATTCTCGCGGAATTTATCGTCGAGGGGCAGGAACAGCCAATGCTGATCGGTGAATGGCTGACCCTGGCGGAGCAGACCTTCGGGGAGACCGCGGCCGAGCTGGGCGTCCAGGAGGTGTTCAAGCAGGCACGGCGCATGGTGCAGGAAGGTACCAGCGCCGACCGGCAAATCGTCGTCTTCGAACAGGGGCTGCTGCTGGGCGATTCTGTCGAACAGGCCTTGAACCGCGTGGTTGATCAACTGCTCGCGGAAACCGCCGGCATGCCGGCCGCCTCTCCAGCGTTGCAACAGGTGGCAGGTGGTCCATGAGCAGCAAGACCCTGGATGACTACAACCGCATGCGTGACTTCGCCGCCACCCCGGAGCCGGCGGCGAAGCGCTCACGAAAATCGGCGAAGACCGCCCATGCGTTGCAGTTCTGCATTCAAAAGCACGATGCCTCGCGCTTGCATTATGACTTCCGCCTGGAGCTGGACGGCGCGCTCAAGAGTTGGGCGGTGCCCAAGGGACCTTCCCTGGACCCGAAAGCCAAGCGCCTGGCGGTGCATGTCGAAGACCATCCGCTGGATTACGCGACGTTTGAGGGCAGCATCCCCGAAGGCCACTACGGCGCCGGTGACGTCATCGTCTGGGACCGGGGCGTCTGGATTCCCCAGGGCGACCCTCACGAGGCCTATGAAAAAGGCCGGCTCAAGTTCGAGTTGCAAGGCGAAAAACTCAGCGGCCTGTGGAACCTGGTGCGCACGCACATGCCCGGTAAACAGGAACAGTGGTTCCTGATCAAGCATCAGGACCATGCGGCTCGCCCTGAAAGCGAATATGACGTGGTGCAGGCCGAGCCGGACAGTGTGCTCAGCGATCGCACCCTCGTGCCCAAGCGCCGCGGCAAGGCTGCTGCAACCAAAGCAGTGAAACAACCGCAAAAGGCCGCTCAGCCGAAATCACCGAAACGCTCCTCGAAAACCACCCTCAGTGGCGCGGTCGCCGGGCCGCTGCCGGAAACCCTCAAGCCGGAACTGGCGACGCTGGTGGAAAGTGCGCCCGACGGCGAATGGCTCTACGAAATCAAGTTCGACGGTTACCGGGTCATGGCGCGGATCGAAAGCGGCGACGTCAGGCTGCTCACCCGCAATGGCCATGATTGGACTCACAAACTGCCAAAACAGGCCGAGGCCTTGGCCGCGTTGGGGTTGGAATCGGCCTGGCTCGACGGTGAAATGGTGGTCGCCAACGACCAGGGCGTTCCGGACTTCCAGGCCTTGCAAAACGCCTTCGAGGTCGGCAGCAGCGGCAAGATCGCCTATTACCTGTTCGACGTGCCTTACCTCAACGGTATGGATTTGCGCAAAGTACCGGTGCAAGAACGCCGGGCCGCATTGGCCGCCGTGCTGGAGTCCAGCAAAAGCCCCTTGTTGCGATTTTCCGACGTCTTTGAAGAAACCCCTGAGGCGCTGCTCAGCAGCGCTTGCCAGATGCAAATGGAAGGGCTGATCGGCAAGCGCGTCGGCAGCGCCTATGTGTCCAGGCGCAGCAACGACTGGATCAAGCTCAAGTGCAAGAATCGCCAGGAATTCGTGGTAGTGGGCTTCAGCGACCCCAAGGGCGCGCGCAGCGCGTTCGGTGCCTTGTTGCTGGGGCTGCATGACGCCGACAGCGGCCAGTTGCGCTACGCCGGCAAGGTCGGCACCGGGTTCAACGAAACCACCCTTAACAGCATCTACCAGCAATTGCTGCCGCTGGAGACGAAAAAGGCCGCCGTGGTGAACCCGCCCACCGGTTACGAAGCCAAGGGCGTGCACTGGCTCGAACCGAGGCTATTGGCCGAGGTGGCCTTTGCCGAAATGACCAAGGAAGGCTCGGTGCGCCATGCGGTCTTCCATGGCTTGCGCAACGACAAGCCGGCCAAGGACATCACCCAGGAGCTTGCCAAACCCGTGAAAAAAACCGCCGCAGCGAAGAAAACCCGTGCCAAGGATGAGCCTGACGTGGCACCGAGCAAAAGCACGGGCGGGTCCAAGGCAAAAGCCAAGGCACCGGCCATGGACGGCAAGGTCCGCATCACTCATCCGGAACGAATCATTGATGCCAGCAGTGGCACCACCAAGTTGCAACTGGCCGAATACTACGCCAGCGTTGCCGAGTTCATCCTGCCGGAACTGGCGGATCGCCCGGTGGCCTTGGTCAGGGCGCCAGAGGGTATCGCCGGTGAGCTGTTCTTCCAGAAAAACGCCGAGCGCCTGGCGATTCCCGGCATCACCAGCCTGGACAAGGCGCTGACCGGGCAGCCGGTGATGATCATCAACAACGCCGAGGCGCTGATCGGCGCGGTGCAGATGAGCACGGTCGAACTGCACACCTGGAATGCCACTTCCGTTGACCTGGACAAGCCCGATCGCTTCGTCCTCGACCTTGACCCGGACCCGGCGCTGCCTTGGAAAAGCATGGTCGAAGCGACGCAGCTCACGCTATCGGTGCTCGATGAGCTGGGGCTCAAGGCGTTCCTCAAGACCAGCGGTGGCAAGGGCATCCATGTGGTGGTGCCATTGACGCGTAAATTGGGCTGGGACGAGGTCAAGGACTTCAGCCATGCGATTGTCAGCCACATGGCCAAGTTGCTGCCGGACCGGTTTTCGGCGGTGTCCGGACCGAAAAACCGGGTAGGGCGGATCTTCATCGATTACCTGCGTAATGGTTTGGGCGCCACCACCATCTGCGCCTACGCCGCGCGGACCCGGGAAGGGTTACCGGTGTCTGTGCCGATCTTTCGCGAGGAGGTGGCCGAGCTCAAGGGGGCGAATCTGTGGAATGTGCACAACGTGCATGAGCGTCTGGCGGAGGTTGGTCATGAGCCTTGGGCCGACCTCAAGAAAACCCGCCAAAGCATCACCGCCGACATGCGCCGGCGGCTTGGCATGAAAAAGCCCGAGAAGTAGGCCCAGTAACAAGTGAACCCCGCCAAAAGTCGGCGCTCAACTCGCCGGAAAACGCAGGTATTCCGGCTGCAACACGTTGAACCACAACAGGATCATTTCCACCAGGATGGTCACCAGCACCAACAATCCGACGCCCCAGACGCTGGCTGAGTACAGCAGGCCTTGTTCCTTCTTGAGGCTCATGAACTTGGGCAGCCCGACAAACAGCAAGAACGTCGAATACGCCGAGGCCAGCGCCAATGCGGCGACCGCCAGCCACCGGCTGGGATAGAGCCCGAAGATACCGGCCAGAAAGTAAGGCGTGGCGGTATAGGCCGCGAAACCAATGCACTGGTTGATCGTTGGACGCGCGTCGAAAGTGCGTGACATCCAGCGAATGAACAACCCCATGAGGGCCACGCCAGCGACGATGGTCAGGTACAGCAGCACGCACAATTGCAGTGCGCTGGCGTTGCTGAGCCGTACTGTTTCGTTCTCGGCCAGGCTCCAGCCAGTCCAGGTGGTACCGATGAACAGGCACACCGCAGGAATCAAGGCCAGCAACAGCAGATGGCCCAGATAGTGGCGCGGATGAGCCTGCTCTTGTTCGCGGATGTCCGCCCAGGCGAACTCTGGATGGGTGAACAGTTTGACGAAAGGTGCAGACATGACGACCTCCTGATCAAGACAGCCTCTGCATGAGGCGCCTATGGATTTGAGGTTCAGGATCTGGGCACGGTTTCATTTATTTGCCGTATGCGGTCCACGGCGCGATAAAGGGAATGAATCACAGCGACAAGGGTCAACCCATCAGCACCATGAAAGGACTGCTTGCCATGACCGTTGCCCACTTCATTTGTGAGTATCTGCGTGAACATGAACTGCGGCTGACCACAGCCGAATCCTGCACCGCTGGCCAGATCGTCACGTTACTGGCCGAGGTGCCGGGCTGCGGTTCGCTGATCGAGAGCGGCTACGTGGTGTACTCCCCGGAGGCCAAGCAACGGCTGCTTGGGGTCAGCCCGCGGACTATCGAGATGTTCAATCTCACCAGCCGCGAAGTGGCCGAGGAGATGGTCCTCGGCGCCTTGCACGACGCTAACGCCAACGCGGCAGTGGCCACCACCGGCATTCTCGGGCCGGACGACATGGATGGTATCCCCGCCGGTACGGTGTGCTTTGCCTGGGCGTTCGATGTGAACGGCCAACGCGCACTGTTCAGTCGCCAGGAACGCTTCTTTGGCAGTCGTGGCCAGGTGCAGTTATGGGCCGCTGAACACGCGCTTCTTCAACTGCGGCACTTCCACCAACGGGCTTTGGCCGGTGAACGCAGATAAGTAAGGAGTCACCATGCCCCGGCACATTGAACCAGAGGACTTTCACAGCCGCGTGTTTCCAGTGCGAGAGGATATGGATTACCAGCTCAAGGTTTGGCGTTTCGAACGAGTGGGCTGGTATGTCCTGGTGGCGCTGGTGATCATGACGCTACTGGGTTTGTTCTCCCGCGGCCCCTTGAGTTCGCGCGATCTACGAAGCGGCGATGGCAGTCTCGGTGTCGAGTACGAGATGTTTCACCGCAACGGTTCCAGCAATCCGATGATCATTCATATGAAGGGCCAACCCAACGCAGTGCTGGAAGTTGAATTGGGCGGCGCATGGCTGCAAGGTTTTGAGGTGCAAACGTTGCAACCCCTGCCTATGCGCTCTGCAAGTGCCGGTCAAGGCATGCGGCTTTGGGTCCAGGCGGATGCCCAAGGGCAGGCCAGCCTGTATCTCTCATTGCTCGGTCAGGGTCTGGGGCTCTATCACGGCCGCCTGTCCATGCCCGGTGGCGCCTCGCTCGGTTTCGATCAATTCATTTTCCCTTAGGTGACCTATGGACTCGGTACTGCGGGCCGCCGCGATATATATGGCGTTGCTGGTCTTGTTCAAGATCGCCGGGCGTCGCTCTCTGGCGGATCTCACCACTTTCGACTTCGTATTGTTGATGATCATCGGCGAGGCCACCCAACAGGCGCTGCTGGGAGACGATTTCTCGTTGACCAACGCGCTGATGGTGATCGTCACCTTGATTGCCATCGACGTCGGGTTATCGTTGCTCAAGCAGCGTTCCAAACGGGTTTCACGATTGATCGACGGCGGTCCGACCATCATTGTCGAGAACGGTCGGATCCTCCAGGGCCGCATGCGCCATACCGATTAGTGGAAGAGGACATCATGGAAGCCGCACGTTCGAGCCAGGGCATCGAGACGCTGGAGCAGATCAAGTTTGCGATCATCGAGCGCAATGGGAAGATTTCGGTGATTGCCAAGGAATAGCCCCGACCGCAGGCGAAGTTGACTGCGGCGAGGGGATTTATCCCCTCGCCACAAAATCTGCCTCGGTTTCCTCGATCAAAGGATCGGCTTGCCCCCGGTAATCCCATAGCGGGCTCCGGAAATGTAGCTGGCTTCGTCCGAGGCCAGCAGCACATAGATCGGCGCCACTTCAACCGGTTGGCCCGGGCGGCCAAGCGGCGTTTGAGAACCGAAATTCTGAACTTCCTCCTCAGGCATGGTCGCCACGATCAATGGCGTCCAGATCGGCCCTGGCGCCACGCTGTTCACGCGAATGCCTTTGGGACCGAGCATTTGCGCCAGGCCGCCGGTGAAGTTGGCAATGGCGCCCTTGGTGGTGGCATAGGCCAGCAGCGTCGGCTTGGGCATGTCGGAATTGACCGAGCTGGTGTTGATGATCGAGCTGCCGGGCTTCATGTGTGGCAAAGCGGCCTGGCAGATCCTGAACATCGCCGTGATGTTGATATCGAAGGTGCGCACCCATTCTTCGTCGGATATTTCCTCGAGGCTTTCATGGGTCATTTGAAAGGCGGCATTGTTGACCAGGACGTCGATACGCCCGAAGCGGGCGACGGTTTCATCGACGATTTTGCGGCACTGGTCTTTGTTTGCCAGGTCACCCGACAGCAATAGGCATTGACGCCCGGCCTGCTCGACCCAGCGCGCGGTTTCCTTGGCGTCTTCATGCTCGTCCAGGTAGGCAATCGCCACGTCCGCGCCTTCACGGGCGAAGGCAATGGCCACGGCGCGACCGATGCCGCTGTCGGCGCCAGTGATCAGGGCGATTTTGTTCGCCAGTCTTCCGGAGCCGGTGTAGCTCTGTTCGCCGCAGTCCGGGTAGGGTTCCATTTTCCGCTGGGTGCCGGGCACCGGCTGGCTTTGTTTCGGGAAAGGCGGGAAAGGGTAGTCGACCATTGTCATTCTCCAGGCTGGTTGCAATGGAGGGTGGACTATGGGGTTTCGGGCAGAGTTCGGTCGGATTTTCTTGCCAGTCGATGAGCGTGATGACGGGCGTTTCGTCGGTGAGCAGCGAACACCGGCGAACATCGGACGAATCTGTATTCTCCAATCTCAGTACGGATTTCTAAGGAGCAGGACAATGTTCAGCCACATCCAGATCGGTGCGCGCGACCTGCCGAAAATGGTCGCTTTTTACGACGCGGTCCTCGGCTGCCTTGGGCTGGAGCGCATCGAGGGCGAAAACGACTCGGGCCCGCCGGGGGAGGGTTGGCGGCGGCCCGGCAAGCATTGGCCGCAGGTTTTCGTCCAGCTACCTTTCAATGGGCTGCCTGCCACCTGGGGCAATGGCATGCAAGTGAGCTTCGCCGCCGACTCCCCACAAACCGTTCGCGCCGCGTGGGAGCAGGCGCTTGCCATGGGCGGCTTCGACGAAGGCCCACCCGGCCCGAGGCCGCAGTATTGCGAAGGCTATTTCGGGGCGTATTGCCGTGATCCGGAAGGGAACAAGCTGTGCTTTGTCCATGCGCCGGATATGCATGAATAAAGCGTGGCAGATGACTATTGTGGCGAGGGGATTTATCCCCGTTGGGCTGCGAAGCAGCCCCAATAAACAGCACACGAAGTTAATCTGATACAACGAGTGATCTGTTTTTAGGGCCGCTTCGCACCCCAGCGGGGATAAATCCCCTCGCCACAGGGCGGATCAGCCCCTGGCTTTCAGGCTGCGCTCCATCCGCGCGATGCCTTCTTCCAGCAACGCCCGCGGACAGCCGAAGTTCAAGCGCACGAACTGACCGGCATCATCGCCAAAATCCAGCCCGGCGCTCAGCCCGACCTTGGCTTCTTTGAGGAAGAATCCATGCGGGTCATCCAGCCCCAACCCGGAGCAATCCAGCCAGGCCAGGTAAGTGCCCTGGGGCACGGTCATGGTGATGCCCGGCAGGCGAGTGTGCACCGCCTCGACCAGGTAATCGCGGTTGGCTTGCAGATACGTTTTCAAGGCTTCGAGCCATGGGCCGGCTTCGCTATAGGCCGCACGGGTCGCTTCGAGGCCCAGGGCATTGACGCTGTCGACCATGCCGGCCCGGGCACTGTTGACCCGTTCGCGCACCTTGGCGTCCTGGATAATGGCGAACGAGGTCTTCAACCCGGCGATGTTGAAGGCCTTGCTGGCGGACATCAGGGTGATGGTGCGCTCGGCAATCTGCGGGCTGAGGGAGGCGGTGGGTATGTGCACGCGACCGTCGAAGCACAATTCGGCATGGATTTCGTCGGAGATGATCCAGGCGTCCTGCTCCAGACAAATGTCCGCCACGGCCTTGAGCTCTTCGCGGTCAAACACCTTGCCCAGCGGGTTGTGAGGGTTGCTCAACAACAGTGCGCCACCGCCCTGCAACGCCTCGCGCAGAGCGGCCAGTGGCGTGTGAAACTGGCCGTTGACCGGGTTGAACGGCAATTCCACCTTGTTCAGTTGCCAGTGACCTGGGGCGTTGCGCAATGGCGGATAATTGGGCACCTGCACCACGACATTCTGCTGCGGTTCCACCAGCGCATGCAGCGCCATGTTGAAACCCGGCTCGACACCCGGCAGGAACACAATTTGCTGGGGCTCGACGCGCCACGCGTACTTGTTCCACAGGTCCGCCACGATGGCCGCACGCAGATTGTCCTGGGCCACGCTGTAGCCCAGCATCGGGTGAACAAGGCGCTTGTGCAGCGCTTCTATGATGACGGGCGGGGCGGGGAAGTCCATATCGGCCACCCACATCGGCAACACATCGGCCGGGTAGCGGCTCCATTTGGTGCTACCGGTGCCGTGGCGCTCCAATACCGTGTCGAAATCGAAAGTCATGGGGGTTCCATCAGTTCGCGAGTTGAGATGGCGGACATCATAAAGCAAAGGCTGATGATAAAAGGCTACTGGCGTAGTGCTACTAATTGATGGTAATCAGTTACAGTTCCATTGCGAGACGCCGATAAGGCCTGAAACAGCCATTGGTAATGGACCCTCTAAGTATCCGAAAAGGACAGCCCCCCATGAACTCGCCCGTGCGCTTCAACGATCATTACCGCAAAGCCGATCGCATCATGCTGGGGTTGCTCTGGCTCACGCTGGCGTATTCCCTGTGCCTGGCGTTCATGCATTCGACGTTCACCCAAGCGCTGTTGGTGGGGGCGACCACTTGCGTGTTGACCACCGCGCTCTATCGGAGCCTGGGCGGCAGCCGTGCCATGCGTTGCATCATCGCCGTGGCGCTGATGGTCATGGCGGCATTGCACATCAACCAGACTCATGGCGTGATCGAGTTCCACTTCGGGATTTTCGTGCTGCTGGCGGTGCTGACGTTCTACCGCGACTGGCTGCCGATTGTCGTGGCCGCCGCCACCATCGCCGTCCACCACCTCGGTTTCCACTGGCTTCAGCACCAGGGCTATCCCGTGTTCGTCATGGATGCCCATGGCGGCTGGACGATGATTTTCCTCCACGCGTTCTACGTGGTGGTGGAAAGCGTGATCCTGATTTACCTGGCGAACCAGAGCCTGGCCGATGCGACGGACAACCAGGACGTGCTCGACAAGGTGCTGGCTGCCGCGACGAAGTTGAGCAGCAACGCCGATGCCCAGCGCAGCCAGGGTGGCAAAGTCTCCTCGGGGGAGCGTTTCGATCACTTCCTGGAACAGGTCACCAACCTGGTGGACGGCGTGGTGCGCGATACCCGGAACCTTTCGGACCTCGGCCAGGACTTGTCCCAGGTCGGCCAGACCCTGGAAAACGGCGCCCGCCACCAGTTGGACGAAGTCGCCCAGATGAGCGGCGCGATCAGCCATCTGGTCCAGGCCATGGAGAACATTGCCGGCCATGTCGACCAGACGCTGCAACGCGCCGGCCAGGCCAACGAGCAGGTCAACCGCGGGCGCAGCACGGTTGACCAGACCCGGGAAGAGATCGTCGAACTGGCCGGGCGCATCAACCTGACCAACGAAACCGTGCAAGTCCTGGCCGAGCAGGCGCAACAGATCGGCCAGGTGCTGGACGTGATCAATGGCATCGCCGAACAAACCAACCTGCTGGCCCTCAACGCAGCCATCGAAGCCGCTCGGGCCGGCGAGCAAGGGCGCGGTTTTGCCGTGGTGGCCGACGAAGTCCGCACCCTGTCCCAAAAGACCTCGACGTCCACAACGGAAATCCAGCAGATCATTGCCAAGCTGCAACAAGGTAGTCGCCAGGCCGCCGTGGCGATGCAAGACAGCCGCGACGGGGTAGAGCGCTGCGTATCTGCCAGCCAACTGGCCTCGCAGCTATTGCATGCCGTTGTAGAAGACATTGCCGTCATCAACCACTTCAACGACCTGATCGCCAGTACGACCCAGGAACAATCCAAGGCGTCGATAGACATCAATCAGCGCTTGCAAAGCGTGCAGGCCGTGGCTGAGCGCAACGCCGACAACATTGGCGTCCTGACCCGAAGCAGCCAAAGCCTGACACCAATGGCGCAGCGGTTGGCACTGTTGGGGCAGGCGTTTCATAGGAAGGGCGGGGCGGCCTGAGCCGAACTCGAATTTCACCCTGGTTCTCGAGTCGAAAATCCAGCGGTCACCACCAAGCCCTGTGGGGGCGAGCCTGCTCGCGATAGCGGTGGATGAGGCAACACTGATGTGAACCATGATCGCATCTCACCACTCGGTCTGCCCGGCAGACCGAGCCTTTCCCGCACAAATGTATCTCTTTGTATCCAGTCCCGTCGTCGATACGGACTGTTTCTTTCAGGCCCGCCCGTGACACATCCGGGATACCTCGCCGGCGTCAAATGAACCCATCGAGACAGCACAAGCGGTCTCACGGGCTCACCCGCCGTTCGCAAGGAAATCCGCCATGGACACGACTCTGACGCACCACACTTTTGCACCACGCCGCCGCCTGCTCGCGCCCTCCATCCTGGTACTCGCCATGATGCAATTGGGTACCTTGGGACTTGCCTCGTCACAGGCCAGCGCTGCCGACATACCGGCCAGCACCATCGGCACCATCACGCCGGGCAGCCACACATCTTTCGGCCCGTTGAAACACGTCAAGGCTGGCCTGCTGGACGTTTCCTATGCCGAGGTCGGTCCTGCCGATGGGCCGGTGGTCATCCTGCTGCACGGTTGGCCCTATGACATTCACAGCTACGCCGATGTCGCTCCGGCTTTGGCCGAGAAGGGCTATCGCGTGCTGATCCCCTATGCCCGCGGCTACGGCGACACACGCTTCCTGTCGGCCAAAACCGTGCGCAACGGCCAACCTTCTGCGCTGGCGAGCGATCTCATCGACTTCATGGACGCACTGAACATCAAGCAGGCCGTGCTCGGCGGCTATGACTGGGGCGCCCGTACCGCCGACATCGTCGCGGCCCTGTGGCCGGAGCGGGTCAAGGCCCTGGTGGCGGTCAGTGGTTACCTGATCGGCAGCCAGGAAGCCGGCAAGGCGCCGCTGCCGCCGGCCGCCGAGTTGCAGTGGTGGTACCAGTTCTACTTCGCGACAGAGCGTGGCCGTCTGGGCTACGAAAAAAACACCCACGACTTCGCCAAGCTGATCTGGAAACTGGCGTCGCCGAAGTGGAATTTCGATGACGAGACTTATGACCGCAGCGCCGCGGCTTTACAGAACCCCGATCACGTCGCCGTCTCGATCTTCAACTATCGCTGGCGCCTGGGCCTGGTCAAGGGCGAGGCCAGGTACGACAAGCTGGAGAAGAAACTCGCGACCTTTCCGTCCATCAGTGTGCCGACCATCACCCTCGAGGGCGACGCCAACGGCGCGCCGCACCCACCGGCCGAGGCCTATGCCAAGCGCTTTACCGGCAAATATGAGCATCGTCTGATCGATGGCGGCATCGGTCACAACCTGCCGCAAGAAGCCCCGCAGGCTTTCGCCCAGGCTGTGATCGACGCCGATCACCTCCAATGACGCCCGCCGGGAGAGCAACGATGAAACTCAAGCAACAGTCGGTCTGCGTTGCCATTGCGGTGGCTGCACTGACCGCGACCGGCATCGCCCTGGGCGACGCCGGCAGCGGCGAGGCGTCACCGATCTACGGCGTAAAGCTTCCCGATGGGTATCGCCAATGGGCGCTGATAGCCCCGGCCCAGGAGGCGGAACCCCTGAACGAGCTGAGAGCGGTGCTTGGCAATGACCTGGCGATCAAGGCTTACCAGGATTCAACATTGCCATTTCCGGACGGCACGGTGCTGGTCAAGCTGGCCTGGAAACACGTCCAGTCGCCGGAGTTCGAGTCGGCTTCGATCCCCGGCGCGGCGACCACCGTGCAGGTCATGGTCAAGGATTCGAGCAAATATGCCGCCACCGGCGGCTGGGGCTTTGGTCGCTTCATCAACGGCAAACCCGCCGATGAGGCACAGCACCAGACGTGCTTCGCCTGTCATCAGGCGCGCGTGCAAAACCACGACTTTGTCTTCACCCGATTCGCCCAATAGCCCTGTTACCCAAGGAGTTCCCAATGAAAAAGGTCATGACTGCGCTGGCGTGCAGCGCCAGCCTGTTCATCGCAGCCAACGCGCTCGCACAAACTGAAAAACCCACCGTTGTCTTGGTGCACGGCGCCTTTGCCGATGCTTCAAGCTGGAATGGCGTGGCGAAGATTCTCGAAAAAGATGGCTATACCGTTGTGGCCGCAGCCAACCCGTTGCGCAGCGTGAAAAGCGATGGCACTGCCGTTTCCGCCTTGCTGGGCAGCATCAAGTCTCCTGTTGTGCTGGTCGGCCATTCCTACGGCGGCAACGTCATCAGCGAAGCGGCCAACGGCCACGCCAACGTCAAGGCACTGGTCTACGTCAGCGCGTTCGCCCCCGAGGCGGGCGAAACCGTCGCCGGGCTCGCCGGCAAATTCCCCGGCAGCACCCTGGGGCCAACCCTTGCTCCACCGGTCGCACTGGCGGATGGCGGCAAGGATCTGTACATCCAACAGGACAAGTTCCACGACCAGTTCGCCGCTGACGTTCCCACTGGGCAGGCGGCATTGATGGCGGCGACACAACGTCCGATCACTGAGGCGGCGCTGAACGAACAGGCCGGGACTCCGGCCTGGAAGCACATTCCGTCCTGGTACATCTACGGTGACAAGGACAAGAACATTCCGCCCCAGGCCATGGCCTTCATGGCCAAGCGTGCTGAGGCCAAGGCTGTGAAAGTGGTCAAGGGCGCTTCCCATGTGGTGATGGTTTCCAATCCTGAGCCGGTTGCCAGGCTGATTGAAACCGCTGCGACGGCGAAGTAACACCCGGGCCAACTGCTCGCCGCATCGCCAGGAAGGGCAGTGCGGCGGGCAGCCTCATGCACCGCTTACGTCAACTTGAACGGCAATTCACGCAGCGGCTTACCGGTCAGGCTCGCCACGGCGTTGGCAAACGCCGGGGCCAGCGCCGGCAGGCCGGGTTCACCCATCCCCGTGGGTGGTTCGGCGCTGGGCACGATGTGAACGGCAAACTCCGGCATGTCGGTGATGCGCGGCACGCTGAAATCAGCGAAATTGCTCTGCTGCACAACACCGTCTTTCAAGGTGACGGCGCCACCGGGCAGGCACATCGACAAGCCCATCAGCGCCGCGCCTTGTACCTGGGCCTCGATGCTGCGTGGGTTGACGACCAGATTGCAGTGCACGCCGGCAGTCACGTTGTGCAGCACCGGACGCCCGTCCTGTACCGAGGCCTCGACGACGTAGGCCACCACCGAACTGAACGACTCGTGGACCGCCACGCCCCAGGCGCGGCCCGCCGCTAGCTGACGTTTACCGTATTCGCTCTTGTCCACGGCCAGTTGCAGCGCAGCACGATGGCGCGGGTTTTCGTCGCCAAACAGCTTCATCCGATAAGCCACCGGATCCTGCTTGGTGGTGCGGGCGATCTCGTCGATCAGCGTTTCCATCACAAAAGCCGTATGAGTGGAGCCCACGCTGCGCCACCACAATACGGGGACATTGAGTTTGGGGTGATGGACTGTCAGGCGCATCGGCAGCGGATAAGGATTACGCATGCCCTCTGTTGCGGTCGCATCGATGCCGTTCTTGATCATTCCTTCGAACGGAGTGCCACTGACGATGGATTGCCCGACCAGGGCATGGTCCCAGGCCAGCACCTTGCCGCTGTCATCAAAACCGATGTGCGCGCGGTGCAGGTGCATGGGGCGATAGTAGCCGCCCTTGATATCGTCCTCACGGCTCCAGAGCGTGCGGATCGGTACATCAAGCCCGGCGGCGTGCGCGGCCTTGGCCACCTCGCAAGCCAGCACGACGAAATCGTTGGTGGGCACGCCACGCCGGCCGAAACCGCCGCCCGCCGTCTGTACATTGACCTGGACTTGTTCGGGTTGCAGATTCAGGACCCGTGCCGCCGCCGCGCCATCGCCGCCGGGAAACTGCGTGCCGACCCACAACTGGGCGCGGTCCTGGGCAAGTTGCACGGTGCAGTTCAACGGCTCCATGGGCGCGTGGGCGAGGTAAGGGAACACAAACTCGGCCTGCAACTGATGCGGCGCGCTGGCAAGCGGTGTCATGTCAGCGTCGAACTGTCGTGGCCCGGGTTGAGCGGCCAGCTCGCGGTATTGGGTCAGTTGTTTTTCACTGTCCACTTTCTCGACGTTGGCCAGGTCCCACTCCAGCTTCAGTGCATCGCGCGCCAGCTTCGCTTGCCAATAACCGTCCGCCACCACCGCAACGCCTTCGGCGCCTCGGTCCAGCGGCACCCGAAACACGGCTTTTACCCCTTTGGTTGCCCGCGCCGCGCTGTCATCCAAAGAGGCAATCCTGGCGCCGAACACTGGCGGACGCGCCACCACTGCGGTGAGTTGCCCCGGCAGATGCATGTCGATGCCGAAATCCTGCTGGCCGCTGCTCTTGGCCTTGGCATCGATGCGCGTGGTGGCCTGGCCGATGATTCGGAAGTCCTTGGGATCCTTGAGCGTGACCTTTTCCGGCACCGGCATTGCCATCGCGGCTTCGGCCAGTTCACCGTAGCTCGCTTTACGGCCCCCCGGGCCGAACACCGTGCCGGCTTGGGTGCTCAGGCTTGCCACGTCCACGTTCCAACGCGCGGCTGCCGCTGCCAGCAGCATGGCGCGAGCACGGGCGCCCAGTTCGCGGTATTGGGTATAGCTGTTCTTGATCGAACTGGAACCGCCGGTGAGGTGAATGCCTAGATTCGGATCCAGGTAGGCGGCGTCGCTGTTGCCGTTGCGACTGCGCACCAGGCTCCAGTCGGCATCGAGCTCTTCGGCGAGGATCATCGGCAGGGCAGTCTGCACGCCCTGGCCGAACTCCAGGCGGTTGAGGGTCACCGTCACCACGCCGTCAGGGGCGATCTGCACGAATGCGGAGGGCTGCTGAGTCGGTTTCAGCGGCGTTGCGGCTGCGCCGTTGGCCTCCTGGGCCAGGGCCAGGTGAGGAAAAGCGCCAAGGGCCAGGCCGCCGATGCCGACAATCTTGAGGAAGCTGCGACGGGGAAGGGTGACGGGGCCATCGGCCTGATCGCGCTCCAGGCTGTGCTGCAGGGCGCGAGGCAGCTCATTGGGGAAAATTTCGTTCAGCATGGTGAGCTCCGGTCAGGCAAGGGCTTTGGCGGCATCCGCCACCGCGGCGCGGATACGGGCGTAGGTGCCACAGCGGCAGATGTTGCCGGCCATGGCCGAGTCGATCTCGGCGACCGTGGGTTGCTTGCCCTTGGGCTGGGCCTTGAGGAACGCCGTCGCGCTCATGATCTGCCCGCTTTGGCAGTAACCGCACTGCGCCACGTCGTGCTTGACCCAGGCCTCGTGCACGGCAGTGCCGACCGGGTCGCTGCCATTGGTTGCCGCTTCGATGGTGGTGATTTTCTTGCCTTGAGCGGCGGCGATGGGCGTTACGCAGGAGCGAATGGCCTGGCCATCCAGATGAACGGTGCAGGCACCACACAGCGCCGCGCCGCAGCCGAACTTGGTGCCGGTCATGCCCAGCGTGTCGCGCAGGGTCCAAAGAATCGGGGTGCTTGGGTCTACGTCAACCGTGTATTCACGGCCGTTGATATTGAGGGCGCTCATAGGGGTACCAGCTCCAGATGGTTTGGCTCTGGTTAACTATAGAAAGCAATGTTGGGGAGCGATTGCACGATCCGGGCTGATTATTGCCTGATCATGCGGATCGCCACGCCCCATGAAGGTGCGCGCGGTTATTTCAACGCGGCAAGGGCAGAAGGAAAGGAGCCGCTGTGGGCGTACTGCCGGCTCCTTCCTTCTGCACGGTTACATCAACGGAATGCTATAGCTCACAATCAGCCGATTCTGATCCTGGTCGCGGGCAATATCGCTTCGCGACATGCCGTTGCGCCAGCCGAAACCGACGTTCTTCAACGCGCCGCTCTGAATCACATAATCCAGGGAGATGTCACGTTCCCATTCACTGGCATCATTGCCGCTGGTGGTCTGGATATTGTCGCCCTTGAGGTACATCACCGAGGCCTTCAAGCCCGGAACGCCAAGCGCCGCGAAGTCATAGGCATATTGGGCGAATGCCGTGCGTTCGCCGGCCTGGATGAATGTCTGGATAGTGCGGTCGGTGTAGAGATACAGACTGGCGCCGCCTTCGCCTTTGCCCACCAGGCCGCCTTGGTTCAGTTGCGTAAAGTTGCTGTCTTCGGACACGCGTTGATAACCGGCAGTAATGGCGTGGCCGCCCAATGAGTAGATGAACGCCGCACTCCAGGTATCGTTGTCGATTTCACCGCTACCGTCCTTGGTATAGCCGCCAAGTTTGTAACCACTGGCGCGACCGGCTGCGCTGCTGTTCTTGCCGTCGGAAGTGGTCTTGAAGTAACGCAAGTCGGTTTTCAACGAGCCATATTCACCCAGTGGCAAGACATGCAGCAAACCGGCGAAGTGCTGCTGGTAATAGTCTTCGAGATTGGCGTAGTAATACTGGGCGGTCAGATCCTTGGTCAATTTGTAATCGCCACCGGCGAAGGTGAATTTGTTGCTTTCCTGGCTGCCGCCCGCCACGGCCAGACCGGCGCTGTCGCTGGAAGCCCGGCCAGTGGCGTGTTCCAGTTGGCCGGCGGTGAAGGTCAGGTTGTCGATTTCATTGCTGGTGACCTGGCCACCCTCGAAGGTTTGCGGCAGCAGGCGGCCATCGTTGGAAACCAGGATCGGCAGTTTCGGTTGCAAGGTGCCGTAGCGCAGTTCGGTCTTGGAGACGCGCATCTTCGCCGTCGCACCGAGGCGGGCCCATTGGTCCGCCGCCTTGTCACCGTCGTTGGGGAACATCGAGCCGCCGACATGCCGGCCCGCGCCACTGTCGAGCTTCAAACCCAGCAGGCCCATGGCGTCCAGGCCGAACCCGACGGTGCCGTCGGTGAAACCGGATTGATAATTGAGCATGAAGGCCTGGCCCCACTCTTCGGTCTTCGAAGGCGCGGCGGCTCCGTCACGGTTATCGTTGTTGAAGTAGAAGTTGCGCAAGTTCAAGTTGGCTTTGCTGTCGTTGATAAAATCAGCCGACGCCAATGGACTCAGGGCAAGACTCACTCCACCGGTTAAAACACTCACTACTTGCAATAGGGCTTTCATCAGGACGCACTCCACCGCGGAATCGCTGTTCCGGGCATGTTGAAAAGGCAGCAGGAAGCTCTCGGCCAATCACATGAAAGGCCGATGCGTTAGGTAACTCGTTAGAAAAACTTCAATGCATAGAGTGGGATAGAGGATGAATCTCCAAAGAATGTCATGAGTGAAAGTCCCTGGGTTATCAGTCGATCAATCCATGAGCGTCATAAAACGGATACGGTCCGGGATACTCGCCAAACACACCGTTATGGGTCACCAGTGCCTGGCCATACCAGTGATGCAGCAGGTACCCCGGCGGTTCCAGGTTGAAATGCGCGGGAGCGCTTGGCTGTAGGTCCAGGACGATTTGATGTGAGGTGCCGGGACACACGCAGCTCAGGCTACCGCCGAAGCGCCGCTGCATCGGCCGATGCAAATGTCCGCAGAGCAAGCGTTCCACCTGCGGATGGCGGGCGATGACCTGCTCCAGTGCCAGTGCGTTGATGAACGGCTCGCGGTCCATGTGGCCAATGCCGCTGATAAACGGCGGATGGTGCAGGATCAGTAGCGTTGACGCCTCGGGACGACAGGCCAGCTGTTCATCGAGCCAGCGCAATTGGTTGTCCAGCAACTGACCGCCATGGCCACCTGGAATGGTGCTGTCCAGGCCGATCAGGCGCAGCGGATACTCCTCGACCACCCAATCCAGGGGGGCGCCGGGCAAGCTTGGCAGGTAGTGGTGATCAGCAAATGCCGCCCGCAAGTGTTCGCGGTTGTCATGGTTACCGGGCACCAGGTAGCAAGGCATGTGCAGGCGCGCCAGTTCGGGGTGCAGCACGGCATATTCGTCAGGGCGACCGAAGTCCACCAGATCGCCGCTGACTACCACAATGTCGGGACGCGGCACCTGGTAATTCAAATGATCGACGGCACGACGCAACGCGGAGAGGGTATCGACGACGCCATAGGTCAGTTTTTCCCCGGCCTTGAGATGCAGGTCGCTGATCTGCGCAATAAGAAACGGATGATTCAAAATAAGGCCTCTGAAAACACGAATATCACGATGCCAGGGTGAACAGCGCCTGCGGCTCGACGGCCAAGGCGATCAGGGCACCGGGGTTGTGGATGACGCCGTCGGTGCTGTCCACCAGCAATGGTTGGGCGGCGCCGACGTCCACCAGCAAGCGGCTTTGGGCGCCCTGGAAAAACTGGCCCACCAAGCGCCCGCACAGATGCCCCTCGCTGTCCATCACCCGCAAATGCTCGGGCCGGCAGTAGACGGTGGCAGGCAGCCCACCACCGCGCCACGGCAACTCTCCGCCACTGACTTTCAAGCCCAGGGGCATGTGCTCAAGTACCGGGAAAGCGTTGAGGTTGCCGACAAAACTGGCGACGAAAGTGTTGGCCGGTTGTTGGTAGATGTCCCGTGGACTGGCCAACTGCGCGACGCGGCCGTGTTCCATGACCAGGATCCGATTGCCCAGGGCCATGGCTTCGCCCTGATCGTGGGTGACGAACACCGCGGTAATGCCCAGATGGCGGAGCAACTGATCCAACTCGCTACGCAGGCGCTCACGCAACTGCGCGTCCAGTGCCGCCAACGGTTCATCGAGCAGCAGGACCCGGGGCTTGGGCGCCAGGGCACGGGCGAGGGCGACCCTCTGGCGTTGACCGCCGGACAACTCATGAATGCCGCGCTTGCCGTGATCCCGCAGACCGACCAGTTCCAGCAACTCCGCGCAACGCTTGTTGCGTTCGGCGGGCGCCATGCCGCGAATCTTCAAGCCATAGACGATGTTGCCGGCCACATCCAGGTTGGGAAACAGCGCATAGTTCTGGAACACCATGCCCACGTCACGACGTTCGATGGGCAGGCGGGTGACGTCGGTGTCGCCAAAAAATACCTGGCCCACATCCGGACGTTCAAGCCCGGCAATCAAGCGCAAGGTGGTGGTTTTACCGCAACCGGACGGGCCGAGGATCGCCAGGGTTTCTCCGGCGTCGATGGTCAGGTCCAGGTCATGCACGGCCACGGTGCCGTCCGCGAACGCCTTGCGGCAACCCGCCAGGCGAATGGTGGTTCCGCTCATCGTTTTTCTCCACGGGAAAGGCGTGCGCTGATGGCCTGCAACGCAATCAGCAGCGGCACGATCATCAACAGGAATATGAGGGTGTAGGCGCTGGCGACTTCCAGCCTCGCCGAGGCATAGCTGTCAGCCAGGCCCACCGGCAATGTCTTGGTCATCGGGGTGTGCAGCATCCAGGTCAGGTTGAATTCGCCCAGCGACAGCGTGACGACCATCAAGACCCCGGCGAGGATCCCCGCCCGGCAGTTGGGCACCACCACACTGAAGAACCGCCGCAGCGGCCCGGCACCCAGGCTGGCGGCGGCTTCTTCCAGGACCGGCAGGTGCTGGCGTTGCATCACTGCCATCACCGGACGCACCAGAAACGGCAGGGTAAACAGCACGTGGCCGACGAGAATGAACAGCCAGCTGCCGCGAAATCCGCCGAACTGGCCATAGGTGAGCAGCAACGCCAAGGCGCTGGCCAGGCCAGGCATTGCCACCGGCAGTACCATCAACTCCTCGAACGCGCGGCTGAAGCGGTTGTTCATCCTTACCAGCGCGTAGGCCGCCGGTACCCCGACCACGCAAACGCACAAAGCACAGGCCAGCGCCAACTGCAGGGATAGCCAGACCGTCGGTGAATAAGCCTGCCAGACCTGCACCAGCCAATCGAACGTCAGGCCGCTGGAGACACCCTGGAAGTAATTGCGGGTCAGCCCGGCCAGCAGCGACATCAGCACGGGCACCAACATGAAGGCGCAGACCAGCAAGGTGAACAGCAGTTGCCCGACAAACAGCGTTGAGCGTTTCACAGGACGGTCCTCGAATTGTGCGCCAGGCGCCTGGCTATGAGCAGCACCGCCCAGGTCAGTGCCCCCAACACCACCGACAGCGCGGCGGCCACGGCGAAATTGGCGTAGTTGGTGAACACGTTGTAGATCGCCACCGGGGTCACATTGAGCCGGGTACCCAAGGTGAACGCCGTACCGAAAGCGCCCATGGACGTCGCAAAGCAGATCGCCCCGCAGGAGACCAGCGCCGGTGCCAGGCCGGGGACGATGACATCACAGACCACCCGCCAATGACCGGCGCCCAATGATTGAGCGGCTTCTTCCAGGCTGCGATCCAGGCTCTCGCAAGCGGCCATCACCGTGAGGATCACTCGCGGGATCGAGAAGTACAGGTAACCGAGGCACAGCCCCATCAGCGAATAGGCAAAAATCCAGCGCTCACTGGCCAGCTCAAGACCGAGACTGGCGAACAAGCCCTGGCGGCCGGCCAGCAGAATCACCAGGAAGCCGACGACCACGCCGGGGAATGCCAGCGGGAAGGTCAACAAGGCCACCAGCAGCGAACGACCGAAGAAGCGTTGGCGACTGAGGAAAACCCCACTGATGCCACCCACCAACAGCGCCGCGAGGGTCGTTGCCAAGGCCAACAGGCAGGTCTGGGCCAGGCTGCCGAGGTATTGCGCGCTGCTGAGTACTTGCCAGTAACCGCTTTCGCTACTTTCGCGACTTTGCCCACCCAGCACGATCAGGTGCGCCAGGGGCAACAGCCAGAACGCGAACAATACTGCCGCGGCAGGCGCCAGGGCCCAGGCCGCGGTCAGCCGTAAACGCGGCTGCGTGGCCCGGCCCGAGCGGACTGTCCGGGCTTTTATTACCGAGGCGGTCACTTACTTGACCTCACGCAGATAACGTGCGGAAAAGGCTTCCTGTGCCGCCGCCATTTGCTCGTAGTTGACCACCCCGGCCCGGGCGTAATCGCTGTCGGGCAGGAACTGCGCAGCGATCTCGGCAGGCATCTTCATCGCCCGTACCGGGCGCAGGTAGGCCTTGGCCCAAAGCGCCTGGCCTTGCTCGGACAGAACGAAATCCAGGACCTTCTCGGCGTTGGCCCGATGCGGTGCGTTGTCAACGATGCTCATCACGTAAGGCACGCTGATGCTGCCTTCCTTGGGAATCACAAAAGCTACGTTGGCCTTGTCCTTGTAACGGGCGCGATAGGCGTTGAAGTCATAATCCACCAGGATCGGCAACTCGCCGGACAGCACCCGTGCATAGGCCGTTTGCTTGGGCACGATGGGCGAGTTCTTCGCCAGTTTCTGGAAGTAGTCGATAGCCGGGGCGAAGTTGTCCAGGCTACCGCCCATGGCCTGGTTGATCGCAACCGCAGAGACGTAGCCGACGAACGCGCTGGACGGATCCAGGTAGCCGACCATGCCTTTGTATTCTGGCTTGAGCAGGTCGCTCCAGCTCTGCGGCACGGGCAGGCCGCCCAGCGCATCGACGTTGACCATCAAGCCCAGGGTGCCGGAGTGAATGGCAAACCAGTGTCCTTGCGGGTCCTTCAAGCCGGCCGGAATCTGCTCCCAGCCCTTGGGTTTATAAGTGCCAACCACCCCGGCTTTTTGCGCCTGCAAACCGAACGTCACGCCGTAATACACCACATCCGCCACTGGAGCGGCCTGTTCGGCCACCAGTTGCGCCAATGCCTGCCCGGAGTTCTTGTTATCCAGCGGGACTTGCACGCCGGTGGTGTCGGCAATCGCCTTGAGCTGGGTGCCCCAGTCGGCCCATTCCGGCGGGCAGTTGTAGCAAATCGCCGTTTCGGCGGCCTGGGCCAGGCTGGCAACGCCGCACAGCAGCAACGTCGCCAGGGTTTTACGCAAGCGGATCATCAAGTGTCTCCTCGTAAGGTTGAGTACTTTCGCCCGGCCGGATATGGCAGGGCAGGCAATGGGAAACCGGGGTGGCGCCGGCGATCTGCGCCAGCAGTTGATCGATCACGGTGCAGGCCAGCGCCTCGATGGGCTGAACGACGCTGCACAGCGTCGGGTGCATCTGGGTGCCGAGGGCGATACCGTCGAAGCCGATGACTGAGAGTTGCTGAGGCACGTGCCAGCCGTTGCGGCGCAACTCGGCAATCAGGCTGATGGCGAGCAAATCGTTGGAGCAAACCAGCGCACTGAGCCCCTGTGGGCCTTGCAGCAGCGGCTCGATGGCGGCGAAGTCGGCTTGGGTATGGGCCGGCATTTCAATCACCGGCAGGCTGTCGAGACCGGCCTCACGCATGGCGTCGCAATAACCGGCGTAGCGCTGGCGAGCACGGTCGGACTGCAGGGCAGGGCCGGCAACCATGCCAATGCGCCAATGCCCGGCTTCCAGCAGATAACGGGTGGCGAGGGCCATGCCGGCGCGGTTGTCCACCGACACGGCGCTGTATTCCGGATTGCCTGGCTGGTGATAGGCCAGCACAAAAGGCGTGTCCTCGCTGTCCAGGCTTTGCAGTACGCGGTTGCTCTCGGCGTCGGTGACCGTGAGCACCAGGCCATCGACTCGCTGGCGCAACAACTCCTCGACTACCACGCTTTCGCGCTCGCTGCTGTAGTCGGTGGTCGCCAGGAGCAGGTTGTAGCCGCGCAAGCGTGCCGCGCGTTCCATGGCCTGGAATTGCTCGGCGAACACCGGGTTGAGCAGGTTGGGCACCACGACGCCGATCAACTTGGTCACCTGCAGACGCAGTTGGCGGCCGAGACGATTGGGCCGAAAACCCAACTGCCGTGCGGCGGCGAACACCTGCTCGCGGGTGGCCGGACGCACCACTTCAGGGGAAGCAAAGGTGCGAGCTGCGGTTGCCCGCGAAACCCCTGCCAAACGTGCCACTTCTTTCAAATCAGTCATTGTCACTCGCTTGAGATCGATCTCATTGGCGAGGACAGTACCCAGGAATCGTGGCATTTCTGCGACGCAGTGATGACGATTTGATGTCAGTGACTGATCTCTATCGTTGATGGCTATTCATCGAGCGGATGCATATTCAGCGCATGTTTGCTGCAAACCCGGACTGCCTGGCAGACCACACCACCGCCAACGTCATGATCAGAAGAATGACCAGAACCGGCGCAAACGCCACGACCCCCAGGTGATCGAGCAGAATGCCTCCGACGATTCCGCCGCCGGCAATGGCCAGGTTCCAGGCCGTGACCAACATCGACTGGGCGAGATCCGCTGCGTCTCCGGCAGTCTTGGCGATGGCCGTCTGGAACAGCGTCCCAGCCCCTCCGAAAGCGATTCCCCAGGCGGCCACGGCGATATACACCGCCGCTGGCCTGTCGCTCATCGCCCCTAGCGTCATTGCCGAGAGGGCGAACAGCACCGTACCTGCAAGCGTCAACGCCCGAAGATGGCGATCGATCAGCACGCCGACGACCCAGATCCCCAGCAACGACGCGACGCCAAAGACCAGCAGGACCAGATCCGTCCGCTCGCCCAGGCCCGCCGCCGCCAAAAACGGAGCGATATAGGTAAAGAGAATGTTGTGCGCCAGGACAAAAGCCAGCACCACGAACAACACCGAGCGAACGCCCGGCAGGGTGAAGACCTGGCCCAAGGCAAGACGTTTGTTGGAGGTCTGTCCGGGAAAATCAGGCACCTTGAGTCGTACCCAGACCATCAAGGCCACGGCGAACAGGCTCATGATGGCGAAGCTCATTCGCCAGCCGACCAGGTTGCCGAGCAGCGTGCCGGCCGGTACGCCGAGGGATAACGCCAAGGGCGCGCCCACCATGGCGATCGCAATCGCACGACCTTTCTGGCTTTCGGGCACCATGCGGGCGGCATAGCCGGCCAACAAGGCCCAGAGCAGCCCGGCCGATACGCCACCGAGCAAGCGCGCGACCATCGTCAAAACATAATGGGTGGAAAGCGTCGTGACGGTATTGGCAACGGCGAAGCCGGCGATGGCCAGCAACAAGAGTGTTCTGCGTCGCATGCCTTGGGTCGCGGCGGTCAATGGAATGGCCGCCAGCAAGGAGCCGATCGCGTAGACCGTCACCAACTGGCCAGCCAGGGCCTCGGAGATCGCCAGCCCTTCGCTGATCTGTGAAAGAAGCCCGGCGGGCAAGGCTTCGGTGAGGATGGTCACGAACGCCGCGAGGGCAAGGGCAAACAGTGATCCGATGGGGAGCGGTGCCGTGGCTTGAACAACCTCGGCCTCGGCGTCGATGTGGGTATTGGCAATCGTCATGGGGCACCTGTTTGGAGCGCGCCTGACCCGCCGGGACGGCGCGGTCAATTGCAGATTGATAAGTGTCGACTACGGTAGGTGCCCGTCTTTGGCGAGACAAGAATGCTAGAGTGCACAACACATCGGAAAAAATGTCCGTAATGGGGGCCAGGCGTGGAATCACTGAGCGGGATTGATTTTTTTGTGCGCGCGGCCGAAACCCGCAGCTTTTCAGAGGCGGGCAGGGCGCTGGGCATTTCGTCTTCGGCGGTGGGCAAAAGCGTCGCCCGGCTCGAGGCGCGACTGGGTGTGCGGCTGTTTCATCGCAGCACCCGCAGTATCACGCTGACGGCGGAAGGGACGCTGTTCCTTGAGCGTTGCCGGCGCATTCTCTGCGAAGTCGATGCGGCCGAACAGGAACTGTCGCAAACCCGCAAGGCGCCACGGGGCAAATTGCGCGTGAGTTTGCCCCTCGTTGCGGATTTGGTCATGCCGACGCTGATCGCCTTCATGCGCCGCTACCCCAGTATCGAGCTGGACCTGGATTTTTCCGATCGGCTGGTGGACATCATCGAGGAGGGTTTCGATGCGGTCATTCGAACCGGAGAGCCGAACGACTCCCGGCTGATGTCCCGTCCGTTGGGCCCGTTCAAGCTCGTTGTGGTCGGTTCGCCCCGGTACTTCGCCGAACACGGCACACCGCACGCACCGGCGGACCTGCTGCGCCATGCCTGCCTGCTCTACAAGTTCCCCAGTACTGGCAGGATGCAAGTGTGGCCGGTAAACGGGGACGGGGAGCCGGAACTCAACCTGCCGGCGACCCTGGTCTGCAACACCACCGAGGCGTTGCTACACGTGGTGCACGATGCGCTGGGGATCGCCTGCGTGCCGGATTTCACTGTGCGCGAGGCCATCGCCAGCGGTGAGCTGGTCACCGTCCTGGACGACTTCAACAGGCATCAGAGCACCTTCCGCATGCTCTGGCCCTCAAGCAAACACCTGGCGCCGAAGCTGCGGGCGTTCATTGATTTCATGAGCAGTGAGTTGTTCAAGTGACTGAACCGCCGCTATCGCGAGCAGGCTCGCTCCCACATCTTTCACTCTAACCATCGACAGGGTCAGTTTCTGGCACCATTGTTTTGCCAGGCTCCAGGTGCGAGCGGCCGTTGCGGCGTATGTTCAGATCAAGGGGCCTTGTTCTCGACCAGACAGTTTCCGCCATCTATCACGATGACTTCGCCGCTCATGTAACTCGCGTCTGGCGATGCAAGGAACGCAACCAGCGCAGCCACTTCTTCGGGGCGTCCCGCCCGGCCCATCGGCGTGTACCGTGCGGCCTCGACTTCCTCGGGAGAGCTAGACCCCGTAGCGATCCAGCCGGGAGCCACGCTGTTGACCGTGATCCCTTGCCGGGCGACTTCCAGAGCCAGGCCCATGCTCATCCCTACCATCGCGGCCTTCGCAGCGCTGTAGGCCGCCTCGCCGGGGTTACTGCACCGCGTGCCGGTAGTGGAACTGATGTTGACGATGCGCCCGTAACGGCGCGCCTGCATACCGGGCAGAACAGCCCGTGTAAGAAGAAAAGCCGTGGTCAGATTTCGAGCCAGCGAAAGGTTCCAGGCTTGCAAATCCATGATCGCCAGCTCCGAAAGCACCTCTGGGGAACCTTGCATGGCCATGCCCGCGTTGTTAACCAGGATATCGATCCGCCCCCAGCGCGACTCTGCCCAAAGGCTGAACTCGCGTACCTGGTTTTCATCGGTCAGGTCGACGGCCCGCCCTTCGACTTCGAAGCCTTCGGTACGCAGTTCTTCGACTCGATCGAAGACCCGAGCGCTGCTGGCGGTGATGATCAATCTGGCTCCGGCCAGACCAAGCCGGCGTGCGATTGCCATCCCAATGCCGATCTCACTTCCAGCGCCACTGACGATTGCCACATGATCCTGCATTACAGCGTTTGGCATGGTGCTCTCCAAATGATCAGCCAGGTTCGGCCACGACCTGGGTGGACGCAACCCACCCAGGCTCAAGCCGACGAAACGGTGCGATGGTCAATCCCAGGCCGGCCAGCAGTACATACAGCAGGCCGGCGACTGCGAAGAGCAAGCTCAAGCCGCCGACCTTGCCGATACCGAGCACGGGGGCCAGCCAGGCTTGCAGCTCGCTGCCTTGGCTCATCAATGGAATCGCCCAACCGTCGGCCAGCGCGCCCGCGCCCAGCGCCCCGAGCGGCAGGGCCAGCAGGCAGACGATCTGCCGGGCTGACAGTACCCGACCGAGGATGGCGTTGGGCAGGCTGCGCTGCCAAAAGCTCTGGTCGCTGCTGGTGCTCAGTGAAAAGCAGCCAAAGGCGACGAATGCCGCCGCATACAAAACCACCGGCGAGGTACTGACACCTATGCCCAGGATGCTGATGCCGAGCATCAGGTCCGCGAGCAATACCGTGCGGATCAATCGCAGTGGTGGACGGGCGACCACCCACAATGAGCCGCCCAGCATGCCCAGGCCGCCGCAGGTCATCAGCGTGCCCAGCACCAATACCGAATAACGTTCCAAAACCATGGGCGCCAACAGGACCGAGGCCAGCCCGAGCATCAAATGCTCGACGCCCAGGTAGGCAAGCAACGCGCAAAACGCCGGACGCCCGCGCAGCACCGCCAAGACGGCTGCCAACCCGCCCACGGCCACGACACGCCCCTGGCCGGTGGCGCGCACCGCCGTCGCCACCCAGGCGAGCCAACCGAGCACGCCGGCGGAAAACAGCACCGCACCGACATCCAGCAACAACAGTCCAGGGACTCCAACACTGCCCAGCAACAGGGCCGCCAGGGTGGGCGCGATCAGTTGCGGCAAGCCGACCATCAGTTGCATCAGGCCGTTGGCCCGGCCAATCGCTTGCGCACTGCTCAAGATTCGCGGGATCGCTGCCTGGCAAGTGAGCATGCGCATGACCTGGCCACTGGAGTTGACGGCGGCAAAGGCATACACCTGCCACCGTTCCAGCTCGCCTTGCTCGAACAGCCACCAGAGGATCAGCGCCGCGAAACCGCTGCCGGCCTCGACGCCGAGCAGGATCGCCCGCGCCTCGCAGCGGTCCACCAACCAGCCCGCCACGGGTGCCAGGAGCAGTCCCGGCAACGCAGACAGCGCGATGACCAGGGCGTAGTCCGTCACACTGGCGTGCTGCTGCAACAACCAGATGCCCAGGCTGAAAGCCGCAAGGGCCGACCCCAAGGTGGAGACGACCTGACCCGCCCACGCCCATACCCAGGGCCGCACCGAATGCTCAATTTCCATGGGTTTGAAAAGCCTCCAGAGCGGGCCAATAGTGTTTTAGGTACTCGGCCAAAGTCCGTGCCGCAGGCGCTTTGAGAATCGACAGGTGATCACACCCTTCAAGCACGTGGCGCTGACAGTCCCCGGCGAATGCCTCCCAGCCATCCTCGGTTTCGCCATGACCTCGCCCGGCCTTGAACACTACCACGGGGCCCGGATAGACCGATGCCGGTCGATAGTCTTTCGCCAGGTTGGCGTAAAACACCCGCAAAGGACCACGCAACGCATCGGCACGGGCTTGCGCGGGCATCAAACCGACGGCCTGCATGCGCGTCAGCAATCGGGCGCATTGCTCGTCCGGTTCCAGCTTGGCCAGGCTGTCGACGTCGAGGCCCAGCTCACACCCGGCCTCCATCTCCAGCAACGCCACATAGTGCGCCAGGGCCCCACGCGAATCACTGGCCAACCGCGTGCCAGGCGCGCGACTGTCGAGCACCAGCACCGGTGCCACCCCAGTACCCTCAGCGTGCAATTGGCGGGCGACTTCAAAGGCCAGCCAGCCGCCAAATGAGTGCCCGAGCAGGTAGTAGGGACAGTTCGGAACCTGCGCGCGGATTTCCCGTACATAAGCGCTGGCCGCAGCCTGCACCGAGGCATGCGGCTCGCGCTGGCCGTCGGAACCACGGGCTTGCAGGCCGATCACCGTCAATCGCGGGTCCAGTTGCCGGACCAGGGGCACGAAGCTGGCGACATTCGCGCCGGCGCCGGGGATCATGAACAGGCAGGGCGCGTTCGGCGCGCCGGTTTGCAGGACCAGGCTGACACGCGCGCCCGACGGACTGGCAGGGCGCTGCTCGGCTCGCGCCAGCGCCTGCTCCAAGGCCTGCGCCAGCCGTTGCAAATGCTCGGGGTCGCGCATGATCGACCAGTGATCGCCCTCGATACGCTGCTCGACCAGCTCGGCCCCCAGCAGCGCGCGCCAATCGGCTGCCAGATCTCGCGAGTCACTTCCCGCAGGGCCTGTCGATGTGGCGCGGAACAGGTGCACGGGCAGGCCTAGCGGCGCCGGCCGATAGCGAACCATGGCATTGCGCAGGTTCAGGTTGAGACGGGCTCGGCGGCTCAGCTCCTGGCGGTCGAAACCGGCTGGCAGCCAATCCCGTGCCTGGGCCGCAGCGATCACCGCGTCCAGGTCGAGCCCGGCATGCCAGGTGTCCTGGGCAGGGTCATCGGCGCTGTCGCCGACCCGGTGGTGCGCCAAGTACCCGATCAGTTGCTGGCGCAGGCCGGCTTCGTCGAAGCTCAGCGCCAACGGTGCGGCGCGCAGGGCGCCTGGCTGGCTGCTGTCGATCAGCCCGAGGAACGCTACCGGGCAATCCTCGCCCAGCAGTTGGCGGGCCATTTCATAGGCCAGCACGCCGCCCGCCGACCAGCCGGCGAGCTGATAGGGACCGTGCGGTTGGACCGTGCGCAGCAGCTCGATGTAGCGTCTGGCCAAGGTCGTGTTGTCGACGCCGTCGTCCAGCTCGGCGGCGGCCTGCACGGCATAGATCCCCCGTTCCGGGTCCAGATGCTGCGCCAGCCGGACATACGGCAACGCCTCGCCCGTGCCTTCATGGATGAAAAACAGCGGCGCGCGACCCGGCGAACCGGCGCGAATGCACAGCAGGCCTTGGGCCGCGACGCTGGCAACGTCCAGCGTAACGACCTCGCGGGCCAGCGCGGCGAGGCTTTCAGCGCTGAACAGGGCGCCGATGGCCACATCCATTCCCTGCGCGCGCAAGCCGTCAAGCAGTTGCACGAGCAGCAACGAATGCCCGCCCAGGGCGAAGAAGTTGTCGTCACGACCGATCTGCTCGATGCCCAGCAGTCGCGACCAGAGTTGCGCCAGTCGCGTTTCCGTGGTGCCGCGTGGCGCCGCATAAGGACGCTGCTGCAAGGCTTGCTGATCGGGAGCCGGCAGGGCGCGCCGGTCAAGTTTGCCGTTGGCGGTCAAGGGCCATTGCTCCAGCTGCACATAGGCGCTGGGCAACATGTGCGCTGGCAATTGTCCGGTCAGTGCTGAGCGCAATTGCCCAGGCTCCAGGTGCCGGCCCGGCTCGGCCAGCAGATAGGCGACCAGGCGCGCATCGCCGGGATCGTCCTGGCGCGCCAGCACCACCGCCGAGCGCACGCCGTCCAGGGCACTCAGCCGGGCTTCGATTTCGCCCAGTTCGATGCGGAAGCCACGCACCTTGACCTGCTGGTCGTTACGGCCCAGGTAGTGCAAGGTGCCGTCGGCGGTCCAGCGTGCCAGATCGCCGGTCTTGTAGAGACGCTCGCCTTGGCCGCCGAGGAAGCGCGCCGGCTGGAAGCGCTCGGCATCGAGCGCCGGTTGATTCAGGTAGCCGCGCGCCAGGCCTGGTCCGGCGACATGCAGCTCGCCGACCACGCCGCGTGGTACCAGTTCGCCGTGGGCATCGAGCAGGTAGACCCGCAAGTCCGGGATGGGCCGGCCAATCGGTGCCAGCCCGGCCTGGGCATGGCAGTCGGTGGCTTCGATCGGCTGGTAGGTCACATGCACAGTGGTCTCGGTGATGCCGTACATATTCACCAGGCGGGTAGCCTGGCTGTCCGGCCGTTCGAACCAGGGCCGCAGCGCGGCGGCATCCAGGGCCTCGCCACCGAAGATGACACAGCGCAACCGATGGGGCTCGGCGCGGGTCTGTTTCATCCAGGTATAAAAGGCGCTAGGGGTCTGGTTGAGCACGGTGACGCCGGCGTCCACCAGCAGGTGGTAGAAATTCTCCGGGCTGCGCGAGGTCAAGTAGGGCACCACCACCAACCGGCCACCGTGCAGCAGCGCACCCCAGATTTCCCACACCGAGAAGTCGAAGGCGAAAGAGTGGAACAGGGTCCAGACGTCCCGGTCGTTGAAGCCGAACCAGGCGTCGGTAGCGCTGAACAGCCGCATCACCGCGCGATGCTCGATCATTACGCCCTTGGGCACGCCGGTCGAGCCCGAGGTGTAAATGATGTAGGCCAGGTCCGTGTCACTGGCTCGCGGATCGGCTGCCAGGTCAATGCTGGACAAATGCCCCCATTCACCGGTGTCCGGGTCCAGGGATACCACTGCGCACGACGCTGGGACCTGCAGCGTCTCAGGCAACGCAGCCAGGGTCAGCAGGACCCGTGGCGCACTGTCGTCGAGCATGAAGTTCAAGCGCTGCGCCGGGTAGACCGGGTCCAGCGGGACATAGGCGCCTCCGGCCTTGAGCACCGCGAGTATGCCGATGAGCATTTCGATGCCGCGCTCGGCGTGGATCGCCACGCGGCTGTCCGGGCCGACATCCAGGTCGCGCAGGCGATGGGCCAGGCGATTGGCCCGCTCGTTGAGCGCCCGGTAGCTGAGGGTCAGGTTCTCGTATTGGAGCGCGACGGCGTCCCCACGACGTGCGACCTGGGCCTCGAAACGTTGGTGCAATCGTTCGCCGCTCGGGGCCGCCAGCGCCAGTGCCGGATTGAAGCCATGCAGCAACTGCTCGCGCTCGGCCGGGCTGAGCAGGTCGATGCGGGTCACGGCCCGGCGGTCGTCGTCGACCATGGCCCGCAGCACAGCCAACAGCGCCTGCCAGTGACGGGCCACGGTGTCGGCATCGAACAGCGCGGTGGCGTAGTTGAAGCCACCCTCGATGACATCGCCCGCTTCATGGACATCCAGGGCCAGGTCGAACTTGGCCGTGCTGACCGGCGCGCCAACGCTGTGCAATTGCAGTCCGTTGCCGAGGTCGAGGTTGCCCTGTGGAGCGTTCTGCCAGGCCAGCATCAGTTGGAAAATCGCGTTATGAGCCAGCGAGCGCGGTGGATTGAGCGCTTCGATCACTTGCTCGAACGGCAGGTCCTGATGCTCTTGGGCGGCCAGCGCCAGGCCCTTGACCTGGGCCAGCAGCGCACTCACCCGGGGCGCGTCGCCCAGGTCGATGCGCAGGGCCTGGAAGTTCACGAAGAAGCCGATCAGCGGCTCCAGCTCGACCCGGTTGCGGTTGGCGACAGGTGAGCCGATCACCACCTCGGCCTGGCCCGACAGCCGACTGACCACCACGGCCCAGGCCGCCAGCAAGGTCATGTACAAGGTGGTGCCATGGCGCCGTCCAAGGGCCTTGAGCCCATGGCTCAGTTCGGCATCGATGCGCACCGGCAGGCTCGCCCCAGCGTAGTCCTGTCGAGCCGGACGCGGGCGGTCGGTGGGCAGGGTCACGCAGGTCGGCGCGCCGTCCAGGTGGGCCTGCCAATAGGCACGTTGGCGTTGCAATTCGTCCGCCTGCAGCCATTGGCGTTGCCACAGCGTGTAATCGCCGTACTGGCGCGCCAGGGGCGGCAAGGGATCGACCTGATCCCGGCTGAAGGCTTGGTAGAGACGGGAGAACTCGTCGGTGAGTACGCCCATGGACCAGCCGTCCGAGACCAGGTGATGCACCGTCACCAGCACGACATGATCGTCGACATCCAGGCGCAACAGGCGTGCGCGGATCGGCCACTGACAGGTCAAGTCGAACGGTCGGCCGGCTTCCTCGGCGCACAGCACCTGCCAATCCGCCGCGCCGGGCGCGCTCAGATCCAGCATCTCCAGGGCCATCGCCCGTGGTGGGTCGATCACCTGACGCGCTTGGCCGGCAAGGCTCACGAACCGGGTCCGCAGGCTTTCGTGGCGCGCCACGATGCGATCCAGGCTGCGGCGCAGCGCCTCGATGTCGAGCTTGCCGCGCAGGCGCAAGCCCGCCGGCATGTTGAAGGCTGCTGTCGAGTCCGGGTTGAGTTGCTGGATCAGCCAGAGGTTTTGCTGGGCGAACGAGAGTGGCAGGGGTTGGCTGCGGTCGGCTTCCTGCAACGGTTCCAAGCGACTGCGCCCGGCGTCGGCCAGCACTGCCGCCAACGCGTGCAGGTGCGGTTGGGCGAAGACCGCCGAGAGCGGCACTTCCAGGCCCAGTCGATGGCGCACTTGTGCGAGCAACCGCAATGCCAGCAGCGAGTGTCCGCCCAAGGCGAAGAAATCGTCTTCGCGACCGATGGATGCGACACCCAGCAACTCGCTCCAGATCGCCGCCAGGGTCATCTCCAGCTCGCCCTCGGGCTGGCTGTATTCCGTTTGCGCAAACGCCTCGGGGGCTGGTGCCGGCAAGCATTGGCGATCGACCTTGCCATTGCTGGTCAGCGGTAGGGCATGCAGCTGTACGAAGGCGCTGGGCAACATGTATTCGGGCAGGCGCTCACTCAGTTGGCTACGCAGGTCCAGCGGCGACAAGGTCTGCTCGGCGCTGAAATAGGCGACCAGGCGCGGGTCGCCGTGGTCCGCCGGCAGCACGACGACCACCGATTCGCGCAGCCCGGGCAATTGATCGAGGCGGCTTTCCACCTCGGCCAGTTCGACCCGATAACCGCGAATCTTCACTTGGAAGTCATTGCGCCCCAGGTACTGCAGCGTCCCTTCGGTGGTCCAGCGGGCCAGGTCGCCGGTCTTGTACAGACGCGCGCCGGGAGTGGCGTCGAACGGCGGCTCGATAAACCGCTCGGCGGTCAGCTCGGGACGGTTCAAGTAGCCTTGGGCCAGGGCCACGCCGGTGACATGCAGTTCGCCGACAGCGCCCTGGGGCACCCATTGGCCATGGGCATCGAGCAGGCACACTTGGGTGTTGGCAATCGGCCGTCCGATCACCGGTACGTCCGGCCATTGATCCGGATCGTCGGGCAGGGTGTGGGTACACACCACATGGGTTTCGGTCGGGCCATAGTGGTTGTGCAGGCGGGCGCGGGGATGGTGCTTGAAGAATCCGCGCAATGCGCCGGTGATGCGCAGCGCCTCGCCCGCGACAATCACGTCCCGCAGCATGGGCAGTTCAAGCGGGGCGTCGGCCCAGCTGTCGGCCATCGCTGCCAGGGCGATATAGGGCAGGAACAAACGCTCGATACGCGCCTGGCCGAGCCAGCGCGGCAGGCTCGCGAGGTCCAGGCGCTGGGCTTCGTCCAGCAACACCAGGGTGCCGCCGCTGCCCAGGGTGGAGAAAACCTCCTGAAACGCGACATCGAATCCCAGCGCGGCGAATTGCAGGGTACGAGCCGGACCGGGCAACGGCTGTTCGGCCTGCCAGGCCAGCAGGTTGCTCAACGCCAGATGGCCCATGGCGACCCCCTTGGGCAGGCCGGTGGAGCCGGAGGTGTACATGACATAGGCCAGGTCATCGGGACTCGGTTGCCCGAGCGGTGGAGAGGAGGGTGCCTGCATCGCCGTTGCCGCCAAACGCACCGACAGCGGCGTGCAACGGTCGCTGCATTGCAACGCTTCGACGCGCTGCGCATCCCACAGCAGCAGGCACGGCTGGCAATCCTCGATGATGCCTTGTCGGCGTGCGAGGGGCTGACTCGGGTCGAGCGGCACGTAGGCCGCACCGGTCTTGAGGGTGGCGACCATGGCCAACACCATCTCCAGGCTGCGCGGCAGATGGATCGCCACGCGTTGGCCGGGCCCCGCGCCCAGCTCAATCATCTGCCAGGCCAGGTGATTGGCCTGGCGATCGAGCTCAGCGTAACTCAGCCCGCGTCCATGCAGTTCGACCGCGATGGCGTCGGGCTGCAACAGCGCCTGGCGCTCGAACGGCTGGTGTACCCAGCCGGCCTGCGGGTAGGCGGTTGGCGCCGGGTTGAGGCCGTGCAGCAGATGCTCGCGCTCCCGGGCATCGACCAACGACAGGCGGGCCAGCGGTTGGCGGTCGTCGGCGCATAGCTGGCGCAACACGTTGACCAGGTAGCGCCAATGCCGATGCACGCTGGCGGCATCGAACAGCGCAGTAGCGTAGTTGAGCCCGCCGACGATGCGCCCCTCGGCCTCATAGAGTTCCAGGGACAGATCGAAAGGCGCAGTGACCTGGTCGGCGGCCAGACTGGTCAGGCTCAGGCCATCGAGGTCCAGCGCGCTGCGTGGGGCGTTCTGCCAGGCGAACATCAATTGGAACACCGGGCTGTGTGCCAGCGAGCGGGGCGGGTTGAGGGCTTCGACCACATGCTCGAACGGCACGTCCTGGTGCGCCTGGGCCTGCAGAGCGTGCTCACGCACCTGGGCCAGCAACTGGCTGACGTCCGGTTGCCCGGCCAGGTCGATGCACAGCGCCTGGGTGTTGACGAAAAAGCCAATCAACGGCTCGACTTCGCTGCGTGTGCGGTTGGCGACCGGGGTGCCGATCACCACGCGTTCCTGACCGGCCAGGCGCCCGACCACAATCGCCCAGGCCGCCAGCAAGGTCATATACAGCGACGTGCCATGGCGGCGACTCAGGTCCTTGATCGCAGCGCTGGTCGGCTCATCGAGCGTGACCGTCAACCGCGCACCGGCGAAGTCCTGGCGGGGCGGCCGTGGACGATCGCTGGGCAGGTCGACCCGCTCGGGCGCGTCGCGCAGGTGTTCGAGCCAATAGGCCAACTGCTCGGTACGACGCTCGCCGGCCAGCCAATCGCGTTGCCAGGCGGCATAGTCGGCGTATTGGATCGCCAAGGCCGGAAGCGGATCCGCCGCGCCCTGGCGGAACGCTTTGTACAAGGTCGACAGTTCGTCAATCAGCACCCCGATGGACCAGCCGTCGGCGATGATGTGGTGCAGGGTCACGTGCAGCACGTGGCAGTAAGGGTTCTGCCGCACCAGCAGCACCCGTAGCAACGGGCCTTCGCTCAATGAGAACGGCCGGGCAGCTTCGCTGGCCATGACTTGTTGCAAGCGGGCCGGGGCGCTAGCGTCCAGCGCCAGGCAGGCGAACGCCAGGCGCGGCTGCGCGTCGATGACCTGGCGGACTTCCGCGTCCTGCCCGACGAAACGGGTCCGCAGCACGGCGTGGCGTTCGACGATGCGCGTCAAGGCGTTGCGCAGCGCCACTTCGTCCAGTTCGCCATCCAGGCGCAGGGCGCCGCTGATGTGGTAGGCGGCGCTCGCTTGCTCATCCAGGCGGGCGATGAACCATAGACGTTGCTGGGCAAACGACAAGGGGCGCGCAACGCTCTGCGGCAGCACCGTGATCGGCGCCAGGCTGCTACGCGTCGCATTGCCCATGACGCTGGCCAGCGCGGCCACGGTCGGGTGCGCATACAAGGTCGCCAGGGGCAATTCCAGCCCCAGGCGCTGGCGCACCCGGGAGACCCATTGCACCGCCAGCAGCGAGTGTCCGCCGAGTTCGAAGAAATGATCATGACGCCCCACCTGGGCGACGCCCAGCAGGTCGCGCCAGATCTCGGCCATGAGCGTTTCCTGTTCACCGCTTGGCGCTTCATAGGCCTGGGCGGTCCAGGCGTCTTCGCCGGGCACCGGCAAGGCGGCGCGGTCGAGTTTGCCGTTGGGGGTCAGGGGCAGCGCGTCCAGGGGCACGACCAGCGCTGGCACCATGTACCCCGGCAAACGACTCGCCAGGGCCTCGCGCAGCGCCGTTGGCGTCAACGGCGCTGCGTCTGCCGTCGCCACGGCATAGGCCACCAGCGCGGGCTCGCGGCCATTACGCTGGACCGCCAGCACTGCTGCGGCGGCCACGTGTGGAAGCGTGAGCAGAGCCGCTTCGATTTCCCCCAGTTCGATGCGAAAACCACGAATCTTGACCTGGAAATCGTTACGCCCCAGGTAATGCAACTGGCCGTCGGCGTCCCAGAAGCCCAAGTCGCCAGTGCGGTACAGCCGCGCCGTCGGCTCGGCACTGAACGGGTCGGGCAGGAAGCGCTCGCGGGTCAGTTCGGGCCGCCGATGGTAGCCACGCCCCACGCCGGCCCCGCCGATATACAACTCGCCAGTCACGCCCACCGGCAATGGTTGCCGCGCGTCATCCAACACGTGCACCTGAGTATTGTCGATGGGCCGGCCAATGTGCGGGACAAAGCCGCGCGCGCGGTCCATCGAGGCCCAGGTCGAATAGACCGTGGTCTCGGTCGGGCCATAGAGGTTGTTGACCTGGTGCACCGCGCCATGGGCGAACAGTCGCTCGACCAAGTGTCGCGGCAGCGCTTCGCCGGCGAGGTTGACGGTGCCCAGCGAGTCCGGCAGCGCATCGGCGCGCAGCAAGGCGTCAACGGCCGACGGCACACTGTTGAGCAGGCTCAGGGTGGGACGGTGCTCGAGCAGGGCAAGGGCGTCGTCGACCAGTTCGAGGGTGCCGCCGCAGGACAACGGCGCGAAGCATTCGAACACCGACAAGTCGAAGTTGATCGAAGTGCTGAACAGGCTGTGGGCAAGGGTTTCAGCGCTAAAGCTACGCAGGGCCCAATCGAGGAAATTGCGCGCGTTGCGGTGTTCGATCATCACCCCCTTGGGTTGCCCGGTAGAGCCGGAGGTGTAGATCATGTAGGCCAGGTGGCTGGCCTCCAACGCCACAGCCAACGGCGTCGTGTCGCCGGTGCGCAACGCCTCGTCGACATTGAGCCGCCGGCAGGTAGCGGCGAGGGTGAGGCCCAGCGGCGCGTCGCCCATCGTCAGCACTGCCACGGGGGCACTGTCGTCGAGCATGTAGGCCAGGCGTTGAGTCGGGTAGGCCGGGTCCAGCGGAACGTACGCGCCGCCCGCCTTGAGCACGGCAAGCAGCGCGACGATCAATTCCGGACAGCGGCGCAAGTGCACACCGACCCGTGCCTCGGGCCCGACACCCAGTGCTTGCAGTTGCCGGGCCAGGCGATTGGCCTGGCGGTCGAGCTGTCCGTAGCTGAGCACGCGCCCCTTGCAACGCACCGCCTCGGCCTCCGGAGTCAAGCGAGCCTGTGCTTCGAAGCGCTGGTGCAGCAAGGCACGTTCGGGTTGCGTACGCTGCGTGGCGTTGAAGCGGGCCAAGCGCTGATGCTCGTCCGCCGGCAGGACGTCGAGGGTTTGGGCGAGCTGTTGCGCGTTGTGATCCAGGGCTTCGACCAGGCTGGCGAGGGCACGGTGCAGGAAGGACCAGACCCGTTGCGCCCCCACCGAACCGGCAATTTGCGCAGTCACGCCGAAGCCTTGGCCAAGATCGTCCACCGAAACGGTGAAGGGATAGTTGGTGCGTTCAGCGCTGCTCAACACCTGCATGCCCTCGACACTTTGGTGTGGCGTGTCTTCCAGGCTGTAGCGAAAATTCAGCAGCGCGGAAAACAACGGCGTGCTGGCCGGCACGCCGCTGCACCGTTGGGCCATGGTCAACGGTGCGTGCTCATGTTCGAGCAACCCCAGCAAGGCCTGATGAGTACGTTGGAGGCTGTCGCTTACCGAACTCTGCGCGAAGCCGATGCGCAGCGGTAAGGTATTGATGAAAACCCCCAATGCCTGATCGGCGCCTTGCACGCCTTGCAAACGACCGAGCAAGACCGTGCCGAATACCACGTCGGCGCGTCCGGTGGCCTTGCCCAACACCAGCGCCATGGCCAGGTGAAACAGACTGGCGACACTCACCTGATGGCGCCGCGCCGCCTGGCGCAGAGCGAGCGCCAGCGTTGGGTCCAGCGACCCGTGGGCCTCGTCGATTTCGCCGGTATTTTGCACATCCAGCAGGCCAAACGGGGCGGTGGGTTCGCTGACGTCGGCGAGCATGGTTTGAAAAAAAGTCTGCTGCCGGGCGCTGTCCTGGCCGCGCCGGGCGTGCCCGACGAAGGTCCGGAACGGCACCGGTGCGCACAACTGCGCCGCGCGGCCCTGCTGGATCAGCACGATTTCCTCGACCATGCGTTCCAGGGTGGTGTGGTCCAGCACCAAATGATGGTGCAAGACCTGCAGCAACCAACGTTGCTGGCCGGCGTCGAACGCCTTCACCACCCGTAGCAGCGGCGCCTGGCGGATGTCCAGGCGCCGTTGCCGGGGATTAGTGTGGGCCTGTAGCTGAGCGAGCGCATCGGCTTCGGTAATGCGCAGGATCTCGATGGGCAGCGGCGCCTCCCGCCAGACCACCTGCACGGGTTGCTCCAGGTCTTCCCAGGCCAGGGCGGTGCGCAAAATGTCGTGGCGGGCGATGACTTGTTGCAGCGCCAGGCAAAAAGCGTCCAGTCGGGCTTCGTCGCTGAAGGCCAGGGTGGTGTGCAGCAGGTAGGTGTCGCCTTCGTTCTGCAACAAATAGTGAAAGAACAGGCCTTCCTGCAACGGCGCCAGGGGATAGATGTCCTGCACGTTGGCCGCGCCGCCCTCGACGCTGGCGACGATGCGGTCGATCTGCGCCTGGGTCAATTCCACCAACGGCAACAACTCAGGCGTGATGTGGGTGCAGCCCAACGGCAGGGACGCTCCCAGTACCTCGGGATCATGGCTGGGGGGCGTTTCGCGGTGCGCCAGCGCCGTGGCCAGTGCGGCGATGGTGGGCGCACCGAACAGGGTGCGAACATCAATGGCCCAGTCTTCGGCACGCATGTGTTCGACCAGTTGCACCGCCAGCAGCGAGTGCCCACCGAGGGCAAAGAAGTTGTCCTGGCGCCCCACGCGCGGCACACCAAGGACCTCGGCCCAAAGCTCGGCCAGGCGGGTTTCCACCGGCCCTTGTGGCGCTTCGTAGCGTTGCTGGGCGAAATGATTTTCGGCGGGGTCGGGCAGGGCACGACGGTCCAGTTTGCCGTTGGCGGTCAGGGCAAAACTGTCCACCTGGACGAAGGCCGCGGGCAACATGTAGTCCGGCAGCACGGCGGCCAGGCGCGCGCGCAATTCGCTCGGTTCCTGGACCGTGGTGGCGGTGAAATAGGCCAGCAAACGCTGCTGGGCATCGGCCAGGACCACGGCTTCGCTCACCTCGGGCAGGGCCTTGAGCTGCGCTTCGATCTCGCCCAGTTCGATGCGAAAGCCACGGATCTTGACCTGGAAGTCGTTACGTCCCAGGAACATCAGCACACCGTCGGCGCGCCAGCGTGCCAAGTCGCCGGTGCGATACAGGCGCGAGCCCGGCTGGAACGGGTTGGACACGAAGCGTTGTTCGCTCAGTTGCGGCTGGTTCAAGTAACCCAGGGCCAACCCGTCGCCGCCGATGTACAGCTCGCCAGCGACACCGATGGGCAGCGGACGGCGCTGTTCGTCGAGCACGTAGACCTGGGTGTTGCCGATGGGTTTGCCAATCGGAATATCACCGTTCAGGGCGTCTTCAAGGGTGATGCGGTGGGTGGTGGCGAAGGTGGTGCTTTCGGTCGGGCCGTAGCCGTTGAGCAGGTGTTGGGGCGGCGAATGGCGCAGCACCTGGGCAATGCGCCGAGGGTCGAGCACATCGCCGCCGACCATCAGGTAGCGCAGGTTGCGAAAGGCCGGGGCCAAGGGTTCGGCAAACTGATGAAAGAGCCCGGCGGTGAGCCACAGCACGCTGACTTCGTGGTGCAGCAGGTGCTCATTGAAACGCGCAGCGTCGAGCAGGGTGTCGCGCGGGCAGACCACCAGGCAGCCGCCGTTGAGCAATGCGCCCCAGATTTCCAGGGTGCTGGCATCGAACGCCGGGTTAGCGGCCAGGGCAATCCGGTCTTGAGCGTTGAACTCGGCGAAACCATTGTTGCGTACCAACCGGGTAATCGCACGGTGGGATACTTGCACACCCTTGGGCGCGCCGGTGGAACCGGAGGTGTACATGACGTAGGCGGTCGCTTCGGCAGACACCGAAGGATGTTGGCGCGGCGTGGCGAGAGAACCCTGTGCCAGGGCATTTTCCCAGGCTGCCAAGGCCAGGTGTCGGACCGTCGGGTCGAGCACGCTCGAGGGCGGTTCGTCGGTGAGCAACCAGGCACTGCCGCAATCGTGCAGCAAGGTACGTTGCCGCTCCAGCGGGGTGGCCGTATCGATGGGCACATAGGCTGCGCCGTTTTTCAGAATCGCCAGGATTGTCGCGACCAGACGCGGGCCGCGGTCCAGACGCAGGGCCACCCGATCACCCGGTCGCACGCCGTGTTCGGCCAGCCAGTTCGCCAGTTGTTCGGCGTAATGGTCGAGCTGACGATAGCTTAGCGAGTGGTCGCCATCCTGCACCGCCGTCGCCTCGGGGCGGCGCTGTACCTGGGCCTCGAATAACGTGTGTAGCGACTCGGCTGCCGGGTAATCGAGGGCGCTGGCATTGAAGGCATGCAGCACGTGTTCGCGCTCGGCTGCGCCGAGAATCGACAGCCCATCGAGGGGTTGCTGGTCATCGTCGACCATGGCCTGCAACGTGGCGCACAGGGCCTGCCAATGCCGCTGCACGGTGCTGGCCTCGAACAGCGCCGTGGCATAGGTCAACCGACCGCCAATCACGCCGTCGCGTTCGTGCAGGTTCAGGGTCAGGTCGAATTTGGCGCTGTCTTCGTCGGTGCTCAGCGGCGTCAATTCCAGGGCGCCCAGCGCCAGGCTCGGTTGCGGAGCGTTCTGCCAGGCGAACATGACCTGGAAGATCGGGCTGTGGGCCAGCGAACGGCTTGGATTCAAGGCCTCGACCAGATGCTCGAAGGCGACCTCCTGATGGGCCTGGGCATCCAGCGCGGTGCGCCGCACCTGGGCGAGCAATTGCGCAACCTGGTTGACCTCGTCGAGTCGTACACGCAACGCTTGGGTGTTGACGAAAAAGCCGATCAGCGGCTCGACTTCGACACGGGTCCGGTTCGCCAGCACCGAGCCGATCACCAGGTCATTCTGCCCAGACAACCGCGCCAGCACGATCGACCAGGCGGCCAGGACGGTCATGAACAAGGTGCTGCCGTGCCGCTCGCTCAGCTGTTTGATGGACTGGACCAGACCCGTGTCGATGCTGACTTCCAGGCTGACGCCGGTGAAATCCTGGCGCGCCGGACGTGGCCGGTCCAAGGTCAGGTTCAACAGTGGCGGGGCGTCTTCGAGCTGGGTGCGCCAGTAAGCCAGTTGTTCGGCGATTCGTTGCGCCTGGCGCGGTGAGCGTTGCCATAGGGCGTAGTCGGCGTACTGGATGGCCAGCGGCGGCAGCGGGTCGGCCTGGTCCAGGACAAAGGCCCGGTACAGTTCGGTCAGTTCGCGGGTGAGTACCCCCAGCGACCAGGCATCGCCGACGATATGGTGCAAGGTGACCAGCAGGACGTGCTCCTGGTCGGCCAGGCGCAACAGGCGCGCACGAATCAACGGGCCGCGCGCCAGGTCGAACGGCGCCTGCGCTTCGGCGGCGCAGCGGGCCTGGAATATCGCCTGTGGCTGGCCGCGCAGGTCTTCGTTGGGCATGACGAAGGCCTGCGGTGGGTCGATAACCTGGACCGGCTCACCACCTTCGGAGACGAAACGGGTGCGCAAGGCTTCATGCCGCTCAACGATGCGCGACAGTGCCGCGCGCAATGCCGATTCGTGTAACGCTCCGCGCAAATGCAGACCACCGGCCATGTGGTAGGCCGCGCTGGCCTGGGCATCCAGGTGGGCGATAAACCACAAGCGCTGCTGGGCAAACGACAGCGGCAGCCGTGCGGGCCGCGCAACGGCCGGGATGGGCGCCGCACCGTATTGTCCGGACGCGGCCAAGGCTTCGATAGCCTGGGCCTGACGCTGCAGGGTTGGCTGGTCGAACACGCAGGCCAGCGGTAGCTCGATCCGCAGTTGCTGACGCAGTTGGGAAATCAACTGCACTGCCAGCAGCGAATGGCCGCCGGCTTGGAAAAAATGCTCGTCCCGACCGACCCGTGGCAACCCCAACAAACGGCTCCAAATGGCCGCCAACTGGATTTCCAACGGGCCTTGGGGCGGTTCGAAGTGCCCCCCGGTCGCGCCATGCTCGGGCGCGGGCAGGGCGCTGCGATCGAGCTTGCCATTGGGCGTCAGCGGCAAGGCCGACAAGGCGACGTAAGCGCTGGGCTGCATGTACTCCGGCAGGCCGGCGGCCAGGACGTCGCGCAGTTGTACCTCGGACACCGACACGCCTGGCTGGGCCACCCAGTACGCCACCAGGCGTGGGTCCCCGGCCACATCTTCCCGAGCGATCACCACGGCGTGCTGCACGCCCGACACCCGGCCCAGGGCCGCTTCGATTTCCCCCAGCTCGATGCGATAGCCACGCACCTTGACCTGGAAGTCGTTGCGCCCCAGGTAGAGAAGCTGACCCTCGGCGGTCCAGCGGCCCAGGTCTCCGGTGCGGTACATCCTCGCGCCGGGCTGGGTGGCGAACGGGTCCTCCAGAAAACGCTCTGCGCTCAGTGCTGGCCGATTCAGGTAGCCACGGGCGACCCCGGCGCCGCCGATATACAGCTCCCCGACCACGCCCAGCGGCACCAACTGCCGATGGGCATCGAGAATGTACACCCGAGTGTTGTCCAGCGGTCGCCCGATACCGGGCACGAAACCCTGCTCGCGGCTCATCGACACCCAGGTCGAATACGTGGTGGTTTCCGAGGGACCGTAGAGGTTGCACAGGCGCTGCACCGCGCTGTGGGCGAACACTTGCTCGACCAGGCTTTGCTTGAGGGGCTCGCCAGCCAGGTTGACCACACGCGTCGAGGCCGGGATCGCCTGGGCACCGACCAGCGCGTCAAGCGCCGAGGGCACGCTGTTGATCAACGTCACCGGCACCGGGCAGTCGAGCAAGGCCAGGGCATTGCGGGCCACGTGCAAGGTCGCGCCAGCGGCCAGAGGGACGAAATACTCGAACACCGCCAGGTCGAAGTTGATCGAAGTGGCAAACAGGCTGTCCCGCAGGCTGACCGCGTCGAATGCGTGCAGCGCCCAGTTCAGCAAGTTGCAGGCGTTGCGGTGCTCGATCATCACGCCCTTGGGCGTGCCCGTGGACCCCGAGGTGTAGATCACGTAGGCCAGGTGCGCGCTGGTCAGGCCCAGGCTAGCTGGATCGGGGTTGTCGCTGGGGAGTTCGGCCAGGCTGGCCTGGGTATGGGGGTCGTCCAGGCACAGCAGCTCGCAACCGTTGGGCGCTGGAACGCTGGATTGCAGGGCGCGAAGCGTCAACAGCGCCCGCGGCGCGCTGTCTTCGAGCATGTGCAGCAAACGTTCCCGGGGATACGCCGGATCCAACGGCACATAGGCGGCGCCGGCCTTGAGAATCCCGAGCAGGGCGATCAGCAGGTGCGGGCCGCGTTCCAGACAGATCGCGACACGGCTGTCGGGCTCGACCCCAGCCTGCAATAGACGGTGCGCCAACTGGTTGGCCTGGGCATTGAGCTGCCCATAGGTCAGCGGACTCGAGCCATCGGCGGCCTCGAAACGTGCGGCGATGGCTTGTGGTTGCCGCTCGGCCTGTTGCTCCAGTGCCAGGTGCAGCAAGCCCGGGCCAGGAAGGGCGCGGGTGGTGGCGTTGAAGGTGCGTAACAGCCGTTCCTGTTGCGCACCAGGCAACACCGAAAGTTGGCACGCCAGGGTTTGTGGATGCCGTTCGAGGGCCTCCAGCAGGTTCTGCAGCGCTGTGTTCAGCCAGTCGAGCACCGGTTCGGCACCAACTTGGGCGTCGATTTGCAGGCTCAGCGAAAAACCTTCGCCCAGATCGTCCACCGACAAGTTGAATGGGTAGTTGGTGCGTTCCTCGCCCCCCAGTACGCGCATGCCGGCCAGCATTGGGGCGTGCTCGGTGGCAGCGCTGTGCCGGTAGTTGAGCAACGCCGAGAACAGCGGCGTGCCATTGGGCAAGGCACTGCAACGCTGGGCCAGGCCGAGGGGCGCGTGCTCGTGGGCAATCAACCGACTGAGCAGCGCGTGGGTGTCGCGCAGCGCCTGTTCCACCGGCACCGCCAGGCGCACCCGCAATGGCAGGGTATTGATGAACAGCCCCATGGCGGTCGCGGCTTCACCGGCGCCGAGCAAACGACCGAACATCACCGTGCCGAACACCACGTCGTCGCGGCCGCTGGTCTTGCCCAGGACCAGGGCCCAGGCGAGGTGCAACAGACTGGCGCTACTGACGCCCAGGTTGCGTGCGAGCAGACGGATCCGGCGACTCAGATCGATCGCCAGCGGTGCCTCCAGGGTCTGGACCTGGCTGCCATCGCCGCGTACGTCGAGCAGCCCGCACGGTGCGGTGGGTTCATCGATATCGCCCAGCAGTTCGGTGAAGAACGCGGCATGTTGCGCTTCGCTCAGCCCCTGGCGAGCGCGCAGTACAAAATCGCGGAACGGCTGTGGTGGCTGCAGTTCGGCCAGCCGACCTTGCTGGATCGCCGCGACCTCCCGAACCAGCCGTTCCAGCGAGGTGTGGTCCATCACCGCGTGGTGATGCAACAGTTGCAACAGCCAGCGGCCGGCGCGTGGGTCCTCGGCGGCCACCGCGCGCATCAAGGGCGCCTGGCGCAGGTCCAGACGCTGCTGCCGTGGATCAGTGTGGGCGCGCAATGCAGCCTCGACATCGGCCTGGGCGGGGTTGATCAGCTCCAGCGTCAGCGGCGCCTGGCGCCAGACCACCTGCACCGGTTCATCGAGGCCCTCCCAGGCCAAGGCGGTGCGCAGGATGTCATGGCGGGCGATGGCTTGATTGAGCGCGTCCATGAAGCGCTGCAAACAGGGCTCGTCGTCGAAGGCCAGCAGCACGTTGAGCAGATAGGTGTCGCCGCGCTGTTGAAGCAGGTGATGAAACAGAATGCCCGCTTGCAAGGGCACCAGTGGGTAGATGTCCTGGATATTGGCGGCGCCGCCTGGTACGCCGGCGACGATGCTGGCGAGCTGGGCCTCGTCCAGCTGGCAGAGGTCGAACATCGCCGGGGTAATGTGCGTGGTTCCCTTGGGCAATCCGCTCTCGAGGGGCGGTAGTGCGACAGGTTGGCGCAAGGCTTCGATCAGTGCCGGTTTGTGGCTGCGCAGCAGCGCGATCAGTTCCTGGTCGGCCAGGACCTGGTCGTCGGCCACCACCGATAATTGATCGCCACGCAATGACAGGGTCACGCCACGTTGTTTGAGCAGAGCCAGCAGTTGATCCGCAGTCACAGGAGCATCTCCTTCAAAGGGGTAGTGGCCGCGGCCAGACCTGCCAGGGTCGGGGCGGTGAACAGTTGGCTGATATCCACCCGCAAGCGGTGTTGGCGCATGCGTTCGACCAGACTCATGGCGATCAACGAGTGACCGCCCAGGGCGAAGAAATTGTCGTGGCGACCGACCCGCTCGACATTCAGCAGCTCGCACCAGAGCGCCGCCAGGGTGATCTCCACCTCGCCTTGGGGGGCTTCATAGTGCGTTTGCACGTAGGCCTGGGCGTCAGGTTCAGGCAGGGCGTTGCGGTCGAGCTTGCCGTTGGCGGTCAGCGGCAGGCTGTCCAGGCGCACATACGCGCTAGGCAGCATGTAATCGGGCAAGCGTTCACCGAGGGTGGTGCGTGCCTGGCTCGGGGTTGGCAGGGCCGAGCCCTGAAGGTAGGCGACCAGGCGCGTCACGCCATGGCGGTCGGCGCGACCCACCACCACGGCCTGGCGCACGCCGGGCAACGCCAGTAGGTGGCTTTCGATTTCACCCAGCTCGATGCGGTGCCCATGGATCTTCACTTGAAAGTCCGTGCGCCCCAAGTAGCTGAGGCTGCCGTCCAGCTCCCAGCGTCCGAGGTCGCCGGTGCGATAGAGCCGCGCGCCCGGCTGGCGGGTAAACGGGTCGACAATGAAGCGCTCGCGGGTCAGGTCCTCGCGTTGCCAGTAACCACGGGCCACGCCATAGCCACCAATATGAATTTCCCCTGCCACCCCCAACGGCGCGCGTCGGCCATGGCCATCGAGCACCTGCACCTGGGTATTGGGCAGCGGCTGGCCGAGGCTTGGCTGCGAATGGTGATCGAGCCAGGTGCTGGTGGTGTCGACCGTGCATTCGGTGGGGCCGTAGACATTCAACACCCGTACCTCGTGCTCGCCGGCCAACTGCGTCCACAACTCGCTGGGCACCGCTTCGCCGCCGAGCAGGATGCGCCGCGGCAACGGTGCGGCCGCTGCCAGCGTTTGTCGGTGCTTGAGCAAGGCCTGCATCTGGCTTGGGGTGCAATCGAATACAGTGACCTGCTGGGCGCTCAGGTAGCCGAGCAAGGCGCCGGCATCCAGACGCACGCGTTTGGGGACCAATACCAGGCAGTGGCCGCTCAGCCATTGGCAGAGCTGCTGCACCGAGGCATCGAAGGCGACCGAGGCGTTGAGTGAACAGCGCGTGCCGGGCGGCAGATCGTCCAGGCGTTGGCGCAACCCGGCCCAGAGGTTGAGCACCGAGCGGTGTTCGACCATGACGCCTTTGGGCTGTCCGGTGGAACCCGAGGTGTAGATCAGGTAGGCCAGGTCGCTGGGTTGCTGACCCAGCGCGGCGCCATCGGGGTTGTCTGCGCAGGCCTGTTGCCAGGCCGCGAGCCCTTGCGATTGTGCATCGAGACTGAGCAACGGTCCGCCGTCGAAAGACGGTAGCCGGTCGCGCAGGTGTTCCTGGGTAAGCAGGGCGGCCGGGGTGCTGTCGCTGAGCATGTAAGCCAGGCGTGTCACCGGGTAGTCCGGATCCAGCGGTACATAGGCGCAACCGGCTTTCCACACGGCCAGCAGGGCGATCGCCAGATGGGCCTCGCGTTCCAGGCAGACCGCGATGCGCTGGCCGCGCTGTATACCCATCGCGAGCAGATGATGGGCCAAGCGATTGGCCTGTTGGTTGAGCTGACGAAAGCTCAGGGCCTGGTGTTCGTCGATGACCGCCAGGGCGTCCGGGCTGCGCGCGGCCTGTTCGGCAAAGCGTTGTTGCAAGGTCGCGTCGGGGGCCTGTGCGGCGAGCGGTGGGTTGAGGCGGTCCAATTGCGCCTTTTCTTCGTCAGGCAGCACGCACAATTGCAGCACGGAGGTATCGCCGGCTTGCTCCAGCGCTTCCACCAACGCCCCCAAGGCTTGTTGCATGAACCCGACGAGCCGGGCCGGGGCGTGTCCGGGGTGGGTCTGGGCGGTCAGTTGGAAACCTTCGCCCAGGTCGTCCACCGCCAGGTTGAACGGATAGTGGGTGCGCTCTTCGCTGTGCAACAAGCTCATTCCCGGCATGGCCTGGCGCAGGTTCGCCTGCTCGGCATGGCTGTAGCGGTAATTGAACAACGCGCTGAACAGCGCGGTGCCCGCCGGCATGGCGCTGCAACGCTGGGCCAAGGCCAGCGGGGTCTGCTCGTGGCTCAGCAAACCGTTCAACGCATGCTGCACCCGGGCCAGCACTACCTGCACACCGTCATCCAGGCGCACGCGCAACGGCAAGGTGTTGATGAACAGCCCCACGGTCCGGTCCGCGTGGGCCCCGGCCTGCAGGCGCCCGAACAGGACCGTGCCGAAGACCACGTCATCGCGCCCGCTGAGGTGACTCAAGACCAACGCCCAGGCCAAGTGACAGACACTGGCCGCGCTCACCCCGTGGGCGCTGGCCTGTTGACGCAAGCGCCGCGCCAGTTCGGCTGGCAGCGCTTGCCGGTGTTCCAGGGCCTGCCAGCGCGGATCGGTTTCCAGGTCGATGGCAAAGGGCAGGGTGGGTTCCTCCAGGTCGCCCAACTGTTCGCTGAAAAATGTCCGCGCAGCCGCCACGACGTGCGCCTGTCGCGCCTGGGCCACCAAGCCACGGGTGCTGGTGGGTGGCGGCAAGTCCGCCTGGCGGGCGCCTTCGATCAGGGCGATCTCCTCGATCATCAGCTCCAGCGACGTGTGATCCACCACTACGTGATGATGCAGCAGCAACAGCAACCAGCGCTCATGGACGGCATCGAACGCCACCCGCGCCTCGATCAGCGGTGCCTGGCACAAGTCGAGCCGGTAATGGCGGGGATCGGCGCTGGCCTGCAATTGCCCGGCGACGTCGTCACCGCTGAACAACAGACGACGAGGCACGAAGGCCACCTGGCGCAAGACCACTTGCAGGGGTTCGTCCAAGTCTTCCCAGAGCACCAGGGTACGCAAGGCGTCATGCCGGGCGATGACCTGCTCCAATGCGGCGCAGAAGCCTTGCAGGTATGCCTCGTCGGTAAACGCCAACAGGCTGCGCAACACGTAGCGATCCCCGGCGCTTTGCGCGCGATGGTGATAGAGCATGCCTTCCTGCAAGGGTCCCAGCGGATAGATATCCTGGATGTTGGCGGCACCGCCGGGGACCCGGGCCGCGATCAGGTCGATCTGGGCCTGGGGCAACTCGACCAGGTCGAGCATCGGCGGGGTGATCCGTGAGCAAGGGGTAGGAATGCGCGTGACACTGGCTTCAGGCGCGGCGCCAGTGCCGAGTGTCTCCAGGCGCTGGGCCAAGGTGGCGAGGGTCGGACGTTCGAAAATGCTGCGGATGTCCAGGTCCCAGCCGTTGCGCCGCAGTTGTTCGAGCAGTTGTACCGCCAACAACGAGTGCCCGCCGAGGCTGAAGAAGTCATCCTCGCGACCGATGTCCGGTTCACCGAGTATCTGCGTCCAGATCGCTGCCAGGCGCCGTTCGGTGTCCCCGCGTGGCGCCTGTTTGGCGTGGCCAGCGGACGCTGCCGCAGGCGCTGGCAAAGCTTGGCGATCGAGTTTGCCGTTGGGTGTCAGTGGCAGGTGAGTCAGGACGACACATGCGCTGGGCAGCATGTAGTCCGGCAAACGGCTTTCCAGATGAGCGCGGACTTCGGCCAGATCCGGGGCAGGGCTGGCGGGGTCATGGGGCACCAGGTAGGCGACCAGGCGCGAGTCGCCGGAAGGGCCGGGTTGGGCCAATACCACCGCTTCGCGCAGGCCCGGCATGCCGAGCAATTGGGTTTCGATCTCACCCAGTTCGATGCGAAAGCCGCGTACCTTGACCAGGAAATCGTTACGCCCCAGGTATTCCAAGTGACCATCGGCACGCCAGCGCCCCAGATCACCCGTGCGGTACATGCGCGCGTCGGGCGCGGTGACAAAAGGGTCGGGTAGAAACCGCTCGGCGCTCAGCTCCGGCCGGTTCAGGTAGCCGCGCGCCACGCCCGCGCCGCCTATGTAGATTTCCCCGGCCACCCCCAGCGGCACCGGCTGGCGATGCCGATCGAGCAGGTACACGCGGGTGTTGTCCAGCGGTCGGCCAATGCCGGCTACGTAGCCTTCTTCGCGACGCATCGACAGCCAGGTCGAGTAGGTGGTGGTTTCCGTCGGTCCGTAGAGGTTGCAAACCCGACGCGTGGCGCTTTGGGCGAACAACTGTTCCACCAGGCGCGCCTTGAGCGGTTCGCCGGCCAGGTTGACGACTCGGGTCGCGCCGGGGATGGCGCCGATCCTGAGCAACTCCTCGACCGCCGACGGTACGCTGTTGATCAGAGATACGGCGCTGGGCTGCGAAACCAGGGCCAAGGCATTGTCGACCAGTTGCAGGGCCGCGCCGGCGGCCAAGGGGACAAAGCATTCGAACACCGCCAGGTCGAAATTGATCGAGGTGGCGAACAGGCTGCGTTGCAGTTCATCCGTCTCGAAGCTGCGCAGGGCCCAGTGCAGCAGGTTGCAGGCGTTTCGGTGTTCGATCATCACGCCCTTGGGCAGTCCGGTCGAGCCGGATGTGTAGATCACATAGGCCAGGTGCGCCGCGTGCAGGCCGTTGACGTCGGGATTTTCCATCGGCAAGGCGGACAACTGCGCTTGCAACGCCGGGTCGTCCAGCTCCCAGCGCTCGGCCTTCGTCGTGTTCGGTAGCCGACCTCGAAGTGACTGGCTGCTCAGGACCAGGCGCGGCGCGCTGTCTTCGAGCATGTGCAGCAGGCGTGCCGGCGGGTAAGTAGGGTCCAGGGGCACGTAGGCGCCGCCGGCCTTCAAGATGGCCAGCAAGGCGACCAGCAGGTGCGGGCCGCGCTCCAGACAGATCGCCACCCGATCATCGGGGCGCAGTCCGGAGGCCAGCAAGGCATGGGCCAGTTGGTTGGCCTGGCGGTTGAGCTGGCCATAGGTGAGCGTCGTGGTACCGGCGGTTGCGGTTGCAACATATGCGGCCACGGCGTCGGGGCGCAACGCGGCCTGCTGTTCGAAAGGTTGTTGCAGCAGGGTGTCGCGTGGGTGCGGCTGATGGGTCGCGTTGAACCCTTCCAGCACCTGTTCGCGTTGCCTCGCGGGCAAGCTGTCGAGTGTGCAGGCAAGGGTCATCGGCGCCGTTTCCAAGGTCTGCGCAACCACCGACAGGGCTTGGACCATATGCGCCAGGACCGCTTCGGCGCAGACCGAACGCTGGATTTGCGCGGTCAGGGCAAACCCATCGCCCAAGTCATCGACAGACAGGCAGAACGGGTAGTTGCTGCGTTCCTCGCTGCCCAGCACCTGGATGCCCGGCAGGTCGAACTCCGGGCGTGCCGAGTGCTGGGCCTGGCTGTGGCGAAAGTTCAGCAGGGCCGTGAACAGCGGCGCCTGGGCTGGCAAGGCGCTGCAACGTTGTGCCAGGGCCAGGGGCGCGTGTTCATGGGCGAGCAATTCGATCAGCCGCGTATGGATCTGACGCAACGCAGTGTGCAGCGGCGTGTCGAGGTCGATGCGCAGTGGCAGGGTGTTGATGAACATGCCCAGGGCCCGGTCGACCTGCTGGCCCCCGGTGAACCGCCCGAACAGCACCGTGCCAAAGACTACGTCGTCGCGGCCACTGGTCTTGCCGACCAGCATCGCCCAGGCCAGGTGGAACAGGCTGGCGACGCCCACCCCTTGGGTCTTGGCCAGGCGCCGCAAGCGCAGGGACAAGGCCGGTTCGAGCTGGCACTGCGCCTCGCGATTGTCACGGCCCGTGCCTTGGATATTGTGCAGACCATAGGGCATGGTCGGTTCGTCAACGTCGCCAAGCAGTCGCTGGAAATACGCCTCGGCACTTGCTTGACGCCGAGGCTCGCGGGCCTGGGCCACGAACGGGCGAAATGGCACGCTAGGCGGCAGCCGATGATCGGGATCGAGCATCAAGGCGCGGACTTCGGCAAACAGCAGGCCCAGGGTGGCATGGTCGATGGCCAGGTGGTGGTGGACCAATTGCAGTTGCCACTGTTGCCGGAGGGCGTCGAAGCGGGTGAACGCCTGCGCCAACGGCGCGCGACGAATGTCCAGCGCCCGCTCGGCAAAGGTTTCCCCATCGGCGAGGTGGACCACGGGCAGACGGGCAGTGCGCCAGACCACTTGCACCGGCTCGTCCAGGCCCTCCCAGAGCACCGCGCTGCGCAGGATGTCATGGCGGGCAATCACTTGGTCGAACGCTGCGATGAACCCTTGCAGGCGCTCGCGGCTGTCGAAGGCGAGGGTGGCTCGCAGCAGGTAAGCATCGTCCGTGGGCTGCAGCAAGTGTTGGAACAGCAGGCCTTCCTGCAACGGCGCCAGGGGATAGATGTCCTGCACGTTGGCGATGCCGCCGTCGACGCTGGCGACGATGCGATCGATCTGCGCTTGGGGCAGGTTCACCAGCGGCACATTTTCTGGAGTGATGCGGACACAGTGCGGCGGGATGGACGCTGTTACCGGTTCGCCGGCCTCGACTGGCTCGCCAGGGTGTTCCAGCGCCAGGGCCAGGTTGAGCAAGTTACTGGCGTTGAACAACGTCCCGACATCCAGGTTCCAGCCCTGTACGCGCAATTGTTCGACCAGTTGCACCGCCAGCAGCGAGTGCCCACCGAGGGCAAAGAAGTTGTCCTGGCGCCCCACGCGCGGCACGCCAAGGACCTGGGCCCAAAGCTCGGCCAGGCGGGTTTCCACTGGCCCTTGCGGCGCTTCGTAGCGTTGCTGGGCGAAATGATTTTCGTCGGGGGCGGGCAGGGCACGACGGTCCAGCTTGCCGTTGGCGGTCAGGGCAAAACTGTCCACCTGGACGAAGGCCGCTGGCAGCATGTAGTCCGGCAGCACGGCGGCCAGGCGCGTGCGCAATTCGCTCGGTTCCTGGACCGTGGTGGCGGTGAGATAGGCCAGCAGACGCTGCTGGGCATCGGCCAGGACCACGGCTTCGCTCACCTCGGGCAAGGCCTTGAGCTGCGCTTCGATCTCGCCCAGTTCGATGCGAAAGCCACGGATCTTGACCTGGAAGTCGTTACGTCCCAGGAACATCAGCACACCGTCGGCGCGCCAGCGAGCCAAGTCGCCGGTGCGATACAGACGCGAGCCCGGCTGGAACGGGTTGGGCACGAAGCGTTGTTCGCTCAGTTGCGGCTGGTTCAAGTAACCCAGGGCCAACCCGTCACCGCCAATGTACAGCTCACCCGCGACACCAATGGGCAGCGGACGACGTTGTTCGTCGAGCACGTAGACCTGGGTGTTGCCGATGGGTTTGCCGATAGGGATATCACCGCTTAGGGCGTCTTCGAGGGTGATGCGGTGGGTGGTGGCGAAGGTGGTGCTTTCGGTCGGCCCGTAGCCGTTGAGCAGGTGTTGGGGCGGCGAATGGCGCAGCACCTGGGCGATGCGCCGAGGGTCGAGCACATCGCCGCCGACCATCAGGTAGCGCAGGTTGCGAAACGCCGGGGCCAAGGGTTCGGCGAACTGATGAAAGAGCCCGGCGGTGAGCCACAGCACGCTGACTTCGTGGTGCAGCAGATGCTCATTGAAGCGCGCAGCGTCGAGCAGGGTGTCGCGCGGACAGACCACCAGGCAGCCGCCATTGAGCAATGCGCCCCAGATTTCCAGGGTACTGGCATCGAACGCCGGGTTGGCGGCCAGGGCAATCCGGTCCTGGGCGTTGAACTCGGCGAAACCATTGTTGCGTACCAACCGGGTAATCGCACGGTGGGGTACTTGCACACCCTTGGGCGCGCCGGTGGAGCCGGAGGTGTACATGACGTAGGCGACGTCGCCTGCGCTATTCGTCAGTAGACGACTTGGGCCAGCGGTCGAATCTTCGTTCAAGGCCTCGACATCGATGACCTGGACGCCATCCTTCGGCGCTGGGCTGTCACCTGCGCTGAGCAGCCAAGCCGTGCCGCAATCCATCAACACTCGGGCTTGATGGGCGGCCGGGGCGTCTCGATCGATGGGCACATAGGCCGCGCCGCGTTTCAAGATCGCCAGGATCGACACGATCAGCGACGCGCCCCGAGCCATACACACTGCGACCTTGCTGCCGGTTTCGACGCCACTTGTCGCCAGGTAGCGAGCCAACCGTTCGGCGCGCTGATCGAGCTGGCGATAGCTCAGCGAGTGGTCGCCATCCAACACCGCCGTCGCCTCGGGTCGACGCTGCACCTGCGCCTCGAACAACATATGCAGTGGCTCATTGACGGGGTAGTCACGGGCGGTCGCGTTGAATTTTTCAATGACCTGATGCCGTTCGGTGTCATCGAGCAACGGCCAATCGGCCAGTGCCCGGGTGGGGGCGGCGAGCACCTGCTCGGTCAAGTGTTCGAGCCGCCGCAGGTGCGCGGCGATCTGCTCGGCGTCGAACAGCCGCGGGTCGTAGTTGAACTCCAGGAGCGGTTCGGTTTGGGCCTCGTAGTCCCGCAGGTAGATGGCCAGCGGATAACGCTCGTAGCCGCTGTGCCAGGTGCGCAACGAGCAACGCGCCGCCCCCAGGTTGACGTCGCCGGGGTACTGTTCGACCGACAGCATCAGTTCAAACAGGTGGCCGGGATGGCCGGCCCGCGCGCGTAGTTCGCGATGCAAGGCTTGCAATGGATAGCGTTGGTGCCGATAGCTGCGCAGGGTCTGGCCGGCGACCTGTTGCACGGTCTGGATAAAGTTGGCTAGAGGATCGACCGCGACCGCCAATGGCAACACCGAAGAAAACATGCCCACGGTACGTTTTTGCAAGGCATTGGCGCGGTTATGCACCGGCAGACCGATGACCAGGCTCTCCCGTTGATCGGTCATCCGGCTGAAGTAAGCGGCCAGTAAGGCGCTCAGACAATGGCTCAGCGTAGCGCCCTGAGCTTTTGCCAACTGGCTCAGAGCATTCAGGCGCCGTGCCCCCAGTGACCAGTTCGCCTGGGCGCTGACAACATGAGCGGTTGCATTGGGCTGTGGCTGGTGCTGTACGCTCGGCGACCGGGCGGCCTGGAACAACGGTTCCGGCAGCGCCGCGAACTGCTCCAGCCAGTATTCACGGGCCTTGTCGTAGCGCGACGAGCGCAGGTAATCCTGGTCCCTGGCCGCAAAGGTTCGGTAGCCTTCGGCCAGTTCGGGGTCCAGCACCGGTTGTTCACCACGCAGCAACTGATTGTAGGCCGCACTAACGGCCTGGCCGACCAGGCCCACCGAAGTGCCATCACAAATCAGGTGGTGATACCGGCTGTTCCACAGGGCCTCGGTGTCGGACAACTGGAACCATTCCATGCCCCACAACGGTTGCTCATAAAGTGCGAACGGCGTGCGATTCAGTTGCGTGATAGTGGCCAGGGCCTTGGCGCGTGCCTCGGGCTCGCCGCGCCAGTCATGGTAGGCGAAAGGCGCCTTCAGGTCGGTGGCTACCCGCTGCTGCGCGTGCCCGTCGCTTTCGCTGAAGATCAGCCGCAACGCATCGTGTTGAGCGATTACCACCCGCACCGCAGCGGTAAATACCGTAAGGTCCACCGCACCGTGGACCTGCACTGTGACGCCGATGTTGTAGGAGGGAATATCGGGCGATAACAACTGGTCGAGCCAGACGGATTGCTGCGTGGAGCTTAACGAAAAGCATCGCGGTTCGATCATGACACGTCCATGTAATGTGAGGGCTGGTGCAAGCTGGTTCCATGAGACTGGAGCCGGCAGTCGCTCGCGGCACATTTCCTTGCCAGAGGAGCGTCAGGAAGGACTGTTCGTTGATGCGACGTCCTATGACTGCTCCGGTTTTTGCCGCGCGCTTAGGCTAGGACGCTATGACTGGGCGGTCAACCGTTGAAAATCGGTAGACGGAGAGAGATGTGATGTCCGATGCGGCCAGCGCTAAAGGCTCAAAGCCCACGGGCTCAAAGGCCCGGAAGACGCGCGCATTCCCTGGAAGATCGCTGTTTTAGCGACCGAAACGTAGGATAATTATTTTGTACATCTCCTACATTTTGTGTGCTGCTTCACCAAAAATCGTTGTTACCCTGCCGCGCCTCAGGCCTCACACCCGGGAATCGCAGCCGATCGGGATCACAAACGCCCGCCGGTACAGGATTACCTCGATGGCTTCGTGCCGCTGGTGTTCGATGCGGCGTTGACCGCTGCCAACCACCTCTTTTGCCGCCAGGCCGGCGCGCTAGTGGGAAACAGCACTTCGTTTGGCCGATAGCGAGCGAGGCCGCAGGCGGCGGCGATGCGCTGGCGTTGCTGACCGTGGACAAGGGCTTGCTGAAAACTGTGTTCGCTATGGGCCAAACCCAGCATATAACGCGTACCCACCTGGAATTGTCCGCCGTTGGCTTGCCACCATTTTTCGATTGCCTGCGGGTCGGGCCAGGGCAGGTTCTCATCGGGGTCCATCGCGACATTGGGATCTTCAGGGTTGTCGTTCGGGCCCGCATCGAAATCCGGCATAGCCTGCAGTTCCAGATCAAGCAACGCCAGGTCAGCGCCAGTGATCAGGCTGAAGGCTTCGCCGGCGACCCGGGCAAAGGGCAGGTCGCTCATCTGTTGGATCAACCAGGGCACGCAGACCGGATCGCCCAGCAGCCCAAGGGCCTCGATGCCTATGCGCCGATCCCGGGGATCCTGTACCCACTGGCGTATCCAGGCGATGCTGGGCTCGCGTTCCTGCCAGGCCAGCAGCACACAGAGCGCGCGGTATTGAAATTCGCCCGGTTGCTCAGCGAATGAGCGCAGAGGCTCCAAGGCCTGCTGATCGCCCATTTGGGTGGTGGCCCAGTTGGCCCAGAAGCGCGTGGCGGCGTCTTCATGCTGGCGGTGGGCACGAATCGCCGGCAGCAGGTCACGCCGGCGCAGTTCGCCAGCCGTGCGCGCGGCACGGGCCAGCACGCTGGGGTCGGCATCGGAAAGTCCGGCCAGCAGGGCGGGGCCTGGGTCGTGGCGATGCATGCCGCAGGCAGCGAGGCCGAGGCGGCGGAACAGGGGCTCGGGGGAGGCGAGCATGCGTTCTATCCAGGGCGCGATCCGTTCCCAGTCGAGCCACCCCAAAGCCATCAGGTAGCCGCGTTCGGTTTCCAAGGCACTGCGCAAATGCTCGCTGAGCCGCGACAACACTTTTGCATTGGCCGCCTCGAAGGCCAGTACCACGCAGGCGAACATCTCTCCGATGGCGTGTGGGCCGAGCTGGGCCAGCAGCGTCTCCAGGCCGCCAGGGGCTGCGATTCGCAAGCCGTCGAGGTGGGCGTCGAGGCGATTATCGAGTTTGTCGAGGTGCTCGATGTCATAGTGCGGGGCGCGCAGGGCATAGTCGCGCAGGACGGCGAGGAAGCTGGCTTCTTCGGCGTGTTGGTCCAGAACAATGGAAGTTACCAGCATGTTGAATATTCCGCCTCCAGCGGTTCTTCTACAGGAACCTTCGAATGACTTGGCCTGCCCTTGGCACGCGTCACTTCATTATCGTTTGCCATTGATCATCGCGGATCAACCCAATCGTTCTCTCCGCGAAGGACCACACCCCTTCGGTGCTGCTTCGAAGCACTGTGAATTGGAGGTCTGCTTCTTCTATGTCCAGGACTATCAGAGTCTGTCCGGCGACTTTGTCCACACCGGCCAAATGGGCTGCATATATTTGATCGTTATAGGCCGCCACCCCCCAGTAGCTTCTTCTCGTGTCAATCGGCTGAACAATGGACCATTGATCTGCAACGCCGATCAGTACGGTTCCATTCTTGCCAGCAATGGCATAGTGACCGTTGTCCAGCCGACAGATACTGGTAAGACTTGCGTTGCTTGGTAGATCAAGAACGGCCCAGCTTGTGCCGTCGAAATGCGCAGCGTAACCATCGGAGGTTACAGCGACCATATCGCTGCGACTGCTTCCGGCGATATCCTCAATGGTCACATCCTGATTGCCAACGCTTAACTTCGGTAGCGTTTCGAACCTATCGCCGAGCAAGCGATAGACCTGGCCGACAGATCCTGCGCAGATCACATCATCACCTAGGATACGAATTCTACGCAGTGGTCCGATGTTACCGACGGCAGCGTTCGCGAAGGGCTTTCGCGAGGCTTTGAGCGCCTCTCTTGTTGTTGGCGATTTCCAGTCGAAACGCACGACTGAACCGTTCTCACCCAAGACGTAAGCGGAGCCGTCAGTCGCGGCATCAACCGAGAGAATAGCCTCTGCAGACAATCCGAACTCAAGCCAGACATCCTGCTTTCTAACGCCAATCCTGTTCTTTGGATTGTCATAGTCGTCGCCAATGGTACAGGCAGCGATGATGATACCCGCGACCGGACTAACACCTTCTTGAATAAAGGCCCTTTCAATAAACTCCGCATCTGATATTCCGTTCATCTTCATTAGATCCCGTGCTTGTTAATCGTCCAATACTATGGCGGCTGGTGGCTGTTTCGCCCTGGGCAGCGGATCGTTGGGTTTCACCGTCAATTCCATCTTCTGGTGACCATTGTCCAACTGCTTTTGCAGGCACTCCTTGTCACATCCTTTGGCTCCGGGTGGAGCATTGACTTTGCCAACCGCCGACTTCGCGCCTATCTCGCAACCGACGGCCAGGGTATAGGCCTTGCCTCGGTTGGCAGGATTAGCGAGCCAAGCATTTCTTTCGACGGTGTAATTGCACCCTACCTGCCCATGCTCGGTACGTTTTGAATGGCTATGGCCCTCCACACAGAGGCAGGGGGCCTTGTCCGATTTATAGTTCGTCGTTGCGTCGGCGGAGCCTCGGTTGGCATGTGCGACGAACTCATTGGATGGAAGCAGGTGGTGGCCTGTCATCGGTTTGCCATCTGCGCCGTCGCAACAACGGTTCGGGGTCTTCGGCATAAGCAGGCATTTTCGGCTGCTACAACACTTGTCGCTTTTGTCATTGGCACCAGAGCATTGGGTCTTAATATCGTTTGCCATTGGTTGGCAAGGATGACCAGCGGTATCCATCGCAATTGCATCTTGATAAGGCCAAGGGCCGGTGTTGCTTGTCGATCCGTGGTTATGGGTGGTCAGGTCCATATTTCTCACGACGTTTTCAGCTTCAAACTTCACATTCATCGACCAGGCTGTGAAATAGACTTTCCCTTTGATCTTGCCGGTGATGATCCCCTTTTTTGGAGCGTTTCCGGCCTCATCGCCATAACTTGTCTTGAAATAGCTCTTGTCCTTGAGCATGGCCTCCTTGCCACTGATCTTCACCGTTCGCGTGCCCCTGGTGGTGTCCTTGGCCATGCCGGTGTTGGGGTAGGGGATGGGCACACCGAGCGGGGTGGGTGGGGCCTGGGGCGGGGTAAAGCAGACGTCCGGAAAGCAGGCAATCGACTTGCCGTCGGCCGCCTTGCAGGAAACCTCCATATTGTTGGCGTAGACCTCATTCGCCATTACGCAACCCTCACAATCTGGTAACTGAGCAATGCGACGGCGCGTTCGCCAGCGTCGTTGCCGAGGTGGCAGAAGATATTCGGTCCTTCGCCATAGCCCTTGCGACTGGCAGCCAGGGCCACGGCGAGCATGGCCGGGCCGATGGCGGCGCCGACTTCGCCAATGCAGTCGGCCGGGTGCCAGAGATGGAAGAACTCCTTGCGCACGCGCAGGGTTCGGCTGAGGGCCAGGGAGGCTTCCTTGAAGTAGTACTGCTCGCCGGAGATGTCGGTGAGCCGATAATCCATCTGCTCCAACCCACAGCCGGCTTCGCTCAGGGCTGCGCGTACAGCTTGAGTCAGGCCTTCGGCGCGCAGGGGAATGTCTTCGGCCTCCACCGTGGCCTTCTCCATGCCGAACCCCAGGCCGATGCAGGCCAGTTGCGGCTCTTCACGGGCGACGGGGGCCGCCAGCACCACGGCGGCGGCGCCTTCACCGGGGATAAAGCCGTTGGAGTTCTGGCTGGTGAGCAGGCGCTCGCGTTCTTCGAAGGCCGCCAGGGTGGGGCCGCACAGGAAGGAGTCGACGCCGGCAATCAGTACGTGGCGATGGCCGCTCTGGTAGATCAGCGTGCGCGCGTTCAGCAGGGCCACGGCGGCGCTGACCCGACCACGGGCGATGATGTAAGAGTCCGGATGAAAACGCAGGCCCAGTTCGGCTTCGATAGCCTGCAGCAACCCCTTGTCGAGACCGGCGAGGCGGCCGGGGCGCTCGACCTCCGCCAACCCCAGCAGCAACGGGGTCTTTTCCGGGTCAACCCCAGGGGTGCTCTGTAACGCCTCGGCGATGGCGCGGGCGGCCATCTTGATCAGCTTGGAGCGGCCGCGCCAGGGCTGCTCCAGAGGTACGCTGGCGGCCATCAGCCATTCGCCACCCTGGTCGATGAAGCGGGTTTCCTGGAAATTGTCGATGGCACAGCGGATCGCCGCGCAGCTCGCGGGTGCACTGAGGCCGACAGCGCTGACCATGCCGGAGCCGATGATGCAAAGTGCGGTCATCCGTCCATCTCCTCGGGGGCGCGCCTGGCTTTTACCAGGGAGGAGAGCGACGGGTAGTAATCCTTGCCCAGTTCACGGGCGCGCCACCAACCCGTGGACATTGTGCCAACCAGCACCTGGGCGATCTCGAACAGGTTGCGCCGCAGGGGACGGGAAACACGCCAGGTCAGTTGTACCTGGCGCGCGTCTGTGTCGATCAGCAGGGTGTCGATTACCGCCTGCACAGTCTCATGGCCACCTTTTTTCAAGAAGAACGTCACCGGCACCTCCATTTCAGGGATGCGAAAGCCCGCGCGCTCTTGGGGCGTGAGGTTGAGCAGTAGCACGTCCTCGCCGCCACGCAGGTAAGGAATCTGCTGATCGTCAGGGGCTGCCTGGAAGTAGCGACGGTCGAAATCTTGCGGGAGAAACGGAAAGCAGTCGGCCAGCCAGACCTCGTCGTAGGTACCGGCGAAACGGGCGCGTTGTGGCCAGCTACGACCGATGGGGCCGAGGGCCATGGGGCGGAAATCGCCGGAGGGGCTGTCGATCGGCTTGCCCAGTTCTTCCGTATTCGGCATTGGCTTGTAAGCGACTTCAGCACTGTCGATGCTGCCTGGGAACCAACCGCAACCGCTTGGATTGTCCGGGTAGCAATGACGCATATCCGGATTCTTGGCCATGGGATGGGAGCCTCCGTAGGCCTGGGCATAGGAGATGTCCTGCTGGGTAAAGGGTTGCGGTAAACCGGGAGATACCCCCATTAGCCCCGGTAGCCATTGTCGGGGGCCGAGGACGGAAAAGGCTTTGCTCATCTGCCCGACGCGAATGCCCGCGGCCAGTTGCGTCACGGGCCGCCCGCCTGGGGCATAGGCCTTGCCGCGTACCAGCACATCGCAGAATGGCTTGACCGGGGCGAAGTCCATTTCCTGCAGCGGGGCGCTGAGGCCCGGCTCGCCGAGGAAGGTGTCGGCCATCAGCAGCGGTTGCTGGGTGTCGGCGAGGGTTGCCGCACGGCCGTCCAGCGGTAAATCAAACGTGCCTTTGGCCACGATCACCAGGGATTCGCGACCATCGGGCTCCAGGCCCTGGGTGTAGGCCGCAAACAGTTTGCTGGCGTTGAGCAGCTCCATGAGTCGACTACCTGTCTAGTTGATCTGCACCGAACCGCCCTTGATGCGGTTCACGCCGGATGACCGGTTCGAAAGATAGGTCCCACGGATCAGCACCTTGCCCTCACGCGTGAGGGTAATGCTCGCCTTACCGCAGCGCAGGACGATTTCCCGCTCTGCGGTGAACTCCAAGCGCTCGCCGTCCAGGTGGGCGACGGCTGGCGTGGCGGTTTGCGGCAGGCGCTGGATGCGACCGATCACCAGCGGCCGGGTCAAATCGCCGGCCTCGAACATCAGTGCGACCTGGGCGCCGATGTCTTCACGGGCGAGCGGGGTGGTGGTGCGCGCGGCGAGGCCCGTTTCGCCGGGGCAGCCAGGGAAGGCCACCACCGGGGCATCTGCCCCGGGCACATCCAGCAGCACCCCAATCACGACGCCATCCACGCGCGCGGGCGTGGCGGTAGAGGAAACGGGGAAATGATATTCAACGGTCATGGCGCCCACTCCGTGGCTAGTTCTGCAGGATTTTCTGGCCTTTGACGACCACGTTTTTGTTGGCCTTGATGTTGATGGCGCCGGATCCGTCGATGGTGATGTTCTTGCCGCTGATCACGATGGTGCCGTCCTTCTTCATGGTGATGCTGGCCGCGCCTGTGGTCAGGCTGATGGAGTCACCAGCGTTGAGGGAGAAGTGCTTGCCCACATCCAGGCTGTCGTTCTGCTTGATGCTCGTGCTGCGGTTCTGGGCGACATCGCGGGACTCGTTCTGGCCGATCTGGGTACTCTGGTTGCCGTTGATCTCGATCCCTTCGTTGCCCTGGACCGTTTCGTTGCGGTTGCCGCTGATGCCGATGGTCTCGTTGCCACCCACGTCCTCGGTGCGGTTGCTGGCGATGCTGATTTTTTCGTTCGCACCGACTTTTTCCGTGCGGTCGGCACCGATTGTGATGGTCTCGTTACTGCCCACACTCTCGGTGCGATTGGCGCCAATAGTGATTTTCTCGTTGCTGCCAACATCCTCGGTGCGGTTCACGCCAATGGAGATGGTTTCGTTGTTGCCGACCTTTTCCTTGCGGTCCACACCGATGGTGATGGTTTCGTTGTTATCGACGGTTTCGGTGCGGTCGTGTTTGACGTGCACGGTTTCGTCGTTGTCGATGGTCTTGCTGCGGTCATGACCGACCCAGTGGGTTTCGTCGTTCTCGACCTCGATGTCCTGGTTCTTCTCGGCGTGGATAAACAGTTGCTCGGCGCCTTTCTTGTCCTCCATGCGGATTTCATTGAAGTTGGCCGGTGAGCCGCCCTTGCTCGAACGGCTTTTCACCCCGCTCTGGGTGGCGTTGGCCGGCAGCGCATAGGGCACGGTCTGTTCGGCGTTGTAGACGCGGCCGGTGATGATCGGACGATCCGGATCGCCCTCCAGGAAGCTGACGATGACTTCCTGACCGATCCGCGGGAGCTGCACCGAGCCCCAATTCTTCCCGGCCCAGGCCTGGGACACGCGAATCCAGCAGGAGCTGTTTTCGTTGGATTGGTCATGGCGATCCCAATGGAAATGCACCTTGACCCGGCCATACTGGTCGGTCCAGATCTCCTCGCCACTGGGGCCGACCACCACGGCAGTCTGCGGCCCGCGGACAATCGGCATGGGCGTGAGGGGGAGAGGGCGGAAGGCCTGGTTGGCATCCATGCAGTCCAGTTCGCTGACGAACTGTTCGGCGATATCCGACTGTCCGCTTTCATAGGCTTCCTGACGGATCTGATAACGGGCGACCACCACGAGGTATTCGCGGTTCTGGTCCGCGCGGTCATAGCCCGTCAGCGTGAACACATGGCCGCAACCCAGCCCGCGAGCGCGACCGCGCAACTGCACACGCTCGAACTGGCTGTGAATAGCCTCGATGCGGGTGCGCGCGTAGTGCTCGCCATCGTTGCTCTGTACGTACTCACCGGGATAGTCATAGAGCGGATGGTCGCCGTTGCTGTGGTTGCGCGGCACGCTGGAGCGCACCTCAAGGCTGGCGCGAGGGCGTAGGAAGTCGTAGTCGTTCAGCGCCAGCGAACCGGGTTGTACTTCCCGGGCCAGTTGCCAGTCGTAGAAATGATCACGCTCGCGCATTTGTCGATCGGGCGGATAAAAGGGCACTGATTCATAGTCCGCCGCGGTGGTGTGAGCGCCATAGGCATCGGCCAATACCAGGACATGCCGCGATTTCTCATGGCGAAAGTAGTAATAGATGCCTTCCTGCTCCATCAGCCGACTGACGAAGTCGAAGCTGGTTTCGCGGTACTGCACGCAATATTCCCACTCGCGGTAACTGCCGCTGAGGCCGTCTTCGAAATCGGAGAAACCGAGGTCGCGAAACACCTGCTTGATGATGTCCGGCACCGTCTTGTTCTGGAAAATCCGACAATCCGAGGTGCGCGTGAGCAGCCAGAACCAGGGACGCAAGCTGATCCGGTAACCGGCGAACTGGCCGTGGCCGGTCAATTGCCGGCAACTGCAGACAATGCCGTGAAAGTAGCGTTTGCCGCCGTCGTACAGCTCCAGGGTCAGGCCCATCGGCTTGCCCAGCAACCGGTCGAACGTGATCGCCCGGTCTTCGGAGGTGAGGTCTAACTCGTAGTGGAACAGCCGCCCCAACTCTTCGCTGCCTTCCATGCTTTGCAGCAACAGCACATCGTCGCCGAGAGGACTGTCAACCTGCACCAAGCGATTGTTTTGCGTGATTGCCATGAACGGCTTCCTGTGGCTCGTATTGGGCGTCAGTCAGCCGTACGGAAGGCGACGTTGTAGTCAGGGTCGTCGCCACAGGAAGGGGCAAGGGAAATCGAGTCCAACAATTGCTGTCTATCCACCACGAAGGTGATCTCCATATCGGCCTCGCAATCCTCTTTATTCAACAGGAACCTGAGGGGTTTCAAGATTTTAAGATAGGTGAGCTAAGGTGATTTATTTAGTTTCTTTAGCTATTTAGTCAATTCCAATAGCGCATAAGTGATGTCGCCGACTTCAGTTGCTTTTACTGTGAGTCGAGAGCGCAGCCTTGGCAGCCGCGTAAGCGGTCGTTGCTTCAGGCAGCGGCAGCCGGCTCTGAATGGAAGGCAGTCATCGCGGCGGCGCGGGGACACAACGATGTGCGGCCGCGACCCTCGAAGCCCTGACGCCAGGGTTGATTTGAAGCATTTTCTGGACGATGGTTTTTCCAGCGACGGGTTCAGACGCCGCTCGATTCTGACAGGAATGTCAGGAAGCGGTCAGGTTCAGGACACCTTTGTTCTGTAGTCTGGAGAATGGTGCACACAGCCTGTCCAGGATTCTTGAGAGATGGATAAAAGTCTGTCTCGACCCGTGCCGCTTCTACGGAGGAGTTACCCGATGCGTTTGCTCATCGTCGAGGACGAAGAAAAGACGTCCTCTTATGTGCATCGTGGCTTGAGCGAGCTCGGCTACATCGTCGATGTCGCGACTAACGGCATCGATGGCCTGCACTACGCGCTGGAAATGGATTACGACGTCGTTATCCTGGATGTCATGTTGCCGGGCAAGGACGGCTACGGCGTGCTGCAGGGCTTGCGCCTGTACAAGAAAACCCCGGTCATCATGTTGTCGGCAAGGGGCACGGTGGATGATCGCGTCCGTGGGCTGCGAGAGGGCGCCGATGATTACCTGGCCAAACCCTTTTCATTTGCCGAACTGGTCGCGCGCATCCAGGCATTGATCCGGCGTTTCGCCGACGACACGGCCGACCCGACGCACTTGCGCATCGATGACCTTGAGGTCGACCTGCAAGCGCGCAAGGTCACCCGGGCCGGGGTGCGGTTGGACCTCACGGCCAAGGAGTTCTGTCTGTTGAGCCTGCTGGCGCGGCACCAGGGCGAGATTCTTCCCAAATTGATGATCGCCGAGCAGGTCTGGGACATGAATTTCGACAGTGACGCCAACGTGGTCGAGGTTGCGATCAAGCGTGTGCGAGCTAAAGTGGATGCGCCTTATCCACGCAAGCTGCTGCATACCGTTCGTGGCATGGGCTATGTACTGGAAAGCCGCGAAGCCGATGGCAGACAAAATGGTACGCCATGATGAAAGGATCGATATCCAGGCGGCTCGGCCTGATGTTTGCGCTTTCGGTCATGCTGATCACCGCGGTCAGTGCGACGCTGTTGCGCTGTTCCTTGAAGCAATCGCTCGAGGATCAGATGCAGAACGAGCTGATCCTGCGCCATTCCGTACTCGATCCGGTACTCGCAAAATATGATTCGCCGGCGTTCTGGGTCGGCTTGCGTGAGAAGCTGGATGGCCTGACTCCCACGGACGAGCGGGTGCGTTATTGGGTGCTGGTCGACGACCCGGCCTACCGTTATGGCGGGGCCATGCCGGACGGCCAGGACTGGTCGAAGCGCCCGGATGGATTCTCCACGGTCGAGATACCTGACCGGGATCGCCCCATGGTCCTGCTGATCAAGACCATCGCAGCCATGGGTAGCCGGCCGGAGTTACGCTTTATCGTGGGAATCGATTCAACGCCGTTCATGAAGACCTTGGACCAATTCACCAAGACACTGATCCTGATTTCGGCGCTGGGCGTTGTGCTGGTTGCATTGCTCGGTTACTGGATCGCGCGTTTTGGCCTGGGGCCCGTCAGGCGCTTGAGCCGTCAGGCCAACAGCCTGCCGCCGGGGGATTCGAAGCAGCGACTGGACACCGAGGCACTGCCAAGCGAATTGCAGGAGTTGGCGGTGTCGTTCAACGGCGCCCTGGCTCGCCAGGAGGCAGCCTGGTGCCAGCTCGAAGGGTTCAATGCCAATGTGGCGCACGAGCTGCGAACGCCGCTGACCAATCTGATCGGGCAGACCCAGGTTGCGTTGGCCCACGGGCGGGACGTGAATGAGCTTCAGGATCTGTTGCAGTCCAACCTCGAAGAACTGGAACGGATGGGCACCATCGTCAATGACATGCTGTTCCTGGCGGGCGCCGAGAGTGGGCAGCGGGCAACCGAGCTCAGTGATGTCTCCCTTTATGAAGAGGCGTCGAAGACGGTGGAATACCTTGAGCCTGTCTTGCATGACAAACAGCTGAACGTGGTGATCAAAGGCGACATGCGCGTATGCATCGACCGACGCCTGTTTCACCGCTCCCTCGCCAATCTGATACAGAACGCGGCGCGATACGCGGTGCCGGAGAGCGTCATTATCATCCGCCTGGAAAGCCATGGCATGCAGGCCCAGGTGAGCGTTTCCAATGCAGGCGAGCCTATCGACAACGTGCACCTGGAGCATTTGTTCGAACGCTTCTATCGCGCCGACGCCGCCAGGGCCCGGAGCGACGCGCACCATGGCCTGGGGCTTTCCATTGTGCGGGCCGTGGCGTCCATGCACGGTGGACGAGTGTTTGCCCATAGCAAGGATGGGCTCAATACCTTCGGATTTTCCCTGACGAGCCAAGCGGCGCGCTAGTTGCGTCTTAGCGAACGCCGGTGTTTCCCCAACATCGGCGTTTGACATCTTCCTGTCAGTCAGCAGTCACCTTGACGTCAGTGTCTCCCTCCTAGAGTGCTACGACCATCCCGGTAAAGGTAGTCGTGGAGTCCATCATGAATATCCAAAACCTGTCGATCGCCAGTCTGCTGGCCGTCATCACATTGAGCGGTTCACCTCTGTTCGCCAAAGAAAACACGGAACCACCGGCTTACGAATATGGCATGCCGCTGGACATCGCCCACGCCATTCGCATCGAGGCACCGAGCTCGCAAGTGTGTGAGGTCGTGCGGGCAAAAATGACCTATGTGGATTCGCAAGGGCAAACCCGCCAAGTCAGCTTTCTGCAACTGGCTGAGGCGTGTTCCATCCAGTGATCGCCGGTCGTGTCGGTTCATTGTTTCAAATAGAGGATTCAACCATGTGGAACACAACAACCTCCGCAATCGGCGTTCTGAACACCATAAACCCGTTGATGAAATTGGCCCGGGCACTCGTCGCCGGTGTCGCGCTGCTCAGTGCCGTAAGTGTCGAAGCGACGGCTCGTGTCGCACCGAAACCCGACTGGTCGACCAACGACATGCCGTCCCAGAAGGGCCGAATCGTCTTGGTCACCGGCGGTACCAGCGGCATGGGTTATGAGGATGCGCTAGCACTTGCCCGTGCCGGCGCGCAGGTGATTATCGCTGCTCGCAACCCAGAGCGCGGCGCACAGGCCATTGCACGCATTCAACAGGCGGTGCCCGACGCCAAGGTGCAGTTCGAGGCCGTGGACCTGGCCAACCTTTCATCCGTGCGCGACCTGGCCCAGCGTCTTAATCAGAGGCTGCCGCGCCTCGACGTGTTGATCAACAATGCCGCCATCATGGCGCCGTCCGAACGAGGTACATCAGCCGATGGTTTCGAACTTCAGTTAGCAACCAATTACCTGGGGCACTTCGCGCTGACCGGCCTGCTGGTGCCGCTCCTGCGTCAAAGCCAGGACGCACGCGTGGTGAGCCTTTCAAGCATTGCAGCGACCCGTGGCACGATGAACTTCGATGACCTGCAGGCCAACCAGAAGTACGACCCGTATGCGACATACGCGCAATCGAAACTGGCCATCCTGCATTGGGCGTTCGCGTTGCAGCGGCGCAGCGATGCCGAAAACTGGGGCATTCGTAGCATCGCCGCGCACCCCGGCGTTGCCGTAACCGAATTGGTCGAACGCGGCCCCGGCCTCAACAGTGAATTCGGCCAGCGCTGGGCCCAGGACCGCGACGCCTACCACTCAGCGGCACAAGGGGCGTTGCCCACGCTGTATGCCGCCACCGCCGCGCAGGCCGTCGGCGGCGCCTATTACGGCCCGACCGGAGACCAGGAAAAACGCGGCCCGCTGGGCTTCGCCAAAACGCCTGCCGCGGCGACCGGGGAGGCGGATGCAAATAGGCTTTGGGCCGTCTCCGAACGGCTGACCGGCGTCACCTACCCCTGATGCAACCTTGGGCGCGGGTGTTGTCCCGTGCCCACCCTCTGGCCTGTTGCCGCCTTCCTGGAGCTCCCATGAGTACGCCTTCCTATCTGCATCGGCTGAGCCTCGCCCTTAACGCCCGTGACGGTGAGCTGCGTCCGGCGCTGTACGGATTCCTGCTGTTTCTGTGCCTCTTTACCGGTTACTTCATGCTGCGCCCGATCCGCGAATCGATGGGCATCGCCGCGGGCGTGGAGAATCTGCAATGGCTGTTTACCGCGACCTTCCTGGTCATGCTGGCGGCGGTTCCGATGTTCGCCTGGCTCAGTTCCCGGGTACCGCGCTTGCGCCTCATCGACTGGGTGTACGGCTTCTTCGGCATCAACCTGCTGATGTTCGTCGAATTCTTCCAGTTCCAGCCGGACAGTGTCTGGCTGGCCCGGGTCTTTTACGTCTGGATCTCGGTTTATAACCTGTTCGTCGTGTCCGTGGCCTGGAGCTTGATGGCGGATGTATTCGACAGCGAGCAGGCCAAGCGTTTATTCGCCTTCATCGCTGCCGGCGCCAGCATCGGCGGTCTGCTGGGGCCGGCCCTGAGCGCGCTGCTCATCGATACCCTCGGTGCCTCTGGGTTGATGCTGCTGGCGGCCTTGTTGCTCGGTGCCACGCTGGTTTTGAAACGGGCACTGATGAGATGGCGCGAAGAGGGTGGGGCTGGCCGCCCCGGCGCCGCGCCGACGCAAAGTACTCGGCAACCACTGCGCGGCAATCCGTTCAGCGGCTTGACGGCCGTGCTCAGATCACCTTACCTGCTGGGGATCGCCGGGTTCGTGGTGCTGTTGGCGACCGTCAGCACCTTTCTGTATTTCGAACAGGCGCGCCTGGTGGCCGAGCACTATCCGGATCGCGAATCGCAAGTTCGCATCTTTGGCACCATCGACATCATCGTGCAGGCGGGCGCGTTGCTGTCCCAGCTGTTCATCACCGGCCGTATCGCACCGAAACTGGGGGTACGTGCGTTGCTGGCCATCGTGCCGCTGCTCATGTCCATCGGCTTCCTGGGCCTGGCCTTGGCACCCGGGTTTGCACTGCTCACGACATTGATGATCGTGCGACGAATCGGCGAGTACGCGTTCGTCCGGCCGGGCAGGGAAATGCTCTTCGCGCCATTGGACGCCGAGAGTAAATACAAGGCGAAGAACTTCATCGACACCGTGGTTTATCGCGCCGGTGACGCCATGAGTGGCTGGGCCAAGAGCCTGCTTGACATGCTGGGGCAGGGCGCCGGCCTGGCCGCGATGATTGGCGCGTGTTGCGCGTTGCTGTGGGGTTACTTGGGCTGGCAATTGGGACGGCAGGCCGATTATGCCGCTTCGCGGGAACTACGCCTGGCAATTATCTCGGCCAGGGCATGAAGATTTTTTATTCTCCATCGCATCCTTACAGTGAGAGGTGATACAGATGACTCTAAAAAACAGCGTACTGGCAGTAGGTGCGGTCATTGCCTTTTCGGTTTTCCCCACAGCCTTTGCGGGCGAGAAAAACTCGTTGATCGGCACCTGGCGCATGATCAGCGCAACGGTTGAGCACCAGGGCAGTAGCTCGGATGCTTATGGACCCAATCCTCATGGCTGGCTCGTTTTCACCCCAGAGTTGACGTTTGTTGAAGTGCTCACGGATCCGCGCGTGCCGCCGTTTCGCTCCAACGTGCGTGGCGAAGGCACCGATGAGGAAAACCGCGCAGCCATGCTCGGTAGCATCGGTTTCTTTGGACGATATACCGTTAACCAGAACGGCGAGTTCACGGGCAACACCGTCGAAGGATCTACGTTTCCAAACTGGGTGGGCGCTGTGCGTACCCAGGATGACTTGCAACTGAAGGTCGACGGCGACCGGATGGTGGAAGATTTTCGGCGCCCGGATGGGATGAAGGTTCACATCGTCTGGGAGCGTGTAAAGTAGCTTCGAAGCATCTTCCATGCTTCTCGTGAGACAGGGCGGTTCCAGCGCTCTGTCGAATACATTCATTTCCTGGGCAATCCCCGGTAGCTCTGAGTGACGGTGCTGCTGAAATATCTATAGCGTCGCAATGGCCGGCCCCGGTGGGGCGATACCCAAGGTGCGGTTGATCTCGACCCAGCGCAGCGCCACGTCCGCCCTGGCCTGTACCTGGCTGCGCTGCACGTCGAACAGGCTGCGTTCGGCATCCAGCACTTCCAGCATGGAAACCGTACCGGCGGCATATTGCTGCTTGGCGAGGACGACAGCACGCACGGCAGCAGCCGTCGCCTGGTCGAGGTTGCCCTGTCGCTCGACACCCTGGTTGTAAGCCTGGAACGCGGTGTGCACCTCTCGCAACGCCTGCAGCAGGCTCGACTTGTAGGCGAGCCTGGCCTGTTCGTGTCGAGCGTCACCGGCTTCGATGCGTGAGCTGATGCGGCCGAAGTCGAACAACGGCTGAAACAGTTGGGTGCTCAGCGCCCAGGTCGAAGCGCCGGCGCCTTGCTCGAAACCGGACAGCAGCCCCAATGTCAGTTGCGGGTAACGCGCTGCCTTTTCCGCTGCCAGAAATTCACCGGCCGCCTGCAAGCGTTGCTCGGCTGCACGCACGTCCGGTCGTTCGCGCAGTACCTCCACAGGTACCGAGGACAACGAAAGGGCGGAGGGGGATGGCGGTACTTCCGCCGGATCCTCGCCAGCCAGCAGCCGATCGACCACGGGCTGCTCACTGGCCAGCAGATAAGCGAGGTTGTAACGAGCGGTCTCCGCCTGTTGCCGAGCGACCGGTACCTCGGCCAGGGTGACAGCCACTTGGGACTCGATGCGCTCCAGATCCAGACGGTTGCTGGTGCCCTGTTCCAAGCGAGCCCGGGTGACATCCGCGGTTTGTTTCTGTGCGGTGCTGGCCTCGCTGGCAATCTGTTCCACTCGCCGCGCCAGACGGTACTGCAAGTAATTGTTGGCCACCTCGGCCATCAGGCTGATACGCAGGCTCAGATAGTCCTGTTGCGTGGCCTTCAACTGCGCATCGGCTTCATTACGCAGAGCCTTGAGACGACCGAACAGATCCACTTCCCAGCTCAGGTCCATGCCGTAGAAGTAGTCCTCATTGGTGCCGTTCAGTGCTGTGCGTGAGCGATCATAGTTCGCCGCCAAGCCAATATCGGGATACCGTTGGGCCGCAGCCAAGCGCCGCTGAGCCCGGACCTCCCGAACTCGTTCCACGGCGCTGGCCAGGTCCAGGTTGTTGCGCAACGCCGACTCCATGAGGCTATTGAGTGCAGGATCGTTGAAGCCTTCCCACCAGCGCGGCAACTGAGTGGCAAGAGAGGGCGCGAGGTCTTGGCCATGCATCTGGTCACCTGCTGTCGGGGACCCCTCCTGCATGGGGCTGCTGCACCCTGCCAGCGCGGACAGCAGGGCCAAGGTCATGAGCGAGGTTCGGTTTATCATGCGCTGTGCTCCAGGCCGGCAACCGGCTGACCTTTGCGTCGGTGGAACAGATTGTCGAGTGTCAGGAACACCACCGGTGTGGTGAGCAGCGTCAACACCTGGCTGAGCATCAGGCCACCGACGATTGCAACCCCGAGCGGCTCACGCAGCTCGGCGCCGGTACCGAAGGCCATCATCAGGGGCACGGCACCGAGCAGGGCTGCCAGAGTTGTCATGAGAATCGGCCGGAAACGCGCCAGGCATGCTTGATGGATGGCGTCTCGGGCGGACAGGTTGCGTTCACGCTGGGCGTGGATGGCGAAATCAATCAGCAGAATGCCGTTTTTCTTGACGATGCCGATCAACAGGATCAGGCCAATCAGGGCCATGATCGAAAAGTCCAACTGCCAGGCCCACAGCAGCACGATGGCACCAATACCTGCCGACGGCAGGGTCGAAAGAATAGTCAGCGGATGCACCAGGCTTTCATAGAGAACGCCAAGGATGATGTAGACCGCCACCAGTGCGGCCAGAATCAGAAACGGTTGGCTGGCCAGGGACGACTGGAACGCCTGGGCCGACCCCTGGAAGGTACCGCTCACCGAGATTGGCATGCCGATGTCCCGTTCTATGTCCTGCAGTGCGCTCACCGCCTGCCCCAGGGCAACGCCGGGAGCGAGATTGAAGGACAGGTTGGCCGCTGGCAGCATGCCGTTATGGTTGATCACCACCGGGCCACTTGCCGGCGGCTCGATCCGGGCAAATGTCAGGAGCGGGACCATCTGGCCGGTCTGCGGCGAACGCAGGTGGAAGTAGCTAAGGCTTTCGGCATTGCCACGCTGTGCCGTACTCAGTTCGAGCACCACCTGGTACTGGTTGACCTCGGTCTGGTATTCGCTGATCTGTCGTTGCCCGAAGGCATCGTAAAGTGCGTTGTCCAGGTCCTGGGCGGTGAAGCCATAACGTGCAGCCTCGTCACGATCCAGGGTGATGCGGGTGATGTTGGCATCCAGTTGCAGGTCATGCGAGACATCGCGAAACAGTGGGTTGGCCCGCAGGCGATCGGCCAGTGTGGTGGCCCAGGTCGCCAGTTCGGCACTGCTCTGCGCGCGCAACACGTATTGATACTGGGCCCGGGGCTGGCCGGCACTGAGGTTGATGTCTTGCACGGCGCGCAGGAACACCTGGATCCCGGGAACCTGTGCCAGTTGTGGACGTAACCGATCAATGACCTGGCTGACCGTCGCGTCACGCTCCCCGGGATCGTTCAATACCAGCCAGACCCGGCCATTGCCGATCGAGTCCGTAGTGCTGCCACCGACGGCGTGGTTATAGCTGATGACCGCCGGATCCTTGCTGAAGATCGCTTCCAGTTGCTTGTGCTTTTCAACCATCTCATCGTAGGAGATATCGGCAGATGCCTGGGTGAAGCCCTGGATGAAGGCAGTGTCCTGCAGAGGAAAGAAGCCTTTGGGGATCATGATGAAGCTGGCCACGCTGAGCATCACACTGGCAAAAAACACGCCGAGCATGATGCGCTGGTGCCCAAGTGCCCAACTCAAGGCGCGATCGTAGACCTTGAGCAAGCTGCCGAAGAAACCTTTGTCGGACTCATCGTGATGGTTGGGGGCTTTCATGAACAGAGAGGCCAGGGTAGGGGCCAGGGTCAGGCAGACCAGGACTGAAATCACGATGGCAGCGGTGGCGGTCAAGGCGAATTCGCGGAACAACCGTCCGATCACGCCGCCCATGAAGAGCAGGGGGATAAAGGCGGCAATCAGCGACACGCTGATGGACACCACGGTGAAGCCGATTTCGCTGATGCCCTTGAGCGCCGCGGTACGCTTGTTCTCGCCCAGTTCCAGGTGACGGTGGATGTTTTCGATCACTACGATGGCGTCATCGACGATGAAACCGACTGCAATCACAATGGCCACCAACGTCAAATTGTTCAGGCTGAACCCGGCCAGGTACATCACCGCGCACGTCGACACCAGCGAGACACCAAGCACGGTGGTAACGATTAACGTGGCCGACCACTGCCGCAGGAACAGCGCCATCACCCCTATGACCAGGACGATCGCGATGCCCAGCGTCAACTCCACTTCATGCAAGGAGGAGCGAATGGTGCGGGTGCGGTCGTTCAGCACTTCGACCGTCATGTCCGCCGGCAAGGACGCCTTGAGGCGGGGAAGGGCTTGCAGAATGCGATCCGCGGTGGCAACGATATTGGCCCCCGGCTGACGCCGGATTACCAGGGCCACACCGGATTCGCCATTGGGCCAGCTTTGCGTGTAGTCGTCCTCCGACCCGAGGGTAACCCGGGCCAGGTCGCGTACCCGCACAGCCGAACCATTGCGATAAGTGACGATGACATTGTCATATTCCCGGGGCTCGAACAGTTGATCATTGACCTCCAGGTTGGAAACCCGGTGCCCACCGAACAGAGCGCCCTTGGGCAGGTTGACGCTGGCCGTCTGCACTGCCGAGCGGATATCCGCCAGTGTTACCCCGGCCGCGGCGAGGACTTCCGGGCGGGCCTGGATACGGATCGCCGGACGACGTTCACCCACTACGTTGATCAGGCCCACCCCTTCGAGTTGACTGAGCTGACGCGAGAGCACGGTATCGGCCAGGTCGCTGACCTCAATCAGCGGCAGGTTGGCCGAATAGGCGCTGAGAATCAGGATCGGGCTGTCAGCTGGATTGACCTTGCGCCACACCGGCAGGCTCGGCATGTCGCTGGGCAAACGCGCCGACGCCGTATTGATCGCCGCCTGGACTTCCTGGGCGGCGGCGTCGATGTTTTTATCCAGCGTGAACTGCAGCGTCAGGGTCAACATGCTCAACGAGCTAGCCGAGGTCATCTCGGTAATACCGGGGATCGAGCTCAGTTCAACTTCCAACGGTGTCGCCACTGAAGAGGCCATGGTCTCGGCACTGGCGCCAGGCAGTGTCGCAGTGATCTGGATCGTCGGAAAATCAGCTTCCGGCAGTGGTGCAATGGACAGACGCGGATAGGCAATCACCCCGAGCAATACCAAGGCGAAGCTCAACAGGATGGTGCCGATGGGATGGTCCATGCACCAGGCGTAGACATTGCGGCGGGCCATTACAAGACACCTCCGCTGGCGACAGTGGAGTGAACCGCATCGTCAGGCTCGAGTATGTGCACCTCGGTTCCGGGGCGCAGCCGCGAGTAACCGTCGTCGACGATCCGGTCACCCGCTACGATGCCCTCGACCACTGCGATCTCCGCGTCTGCATAGGTGACCCGTACCGGTTGCGGGGACGCCTTGCCGTCCCGGACGCGCCAGACAAAAGTGGATTGCGCGCCTTGGCGCAAGGCGCGCTGTGGCACCACCAGTGCTTCGCGCAAGGTCGCTGCCTGCAGGTTGACCACCACCGATTGGTCCGGCCACAGACGTCCTTGTGCGTTGGCGAAATTGCCTTTGATCCGTACCGTCCCGGTGGCGTCGGAAACCCGGTTGTCGATCAGGCCCAGGCGACCCTCGCCCAGCAGCGCACCACCGTCGCCCGAGTAAGCGCGCAGGATCACCGGTGCTTGTCCCGAGCCAGCAACCAGTGCTTGCAACTGTGGCAGGAGCGCCTGGGGAAGGGCGGCCTCGATACTGATCGGGTCCAGTTGCACCACGGAGAACAATGCCAGCGCGTCACTCGCCCGGACGTAGCTGCCTTCATGGAAGTTACGGATACCGACCCGACCATCGGTAGGGGACAGAATCCGTGTATAGGACAGTTGCACCTGGTTGGCGGAGACAGTCGCCTGCTGACTCTGCACCGTTGCATGCAGTTGGGCGACCAGTGCCTGCTGCTGGTCAAGGGTCTGTGCGGAAACCGCTTGGGTCGTGGCTAGGGCCCGATAGCGCTTGAGGTCAACGTTTGCCGAGGCCAACTGGGCCTGGGCCACGGCCAGTTGGGCCTTGGCTTGCTCCAGGGCGGCGACTATGGCGCGATCATCAATCCGAGCCAGAAGATCGCCACGCTTGACCCGTTGCCCCTCTTTGACCGGCAACTCGAGCAATAAACCGTCGACCTGCGAGCGGATTTCCACGCTGTGCAGGGAACGTACGTTGCCGATCGCGTGAATCAACACAGGGACGTCTTGATGTTGTACCTCGAACGCACTGACCGGTACGGAGGGCGGGGTCGTGGTCACGGCTGCCGCGGACTGGCCCGGCCACAACCAGTAAGTCCAGCCACCCAGGGTCAACAGGCTGCCGAGTGTCAGAGATACACTGAAAAAGGTTCTGGATATCTTGGATTGCGACATGACAGCAACTTCCCTGAAGGATTTAGAGTTCGCGCCCGAGCAGGCGGTCCAGCGAGTGGCGGCCGGCGCCCCTGAAGGCGATGTAGATGAAGAGAAACGCCATCAGGACCGGGTACTCGATGCCGCGATCGATCCATGGCCAGGTCGGACCAAGGATGTAGGCGATTGCCGCCATCTGCAGGGCCATGGCCACCGCGAGTACCCGGGTTGCCAGCCCCAGCGCCAGTAGCAATCCGCCGAGACCTTCAAGCCAGGCGACGAACAGGCCGAAGAGTTCGGGCGCAGGGAGATGCAAGATGCTTTCGATCAATCGGATCGAACCCGCCATGGGGTCGGCCATGGAGCCGTGTGAGGTTCCCAACAGCTTGGGCAGGCCATGGGTCAGCATGACGATGCCCAGGCATAACCTCAGCAACGCGTAGGCGAGGGGTTCGCCCCATTGATAAAAAGTGCCCAGGGCCGGGATCAGCAGTTTCGGTTGCAATTGCGCATCTGAGGAATGAGAGGTCGATTTCATCTGAGGTTGTCCTGGCATTGTTCAATGGGGCCGGTGCAAGTGCGTCGAACCGCTGTTACAAGGAAGCGCGCACCGACCCGGTATTGTGGGTCGCTGTTTGCCAGTGGATAAATCCGCATAAACTGCCATGGCTATTCATCTCGGATAAACAATCGCTGGGTGGCGTAGGGCGCTATAACCGTGACCGACAAGCTAGACAGCCAGGTGGCGGGGCCTGATTCAGAGCTTGCCCAGCGCTTGTATGCAGATTTTGTCGAGAGGAGGGCGCTTTGTCGCAAAATGTCGGGAAGGGGGCCTGGGTGACATTTTGCGCAAGCGCTGAGGCATTGCTCCGTGCTTGGAGCAAAGAAGAAGGGGGTTAGCGAGTCAGTGGAAGGTTAATCAGGGCACGCATGCCCGCATCCAGATTGTTCAAGCTGATGTCACCTCCATGGTGACGCACTATGGCCCGGGCGATGGACAGGCCCAGGCCAATGCCTCCCGTATCGCGACTGCGGGAGTCCTCCAGCCGGAAGAACGGGGCGAACACTTGTTCACGGGCATGGTTCGGAATGCCCGGTCCGTCATCCTCGATGATGATGTCGATACCTTCCATGGCGTGGTGGATACTGACCCGAGCCTGTTCGCCATACCTGACGGCATTTTCGATGAGATTACGCAGCGCTCTGCGCAGAGCGTCGGGTCGGCAGCGGTAGATGATCTTCGGACCGCCCATATAGCTGACCTGCATACCCAGCTCCGCAAGATCGTCACACAGGCTTTCAACCAGCGCCGAAACATCTACCGCACGGGTCGCTTCAACCGTCGCTTCTTCACGTGCATAGGCGATGGCAGCCTCGGTCATGCTGCGGATCTCCTCGATGGTCGCGAGCATTTTCTCCTGGACCTCGGGGTCGGTGACGAACTCCGCGCGCAAGCGCAGTGATGTGATCGGTGTGCGCAAATCGTGACCGATGGCCGCCAGCATCCGGGTCCGGTCGTCAACGAAGCGTTGGATACGTGCCTGCATGCGGTTAAAGGCTTCTACTGTTTGCCGGATGTCATCGGGGCCCGACTCCGGCAGATGCGGAACTGATTCGCCACGCCCCAATAATTCGGCCGCCGCCGCCAGGTGCCGCATCGGACGGGTAATGCCCCGCGCGACCACAATCGCTATCAGGGAGAGTGCAAGTGCGGTGATCGCCAATGACAACAACGATTGCAGGGTCAGCGGTGAATTGGGTATCGATTTGGCATACACCGCATTCAGCCAGACGTCGTCGGCGAGCCGTACGGCCAGTCCTGATCCGTTCGCGGCCTCCAGGGGCAGGTACAGGGCAGGACGGGAGAGCGGCCAGGAGGTGGAGGGCAGTTGGCTCCAGACCAAGCCTGATTCGATCGCCTGCGAAGGCACTGCGGTCAGTTTTGTTGATGCTTCCCGTTCCTCGGCATCCCCCGGCGCCGCCGTGCGGTTGGGTAATGGCTTGAGCAGTTGCGCACGGGCGTCCTGCCACCAGGACGAGGCGTCCCTGGGGGCTTCGGTCGAGATCCAGAACCGGCTGTAGTTGGTCCCGCTGACATTCAGGATATCGCTGTGCAACGCCGACGGTGTGCTCTCCAGCAGGAGTGTCAGTGAGGCGGTGCGGCTGAAAAATTCGCTTTTGGCAGCGCTACGCAGTGCCTGCCAACGCTCATCCCAGGAGATCAGGAAACCCGCGCCTTGGGACAGCGCCAGGGCCAGCAATAACAACAGGATGAAACGCGCGGCGAGGCTGCGTTGCCAGATACCCATCATGCCCGCTCGATCTGGGCCGTGAAGCTGTAGCCTCCACCCCAGTGTGTTTTGATCAAGGCCGGGTTGCGCGGATCGACTTCGATTTTCTTGCGCAGACGGCTGACCTGGTTATCGATGCTTCGGTCAAAGTAGTCCGAGGTACGGCCAACTGTCAGATCCAGCAACTGGTCGCGACTGAGCACGATGCCCGAGTGATCGAGAAACACGTTCAGCAGCCGAAACTCTGCAGTGCTTAAAGGAATGGCGACACCATCGGTTCCCAGCAACTCCCGGCGGCCGACATTGAGCACCCAATGATCGAAACGCAGCACCTTCGACTTGGAAATACCGCGCTGCGGAGGCAGGCTGTTGACCCTGCGCAGCACGGCCTTGATTCGTGCCAGCAACTCTCTGGGATTGAAGGGCTTGGAGAGGTAATCGTCCGCTCCCAGCTCCAAGCCGATGATGCGGTCCAGCTCTTCGGTCATCGCGGTGAGGAAGATGATCGGGATGTCGGTGCTGCTACGCAGTTGGCGGCAGACTGTCAGCCCGTCTTCTCCAGGCATCATGACGTCGAGAATAATCAGGTCCGGTGCACTGCGTTCCATCAACCTTCGCAGCGCCGCCGAACTTTCAGCCATGCTGATCCGATAACCATGTTGCCCGAGGTACTTGCCGACCAGATCGCGGATATCGCGATGGTCGTCGACAACAATGATGTGGGGGGACGACTCCATCGGAAACTCCATGTGCCATAAACCGTGCAGGCAGGGTATGCGCAGATTCTTGAGTATTTCGCGCACCTGCGAAAGTCCCCGGCCCGGCGGGTTTTCAACTATTTCTTATCAATCTGTGCCCGTTGAGCTGTGTGTGATATTTCGCGACAAACGGCTAGGCAACGGGCATCGACTGTCCGTAGAGAGTGACCTCTTTCAGTGCGGATGCTGCTCCAGGTGCTGGCGCAACAGGCTCTGGCCGTAGTCGTTGCCATTGGGCGTGCGCACTACCGCATGTACATGCTGATGATCGGTGAATGTACCGTGGATCTCGTCGAACTCGATGAGGATCACAGGGCTGAAAATCCGATAGTAGATTCGACCATCATCACGCTCCCGGGCGACAAACCATGTGTCGTCGAGATGTGCCCGGACTCCATCCATGGCAATGTCCGCGTGGCCTTCACGCAGATTGCCGACAAAGTTTTCGATCAGGGCGGCCAGCGCCTGACGCTGGCTGCCCTGCAACTCATTGCCGCGTATGCCTTCTTGTGGAACCTTGGCATTGTCGTTGCCGGCTCCCGAGATGAACGACTGCCAGCCGTGCAGGCGGGCCTTCTTAGCCTGCTCCGGGTTCAGAGAGGCGAGAAAGTCCTTGGCGCCACTACGTTCAACCTCTAGCACGGACAACCCCTGATAACGTGGCGGTAGTGCCGCGTCAGGCGGACTGTACATGGGCTCTGAACCCCAGAAAGTCGGACTCATCACCACTTGATCGCCGAGAATGAAGTAGTTGATGACCAGATGGTGTCCTTCGAACTGAAACCCCCAGGGTTCGTTATCCGAAGGGCGGCCGAACAGCGCCAAGTAGTACTCGTCCTCGTTGAAACTGCGGGTGTCGCCGGTGATGACGCCCAGCACATGGTTCAACTTGATGATGTCCTCGCTGAGTTTCAGTCCCTTGGCGCTGAGCGACTGGCGCAGCAACTCAAAGACATCGGCGCGGCTGGTCACAGACAGATCTCCCAGGCGTAGGCCAAGGCGCCCACTGGAGCGGTGGAAGTTGCTCCATACCCGCCATTGTTCACTGTCCACCGCGAAACTCGCCTGCTGTCTCTGCGGCGCGCTCAAGCCATCCAGCAGGTGGGTGGTGGCCTCGGCGATCGCTCGCGTACTGACGCCGGTGGATTTGCGTTTGTGCAGCGACGGATCCACGCGTTCGTCGTAAGCGATACCCCTGTAGGGTTCGATCGCCGAAGAGACCGGGCTGGCCATGAACAAAAAGGCTGTGATGGTGGAAAGTGTGGTTGCGCCCAGCCTGCGTAGATGCCTGCCTTGTTCCGCTAGAAAACGCTTCATGGCTGCGTCGCTCCAGACGTCGGACCAACCGCTGACACTCGCTGCTTGAGCTTGCGAATGAACGCCCGCATGGCCGGGTCGATATCCGCGAACAGTGGATCGTAACGGTTTGCCAGCATCACCGCGCTGAACAGTTTCACCCCGATCGCCAGCGCGGCGGTCGAGGCAGGTGCATAGCTCAGGCCAGCCTGGAGCAGCTCGACGATATGCAACAGGTCGTCATGGTTGACGAATTCGAACTGCAGGGCAGGGGGAGCGCCCTCGCTCTGCTCATCCAAGGGCTGGATGCTGATTTGATAATGATTGGCCTTCATCGCTGCCTCTCACAAGACGGATTCGAAATGACATGTGCGCCGCCATGGCGCGCCTCAGGCGAAACCACCGCCGGCACGAATGACCTGGGCATTTAGCGAGGCACCATCCTCACCACAAAAGTAATTCTGATTGCTTCCAGGGGATGGATAAATGCGGAATAACTGGCAAGACTATTTACCTCTCACCAACAATAGGGCGCTATACGGTGGACAAATTCGACGCCTTGCAACTCTTCATCCGTATCATCGAGCAGGGCAGTTTCACCCGTGCCGCCAATGCCCTGAACATCCCACGAGCCACTGCTACCCTGGCTATCAAGGAGCTGGAACGACAGCTCGGTGCACGCCTGCTCGAGCGTACGACGCGGCAGGTTCGGCCAACGCTGGATGGCCAGGCATTCTATGAGCGTTGCAAGCGTATTCTTGGGGATCTGGAAGATGCCGAGTCTTCGCTCAGCACGGTACTGGCAAATCCACGTGGCACGTTGCGCCTGGATCTGCACGGCTCGCATGCGACCCAGATCATCTTGCCGAACATCCAGGACTTCCATCAGCGCTATCCCGAAATCAACCTGGCGATCAGCAGTGGTGATCGGCTGGTGGACTTGGTGAGCGAAGGCGTCGATTGCGTAGTGCGTGCAGGTAACCCGCGCGATTCGTCACTGGTAGCCAAGCGCCTGGCGTTGATGCCGGAGGTCGTTTGTGCAAGTCCCGGCTATCTGGCGGAGCACGGCACACCGACATCCCCCGAACAGCTAGGCGAGCACCAGGCGGTGGGATTTTTTGCCAGTAATCACGACATTCGTTATCCCTTCAGTTTTCTCATCGACGGCCAGGTCGTCGATCAGGAACTGGGTGGCTGGATATCGGTGAATGATGCCGAGTGCTACAGGAGTTGCGCGCTCAGCGGTTGTGGCCTGATCCAGGTTCCGCGGTTTCGCGTGGAGCAATACCTGGCAACAGGGCAGTTGGTGGAGGTCCTGGGCGACTGGCCCAGCGCCGGACTGCCGGTCTCGGTGCTGTATCCCTATCATCGCCAGCTTTCCCCCAGGTTGAAGGTCTTTGTCGAGTGGGTGAGCGGGTTGTATGCCCAGCGCTTCGGGCCCTTGACCTGAGAAGAGCAGGGCCTGCTTTCCAGATTCTGCTTTATGCATGGCTTGAGAGGCGTAACGGCAACTCTCGCAAGCGCTGGCCCGTCAGGGCGAACAGCGCATTGGCCACCGCCGGTGCCACTGGCGGCGTCGCCGGTTCGCCCACTCCGCCGGGCCCCTCGGTGCTGGGGAGGACATGCACCTCGATCTGCGGCATCTCATTCATGCGCAGTACCCGATAATCGTGGAAGTTGGACTGCTGGACGCGTCCCTCCTTGATACTTATCTGCCCGAACAGCGCCGCGCTCAGTCCGAAGACGATAGCGCCTTCCATCTGCGCCTTGATGTTGTCCGGGTTGACCGGGATTCCGCAATCGATCGCACAGACCACACGGTGGACACGGATCTCGTCACGCTCAATGGATATCTCCACCGCCTGAGCGCAGAAACTTCCGAAGGACTGGTGCACGGCAATACCCTGGCCCCGACCAGCCGCTGCCTTACGCCCCCAGCCAAAGCGTTCAGCGGCGAGGTTCAGCCCCCCCAGGTGACGGGGTTCAGTCCTGAGCAGCAGGCGTCGATAGGCCAATGGGTCTTGACCGGCTGCGTGCGCCAGTTCATCAACCGCGCTTTCCATGACAAACGCATTATGGCTGTGTCCAACCGAGCGCCAGTACCACACGGGAACGTTGGAGCGGGGCGAGTGCGCTTCGACTCGATAGGCAGGGGTGTGCTTGATGTAGGGTGAGTCGCTCATCCCTTCGATTGATGTCGGGTGAATACCCTCGGCATCGGGGAATATCGACTGGCCGGCACTGGTCTGCGACCAAGACAGCGGTCGGCCGTCACGACCCAGGCCTACCTTGAGACGTTGCGCGAAGGCTGAACGGTAATAGCCGCCCTGCATATCATTTTCGCAACTCCAGAGGATTTTCACCGGCACTCCCGCGGCCTTGGCGACCTGTACCGCCTCCGCCACGAAGTCCTGCACGGCGCGTCTGCCGAAACCACCGCCCAGGAAGGTGGTGTGGATGCGTATCTGTTCCGGGGCCAGGCCGGTGATTTTTGCGGCGGTTCGTTGATTGAAGGTTTGCATCTGGCTACCAACCCAGATGTCGCAACCGTCGGCACTGAGCCTCACCGTGCAGTTCAGCGGCTCCATGGCCGCGTGCGCGAGGTAGGGCACGCAATACTGCATCTCGACCACTTTATGCGCAGCCTTTTGGGCTGTCTCGACGTCACCGTTCTGTGTCGCGACCAGTCCGGGGGTATGGGTCAGCCTGACGAGATCCTCGCGTTGCCGATCGCTGTCGAGAATGACGGCACCGCTCGCAGCTTCCCATTCCACCTGCAGCACATCGCAACCTCTCTTGGCCGCCCAGTAGTGATCAGCGATCACCGCGATACCGCTGGGGATCTGAACCACGTTGCGCACTCCGGGGAGCGCCCGGGCCTGAGTCGCATCGAAGGCACGCAGAGTGCCGCCTAACATCGGCGCACGTGCTACCACCGGCTCAGCCATCTTGCTCGGCCTGATCACGTTTCTCTCCCTCGCACCTCAACTCCTCATCGGACCACTTGCGGGTGCCTGGATAGATCGGCATGACAAACGACGATTACTGATCGGCGTCCAGACGGTGCTGATTACCCAGTCACTTACACTCACCGTCATGACTCAGTTCAGCTGGATCGATGGGACTTCCATTGCATGCATGGCATTGCTACTGGGGTTGCTGAATGCTGTAGAGACGCCGTTGCGGCAGTCCCTTATCGGTACCTTCGTTGATGATCCGGCCGATTTGCCCAATGCGTTAGTGCTGAATGCGATGTTGATCAACGCGGCGAGATTTGTAGGTCCACCTCTGGCGGGCACTCTTATAGCGATGACCAGTGAAGCGGGCTGTTTTCTTCTGACAGCATTTGCCTATCTGGCGCTGATGTTCGGGCTGATCAAGGTCAGGGCAACAGCCTCACCCAAGGCGAGCGGTTCCACCTCTCAGGTTTTTCGAGAGGGGCTGGCCTACCTCTGGCATACGGTGAGCGTCCGTCAACTGATGATCAGCGTGATCATGGTGAACCTGCTGGCGTCCTGCTATGCCTCGCTTTTACCCATTCTCGCCAAGACCGTATATGCCGGTGATGCCAGGATTCTCGGCTGGTTATGGGGAGCCGCCGGTGCCGGTGCCTTCGTGGCCACCCTGGCTTTAGCTTTCAATGGAACGCTGTCACGGTTGCGATACTTCATGGAGGGCGGCGCTCTGGTGTGCGGCCTCGCGCTGCTTGGAGTGTTCCTCGCCGCGAACCTTCCGATGGCACTTACTGGTTTGGTGTTACTCGGTTTCGGCATCACGCTGAGCAACGTCAGTACGAATATGCAACTGCAGAGCAGTGCACCAGGTGCGCTTCGGGGGCGAGTGGTCGCGTTCTACATCGCCATGCGATTCGGATTTGAAGCGGTAGGCGGGATGTTGGCGGGCTTGGTCGCCGCGCGATTTGGAGCTCCGGCCACTCTGGGTATTGCCGGAGGGATTTTACTGCTCTATCTGATGGCCAGCATTGGCGGGCGCTTGCGAGCGCGCCGGTCGAAAACATAATCCGGATGGAGAAGGGCGGCTGCGCCCATTCTCAAACACGATTTTTTATGGAGAAAGATGCACATGAATAGCTGGGTATCCTCGGCCAACGGCCATCCTGATTTTTCAATTGGCAACCTGCCATTAGGTGTATTCAGTGTCGCCGGAGGTAAACGCCGTACGGGCGTCGCGATCGGTGATCAGATCTACGACCTTCAGGTCGCGCTACAGGCAGGCCTGTTCACCGGTGTAGCCGAGGAGGTTGCAACGGCGGCAGTGGGCGGCTCTCTCAACGGTTTTTTCGCGCGCTCAAGGCACGAGCGCAAAGCATTGCGCGATTGTCTGACGGCGCTGCTTGCTGAAGGTTCGACGCAGATTCAGGAACAACAGAGGCTCGGCGAGGCGCTGCTGGTGCCGACCTCCAACTGCCAGTTGCACGTGCCGGCCCGTATTCAGGATTACACCGATTTCTACGTCGGCATCCATCACGCCGAGAACGTGGGCAAGCTATTTCGACCTGACAGCCCGCTGATGCCCAACTACAAACACGTACCCATCGGTTACCACGGCCGTGCTTCGACAATCATTGCCTCTGGCCAGGCGTTCGTGCGCCCATCCGGGCAGATCAAACTCCCCGATAGCGAGCTGCCGATTTATTCGCCAAGCCGGCGCTTGGACTACGAGCTTGAAGTCGGACTTTGGATCGGGTCCGGAAATGAGATGGGCGAGCCCATCGATATTCGTGATGCACGCGAGCACATTGCCGGGCTATGCCTGCTCAATGACTGGTCGGCACGTGACATCCAGGCTTGGGAATATCAGCCACTGGGACCATTCTTGTCGAAAAGCTTCGCATCGACCATTTCACCTTGGGTCGTAATGGCTGAAGCATTGGAGCCATTCCGCTGTGCCCAGCCTTTGAGACCGTTGGGGGACCCCAGCCCATTACCTTATTTGTATGACGAGGAAGACCAAAACAGCGGTGCCTTCGATATCAAGCTCGAAGTATTGATGCTCACCTCTCGAATGAGGGAGGAGGACGCTGCACCGTTTCGTCTCAGTCTCAGCAACACATTGAACATGTACTTCACATTCGCTCAGTTGGTCGCGCATCACACAGTGAATGGATGCCAGCTCAATCCCGGTGATTTTTTCGGCACGGGAACGCTATCGGGGCCAACACCGGAGTCGCTGGGTTCGTTGCTTGAAATGACCGAGGGAGGCAAGCACCCGGTTACACTGCCAAACGGTGAGACGCGCATCTTCCTGGAGGACGGCGACGAGATCATCCTCAAAGCACGCTGCGAACGTGAGGGGGTTGGCTCGATCGGCTTCGGTGAGTGCCGGGCCATTGTTCTTCCGGCGCGGAAACGACATCTCTGATCTCGCATTCATAGTACGGCGCGCGTGCATGGCGGCTTTGCTGGGCGGGAGTGGTGATCAAACAGGACAACTCTGAATCGGCAGCCACCTCATGCAATGAGTCGCCATGAACATGCAGTGACATGGCCCGTTGAGAGAGTGGACGCCAGAAGCGGGTTTGTCGAATCAGTGGCTTAGACAGCTCATGAACATCTATGACATGACCTGTCGTTTAACATAATATACATTACACGTAACAATATATTTCAGATTCTACCTGGTTATCCTGTGCGGCCACTCTCAAACGGCTGTCACGATACCTAGCTTCTTCAGGCGCGACGCCAGCGTCGTGGGCTTGATCCCCAGAAGCTCGGCAGCCCCGTCCTTGCCAAACAGCTTGCCACCGCAGGCAGACATTGCCGCACACAAGTTATCCCGTTCGAGTGTACGCAATTCCTGTTCGGTCATGATTCGCGAATTGACCTCGACCACGTCGACATGGCTGGACGCCGCTGCATTGGGCAAGTCGATGTTCAATTCCGCGCCGGTTGCGGTAATCAACGCGCGCTCGATGACATTCTGCAGTTCGCGGATATTGCCCGGCCAGTCATAGGCCTGCAGGCGCGCCATGTCACCCTTGCTCAGGCGGTGTCCAGGCATATTCAAGCGCGCGCCGATAAGCTGGAGAAAATGCGAGGCCAGCAAGGGAATATCGGAGCGACGCTCACGTAGACTCGGCGAATGGACAGGAAAGACATTCAGCCGGAAAAACAGGTCTTCGCGAAAGCGCCTGGACTGCACTTCAGCGCGTAAATCGCGATTGGTGGCAGCAATGATGCGCACATCTACACTGCGAGTACGTTCTTCGCCTACCCGTTCGAATTGTCCTTCCTGAAGCACGCGCAGCAGTTTGCTCTGCAGCTCCAGGGGAATCTCGCCAATCTCATCGAGAAACAAGGTTCCACCGTTGGCCAATTCGAAACGACCGATCCGGTCGCGCACAGCACCGGTGAAGGCGCCACGCAAATGGCCAAAAAACTCACTTTCGAACAGCTCCGCTGGAATCGCCGCGCAATTGACTCGAATCAGCGGCTGTTCCCGACGCTTGCTGGCCTGGTGAATGGCCCGGGCGATCAGTTCTTTACCCGTGCCGGAGTCACCATGGATCAGCACGTTGGCGTCGGTCGGACCGACCACGTCTATCTGCCGGACGATCTTCAGAATCGGTTCGCTCTGACCAACGATGTCGCGGTAGTTGTGCTCGATATGAATCTCTTCCTGCAGATAGGCGTTCTGCTCTTCAAGCCGCTGCTTCAGCGCCTGTAATTCAGCCAGGGCGTTTTGCAGTTGCAACTCTGTCGTGCGCCGCTCTGTGATGTCGCGAAACACCACCACAGCCCCGACGATCCGGCTATCTCTGATCACTGGCGTGCTGGTGAATTCGACGGCAAAGGAGCTGCCATCTCGCCGCCAGAACACCTCCTGTCGCCCCTCGTGCACCAGGCCGTCATGCACCGCTTTGTAGATTGGACAATCTTCTACCGGATAGTGACTGCCATCGGCATGGGTATGGTGGTGGATACGGTGGATGTTTTTACCGATCATCTCCTCGGGGGCCCAGCCCAGCATGCGGGCGCCGGCCGGATTGACGAAGGTGGCCAGCCCTTCACTGTCGATGCTGTAGATACCGTCCCCCACCGAACTGAGTAGCAACTGCTTATCTCGTTCAGTTTCCTGGAACAAGTTCATGATGTTGCGCCACTCAATGAGGCCGCCCCGCATCGTGCGCTCGGTTTCCGCCTGGTCGCGCTGGTAGCGTTGCTTGCTTTGTTCCCGCAGCACCAGAATCAGTTGCTGCTCACCTTTGATTTTGAGAACCGTGGCGGATATTTCGAGTTCGATACGCTCGCCGCTCTTGCAGTTGCAACTGAGCTCGTCGGTCCAACTGCGGCCCTTGTCCATCACGGCCTGAGTAAAGACGATCAAGTCCGCCAACTGATGGCCGAACAGCTTGCTGACCGGTAGCTCCAGCAGCTCCTGACGGGGGTAGCCCAACAGTTGACACGTGGCAATGTTCAAGTCCCCGAACCGGTCGCCATAAGGGTTGAGCAAGGCGATGGCTTCGGCGCAATGCTCGAACACCATATGCCGAGAGGAATAGGCCAGATCGGCCCAGCCTTTGAGGAAATCAATATCGCTCATGCCTACGAAATCTCGTAACGATCAGGTATCGAAGAAACATATTTATACGGAAGTTCGTAATGTCTCGATAGGACCAGATCGCTCTAAAAAAACCATACCAAATATCCAGTACCACACCTTGCGAACATCTAGGCTGCATAGGCGCCCCGCCACTCTAGCCATACGAACTCTCGTTAAATCCACTACGAATAATCGTATTTCTACGTAATTACGTAGCTTTTCCTCAGGCCCCGAGTGATCTCACACAGACCTTAAAAAATAAAATAGCTATATTTTTCAAAAAGATAAAAACATCTACAGCCAGCTATCAAACATTGGCACGTCCTTCGCTCTATGCCTTGCAACGATCAGCCGATCCCGGCCATCGATAACAGCAACCATAACGGAGACGACGACATGCCAAGCGTGGAAATTGCCCATTACCAAGACGGCGACTTTCTGGTCAATTACGAAGAGAAAGTTTTCGAGGATGTCAAAGCCGAACCGGGCGCCAAAGCCCTGCTGACCTTCCACACCATCGCCTTCGAAGGGTCTATCGGCCTGGTCAACATGCTGCAAGCCAAACGCCTGCTGCGCAAAGGCTTTGAAACCAAAATCCTGCTCTACGGACCCGGCGTCCAATTGGGCGTACAGCGAGGCTTTCCGACCCTCGGCGCCGAAGCTTTCCCTGGTCATTTGGCCGTCAACAACCAGATCAAGGCATTCATGGCCGAAGGCGGTGAGGTGTACGCCTGTCGCTTCGCCTTGCAAGCCCTGTATGGCCAGACCGAAAAAGCCTTGATCGAAGGTATCCGCCCAATCAACCCGTTGGATGTGATGGACCTGCGCCTGCTGATGCGCCGTGAAGGCGCAATGATCATCGATACCTGGACGGCGTAATAGCGGCATACGAGTTCGTGCAAGGAGCCTGATTGGCCTGCGATGACGACCTCGATCGCGTCATCGCAGGCACCGAAAGCTCAGTCGATCATCCTGACAGGAACCCCTGACATGCCTACCATCCGCGCTGCCGCCGTCCAGTTCAGTCCGGTGCTGTATTCCCGTGAAGCCACGGTGGCCAAGCTCTGCAACACGCTCCTGGACTTGGGTCGCAATGGCGTTCAGTTTGCTGTGTTCCCGGAAACAGTCGTTCCTTACTACCCCTATTTCTCTTTCGTCCAGCCGCCCTTCGCGATGGGCAAAGAACACCTGCAGTTGCTTGAACAATCGGTCACCGTACCGTCCGATGTAACCCGGCAACTGGGCGAAGCCTGCCGCGAAGCCGGAATCGTCGCCTGCATCGGCGTCAACGAACGCGATGGCGGCACGATCTACAACGCCCAACTGCTGTTCGATGCCGACGGTACGTTGATCCAACATCGCCGCAAAATCACGCCCACTTACCACGAACGCATGGTCTGGGGGCAAGGCGACGGCTCGGGTCTGCGCGCCACTGACAGCGCCGTCGGCCGCATTGGTGCACTCGCCTGCTGGGAACATTACAACCCGCTGGCGCGCTATGCCCTGATGGCCGATGGCGAACACATTCACGCGGCGATGTTCCCAGGCTCGCTGGTCGGGCAGATCTTCGCCGACCAGATTGAAGTCACTATCCGCCACCATGCCCTGGAATCCGGATGCTTCGTGGTCAACGCCACGGCGTGGCTGGATGCCGAACAACAGGCTCGGATCATGGCCGACACAGGTTGTGCCATCGAGCCCATTTCCGGTGGCTGCTTCACCGCCATCGTCTCGCCAGAAGGCAAATTGCTCGGTGAGCCGCTGCGCACTGGCGAAGGCGTGGTGATTGCCGACCTCGACTTCAACCTGATCAATAAACGCAAGCGAATGATGGACTCGGTGGGCCATTACAGCCGTCCCGAACTGCTCAGTCTGCTGATTGATCGGCGCCCCGCTGCTCACCTGCACGAGCGGCACGAAAGCTTCGAGGGGCAAGCCCATGAATAACCTGATCGCGTCTTCATCTCGCAGTGATCTGCTGGTAGACCTGCAATGTCACGGCGTGCGCTGGCAAGGCGCCGACGGCCTGTCGCGCAAAGGCGGCGCCGGCCCATCGGACCACAAGGCACTGAGCCTGGGCGAATACACCGCCATGGTGCCGATGCTCAATCGCGCCTCATTGGACTCGCCCTACTCCGCCATCCCGGATGCGACCGGCGAACAGGCGCTGATCTTTCGCGAAGGTCTTCAGATCGGCCAGGTGCAGTTGCCCGGGGTGCCTAACTTTTATGGCCTGAGTACCGAAGACGGTACGCCTTACTGGAAGATTGCCACCCTGCACAGCAAGGACGTACTGGCGACGACGATTCTGCAGCACTGCATCCGCATGAACGAGGCCGTCACCTCCTGCCAGTTTTGTGCCATCGGCCAGTCTCTGGCGGCCGGTAAAACCATCGCCCGCAAGCGCCCGGCACAGCTCGCTCAAGTTGCCAAGGCCGCTGTGGAGCTGGACGGCGTCAAGCACATGGTGATGACCACCGGAACCCCGCAGACCTCCGACCGCGGCGCCGCCATTCTCTGTGAGTCCGCGGCGGCCGTGACCGCCGCCGTCGACCTGCCGATCCAGGCCCAGTGCGAGCCGCCGGATGACGATGCCTGGTTCCAGCGCCTCAAAGACAGTGGCGTGGTATCGCTGGGCATGCACTTGGAAGCGGTCACCGATGCCGTGCGTCAACGCATCATGCCGGGCAAGGCCGAGGTGCCACTGGAGCGCTATTTCAGTGCTTTCGATGCAGCCGTCCAGGTGTTCGGTCGCGGCCAGGTCAGCACCTACATTCTCGCCGGCCTGGGCGACAGCGAAGACGCCATCGCGCAGATGAGTGAACGGCTGGCCAGCCTCGGCGTGTACCCCTTCGTCGTACCGTTCGTACCCATCGACGGCACGCCTCTAGCTCATCACCCCAAGCCCGACAGTGCCTTCATGCAACGGCTCTATCCGCGCATCGGCGCCAGCCTGCGCAAGCATGGCCTGCACTCGGCCAACATCAACGCCGGCTGCGCCAAATGCGGCGCCTGCTCGGCCCTCAAGCACCATGAATAACGGGAGTACACGCCATGGCCGAACATGCCTTTGCCCTGATCGACGGCACCTTTGCCGACTTTCTCGCCGATGACCTGCTGGTCAAGCCCGCTGCCGATGCCTGGGAGCGTCAGGACTATTACGCGTTGCGCCGTGCCGTGTTCTCCGATGAGCAGCAGTTGCTGGCTCAGGACAAAGACGAAAAAGATTTTCAGGCGATCCCGATCGTGGCCGTGGCGCATCACTGCGGCATGCCCGAACACGTGGTCGGCGCAGTGCGCATCTACGAGACCGAACCGGGTGTCTGGTATGGCGGACGCCTGTGTGTCGAGCGGGCCTATCGCCGTCACGGGATGATCGGCAAGGCGCTGGTCAACGAAGCCGTGTCGCGGGCCATCGATCTCGGCTGCCGGACCTTTCTGGCTACTGTGCAACAAGCCAACGAGAGCTATTTCCACAGCCTTCACTGGCAAACCTTACAGCCCATCGACCTGCTCGGTCACCCGCACTGCCTGATGCAAGCACAACTGGATCGTTATCCCTTCATGCCCCGGCAAGTTGCGCTATTGCCACGCAAGGTGCGTGGTCATGACTAACCCGATACTCGCGCCAACACAGCTGCAAGGCATGCTCGCAAGGCTGCGCGACACGCCAGCGATGCACGCCAAGCAAGCGATCCAGAACCCGGCGCGGGCGCTGCCGATGCACGCGGCCAGCCGTGACGATCTTTATGCGTTGCCGGGCGACGACACGGCGGCCATCCGCTGCGGTGACCAGTATCAGTTGCTCGCCATCGAGGGCATGATCCCGGCCTTTGTCGAACAGGCTCCATGGTTCGCCGGTTGGTCGGCCGTCATGGCCAACGTCAGTGACATCACCGCCATGGGCGGTCGCGCCAGCGCAATGGTCAATGCCTATTGGCACCATGACAGCCAGGCCGCCGACCATGTGCTGGCCGGTATCCGTGATGCCTGCAAGGCCTATGGCCTGATCATGGCCGGCGGCCACACCAGCCAGGCACCGGGCAATCCCGCGGCACTGGCGGTGGCGATCACTGGCTGGGCGCGCAATTTACTCTCGACCCTGCACGTCGAACCGGGCCAGGTCATTGCCATGGCCGTGGACCTCGACGGCCGCTGGCACGGCAATGCGCCTTATTGGAAAGCCTTCGAAAACGTGCCAGGCACCCGCCTGCAGGAAAAACTCGAAGTCATCCCTCGTCTGGCCGAAGCCGGCCTGTTATTGGCCGCCAAGGACATCAGTAATGCCGGGATTCTCGGCACATTACTGATGCTGCTGGAGCCCACCCGCTGTGGCGCGCAGATTGACCTGGACGCCCTGCCCCTACCCGCCGGCGCGGCGATGGAGCGCTGGCTGCAAGCCTTCCCCAGCTATGGCTTCCTGCTCACTCTGGACCGCAAGGATCTGGCTACCGTCGAGGCCGCGTTTGCCTTTGAAGGGGTGCACTGCGCCTGCATCGGCGAAGTCGATGACAGCGCCCGGCTGCGCGTCAGCCAGGGTCATGAACATCACGAGTTCTGGAACCTGGCGGATCAGGCTTTTACCGGATTCAGCTACCCCGAACACCTTCACTCCGTCGTTTCAAAGGAACACTGACATGCCCGCCGTCAATATCCGCCTGCGCTGGCCCGATGGCCAGGAAAGCAACGCCTACTCACCGTCGACCACCATCTACGAGCACCTCGAAGAAGGCCGATCCTACGTCATGGCCGAGTTTCTGCGACGGGCAGAAACCGGCCTGAACGCAGCCTCGGAACGGGTCAGGCAGGTCAAGGGTTTCTACTGCAGTTCGGCCATGGACAGCCTGGGAGGCCTGCGTTTGATGGCCCGCGCCTTCGCCGACCCGGACGCGCGAGTCGAAGTATTGGAAATCAAGAACCAGGGAGCCGGCAAGGTTCACTACTCAGGCTTCGGCGACATCTGACCGCCCTGTTTATACTCCGAGAGGATTTCAACATGACTCACTACAACGCAATCGTCGTCGGCGGCGGTCAGGCTGGACTTTCCGCCAGTTACTACCTGCAACAACAGGACATCGATCACCTGGTCCTGGAAAAGCACACCTTGACACACACCTGGCGCAACCAGCGTTGGGATGCCTTTTGTCTGGTGACGCCAAACTGGCAGTGCGCCCTGCCTGGCTACCCCTATACGGGTGACGATCCCCATGGCTTCATGAGAAAAGATCAGATCATCAATTACCTTGACGGCTTTATCGCCAAGGTCAACGCACCGGTCAAAGAAGGCGTTGCCGTTCAGCGCATGACCGCACGCCCCGAGGGCGGTTACCGGCTCAGTACCTCGGCGGGGGACTTCACGGCCGACCAGGTGATTGTCGCCAGCGGTGGCTATCACACCCCGATCATCCCGCGCCTTGCCGAACGTTTGTCGGCCGAGATCACCCAGATTCACTCCGAGCAATACCGTAGCCCACAGGCCTTGCCCGAAGGCGCCGTGCTGGTGGTCGGCTCCGGGCAGTCCGGCGCGCAGATCGCCGAGGACTTGCACCTGGCCGGGCGCAAGGTGTTTCTTGCAGTTGGCGATGCACCGCGTTGCGCACGTTTCTATCGCGGCAAAGACGTGGTCGACTGGTTGGCAGAGATGGGCTACTACGACATCGGTGTCGATGCTCATCCGCTGCGTGAGGGCGTGCGCGATAACACCAACCACTACGTCACCGGGCGTGACGGCGGTCGCGATATCGACTTGCGTCGTTTTGCCAGCGAAGGTATGGAACTGTTTGGACGACTGGATAACCTGGACGGCAGCACACTGAAATTTGCCACGGACCTTGGGGCCAACCTGGATGCCGCCGATGCGGTGTACAACCGTATCAACGCCAGTATCGACAAATACATCGCCGAACACGCCATCGATGCACCGGTCGGCACACCTTACACCCCGCTCTGGGCACCGCAAGCCGAAAGAAGCGAACTGGACCTGACAGGCAGCGGCATCACCAGCATTATCTGGTGCATCGGTTTTCAGCCTGATTTCAGTTGGGTCGATGTACCGGTTTTCAACGGCCGCGGCTACCCTGGCCATACCCGCGGCGTCACCGCTCGACAAGGTTTGTATTTCCTTGGTCTTCCGTGGCTGCACACCTGGGGCTCTGGTCGGTTCTCGGGGATCGCACGGGACGCGCAATACGTGGTGGAACATTTGGCTGCGGCGCAACGTGGTTGATTGACCCGCGCCGTGTCGTGCCCCTCCCCTCACTTTGAGCAGAGCATTGCCGACCGCTATTGCAGTCGGCAATCTTGAGCGACCGCCATGTCAGACAGCCCCCTCTTGCTCGCGCTTCATGAAGCCGATCCCATCCTCGATCCCGAATAGATACACCAGGCTGATGCTATCTGCGATAACAAATCAATGGGAGCGAACTCGGAAGTCACCATCGTGAATGATGGCCGATCGCCGTCCTGTCAGATCCTGTAATAAATCGTCTCGTATGAAGTATTGGAAACCGTTGTAGGATTTCTTCCCCAATTATTTCCAGGTCAGTATGAACACGCTCCAGGAACCTCCCAGTAGCTTTCCAAAGAACATCCCCTTCAGCGCTCTCGCGCTCTGCCTGCGTTCGTTGCAGCCTTCTTCCCTCGCATTGATCGTCCGAGGGAGCGAATAACCCATGGAATGGATCGTTGACCCCACGGCCTGGCTCGGCCTGCTGACCTTGATCGTGCTGGAGCTGGTGCTCGGCATCGATAACCTTGTATTCATCGCCATCCTGGCTGACAAACTTCCGCCCGAGCAGCGCGACCGCGCCCGCATCATCGGCTTGTCCCTGGCGTTGTTGATGCGCCTTGGCCTCCTTGCCAGCATCTCCTGGATGGTGACGTTGACCAATCCGTTGTTCGAGGTCTTCGGCAAGACGTTCTCGGGCCGGGATTTGATCATGCTGTTCGGTGGTGTATTCCTGTTGTTCAAGGCAACCATGGAGTTGCATGAGCGGCTCGAGGGCCACGTGGCACAACGGTCCGGCAATGCCGCCTACGCGATGTTCTGGCCGATCGTTGCGCAGATTGTGGTACTGGACGCAGTCTTTTCCCTGGATGCGGTGATCACGGCCGTGGGTATGGTGGAGCATCTGTCGGTCATGATGATCGCGGTGATGTTCTCTATCGGCTTGATGATGATCGCGAGCAAGCCGCTGACAAAATTCGTCAACGGCCACCCTACTGTCATCATGCTGTGCCTGGGCTTTTTGATGATGATCGGCTTCAGTCTCACGGCTGAAGGCCTGGGTTTCCACATTCCGAAAGGCTACTTGTACGCCGCGATTGGTTTCTCGATCCTGATTGAGTTGTTCAACCAGCTGGCGCGCTCCCGCCGCAAGAAAAGCCTGCAAGGTCTTCGGCCGATGCGCGAGCGTACCGCCCATGCGGTGTTGCGCCTGCTGGGCGGCCAAAAGCTGGGGGCCGATGAAGTCGGTGAGGAAATCGCGGACATGCTGGAAGGTGACGAACCGGAGCAGGTTTTCCATCGACGCGAACGGGTCATGATCAGTGGCGTACTGCAATTGGCCGAGCGCCCGATACGCAGCGTGATGACACCTCGCGCGCAAATCGATCACCTCGACTTGGCAGATACTGCGCAAGAAATCCGTACGGCGCTGATGCATTCTGCTTACTCACGCTTGCCGTTGATCCGGGAAGGACGCGTGGATGAGCCGCTAGGCTTTGTCCATAAGAAAGAACTGCTCAAGGAAATATTGGCGGGCAATCAGCCCAATCTGGAAGTCATGGCGCGCAAAGCCATCAACCTGCTCGACAGTTTCACGATCCTCAACGCACTGGAGCAAATGCGTAAGGAGTCGACCCACATCGCGTTCGTGGTGAACGAGTTCGGTGACTTCGTCGGCCTTCTCACTATGACTGACATCCTGGAATCCATTGCAGGTGAACTGCCGGATGCCAGTGAAATTGAAGGCCCGAATATTGTCGCCCAGGATGGAGGCTTTCTCGTCAGCGGCGCCCTGCCCCTCAGTCAGGTCTGTGAGCACATCGGTTTCCAGGCGAAAGCGACGGAAGATTACCAGACGCTTGCAGGCTTAGTGATGAGCCTGTTGGATCGCTTGCCGATGATTGGAGACACGCTCAGTTGGCAAGGATGGAGCATGACCGTGATGGAGGTCGAAGAGCGTCGGGTGACCAGGGTGCTGTTGCGTAAGGAATAAGCACAGAATGAGGCCGCATTTGCGGCCTCGTTCATTTTCGCCTTGCCTGCCCCAACGCTTATTCGGTCCTTTGGCTCTTTCCGTTTCTAAGGTGGGAGGATTGGCGAAACCAGTGACTCAATCCTGTAAATGACATCGCACACACTGCTGCTCATCGCCCAACAAGGCCTGCGGCTTCTCGCAGCCAACCGTGCATAGATTGCAGCGTTCGCGGAAGAAGCAGCCATTGGGTAGTCGACGATTCCCCGGTAATTCGGTAGGTGCCGCAACTTGCTCGTCATGGAGTGGCACGCCCAGTCGTGGTACCGCTTCGAGCAATAAGCGAGTATAGGGATGACGTGGCTCATCAAGCACTTGAGCAGCGCTGCCCAGTTCAACGATTTGCCCCAAGTACATGACCGCTACCCGATCAGCCATATGACGCACCACTGATACGTTGTGAGAAATCAGGATGTACGTCAGATTGCGGGCATTTTGCAGCTCTGCCAGCAGGTTGAGAATCTGCGCCTGAACCGAGATATCCAGCGCCGATGTGGGCTCGTCCAGGACAATGATATCCGGGTCTGACGAAAGGGCTCGGGCGATGGCGATGCGCTGACGCTGCCCCCCGGAAAACTGGTGCGGGAAACGGTCCAGGTACTCCGGGCGGATGCCGACTTGGGCCGCGACCCTGGCGGCCACATCGCGCATCTGCGCATGGCTGACATGGCCTCGGGCGTATAACGGCTCAGTGATTACTCTCCAGATAGGCAGGCGCGGATCAAGCGAAGACTGTGGATCCTGGAAAACAATCTGAACGTTGCTACTGCCCTCGCCGCTGCGATTGGCCCAGTTCAGTCCACCGCTGCTGGGCGGCACCAGGCCCATCAGCAATTGAGCCAAAGTGCTCTTACCGCAACCTGACTCGCCGACAATACCCAGGGTCTCCCCTGCCCGCACCTGAAGATCAATACCGTTCAGGGCGTGGGCATACCCGCGCGGCCGCCCCAACCAGTCATTACTTACGGGGAAACGCACGTGAACATCGTTCAGTTGAAGAATCGTGGGGGCCATTGGGGTGATGGGTTGAAAGACTGCACTGTTCATCACGAAAGCTCCTTGACCGGTAACCAGCACGCGCTTTTACGTTGGTCATTACCGTTGATAGTGTTGAGATTCGGACGTTTGGCACACACCGGCATAGCGTACGTACACCGCTCCTGAAAAGTGCAACCTACGGGCAAAGAAGCCAGGTTCGGCACCTGACCGGGAATGGTCAGTAGCGGCTGGCCCGGCTCGACCATTTCCGGCAGACCACTGAGCAACCCTTGCGTATAGGGATGCTGCGGATTCCCCATGACGTCAGCCGTGCGCCCTTCCTCGACCACAGCCCCGGTGTACATGACGTACACCCGGTCGCAGAACTGCGAAACCAATGCCATGTCATGGGTGATGAGCAAGATGGCCGTGCCCCGCTGCCTGGCTTTTTCTCGTAACAGCAACAGCACCTGGCGTTGCACGGTCACGTCGAGGGCCGTTGTCGGCTCGTCGGCGATCAGCAATTGAGGTTCGCAGGAGAACGCCAGCGCGATCATCACCCGCTGACGCATGCCGCCAGACAGTTCGAAAGGATAGCTGTCCAATACCTGTTCCGGACTGGCTATGTGCATGTCGCGCAACAGTGCGATCGCCTTGAGACGGGCTTGGGCGGCGCTGATCTTCTGGTGATGAATGATCACATCGAGCATTTGCCTACCGATACGCCGCGTCGGATTCAAGGCTGTCATCGGCTCCTGGAAAATCATCGCGGCATCGCGTCCACGAATCGTCAGTAACTCTTTTTCAGGCGCTGCCAGCATGTCGCGACCGAGCATGCTCAGGCTGCCGGCGGTGATGCGATAGCTGCGCTCGGGCAACAATCGCATGCTGAGCATGGCCGTGACCGACTTGCCCGACCCGGACTCGCCGACGATACCGACGATTTCGCCGGGATTGACGTGTAGCGACACGCCGTTCAGGGCTTTGACGTTGTTCTTGTAAGCCGGAAACTCCAGGCTCAGGTTGTCGATGGACAATACTGGACTCGATGCATGCATGGTCATTTCCCCTGTTGCCGTGGGTCGAGCAGATCGCGTACGCCATCGCCCAGCAAGTTGAACCCGGTGGCCGTGATCAGAATCGCCAGGCCCGGAAAGGTCGAGTACCACCAGTTATCGAGAATGTAGTTGCGCCCGGTGGCGACCATCGCGCCCCACTCGGCCGTAGGCTGCTGCGCTCCCAGGCCGATAAAGCCCAGGGCCGAGGCCATGAGGATCGCGCTGCCGATATCCAGGCTCAGTTGCACCAGCAATGGCGGCATTGCGTTGCGTGCCACGTGCCAATGCACGACGTGCCAGCGCCCTGCCCCGAAGGTTTGGGCGGCCTTGACATAGCCCATCTCGCGGATGCTCAAGGCTTGGCCGCGGGCTAGCCGGACATAGGAAGGAATTCGTACAAGCGTAATCGCCAGCATCGCGTTGAACAGGCTCGCGCCCAACGCAGCCGCCAAGGCCATGATCAGCACCAGCGATGGCACCGACAGCATGATGTCCATCAGGCGCATGATCAATGCGTCGAAACGACCACCGACGACCCCGGAAAAGCACCCCAGCAACCCGCCGATAAAGCAGGATGCAAAAGCCACGAATAGACCTACACCCACCGACTGCTGGCTACCGAACAGCACGCGGCTGAACAGGTCGCGGCCGACTTCGTCGGTGCCGAACCAATGGGTGCTGGATGGCGGTACCAGGCGTTCGGCCAAGTTCAGCTCGTTGGGGTCGTGACTAGCGAGCCAAGGGGCGAAGATCATGCACAGCAAGACGATAAAAGTGATCGCCAGACCCGCCATGGTCAACGGGCTGCGGCGGATGCGGTAGGTCAGATAGGCGAGTTTTTCGTTCCAGCGCGGGCGGCGCGTGGCCATCAGGGTAGCGGACATTTCAACTTACCTCGCCGATGCGTGGGTCGATCACGCGGTACACAATATCGATGGCCATGTTCAGCAGCACATAGATGAACGAAACCAGAATGGCGAAGCCCATCACCGCCGGGAAGTCCAGCGACTGGATCGACTTGACGACATAGGCCCCCATGCCGGGCCAGGCAAATACCGTTTCGGTCAGCACCGCGCCATACAGCAAATCCCCAAGGGTCAGTCCGAGTACCGTCACCGAAGGGATGAGCGCGTTAGGCAGTGCATGGCGCAGGATCACAGTCCATCGGGACAAGCCGTAGGCGCGGGCGGTGCGGATATAGTCTTCGCCGAGTTGATCAAGCATGGCTGAACGAATCTGCCGTGCGACGACGCCCAAGGTCACGAAACCCAGGGTCGCCGCCGGCAGAATCAGATGCTCCACGGCATCGAGAAACAGCGTGCCCTCACCGGCGAGCAGCGAGTCGAGCAGATAAAAACCGCTGATTGTCGGCGGCGGAGCAAGCCCTTCGGACAACCGCCCGCCTCCGGGCAACCAACCCAGATGCCCGTAGAACAGAACGATTGCACCCAGACCGAGCCAAAAGGCCGGCGTTGAAATACCGGTGACCGCCAGGGTACGGGCGATCTGGTCTATCGCCCGATTGTGGTAAACCGCCGATAGCACGCCAAGCGGCACGCCGGCCAGGATCGCGAGCACCAGCGCTACCAGCGCCAGCTCCAGTGTCGCCGGGAAGAACGTCTGCAAGTCTTCCAGAACGGGGCGGCTGGTGCGTATCGAGGTTCCCAGGTCACCCTGCACCAGGTCCATCAGGTAACGACCGTATTGTTGATACAACGGCAGATCCAATCCCAATTGATGACGTATGCCGGCCACCAACGCATCACTGGCACGGTCGCCAGCGATCAATCGAGCAGGATCACCGGGGATCAGGTGCGAAATTGCAAAAGTAATCAGCGAAACGCCGAACACGACCAGCAACAGGCCGAGCAGACGCTTGCGCAACAAAGTCAGGAAGGCCATTTTGGCACCTCAGTCACACCCACGACGAAAATCAGAAGCCGCGCCAGCCACGAATGGCCGGCGCGAGGGAGCCGGTTTACTTGCTCATACTGCCCAGATTGAACACCTGTTCGAGCATGGGGTTGAACACGTAACCCTTGACCGAATCACGCATCGGCAAGGTGTAGCTCTTCTGATAGAGGTAGGCGTAGACGCTGTCCTTGAGCACGATTTTCTGCGCGGTCTGGTACAGCTCTACGCGCTTCGCGGTGTCGCTAACGGCGGCCGCTTCTCGGATCAGCTTGTCGACTTGCGGGTTGCTATAGAACGAGCGGTTGCCTTGCAGGCCCTGCATCTTGGAGTCGAACCAGAAGTTCATGAACATGTACGGGTCGGCAAAGTCCGGGCTCCAGGCACCGACCGCGATGTCGTAGTCCGCCTGGCCGACGCGCTCACGCAGCGTGGCATTGGCAAGCTTTTCCAGCTTGAGGTTGATGCCCAGCGGCGCCAATGCAGCTTGCAGAGTCAGGCCGATCGGTTCCCAGTTAGGATCCTTGTCCGAATACATGTAGCTGAGGTTGGTGATCTTCTGCGGTGCTTTGGCAAGGCTGTCCTTGGCGGCTGCCATGTCCTGTTTCATCGGCGGCAACGAGCTGTCATACGCCCACATGCCGTCCGGGATTGGCCCGTTCAGGAGCTTGGCCTTGTCCCTGAGAATGCCTTTGACGATGCCGTTGTAGTCCACCGCTTCGGTGATCGCACGACGAGCATCGACGCTGGTCAATGGGCCCTTCTTGTTGTTCAGGTAGAGATAGGTGACCCGTAGCGACGGGAACTCCCTCACCGCCACGCCGGGCTTGCTGGCAAGAACGCCGAGCTGGTCTTCGGGCATGTCTTCGATGATGTCCAGGTCACCCCGTTCCAATTGCAAGCGACGCACGGAGGGTTCACCGATGATCTTGATGACCACGGTTTTCAGCGCAGGTTTGGGACCGGCGAAGTAGGTGTTCGGCTCCATGGTCAACGACTGGCCTTTTTGCCAGTTGCTCAAGCGGAAGGGACCGGAGCCTGCGGTATGGCTCGACAGCCAGGCATTGACGTCCGCGCTTTTATTGACCACGGCGGGGTTGATGATCGAAGCACCATTGTGGGCCAGGGTAAACAGGAACGGCGCGAAAGGCGTCTTCAGGGTGAACCGAATGGTCTGCGGGTCGACAACCGCGACCACCATGTCCTCTGGAAATGCACCGGAAGGTCCCTGCTTGAGGGTCATCAAGCGATCAAAGGAAAACTTCACCGCGGCGGCATCTACCGGGGCGCCGTCATCAAATTTATTGCCGGGTTTGATCTTGAATTCCCAGACCAGATTATCCGCAGAAACGGTCCAGCTCTCGGCCAGGTCCCCCTGAACTTCGGTGCTGCTTTTGTCGCCTTCGACCTTGTAGCCGACCAGGCGCTGATACGACGGGTAGGTGATGGTCCAGTCGTTGTTATCGAAGGTCACGGCCGGGTCGAGGGTCTGGGGATCAGCGGGTTTGCCGATGACCAGGGTGTCTTGCGGTACAGCCGCTGTCGCGGCCTGCCAGGCACCGAGGCTCAGTGCGCTGCACAAAACACTCAGCAAAAGCTTGCCAGCGCCGGGAAAGGTTTTGCTGGTCACGGTGTTCATTGGGTTCATGCCGGTTTCCTTGATCATTCGATAGAGGGAAGTACGTCAGGTTTTTTATAAAAGCTATAACCGGGCAGTTGCAGGTGAAACGTAAGTAACGCTGTCTTGTTGTTTTGTTATCAGCCGCACTGAACGTGGGCTGCACGGCGTTGCAGGGCCATCAATCCGTGATTTAAACGACCTCCAGTAATGGGTAGTCATCGGCATTCGGAAGTTCGTAATGCCACCACTCGGTGGCAATCGTCTGGAAGCCGGCGGCGAGCATGATCCCCACCAACAGCAGTCGATTGCGTTGCACGTCTACTGGCAAGTCGGGATAGAACTGGTGGGATTTTTCTTCCATTGCGTCGAATTCGGTCCCCATATTCAACGGCTCGCCATCAGCACCGACCAGGGTCAGGTCCACCGCCACGCCACGGCTGTGGTGGGAGCCCAAATGCGGGTCACGTACATAGTCGTTGTTGGGCAGCGCGTCCCACAGCAGGTACTGAGCATAAGGCGGCCGATAGGCGTCATAGATGCGAAGGGTAAATCCGGCCTGACGCGCAAGCTGACTGGCCTTGTACAGGCAGTCGGCAGCCTGGTGATGTAACAGGCAACGCGCATCTGGATAAATCACTCTTCCTGCCAGGTTGTCTGCACCGGCGTAGATCAAATCGATTTGCACCTGATGGCGCTGGGCATCGATCTCTACAAGGGGGCTGTTGTTCACGCCAATACTCCAGTTGGGTTCGGTGGGACGATGAGGGTCAGCCTTCGAACTGACCGAAAGCTTTTTGCAATTGACGGTTCCTGGCCAAGCGCTCATCGAGCCGATCGCCGTATTTTTCAGCGACGGCCGAGACGATGAGATTTAACAGGCAGGCCAATGGCGCAGGAGAATCCCAGAACTGCCCGACGTCGGTTTTCAGCTGCAGGAGGTCAAGTGGGTAGTCTCGAGCCCAGGGGCATTGCAAGTCGGTGATCAGCGCCAATGGGAGGTTGTTGTCTATGGCCGTGTCGCAGAAGGTCTGAGTCACGCTGGAATAAGCACGAAAATCCGCAATGATCGCGTAAGGGTTGGCGAAGCCGGAATTCAGGGTTTCTGCGTAAATGCCGGATAGGCCATCGACGTAGTAGACCTTGGGCCGGATGTACTCAAGGTGGCTATGGAACGCTGTGAGAATCCCTCGAGTGGACTGAATGCCGAGAATGAACACGGCATCGGCTTCATGGATGCGTTGCACGATATTGGCGAAAGCATCGCTGCGCGCTAAACCGTAGACATACCGGATGGCCTCGATCTCGCGACTCAGGGAGCGATCCAGCGCATCCTGCTGATTGCTTTCGGCACGAAAGGCGCCGATGCGATCGGTGATAAGCCATGACGCTGGCGTTTCAACGCGCAGGCTTTGTTTGACTTCATCGATGTTCTGGTAACCAAGGGATCGAAAAAAGCGCCCTACGGAAATCCCAGTGGTGGAGGTCTGCTGCGCGATGCTATCAGCCGACTCGAACGGAAGCTGTTCAGGGTTACCCAGCAGATAGCTGGCGATCCGCTTGCCCGTCGGGGTCAGGTTGGAGAACTCTTGCTCCAGCCGTTGCAGGAAGCTGTTTTTTTCCATGGATTTCAAAGCCTCCGAGCGCCAGGTGTTATTATGTTGTCATTATTTCAATTCTTGTTACTAGAGTAACATTCGATTTCGAAGCAACACAATGACTATCTTTCAGTAGACGTCCTGTGGTGATCAGACGAGAGCACGTTGCAGAAACCGCCTGTTGAGGGATCGGCCGAAGATGCCCGAACACGAAACAGCACAGCCAATTGCCCTTGACCTAGCCGCTGATTTTTTTCCGAACCATCTTCATCAGGTTTTCACCCACGCCCTCGATGCTCTTGTTCTGCGAAACGACCTGAGCCCCCTCCATCAGGTACGAGAGCTCCATCGCCGCTTGTTCCGGCTCGGGCAAATCAGCCTCGACACAGAGATCCACCAGCCGGAGGAACTGACGCTTTTTATGTGCTTCGATGAGACGACGGGCAGGATTTCCTGGCTCGGGTATCTCCGCCAGTGAGTTGGTAAACGGACAGCCTCGATAAGACGCCGCCGAAAGATCCTGGGCGATGAACTTGGCAAACCCGAGAATCTGCGCCTTGGGATCGCCGGCGTACTGTGCCGAAAGCGCTTCGAAGACCTCGGAGTATTTCTCGACGAGCAACCGCAACCACTCCAGCACCAGTGCGTCTTTCGAATCGAAATGCCGGTAGACGGTCATTTTGGTCGACTTGGCCTTTGCCGCGATGGCGTCCACCGTTACCCGACTGATGCCTTCATTGAAAAACAGCTCCTCGGCTGCGTCGAGAATCCTCTCTCTGGGGGCCAACTGTGGGACTCGTTCGGGGCGCATGGTGTTCTCCGCTTGACAGCGATACTTTTTGGTATCGTACTATACCCAGAAGTATCGCTCGATACTGATAAGTAATCATACCGCTTTTGCCAGGTAGATGGCTCGGAGAACGCGATGAGAACCGCTGAATACGCCGAATACGATGCGCTGGGCCTTGCTGAGCTGATCGCCAGCGGTCAAGTCACCCAAGCCGAGGTCAGTGCTGCGGCACTGTCCGCCATCGAGCAGCTCAATCCAAAGATCAATGCGGTGGTTGAGATTTGGGAGAATGAACCTCAGGCAGCTACCGGGCCGTTCATGGGGGTGCCCTTTCTGGTCAAGGACTTGGGCCTTACTGCCAAGGGGCATCTGAACGAACTGGGCAGTCGCTTGGCAGCCGGATGCATCGCTGACGCGGACTCCAACCTGATGACCCGTTTGCGCCAGGCAGGTCTGGTTACCCTTGGCAGGACCACCACCCCCGAGTTGGCTGCCAGTACCACCACTGAATCGGTATTTTCGGGGCCGACGCGCAACCCCTGGGATCTCAGCCGCAGCGCCGGTGGATCAAGCGGTGGTTCGGCTGCTGCGGTAGCCGCCGGCCTGGTACCCGCGGCGCACGCCACCGATGGCGGTGGCTCTATCCGCGTGCCTTCAGCCTCTACCGGACTGTTCGGGCTCAAGTCCAGTCGAGGCAGAGTTTCAATGGGGCCTGGAGTTGACGAGGTGTGGGCCGGGCTTGCCGTGCACGGTGTGGTCAGTCGAACGGTGCGCGACAGTGCCGCGTTACTGGACGCAATCGAAGGGGCGGCTGTTGGGGATCCCTTTGAGATCGCTAAGCCGCAACATGCCTATCTGTCGGAAACGACTCGCGAGCCTGGTTCACTACGAATTGGCCTTCTCCTGCATCCACTGAACGCGACTCGCTCTGTTGCGCCAATCGCAGAAGCGACCGGTCATGTGGCGCTCCAGCTCCAAGGCATGGGTCATAGCGTGGAAGAAGTCTGTCTGGACATCGGGCTGAGCTGGGACGGCTTTGTTGAAATGAACGCGCAATTCTGGTCAGCCAATACCGCTGCCTGGATCAATGCCATCGCTGCGGGTACAGGCCGCTCTATTGATGCCAGCACGCTTGAACCGGCCACGCTTTCGCTGCATCGGATGGGGAGCCAACTCACCGCCATCGATTTGCTTGAGGCCATGCATTCGAGAAATCTTGTTTCCCGCAGCATGGGGCACTTCTTCTGCAAATATGACGTCCTGTTGAGCCCGACGCTGCCAGCGCTGCCTCCTGCCATCGGCAGCTATAACGAGGGTCAGACGCATCTGGATGGCAGGGGCTGGATGGATCGGGTATTCACCCACTCCCCCTTCACCGCGTTAGCGAATGTGACTGGATCCCCGTCTATGTCCATGCCATTGGCGTTTGATCCAGAAAGTGGTCTGCCTATAGGCATGCAGTTCTCAGCGGGCGTTGGCCGAGAGGACATGCTGCTGCGGCTGGCCGGTCAGCTAGAACGTGCGTTGCCTTGGACGGCACGCAAACCTGAGGTTTGGGCTGGAAAGCTATAGCCCGGGGGGCACCTCTCATCGTCAGGTCTGCCGGCCGGTAGCCGGCTAGCACTGACTAAAAGGAGGAAACGCTCGGCACACGCAATTGCGTCGCTCATTACTCCGGCAGCGTGCGCAACTCACCGCCCTCCTCCTTCAAACGTTCCAGATACGCGCTGGCGTCCAACAGTTGATAAGGAAAATAAAGCCCTGGCGGCGTCGGTGGCTGGCCGTCCAACCCGAGCAGTCGTTCAAGCGTCATTGCGACGCTGAGGCCGGTCAATGGCGCAGCGCCTGCCGGGTGGATGACCGCATGACGTGTATGCAGGGGTTCGCCCTTGAGGTCCTTACCAACGAGTTCGATGATGATCTCGGTAGACATCGGCCTGCCCTGGCGCCGGGTCGAACTCACCGCAGTGCCCAGGTTGAATTGAACATTCGGCGCGCCTGTCGCCGCCGCCAGGCCAACCACATCAATGGACGAGAAGCCCGTGGCATCGATTCCCGTACCATCCACCGCGCGGAATCGTGCCTTGGAGTCCTCCCCTTCGCGCCAGACGAACACACCGTCGCGTCGTGTCAGCGCGGCGGGGAGCATTTTGTTCAGGTGTTCAAAGTCAGTGGCGACGGTCGGGCCGCCGGTGTCCTGCTCATCGACCAGCGCGTTGATACGGATGTCCTGGACCCGGCCAAAAGCCCGGGCAACGCTCAGCGTCGACACGGTCGTCGCGCCTACCATCCATTCGTAACCGAGGACAATGGGCGAGGCGTCAGGCGTGTGCATGTAGGTCGCGATTTCCGGCGCGATCTCGAAAACGCCGGAGGAAATGCTGAGGTGCGGCACGCCACGTTTTTGCGCAAAGCGCAATCCGGCAAGGGCGTGGTCCATATAAAAGACCACGACGGCGCTGACCGGGCGATCGCCAAGGCCCAGGTCGTCTGCGGCAGAGTCAATCGCCACGCCCTGCGCTCCGCCAATGTGCTCCGCGGCGCGCTGAGCCTTGGCAAGGTCGCGACCACCGATCAGCAGTGGTACGTCGGGATGAGCAGCGCGTAGCGCCCGGGCAGTGTGGTGGCCAATGGCGCCGGAACCGCCCATTAACAAGATAGGATCAAGTGACATGGTGTGTTCTCCTTGTCTCTGGTTTAAACCTACTTTCAGTAGGTAAGCTAACACAACATCATGCACTTCAACCTACCATTGGTAGGTTTTTGGCGACCAGGAGCAAAAAAACGTGCAGAAAAACATTGAGCACAGCCCTGCCGGTTCCCCTCCTCGCCGGCTTGCGAAAGCCGAACGGCGGCGACAGTTGCTGGATACGGCGCTGCTGATCGTGCGCGAAGAAGACGCGGATCGGCTGACCCTGGGGCATCTGGCCGTTCGCGCCGGCGTGTCCAAACCGGTTGTCTACGATCATTTCGGCACCCGTTCGGGTCTGTTGATCGAGCTCTACAAGTGGATCGATACCGAGCGGGTCAGCGCTTTCCGTGACGCCATGTCCAGGACTGCGCGGAACCTGGAGGAGACGGCCCGGGTCCTGGCCAACGCCTACATTCATTGCGCGGCCGATAACACCGACGAATTCCATGCCGTGGGTGCCGCCCTGGCAGGCAGCGAAGAGAAGGCAGCGGTATTCCAGGAGCTCCTGGATAACTGTGTGCAGATGTTCATGTCTGTGCTCGAACCTCATACGACGTGGTCAGCGGATGAACTCGAACGATGCTGCATTGGCCTGGTTGGCGCGGGGGAAGCCCTGTCCGGCGCGTTGGTACGAGGGCGGCATGGCGAGGACGAGGTCATGGAAACATTCGCTTCGCTGATCCGCAGCGTCGTAAAGCCGACAGAGGCGCGGCTTTAGTCCATCGATACGCTGAGACGGCTGATGTCCATGACGGCCAGCTTAAAATGCTCGGCCATGTTTTCATGCATCGGCTCGGTGCGTTGCGGGTCCGGTAGCGAATAGTCACTGTTCGTCGTTTTTCTAGCCTCGCGCCCGGGCGCTTTCCTCTGTCTAGCCGTCCATCATATCGGCCGCCTGCTGGGTCGCCTGGCTGGTGCGGGTGGCCAGCTTGCGCACTTCATCGGCGACCACCGCAAATCCCCGCCCCGCCTCCCCCGCTCGCGCCGCCTCGATGGCTGCGTTCAACGCCAGCAGGTTGGTCTGGCTGGCAATCCCCTGGATGGTCGCGACGATTTGCGTCAGCTTGTTGAGGGTTTCCTGCATCACCCGGTGCTGTTGCTCCTGAGCCTCGCGCATCGCGCTTTCTTCGTGACTGGCATGGATATCGGTGATGGCGCCCACCACCCTTTGCGCCGAGCCGTCCGCTGCCCGTCGTGTTTGACCACGGCCGCGAAACCAGCGGTAACTGCCACTTTTGTGCTTGAGCCGATAATCGACATCAAACGGCGTTTGCCCGCTGCGGTCTTCCACATGTGCGACAAAGGCACCGATCGCCCGGGCGCTGTCGTCGGGATGCAGGCGCGAGGTCCAGCTTTCCAGTGTGTTGGGAAACTCCTCAACCGTGGTGTATCCCAACAGCCGACGCATCTGCGAAGACCACCAAATGGTATTTTTCGGATTCGCCGGGTCGCCCGCCATGACCTCGATATCCCAGAGTCCGTCATGGAGCATTTCCCGAGAAATGTCGAAACGAGTAGCCGCCAATTCGAGTTCCTCGTCGTGCAGGTGCTGTCCGTGAATGTCACGCAAGCTTCCACCGATGGCGACAGGTACGCCCTGCGCATCACGGTGCGCGTCACCGCTGATCCTGCACCAGCGATAGCTACCGTCCGCTGCGGCCCTCATTCGCACGTCCAACACAAAGGGCGTCCGCCCGCTACGATCGGCAAGATGCCTGGCGAGAGCGTCCAAATGCCGTTGACGGTCAGCCGGGTGCAACTGTTCACTCCAATGACCGAGCTGGTCGATGGCTTGGGGCCGGGTCGACGCAGCCCCCACCCACTCCAGCGTACAGTCCAGCGCAGGTGCTGCGGTGCCATCCAACTCCAGCGCCCAAAACAGCTCGCCTGCGCCTTGAGTGATCAGTGCCCAGCGCGCCTCCAGTTGCTGTAGAAGCTTATCGCGGGCCGCCAGGCTCACGCCCAGGTCGGCGACTTCCAACGTCAGCGCACGCGCTTGTTCCTGTAGCCCTCGCCGCTCAAGCAGCAATTGTTCGACGCCTGCCAGGAGGCGTCGCAGCAAAGGATTGCTCGACGCCAACGGCGTGCTTGCCTGATCAGGCTGCTCCAGTCTGTCGGCGAGCAGCGTCAATACCCAGCGGGTGGTTCGACTGAAAAAAAGCATGGAACACCTCTACCTCGGTCAATGGACTCAACCGACAAGGATTGCGTGGGGCATGCCGACAAGGCTCCGGCGTCAAAGGCCGTCGCCCCCGGCAGGGCCTGCCAGGCCAACGGACCAGCGGCTATTTCCTGAGCACTCAGCAGACAGTTGTCGAGTTCGCGCTGTAACACGCCGGTATCGAGATCCTGGCCGATAAAGACCAGTTCCTGCCGGCAGTCGCCGACGACGCTGTCCCACTTGGCCATGATGCCCTGCAGCCGATATTCATCCCGCGGCCATTGCGACGGCTCGATGAAGTTCCACCATCGCCCGGCATAGTCCCACTGGAACTGCCTGCCGCTTTGCGCCAGTACGCCGGTTTCCAGGTGCCGGCTGGCGACCCAGAAGTAACCTTTGCTGCGCAACAGCCGACCATTGCGCCAAGGCCGCCGGAGAAAATCGAGCAATCGCTGCGGGTGGAACGGAGCGCGTTCCCGGTACACCCAGGAGGTCACGCCATAGGTGTCCGATTCGGAGGCCGGCGCATCGATCGACTCCATTGTTCTCATCCAGCCCGGTGACGCCGCAAGGCTGGGCAAGTCGAAAAGGTGGGTGCCGAGGACGCTGGTCAACGCCACGTTACCGTAAGCCATCGGCAGGATCCGTGCGGTTGGGTTCAGGCTTTCGAGGATCGCGCGCAAGGCCAGGTAGCCAGCCTCACCGATAAGGTCCAGCTTGTTGACCAGAATGACGTTGGCGTACTCCACCTGTTCGATCAACAGATCAGCCAGATGGCGCGCAGGCATGTCCTTGGCGTCGGCGCGGGCCACGGTGTCCGGCGACTCGAGCAACGCCTGAAAATGACTGCCGTCGACCACCGTTACCAATGTGTCGAGCCGCGCCAGTTCGCTGAGGCTGAAGCCTTCGGCATCGAGAAAGGCGAACGTTTCCGCGACTGGCATCGGCTCGGAAATGCCCGTGGATTCGATGAGCAGGTAATCGAAACGCTGCTGACGCGCCAGGAGACTGATTTGCTCGAGCAAGTCGGCGCGCAGGGTGCAGCAAATACAGCCGTTGCTCATCTCGACCAACTGATCGTCAACGCGGTGCAACGAGACCGTACGTTGCACCTGCTCGGCGTCGATGTTGACTTCGCTCATGTCATTAACGATGACCGCTACCCGCAGACCTTCGCGGTTGCGCAGGATATGGTTCAGCAGCGTGGTTTTGCCGGCACCTAGAAAGCCCGAAAGGACCGTCACCGGTAGTCGGCCTGTCAGGGCGCCGTCATTCATGCGTTCACCGCTGCTGTGCTGTCGGCGTGGTCCAGGTAGCTTTCGAAAAGGTCGACCACCACGAAACCATCATCTGCGGCATCGCCCCAAAGGTCTTTTACGCGGAACTCGACGTGGTAGGTTGGCTGATGCGCCGCAGTCGAATCACCATGGCCAATCGCGTCCGGGAAAGGCCATTGTTCGGAAGTCCGGTGCAGGATCACGCCTTCCTTGCCCCGTACGTAGACCGGCATGCGTACGTGCCCTGCCACATACTCGTCTCGAACGACAACCCGGTCGCCCACCGAGAAAGGTGGCCGACCGGTGATCGCCGGACGACCTTTGGCATGAGGGGGATTGGCCAGCTTGAAGTGCGAGCCCAAGGCATGGTCGAGCTCCGCCTGGGTAATCACCCCCTTTTCGACCAACAGGGTGGCGGTCGCAATGACGTAACGCTCGTAATACTGCGTGCCGACATGTTGACGAACATCCAAGCGTTCGACAGCGTGGCGCACTTCATCCACGCTGAACTTTTTCAAGTGATCGACGCCGATGAACATCAAGCTGTAGGCCAGGTGCTCCCAGTCCTGCTTGAACACCGGTTTGTAGCTCAGACTGTTGATGGTGTGGGGGACTTTGCCAAAGCCTTGAAAACCACCCAGATCGTGAAAACCATCCATCGTGAATACCTCTGGAAAATGCAAGAAACAAAGCGTCCCGGCTACGCTACGTGCGGTAGCGCCACGCCAATCAGGACGTCCTTGGTGATCAGTTTTCGAAGCGCTTCCTCATCCATGGCCTCACTGCCCTGGGGGCGTACAGGCAGCACCAGGTAGCGGCTTTCAGCGCTGGTGTCCCACACCTTGACGGTCACCTCGCTTGGCAGGTCGGTGCCCAATTCCCGCAGGACAGTGCGCCCTTCCCTGACCAGGCGCGCACGGAATTCGAAGCCCTTGTACCATTCCGGCGGCAAACCGAGGACGGGCCAGTTGGTGCAAGAGCACAGGCTGCAGACGATCACGTTTTTCAACGTGGGCGTATCTTCCAGGGCCACGATGTATTCGCCCTGCGGGCCGGTATAGCCGAACTGAGCGCACGCAGCGGTGCCGTCCCTGAGCAGCCATTCACGAAACTGCGGGTCGACCCAGGCCTTGGCTACAACCCGTGCTCCATTCTCCGGGCTCCATTCGTGGGCCATCAGCTGTGTCATCTGTTCGATGTATCCGTCGGGGATCAGGTCCTTGTGCTTGAGCACTTGAAGCAACGCTTGTGCTCTCTCGCCCGGGGTCGAGGTATTTTTTCCAGGTACGTTCATCAGTTGACTCCTCATCGTTGAGCTTCACAGCAACGCTTGATGTCGTTGTTTTTTGCGCTGCACGAAAGACGGATCGGTTAAAGGTTTTTCCAATCGACAGACGCCTCGAAGGCAGCGGCAGCCTGGTAAATCGTGCCTTCGGCATAGTGCTTGCCAACCAGCATGAGCCCGACTGGCAACCCGTCCACCAGCCCACAGGGAATCGACATGGCCGGATGGCCGGTGATGTCCTGGGCTGAAGCATTGCCAATCATCTCCAGTGCCCGGGCCACGTACTCGGTGATCGAGCAATCAGTTCCAGGGTGCGGTTGGGCAATGATGGGCACGGTCGGCATCACCAGCAGGTCAAAGCGCGCCAGTGCCGCGTCGTAACCGGAGCGGGCCAGGCGTCTGAGGTTTTGCGCCTTGGCATAAAAACGGCCGTTGTAACGGTTGACGCCGTATTGGCCGACAAACATGCACAGCTTGAGCGAAGCAGACAGCTCATCCGCCTGTTCGCGCCATCCGGCCTGCTTGTCCAGCAGCGCGAGGTCGTACAGGCCTTTCCAGTTAAAACCGGCGCCATTGCCGTGCATCATCTGCATCGTCAGGCCTTCACACCCGATGGGGTGCCATAGAGAGCCGGCAACGGTGTGCTCGGGAACGGAGACGTCCTCGACCTGCGCGCCAAGCCGTACGAACTGTGCGATGGCATTACGCACCGATGAGGCGACACGCGGATCCTGGTTGGCCAGTTGAAAACCTTCCTGCAGGATGCCGATCCTGAGCCCTTTCACCCCGCGCTCCAGATAATTGCTGTACGTGTCGACCTGGGGCGCGGCCTGCCGTGGATCGAGCCCGTCCGCTCCCGCCATGACCTCCAGCATCAAGGCGTTGTCTCGCACGTTCGCCGTGATGGGGCCGGCATGATCGATAGTGGCTTCGATCGCCATGATTCCGGTGTAGGGCACCAGGCCGTGGGTCGGTTTCATCCCGTAGGTACCGCAGAACGCCGAAGGAATCCGGATCGACCCACCCTGGTCACCACCGACCGCCAGGTCCACCTCGCCGGCGGCAACCAGGGCCGCACTGCCGGAAGACGAGCCGCCGGAAGTGAAGCCATGCCGGTAAGGGTTGTGCACCGGCGCGGGGTCGGAGGTGTGGCTGCCGCCGGACAGGCAGTAGTGCTCGCACGTTGCCTTGCCGAGGATGGTCGCGCCCGCATCCAGCAAGCGGGTGACGACGGTGGCATCGAATGCAGGGACGAAACCCTCCAATGGCGAGGCACCGTTCATCATGGGTACGCCGGCCAATGAGACATTGTCCTTGAGCGCGACTGTCTTACCCGCCAGCTTGCCCTCACGCGCACCGCTGACTTCGGTGCGGAAATACCAGGCGTTGAGCGGATTGTGCGCCATCGATGGGCGGTAGCCCGGACTGCGCTCGTAGCGTACCGACGGGATGAAGTCGGGCAGCTCGTCGACCAGGTCGTAGGCGTCGAAGCTCGACTGCATAAGGGTCAGGTATTCACTGGCTTGCTCACGGCTTAGCTGCATGTGCAGGCTGCTCGCGATGTCCAGTAGCTGCTCAAGAGAGGGGCGGACGATTGCCATGGTGGCGCTTTCCTTATCGTAATGGCCTGTAAGCACTGCGGGCGCATCGAATGTCGGTGGGCCTGGGGTTGAAGATAATCCGGAGCCCTGCGCGCAGGCTTGATTGAAAAAGACAACGACTTGGCTGAGCCGGACACGCTCCGCTGACTGCTGGAGGAGCATCCGGCCGCTGCCTGCCGCCGGTTACCTCAAAACACCCGCACATAACGCAGGTTCATCCGGAAGTCCTCCCTGGGACCGTTGTCCACCGAAAGATCCTTGCCCAGCTGCAGTTGAATCTGGTCCTGGGCGGTGACGAATTTGGTGGCCGTCAGACGGAAGTTGGTCGTGCCGATTTCGTTGTCCTGGTTGACCTTCTCGACGCGGGTCTCGCCTCCCCAGTTGCGCCCGAAACCGATAGCGAACGTGGTGGTGGCGTCCGGCATATAGCGCCCCATGACCTGTGCTGCGTAGGAAACGTCCTGTTCGAGACGATCGGCATTTGCGCCGTAATCAGTGTTATCGCCATACCAGGTGGCACCTGCGACCAGATCCATCGCCCACTTCTGCGTGAAGTGCTTGACGTAGGCGCTCTGCAGCTCGAACTTCCAGCGGTTCTCACCGATGTTCAGGGCGTCGTCCTTGTCATAGGTACCCGTGGGAACGAACAGATAGGGGGCGATGCTGAGGGTGTCGCGGGCATCGTTGAGCCGCAGCTTGACCGGCGCGGTCAGGATCAAGTCGCCCACCCCACGCGTACTGCCCAGCGTTGAAGCATCGCCGCCGCTGGAGACGTGCCCGAAGGGCAAGAGGAATTGCGGGTCGATGGTGACCGTGTCGCTCAGTGCGTAGACATGGAGCAGACGCAGGATGCCGACGTCCGAACTCAACGCGAAGTCCGAGCTGACCTTATGGCCGTTGGCATAGGCTGAATCCGTGGTGGAATGCTGGTAATAAATCGCACCGATGGTCGCGCCGACGGGATATTGTTCGTAGTCGCCGGGGGCGACCTCAACGGCATTCGCATGAAACGTGGGCAATAGCGTGGTGATTGCCAGCAGACGGACCTTATTCATTATTTTTTCCTTGCAAGGAATACCGTGCCGCCCGAGCGACGCGGCAAGCCAGATTGAAGTTGCAGAGGCGTTCAAAACGCGGATGGCGCTCAGGCTTTTGCCGACTGCGCGTCGCGCAACATCCCGGTTTGCGGATGACAATTGATGTACTCGAACACCTGGTTCTTGGCGTCCGACACGGACACTTCGTGGTACAGCCGCAACTTCTTCAAACCTGCGGCCACCCGGAAGAACGTCACGAAAATGCGCAGGTGGGTAGGATGGGATTCTGCCCAGCGTTCGAGCTTCTCGACCGAGCGCCAGTGGCCGATGTTGTAGCTCAGGTCGAGAAAGTTGCCGTCCATGTCGATATTGCGCACGAACCTGTTGCTGTAGCAGCCCAGCGGTTGGCCGTTGTCACGCAGGAAGTTCATGCCGTCCTGCAACGTCGGCAGGATTTCGTCGAGGTACAGTGAGCGTTCGTCCGCCTCGGCGTCCGCCCAGTCCTGGCCAGAACGAATCAACGTGAGGTTGTCATGCCCCAGGACCACGACCCGTCCGCCTTTGGCAGGATCACCCGCGATCACTTTCAGTTCGTCCGAGGGTTTCATCCAGTCCGTCTGGGAGATCGGGAAGCGGTCGCGCATCGACCCCCAGTAACCGTGCTCCTCGATTTCACCACTGGTCGCGTCCATGACCGCGCCGACACCGGGCAGGTTTTCCTGGAAGGCATACAACGTTTCAAACTGTTCTGCACGCGGCGCGGTGATTTCGCGAAAATAGCCAAGGCCGTCACTGAGGCGATCCGGTGAAGCCCACCAACCGTTCACTTCGGGTGAGCGCAACCAGCGACAATGGGCAGCAGGGTCTTTCCAGTACCCCACGACAATCAAGTTATCAAAGCCGTTATTGTCGGTGTGGTGGGTCAAATCATGGGTTTGCGGGCCGTCGGGCAGGTTGAAACTGCCCACGATATGACGCATGGCCTGCAGCGCTGCCTCGCGCTGGCCCTCGCCTCGATACTGCACACCGAGGTAACCCATCACCACTTGTTCCAATTGCTCGTTAGCGCGCGCCACCCACATCGGAAACGGCGGCTGGTATTCGTCGGGCACACGGCGAGACAGTGTGCGTGGGCATTTGAGATGTTTATCGATTGCAGATTCCATCTTGAGCTCCTCGTTATTTTCAGGCGTACGGGTGGGAGTTAGCGTCCCGGTGGCTGGCTGCGTCTGGCGACCTGCCGTCGGTGCAGCAGCTTCATGGCGCCCCATTCAATCAACCAGTAAGCCGACTCTTCAGGCACGAGGTCGCGCATCTGCAGAAACCAGGAGGCGTCGGGCAATCGTTGTGAACAGTGTCGATACATGGCGTGCCTCATCAGCGGGGACATGAGCTGCTGTGAGGTGAAAATTAGGCGGGAGAGCAACGGGGAGCTTTGTTCGTCAAGACAACCGTTTGGTTGGAAAAGACAACGCAGGCGCAGAGGGCTTCACGTGATCGCTGTTGGTGCGCCCGCACCAAAAACGTCTGGTTCTCTGCCTTTGAATGGACGTTACACAGCCCTCCAGGCCATCCGTGAGTGCCCATGGCCTGGTAATTGCTGCGAGTAACAGCTGATGTTCACAAGCCCATTACAACTTCTTGAGCTCATATCGCCGTACCGAGGTCAGTGCCATGAACCAAAGCACTCAGTATTCGACCCTTGCCGTCTCGGCCCCTCGTCGCTTTGATTACTGGAAAGAAGTCGTCTGTCGTCATTGCCTGGCGGCCGATAGCAAACCGTTGTCGCAGAGCAGTTTTGATGGGGCACTGGCCGTCAACGCCATGGGCGCCCTGGACATCTGCTCCCTGTCAGCGCCGCTGCATTATTGGGAACGCTCCGCCGGGCATTTGCGCAGTGGCCCGGCCGAAGACCTGTGGTTGGGTTTCTCTCGAAACGGCCATGGCCAACTTGAACAGGGCGGGCGAAAAGCCAGTCTGGCCCCCGGCAGTTTGTTTCTTTATGACGCAAACCAGACGTTTCGATTCAGCTTCGGTGGTACCGAAAACCACTTGGTGCGTATTCCGCGAGCATTACTCACCGAGCGTTTGCCCCGTGTCGCCGATTACACCGCCATGGTCCTCGACGACCGACGCCCCGGCGTCGCTCCATTACGAGAAATGTTGCGCCAGGCCGCGAGCACGCCGGCATCGTTGCAGGATGAGAACATCTCCAACCGTTATTCCAGCACATTGCTCGACCTCCTCGTCATCAGCCTGGAACTCCAGGACTTGAAGACTTCCCATGAGGAGCTGGATCTCTACGGCCGCATCATGAAGTACATTCAACGGCACCTGACCGAGCCGGAACTGTCGATTGAAGTCATCGCCCAGGCTCACAATGTCTCCACCAGAACCGTTACGCGCGCCTTCGCGCGCTACCAGAAAACCCCCGTTGCAGAAATCTGGAAAGAACGCCTGCATGCCAGTCGTGAAGCCATTGAACGCGGCCAGGTACGCAGCGTTTCTCAAGCGGCACTCGACTACGGATTTTCTGACTTCTCACACTTCAGCCATGCGTTTCGCAAGGCATTTGGCGTTGCGCCCAATACCCTTTTGCATCGAAATCGAGGGGGATAGTCGGTAAAAGCCAGCGACTGACAAAACGCTCGCTGCCCTGCAGGCACAACGCAGTGGATGAAGGCTGGCCTTCATCCACACCGATGCCGTGCTCAACGCAGCTTCAAATACCCCCCTGCCAGGCCGCCCTGCGAATCCGGCACCGCGTTGTAGCCAATGACCGCAAAGCCTTTCACCAGTTGAATGTGATACGGACCGTTCTTCTCGGAGGCTTGCGGCTCGCGCACGATGATCAGGTTGTCGGTGTCCATCGGCACGACGTGATGCTCGGTCACGCTGTGCTTCGTGGTTACGGTGAATTCAGCGATTTCTCTTCCGTTGGCATCCCGCTCAGGGAGGATCTTCAAATCCAGATCCGCGTCAAGCCCCAGGGCATCCTGGCGCATCTGGTAATGGCCGCTGCGCTGGTCAGAGTCGACGTCGTCGATTTTGTCGCCATCCAATTCCCGTTCTTCATCATGCAGCAGGACTGCCAGTTGCCGGTCGTCGCCCTTGGCGTCGCTGACCCACGTGCCGGTAAAAAAATTGGGCTCGACTTGCTCCCGGGACATCCGCCAGGTACCCGTTTGGCGGCCATCGCCGGCATATTCATGGAGGCTGATAAGGTCGTCATCCGCGTCTTCCCGAATGCCCAGCAGCTTGATCGGTTCGCCGCCGCCCGCCTGGGTATAGCGCACCTCGCCAATGATCACGGCACCTTGCACCTGATACCAGAGCTCCACCGGGGTCTTGCCGTCGAGGGTCCCGGCTAGGATCACTGGGTCCTCTTTCTCGGGGCCTTCCAGGCGCGATTGTTCCTGCCATTGGCCCTCTTTCCATTCACCCGTGGTACGCAGCGTGTAGCCGCTGGGCATGCTGGTATTTTCGCCTGGCTCGGTCGGCTGGATTTGCTCCTCGGTGTCCGAGCGAAGCAGGACCAACTCGTCGCCGTGCATTTTCCATTGAGTGGCGCGCGTCCAGCAGCAGTCGCGGTCGGTTTGTGACAGCAGAACGCCGTCCAGAGGGCTGACGGAGAACATGCCTTTGCTGTCCTCCTTGGCCAGGGCCGTCAAGGCAGAGTTGAGGACCCATTGGGCTTTCCGCGGGTCTTGCAGGTAGACGTCGAACGTCGGTTTGTAGCTCGCGTCGGGATCGTTGCCGTTGCGGATCGCCAAGTCCTGGCGGCCATCGAAGTTGAAGTCGTCGAAGTACAACAGGCTCTGGGGGCCAAGTAGCCAGTTATCGACCTTGCCGTTGCGGTCCACGGGCACATTGCCGGCGGGTGTCTGCAATTGCTGCAGGGTTTCGTGGGTGTTGTTGTCGCGCACGGTGATGAACGCTTGCGCCAGTTGATGTGGATCTTCCGGCGGCTCCGGGAACAGCACTTCGACCAGGTATTGGCCGCTGCGGTCATTCACCGAAAATGACCTTGGTTCGGCCATGACCGGGGCCGCCACAGTCATGGAGAGAAGCACACTGCTGACGAGCGAACGCATCCACCCACTTCCTTGCTGAAATTCGGGGCCGCAGTTTAGCGATTCCCGTGATTCATCGCGAGAGAGACGACTGTTGCTATCAGTTAGGCCCGGACTGTAACTGACGCCCTGCTCGCCGTTCGCTTACTGTCGAGGCTCATCCCACGGAGTGAATCCCATGCCGGATACCGCCAATCTCTATCTGTTCGTGGTTGCTGTCGTGCTTTTGCTGATCGTTCCGGGGCCCAACATGGCCTTTGTCACCAGCCATGCGTTGGCCCACGGTTGGCGTGCCGGCGTCGCGGCCGCCCTCGGCATTTCCCTGGCGGACGTGCTGATGACCATGATGGTCAGCGCTGGCATTGGCGCGTTGGTGATGAGTTGGGCGCCGGCGTTCGACGTGCTGCGCCTGGCCGGGGCCGCTTATCTGCTGTGGCTTGCCTGGCAAGCCCTGAGAACGCCGGCAGTGACTCAAGATAGTCAGCTCCAAGGGGCTTCGCAGTGGAAAATCTTCTGCCGAGGCGCCCTCAACAGCCTCTTGAATCCCAAGGCGCTGCTGTTCTTCATGGTGTTCCTGCCCCAGTTCGTCAACGTCAAGGCCGGCGGCGTAAGCCTGCAACTGATCTTCCTCGGAGCGTTGCTGGCATTGATTGCGTTTGTCTTCCATACGCTGCTGGGTGTTTGCGCCGCACAGCTCAGGGCGAGACTGGCAAACAGCGGGATTTCAAGGCGCCTGGGCACGTATGGTTTTGCCGGGGTCATGGCAGCGCTGGCGGCACGCCTGTTGTTTCTTGATCGGCCGCTGTGACCCGGGCCAACGATTGTCCTATGCTGACCCCATTCACTGCGGAGCTGGATCCATGTCGACCTCCGAAACCACCCTCCTCCAAAGCTGGCACCACAACGCCCAGGCCTGGATCGAAGCCATTCGCACCGGTGCCATCGAAAGCCGCCAAACGGTCACCGACCAGGCCATGCTGCTGGCGGTGCTGAGCCGCCAGCCCGAACGCGTGCTTGACCTGGGCTGCGGCGAAGGCTGGCTGTTGCGGGCGCTGACTGAACGGGGCATCGAGGCGGTCGGTGTGGATGGCGACGCGATACTGGTCGATGCGGCCCGGGCCGCGGGGTCCTCGCCGGTGCACCTGGCAAGCTATGAGGCGCTGGTGGAGGCTAAAGTGGACGTCGGCAACGACTACGACCTGATCTGCGCCAACTTCGCCCTGTTGCACCAGGACATCATCCCATTGCTCGCGGCGATGAACGTTCTGCTAAGCCCGGGCGGAGCGCTAGTGATCCAGACGTTGCACCCGTGGACAGTGGCGGCGGGCAATTATCAGGACGGCTGGCGCGAAGAAACCTTCGACGGCTTCAAAGGCCAATGGCGACCCATGCCGTGGTATTTCCGCACCTTGTCCAGTTGGCTCAATGCCCTGGACATGGCCGGTTTCCGCCTGGTGGGCCTGCAGGAACCGCAGCACCCACAAAGTCCGGTGCCGCAGTCGCTGCTTTTGGTGGCCGAACAATACCAGTCGCCAGAGAGATGATTCTTACCACAGCGCCATCGTATAGCTGACGATCAACCGGTTCTCATCCAGGTCGTTGCCAAAATTCGAACGCACCGTCGCATTGCGCCATTTCAAGCCCAGCCCTTTCAGCGTGCCGTCCTGCACCACATAGGCGATATCCGTGTTGCGCTCCCATTCCTTACCTTCGCCCGGGGCGGTGCGCTGGACGTTGTCGCCGGTGATGTAGCGAGTCATGAAGGTCAACCCTGGCACGCCAATGGCTGCGAAGTTGTAGTCATAACGCGCTTGCCAGGAACGTTCCTTGATGTTGGCGAAGTCGCCGATCTGCACGAAGTTGACCAGGTAGGGATCGCTGCGTCCGATGTAGGGAAACGGGTCGTCGCCGCTCATGCGCTGGTAGCCCAGGCCCAACGCATGGCCCGCCAGGCTGTAGGTGAACAAGGCGCCGAAGGCCTGGTTGTCGAGATCGCGGAAGTTGCCATCCTCGGTGCTGCGCGAATAGCGCACGTCGCTCTTGAATGATTGGCCCGCGCCCAGGTCCAGGGTGTGGACGAACCCGAGGTAGTTTTGCTGGTAGATGTCTTCCAACTGGCTATAGCGGTATTGCGCGGTGAGGTTCGGCAGGAACTGATAGTCCGCCCCGGCGAACTGGAATTTGTCGCTGTTTCCACCGATGCGGTTGGCGGTCATGTCCTGGTAGTCGGTGGAATCGACAAAGTTGATCTGCGTGAGTTGCCCGGCGGTCAGCTTCAAGCGATCGATTTCCTGCACGCTCAACAAGCCGCCCTTGAACGTTCCTGGTAACAGGCGCGTGTCGTTGGAACTCACCGCCGGGTCCTTGATCTGCAACGTCCCCAGCTTCAAGGTGCTATTGGATAGGCGCACCTTGGCAGTCAGGCCCAGTTCGCCATAACGGTCTTGCGAACCGCCCGACAAATCCGCCGGTAACAGATTGGTGCCCGCCGTGCCGCCCCCGGAATCGAGTTTGAAGCCGGCCATGCCCAAGGCATCGAGGCCGAAACCTACGGTGCCGGCGGTGTATCCCGACTCCATTCGCAGCAAAAAGCCCTGGGCCCATTCTTCAGCCTTGTCCCGTGCGCCCTCCTGGCGGAAGTCGCGGTTGAAGTAAAAGTTGCGGGCCTCCAGGCTGCCTTTGCTGTCGGCGATGAAGTCGGCCTGGGCGTTCGGCATGCCGATCAGGCTCAGGCCGAGCAACGTACCGGCGGGGGTATGAAACCAGGTGGATGTGAAATGCCGCATGGCATGCTCCTTTTTATGGACGCGAGCGAACCCTCTCGGGGGCGCTGCCGTCGCGTCCGATGGTTGTTGTTTTAAAGGTTGTTGCGGCGTCCGCTCTGCGCGCGGACGCCACGGGTCGTCAGGATTCGAGCTGTCTGCCGCGGGTTTCCGGCAGACTCAACGCCGCCAGGATCACCACGCCATAGGCGCCGGCGGCGAATACACCGATCCCGGTGCCGATGGGCAAGGTGTTGCTCAGCGTGCCGATGAACAACGGGAACAGCGCCGCGATGGAGCGCCCGGCGTTGTAGCAGAACCCCTGACCCGACCCACGCATACGGGTGGGAAACAGCTCAGTCAGGAACGCGCCCATGCCGGCGAAGATGCCCGAAGCGAAGAAACCCAGTGGGAAGCCCAGCCAGAGCATCCAGGCGTTATCGATGGGCAGTTGGGTGTAGGCCAGGACGATTGCCATGGACCCGACGGCGAACAGAATGAAGTTCTTTTTGCGGCCGATGGCATCGGTCAACAACGCACTGGTGACATAGCCGACGTAGGAACCGACGATGACCATCGCCAGGTAACCGCCGGTACCGAGCACACTCAGGCCGCGCTCGGTTTTCAGGTATGTCGGTAACCACGTGGTAATTGCGTAGTAGCCGCCCAGCGCACCGGTGGTCAACAGCGAGGCACGCAAGGTCGTGCTGAGCATCCGTGGGGCAAATATCTCGAAAAATGCCCACCGCGAACCCAGCTCTGGCTTGGCCTGGCGCTCCCGCACAGCATGTTCGAAGGTGTCCGACTCCTTGACCAGTCGGCGGATTACCAGCACAAACAGCGCCGGTACCAGGCCAATCATGAACAATGCCCGCCAGGCTTGTTCCGGCGGCAGGAAACTGAACAGCCCGGCATACAGCAGCGCCGTCAGCCCCCAGCCCAGCGCCCATCCAGCCTGCACCATGCCCACTGCCTTGCCACGGTCCTTGGAGCGGATAACCTCGCCAATCAACACCGCCCCCGCGGTCCATTCACCGCCGAAGCCAAAGCCCATCAAGGTCCGGGCCACCAGCAATTGTTCGTAGTTCTGCGCCAACCCACACAAAAAGGTGAAGAACGCGAACCACAGGACCGTCAGTTGCAGGGTCCGTACCCGGCCGATACGGTCGGACAGGATCCCGGCGATCCACCCGCCAGCCGCCGAGGCCAACAAGGTGCAGGTGCCGATCATGCCGGCGTCGCCCTTGGAGATTCCCCAGGTCGCGATCAGGGTCGGAATAACGAAACTCAGCATCTGCGTATCCATGCCGTCCAAGGCATAGCCGATCTTGCAGCTCCAGAATGTACGTTTTTCATTTTTCGACAGGGGGCCGTACCAACTGAATGGGCCCGTGCGCCCTGTCCCGGTGGTTACGCCGTCAGTCATGGTCTTTTCCATGGAAGGTTCCTGCGGCAGCAAGCGAAGATGACGGACACGCCTCGTTATTCTTTTGTGAAGGCGTTGTCGTTGGAGATGCGGACGCAGTGCCTGCGTCGTGGGCCGGATTCTTTGCGGCGAATCCACACAACGTCAAACGGGAAAAACACCCGATCGGACATAAGAAAATTTGATGCATCCAATGGGGCGATCTGGAGTAACAATTGCAATCATAAGAACCACACGCACCCAGAGAGCCTTCATGAACCTCAAATTCCTCGAAACCTTCGTCTGGGTCGCCCGACTGCAGAGCTTCAGCCTCACCGCCGAGAAGATGTTCAGCACCCAGGCAGCGATCTCCAGCCGGATCGCTTCATTGGAAGAAGAATTGGGCTTGCGCCTGTTCGTGCGGGATTCGCGTGGGGTCTCGCTGACACCCGAAGGCCTCAAGGTGCTCGACTACGCCGAACAGATGCTCGAAGTCCAGCGGGCGTTGAAGCAGTCACTGGACACCAACAGCCCGCAGCAAGGCCTGGTGCGCATCGGCGTGATGGATACGGTGATTCACACCTGGCTCAGCCCGTTGATGTCGATGCTGATGCAAGCCTTCCCCTCCGTGGAAATCGAAATCACCGCCGATGCGGCACGCAATCTCTGTGAGCAACTGCAGAAAGGCTACCTGGACATCGTGTTCCAGACCGACCTGGTCCGCCACGAAAGCGTGCGCAACCTGGAGCTGGGTCACTATCCCATGCACTGGATCGCCGCCAGCCAGTCCATCTATGCCCGTCCCTATGCTTCGCTGGTGGAGATGGCGGGCGAGCGCATCATCACCTTCGTCAAGCATTCGCGTCCGCACCAGGATGTGCTCAACCTGTTGTACGCCCATGGGATCACGGCACCGCGGGTCAGTTGTGTCAATTCGGTGTCGGCCATGACCCGGCTGATTCGCGACGGATTCGGCATTGGCGCCTTGCCGGCGGCGCTGGTGGCCAAGCCGCTGGCCAGCGGCGAACTGATCCAGCTCGAGCCCGGCACCGCCCTGCCCCAACTCGACGTGGTCGCCTCCTGGCGCGCTGGCGTCGGCCTTGAACTGATCGAGAACATCGTCCAGATGAGTCGCCAGGTGGTCAGCCAATACGCCGCTGATGTCGGGCCGCAACGCATGGTGGCGGCCCCGGGCCTGAACAGCCAAGCGCCTCTGGAATAACTTTTAGTTGTCACGGGGTACCAATATTCCTTGTTGGACGTCATCGCCACGCTGTTCCCAAAGTAACGGACGAACGCTTGGAGACCCCGTGATGAATCAACCCGCCCTGCCTTTCGAACAACTGCAGCAATGCACGCCCGTCGCCCTGCGCCAGAGCATCGCCGCCGGCCAATACCAGGGCCATACCAGCGGCCTGGGCCAAGGGCGCGTGCAAGCCAATATCGTGATCCTGCCCAGCGACTGGGCCAATGAATTCCTGCGCTACTGCACCCTCAACCGCCAGGCCTGCCCAGTGCTGGACGTGACCGAGCCAGGGGATCCGTTCTTCCGTAACCTGGGCGCCGCCATCGATATCCGCCATGAGGTGCCTCAATACCGGGTCTACCGCCACGGCGAGTTGAGCGAAACGCCGCTGGACATCGCACACCTGTGGCAGGACGACCTGGTGGCCTTCGCCCTCGGTTGCTCATTCTCCTTCGAGCAGCCCTTGCTGGAGGCTGGCATCCGTTTGCGGCACATCGAGCTGGGGCGCAATGTCGCGATGTTCCAGACCAACATCGACACCCGCCCCACCGCTCGCCTGTCTGGCAAGATGGTGGTAAGCATGCGGCCGATGAAAGCGGCCGCGGCCATCCAGGCGATCCAGATTACCGGGCGCATGCCCAGCGTTCACGGCGCTCCGGTGCACATCGGTGATCCTTCATTGATTGGCATCCGGTCCCTGGACACGCCGGATTATGGCGACGCCGTGCCGGTGGAAGCGGACGAAATCCCGGTATTCTGGGCCTGTGGCGTGACGCCCCAATCCGTGGTCCAGGCCTCGCGTCCACCGTTGTGCATCACCCACGCTCCGGGCTGCATGCTGGTGACGGACTTATGGAACAGTGATTTGTAAGCTCGAACAAGGCTGTCTTCAACCTGAAAGGACACGCGATGAACACCGTTCAGCGATCGATTCAACAGTACATCCACGCCAAGGACAGCAACCGCCCTCACCTGCTGGCCCAGGCCTTTACGCCGACAGCTATCCTGGACATGGTCGTGCGCACCGGTTCCATCGCGTTTCCCGCCCACGTCGAAGGCCGTACCGCCATTGGCGACGTGCTGGTCAGTCGCTTTGGCCAGACCTTCGAAAACGTCTACACGTTCTGCCTGGCAGTTCCACCACCCGCCAACTCCGGGGCATTCCAGTGCAAATGGCTGGTGGCGATGTCAGACAAAAGCAGCGGCGAAGCACGTGTCGGTTGTGGCCTGTATGAATGGCAGTTCGATCCAGCCTCGAGACTGGCCGAGCGACTGACCATCACCATCGAACACATGAAGATCCTGCCGGCGAGCGATCTGCCGATGATCATGGCCTGGGTATCGAAGTTGGACTATCCATGGTGTAGGCCTGAAGCGATTATTGATAACGCGCCGGATTTGGGCGAGATGAAGGAGGTAGTTCGATACTTGGCTAATACCCAGCAGTGAAGAACATGAAACTAACCTAGATCCCCCTCGCCACGGTTTCTAAGCCAGCGCCAAGGAAACGCCCAAGTGAACATCAAGTTTCTCGAAACCTTCGTCTGGGTTGCCCGCCTGAAGAGCTTTCGCCTCACCGCCGAAAAGCTGTTCACCACCCAGGCGTCCATTTCCAGCCGGATCGCAGCCCTGGAGGACGAAATGGGCGTGCGTCTGTTCGTGCGCGATTCCAAAGGCGTATCGCTGACCTCCGAAGGCCAGCGCGTGCTGGAATACGCCGAGCGCATCATGGACACCATGCAAAGCATGAAAGCCGTGATCAAGGATCCACGCCAAGTACGCGGCCGAATCCGCATCGGGGCAATGGATACGGTGATCCACACCTGGCTCAGCCCCTTGGTGACACGCCTGATGGAATGCTACCCAGCCCTGGAAATCGAACTGTCGGCCGACACCGCGAGCAACTTGTGCTCACAATTGGAAAAGGGCTACCAGGACATCATTTTCCAGACCGACATCCTGCGCCTGGACAGCGTGCGCAATGCACTCCTGACGCGCTACCCGATGCATTGGGTGGTCCGCACTGGCTCCGCCTATGACCGATCCTATGCGTCACTGGAGGACTTGTCCCAGGAACGCATCGTGACGTTCTCGCGCAACTCACGCCCCCACCAGGACATTCTCAACCTGCTGCATTCGGCCAATATCGTCTCGCCCCGCATCAACTGTGTGAACTCCGCGTCGGCCATCACCCGCCTGGTTCGCGATGGCTTTGGCATCGGGGCCATGCCCGCGGCGTTGGTTGTCGGCGAACTGACCCAAGGCACCTTGACCCTGGTGGACGGCGTGCCGCTGCCATCGGTCATGGACATCGTGGCCAGTTGGAGGACCGGCGCGGGAATGGAACGGGTGGAAGACATCGTTAGCCTGACTCGGGACGTGGTGGGTGAATTCGTGGCACAACTGCCTGCCAGCTACACGTTGAATGCGAGTTGAATTTCAGTCGCGCAGCCCCCTCATGACGGTGGCCAACTGTTCGATGGCCATAGATGCTTCTACGGAATCAGGGCTGTCATCGCTATTGTCATAGCTCCCTGCTCGGTCGATGTACTGCACAAGCAGGCCGTCTCGTCGCGGGAGGAAGAGAAAGTCTTCAGCCCGAATTGCATATTTGATATCCGGTTGCTGCACGAGCCTGGTCGTTTGCCCCCGGATCGGGACAATGTCCCTGTCGTCAAACAGCGCTTTTGCACCATAGCCCGTAGCGTTAATGATCGCTTTCTCAGGCAGGCCCGCAAGCTCATCGGTGCTTTCAAAATGGCGTATGTGGATCTTTCCCCCCGCCGCCAGGAAGTCGGACAACAACAAGCGGGCATAGCCATTGATGTTGAACAGCAGGTTTTGCCAGCGGCGAACATAAGGGTATGAAAAAGGATGTTCATCCGGTGAAAGATCAACCTGTATTGGCTGATAGTGGCGGTTGGGGTTACTGAATTTCGCGAAATCCGGCTCCCCGCGCGGTTCCGTCAAGCCAAATGGCGAGCTGGACAGCTTGTAGCCGTGATACCACTCCACCGGATCGCCGGGCAACCCAAGCAGGCCTTGATACATTCTGTAGGAGAAATCCGCCATTTCAATCCAGCGTCCACACCATCTGGAGGCAAATCTTGCCGAGCAGAACTGGGAGTCCGGCGACCAGTGTCCCGTTGCGCCCATGGACGATATATGGGGTGGAATCTCTTTCGCATAGAGGGTCACCGACAATCCGGCACGCTGCGCGAGAATCGCCGAGGTGAGGCCCATTGGACCGCAACCGATTACGCCCAGGCGCCGGATGTGTTTGGCCGACCTTTCCAGAAGTTGCAACGCGACCCTGCTCGAGCCCCAGGACAACGACCAACCGCTGCCGCCGTGACCGTAGTTGTGCACCACCAGTTTATTGCCCAATTGCTGCGCTTCAATCCGGGGCCCCGTCAACCGAAACGGTCTCAGGCACGTCGAGATTTCGGTAATCCTGTCTACGCGAGCATCAACGGGAACGAGCGAACTGCTACGTCGACCGACACCACAACTGTTTGCAGGCTCAACTTGCCGGACCGTTGCGCCGCCAGCCAGGGGCGCCGCCGATGCCAAAGCCAGCGTAGCGCCTACGCCGTGAAAAAAAGAGCGTCTTTTCATGCGTTGATCTCTCTTGTTGAAGCACTTCAGAGCCCCGTCGCCAGTGCGCGTTTCCTTGGGGCAAGCCACAAGAATGATCGTCAAGGCGCTGGTTTGACCGAAAGCGTGGGGGCCCTGATTGTGTTCGGGAGACAGGCAAGAAGAAATGAGCAGCGTCCGATAGGTGCGTGAGACATTTCTCTAGTTGCGCGCGGCATCCACAGTATTTGCTTGCGAGCACCTACCGGACTGTAAGTGAACTGCAATATCCCCGACTTATTCTGAGCCGAGCGCACTGCGGCAAACGCTGGTTGTGCATGTCGCCCGCTCGGAATGACCCAGGGAATCCGCCATGAAAATCAGTGTATTCGGAAGTGGCTACGTAGGTTTGGTGCAAGCCGCGGTGTTGGCCGAGGTGGGCCATGACGTGGTGTGCATGGACATCGACGAACGCAAGGTGGAAAGCCTGCGCCAAGGCCAGGTGAGTATTTTCGAGCCCGGCCTCGCCGCGCTGGTACGTGAAGGCCTGGAGGCCGGACGCTTACACTTCACCTGTGACGAACAACTCGCCGTACAGCACGGCCAGGTGCTGTTTATCGCGGTGGGCACGCCATCGCGGGACGATGGCAGCGCAGACCTGGCCCAGGTCCTGGCCGTCGGCGAGGCCATCGCCCGCTACCGCGAGCTACCGGTCATTGTGGTGGAGAAGTCCACCGTGCCGGTGGGCACTGGCGATGTTCTGCGGGCGCATATCGACAAATGCCTGCTCAAGGCCAGTCGCTTGCTGCAGTTCGATATCGTCTCCAATCCCGAGTTCCTCAAGGAAGGCTCGGCGGTCGCCGATTGCCGTCGTCCGGATCGCATCGTGATCGGTTGCGAGCGCGATGAAGTGCGCGAAACCATGCGCGACCTGTACGCCCCGTTCAACCGCAACCATGACCGGGTGCTGTTCATGGACCTGCGTAGTGCCGAACTGACCAAATACGCCGCCAACGGCATGCTGGCGACCAAGATCAGCTTCATCAACCAGATCGCCGAACTGGCCGAACACTTGGGGGCCGACATCGAATCCGTGCGCCTGGGCATCGGCGCCGACTCGCGCATCGGCTATCACTTCATTTACCCGGGATGCGGCTACGGCGGCTCCTGCTTTCCCAAGGACATGCGTGCCCTGATCCACACCGCCGAGCAGGCCCACTGCTCCAGCGACCTGCTGCAAGCAGTGGAAGCCATCAACGGACGGCAGAAACACAAGCTGTTCGAGCGGATCAACGCGTTCTACCAGGGCGATCTGCGCGGCAAGACCTTCGCGCTGTGGGGCTTGGCGTTCAAGCCCAACACCGACGATATGCGCGATGCGCCGAGCCGCACCCTGCTCGAATCGCTTTGGGCCGCGGGTGCCAGCGTCCGCGCATTCGACCCGGAAGCCATGCAGCAGACGCAATTGCTCTATCCCGACGAGCCCCGACTCATGCTGATGGGCACGCCGGAATCGGTGTTGCCGGGGGCCGACGCGCTGGTCATCTGCACCGAATGGCAGCCCTTCAAGGCGCCGGATTTCAACCTGATCCAGCAACGGCTCAAGGCCCCGGTGATTTTCGACGGCCGTAACCTGTTCGACCCGGAGCGCATGGCCGACAAGGGTTTTACCTATTTCCCGATGGGCCGCGGGCAGTCGCGCAACCTGCCCATTGCCCAGCAAACATGGTTACGGCCTCCAAAAAGTGCTTGAGCCTGGCCGTTACCTCAAAATTAATGCACTCAACCAGCATTAATATGAATTTGTAACCAAGGGTTGTGGGCGGCACACTGTGCAGCGTTCCTCCCCCAACTGTTGGAACACTTAAAGGGCTTTCTGGGATTTACCCGTAAGCCCCTTTTTTTGTTCGTTTTTTGGATTTCCGTTTAATGCTTTCTCGCTGGTTCCCCGCTGCTATCAATACCCGTCCCTCCGAATGGAGCCGCGCCGCCATCGGCATGGCGTTGGGGACGATGTTCAGCGTCTGGCTTTGTGGACAGGTATTTGGCCTTGAGGTGGCGCAACACCTGATCGGCCCCCTTGGCGCCTCGGCGGTGTTGTTGTTTGCGGTGTCCTCGGGTGCCCTTGCCCAGCCCTGGTCGATTGTCGGCGGCTACCTGTGTGCATCGGTCGTCGCACTGCTGGTGGCCCATGTACTGGGCCGCACGCTGGGAAGCGCCTGCCTGGCGGCCGGCATGGCGCTGATATTGATGTGCTGGTTGCGCTGCCTGCACCCGCCGGCAGGCGCCCTGGCGGCGACGTTGGTGCTGGCGGATCCGTCCATCATTGCTCTGGACTGGCAGTCCGTAGGCGCGGCCATGCTGGCCGGCTCCGGGCTGCTTGCCTTTGCGCTGGCCTACAACAACCTGACCCGGGTGCGCTATCCAAAGCGGGCCAGTGAACCGGTGGCCGTCATACCGGCTGACCACTCTCCCGTCGACCGCCAGGCCATCACGGCCGAAGACCTGAAACTGGCCCTGGCGGAAATGGAAGCATTCTTTGACGTCACGCCGGAAGATCTCGAGCGATTGATCCACGCCAGCGAGCGAAATGCCAAGCGCCGAAGCATCACGGAGGTTCTCTCTGGTCGCGGTTGAGCCTGTGGCTGCTATAAATATGCAGACAGGACCTGCACGTATCCCGGTTGTGCAATGCAAATTTGCACTGGTACGATCCTGAACGGATACGCGCGACACAATTCACAAAGAAGAATAAAAGCAGGGAGTTAGCGATGACAGCTCAGGTTTCATCACAAGCCGCGCAAACCATCGAAACCGCGGCCTATGAGGTGCTGGTCGACGTTCGCAATCACATTGGCCATTTGACCCTGAACCGCCCCGCCGGCCTCAATGCCCTCACCCTGGGCATGGTGCGCAGCTTGCAGCAACAACTCGATACCTGGGCACTCGACCCGCAGATCCGCGCCGTGGTACTGCGTGGCGCCGGTGACAAGGCGTTTTGCGCCGGCGGTGATATCCGCTCGCTGTACGACAGCCACAAGCAGGGCGACACCCTGCATGAAGATTTCTTCGTCGAGGAATACGCCCTCGACCTGACGATCCACCATTACCGCAAACCGATCCTCGCCTTGATGGACGGTTTCGTGCTGGGCGGCGGCATGGGCCTTGTACAAGGCGCCGACCTGCGGGTCGTGACCGAACGCAGCCGCCTGGGCATGCCGGAAGTCGCCATCGGTTACTTCCCGGACGTGGGCGGCAGTTACTTCCTGCCGCGCATTCCTGGTGAGCTGGGAATCTATTTGGGAGTCAGCGGCGTCCAGATCCATGCCGCCGACGCATTGTATTGCGGGCTCGCCGACTGGTACCTCGACAGTCGCAAGCTCAAGCAACTCGACGAACGTCTCGATCGGCTTGAGTGGCACGACACGCCACTCAAGGACCTGCAAAGCCTGCTGGCCAAGCTCGGCCAGCAACAACTGCCTGCGCCGCCCCTGGCTGACTTGCGGTCGGCCATTGACCATTTTTTTGCCTTGCCCGATGTGCCAAGCATGGTCGAGCAGTTGCGCCAGGTCACCGTCGCCAACAGCCACGAATGGGCGCTGAAGACCGCCGACCTCTTGGACAGCCGTTCTCCCCTGGCCATGGCCGTGACCCTGGAGATGCTGCGGCGTGGTCGGCATTTGAGCCTGGAAGACTGTTTCGCCCTGGAACTGCACCTGGACCGGCAATGGTTCGAACGCGGTGACCTGATCGAAGGCGTGCGCGCCTTGCTGATCGACAAAGACAAAAACCCGCGCTGGAACCCGCCGACCCTGGAGGCGCTGGACGCCAACCACGTGGCGAGTTTCTTCGACGGCTTCGACGACCACGGGAACTGAGCCATGCACGACCTCGAACTGACCGAAGAACAAGTGATGATCCGCGACATGGCCCGGGACTTCGCCCGTGGTGAAATCGCCCCCCATGCCCAGGCGTGGGAAAAGGCCGGCTGGATCGACGACGGCCTGGTGGCGAAGATGGGCGAACTGGGCCTGTTGGGGATGGTGGTGCCGGAAGAATGGGGCGGTACCTACGTCGACTATGTGGCCTATGCCCTCGCGGTGGAGGAAATTTCCGCCGGCGACGGTGCCACCGGGGCCCTGATGAGCATCCACAACTCGGTAGGTTGCGGGCCGGTGCTGAATTTCGGCACTGATGAACAAAAGCAGACCTGGCTGGCCGAACTCGCCAGTGGTCAGGCCATTGGCTGTTTCTGCCTGACCGAGCCCCAGGCTGGCTCCGAAGCTCACAACCTGCGCACCCGCGCCGAACTGCGCGATGGCCATTGGGTGATCAACGGCGCCAAGCAGTTCGTCAGCAATGGCAAGCGGGCGAAACTGGCGATCGTGTTTGCCGTGACGGACCCGGAACTGGGCAAGAAAGGCATTTCAGCGTTCCTGGTGCCCACCGATACGCCGGGTTTCATCGTCGATCGCACCGAACACAAAATGGGCATCCGCGCTTCGGACACCTGCGCCGTGACCTTGAGCAACTGCACCATCCCCGAGGCCAACCTGCTGGGCGCGCGTGGCAAAGGCCTGGCAATCGCCCTCTCCAACCTGGAAGGCGGCCGCATCGGCATCGCGGCGCAAGCCTTGGGCATCGCCCGTGCCGCATTTGAAGCGGCGCTGGCTTACGCGCGTGATCGGGTGCAGTTCGACAAGCCCATCATCGAACACCAGAGCATCGCCAACCTGCTGGCCGACATGCACACCCGCATCAACGCCACACGCCTGCTCATCCTCCACGCCGCGCGCCTGCGCAGCGCTGGCAAGCCGTGCCTGTCGGAAGCTTCCCAGGCCAAGCTGTTTGCGTCGGAAATGGCCGAGAAAGTCTGCTCCTCGGCGATACAGATTCATGGTGGGTATGGGTATCTCGAGGATTATCCGGTGGAGCGCTACTACCGCGATGCGCGGATTACCCAGATCTATGAAGGGTCGAGCGAAATACAACGGATGGTCATTGCCCGGGAGTTAAAGAACTACCTGGTGTGATAGCTGAAAAAGCATCGCGAGCAGGCTCGCTCCCACAGGGCTTAGTGGTGTACACACATTTTGCATACACCCCAGATCCACTGTGGGAGCGAGCTGCTCGCGATGACGATGGCACGGCGGCCCGGATGTCACTGACACGATAAACTCCGCGTTCACATGTCAATTCTGCCCTGTTTGAGCGCCTCCGCTCATCTGAAAAATTCGCTACCTGTAAGTTCCTACAGTAGCCACCTCCCGCCGCCCCTGCCCTAATGATTTCGTCGCTACATCAGTCCCTGCCTGCGCTGCTTCGATTGCCAGCCGGGCGGGTCGATCCAGCATAGCTACATAGGAATAGGAGCGAAATCATGGCAGACCAAGCCGGAGATATACTTGTCGAGCCCTACCGAGACGTGAAGATCTGGCGGAAACAATACGACCCCTATGGCGGTCCCACGGAATATTATTATATTTACGAACGCGGCCGGGGACGTAGTCCGATGTATACCGATCTGGAGGCTCTAAAAAGGGCCCTGGGTCTTGAGATTGACGCGTATCTCGCATCAACCAAGAAATAGCAAAAGCGTTTGCGCAGTTGGACGTTATCAGCCAATCGCGAGCAGGCTCGCTCCCACAGGGCTTTGTGGTGTACACACATGTTGCATACACCCAGAACCACTGTGGGAGCGAGCCTGCTCGCGATGGCGTCAGTAAGGACGCCGCATTTACTTGTCCTTGAACTCCGCCGCCCGCTTGGCCACGAACGCCGCCATGCCTTCCTTCTGATCCTGCGTCGCAAACGCCGCGTGGAATACCCGGCGCTCGAAGCGCACACCTTCGGACAAGCTGACTTCAAAGGCGCGGTTGACGCTTTCCTTGACCATCATGCTGATGGGCACCGACTTGGAGGCGATCAACGCCGCCGTTTTCAGCGCCTCATCCAGCAGTTCATCGGCCGGCACGATGCGGGCGACGATGCCACAGCGTTCGGCTTCCACCGCGTCGATGAAGCGCCCAGTCAGGCACATTTCCATGGCCTTGGCCTTGCCCACCGCCCGGGTCAGGCGCTGGGTGCCGCCCATGCCCGGCAGCACGCCGAGGTTGATCTCCGGCTGGCCGAACTTGGCATTGTCGCCGGCCAGGATGAAGTCGCACATCAACGCCAGCTCGCAACCGCCGCCCAAGGCAAAGCCGTTCACCGCCGCGATGATCGGCTTGCGCCGGTTAGCCACGCGGTCGCTGTCGCTGAACAGGTCGTCCAGGTAGATCTGCGGGTAGGTCAGCTCAGCCATTTCCTTGATGTCGGCACCGGCGGCAAAGGCTTTTTTCGAGCCGGTCAGTACGATGCAGCCAATCTTCGGATCGGCCTCCAGGCTGTCCAGCGCCTGGTTCAGCTCGCTGACGATCTGCGCATTCAAGGCGTTCAAGGCCTGGGGACGGTTGAGGGTGATCAGGCCGACACGGTCCTTGATCTCCAATAAAATCGTTTCGTAGCTCATGCAAGACTCCTGTTCAAAGATTGCGCGAAATGACCATGCGCTGAATGTCGCTGGTGCCTTCGTAGATCTGACAGACCCGCACATCGCGATAGATGCGCTCCAGCGGGAAGTCGTTGAGGTAACCGTAACCGCCCAGGGTCTGCAAGGCCATGGAACAGACCTTTTCGGCCATTTCCGAGGCGAACAGCTTGGCCATGGACGCTTCGACCAACGCCGGCTGGCCGTTGTCCCGCAGGACGGCGGCGTAATGCACCATTTGCCGGGCCACGGCGATCTGGGTCGCCATATCGGCCAGGCGGAACGCCACGGCCTGGTGCTCGATGATCGGCTTGCCAAAACTGACGCGTTCCCGGGCATAGTCACGGGCAGCCTCGAACGCAGCGCGGGCCATGCCCACCGCTTGCGCCGCAATACCGACCCGACCGCCTTCGAGGTTTGCCAGGGCGATCTTGTAACCCTCGCCCTCCTCGCCCAGGCGATTAGCCAGCGGCACCTTCACATCCTCAAAGAGGATCTGGCAAGTGTCGGACGCGTGCTGGCCGAGTTTGTCTTCGACCCGCGCCACACTGTAGCCCGGCGAATCGGTCGGGACGATGAACGCACTGATGCCACGCTTGCCGGCACTCGGATCAGTCACCGCGAACACGATCACCAACCCGGCGTTCTGCCCCGACGTGATGAACTGCTTGCAACCGTTGAGCACGTAATGATCGCCCTCCAACCGCGCTCGGGTCTTGAGGCTGCTGGCGTCCGAACCGGCCTGGGGCTCGGTCAGGGCAAAGGCGCCGAGCATCGCGCCACTGGCCAGGGGCGTGAGGAATTTCGCCTTCTGCTCATCGTTGCCGAACTTGAGGATCGGCACGCAGCCCACCGAGTTATGCACGCTCATGATGGTCGAGCACGCGCCATCGCCCGCGGCGATTTCCTCCAGGGTCATGGCATAGGCCAGGTAACCGGTGTCACAACCGCCCCACTGCTCCGGCACCAGCATGCCGAAAAAACCCAGTTCGGCCATCTCATCGATGGCCTCCCGGGGAAAGCGGTGCTCGCGGTCCCATTCGGCGGCGAACGGTTTCAAGCGCTCCTGGGCGAATTGCCGGGCCATGTCACGGATTTGTGTCTGTTCTTCAGTCGGCAGCATGGTGATTCCTTAATACAGACATTCGACAGCCATGGCCGTGGCTTCGCCGCCGCCGATGCAGATCGCCGCGACGCCACGCTTCAAACCTTTCTGGCGCAGGGCTGACAACAGGGTTACCAGAATCCGCGCGCCAGACGCGCCAATCGGATGGCCCAGCGCACAGGCGCCGCCGTGGACATTGACCTTGTCATGGGCGATTTCCAATTTGTTCATGGTCACCAGGCCCACCACGGCAAAGGCTTCGTTGACTTCGAACAGATCGACTTGATCCAGCGACCAGCCGGTCTTTTGCATCAGTTTCTTCACAGCGCCAATAGGCGCGGTGGGGAACAGGCTCGGGGTATCGGCAAACGCTGCATGGCCGTGAATAACCGCCAGGGGCGTGAGGCCACGCTGGAGCGCCTGGCTCTGGCGCATCAGCACCAGGGCAGCGGCGCCATCGGAGATCGAACTGGCGTTGGCCGCCGTCACCGTGCCGCCCTCGCGGAACGCCGGTTTCAGCGAGGCGATCTTGTCGATCCGCGCCTTGGGCGGCTGCTCGTCGTGGCGCACAGTCACTTGTTCCTTGCCGACCATGACCTGCAGCGGCACGATCTCGGCGTCGAAGCTGCCGTCCTTGATCGCCTGCTGGGCGCGGGTGGTTGAGGCGATAGCGAAGGCATCCTGGGCCTCACGGCTGAAGCCATTGGCCTCGGCGCAATCTTCGGCGAAGGTGCCCATCAGCCGGCCTTTGTCGTAGGCGTCTTCCAGGCCGTCGAGGAACATGTGGTCAAGCACCCGGCCATGGCCCATCCGGTATCCGCTGCGGGCCCGATCGAGCAGATACGGCGCGTTGGACATGCTTTCCATGCCGCCGGCCACCACCACCTCGGCACTGCCGGCGATGAGCATGTCATGGGCGAGAATCGTCGCTTCCATGCCCGAACCGCACATTTTATTGAGCGTGGTGCAGCGGGTCGACTTGTCGAGCCCGGCCCCCAGCGCAGCCTGACGCGCCGGTGCCTGGCCTTGGCCGGCGGCGAGCACGCAACCGAACAACACTTCTTCAACTGCGTCCGGCGCGATGCCGGCCCGTTCTACCGCCGCCTTGATCGCGGCAGCCCCCAGTTGCGGGGCCGTGAGGCTTTTCAATTCACCTTGAAAGCCGCCCATGGGGGTGCGGACGGCGCTGACGATGACAATCGGATCGTTGGACATGACTATTGCTCCTTACTTGGCCGCCATACGCAAGGCACCGTCGAGACGGATCACCTCGCCGTTGAGCATGCTGTTCTCAATGATATGCCTGACCAGCGCCGCGTACTCGGTCGGTTTGCCCAGGCGCGGTGGAAATGGCACGCCGGCAGCCAGGGAATCGCGTACTTCGGGCGTCATGCCGGCCATCATCGGGGTTTCGAAAATGCCCGGCGCAATAGTCATTACGCGGATACCGAAGCGTGCCAGTTCCCGGGCGGCCGGCAGGGTCAGGCTGGCGATGGCGCCCTTGGAGGCCGAATAGGCAGCCTGGCCGATCTGGCCGTCGAAAGCCGCCACCGAGGCGGTATTGATGATCACGCCTCGCTCGCCGTCGGCATCGGCCTCGGTTTCACTGATGGCGGCAGCGGCCAGGCGCAGCAGGTTGAAGCTGCCGATCAGGTTGACGTTGATCACCTGACTGAAGCTGGCCAGTGCATGGGGACCATTCTTGCCAAGGATCTTCTCGCCGCGCACGATGCCAGCGCAGTTCACCAGGCCATTGAGGCCGCCGAACGCATCCACCGTGGCCTTGACCGCCGCGTCAGCCGCCACCTCGTTGCTGATGTCCGCCACCACGCTCTGGCAGCCCAGTTTCTGCGCCTGGGCGGCCACGGCTTCGGCGTTGAGGTCCACCAGCATCACTTTGGCGCCAGCCTTGACCAGCATTTCACCGGTGGCCGCGCCGAGGCCGGAGGCACCGCCGCTGACGAGGAAAATCTTGTTGTCGATCTGCATCATGGTTTCCTTGGGTTCAAGCTGAAACGTTCTGCGCCGCGGCCTCTTGAGCTTTGGCGATCTCCTGGTTGCGCAAGATAAAGCGCTGCAATTTGCCGCTTGGGGTCTTCGGCAAGTCGCTGACAAATTCGATTTCACGGGGATAGGCATGGGCCGCCAGGCGCTGGCGCACGTGCAGGCGCAATTCCTCGGCCAGTTCCGGTGAGGCGCGGTATTGGGTGCTGAGCACCACGAAGGCCTTCACCAACTCGGTGCGTTCCGGATCAGGTTTGCCGATCGCCGCCGCTTCCACCACGGCCGGGTGTTCGATCAGCGCGCTCTCCACGTCGAATGGACCGACCCGGTAGCCGGAGGTGGTGATCACATCGTCGCTGCGGCCGACGAAGCTGATGCTGCCGTCCGGGTTCAGCTCCACGGTGTCGCCGCTCAGGTAGTAATCACCAACAAAGGCCTTGGTTGGCGCGCCTTCGTAACCGGCGAACCAGCACATGGGCGACTGGCTGCGATCCACCGCGAGAATGCCCGGTTGGCCCACCCCCAGCTCGCGCTGGTTTTCATCCAGCACCACGATCCGGTGGCCCGGCGAGGCGAAACCGGCTGCGCCCAGGTGCACCGGGTGTTCCAGCCCATGGTGGTTGCACAGCACCATGCCCAGTTCGGTCTGGCCGTAATGGTCGTGGATTACCACGTTCAGGTTGTCGGCGAACCAGCGGATCACCTCCGGGTTCAACGGTTCGCCAGCACTGCTGACGATGCGCAGCTTGCCCTTGATCGAGCGTGCAAACTGCTCGCCGCCGGCAATCAACAGGCGATAAGCGGTGGGCGAGCCGGTCAAGTTGGTGATGCCGTATTTGTTGATGACTCGGCAGGTGCTTTCCAGGGTGAACGGGCCATCGTAGAACGTGATGGGATGCCCCATCGCCAGTGGGCCGGTCACGCCAAAATAGATGCCGTAGGCCCAGCCAGGGTCGGCGACGTTCCAGAAGGCGTCTTCAGGGCGCAGGTCCACCGCGTCTCGGGTATAGCTCTGGAACGCGACAATGGCCTTGAGCGGTACCGACAGCGCCTTGGCGGGCCCCGTGGTGCCGGAGGTGAACATCAGCAGGAACGGGTCTTCGCCAGTGAGCATCACGGGTTCGCACTGGTCGGAATGGTTTGCCACTTCGGCCCAGAAACTGTAGTCGCCTCGCACGATGCCCTGGCCCTTTTCGCCGCCGACCGTAACCACGGTGGGGCAACCGGCGACTTCGTTGAGCTTGGGACGGTTGACCGCATCGGTGACAACCACCCGCGCGCCCGAGCCGCCGAGGCGGTGCTCGATGGCCTTGGGCCCGAACGCGGTGAACAGCGGTTGATACACCGCCCCGATGCGCCAGGTGGCGAGCACCACGATCAAGAGTTCAGCGGTGCGCGGCAGCAGGCCGGCCACTTTGTCGCCCTTGCCCACACCTTGGGTCAGGAGAAAATTGGCGAACCGCGCTGCGCGGTCCTGCAAGTCGCGGTAAGTCCAAGTCGCGTCGCTGCCGTCGCGGCCCTCCCAGAACAGGGCAATGCGCCCTGGCAACGCGTGCCGGTCGCAACACTCGACACAGGCATTGAGTGCCTCGAGCGAGCCGTGCAGCGCGGCGTTGACGGTGTTCAGGTAATCGAACTGCGACGTGGCGGACGAATAATCGCGCATGAGCAGAATCCCTCTGTATTTTTTATTGGTTGGGGGAACCGTAGACAGCAGGGAAATACTCGCGCCGAAGGGCCATGGGGGCAATGGTCAAAGCCATCAAGTTGCTTGACTGGTTTGGCCATGGTTCGAGGGATGTGTTGCCCGTAAGCCCGTCATCGCGAGCAAGCTCCCACAAGGTCTGGTGGCGTACACATTGCGTACGCCTCAAATCCCCTGTGGGAGCGAGCCTGCTCGCGATAGCGGTGTTTCAGCCGCTACAAGGGCCGCTTCCAGGCAAATGAATAAACTTTCTCGGGGGCCGGGACCTGACAACGCTGGTTGTCCGCATCAGCCCCCACCAGGAACCATTCGGCCCTTGAAGTACCGCCAACCCTGCGCGCTTTTTGCGGGTCATAGCAGCGGGCCAGGTCCCGCGCCGGCACCAGGGCGAAGGCCTGCGGGTGGCTGCGCAGCCAGGTGGCGGATCGTTCCAGAGACTGGCTGTCATGGAAACCAAAATGCACGATGGGTTGCTGGGCGAACAGCCAATGCCCCTCACGCCACCCCACGAGCACCAATTCGGCATTCGAAGTCAGCCCCGCGACATCACGCATCAGGCTTTCGTGGGGGTTGATGCCTTCCCTGTGGGGCTCGATGAAACCGCGCACAAACCAGGCGCACAACCACACGGCCGTCAATGTGGCGAATACCACCCTGCCCCACGGCCTTGAGCCAAACCAGCGGCGCAGCATCCACGGCATCAGCGGCGCCACCAACAGGATCAAGGCCGGCAATGCGGGAAAGATATACAGCTTGCGCTTGCCACTGCTCAGGCTGAAGAACAACAGCACCAGGAGCACCCAGCCCAGCAACACCAACACTCGACCGTCATGCTTGAGCAACTGCTTGCGCCAGGCTGGCACCAGCCAGGGAAGCATGAAAAAGATCGGCAACCAGTACTTCGGAATCACCTGGACGAAGAAATACCAGAAGGGTTCGCGGTGTTCCCAGGCATTGGCATAGCGCCCAGCCGTCTGCTTCAGCAGGATTTCCTGGGCGTACGCCAGGCTGTCGGGGCTGCCCTGCCACACGATCAGCAGCAAAGGCCCAAGCCATAGCGCGATGGCTGCCAGCGCCACGGCCAGCCCCAACCACCAGGCGCCTGCCTTGCCAGGCATGGACACCACGCCTTTCCAACCCCGGCGCAGCGCATAAGCATAGGGAATCAGCATCAACACTGGCAGAAAACCCACGCCTTTGCTGATGATCCCGAACCCCATCGCCGCACAGGCAACGTAGTACCAGCGCCAGGCCGGGCCGAGCAACAGATGCCGGCACAGGCCATAGATTCCCAGGATGATCCAGAGCGCAAGGAAACCGTCGATCTGCCCGGTGCGCAGGATGCTGTAAGTCTGGTAGGTGGCGAGAAACAACAGCGCAGCGATCACCCCCACGCGGCGCCCCCACAAGCGCCGGCCCAGGTCATACAGACACGCGGTGGTAACGGCGCCTGCCAGCAACGCGGGCAAGTACAGGGCGACTTTGGGCAGGTGGGTCAGTTGCACGAACAGCGCCACCGTCCACATGAACAGTGGCGGTTTGTCGGCGTAGATTTCACCGGCGCGATGGGGAATGAACCATGAACCGTTCTGCAGCATCTCCAGGGCCACGCCGAGGAAACGCTCTTCATCGACGTTCATCGGCTGGCGCCAGCCCAGGCCGGCCCCCACCATGATCAAGGCCAACACTACGAACGCCAGAAGCTCCAGCCGCGAGGAGGATAACCGTATCCGCACCGTCTCAGCCCTTCTCGGCCAGTTCGCGGTTTTCCTGCTGATGACGCTTGGCGATCAACTGCAAATTACGCAGGTAAACGATAAAGCCGAAGGACTGACCGACAATGAACACCGGATCTTCACGGTAAATGGCATAGGCCAGCAACAGCGCGCTACCGATGATGCTCAGGTACCAGAAACCTACGGGAATCATGCTGCGCTTCTTGTACTCGCTGTACAGCCATTGCAGGACAAAACGCCCGGTGAATGCCACTTGCCCACCGAAGCCTACGGCCAGCCACAACGTTTCTCTGCCCATGTCAAACCTCGGTCTCTTGTGCGTTGATATCCAGGCGGGTGCGTTTTATCAGCCACCACACCCCGAACAGATCGACAATGCCTACCAGTGCCCGGTCCAGGTTGCCGTAGTTGGACACCCCGGCCCCGCGTTCACGATGATTCACCGGGTGAACCAGCATCCGGCCATTGTGGCGACGGATCAGCGCCGGAATAAAACGGTGCATGTGGTCGAAATACGGCAAGCGCAGGAACGCCTCGCGCTCGATCAATTTGATGCCGCAGCCGGTATCGGGCGTCTGGTCCTTGAGCAGGCTGGCGCGCAGTTTGTTGGCAAATCGCGAGGCCCAACGCTTGCTCGCCGTGTCCCGACGGTTGACCCGATGCCCGGCCACCAGCTTGACGCCCGCAGGCGCGCCCTCCGAACCGCGCACCAGGTCGAGCATTTTCGGCAGGTCGGCCGGGTCGTTCTGACCATCGCCATCGAGGGTCGCCAACCAGTGCCCACGGGCCACTTCAGCAGCATGAAAGATCGAAGTGCTCTGTCCGAGGGAACGGGCGTGGCTGAGCACCCGCAACTGGTGATAGCCGCTGCCTTGCAACGTCCGCAGTTCGACGGCGGTGGCATCAGTGCTGCCATCGTCGACCACGATGACTTCAAAAATCTCGTCCACCAGCGCCGCACGGACTTCTTCCAACAGTGGAATGAGATTGCCTGCTTCGTTCTTTGCCGGAATCAGGACCGACACATAAGGGGTTTGGTGCATGACGCTCCAGTCAAAAGCTGAGGAGTGATGGGGTTAAACGCGGTAATACTCGCGGTACCAATCGACAAACGACTGCACGCCGACGGGCACCGCGACCTGCGGGCGAAACCCCACGCGCTCTTCCAGCTCGCGGGTGTCCGCCCACGTATCGACCACATCGCCCGGTTGCAACGGCAAGAAATTTTTTATCGCAGGGATGCCCAGTGACTCTTCCAGACACTCGACAAACTGCAAGAGCTTCACCGGCCCGCCGAAGCCGATGTTGTAGACCTTGTTGCACACGCCCGCGTCATTGGCAGGCGGCAGCGCTAACAACCGCACCAGCGCTTCGACGATGTCGTCGATATAGGTGAAGTCCCGCGACATCGCGCCCTCGTTGTAGAGATCGATGGCGCGACCGTTGAGGATGGCGTCGGTGAATTTGAACGGCGCCATGTCGGGCCGTCCCCAAGGCCCGTACACGGTAAAAAACCGCAGGCCGGTGGTGGGTATACCGTAGAGATGCGAGTAGGCGTGGGCCATCAGTTCATTGGCACGCTTGGTTGCCGCATAGAAAGACACCGGCTGATCGACCGGGTCGGTCGTGGCATACGGCAGACGGTCGTTCAAGCCATACACCGAGCTGCTTGAGGCGAAAACCAGGTGAGCCGGTCGATGGGCACGGCAGGCCTCCAACACGTTGAGGAATCCCACCAGGTTACTTTGCGCATACAGGTCGGGATTATCGATGGAGTAGCGAACGCCGGCTTGGGCCGCCAGGTGGATGACTTGCTCGAATGCATTGTGTGCAAACACATCCAGCAGCGCCTGTTTGTCGGCCACATCCAGCTTCTGGAAGCGGAAGTTGCGGCATTCGGCCAACAGCGCCAGTCGGGCCTGTTTCAGCTCGACGCTGTAGTAGCTGTTGAGGTTGTCGATGCCGATGACCTGATGGCCCTCGCTGCACAGCCGCCTGGCGGCATGAAACCCGATGAACCCTGCGACGCCGGTGACCAGTACTCTCATACGCGGCCCAAAACGGTCACTTGCATACATTACCCTGATCAATGGCCCGGCTTTCCGGCGCCCTGCACAGGCTTTTATCAAAAACAAATGACAGTTTTATGAGCGGCCCAACCTGCCAGGCACCCTCTGTGGAAGCGAGCCTGCTCGCGATGGCGATGGGTCGTTTAACAAACATGTCGATTGTTAAATGGCTATCGCGAGCAGGCTCGCTCCCACAGGAAAGACTCTTGGTGTCAGATTCAGCGGGATCAATCGGAATCGTTGAGAATCAGGCTGCGATAATGCCCCGGGTTGGACCCGGACCACTTGCGAAATGCCTTGTAGAAGGAGCTGGCATCGGCAAAGCCCAGGCGCGAGGCGATTTCGACAAAACTGATGGAGGGTTCGGCCAGCCAGGTGATCGCCAGGTCCTTGCGCACGCTGTCCTTGAGGCCTTGGTAAGTCTGGCCCTCCTCCGCCAGGCGTCGGCGCAGGGTAGACGCGGACACGCACAACTGCTGGGCCAGGGCCTCGGTTTCCGGCCACCGTTCGGCAGGCAACTGCCGCAGGTCGTGCCTGATCCGGCTGGCCAGGCTTTGCGGGTTGCGGTATTTGACCAGGATGTTGGCCGGTGCCTGGGCCAGAAAGCGCTTGAGCTCATCAGCGTTGCGCCTGATCGGCAGGTCGAGGCATTCGGCCGCGAAAATCATCCGGGTGCGGGGCCGGTCGAAGCGCAGGTTCTGGGAGAACATCACCCGATAGTCGTCGCAGAAATCCGGTGCCGGGCAGCGCAGTTCGACGGAGAGAATGGGAATGCGCCGCCCGGCCAGCCAACAAGCCACGCCATGGACGATCATCCAGTAGGTGAAGTAGGTAAAAGCCCGGCGCGGTTGCTGATCGTCTTCCAGCAGCACAATCTCCGCCAGGCTTTGCTGGCGCACCCACTGGGCCGGCAGGTTTTCGAGCATCAGCGACAGAAACCCCAGCCCCGCCGTCAAGCCGCTCGCCAGCGTGGGCTGGGCCATGGCGCACTGGCAGAGAAACGCCAGGCTGCCAGACTTGAGCTTGCGCAGGTCCATGCCAAAAAACTCGTCATCCAGGCGACGGGCGAGCAAACGCCAGAGCCGCGCATAAGCATGGGCCGGAACCCGTGCCTGCGCGTCGTCGAGCAACGCAGGGTCTATGCCGACCTTGCTCAGGACTTCATCGGTGGCCGCTCCGGGGGCGCAGCTTTGCAACAGCGCCTCACGCACCAACTGGATGGAGATGGTGTCTTTTTTCGACATGGCGCGAGCGTTCACAGGATCCGGTAAAGCAGCCGTTCTATCCGCACCCGGCTGACCCGCTTCAAGAACTTGGCCACAGCCTCGGGGTAATCCGGCAAGGTCTCCAGGTCCAGATAACGTTCGATCCGCTGGGTGTGGCGATAGATCCGCTCCAGCTCGGCCTGGCGCGGCGCGAGTAGCTCACCCTTGGGGTCGTCCAGCAACAGTGCGTTTTCCAGGTCCAGGCGAAACGCCCGTGGGTTGAGGTTATTGCCGGTCAGCAAGGTGTAGCGCTCGTCGATCCACATGCCCTTGAGGTGATAGGTGTTGTCCCCGTCACGCCACAGGTGCAGGTTCAGTTGGCCGCTGTCGATCGCGCGCTGATGCCGTTTGGCGAAGCGTCGCAGGCTGATTTCATAGAGGTAGGGCAGCGCCGCGATGATCTTGAACGGCTCGCTTGGCGGAATGTAGAAATCGTTGGCCGTCTTGTCGCCAACGATGATGTCGATCTTGACCCCGCGGGCCAGGGCGCGGTTGATCTCCCGGGTCACCGCCAGGGGCAGGTTGAAATACGGTGTGCAGATGGTCAGTTGCTGGCGGCTGCTGGCGATCAGTTCACCGATCACCCGGCTCAGCGGATTGTTCTTGCCCACGCCCAACAACGGGCTTACCGACAGGCCGCTCTTGTCGAGGCTGCCAACGCTGGTGTCATACGTCGCGTACTTGAGGCGACTGCGCAGGTCGCCGATGTCCTTGCGCAAGCTGCGGGTGCTGGGCAGGTTTGGCAGGTCCAGGCGATGCACGGCCCTGGAGGTGATCAGGCCGTGCTGCACCAGGTGGTGCATCGAATCGGCCAGTGCCGTGTTCTGCAGCAGGTGATAGCGGTCGTAACGGTATTTGTCGAACTTGTGCAGGTAGACGTTATTCAGGCTGGCGCCGCTGTAGAGCACACAGTCGTCAATCACGAAGCCTTTCAAATGCAGCACGCCGAACAGCTCGCGGGTTTGTACCGGCACGCCGTAGATCGGCACTTCGCTGGCATGGGTACGGGTCTGTTCCTGGTACCACGCCGAGTTGCCCGGCTGCTTCTTGGCACCGATCAGCCCACGCTGGGCCCGCAGCCAGTCCACCACCACGACCACGTCCAGTTCCGGACGCGCCGCTTTGGCGGCATGCAGGGCATCGAGGACCTCCTGGCCGGCCTCGTCCTCTTGCAGGTACAAGGCGACGATGTAGATGCGCTGGGTGGCCTGGGCGATTTTCTCCAGCAGGCAACGGCGGAATTGGGCGGCGCCATCGAGGATGGTCACCGCGTCGGCGGTCAGTGCAAAGCTGCGCAGCTTGGGCAGCAGGGAGCGTTTGAAAAGCGACGGCATAGGGCTCGCAAAAAGTCGATTCCGAAGAGCGGATGAGCTTACACCATGGATGGGTTTGGGTCTTCCTGTCCCCAAGAAAAAAAGACTTGACCAAGGAGAACGATCATTCTACTTTTGCTTCATGAATGAAATTACTGGAAATGAAACACGAGACATCATTCTCGATGTCGCCGAAAAGTTGATCTATAAAAGTGGCATCGCCGCCACCGGCATGGACCTTCTGGTGAAAACCGCCGGCGTCTCCAGGAAAAGTGTCTATCGCTACTTCGCCAACAAGGACGACCTGATCGTGGCCGCCCTCAAGCGACGGGACGAACGCTGGATGCACTGGTTCAGCACCGAGGTGGACAAGGCGCCGACTCCGACTGCACGGCTGTTCAACCTGTTCACCGTGCTCAAGGGCTGGTTCGACAGCGAAGGCTTTCGCGGCTGCGCGTTCATCAATACCAGCGGCGAAACCGGCGATCCGCTGGATCCGGTCCGCCAAGTGGCGAAGATGCACAAACAGAAATTGCTCGATTACGTGACCCGGCTGTGCGTCGAACAAGGGGTCGAGAACCCGGATGCACTGGCCCGACAGCTGCTGATCCTGATTGACGGCGCCATTACCGTGGCGCTGGTCATGGGCGATCACAGCGCGGCGGACCACGCCCAGGACATGCTGAAAATGTTGATACCTGTTGAGATGTCCCACGTTAGAACCACTGAACCACCGCACTGATCGTCAATCCCCACTGGAGATCCACCATGTCTGCCTCTTCTGAAGTTCGTCCGCCTTTGCCGCCGTTCACTCGTGAATCGGCGATCGAGAAAGTTCGCCTGGCCGAAGACGGCTGGAACTCTCGGGACCCACAAAAAGTATCCCTGGCCTACACGCTGGATACCCAGTGGCGTAACCGCGCCGAGTTCGCCCATAGCCGCGAGGAAGCCAAGGCGTTCCTGACCCGCAAGTGGGCCAAGGAGCTGGATTACCGGCTGATCAAGGAACTCTGGGCTTTCACCGATAACCGCATCGCCGTGCGCTACGCCTACGAATGGCACGACGACTCGGGCAACTGGTTTCGCTCCTATGGCAACGAAAACTGGGAGTTCGACGAGCAAGGCCTGATGTTCAACCGCTACGCCTGCATCAACGACATGCCGATCAAGGAAAGCGAGCGCAAGTTCCACTGGCCCCTGGGCCGTCGGCCAGACGATCATCCGGGATTGTCTGAGTTGGGGTTGTAATTGCCTCGACCGATCCACCGCTATCGCGAGCAGGCTCGCTCCCACATTTGGATTTCAGCGAACACACCTTTTGTGTCCGACTTGGATCCCCTGTGGGAGCGAGCCTGCTCGCGATGACGGACTGACATTCAACATCGAGGCTGACTGTTACACCGCTATCGCGAGCAAGCTCGCACACACAGTAAAGCGGAGGGGTACACAGCAGCGCCAGACAAGCGGCCCCTCCTACAGGCTTGACCCGCCTGCCGCCAGGCATCACATTGCCTGGGCCGGCGATAAGCTGGCTGTTTCGTTGTGCAGCAGATTTTGTGGAGCCCATGACCGCGTCGATTCCGATCCGTCCCCCCTGCCCGCCCGGCGTCTGTGATTGTGGCCGTGATGCCTTGCTGCAAGCGCCAGGCAGCGACCTGCGCATCCTTTGCCTGAATCGCCAGGAAGAAAAACGCCTGCTCGAGCGCCTGGAGAACATCCAGAGCCTCGACGAACTCCAGCGCCTGCAACAACGCTTGTACGAAAACCTGGGGATCCGCCTGAGCGTCGAGCCCGGCTACAACGAAGTGCGGACCATGCGCGGCATCGCCATCGAATTCCAGGACCAGCCGGGCCTGTGTCGCAAGATTCGCCAATCGATTCCCGCCGCCATCCGCCGAGGGCTGGAAAAACGTCCCGAGATTGCCTGGCGACTGCTGGACGCCCACGATCTGTTTCGCGATATCTGAACCCAGCCAGCTCCTTCCCTGGAGCGCCCCGTCAGGCTAGAAATCAACCGTCGCGGACAGCAGGTAGGTGCGCGGCGTCGACAGCGTCAAGCCGGGCTCACTGTCATCCGACGCACCGGCCGAACTCCAGTAGCGCTTGTCCGCCACGTTTTCGATGTTGGCCCGCAAGGTGATGTTCTTTTCGTCGACCTTGAACCCGTAGCGGGCGCCCACGTCGAAGCGCTCCCAGGAATCGATTTGCTTGGTGTTGGACGGGTCAAGGTACTGTGAACTGGAGTAGATGCCGCGAGTGGTCAGGGTCAGGCCCTGGACGGTCGGCACATCCCACTCGGCGCCCAGGTTGACGTTGTACTCCGGTGTCGCAGGCGCCCGATTACCATCGAACGAGCCGCCAGTGGTGTTGGTCAACTTACTGTCGATGTACATGATACCGCCGAGCAGCCGGGTGCCCTTGACGGGTTCACCGAACACGTTGAGTTCCACACCGGTGTTCTCACGCTTGCCGTTCGGCCCGAAGACACGCGTCGTGGCGTCGGTGGCGTAGGCAGGCTGCTTGATCCGGAACACGGCGGCGGTGACGGCGAGCGCTCCAGCGTCATACTTGGCGCCCACTTCGACCTGGCGACTGACGAACGGCGGGAAGATCTCATCTTCGTTCACCGACGTGGACGGCGCGATCTTGCCCTGGCTCAGGCCTTCCATGTAGTTGGCATACAGGGACAATCTATCGGTGGCCTTGAACAGGATGCCACCCGACGGCGAAACCTTTTCCTCATCGTAGGCAGTAGGCCCTTTGACACCGTCCGACCAGTCGTCAACCTCTACTCGCTGCCAGCGGGCGCCAAGGGTCAGCAGCAGCCGATCATCGAACAAGCCCAAGGTATCGGACAACGCCAAGCCGCTGAAGTGGTTTTCGGTGTAGACCTTGGGATCCTGTCGCGTTGGGTTGCTTGGCGTCGATGTCTCGACCGGGTCATACAGGTTACTGCGACCGTTGGCATAGCGCGCACCGCCGTTAGTGAAATCCATGTAGAAATAGCTCGCGGCCAGGTTGACCTCATGGCTCACCGGACCGGTATGGAACCAGTTGCGTACGCCCGCGTTGGCGGTCTGGACGTTTTCATCCCGGGTAAAATCCCGGGGAGAAACGGTGAAGTCGCCGGCATCATTGGTGACCGAAACGGCATGCCGGAGGAAATCATGATTGCTTTTGCGCGCGCCCACGCCGCCGTACAGCATGACCGAATCGTTGACATCGTACTCGGCGTTCACCGTCCCGAAGGTGTCCACGGTCCGTGCCTTGCTCCAGGCTTGCGCGTAGTTGTGGCGCACATCACTGGCATGGGGAACCTGGGCGTTGGCGCCAACCTGCACGCGTTCCTGGGGTGCGTCGGTATCGCGTTCGGTGTGACCGATGTCCGTCGAGAGACGCAGGCGCTCACTGCGAAAATCCAGGCCCAGCACCGCCATCTCGCGGTCCACGCTCTGGTGATCCCATTCGGTGTCGCCCGCCTGCTTCACGCCATTGAAACGAATACCGAACTGGTTGTCTTCACCAAAGCGCCGCCCGACGTCCACGGCACCGCCAAGCTGGTTGTTGGAGGCATAGTTGCCGGTGAACGAGGAGATGGGTCTGTCGGTCGCGCGCTTGGGCACCACGTTGATCCCACCGCCCACGCTGCCCCGTGGCGAGATGCCGTTGATGAGCTGGCTCGGGCCCTTGAGGATATCGACGCGCTCGGCCATCTCCATGTCGATCGTGTATGTCGGCAGGACGCCGTAGAGACCGTTGTACGCGACGTCACTGTTGAACAAGCTGAAACCGCGAATGGTGAATTGTTCATAGCGCCCGCCCGCCGGGTTGGTAGCGCGGACCGAGGGGTCGCTGGCGATCAGGTCGCCCAAGGTACGCGCTTGCTGGTTCTTGACCGCCGCGCTGGTGTAGGTGGTCATGCTGAACGGCGTTTCCATGAAATCCCGCGAGCCCAGCAAACCTTGCGAGCCACGACGAGCGACCTGACCGCCGGCATACGCCGGGCTGTCCTCCGAAGCCGTGGCGCCGAGAATCGAGGTAGGTGCCAGTTGCAGGCTGCCGCCTTCCGGCGCCGGGGTCAGGATATAGGCCTGCTCACCCACCGCTTGCAGTTGCAGGCCCGAACCCCGCAACAGTCGGGCAAACCCCTCCTCTACCCCAAACTCACCCGAAAGCCCGGCGCTGTCGCGACCACTCACCAGCGCCGGATCCACCGAAAGGTTGACTCCCGCCAGCCCGGCAAACCGGGTCAATGCCGTGCCGAGGCTGCCGGCCGGTACCTGATAGCTGCGCCGGGCGGCTTCTTCAGCCAGGCTCGATGAGATAAAGAATGGGCTGGTGCTCAGACTCAGCATGAGGCTCAGGTTCAACAGCGGACGCCAGCCGGCAAGGGCCGGGCGAAAACGCAAAGGTGCAACTACGGACATTGGAAAGCGCTCTCATTTTTGTTCAGTTGCCTTGGATGACAAGCGAGACAAAAAAAGGGGACAGGCGTCAGGCGATATTTTTGCGAAGCGTCAACGTGACCCAGTAACGAGTGCGCATGTGCACATCCAGCGGCAGGCTGGCGGCAAGCAGCGCGAGGATTCGGTCGGTGTTGTCCAGGCGGAAGCTGCCAGTGATTCGCAGGGACTCAAGGCTTTCGTCCCAACGCAACACCCCGGGACGATAACGGTCCAGTTCCCGCAGGAAATGCCCCAGTGGCTGATCCTGGGCAACCAATACTCCGTCACGCCAACCCAGTTGTGCCACGTCGAACGCCCCCACTGGCCCCGCGCCCGAGGCCTGGAAGTTGACCTGCTGGCCCGCTTCCAGTCTGAGCGATGGCCCGCGCAGTGGTTGCAGTTGTGCCGAGCCGCTGACCACCGACACCCGGCAATCGCGCTCGCCCAGGTACACGCAGACTTCGCCACCACTGATCGTGATGAGCCCATAGGGGGACTGGACGGACAGCGGCGTGCTCCCGGCGAGCTTGAGGGCCATCTCGCCACGTACCAGCACCAGGCGGCGCGCCTTGAGGTCCAGGTCAACGGCGCTGTCGGTGTTCAGTTGCAGCACACTGCCATCGACCAGCGACCAGCGCCGTTGCTCACCCGTGGCGGTGTGCAAGTCAGCGCGCCAGGCCTCCAGCGGCAGCTCTCGCCCCAGCAACCAAGCGGTCGGGACCAATGCGGCGACGCCCAATGCACGCTTGAGCACGTCGCGTCGAGCCAGCGCCGGACGATCCAGGGTGGCCATCCCCAGGGACGCGGGCACCCCGGCGAAACGCTGGCGCAATCGCAGGGCCTTCTGCCAGGCCGCCTCGTGATGAGCGTTGCTGTCGCGCCAGCGTTGCAGGGCCGCCGAATCGAACGCGGCCCCGTCAGACTCCATCAGGGTCAACCAGCGAGCCGCCGCCCGCGCCGCTTCACGGGCTTCGGGCGAAGGTGCCGAGCGCATCAGAAATCCACCAGCAGGCAGTGTTCATAGGCCTGGGCCATGTAGCGTTTTACGGTGCGTTCGGACACTTGCAGACGCTCGGCGATCTCGCGATAACCCAGGCCTTCAAGCTGGCTCCAGAGAAAAGCCCGACGCACCAGGGGCGCCAGGCCATCAAGCAATTCGTCCAGGGCTTGCAGGGTTTCCAGCAGCAGCCAACGTTGTTCCGGTGACGGTGCGCAGGCTTCAGGCAGGCTTGCCAGGGCATCGAGATACGCCTGTTCCAGGTTTCGCCGGGTGTAGAAGTTGCTTAGCAGGCGTTTGCCAACGGTCAGCAGATATGCCCGGGGCTCTTGCAGGTCAGCCAATGTCCGGGAGCTGGCAAGAACCCGCAGGAACGTATCCTGGCGCAGGTCCGCCGCATCCCAGGCATTGCCCATGCGCCGTCGCAACCAGCCTTCCAGCCAGCTACCGTGGTCACGGTATAACGCATGGAGGGAATGCTCCGTCGGCGTAGCTGCATCACACATGTCCAGAAGCCTGCGCAAGATCTTAAATGAGACTGATTCTAATTAATGTTCGCGCGTTAATCCAAGCTCTTTATGCCAAGTGCGTCTAAAAAACGTCCGGAAACACCCTACCCTGTGGGCGCGAGCAAGCTCGCTCCCACGGTCAGGTCTCCTGCCAACAGCGCTATCAGTGACTGGCGTGCAGGGTCTTCGGCACCTCAGGCATGGCCGATGAGTGATGGTTGATGATCTTCCACTGGCCGTCGAGGCGCTCATAGAGGAAGGTGTAGCGCGCCTGTACCTCGCGCTTGGAACCGTCGGCCTGGGTGAGTGTGAAGGTATAGACGCCGCTGTCCATCGCCGCATCGGGGCCTAGATGGCGGATTTCCCGGTAGTTGATTTGCCCGACTGGCTTGCCAGCCAGGAAATGCTCGAAGTAATCCTGGATCTGCGCCGGCGTGCTGCGCACCTTGTTGGAAACAGTCGGTTGCAAAATCGCATCCGGGGCGTAGAGGCCGGTCACGGCGCTGGCGCTACCGGTTTGCAGCGCGGCGTTCCAGCGATCGAACAGTGCCGCGATCTCCCGGTCATTCACATTCTTGGGCTGCTCGGCCACCGTGCGATACACGTAGGGCGTAGCCTCAACGGCCTGGACCAGCGGCGCGGCCAGCAGGAATAAAGCAGCAATGGCGCAGGTTTTCATTTTCATCAAAGCGTTCCTTTGGGTTTCAATGAGCCCACTTTGCCGGCCATCCCGGCCTTCGCCATCGGCCAACCGGTGCCAATCGCCTATGCCGTTCGGCAGATAGGCCCAGTGCCGGTGACGCGTTCTAATGAACGCCACCGCGAACCGGACCGGTCCTCTTCCACGCTGGAGCTCCCCATGCAAAGCCCACCCCATGACCCCGGCAGTGCCCTGGCCATCCGCAGCCAGTATCGCCAGTCGCAAAGCCGTGCAGCCCGCCTGGGCCTGCTATTGGGCACCGGCCATGAGCTGACCCAGTTACCCCTGTCGGCCATGCGTCAACGGGCGCTGCAACGGGCGTGCGCGTTCATGGCCATGGACCATGGGCTGTTGTTGGAGTGGGCGCCGGACCATCCGCTGCGCACCCTCGCCAGCCACGGCAGCGCGGAACGACTCGAGCTGCTCGCCGACATGGCCCATCCGCAAACGTACGGTCCACAATGGCTCGAATCGCCTGGCAGCGCCCTGCCCCAGGTCTTGCGGGTGCCGTTGCGTGCCTCCGACGGCGTGGCGTTCGGGGCTCTGCTGCTGGGCAACAGCGTGGCCCTCGGCGCGCCGGATAACGAAGACATCGAATCGCTGCAATTGCTCGCAACGCTGTTGGCGGCGCACCTGGAGAACAGCCGTCTGCTCGAGGCGCTCCAGGCCCGTGAGCGCACCATGTCCGAACTGGTCCACCGCTTGTTCAGCGCCCAGGAAGATGAACGCAAGCGCGTGGCCTACGACCTGCATGACGGCCTGGCGCAGAACCTCGCCGGTTTGCATCAGCGCTTGCAGGGCTTCGCCGGTCGCTGCCCGTCGCTACCGCCGGCCCTGGCGAACGAGTTGCAAGCCATCCTCGACCTGGCCCAGGGCTGCGTCGGCGAAGGCCGGCAGTTGATCGGCGGCCTGCGCCCCCACGTGCTGGATGATTTCGGACTGTACAAAGCCGTCGACAAGGAGGCCGATCGCCTGCGTGACGCGGGCCTGGCGGTGACCTGGGCCGAACACAGCACCGCACGCCTGCCGGGCAACACCGAGATCGCCCTGTTTCGCATTGCACAGGAAGGCATCAACAACATTCTCAAGCACGCCCAGGCCCGCCACGTGCGCTTGGGCTTGGCGGTAGAAAACGGCCACGCTTGCCTGCGCGTGGAGGACGATGGCCGCGGCTTTGCTCTCGAGCAACCCATCGAGACCAACGGCAGCTGCCATTTGGGGCTGGCCGCCATGCAGGAGCGCGCCCATTTGCTGGACGGCCATCTGAGCTGTTGCAGCCAGCCCGGCGACGGCACCCGATTACTGGCCAGCGTGCCGCTACCGGCTCACGGAGTACACCCATGAACCAACCTTTGCGCCTGCTGCTGGCCGACGACCACGAAGTCACCCGCACCGGCTTTATCAGCATGCTCGCCGGCAACCCGGGATTCGAGGTCGTCGGCCAGGCCCGCGACGGCCAGGAAGCCCTCGACCTGTGCGAGCGGCTGAAACCGGACATCGCGATCCTCGACATCCGCATGCCGGTCCTCAACGGCCTGGGGGCGGCGCGGATCCTGCAGCAGCGCCAGCCCGGGGTCAAAGTGATGATCTTCACCATGGATGACAGCCCCGACCACCTCGAAGCCGCCATCGGTGCGGGCGCGGTCGGCTACCTGCTCAAGGATGCCAGCCGTGATGAAGTGCTCGACGCCCTCAAACGGGTCGCCCAGGGCGAAGAAGCGCTGAACAGTTCGGTCAGCGCGCGCCTGTTGCGCCGCATGGCCGAGCGCGGTGCGAATGGTGCCACTCAAGTCCAGGCCCTGACCGCCCGGGAGCGCCAGGTATTGGGGCTGGTGGCCGGCGGTTTCAGCAACCGTGAAATCGGCGAAAAGCTGGGCATCGCGCCCGGCACCGCCAAAGCCCACGTAGAGCGGGTCATTGGCAAGCTGGGCGCCGCCGACCGCACCCAGGCCGCCGTGCGCGGCGTTGCCCTGGGCCTGGTGGCGCAACCCGCCGGGCAGTGGCCGTGAGGTTTCTCGCCGCCCGCCGCTGGGCCGACTTGCCGTTGCGAGGCAAGGCCCTGGTGGTGATTTCCCTGCCCCTGGTGGTCCTGCTGCTGTCGCTGGTGCTGATTTACATCACCGAACGCCAGACCGCCCGGGCCGAAGAGGATGTGCGCCGGGTGCTGCTGGTCCAGGGTGATATCCAGACAGTCCATACCCTGCTGGCCGAGGCTGCGGCCAGCGTGCGGGGCTATCTGCTGACCCGGCGCGAAGATTTCCTGCCCAGCTACGAACAGGCCACGCCGCTGATCCATGCCGCATTGCAGCGCCTGGACCACAACATTCGCGATGCCAGGATGCGTGAACACCTCCAGACCATCACCCCGCTGATCGCCGACAAACTCGACGGCTTGCTCGCCTTGCGCAACGGCAAGCGCGACGACCCCGAGGCCATCACCGCGATCCTGATCGAAAACAAGCAGGTGCTGGACGTGCTGCGCGAGCAGATCAGCGCCATGCGCATCCGCGAAGATGCCCTGCTCGCCGACCGCAGCGCCGCCGCCTCGGCCACGCGCATGCGCCTGTTGTTCGCCACGTTGCTGGCGGCGGTGTGTGGACTGCTGGGGGCCATTGTCGCGGTGCTGTTCCTGTCCAAGGGCATCGTCGCCCGTGTCCAGCAGGTACAAGGCAATGCCCAGCGCCTGGCCCTGGGCCAACCCTTGTTGCCGCAACCGCCGGAGCAGGACGAAATCGGCCAGCTCGGTACCCGCCTGGTGGAGGCCGGGCAGTTGCTCGCCGAACGCGAGCGGGCCCTGCGTGATAATGAGGAACGCTTGCGGCTGATCATCGACGGCGTGAAGGACTATGGGATCTTCGCACTCGATGCCCAAGGCTATGTCACCACCTGGAACGCTGGCGCCGAACGGATCAAGGGCTACACCGAACAGGAAATCCTCGGCCGGCACTTTTCCCTGTTCTACCTGGCCGAGGAATGCCCGGCGCACCCGAACATGGCCCTGCGCGAAGCCACTCGCGACGGTCATTACATGGAAGAAGGCTGGCGTTGCCGCAAGGACGGCAGCCGCTTCTGGGCCAGCGTGGTCATCACCGCCCAATACGATGGCACTGGCGCCCTGCGCGGCTTTTCCAAGATCACCCGCGACATCACCGACCGCCGCGCTGCCGAGATCGCCCTGAGCACCGCCCGCGAGGAAGCCGAAAGCGCCAGCCGGGCCAAGAGCGAGTTTCTGTCACGCATGAGCCACGAATTGCGCACGCCCTTGAATGCCATCCTGGGTTTCGCTCAATTGCTGGACATGGACTCCACGGCCGGCCAACGCCCCCAGGTCAGCCATATCCTGCGGGCCGGCCAGCACTTGCTGGCGTTGATCAACGAGGTGCTGGACATTGCCCGGATCGAGGCCGGGCGCCTGCCGCTGAACATCGAACCGATCGCCCTGTCGACGGTGCTGCACGAAGCCCTGACTCTGGTTTCACCGATGGCCGCCGATGCCGGGATCCACTTGGCCGAGCTGCCACCGCTGGCGGACGGTTGCGGCGTGCTCGCTGACCGTCAGCGCCTGGTGCAGGTGTTGCTCAACCTGCTGTCCAACGCCATCAAGTACAACCGGCCCGGCGGCGAGGTGCGCATCGAGGTCAGCGTCCAGCCCCATCAGGTGAGCATCGCCGTCAACGACACCGGCCATGGCATTGCCCCGGAACAACTGGACCAACTGTTCAAGCCCTTCGAACGCCTGGGCGCCGATCCCCAGGTCGAAGGCACCGGCCTGGGGTTGTCCTTGAGCAAGAGCCTGCTGGAAATGATGCAGGGCAACCTGCAGGTCCACAGCGAACCCGGACACGGCTGTTGTTTCACCCTGCAACTGCCGGGTACCGAGGTGGTTGGCGGGCATCTGCCACCCATTGCCACCCTGGCGGTGACGCGTGCGCCCGTGGACCATCACGGCAAAGTCCTGTGCATCGAAGACAACCTGTCGAGCCTCGCACTGATCGAAACCCTGATGCAGCGCCGTCCCGGCATTCAGTTGCTGTCGAGCATGCAAGGCCAGATGGGCCTGGACCTCGCGCGCCAGCATGCCCCGCAACTGATCCTGCTGGACGTCAGCCTGCCCGACCTCGAAGGCCTGGAGGTCTTGCGGCGCCTGCGCCAATCCCCGGCCACCGCGACCACGCCCGTGCTGATGATCACCGCCGATGCCAGCGACCTGACCCACCGCGCCCTGCACGACGCGGGTGCCACGGCGATCCTGACCAAACCTATTCATATCCAGGCCTTTCTGGGCCATCTTGAGCACTATCTACCGGAGCCCGTATGAATCGCGACTTGCGCATTCTGATCGTCGACGATCAACGCCCCAACCTGGACCTGATGGAACAACTGCTGGCCCGCGAAGGGCTGCACAATGTGTTGAGCAGCACCGAACCTTTGCGTACGCTCGACCTGTTCAACAGCTTCGAGCCGGACTTGGTCATCCTCGACCTGCACATGCCGGCGTTCGACGGCTTTGCCGTACTGGAGCAACTCAACCGACGCATTCCGGCCAACGACTACCTGCCCATCCTGGTGCTGACCGCCGACGCGACCCGTGACACCCGCCTGCGGGCCTTGGCCCTCGGTGCGCGGGATTTCATCAGCAAACCCCTGGACGCACTGGAAACCATGCTGCGCATCTGGAACCTGCTGGAAACCCGAGCGCTCTATAAGGCGTTGCGCGAGTTGATTCCGTCTCAATCCATCGAACTGTTGCGCCAGCACCGTCCCACCGCCGACCCGGCTTGACCCGGGGGCTCTCACGAGGCCATCGAAGCATGGAAGTCACCGAACGAACATCGGCAACCGGCCTGCAGGCACACATACGCGGCGAACGCCTGGCGACGTCCGACGGCGTATCGGCCAAAGACATCCTGGTCGAGATCTTTGTGCGTGAGCGCAGCGAAGCACACATCGTCGTGCCGGCGGTGGCCGAGCCGTTGCTCGTCTGGGTGTTGTCCGGGGAAGCCATCGTCGAGGAGCGCGTCGCCAACCAGAACTGGGAAGCGAATAGCGTGCGCAGCGCGGATTTCTTCCTGACCACATCCCCGGTGCCTTACGAGATGCGCTGGCAAGTCACCAGCCACGAACCGTTCGTGGTCATGCATGTATACCTGGGGTTGGCGTTGCTGGGGCGCGCCATTGCCGAAGCTGGTGGCAGCGGTGCGGTCCAGTTGCGAGAAGTCTCTGGCGGACGGGACGAAGCACTTTCAGCCTTGCTCGAACCGATTCGGGCGGAGCTGACCCGGCGCGGTGAAACCAGTGCCTTGCTGATCCAGGGCATGGCGCAATGTGTAGCGGTGCACTTGGCACGGCATTACCTGGATGGCGATGCCGACGACATGTCCGGGCGTAACGCCCTGCCCGCCTTCAAGCTCAAGCGGGTTATCGAGCTGATGGAACAGCGACTGGCCGAACCCTTCTGCCTCGGTGACCTGGCCCAGGCCATCGGCCTGAGCGAATACCACTTCAGCCGTCTGTTCAAGCGCGCCACCGGACGTTCGCCCTCGCAGTACTTCATCCAACTGAGAATGGCCCGGGCCCGGCAACTGCTGATGGAAACCGAGCGCAGCGTCATCGATATCGGCCTGGAGGTCGGTTATGGCAGCGCCAGCCACTTCTCCCAGATCTTCCGCCGCGAAGTGGGCGTGGCGCCGAGTCATTACCGCAAGTAAAACCTTTCGGTTGAGCTCAAGTAAACACAGATCCCCTAGCCACAATCAGTGCCCGCGAATGTAGTGTTCCAACTGCCGGATCAGGTCCGCCTGCTCGACTATCGCTTCCTTCACCAGATCACCAATGGACAGCAGGCCGATCAGTTGGCCGTTATCCAGCACCGGCAGGTGTCGCAAGTGGCTGTCGGTCATGACTTCCATGCAACGGTCGATGCTCTGCTGGCTGTCTGCGGTGACCACCGGAGCGCTCATGATGGTGCGCACTGGCGTACCCACCGATGAACGCCCCTTGAGCACCATCTTGCGTGCGTAGTCCCGCTCGCTGAATACACCCACCACCTGGCCATCCTCGATCACCGGCAACGCGCCGACATTTTTCTCGGCCATGATTTGCAGCGCTTCGAGCACCGTCTGCTCGGGGGCGATGCTGTGGACCTGCTGGTTCTGCACACTCTTGAGTCTCACCAGTTGAGCAGCGGTTTTCATTGTTCATCCCCACATTTGGCTGCAGTTTTCCACTCACCCAATGGCTCGGATCAGTCCTCGCCAATCTCCACCACATCGCCATTGAGCCGCACCGGCCATACCCGCAGGCGCTGCTCCGGGTACTCCAGGCAAGAGCCGTCTTCCAGGCGGAAATGCTGCTTGTACATCGGCGAGGCAATCACCAGGTCACCCTTGATGCTGCCCAACAAACCACGACCGATGACATTCGCACCCGACTTCGGATCGCGGTTGTCGATGGCATACAGCGGCTTGTCCTGATGCTCGGGCAGGTACAGCAGCGCCACTTGGCTGCCATCGTGCCAGGCGACCACGCCGGAGTTGGGTACCAGGTCGTCGCGGCTGCACAGGGCACGCCATTGCGATGGCTCCTGGGCGGCATCGCGGACAGGAATACGAACAACGTTTGACTGGCTCATCAAAGCACCTCCTCGGTGACGGGAATCAGGTGAAGTTCGCCGGCGTGAACCGGTCGGCGCTGACCGCGTTCGCGGACGAAATGAACGTCCGGATCGCCGCGCTTGTCGTTGACGAAAGTGCGGAAACGCTTGAGTTTGTCCGGATCCTTGAGGGCGTTGGCCCATTCGCATTCGTAACGGTCGACCACCAGTTGCATCTGCGCTTCGAGCTCGGCGCCCAGGCCCAGGCTGTCGTTGATGATCACGTCCTTGAGGTAGTCCAGGCCGCCCTCCAGGCTTTCGCGCCAGACCGAAGTGCGTTGCAACTTGTCGGCGGTGCGGATGTAGAACATCAGGAAACGGTCGATGTAGCGGATCAGCGTGGCGTCATCCAGGTCAGTGGCGAACAGCTCGGCATGACGCGGACGCATGCCGCCATTGCCGGCCACGTAGAGGTTCCAGCCCTTCTCGGTGGCGATCACGCCGACGTCCTTGCTCTGGGCCTCGGCGCACTCCCGGGTGCAACCGGACACCGCGAACTTGAGCTTGTGCGGCGAGCGCAGGCCTTTGTAGCGATCCTCAAGGGTCAGGGCCATCTGCACGCTGTCCTGCACGCCGTAGCGGCACCAGGTGCTGCCCACGCAGGATTTCACCGTGCGCGTGGACTTGCCGTAGGCATGGCCGGTTTCGAAGCCGGCTTCGATCAGCTCGGCCCAGATATCCGGCAACTGGTGCAACTGGGCACCGAACAGGTCGATGCGCTGGCCGCCGGTGATCTTGGTGTAGAGGTCGTATTTCTTGGCGACCACGCCGATGGCGATCAGTTTGTCGGCGGTGATTTCCCCACCGGCGATACGCGGCACCACCGAATAGGTGCCGTTTTTCTGCATGTTTGCCATGAACGTGTCGTTGGTGTCCTGCAACGGCACCAGGGACGGATCCATGATCGGCTGGTTCCAGCACGACGCCAGGATCGAGCCCACCGCCGGCTTGCACAGATCGCAACCGGTGTGACCGCGCCCATGCTTGGCCAGCAGCTCTTCGAAACTGATGATGCCTTCCACTCGCACCAGGGCGTACAGTTCCTGACGGGTGTAGGCGAAGTGTTCGCACAGGCTCTTGTCGACGCTGACACCGCGGGCCGTCAATTCATGCTCGAACACTTGCTTGACCAGCGCCGCGCAACCACCACAACCGGTACCGGCCTTGGTGTCGCATTTGAGCTGGCCCAGATCGGTACAACCACCATCGATGGCCGAGCAGATCGAGCCCTTGGTGACGTTGTGGCAGGAGCAGATGGTGGCGGTTTCGGGCAGCGCCGCCGGGCCCAGGGTCGGGGCGCCTTCGGACGATGGCAGGATCAGGCTGGCAGCGTCCTTGGGCAAGGCGATGCCGTTCTGCATGTATTGCAGCAAGGTGTCGTAATAGCTGTTGTCGCCCACCAACACTGCGCCGATCACCCGTTTGCCGGCGGCGTCCACCACCAGGCGCCGGTAGCTGGCGCTGGTTTCGTCAATGAACTGGTAGCTGCGCGAACCCGGCGTGTTGCCATGGGCATCGCCGATGGAGCCAACGTCCACGCCAAGCAGCTTGAGCTTGGTGGACATGTCGGCGCCGGTGAAGGCTTCAGCGCTTTCGCCGCACAGCCGGGCCGCGACATTACGGGCCATCTGGTAGCCCGGGGCGACCAGGCCGAAAACACTGCCGTTCCAGGCCGCGCATTCACCGATGGCGTAGATGTGCGGGTCGCTGCTTTGGCAATGATCATCGATCACCACGCCACCGCGCGGGCCGATCTGCAAATCGCTCTGGCGGGCCAAGGCATCCTGGGCACGAATGCCGGCGGAAAACACGATGAGGTCGGTTTCCAGGAAATCGTCGTCGCCGAAACTCATCCGATAACGGTACTGCTCACCGGCAGTGATCGACTGGGTGCCCTTGGACAGGTGCACGCCGACGCCCAGGCTTTCAATGCGCGCCTTGAGGGCCAAACCACCCTGGGTATCCAACTGCACCGGCATCAGCCGTGGGGCGAATTCCACCACATGGGCTTCCAGGCCGAGGGTCTTGAGGGCGTTGGCCGCTTCCAGGCCCAGCAGGCCACCACCGACCACCACACCACGGCGAGCATTGCTGGCGGCGGCACGGATCGCATCCAGGTCCTCCAGGGTGCGATAGACCAGGCACGAATCGCCTTCGGCGCCTTCAATCGGTGGCACGAACGGGTAGGAACCGGTGGCGAGCACCAGCTTGTCGTAGTGGATGCGATCATGGGCGGTCACTACCTGATGCGCGTCACGGTCGATTTCCAGTACGGGTACGCCCAGGTGCAGGGTAACGCCAGGCGTCTGGTACAACGAAGCCTCACCAAGGGCCAGGGACTCGGCGTCGCGCCCCGAGAAATACTCGGACAGATGTACGCGGTCGTAGGCACGCATCGGCTCTTCGCTGAACACATGCACGCGGTAATGATTAAGGGCACCGCGCTCGATCAATTGCTCGACGCAGTGATGGCCGACCATGCCATTGCCGATGACGATCAGCGTTTGCAGCTTGTTCAGAGAAGCAACGTTGGAGTTCATAAAAAGCACCCGACAAAAGCCCATCACGATTTTGAAAGCAAAAAAAAGACGCCTGAAACCTTGCGGTTCCAGGCGTCTTTGCCTGTTCTGTGCGGTAGCGGTCCGGCGACTGCGCCCTGACCTACCGTTGTTTTCCTCCGGCCTGCTGGCATTCGATCTTCGTTGACCGACGGAGCCGCCCACTCGATTGTGTTCGCGGTGGGCCTGGATAGCCTCTTGCAGCGAGCGTGCCAAACTTCGCCCAGCCCCTACTCACGGCAGCGCGTTCACCGCTGTCCCCCTGTGGGAGCGGGCTTGCCCGCGAAGACGCCAGTTCTAACACCACAAGCCGACCGGCACCCGCCCCCCTTTCCCAAGCACCACCCACTGCCTTGCGATGGTGCGATCACCGGGCCTGCGGCTTCATAAAAGTGCAGTCGATCGAACACCCCGGCCAATCCTGAACCGAGGTGGTGACCGGGCTGACGCCTTCGCGAGCAAGCCCACTCCCACCGTTAATTTTGGTGACCTCAGGATCCGCATGCATCCGGGCTCCTCTGTGGGAGCGAGCCTGCTCGCGATAGCGGTGGGTCAACTTGAAGGGTTATCGGCGGTCCTGGCCACCATCGCCACGATACTGGCCAGCAGTTCTTCTTTTGCCTCGGCAGCGCTGATTTCCCCAGTCGCGGCGGCATTGGACAGTGCTTCCGCCGCCCCGAGCATCGCCCGCAAGCCGGCCTGGGTGATGCCTTTCGGGCCGGCGAACGGCTCCAACACGGCGCGACACTTGTCGAGGAAAATGCCCTCGTATTCGCGCTTGATACGCTCCAGCTCCGGCGAACTGGTCAAGGCTGCGATCACCCCGGGAATCTCCCGGCCTTGCAACAGCACGCACTCGACGTAGGAAGAAGCGATTACCGCCGCGCGGCTTTGCAAGGTAGCGTCGCTGGCGTCGAGGGCCGCATCCATCAATGCGGTCTGACGGGCGTCGAAATCCTGGTACAGCGCCGCCAGCAACCCGGATCGGCTGATGAAGTGATCGTAGACGATGGGCTTGGTCACCCCCGCCAGGTCCGCCAGCCGGGCCAATGTCAGGGCATCACTACCCTCCTCCCGCACCAATCGCCAGGCGACATCGAGCAATTGTCGCTGCCGGTCATGCCGGGACAAACGACGACGAGGTGAAGGCTGTTCTTCGGTACTTGACATGCTAACTTTACCAACCGTAACTTACTAACCGTAACTTAACCAAGCATAGCTGTCTTCCCGACTGCCTGACCAGAAGGAGTTTCGCCATGCACGCACTGATCGTTGTTGCTCATCACGACCCGCACTCTCTCACCCATAGCCTGGCCGGAAAAATCGCCGAGGGCATTACCCGCGCCAACCCTGCCGATACGTTCGAGATCGCGGACCTGGCCGCCGAAGGCTTCGATCCGCGCTTCAACTTCGCCGACCACAGGGTCCACCACCGGGAAGCCCCACCACCTGCGGATGTGCTGGCCGAGCAAGCCAGAATCGACCGTGCCGACGCGTTGGTACTGGTCTATCCGATTTATTGGTGGTCCATGCCGGCGCTGCTCAAGGGCTGGATCGACCGGGTGTTTTCCAACGGCTGGGCGTTCGATTTCAGCCTCGACAAGCCGTTTGTCCAGCAACTGCAGCGCCTGAAGGTCCACTTGGTGGCAGTCGGTGGCGCCGATGCCGACAGCTTCCAGCGCCACGGCTATGACAAGGCGATGACCACGCAGATCGACCATGGGATTTTCGACTACTGCGGCGCCCGCGTGGTGAGCTCCCAACGTTTGCTCGAATCGGAAACCCTCGATCCGCAAATGCACTTGCAGGCTGCCAGCGTCATCGGCCAGCGCTTGTTTGCAACACACGAGCAGGCTACCCACGCGCCCATCGCCACGGCCTGCGCTTGAGCTCAGAGCGCGCGGCCATGGGCAGCGGACAGTGTTGCGTCACGCCCGTAGATATCCGGGATATACACCGCCTGGCCCTGGCTGTCCGCTTGTACTGTCCAGTACCCCAGCAGGATCGGCACGGGCCGGGCCAGTCGGAACTCATGGGTCGTCTCGGTGGCCAGTAAAGTGTCGGTGCGGGCCCGTTCGGCCGGGCTCAGCAGCAGGTCGCGCAAGTGCATCACCTGCTCGATCCGCACGCAGCCTGAACTGAAGGCCCGCGGGCCTTTGCTGAACAGCGCCTGGCTCGGAGTGTCATGCAGATACACCGAGAACGGATTGGGAAAACGGATCGCCATTTTGCCCAACGGGTTTTTCGGCCCCGGATCCTGGCGCAGCATGAGGTTGCCCGGGTGCTCCCAGTCGATATCCTCCGCCAGCAACGGCAGGCCATCACTGTCGAGGATCCGCAGGCTGTTGCGGCTGAGAAACTCCGGATCGCGGCGGATCTCGGGCAGTTTGTCCTCGCGCATGATGGTCGGTGGGATGGTCCAGGTCGGGTTGAGGGTCAGTCGAGTGACATGGGATTTGAGCAAGGGTGTCTGCCGTTGCGCACGGCCCACCTGGGTGCGGGTTTGCCAGACCGGCGCGCCGCCCTGGTAAACCGTCAGTTGGGCCGCTGCCACATTGACCAGCACGCTGTCATTCTCCACGTCCTGGGCCAGCCAGCGCATGCGCTCCAGATTGATCCGCAGTTGTTCGCGACGCATGGCCGGGCTGATGTTCAACTCGGTGACCGTCCAGGGCCCCACCACACCATCGGCCTGCAGCGAATGCTGGAGCTGGAAGCTTTTCATCGCATCCACCAGCGTGGGGCTGTAGTGCTCGTCGGTCACCAGCGGCGGCGCACTCAGGTACCCCTCGTTGAACAGCCGCTGGGCCAGGGCAGGTACACGAGCGTCCTGCTTGTCCGGTTGCAGCAGCGGCCCGCCCGGCACGGGTTGCCAGTTGGATAAAGGCTGTTGCCGCAGCCGGGCATAGACGTCGCGCAGGTTGCGATAAAGGTCCAGGTTCGGCCGCGCCTGTTCAAAGGCACTGGCGACGTTCTGCAGGCCCAGCCCGGCGATGGCCAGCACCACCGCCTGGTGATCCTGTGGCTGCGGGTTGGCCTTCCATACCGGCTCCAGCCGGTCTTGAGGCAAATAGCCGAAACGCAGGTCATGCAAGGCTTGCAGGTAGCGCTGGCTGATGGCGATGTCGACACAATGAGCGCCCTGGGCTGCTCCCTCGGCCGGCAGGCTATAGCGCGCTGGATCCAGGCCGTCATCGGCCAGTTGTTGTAACTGGACCTGCAACGCTCTGCGTCGTTCGTCGTCCGACCAGGCTTGCTGGCCTGCGTTTTGCTGATAGAACGCCTGCAAGTCGAGCAGCGTCGGGAAGTCGACGCCCACCGCAACGTCCGGGCACGCGACCGCCAATTGCGCCAGTGTGGTTTGCACGAGTGCCGGATCGCTGTCTTCGGCTGTCGCGACCAATGGCGCAGTGAGCAATAAAAGGCTCAGGTAACATGCGGACTTTTTGAACAACTGCTTTACTCCAATCCATGGCCGTCTCGTTGACGGTGAATTTTGCGACAGGTACGACCCGCCATCATGCAGACAAACAAAATCGGACGGGATGCCGCGAACGAACACCACGCTGGAAATGCTTCGCCTGTACAGGGCTTTTTGCGCCGACTTTGCCTGGTCATGCTGGGCCTGGGCGTCATTTGCAGCCCGGCGCTGGCAGAAAAAAAGGCGAATTCTCAAACGCTTTACAACAGCCTCGCCCACGCAGCGCCGGAACTCAATCCCCTGGCGCTCAAAAGTGCCTTGAGCGCCATGCAATGCGCGGTCGCCAATGGTGCGAGCCAGGCCCGTCACCTGGCGGTAATCGACTATTCGCAGCCCTCCACGGCCCGTCGCCTGTGGATCTTCGACCTGCGCCAGAAGAAGCTGGTATTGCGTGACCTGGTGGCTCACGGGCAAAAATCCGGGGAAAACTTCGCCACGCAATTTTCCAATCGCCTGGGCAGTTACCAATCCAGCCTGGGGCTGTTTCGCACCCAGGAAAGCTACCAGGGCACCCACGGCTATTCGCTGCGCATGGACGGCCTGGAACCGGGCTTCAATGACCTGGCCCGTGATCGGGCAATCGTGATCCACGCCGCCGACTACGTGAACCCGCTGTGGAGCGCGCGTCAGGGACGCATCGGACGCAGCCAGGGCTGCCCTGCCGTACGCCCGCAAGTGGCACGCCAGGTGATCGACAAGCTCAAGGGCGGCCAGTTCATGTTTTCCTGGTACCCGGATCCGGGCTGGCTCAAGCGTTCGGCCTATCTCAACTGCCAGCCGCAACAGGTTGCCAGTATTTTGGCTACTAGCGGCGGTTAGTAGCGCTACAGGTTAAAATGCCGGTCTTTCCAATCCCTGGCGTTGCCTGAATGAATTGCGTAGCCCTTCAAACCCTTCATGACCACTTGCTGACAGCCCTGGCATCGGTGCCCGAAGAAACCCGTCGCCTGTTCCATGGCCGCGGGCGCTGCTGGCAGGGCCTGGAACAGGTCACTGTCGACTGGTTGCAAGGGATAGTGCTGGTGTCGCTGTTCAAGGAACCGGACCCCACGCATCTGGACGACTTGAACGCAATGCTGCTGGCGCTCACCACGTCGCCGGCCTGGCAGCACAGCAAGGCCCATACCCTAGCGGTGCAGCACCGCTACCTGCCACAAAGCCTCACCCAATGGCTGGTGGGCGAGCCCATCGATGAATGGACCCTGACCGAAGGTGGCCTGCGCTACCGGATCGACCTGGGCAAGAAGCAGAACAACGGCCTGTTCCTCGACATGCGCTACGGCCGCGACTGGGTGCGGGCAAACGCCAAGGGCAAGCGCGTGTTGAACCTGTTCGCCTACACCTGCGGTTTTTCGGTGGCGGCCATCGCCGGCGGCGCCCGGCATGTGGTGAACCTGGACATGTCCCGCGCGGCCCTGAGCCGTGGCCGCGACAACCATCGCCTGAACGGCCATGACCTGAGCCAGGTGAGTTTCCTCGGCCACGACCTGTTCAAATCCTGGGGCAAAGTGATCAACAGCGGCCCGTACGACCTGGTGATCATCGACCCGCCAACCTTCCAGAAAGGCAGTTTTCTGCTGACCAAGGATTACCAACGCGTCCTGCGCCGCCTGCCGGAACTGCTGGCCGCCAACGGCATGGTACTGGCCTGCAGCAACGACCCGGCCACCGGTCCCGACTTCCTCATCGACGGCGTCACCCGTGAAGCGCCTGGCTTGAAGTTCGAACAGCGTTTGGCCAATCCGCCGGAGTTTCCCGACGCGGATATGCAATGTGGCCTGAAGGCGTTGGTATTCCATTGTGGCGAGGAAGTGGCCGCGTCGTCTTCCACGCAGCGCCGTCGCGCAGTGGACTAAGCCTTGTGGCGAGGGGATTTATCCCCGTTGGGCTGCGTAGCAGCCCTAAAGCAATGAACTCAATCTTCCTGGCACACTGAGTTGCCTGGTTTGGGGGCTGCTTCGCAGCCCAACGGGGATAAATCCCCTCGCCACAGGTTTGATCAATCCGCGCTAGCCGAGCAACCACTTCCCGTATGGCGAGGGATGGCTATTGTCGTCGCAGCGCCCACCAAGGGGTGACCAGTTCAGTGGTTATCCGCCTCGCCAGGGCTTCGATCTCCCGGCTCTTGACCGAACGGTAGATGGCCATGGTCCGCCGCAATTGATCTTCAGTGAGCATCACCGGTTGACCTGCGGCCCAGTCCACATCCGCCACGGCTTCCAGTCTCACCCGCTGCCAGACTATGCCGTTGGGTAGAGTGACCGACTCCAGGGCACTGGGCAGGTCGGTGCCAGGTTGCCTCAGGTTATCCAACAGCACCTGGGGCCAATGGGATGGGTCCACCGGTTCGCTGAAGGCATCCACCAGGCTGTCCTCCACCGTGTCCCAGGTCGCCAGGCCTTCGAGCCAATCGCGGGACATCAACCCCAGGTAGGGGCGCCAGGTCATTTCCCCTACGCGGGGCAGTTGGTCATTACTGTCGAAGGTGTCCTGGGCGTCGCTGAGCCAATTGATGAAGCCCTCCCGTGTCGTGGCCGCCCGGCGCTGCGATATCTCCGGATAAAGGCTGCTCAATACCCGGTTCCAATACTCGTACTGGCTGCCCAGGAACCGCGCGAAAGGCACGCCCTGCGGATCGAGGCGAGCACGTTGGACCGACTCGAACATCAAGAAGTGCACCTCCAGCTCAGCGACGTCTGGCGTATGCCGGTCCAGCACGCGCCCTTGCAGGCGCGTGCGCAGTTGCCCCAGTTGCTGGCCAAAGTCTGGAAGCTGAATCAAGAGGTCGGCATAGAGATTCGAGTATCCGGTGTAGTACTGCAGAATCCCTGCGGCCCGCTGACGATATCCCAGGGCCAGCCCGTTGGGCTCACTGGCATCGATGTCGCGTATGACGCCGGAAAACCAGTCAATGAAACGCCGCCCTCCGGCATCGTCCCGGGCCACTTCCAGGGTTTTCTTCAGATCGGGAAGGTTATCCAGCCAATCATCGGCCGTGTAGCGAAAAGCGTGACGGTCCAGTTCGCGAAGGGCGTTGATCTGGGCGCTGGGGAGTGGATTGTCTTCAATCCCTAACCCAAGGGTATTACTCTTTGGCATGCTGGCCAGCGCGGGAAGCAGGTCATCCTGGATGTTGGTGATGCGGTTGCCCTTGAGGTCGAGGAAGATCGGGTCGGATGAATGCCTGGATAGCAGCGTCAAGGCCATCGTCGGCACCCGATCCAATCCTGCGTAGGCCAATTCCAACTCTTCCAGGGCTGTGAGCTCCGTCAGGTTGGGTAAGTCACGGCAGTTGTTGCCACTCAGGCGCAGGTCTTTCAACGCCGTGGCGGTCCGCAGGAAGGCACTGCCCTCTTCATCCAGGCGCAGGCCGCAGCGCACCAGGTCCAGCGCTTCCAACCCGGGCAAGGCGGTGATGGCTTGCAACTGCTGGGCGGTGAAATGCAGGTTATCGGACCACACCAGTTCCCGTAGGGCGGGTAGCTCAGCCAGGCGGCCGATGGCTGCGACCATGTTGGCCTCGGCGCCAGGCTCCGCACCGCCAGTTATCTCGGAAAGGTGCAGGACCCGCAGCTTGGGGGCGCGATTGGCACCAATCAGGGGGGCAAATACATCCGCGTTCATATTGAGTGGATTTTTACCCAATGCCAGCTCCAGCAGATTGCGAAACTCGCCCGCCGCCACGGGTACGGCGGTAAAGTTATTACCGTGCAGGCGCAGCATTTCGATATTGGGAAACAGCCGCAGGAAGTCCGAGGGATCCTCACTCAAACCCATGTGAGACAACGTAAGGGTTTCGATATGGGTGAAACGTGCGTGGATCGTAGGGAGACTGCCGATGTCCCACCCCGACAGACGCAATGTCAACTCGCTGTCTTCCCTGCGCGGATCGGGTTCACGCCGCCAGGCGCGGCGGATTTCGTTCGCTACGCCGCGACGATTCGCCAGGATATCCTCTCGGCTGTAGCGACCCTCCACCGGGTGATGAACGCCCTCATGGACTTCCCACTGGCGCAACCCTTCATCGAGCGTCGCCCATTCATTGCTCAGCCGACTGACCAACTGGTTCAGGCTGAGGCCTTCACGCGCGGCCTGATCGGTCAGGCTGCGCTGAAGCCCCGCGAGGGCATCCCCGGCATAGTGAGGATATAGTCGCTCAAGACGTCCCTCCAGATTGTGGCGCCAGCCCTGCAACGGCAGTTTTCCACGCCCGCTGAGCGGATAACCCAAGCGTCCGTTCTGCCATTGCGGGCCTTGCGCGCCGCTGTCCAGGCGCTTGAGGAGCAGAAACGCACGCAGCCCTTGCCGATCGTCAAGGGCTTGCCCCAGCAGCGCCTTGCGAAGCCTGGCCGCCTCCCAAATGTTGAATCCCAGCGCCTTGCGAGCCTCGTCCGGCATTGCGTTCAACAGCGCCTCTTCCAGGCTCGACCCCACGCCCAGCTCGTTGCCCTGCTCGTCAAAGGCCTGGTACTGCCCGCCGTCCTGGCGAATGACTTTCAAGGGCCCCTCTTCCCCCACTTCCAACGGGCTGGCCAGTTCGCTCGACACCAGGCGCAGGCGCAACCGGCCGCGCAATGGGGCCATATTGCCCAGCAAGCCCATGACGACGCGGTCTCGATCGGTGCTGCTTTCTCCGCGCTCCAAAGCACGCAACGTACGTGTCAGGCGCAGCTCGGTCAGGGCTTCTACGCACTGTTTACCCAGGCTTCCCGTCACCCGGCCGGCACGCAGGCGCACCAGGTCCTCGCCTTGAGCCTGGCTGGCAAGCTCGTTGGCCATGGATTCCGGCAGCCCGGAGAAGGCCCGAGCCACGGGAACGGCCAACGGATCGAGCGTGGTGGACCGGGCCATGGTAGTAGTCACCTGGGTAACATTGCGTTCCAGGTGAGTCGCCCAACGGCCCGCCAACAGCCGACTGCTCTCCACCGGACGCAGGCCGAGGGGGCTTTGCCCCAACAGCGCACGTTGCTCGCTCACGCTCAGGCCTGCCAGGATGTGATTGGCCCAGCCATCCTGTGCCAGATCAGCCTGGTTCAGATTGAGAAAGCGCGTAGCCGCCGTGTCACCCGTAGAGTGAACCCGCACCCCATCGTGATAGCGCAGCGTCACAGCCTCGGGCCAACCCGGCAGATCCACGAGGGTCTGAGTGATTCGAACGTGCATGCTGCCTGGCGCTTCGCCGCCGCGCAGACGCCCAATGGTTTGCTGCACCCTTTGCCAATCCCGTGCTTCACCCAGGGCGTCGGCGAAGATGGCCGGCATCGGCTGCCCGTTCACTTGCAGGTAGCGCAGGTGCGCCTCGCTGACACCCACCTGTCGTTGCAGGGCAAGAATCGTAGGGTCGTCCAGTTCGGCTGGCGTCTCGACAAAGTTACGCAGCAGTTCCAGGTTGCCGCGCTGCAACGGATTACGGTGTGCCCATTGCCAGCCGCGGGCACGGTTCCACTCCAGGAGCGGCGTCACGCCACGATGGTCGGCGGGGAGACGCAAGTCCACGGCGTCGGCGGTGCCCTGCACCTCGAAATAGCGGCCCTCGACCTGCACCCATGCCTCGTCCGTCGTGCGCCATACCCCCCAGGCGTCCTGCTCGGCCTCAATGGGTGGCAGGCGCCGCGCCTGGAAAGGCGTGACATCGCCATTCCACAAGCGTGTCGTACCGTCTCGCATCGGCATGGGTTCGACCGCCCCGCCGATGAACCCCAGATAGGCGCCTTGGGCGACTCCGAACAGGACGTTGAAGATGTGGTCGATGCCTTCTTGCGCGTGGCCTTCATTGAACGCCTGGATACCTTCGAAGAACTCATACACCAGGCGCACCCCACCCACCGCCGCCGCAGCCATCCCGACAGGTGCGCAGAACGGAATGAAGCTGACGGCGAGCATCAGGGAGCGCTCGGCGAGACTTTCCCAGTATTCGAGGCGAGCCAGCAGCGCCTGCCAATCCTGGTCCTTGGTGGAGACCATCAGTGCCGAGGCATTGACCAAGGTGTGGGTCCGCCATTCGTGATAGCGATCGTCCCAGTGATTTTCACGCACATCACCCAGGGTCCAGGGCACATGGGGCGCAGGCACCCGAATGCGCCGGGGGTTGCCGTCCTCGCCAAGCTCACCCTCTCGCCAGCCCACGATGCGGGCGTGGATTTCCTGGAAAATATTGAGGTTGTCCTTTATCTCCCACTCCAATTGATCATGCAGCGCGTCGCCGAGCCGGGCTTGCAGGCGTATCGGGAAATAGCGCATCAGGCTCTCGCGATAACGCCGTCTGCGCAGCCGTTCGATCAACTGCGCGGCCATGGCCTGCAAGCTGGGGAATTGCCTGATCGGTGCCACAATGTCATGGGGCATGTGCAAGACCACCGGACGAACGCCTTTGGCGTCCCCTTCCAATCCCCAGTACACCCTGACGCCAAACAATGGCACGGAGAGAATCTCCAGTGCCTTGACCTCACAGGCCAGGGATTTGACCGGGTAAGCGTTGAGTTGCACCCCGACATGGGCCAGCAACCGCTCACCGGTTTCATCCAGGCGCCCATCCAGCTTCGCCTCGTAGGCGTCATAGGCGAGCAGGCTGCGTGCGTACTTGATATAGGCGTCGGCGACAACCGGGACCTCGTTGCGGATCTGTGGCAGTCGTTGCTTGAGCAGGCGTTGATAGGCACCGCCTGCATCCAGTTCCCGGCACAGACGCGCGAAGCTGGCGGGGGTCGTGGGCAGCGCCGTGGTGTCTGACGGAGCCCCCCAGCGATAAAACTCTCCAGGCTTGCCCTTGATGAATAGCTCGCCATTCTTATCGAAAGTGCCGCCAATGGCGGCATCGGCGGGAGGATAATTGCGCATGGCCGCTTCGACCGCCGACAGCGAGGTGCCGAAGTGGTCGCGCTTGACCCTGGCCCGGCGTACCGCATCCGCAACGCTGCCGGCGCCATTCACCAGGCGCCAGGCCTGCATTTCCGGCCGTGCCTGCAGCAAGTCGCGCGTGAAAGTTTCCGGCGCCGGCAGGTCGATGAGTAGCGCGTTGAGCGCGTCGCTGTCGCGCTGCAATTGCTTGGTAAAGACCTTGAAACGCTCCTGATGGATCCGCGAGGCGCGTTTCAACCAGACGGGCAGCCGCGCCTGGATGAACTCGATATGGGTATCGAGATTGGACATGATGGACCTCCTTCCTTGGGGTCGTTTGATTTAAAGTTCGCCATGCTTGGCGTGGCCGATGCTCCCTAAAACCGTCGTGGTTTGAAACCGTCAGACTGTTGCGAGGGGTTGCTGCCGCGCAGCACGCCATTGCGCTTTTATCCCCGCCTCACAACGCAGCCCGGCTACGCAGCAAATCAATGAACAAGCCCAACTCCCGGCTCACCGGTTCGCCCTTGCGCCGCAACATCCCGAACGGCGCCAATTGCACCTCCAGTTCCACCGGCAACGCGACCACCAGCCCCATCTTCAGGTAATCGCGCAAAGCGGTTTCCGAGAGCACCATGATTGCGTCGGTCAGTTGAATCAGTTGCTGCATGGAATACACCGAACTGCATTCGATGATGTCCGCCGGTGTCGGCAGCGCCAGACGTTGTAGCGCCTGATCGAGGCCGATGCGCGCCGGGCTGGTTTCCGGCTGCAGGATCCACGGCCAGTCGCTGACCAATTCGGCCAGGGCCAGTTTTTTACGCCGGGCCAACGGGTGTCCGGCATGGACCACCACCAGCAAGCGCTCGTTGCCCAGTTGTTCGAAATCGTAGTGTTCACTGTCGGTGGCTGCGTTGCGCCGGGCGATGGCCAGGTCGATGCGACCTTGTTCCAGCAACTGGATCACCTGGTCGCTGGTGTCGCCCATGATGCGAATGCGCAATTGCGGGTTGAGGGCCTTGATGCGGGCGATGGAGTCCATTACCAGGTCTGGCGCGGCACCCATGATGGTGCCGATGGACAGGTAACCGTAACCGCCCTGCTGACGGGCCAGCAGGTCCTCGGCGCAGCGGTCCAGGCCACTCAAGGCGGACTCGGCGAAGCGGATCAACTCCTGGCCCAAGGCGGTCGGGCGCATGCCCCTTGGCAAGCGTTCAAACAGGTCGCAACCGAACATGTCCTCGATCTCGTGCAGCATCCGGGTCGCCGCCGGTTGCGACATGTTCAGGCTCTGGGAGGCGCGATGCAGGTTTTGGCTGGCGCTCAGGGCTACCAGCATATGCAGGTGTTTGTAGCGCAGACGGTTGAACAGGCTGCGGGACAGCACGGGATCGGTCATCGATGAGTCTCGGATTATCGATACCTTGAAGGTATCGTTTGTTAGCGAGATTCGATTTGTAACGCATCAATCCCCCGCCGTACAGTCCAGCCCATAAGAACAAATACCTGCTAAAGGACTCCCGCGATGAAGACTCTTCCTGCGTCTGTGCTGGCCAAGATTTCCTGGCGCCTGCTGCCCTTCCTGCTGCTGATGTACATCATGGCCTTTCTCGACCGGGCCAACGTCGGCTTCGCCAAACAAGCCTTCCAGGCCGATACCGGTATCGGCGACGCTGCATTCGCATTTGGTGCCGGGGTGTTCTTCGCCGGTTACGCACTGCTGGAAGTGCCCAGCAACCTGATCCTGCACCGCGTCGGTGCGCGGTTGTGGATGTGCCGGATCATGGTTACCTGGGGCCTGGTTTCAGCGGCCATGGTCTTTGCCCACAACGAAACCAGTTTCTACGTGCTGCGCTTCTTGCTGGGCGTGGCCGAAGCCGGATTCTTCCCCGGGGTCATTCTCTACCTCACCTACTGGTTCCCCTCGGCGGCCCGGGGCAAGGCCATGGGTTTCTTCTACTTTGGTGCGCCACTGGCGTTCATCTTCGGCAGTCCGTTGTCGGGCCTGCTGTTGGAACTGGACGGCTTCGCCGGTGTTCACGGCTGGCAATGGCTGTTCGCCGTGGAAGGCTTGATGGCTTCGGCGGTCGGCGTGTGGGCCTACTGGTATCTGGACAATCGTCCGGCCGATGCGAAATGGCTCTCGGCCGAAGAACGCCGCCAGGTCCAGGACCTGCTCGATGCAGAGGATCAACACAAACAGTCCCACGGCCGTAGCCTGCTCAGCGTGCTGTACCAACCATCGGTACTGTACCTGTGCCTGATTTACCTGCTGATCCAGGCCAGTGTCTACGGCGTGGTGTTTTACCTGCCGACCCAGGTGGGCGGGTTGCTGGGCAGCAAGGTCGGGCTGATGGTCGGGTTGGTTACGGCAATTCCATGGGTCTGCGCCCTCTGTGCGGCGTATCTGATTCCCGGCTACAGCGACCGCACCGGCCAGCGCCGCCGTACCGCCGCGCTGACCCTGCTGATGGCGGCCGCCGGGATCGCCTGCTCGGTGAGCGTGTCCAGCCCATTGCTAGGCATCATTGCCCTGTGCTTCGCCGCCTCCGGATTCATCGCCGTACAACCGGTGTTCTGGACCTTTCCGTCCAGCTACCTGGCCGGTAGCGCCGCAGCGGCGGGCATCGCGTTGATCAACTCCTTCGGTGCCCTCGGCGGCTTCATTGCCCCGGTGCTGAAGAACTGGGCCGAAGGTGCCTTCCATTCCCCTGCCGCCGGCCTTTATCTGCTCGCCGGCACCACAGTCATCGCCGCGTTGCTGGTACTGGGCATCCACTCCCCCGGCCAACGCGCTTCGAACACACCGGCCACTGTTTAACTCAAGGAGCTGCACCATGGGTATCCCCACGATCAAGCACGTCCGCGCTTTTGTCCTGCGAGGCGGCGGCGCGGATTATCACGACCAGGCCGACGGCCATTGGATCGACGACCACATCGCTACGCCCATGAGCAAGTACCCGGACTACCGCCAGAGCCGTCGCAGTTTCGGCATCAACGTACTCGGCACCCTGGTGGTGGAAATCGAAGCCAGCGATGGCACCGTCGGTTTTGCCGTGACCACCGGTGGCGAACCAGCGGCCTACATCGTTGAAAAGCACTTGGCACGATTCGTCGAAGGCGCGCGGGTCACCGACATCGAAAAGATCTGGGACCAGATGTACCAATCGGCGCTGTACTACGGTCGCAAAGGCCTGGTGATCAACACGATTTCCGGCGTGGACCTGGCGCTCTGGGACTTGCTCGGCAAGATCCGCCAGGAGCCGGTGCACCAATTGCTCGGTGGCGCGGTGCGCGATGAGCTGCAGTTCTACGCCACCGGCGCCCGGCCGGACCTGGCACAGAAAATGGGTTTCATCGGCGGCAAGCTGCCTTTGCATCACGGCCCGGCCGAAGGTGAGGAAGGCCTGCGCAAGAACCTCGAGGTATTGGCGAGCATGCGCGAAAGGGTCGGCCCGGACTTCTGGCTAATGCTCGATTGCTGGATGAGCCTGGACCTCAATTACGCCACCCGGCTCGCGGTCGGTGCCCATGAGTACGGCTTGAAATGGATCGAAGAAGCGCTGCCGCCCGACGATTATTGGGGCTACGCGGCGCTGCGCAACAACGTACCCAAGGGCATGCTGGTGACCACTGGCGAGCATGAAGCGACCCGCTGGGGCTTTCGTATGCTGTTGGAAATGGGCTGCTGCGACATCATCCAGCCGGATGTCGGTTGGTGCGGTGGCCTCACCGAACTGGTGAAAATCTCCGCCCTGGCCGACGCCCATAACACCTTGGTGATCCCTCACGGCTCCTCGGTCTACAGCTATCACTTCGTCGCCACGCGGCATAACAGCCCATTCGCCGAGTTCCTGATGATGGCGCCCAAGGCGGACCAAGTGGTGCCGATGTTTCACCCGCAACTGCTGGGCGAACCGGTGCCAGTGCAAGGCCGCATGCGCCTGTCGGTTCTCGATCAACCTGGCTTTGGCGTGACGCTGAACCCGGAATGCCAACTGCACCGGCCTTATAACCGCTAAGGAGCCAGCCATGAACATGCCCCGCAACACCTTCAAGGCCGCGTTGACCTCAAAGGACACCCAGTACGGCATCTGGGCCGGTTTCGCCAGCGGTTACGCCGCTGAAATCGTCGCCAGCACCGGCTACGACTGGATGCTGATCGATGGCGAACACGCGCCCAACACCGTGCCCAGCGTGCTCAGCCAACTCCAGGCCGTGGCACCCTACGGCACCGCGCCAGTGGTGCGGGCGGTGACCGGCGATGCCAACCTGATCAAGCAACTATTGGACATCGGCGCCCAGACCCTGATGATTCCCATGGTCGAAACCGCCGAACAAGCCCAGGCCCTGGTGCGCGCCATGCGGTATCCGCCCCACGGCATTCGTGGCGTGGGCGGCGGCCTGACCCGCGCCACCCGCTGGGATGGCGTGGCGAACTACCTCAACACGGCCCATGAAGAACTGTGCCTGATCGTCCAGGTGGAATCGCGCACGGGCGTGGAAAACGTCGAAGCCATCGCTGCCGTCGAGGGCGTGGACGCGGTGTTCATCGGCCCGGCGGACCTGTCCATCGGCCTTGGCCATGCGGGCAATCCCGGTCATCCCGAGGTCCAGGAACGCATCCGACACGCCGTGAACGCCACCCTCGCGGCGGGCAAGGCCTGCGGCATCCTCGCGCCCAACGAAGAAGACGCCCGGCGCTACCAGGGTTGGGGCTGCCAGTTCATTGCCGTGGCCATCGACATCAGCCTGTTGCGCCAGAGCGCCCAGGCCACCCTCGCCCGCTATCGCCAATCCGCCACCGCCCCAGCACCCTCGCGCACTTATTGAAGGACACTGCCATGTCATCCGTTCCCGTGTTCCAGAACTTCATCAACGGCCAGTTCACCCACAGCGAGGCACACCTGGAGGTGTTCAATCCGGCCACCGGGGCGCTGCTGTCCCGGGTCCCGGCCTCCAGCGCTGCCGACGTCGATCAAGCCCTGGCCGCCGCTCGCGCCGCACAGAAAGACTGGTCGGCCAAACCGGCCATCGAACGCGCCGGGCACCTGCGGCGCATCGCCGCCAAACTGCGGGAAAACGTCGCGCACCTGGCGCGCACCATTACCCTGGAACAAGGCAAGATCAGCGCCCTGGCCGAAGTGGAGGTGAACTTCACCGCTGACTACCTCGACTACATGGCCGAATGGGCCCGGCGCATCGAAGGTGAGATCATCACCAGCGACCGTCCTGGGGAAAATATCTTCCTGTTCCGCAAGCCCTTGGGCGTGGTGGCGGGAATCCTGCCGTGGAACTTTCCGTTCTTTTTGATCGCTCGCAAGATGGCCCCGGCCCTGCTGACCGGCAACACCATCGTCATCAAGCCCAGCGAAGAAACCCCGAACAACTGTTTCGAATTCGCTCGATTAGTGGCCGAGACCGACCTGCCACCTGGCGTGTTCAATGTCGTGTGTGGCGACGGCCAGGTGGGCGCAGCCTTGAGCGGCCACAAAGGCGTGGACATGATCAGCTTCACCGGCAGTGTTGAGACCGGTTCACGGATCATGACGGCGGCAGCGGCGAACATTACCAAACTCAACCTGGAGCTGGGCGGCAAGGCGCCGGCCATTGTGCTGGCGGACGCCGATCTGGAGCTGGCGGTAAAAGCCATTCGCGACTCGCGGATCATCAATACCGGGCAAGTCTGCAACTGTGCCGAACGGGTCTACGTGCAGCGCGAGGTCGCCGATCAGTTCATCGAGCGCATCAGCGCGGCGATGTCCGCCACCCGCTACGGCGACCCGTTGGCCGAGCCAGACGTGGAAATGGGCCCGCTGATCAACCGCCAAGGCCTGGACAGCGTCGAGCGCAAGGTGCGAACAGCCCTCAGCCAGGGCGCCAGCCTGATCAGCGGCGGCAGCGTGGCGGACCGGACCAGCGGTTTCCACTTCCAGCCCACGGTACTGGCCGGCTGCAACGCTTCGATGGAGATCATGCGCGAGGAAATCTTTGGTCCGGTACTGCCGATCCAGATCATCGACGACCTGGACGAGGCCATAGCCCTGGCCAACGACTGCGACTACGGTCTGACCTCTTCGGTCTACACCCGGGACCTGAGCCGCGCCATGCACGCCATTCGTGGCCTGGACTTCGGCGAGACCTACGTGAACCGGGAAAACTTCGAAGCCATGCAAGGCTTTCACGCCGGGGTGCGCAAATCCGGGGTTGGCGGGGCCGATGGCAAGCATGGCTTGTATGAGTACACCCATACCCACGCGGTGTACTTGCAAAGCTGACCGGCGATAAACCGAGGCTTCGCCAAGCGCTTGCCCTTCGGGCGGGCGCTTCGCAACCCAGCGGGGATAAATCCCCTCGCCACAACGTCCCGCTTATTCTCAGACCACCAAGGTCAACCACGCCGATACCAGCAGCATCACCGCCATGACCCGATTGAACCGCCCCATCGCCACAGCGGAACGGCAGAACCGCGCAGCGCCGCGGCCCAGGTAGGCCCAGACGGTCATGCATGGAATCGAAATGGCGAAAAACGCCAAGGAAAGCCAGAGCACCCGCACGGTACGGTCGGCCTCGGCGCCGGCAAAAACGCTGACCACCGCCAACGCCATCATCCAGGTCTTGGGGTTCACCAACTGCAACCCGGCGGCGCCCGCCAAGCCCAGGCGCGGGCCTTCGACCGGCCGATCCGGGTCGATGGCCTGGGCCGGTGCGCTGAAAATCTGCCAGGCCATCCAGCTCAACCAGGCAATGCCCGCCCATGAAAGCGCGGTCTGCACCGTAGCGTGGCGCGCCAGCACATCGCCCAATCCCGTGCCCACCAACAACACCAGCAAAGCCGCCGCGGCGCAGGCACCGAGGATGATCGGCACCGTGGTCGCCAGGCCGAAGCGCGAACTGTGGCTCAGCACCAGGATATTGGTCGGGCCCGGGGTAATGGAGGCGACAAAGGCGAACAAGGCAAACGGCAGTAACTGGTCCATGGAGCAACGTCTCGGTGGATGATCGATCGCTTGATCATCCCCACGAAGACGTGGTCAGTCTGGAACAATTGAGCAGCGCTTGCGGTAGTCCGCCGGGCTCAAACGATAGGCGCGCTGGAACCAGCGGCCCAAGTGGCTCTGGTCGGCAAAACCGAGCATGGCCGCCACCGCCACGGCGCTCTCGCCACAGGCCAGCAGACGCCGGGCGCGGGCCAGGCGCAACTGGATCAGATAGGCGTGGGGCGCCAGGCCGAAAGCCGCCTTGAACGCCCGAGTCAGGCGGAACCGATCCACACCGGTGACCCGCGCCAGGTCATCCAGGCCGATGTCTTCACTCAGATGACCATGCAGATAATCCCGGGCCTGCTGCGCCACCAATGGCAGGCGCGGGTCGGGGTTGATCCGTGCGCGCCAGTGCAGGTGTTGGGTCAGGTTGGCCAACAGGGTATCGAGGGCGGTCTGGCGCACGATACGGATCTCCTGCTCATGCAGGCTCTGGAAGGCCAAGGCGGTGGCATTCGCCAGTCGCGCATCGTCAGTCAGGGTGGCGGCAAACCCCAACTCGGCATTGTCCGGCGCCACATCGAACAAGGAGCGCAACTCGCGCTCCAGCCAGTGGGGCTCCAGGTACAACGTGCGGTAGGTAAACCCTTGATCGTGAGGGGCATTGCCGTCGTGGAGCTCGCCGGGCTCAAGCAGGAACACTTTGCCCGGCGTGCTGTTGTGCTGCTGGCGACGGCAATGAAACTGCTGCACGCCCTGCTCGGTCACGCCCACCAGATAGGCGTCATGCCAATGGGGATCGTAGGCATGCCCCTCGAAATGCGCGCGCACGGTCTCGATGCCGGACGTGGGGTCCTGCTTGAGATCGATCCAGTTGCGCGCGGTCATGCCCTGCCCCGTTCAGTGAATGTGCTCTTGGCAGATTAACTGCTGATGAGGAGCGTGTCTGGAAGATTTGTGCAAACCTTGGTGGAGACGGGCTTGCTCGAGAATCGTTCGGTTCTGTAAATACATTTGTTGACGGACCCACCGCCATCGCGAGCAGGCTCGCTCGGTCCCACCAAGAACCAGGCCGGCTGTCATGCCGCCTTTGCGACTCGACCGAAGCCTCAGGCATCCGGAGTAATCACCGCCTCCACCGCCAAACGAGCCAGTTCGGCATCCTGCTCGGCCTTGACGCCGGACACGCCGATAGCGCCGATGCACTGGCCGTCGTGACGGATGGTCACGCCGCCTTCGAGCATGCCTTGCAGGTGCGGGGCGCTGAGGAAGGCGTAACGGCCGCCGTTGATCATGTCTTCGAAGACCTTGCTGTCGCGCCGGCCCATGGCGGCAGTACGCGCTTTTTCGGTGGCGATATAGGCCGATAACGGCGAGGCATCGTCCAGGCGCGATAGCCCGAGGGGATGACCACCGTCGTCCACCACACAGATCGACACAGCCCATTGACGCTCGTGCGCCAGCTTCCTGGCCGCCACCAGCAATTGCTCAACATCCTGCTCAGTGAGTACCGCCTTGGTTTTCATGGATCACTCCGTGTTGTGCCGCAACATGCCGGTAAGACAGCCCGCAAGCCAATGCCTGCGGGCCGAAAACACCCGAGGATTACTCGCCGTAGATATCGAAATTAAAGTACTTCTGGCGAATTCTGTCATAGATACCCTTGACGCGAATGGTCCCCAGCGCCTGATTGAAGCGACTCGCCAGGGCATCGTCTTCCGGGCCTTCGAACCGGCGATAGAAATGAACTTCAGCATGCTCCTGCCCATCCAGGGGCCGGTTTCCAGGCTGCAGGCCAGTTTTCTGAAGCACATGCAGCGGTTCGTCGAAGCGCAGGTGCCGGCGGCCTATCGGTTTTGATGCAATCATCGATTCAGCACCAATGGATCCACTATAAAAACCGATCATCCACAAAACCAGCAAAATTATTGACAAGCAAATTAGTTAAGAGAGTTAATGGATCCACAGATAAAAACAACATCCCGCCTGGAGATCCGTCATGTACCCCAAAAATGCCTGGTACGTTGCCTGCACCCCCGATGAAATCGCCGACAAACCCCTGGGTCGCCAGATCTGTGGTGAGAAGATGGTTTTTTACCGCGGGCACGAGGGCAAGGTCGCGGCCGTGGAAGATTTCTGCCCCCATCGCGGCGCCCCGCTCTCCCTGGGTTACGTCGACAACGGCAACCTGGTATGCGGCTATCACGGCTTGGTGATGGGCTGCGACGGCAAGACCGTCGAGATGCCGGGGCAGCGGGTACGAGGATTCCCTTGCAACAAGACTTTTGCGGTGCAGGAGCGGCATGGATTCATCTGGGTCTGGCCCGGTGACCAGGCGTTGGCCGACCCGGCGCTGATCCATCATCTGGAATGGGCCGAAAGCGATGAATGGGCCTACGGCGGAGGCCTGTTCCACATCCAGTGCGACTATCGCTTGATGATCGACAACCTGATGGACCTGACCCACGAAACCTACGTCCATGCCTCAAGCATCGGCCAGAAGGAAATCGACGAGGCGCCGCCGGTGACCACGGTCGAAGGCGATGAAGTGGTTACCGCCCGGCACATGGAAAACATCATGGCCCCACCGTTCTGGCGCATGGCCTTGCGCGGCAACAACCTGGCCGACGATGTGCCAGTGGACCGCTGGCAGATCTGCCGCTTCACCCCGCCCAGCCATGTATTGATCGAAGTGGGTGTCGCCCATGCCGGCAACGGCGGTTATCACGCCGCGCCGCAATTCAAGGCGTCGAGCATCGTGGTGGATTTCATCACGCCGGAAACCGAGACCTCGATCTGGTATTTCTGGGGCATGGCGCGGCATTTCCAACCGCAGGATGAAGCCCTTACCGCGTCCATTCGCGAAGGCCAAGGCAAGATTTTCAGCGAAGACCTGGAAATGCTCGAGCGCCAACAGCGCAACCTGCTGGATCATCCGCAACGCAATTTGCTCAAGCTCAACATCGATGCCGGCGGTGTGCAGTCCCGGCGAGTGCTGGAGCGCTGGATCGCACGGGAACGGGAAGCACAGGCCGGCTTGATCGCCAGCAGCCATCAACCGCAAGTGGCGGAGCAGCGACCATGATCGAAGTCCAGGTCGCGGCGCGACACAACGAAGCCCTCGACATCTGCAGCTACGAGCTGACGCGTGTCGATGGCGAACCGTTGCCGGCCTTCACCGCCGGCGCCCATATCGACGTGCACTTGCCCAGCGGGCTGATTCGCCAGTACTCGCTGTGCAACCACCCAGAGGAACGGCATCGCTACCTCATCGGCGTGCTCAAGGATCCGGCGTCCCGCGGTGGTTCGCGCAGCCTGCATGAGCTGATCCAGCCAGGCATGCGCTTGCACATCAGCGAACCGCGCAACTTGTTCCCCCTCGCCCCGCAAGCCCGGCGCAGCTTGCTGTTCGCTGGTGGCATCGGTATTACGCCGATCCTGTGCATGGCCGAACACCTGGCCCAGAGCGGTGCGGCGTTCGAGCTGCATTACTGCGCCCGCGCCCGGGACCGCGCAGCCTTTGTCGAGCGCCTGCGCCAATCCCCTTACGCCGACCGGGTATTCCTGCATTTCGATGAAGAACCGCAAACCCAGCTGGACGCCGCCAAGGTGCTGGCCGTGCCCGGCGATGACCTGCACCTCTACGTGTGCGGGCCCGGTGGTTTCATGCAGCACATCCTCGACACCGCCAAGGACCAAGGCTGGCAAGAGGCCTGCCTGCACCGCGAATACTTCGCCGCTGCCCCCACCGACACCCGCGCCGATGGCAGTTTTTCGGTCAAGCTGGCCCGCAGCGGCCAAGTGTTCGACGTGCCGGCCGACCGCAGCGTGGTGCAGGTGCTGGAGAGCCATGGCATCGAAATTCCGATTTCCTGCGAGCAAGGTGTATGTGGCACCTGCCTGACGCGTGTGCTGGAAGGCGTACCTGAACATCGGGACATGTTTCTGACCGAGGCGGAACAGGCTTGCAACGACCAGTTCACGCCGTGTTGCTCCAGGTCCAAGACACCAGTCTTAGTACTGGACCTCTAACACCGGCATTGTGGGAGCGAGCCTGCTCGCGATGGCGTGAGTTCTGCAGCATCGATGGTGACTGATCCACCGCTTTCGCGAGCAGGCTCGCTCCCACAGGGGTTCAGTGATGAGTTCACGATCCAGCATTCATCCACAATTGGGGCTGTTCACTCCGAACGCAGAATCACCGTCATCCGCTCATCAGCCAGCGTCGAGCCGAACACCTCGGCGTAACGCAAGGTCGCATTGGCATGCTCGCGCATGATCGCCTCGGCGCGGGCGCCCTGGCGGTGGATCAACGCGTCGAACACCGAATGGTGTTGCATATGGGCATAGTTGAAGCGGCGAAACTCGCCGGCCATGTTCTGGCGATCCACCGCCAGGGCGGTCACTGAGGCGAATGGCAAATGATCGTTGCGAGCCAGGGCATCGGCAATCGCCGGGTTGTGGCTGCCTTCGACGATCACCTGGTGAAAGCGCATGTTGAGGTCGTGATAGACCTCCAGGTCGTCCTCGGTCACATAGCCCTTGGCGAACAGTTCATCGCCCTGCACCAGACATTGCTCGAGTATCGCGCGGGCCTCTTCAGACAAACCGTGCTCGGCCGTCTGCCGGGCCGCCAGGCCCTCCAGCACGCCACGCACCTCCACGGCCCCGGCGATCTGCTCGGCACTGACCGAACGCACCTGGAAACCTCGTCCGCCGAAGCGCACCAGCAACCCTTCCTGCTCCAGGGTGCGGAACGCCATGCGCACCGGCATGCGCGAAACACCGAACAGTTCGGCCGTGGGGACTTCCATCAAGCGTTCACCAGCGGCCAGCTCGCCCGAGGCGATCATCTTGCGCAGCGCAACCAGCACCGTTTGGCCGGGCTTACTCATCCAAGCGATTCCAGAGAAAAGAAGCCGTCATAGTAGAAGGCTTGGCACAGTGTGTCACGGCGAGGCACCGGCTCCAGTCGGTGGGCAGCCAGCCTGGCTGCCACCGGTGCTCCCAGGTTGCTCAAATCCCCGCCAACTCGCGCAACTGTGCCAAGACCGGCTCGTCCAGGGTAATCCCATGCTCATTGGATTTGCTGCGCTCGCGGTGGCGACGGTCTCCCGGCAACCGGCGCAACCCGACGCCATGCATCTGCCTGACCAATTCCTGGCTGCGCTCGGCGAAGTCCTGCCCGGCGGTCTTGCTCGGGTCGATCACGATCAACAACTGGCCGGTCCACGGCGTCTTGGCCCCCGGATGGTTGTGCCAGTCGAATTCGAAGGAAAAATTGCCGCCAGTCAGCGCAGCGGCCAGCAACTCGACCATCATCGACAACGCCGAGCCCTTATGCCCGCCAAATGGCAGGAGCGCGCCACCTTCGAGAATCGCCTTGGGGTCGCGGGTCGGCTGGCCGAGGCTGTCCACGCCCATGCCCGGCGGCAACAGCTCGCCCTTGCGTGCGGCAATCTGTACGTCGCCGTGGGCGATGGCGCTGGTGGCGAGGTCGAAGACAATCGGCTCGCCGTCGGCCCGCGGCGCGGCGAAGGCAATGGGATTGGTGCCAAACAATGGACGGTCGGCGCCATGGGGCACCACGCACGTCATGCTGTTGACCACGCTCAACGCCACCAGGCCTTCATAGGCAAACGGCTCGACATCCGGCCAGAGCGCGGCAAAGTGATGGGAATTGCGAATGGCCAGGACAGCGATACCGGCACTGCGGGCCTTCGCCACCAGCAATGGACGCGCGGCGGCCAGGGCTGGCTGGGCAAACCCGTTACCGGCGTCCACTGCGACGAACCCTGACGCGACATCTTCGACCACCGGCACGGCCTTACCGTTGACCCAACCGCTGTCGAGTGTCGAGACATATCCGGGAATGCGAAACACCCCATGGCTATGGGCACCGTCGCGCTCGGCCCCGGCGCAGTTTTCAGCCAGGCACCGCGCAACGTCGGTCGACGTGCCATGACGCAGGAAAATCTTCTCCAGCAGGTTCACCAGAGCATCAAAGGACAGGGTGCAAGAAGCGGCATGATCGGATGGCGCAGACATCTGAAGCTCCAGAATGATTGTTGGAGGTAGCAACAGCGTAAAGGACTCGCCGGGTGATTAAACACCGCTTCGCGGTGGGAGCAAAGCCTGCTCGCGATAACCGCCACAGCTCTCCTGTGGGAGCGAGCCTGCTCGCGATAGCGGCAGGTCCGCTTGCATCGATATTCCAGCCTGACAGGCCTCAAGCCCGGCGTGCGGTAACTATGTACCACCTTTGCCCATTCATCGTTGCCTAGTCTGGCGGCTTCCTCCACGTTCGCGCCGCTTTGAGGCGCCTTGATCGAGAAGCAACGATGCTCACTGAAACCGCACCACTTTTATTTTCCGAGGTATTGGACGCCCATCGCCTGGACGAATTGACCGTCACCCACGGGCTGACGCAGGCAGACCTCGACTGGTTACACCATATCGCCCTGCCCAACCACACCCAGCGCACGGCGCAGACGCCACCGATGTTCGCCGAAACGATTCTGTTGCAAGCCGAGGAAAAAACGCCCATTGCACTGGCCGGCTGCCTTGCCCTCGGCACCTCGACAGACCGCAGCGCATCGAGCACCCAACCGGCTTTCCTCTACACGCCCAGCGGTGGAATCGAAAAACTCGACAACCTGGCGTCCCTCGAAGAAAGGATCGACCAGATGCGCCAGGACCCCGCGCAACGCGACGAGCTGTTTCGCCTCTTGTCGATTTCCCAGCGCAGCGAATTGAACAGCACGACCGACATCAAACAGACCCGGCAACTCATCGAAGAGGATGTGTTCACGACTCAGCTCAAATCCATCGAGGACGCCCAGAGCCTCAATGCCCTGGCCATGGTGAACGAGCTGATCAAACTGCCCTCGTTACGGTCGATGCTTGACCAGGTATTGAGCGATGCACTACCGGACCTGGATCATCGACAGATCCGCGTGGCATTCAGCAAGGGCGGGCACCTGGCAGATCCAAAGGCAATCCAGGTGACCGAAAGCATTCCACTGAGCGACGCCATCCTGGGCTATTTCCATAATCAAGGCTGGCCGCCCGGGCATGACATCGATCTGACTCACCCGGGCACGCTCCCATCGTCCTACACCCCTCAGCAATGGGAAAACATCATAAAGGACACTGCCAGGAAACTGATTCCGACACTGCTGGGCCGCATCGATGACTTCTGGGAAAACACAACGGCCCGCTTCTACATGTCCCGGCGCAAACTGCTTTCCCAAGTCATCCATGATGGACTCTGGGCCGCGATCCTGGTCGAACGGGAAAAAAGGCAGCTGACGTATGAACAAAGTCGTGAGTTGCTCCGGCTGTTCCGGGCCTCCCGCCGGGACGAGACGCTACTGTTCATCGAAACGATTCGCCTCTGGGAATACGAACCGCACTATGTAGAGCTTGCAGGCTCGCTGATGATCAGCGCCAAAGGGAACTATCTCTACACCCCCATTCATGGCCTTCAGAAGATAGACAACTATCTGGGTTTCAAGGAAGCGCTACTCGGCAACCCCGCAGGCACCACGCAAAAGGAAGCGCTCTATAACCTCCTGGGCCTGGAAGAGCGCAACCGTTTCCTGCGTTTTGACGAACCACAACTCTCCGGCGAGCCACTGGACCTGCCAGTCTCCGAATCCCTGGCGAACGCCATCATCAAAAAGCAGAAGGATAATCTCCACTACGCACTGGAAATGTCTCGCCAGGGCGACATCGACATTCACTCACTCATCGACAAAGCGTTGGATATACGCGCCTTCATCAACAAAAACCTGCTGAGTCAGCCAACCGCCGGGCATTGGGGAACTCATCCCGCCTTTCATGGAAGCCTGCGTCCGTCCAATTTCATGGCCGATCAGATGGCGAGGAAGGTCAAGAGCTATACCGATGTCGAAATGGCTTTCGATGGCCTCTTCACTCGGTTGCCGTTATCCCAAGGCGTTTCGCTGCACAACGGGCTCAGGCGGTTACTGCCGGAGCTGACCAATGTCTTTTCCTTAGGCATACGCGCCGAAGCTGAACTTCGGGAACTCAACGCGAGCCTGCCGGCGATTGCCAATGACCTGATCAAAACAGTCTTTGCCTACGACTCAGAATATCCCGGCCGCTCACAACGTATCGGAGTCAGGGGGTTTCGGCCGGATGTCTACTCGTTGACGCTGGCCTGCAGCGAAGAAGGTCAAACGACTTACTTGGCCCTTGCCAATTGCTTTCTATTGACCGAGCGCGGAGGACTCGATACGCCCTTTTCGGGCATGGCCATCCTCTGGACGCCCGCCGATGGCTTGCAGGCTTTTTCGTCCGTCGAAGTGGCCACTCGGCAAGTGAACCGGAACCTGCTCGACTCGCGAAAACGCTTTGGTCTGCTCACCAACCTCACACCCGACCAACGCAAGCCTCATGGACGTTATCAACTCCAGGCGTACGAACTGATCGAAGACAACGTGCTGGTGAATCGGATGAACTCGTTCATCAAACACTTCGAGGCCGAGCAGGGTTATCTGAGCACATTGAAAGCCGGAAGTTGGCAACTGACCGGCGAGGCACTATTAAAAAGCCTTCAGGCGATGCTGAACAAAGGCGCGCCCACCAACCTCAAGCGCGCCACAGACATTGCCCAGGCCAATAGACGGCAACAGAAACTTCCCGCCTGGCTCGGTACAGCCGTGCTTGAAGACCAACGCCTGCACATTGAATTGCTTGAGCAATATAAAAACAGCGTGGCCGACGGCAAGGACTACCTGGACGGTGTCGAGCCGCTGCGAACCTATGCGCGCAATAAACTCAAAACGCTGTTGGGCGCACGCTTCGCTGCAAAGAACCTTGACCCCGATACCATCCAGATCACACCGAACCTAGCCATCGTCGGGCCGGCCAGTGCGCTGACCGACTTTGCCTTGCAGCACATCGAAGTGACCCGGGAAGGCTTCAAAGTGTCTTCGACGTCCACGCAGAAGCTGCCGGACGGCCTGAACGAAACCGCTGTCCGGCAAATGTTGTCCTCATTGGATATCTCGACCGACTATAAAAAACATGTAGCGCAAAAACTGTCCGGCACCACTGCGGATGTCCAGCAAAGGAAGACAGCTTTCCGCCAACAATTACCCTGGCAGTTGCTGCAACACGCTCACGCACGGCATCTACAACAGCACCTCTCCCCCCTGGCTTTTGATCTGATCCGTCAGGTGATGGACATGCCCGATGCCATCGCCCGCCAAGCGGTGGCAGGGGCCAATGCGATTATTCGTCCCCTGGAATTGATCAAGACCGGCGGCGCGGTGCCGGTCAAGGCGCTGGGGCTTTACTTGATCGGATCGAGCCTCGATGCAGCAGGCCCTCAGGTCCTGTATTCGCCTTACCATGAGGGTCATTGCTTCAGCGAGTTCAAGGACGAAAAAAGCGTTATTGCCGCATTCAATGCCTCAGGATCGCTTCAGGACCTGCTGATTCGACGGCTTCCCGAGAACCAGCAGGCCACTTTCAGAAACCTGCTCGCCGCTACGCTCGGGCAGCGATCGGAAATGACCCTGGCCTCGAATCCTATCCAGACCAATCTGCTCGACACATTGTTCGACGACAATGTGACATTGCTATCGGACATGCTGACCACACAGACAAATGAAAACCGTCAGTTTGACTGGAGGACGGCCCTGCATCTGTTCAGCTCCGGCGTCAAGTTAGTGGGGGGGCAGTTGTTGGGCAAACTGACTTTTATCGAAACGCTGTGGGAAAGCTACCAGGACTTCAAGATCTCAGCCGAAGCCTTGCAGCAGCATGACTGGAAAACAGGCTTGCACGACTTTATCGCCGGTGCCGCAGAAATGGTGTCGCTGGGCATGCTGAATCGTGACGATACATTCGGCCTTCTCGATCCCACAGAGCCGGTCTCGCAAGGCGCGACGCCGGCGGTCAATTGGAAGAACATCGCCTCCACCGCCCAGATCCGGACTGACCTGAACGTTTTCGAGGCCATGGGCATCAGCCTGGCGAACTTGCAAATAGACCCGATCGAGAAAACCTACAAGGCACTGGAAAATAGCAGGCGCTATATCCCCCTCGCCGGCAAAGTCTTCCAGGTGGCGAAAGCCAACCAAACCTGGCGAATCGTGCATGAGCACGGAGAGGGGCCATTGCTGAGAAAGTCGTCTGACGGCCGGGCATGGGAACTCGATCCTCAACGCCAGACCATACGCTTCGGCAAGGCCGGGTCGAAAATGGCCGTCACCTACAGCGACTTCAAGGCCAAGGGCTCACTGAATATTGAAGCGCGGGGAATGTCCGAGATACGCAGGAAGTATCCGTACCGCGCCAATATGATTGTCCAGGCACTGGAGACCGCGAGGTTCTATTCATTCAATGCCCTTCACAACTTCGAGCAATTCAAGCGACGACCGCTTACGGGCTCTCGGCTGGATAATTACCTCAAATTGTTTTTTGGGGTCAACCGCGTCGACGCCAGTCTGATCAGCAAGATAGAGACGGCGATCTCGCCCATATGCCGGGCATTGGCCGATCCGTCCTGGGAAATGCAAAATGCCGAGCGCATCGTGGTCGGCCACCTCAAGCACCTGGAAGATAGAGCGACCGCCTTCGTACTTGAGCCCGCAGCCGTCGGGAGAATCTACATCACGCAGTTTTTCTTCGACATGGACCTGGATTGGTACAAGGCCGTCGTACCGTCATCCTTTAATGTCGATGCGCATGCCGGGGGAGCGACCTTCATCCATGAAGTTTCCCACCAGTTGCTCAATACGTTCGACTTCACCTATCTGGATGCCTCACTACCATTTCTTGACTTGATTTCAACAGCGACTTATTCAGGAAAGTTGCAGTACGACAAGCAAAAGGAATTGCAACTCAATGGGTTTTCGTTGACCACACCAAAATCAAAACTGTTCACGCAGTGGGACAGCACGGATAACACCTACAAGAAGATGGAACTGTTGCCTGGGTACAAGGAAACCACCCGGGAAATCCTCAAGATAACCGGGGCCAGAACCATGGATAACGCTCGTGATGATTTCCTCGATCCGATTTTGCCGGACAAACGTATCGACGTCATACTTCGCAACGCCGACTCGATCACGCTCTTGATTTGTGAAATGGGACGCCAACTCGACCCAAGCCCGTCCCAGCAGATTGCCGTGCCGTGACGCGTTTGAGTTGTTGATCTTTTTTTCACGCAATGTATGCGACGCTAGGCTACGACGAATGTTTGAGTAAAAAACGGGCTCATTGATGCGTAAATGCCATGACGGCTGTTCTCGGCAGCTCATGCCGAAGGTTAGAATGCGGCAAACCAGGAAGAGTCAATGACCGAACATACCCTCTCGGAAGCCGAATACGACGCCATCACCGATGCCGCTGCCCATTGGTGCATGCGTTTGCATGCCGTCGATTGCACCGATGCCGAACGGCAGGCGTTCAAAGAGTGGCACGATGCCGATCCCCTGCATGCGTTCGAATACGAAGCCATGCTGCAGATTTGGGCGGTTGCCGATCATCTGCCGCGCGTCGAGCCAGCGCCGGCCGCTCCAGCGCCCCGCCGCCGGTCGCGCTGGAGCCGGTTGGCAGTCGCCGCCGCGGTATTCGTCGTGGGCCTGCCGATCGCCGCCTACACCGGTTGGAACCTGGGCTGGATTGCCAACTCCTATCAGCGCTTCGAAGCCGGTGCAAGCGTACGCCATGTCACCCTGGGCGACGGCAGCGAAGTGGAACTCAACCTGGGCAGTGAGCTGGTGTTTGCCAATTACAAAAACGAGCGCCGGGTAACGTTGGAAAAGGGTGAGGCGTTTTTTGACGTCAGCCATGACAAACAGCATCCGTTTGTCGTTCGGGCCGGCCAAGGCCAGGTGCGCGTGACCGGTACTCGCTTCAACGTATGGATGTATCAGGACCAGGTACGGGTCACCCTGCTGGAGGGCTCGGTAAGGGTCACCAGCAACCAGGCGCTCAGCCGTGACGGCCTGCCGCTTTCCCCGGGCATGCAGGCCAGCTACAAGGCGGGCGACCACCAGCCACAAGTCAGTGAGATAGCCCCCAACGACAGCTCACTGGCGTGGCGCAATGGCAAGCTGGTGCTGGATAACCTCGCCCTGAGCGACGCGCTGCCGCTGATCAACCGCTACCTCGACCGTCCCGTCATGCTGGCCGACAACAACACCGGGGGTCTGCGTATCGGGGGCGTCTACAACATCAATGAAGTGCAAAACCTGGTGCCTTCGCTGCCCAAAGTACTGCCGGTCTACCTGACCCAGAACAAGGACGGCAACCCGGTCCTCAATTCCATCGGGCAACGGCCAGCCAATAACTGAAACCTCCCCCGGTGAGAGCAAAGCTTGCTCGCGATGACGTCGTCACAGACATCACCTTTGTTGGCTGTAAAAAACGCTATCGCTAGCAAGTCCGTCCCCCAGAAACGACTCACCCCGCTCCAGCCTGACAGGCCTCAAGCCCGGCGTGCGGTAACTATGTACCACCTTTGCCCATTCATCGTTGCCTAGTCTGGCGGCTTCCCCCACGTTCGCGCGCCTTGAGGCGCCTTGATCGAGAAGCAACGATGTTCATTGAAACCACGCCACTTCTATTTCCCGAGGTATTGGACGCCCATCGCCTGGACGAATTGACCGCGCCCCACGGACTGACGCAGGCAGACCTCGACTGGTTACACCACGTCGCCCTGCCCAGCCACACCCAGCGCGAGGCACAGATACCACCGATGTTCGCCGAAACGATGCTGCTTGAATCCGAGGGTAACGCGCCGATTCCTCTCGCCGGCTGCTTTACGCTCAGCACCCTGACAAAAGCCGGCGCGCCAGACGTCAAGCCCGCATTTCTCTATACGCACTTTGGCGGAATCACAAAATTCGACAGCCTGGCATCACTCGAAAAAAAGATCGACGAAATGCTGGAAACCCCGGCACAACGAGACGATCTGTTTCGCCTCCTGTCCATTTCCCAACGCAACGAACTGAAGGGGACAACCTCCATCAGGAAATCCAGACAGATCATCAGTGGTGATGTTTTCAAAAGCCTGGTGGAGTCCATCGAAAACGCACAAAGTCTCAATGCCCTGGCCATAGTCGATGAGCTGATCAAGCTACCCTCGCTGACGATGATGCTTCATCAGGTATTGAATGAGGTGGTGTCGAACTTTGATCATAAACAGGCATGCGTGACACTGAGTAAAGGAGACGACGCGGGGAATCGACTAACCCGCAGCCTGTCCCTGAGCGACGCGGTCATCCTCTACTTTCACAATCAAGGTCGTCCCTCCGGGCAGGATGTCGATGTCATCCACCCACAAATAACAGCGTCCCCCCAGAACACCCGACAGTGGGAAAGCCTGCTAAGAATCACCGCCAGGAACCTGATTCCCAAACTCACCCATTGCATCGATAGTTATTGGGACGCTATGGGACCTTTCCATACGTCACGCCGAAAACTCCTGTCTCAAGTCCTTAGTGATGCCCTGCGGGCAACGATCGTGATCCAGCGAGAGAAAAGGCAGCTCACGAACGCACAAAGCGAGGAGCTGCTTCGACTCTACAGGTCGTCCCGCCAGGACGAAGCGTTGCTGTTTATCGAGACGATTCGTCTCTGGGAATATGAGCCGCTCTACGTAGAGCCTGCGGGCGCGTTGATGATCAGCGGCAAAGGCCACTATCTCTACACCCCCAGTCACGGACTGAAGAAAGTGGACAATTACCTGGGCTTCAAGGATTCGCTGCTCAATACCCCAACCACCAATGCAAGCAAGGAAGACCTCTACAGCCTGCTGAGCCTGGAAGAACGCAATCGTTTTCTGCGCTTCGATGCACCACAGTTGTCGAGCCGGTCGGTGACCTTGCCGACCTTCGAATCCTTGGCGGAGGCAATCATCGGCAAGCAGACGCACAACCTACGTTATGCACTGGAGATGTCCCGCCAGGGCGATGTGGAGATCCATGCTCTCGTAGACAAAGCGCTGGACATACGCGCCATGATCAACGCGAGCCTGTTGAAGCAGAAAACCGATGGGCACTGGGGCACGCAACCGGCCTTCTACGGGGACCTGCGGCCGTCCAATTTCATGGCTGATCAATTGGAAAGAAAGATCAAGAGCTATAACAGTGTCGAAGAGGCTTTCAACACTCTGTTCGCCCGACTACCGCTGTCCAACAAAACAACACTGCGTAACGAGCTGAAAGACTTGCTCCCCAAACTGGCCAACGTGTTTTCCCTGGGGATACGTGAGGAGGCCCATTTGCGGGAGCTCAACGGGACATTGCCCCCTGCCGCGCACGATCTCATAAAGGCGGTGTTCACCTACGATGCCGAATCCCCTGGTCGCCAGCAACGTGTCGGGGTCAAAGGCTTTCGGCCAGATGTCTATTCATTGCGGCTCAACTGCATTACAGACGGCAAAAGTATCTCCGTTGCCCTCGCCAACTGCTTTTTATTGACCGAACGCGGAGGGCTGGATACGCCATATTCAGGCTTGGGTATCCTTTGGACACCCGCTGATGGCTTACAGGTATTTTCCTCTGTAGAGCTGGCCGCGAAACAATTGAACCAACACCTTCTCGACTCCCGACGGCGCTTCGCGCTGCTGGAAAATCTCGCGCCCGCCCAACGCAAACCTCATGGACGTTATCGACTCGAGGCGTTTGAGTTGATCGAAGATAATGTGTTGCTCAATCGGATGACGTCATTCATCGAGCACTTTGAAGCTGAACACAATTATGTGAGCTCATTGAAGAGCGGGGATTGGCAACTGACCGGACCCGCACTGGTAAAAAGCCTTGAAGCGCTGCTGAAAAAAGGCGCCCCCTGCAATCTCACGCGCGCCACACGTATTGCCCAGGCCAGCCGGTGGCAACAGAAACTGCCCGCCTGGCTCGGAACCGCCGCTGTTGAAGATCAGCGCCTGCATATCGATCTACTTGAGCAATATCGAAGCAGCGTGAGCGATGGCAACGATTACATGAACGGGATCGAGCCCTTGCACACCTATGTCAGTAAAAAACTGAAAGCGCTACTGGACACGCGTTTCGCCGGAAAAGACCTTGATCCCGCCGCCATCCGGATCACGCCGAGCCTCGCACTGGCGGCGCCTGCCAGCACACTGATCGATTTTGCCTTGAGTCATATCAACGACATTCAAAAGACCGCCTTCAAGGTTTTCTCAACCTCCCGACAGAAATTGCCGGACAACTTGAATGAAGCAGCAGTCAGGCAAATGTTGCTGTCATTGGCTATCCCGAGCGTTTACAAGAAACACGTGCTGGACAAGCTCTCCGGCACCACTGCCGACGCTCAACAAAGCAGGCAGCGGTTCCGCCAACAAATACCCTGGCAACTGTTACAGCACGCTCATGCACGGCAGCTACAGCAGCATCTTTCACCGACGGCATTTGACTTGATCCGCCAAGTGCTGGACATGCCGGATGCCATTGCTCGCCAGGCGGTGGAAGGCGCCAGTGCATGGGTTCGGCCATTGGAACTGATCAAGACCGGGGGCACTACTGCGGTCAAGGCATTGGGCCTTTACTTGATCGGATCGAGCACCGATACGAAGGCGCCGCATGTCTTGTACTCGCCCTATCATAACGGTGATTACTTTACGGAGTTCAAGGATGAAGCGAGCATCGTGGCAGCACTCAATACACCCGGCGCACTTCAGGATCTGTTGATTCGCCGGCTGCCCGAAAATCAGCAAGCCACCTTCAACAATCTGTTCGCTTCGGCTGGAAATCTGTCGAAGATCGCCCTGGGCTTGAATCCGATCAAGACCAACCTGCTCGACACATTATTCGACGACAATGCAACGTTGTTATCGGACATGCTCACCACGCAAACAGACAAAAAACGTCAATTCGATTGGCAAACAGTCCTGCATCTGTTCAGCAGCGGTGTCAAGCTGGTGGGCAGACAGTTGCCAGGCAAGCTGACTTTTATCGAAACGCTGTGGGAAAGCTACCAGGACTTCAAGGCCTCTGCCGAATCCCTGCAGGTGCATGACTGGAAAGCCGGCTTGCACGATTTCATCGCCGGCGCTGTCGAGATGGCCTCGCTGGGGTCCTTGAATCCCGACGATACATTCGGCCTTCTCTCTCCGGTCGGTCCAGGCTCGCAGAACAGTCCGGCGGCGACCCCGGCCCATTGGAAGGACATTGCTTGCACAGCTCCCACACGTACCAATCTGCAAGCCTTCGAAGCCAGCGACGTCAGCCTCCAGGACCTTCAGCGAAACACGATCGACGGAATCTACCAGGCCAGGACGTCCGGCAAGCTCTACACCCATGTTGCCGGCAAAGTCTTTCAGGTAGTGAAAGCCGATCAGGCTTGGCGCGTTGTCCATGAAAATGGAGAGGGGCCGATACTGAAAAAAGCGCCTGGAGGCCAGCAATGGATGATTGATCCACAGCGACAGACCATTCGCTACGGCAAAGTAATGTCTACGCTCGCCACCACATACAGTGACTATAGGGCTTCTGGAGCCCTCAATATCGAAGCCCGAGGTATGGAAGAAATACGCAGGAAGTATCCTCAGCATGCCAACGCCATCGTGCAGGCCTTGGAAACCGCACGTTTTTATTCGATCAATGCCCTCCACAACCTCGATCAACTTAAACGACAGGTGCATGCAGGCTCTCGGATAGATACTTTTCTAAAAGAGTTTTTTAGTATCGATAACGTCGATGCCAGCCTGATCAAGAAAATACAAACCGCAGTTTCACCGATCTGTCAGGCATTGGCTGATCCGACCTGGGAATTGCAGAATGCGAGCCGCATCGTCATTGGCAACCTCAGAGATGCAAACGATAAAGCGAGCGCATTTGTGCTCGAACCTGATGTAGCCCAAAGGATCTATCTCACACAACTATTCTTCGACGTAGGCCTGGATCAGTACAAGGAGCTCGTCCCGGAATCCTTTAATGTCGAAGCTCATGCCCAAGGGGCGACACTGATCCACGAAATGACCCATCAGCTGTTCGATACCTACGATATCGTTTATCTAGAATCGACCCTGCCATTCTTGGACCTGATTTCGCAAGCGACGCATTTTGGACAAATGAAATATGCCTATCAAAAAAAACATCAATTCAACGCCCTTTCCTTAACCACTTCACGGGCCAGGCTATTTATGGGATGGGATAGCGTAGCCGGCGAACTCAAGAGCCTGGAACTGCTTCCCGGGCTTAAGAAAACAGCCAGGGAAATCCTGAAAGTGACCGGTGCCAGAACCATGGACGAGGCACGCGATGCTTTCCTGGATCCCAGCTTGCCGGACAAACGCATCGACCTCATCCTGAGAAACGCCGACTCCCTGACGCTGCTTATCTGTGAATTGGGACGCCAGCCCGATTCGCCATCACCAGGGGCAACCAGCCTCCATTGAGGCGCTCACCCATGACGGCCTGCCGCTTTCCCCAGGCATGCAGGCCACTATAAGCAAAGCTTGCTCGCGACGACGGTGGGCCAGCCTGCAACCATCTTGAATGCGGCTGCCCCCTCGTCCACAGTCCAACAACCGTTACTGCGTCGCCACCCTGCCCGCCTCATCACGTTCACGGATAATCAGTGCCTGATAGTGCGGATCGGCCTTGATCTGCTGTTCGGTGAATGGCAGCACACTCCACTGCTTCTGCGAAAACGCCTGGGTCTGATCTGCCGAGTAAGGCGATGCCGGATCGCTGGAAATGGAAAAAGCCAACAATCCCTGGGCCTGCGGACCTTTACCGTCGAACGTCACCACTTGCAGATAGCTGGTACCGCTGACCACCTCCCGCTGACCGTTCGCCCCCGGCACGCTCTGGATCGCGTTATAGATGCCCAGCTCCCCGGGGCCGCCATGGATCGGCGTTTGTCGACCGCCGCTGCTGGACACCTGGACATCTTGCCATTGGCTGTCCTTCGACAACCCGGCGGCCTTCACCGCCTTCACCGAGGCCAGCATGGCTTCGCGCACGGCCTTGAGCACTGGCGGTCGCTCGATCGCCAGGCCTCGTGGGGTGTGTTGCGGGTCCTTGGGGTCGAATGCGACGCGCCACGAACCCGGGGCAGCCCACACCTCGTCCATGATGTGCTGGAAATGCACGAACCCCAGGCCGCTCTTCAGGCCCGCCGTACGATCCCAGGCCTTGAGGCTGGCACAAACCTCGACCAGGGCCGACGCATCCGGCCCCAGGTCACCGGCACAAACGCCGAGGAGATCCGGCATCACCTGGTCGGCCAGGTAAACCTGACCGTCCATGACCATGCGCTGCAAATCCTCCACCTTCACCGGCCCATCCTTGGCCAGCGCGGCCATCCGCTCCAGCGCAAACCGCGCCCGCAGCCCCAGCGGCTGGCCTTGCTGGCTGATCAATGGGGAATAACCGGACAGCGGCTGCGACGGATTGACCATCCAGGCCGAATCGTTGGAGTTCTGCACATAATCGCGGCGCAGCAACTGCGGAAGCCTGTCGGCGGCATAGATGCCTTTCTGCGCCGCCTTGGGATCAATAGCCCAGGCACATTCGCTGCGTGCCCCATCCAGCACGATCAGTTGCAGCCCGGCCCTGGGGTCGCTGCACCGGGCCAATTTATCGGCGTCGACGTTCGGTACCACCGACACGTTCATGTAGAGGCTTTGGCCCTGATCGTCCACCGCCAGGGTATTGACCCAGGGAATGCCCTGGATCTCATGGACGGCGTCCTGCAGATCCTTGAGCGTGACCGCCTTGTTCATGGCGTACCACTGGGCCAGCACGCGATCGTTTTCCAGGTTCGCGTCCCGCAGGCTGTAGGCGAACCGGTTATCCCAGTCCAGCCGGCCGGGCCATTGCACGATCGGGCCGAACTGCGAGCCATAGACCACTCGGGAAATCGCCTGCACTTGGCCGTCAGGTTGCTTGACGTCGACCGCGACCGTCTGTTGGCTCATCGGCACAGACTTGCCGTCGAGCAGGTAGCGGGTCGGGTCTTTAGGATCGAGTTGCAGGCGGTACAGGGTGAAGTGTTTTGAACTGTCCACGGTGTGGGTCCAGGCCAGGTGCTGGCTGAAGCCGATGTTGATCATCGGCAGGCCCGGCAGGGCCGCTCCCATGACATCCAGCTTGCCGGGAATGGTCAAGTGCATCTGGTAGAAACGCATGCCGCCCAACCATGGAAAATGCGGATTCGCCAGCAACATTCCACGGCCGTTGAACGAGCGCTCACTGCCGATGGCCAGCGCATTGCTGCCACGCTCCAGCGCAAAACGCTGCTGGCGGGTTGCGGCGGCAGCGAAGCCGTTGGCCGAAGCACCCGCAAGTGCCGTCGCCTGGGGCGGCTGCGCGCCAGCCAAGGCCTCGGCGAACTGGCCGACGCCGCCTTCCACCAACAGTCGACGAGTCAACTTGACCAGGTCCAGCGCCGTGATCGGCCGCACCCACTCGCCGGCACACTGTTCCGGCAGGCCTTTGGCCTTGCGCTCGACCAACGCACGGTTGTAGCCCGCCACGTAGCCTTCGACCAGTTGCTGCACTTGAGGCGTCTGGGCCTGCCAGAAACCGGAAACCGCTTGCGGTGTGTTGAGCCAACTGAAAAACACATCGCTGACGCGGTTCTCCCGCTGTTCGACCGTGACCTGCTGCGGCCCGAAATAGTGCGAGCGCTGGGCGTTGACCGTGACGATCTCATTGGCCAGCAGGCACAGGTTGTCCTGGGCGTAGGCATAGCCGATGCCATAACCCAGCCCGCGTTCATCCTGAGCCCGGATATGCGGTACGCCAAAACGGGTGCGACGGATCTCGGCACTGGCCTGCTGCCCATCATCCTGCGCATTGACCACGGGACTGAGCCCGAGGGCGATCCCCAGAAAAGCGCCTGCGAGGCCAATCCTCGATAACTGCCCGGACATTCTCACGCTCACTCCTGATAAAAACTTCAGAAACCAGGACGGCTACCGGTGCGACAGTAGACAAACACTCGGCCCGCCTGGGAAATCACATACCGCGTGCTGAACCGGAATGTGCCTACCCTTGGAAACGAACCGGATGAAAAAAAATTAATGGCTGGCGGCCGTTTGAATACGGGGGTTTGACGAAGCATGGGCAATTTTTTCACATCACGGTCCTCATGATTGCGCGTCCTCGTTCGTCCTATTACAGGAGAGTATCCGTGACCTTTTCTGATCAGGCTGGTAAGGAGTTTTTGCATGCGTAACGCGCAACAGCCCATGGAGGGCAAGCCAAGGCCGAGCGGCGTCTCGCTGAGCGCCCCCCACCGTGTATTCGACAAGCCGGCAGAGCGAGGCGGCAACGACCACATCAGGCGCTTGCTCAAGAGTTTCGGGCTCAGGACCAGCCTGATTCGCCTCAAAGTCATCGATGCGCTGCTCAAGGCCGCCAACGAAAACCGCAGCCTGGGCGTGCGCGGCGTGCACAGCCAGTTGTTGGGGCTGGACATTCCATTGTCCTTTCTCAGTGTGCGCGAGGTGTTGAAGCGCCTGTGCAGCGAGGGAGTCGTCACCCTCAACCCGGATAAAAGCTACTGCCTGCACCCCAGTGCGATGGCCGTGCTCCGGGCCGAGGATTGAAGCCGGCGCTCAGGACTTGACCTTGCGCCGCATCACACCGTTGATCACCACCACGATGACCGCCACGGCGATGGCGATGTATTGAAACAGCTGCTCGCTGATCATGCCTTTGCCTTGCATCCAGGACAGTCCCAGCATGATTGCCAGGACGACGAGGACGATCAGAATCGAGTATTTCAAACGTTGTGAATGAGTCATTACCAATTTCCTGAATGTATCCGTTCTGTATCCGAAGGCTTGCCAAGTCCCTACCGAATTGCGGGGATGACGGGCTGCCAACGGGGTCCCATGGTACAGCCGAAGGAGCGTATTCGCGCAACCGCGGTGGTTAATCATGAGGAATTATGTATGTTTCGTCGTATCAGCCTGTTGCTTGCCTTATTGTCCACCCTGACCCTGAGTGGCTGCCTGTTTTTCCCCCACGACCGTGGTCATGGGGATCGACCTGATCACCGTGGCGGCCCGGGCTTCGACATGCCCCGCTAACGCCCCCTGGCGAGGGAGCCGCTTCCTCGCCAACCGCTCCATCCTCCTTGCCCTCTCCTAAAGCTGCGTCACCGCAGGCCGATACATACAGGACTGCCCATCCGCCTGCTCCAGAAAGTCGCCTTCGTGCAAGGACTCCCCCCATGCCCTCATTCCGAACTATTCAGGCTCGCTACACGCTGTTCCTGATTGTATTCATGCTGGTGTTATCCATCCTGACCGTGGTGGGCATCAGCTATCTGGTCGCGCCCAAGTTGCGCCAGACCGAAGAGCAAGTGGCCTTGAACCGCATCGCCGAGGTCGCCGAGCAGATCCAGGGCGAATTGAACAAGGTGCAGGCGCAGCAGCGCAGCATTACCCAGACCATCCCGCTGCTCGACAGCGACGCCATCGACAAGGTATTGCCGGGGCTGGTGGACCAGTACGGTGAGTTGAAAGTCTTCGGCGGCGGGATCTGGCCGCTGCCCAACCAGCGGGCCGAGGGACGCAATAAATTCAGCACGTTCTGGCACCGCGACGCGTCCGGCAAACTGGTGGTCAATACCTTCTGGAACAGCGACGCTGCCCCCAACTATTACGAACAACCCTGGCACAAGGGCGGCATGGCCACCCCGCCTGGCAAATGCGCCTGGGCCGCGGCCTATAAAGACGACGCCAGCGCCGAACCACGCACCAACTGCGCCATGGCCATCCAGAAGAACGGCGTGCCTTACGGTGTTTCCACCATCGACGTGACCCTGGGTTTCTTCAATGACCTGGTGGCGCGCAAGGAAGCCGACCTGAGCGCCGAGATGCTGATCGTCGAAGGCGACGGCAAGATCATCAGCAACAGTTCGCGCATCAGCGGACCGATCGTACTGAAGAACATCAGTGAACTGGCGGCAACCTCGCCATTCGCCGCCCAGGTCAAGGCTGGCCTGGCCAAGCGCGACCAGCCGCTGCAACGGGTCGAGTTCGACAACAAGGGCGAGGCCAGCACGTTTTTCATGCGCCCTATCGAGGGTTCGCCATGGTTCCTTGCGACCGCATTGCCAACCCGGCTGATCACCGCCCAGCGCGACGACGTACTGAGCACACTGAGCCTGCTGCAGATTCCGATGGTGATCCTGCTGGTGTTGATGCAGCTTTACGCGATCCGTCAATTGACCCACCGCATGAAGGTCCTCAAGGGCAACATCGACGCCTTGTCCACGGGCGATGCCGACCTGACTCGACGTATCACCATTCGGGCCGAGGATGAACTGGGGGCGATCGGTCATTCGGTCAACCGCTTCATCGCTTACCTGCAAAGCATGATCGGCGAGGTCACCCAGGCCACTGGCGCCATGGCATCGAGCCTGGGCGACCTGCAACGGACCTCGGCTCACACCAGTGAAATCCTGATGCGCCACGCCTCGGAAACCGACCAGACCGTGACTGCCATCACCCAGATGAGCTCCACGGCCGAAAGCGTCGCGCAAAATGCCGCCGAGACAGCAGCGTTCACCCAGCGCGCCAACGAGCATGCCGACCGCTCCCGCGTAGTGGTCGGTGAGGCGTCCAACAGCGTGGTCGCACTGATCGATGAAGTGGCCAGCGCCACTCGCAAGGTCGAGAGCATGCAACAGGACGCTCAGCGCATCACCGAGATTCTCGGTGTCATCGGTGCCATTGCCGGGCAGACCAACCTGCTGGCCCTCAACGCCGCCATTGAAGCCGCCCGGGCCGGTGAGCAAGGCCGTGGTTTTGCCGTGGTGGCCGACGAAGTACGTGCCCTCGCCGCCCGCACCCAGGCCAGCACCTCGGAAATCAACGAAATGCTGACCCGCCTGACCCAAGGCGTGAGCTCGTCGGTCTCGGCCATGGAAAACACCCAGGCCAGTTGCCAGTCGGCCGCCGATGCCACATCCCGAGTCAACTCCGGGCTGGACGAAATGGCAGGTTCGGTCAGCCAGATCAACAGCCTGAGCACCCAGATCGCCACCGCCGCCGAGCAACAGAGCGCGGTGACCGAGGAAATCAACCGCAGCATGGTGCAGATCCGTCACATGGTGGAAGAACTGGTGGAAGGCGGCCTGGCCAGCGAAGCCAACACTCGGCAACTGCTGGAAGCCAATGCTCGGGTGAATGCGATCATGGGGCGGTTCAAGGTGCGCTGAATCTGCTCCCGCCACAAAACCTGTGGGAGTGAGCCTGCTCGCGATCGCGGTGGGTCAACTGCGGTGATGGCGCCTGTGCTGCCATCATCGCGAGCAGGCTCGCTCCCACAGGGTTCAGTGGTTTTCCATTCCTCTGCGAATTGTCTCCTTCCCAACCTGACAATTGTGTAATCCCCGCCTCAGCCCCCTGTCAGCTCGCGCTCGCTACTCTGTTATCCTCCCTTCAAACCGTTTGATACGAGACCACCTCCATGGCCCATCCCCTGCACTTGCTCGCCTTGAGCGCCCTGTTCGTCTCCACCCTGGCCCAGGCCGCCGAACCGGTCACCATTGATGTACACCGCGATGCCAATTGCGGTTGCTGCAAAAAGTGGATTTCGCATCTGCAAGAAAACGGCTTCAAGGTCAACGACCATGTCGAAGCCGACATGAGCCTGGTCAAACAGCGCCTGGGCGTGGCGCCGAACCTGCGTTCCTGCCACACCGCCGAGATCAACGGCAAATTCGTCGAAGGCCACGTCCCTGCCGACCAGGTGCTGGCGTTGAGCAAGCGCGATGACTTGCTCGGCGTGGCCGCACCGGGCATGCCCATGGGCTCGCCCGGCATGGAAATGGATGGCATGAGCGACGCTTATCAAGTGATCGGCCTGAAAAAAGACGGGACCCAAACCGTAGTGGCGGACTATCCGGCCCATTGATGGGCGAAGCCTACATCGGCCTGTTCCTCGCGGCCTTCGGCGCGGCAACCCTGTTGCCGCTGCAATCCGAGGCGTTGTTGGTCGGCTTGCTGCTCAGCCAGCGCCATGAAGCCTGGCTGTTGCTGGGGGTTGCCACGTTCGGCAATGTCCTGGGTTCACTGGTGAACTGGTGGCTGGGCACGCGCCTGGAGCATTTCAAGGACCGGCGCTGGTTTCCGGTCAGTCCCGCCCACCTGGACAAGGCTCGTGGGCATTACCAACGCTTCGGTCGCTGGTCACTGCTGCTCAGCTGGTTGCCGATCATCGGCGATCCGTTGACCCTGGTGGCCGGAGTGATGGGCGAACCGTGGCGGCGCTTCCTGCTGCTCGTGACTCTTGCCAAGGGCCTGCGCTATGGCGCTCTCGCCCTGGCGACTTTGGGCTGGATGGACTGAACGTTCGCGTCGTTCGATTGCCTGTGGTTAATGTCGCCATAATCGGGCCGCACCAGGATCGGCGGCGGCCATAAGGAGATTGACCATGTCCCGCATCACCGCGCGCTGGTTGCCCAGCCTGTTCCTCACCGCCGCCCTGCCCCTGCTCGCCCAGGCCGCCAACCCGCCTGAAGGCCCGGCCTACGGTGCGCAGTTGGAGGGCTTCGAATACCCCTACACCCTCAAGCATTTCCCCTTCCAGTCCCAGGGCCAGTCGTTACAGATGGGTTACATGGACGTGCCAGCCCAAGGCAAGGTCAATGGCCGCACCGTGGTGCTGATGCACGGCAAGAATTTCTGCGCCGCCACTTGGGGCGATTCGATCAAGGCCCTCAGCGAGGCCGGATACCGGGTCATCGCGGCGGATCAGGTCGGCTTCTGCACATCGAGCAAACCCGAGCATTACCAGTACAGCTTCCAGCAATTGGCAAGCAACACCCAGGCCTTGCTCAAGGCCCTCGGCGTGCAGAAAGCCATCATCCTCGGTCATTCCACCGGCGGCATGCTCGCCACCCGCTACGCCTTGCAGTTTCCCGACCAGGTCGAACGCCTGGCGATGGTCAACCCCATCGGCCTGGAAGACTGGAAAGCCTTGGGCGTCCCCTATCGCACCGTGGATCAATGGTACGCGCGGGAGTTGAAAGTCACCGCCGAGGGTATTCGCAACTACGAGCGCACGACCTATTACGCAGGCCGCTGGAAGCCTGAGTTCGAGCGTTGGGTAGACATGCTCGCCGGCTTGAACAAAGGCCCGGGGCATCGGCAAGTGGCGTGGAATTCGGCGCTGATCTACGACATGATCTTCACCCAGCCGGTCTATTACGAGCTCAAGGACCTGACCGTACCCACCCTGCTGCTGATCGGTACCTCCGACACCACGGCCATCGGCAGCGACATCGCGCCGCCGGCGGTAAAGGCCAGGCTGGGTCACTACGAGGAACTGGGCAAGCAGGCTGCCCGGCTGATCCCCCGCTCGACCCTGGTGGAGTTCCCCAATCTGGGGCATGCCCCGCAGATGGAAGAGCCGGACCGGTTCCACAAGGCCCTGTTGGGCTGGCTGGACAAACCCATTCCCTGACGAGGTGTTCCATGGCGGTGCAAATAGCAGTCATAGACGATTGGCAAGATGTGGCACGTGGCGTGGTGGATTGGTCGGTGCTGGACCGCATCGGCCAGGTGACATTTGTCCACGATTACCCCGCCGACCGCGACACCCTCGCCGAGCGCCTGCAGCGCTTCGAAGTGATCTGCGTGATGCGTGAACGTACCTTGTTCGACGAAGGCCTGCTGCGCCGCCTACCCAATCTCAAGCTGTTGCTCACCGGTGGCATGCGCAATGCCGCCCTGGACCTGAAGGCCGCCGCCGAACTGGGTATCCAGGTGTGCGGGACCGACAGCTACAAGCACGCCACGCCCGAACTGACCTGGGCGCTGATCATGGCCCTGACCCGCAACCTGGTACAGGAAGCCAATGCCCTGCGCGCCGGCCTCTGGCAGCAAGGCTTGGGCGGCGACCTGCACGGCAAGACGCTGGCGATCCTCGGCCTGGGCAGCATCGGTACGCGGGTGGCGCAGTTCGGCCAGGTATTCGGCATGCGGGTGATCGCCTGGAGCCAGAACCTCAGTGCCGAGCGGGCCGCCGAAGTCGGCGTGACCTACGTCAGCAAGCAGGCCTTGTTCGAACAGGCCGACATCCTCTCGATCCATCTGGTGCTCGGCGAACGTACCCGCGGCCTGGTGGATGCCCAGGCGCTGGCCTGGATGAAAGCCGAGGCCCTGCTGGTCAACACCTCACGCGGGCCGATCGTCGATGAAGCCGCCCTGATCGACGCCCTCCAGCACAAGCGCCTGGCTGGCGCCGCCCTGGACGTGTTCGCCCAGGAGCCCTTGCCAGCCGCCCATCCCTTCCGAACCCTGGATAACGTACTGGCCACGCCTCATGTGGGTTACGTCAGCCGACAGAACTACCAGCGGTTCTATTCCCTGATGATCGAAGACCTGCTGGCCTGGGCGGCGGGCACGCCGATTCGGTTGCTGACGCCGACGGGCTGAGCCCCAGCCCCAAATATCCTGGATACCTCTCTGTGGGAGCGGGCTTGTTCGCGAATGCTGTTTGTCAGTCACACATTTGCTGGCTGATACACCGCATTCGCGAGCAAGCCCGCTCCCACAGAATAGTGCGCTTCCAGCGCAGACAATAGCCATCAAAACGCCTCTATTGCGCCCGCCCCCCAATGGTGCGCCACGCCATTCCATCGCGCACGCCGATGACACAAGGCTGCCCCCCTACACCTTTTTGTTTTCAGGAAACTGCACTTCGTCGGTGCGTATCCCTCTTTGTCGTGTAGGAGATTGCCGACAAAAACTGTGATTGTCGGACAATGCGACGAACCGAGCCGCACCGCTCTAAGTTCTGACCTAGACTGCCTAACCGGGGGGAAAACCGACCGGTCATCCAGACGAAAAAAAGTCGAAACTTTTCGCAACGGCGACAGGTCAGGTTAGAGGTAGGGCAACAGCGACTGGTGCAGTCCTTGCACTGGTCATTGCAACAGCTCCTTCACAGCTGATTCGCTTCGCCGCATTGGGTAGCCGTTCGCTTTCCTTGCGTAGCGCTTGTGCGCCTGGCCGCAGGATTCGGCCAATGAAACAACAGCTCTGGCGCTTGCCGGAAACAGATCGAGAAAATGGGAGATATTTATGATCAGTGCTGCCTTGGAACCACAACAAGTCCGTTCGCAATTACCGCCGGCGGCCGAATCGCCAACGGCACCGGTGCTGGCCACCGGCGGCAAGGCACTGCTCCCCGTCGTTCGACAGAATCCCAACCGCAAGAAAGTATTGTTCGTCACTTCGGAAATCGCCGACCTGGTAAAGACCGGCGGCCTGGGCGACGTCTCCTCCGCATTGCCCCGGGCCATGGCCGGGTTGCATGATGTCCGGGTGCTGATCCCCGGTTATCCGCAAGTGATGAACAGCGGCAATCCGATCCACATCATCGGCGAACTGGGCGGCCACGCAGCACTGCCGCCCTGCAAGATCGGGCGCATGGACATGGCCGACGGCCTGGTGATCTACGTACTGATCTGCCCGGAACTGTTTGCCCGCGAAGGCTCCCCCTACGGCGCCAACAATGGTCGCGACTGGCCCGACAACCACATTCGCTTCGCCCGCCTGGGCCTGGCCGCCGCCGATATCGCCGCCAATCTGGCGCAGATCCACTGGTGCCCGGATCTGGTCCATGCCCACGACTGGCCAGCCGGGCTGGCGCCGGCCTATATGCATTGGCGCGGGCAACGCACCCCGACCCTGTTCACCATCCACAACCTGGCCTACCAGGGCGTGGTCAGCCTGGCGTCCTGCCCGGAACTGGGTATCCCTGAGCACGCCCTGCAACAGGAAGGCATGGAGTTCTACGGCAAGCTGTCGTTCCTCAAGGCCGGGATGGCTTATTCCAGCCATATCACCACCGTCAGTGCCACCTACGCCCAGGAGATCACTACTCCGGCGTTCGGTTGCGGGCTCGACGGTTTCCTCGCGGCCAAGACCCAACAAGGCCTGCTCAGCGGCATCCCCAACGGCATCGATGAGAGCTGGGACTCGGCCACCGACACGCATCTGTTCCGCCAGTTCGCCATAGGCGACTGGGAAGGCAAGACAATCAACGCAAACCACGTGCGTGAACTCTTTGGCCTCGATGACTCCACAGGCCCGCTATTCGCGGTGGTTTCGCGCCTGGTCTACCAGAAAGGCCTGGACCTGACCGAAGCGGTCGCCGAGTTCATCGTCGAGTCTGGTGGCCAGATCGCCATCATTGGCCGCGGCGAACCGGAAGAAGAACAGGCCATGCGCGAACTGGCGCTGCGCTTTCCCGGACGCATCGGCGTGCGCATCGGCTTCAATGAAACCGATGCGCGGCGGATGTTCGCCGGCAGCGATTTCCTGCTGATGCCGTCGCGCTACGAGCCCTGCGGCTTGAGCCAGATGTACGCCCAGCGCTTCGGCTCACTGCCGGTAGCGCGCAATACCGGAGGCTTGGCGGACACCATCGAAGATGGCATCACCGGCTTCCTGTTCGATGAGTCCACCGTGGAAAGCTACAAACAGGCCCTGAGCCGGGCCTTCAAGGTCTTCGAGTTCCCCGACCTGCTCAACGCCATGCGCTGCCGGGCCATGTCGGCACCGTTCAACTGGTGCAAGGCCGTGGAACCCTATGCCGAACTCTACGAACAGCTGGTGGCTAAGTCACTGGGAAAATCGGCCAGACAATGAGGTAACAATGACGTCAAGGACGCCTGATACATGGACCCACGGGGCGGTCATGCTGGATGAGGAGCACACCCGCTTCGCCCTTTGGGCCCCGGATGCCTTTTTTGTCAGTGTCGAGCTCGACACTGGAGATTCGATACCGCTACTGCCCCAAGCCGACGGCTGGTTCATGATCCAGACCCGTTGCCCCGCTGGCACCCGTTACCGCTACAACATCGATGGCGAGCTGGAAGTGCCGGACCCGGCCTCTCGCGCCCAGGCCGGCGATATCGACCGCCACAGCGTGGTGGTCGACCCGCATGCCTATTCATGGCGGCACACTCAATGGTCCGGCCGCCCCTGGCACGAAGCCGTGATCTACGAATTGCACGTCGGCGCCCTGGGTGGTTTCAACGGCGTCGAACAGCATTTGGCACGCCTGGCCGGACTGGGCATCACCGCCATCGAACTGATGCCGCTGGCGCAGTTTCCCGGTGATCGCAACTGGGGCTACGACGGCGTCCTGCCCTACGCACCCCAGGCGTCCTACGGCACACCCGAACAGCTCAAGCATCTGATCGACAGCGCCCACGGCCACGGGTTATCCGTCATCCTCGATGTGGTCTACAACCACTTCGGCCCCGACGGCAACTACCTGCACCGCTACGCCAAGGGCTTCTTTCGCGAAGACAAGCACACGCCCTGGGGCGCGGCGATTGATTTCCGGCGCCGTGAGGTACGGGACTTTTTCATCGACAACGCGCTTATGTGGCTCCTGGAATACCGTTTCGACGGCCTGCGCCTGGACGCGGTACACGCCATTGAAGACCCGGATTTTCTCCAGGAGCTGGCGGCCAGGGTGCGCGAGCAGGTGGACCCGGTCCGGCATGTCTGGCTGACCGTGGAAAACGAACACAACCAGGCCAGCCTGCTGGAACAAGGCTACGACGCCCAGTGGAACGACGACGGGCACAATGCCTTGCATGTGCTGCTGACCGGTGAAACCGACGCTTACTACGCCGACTATGCCGAGCAACCGACGGAGCAACTGGCACGTTGCCTCAGCCAGGGGTTCGTCTTCCAGGGCCACATCAATCGCCATGGCGAATCCCGGGGCGAACCCAGCGGCCACCTGCCGCCGAGCGCGTTCGTGCTGTTCCTGCAGAACCATGACCAGATCGGCAACCGTGCCCTGGGCGAACGCCTGCATCAGCTCGCCGCGCCCCAGGCCCTGCAAGCGGCGACGGCCTTGTTGCTGTTGTCACCGATGATCCCGCTGCTGTTCATGGGGGACGAGGTGACGGCCGAACAACCCTTCCTGTTCTTTACCAGCCACTACGGCGAGCTGGCAGAACTCGTGCGCGAAGGCCGACGCAGCGAGTTCAAGGCCTTCAGTGCCTTTGCCGATCCGCAGAAACGCGAACAGATTCCCGACCCCAATGCGGCCAGCACCTTCGAGGCTTCACGCCCGAGCCTGGAAGCGCAAGGCCCGGAGCAACAGGCCAACGAGGCGCTGTATCGGCAACTGCTGAAAATTCGCCGTGAAGAAATCATCCCACGCCTGCCCGGTGCCCAGGCCCTGGGGGCCGATGTGCTGGGCCATGGCGCCGTCAGCGCACGCTGGCGGCTAGGCGATGGCAGTGTGTTGCGCATCGACCTGAACCTGAGTGATCAGCCCGTCGAACACAGCGCCCCGCAAGAGGTGCACATTCTTTTCGAACATCCGCAGCAGCTCGAGGGTCTGTTGCAACAGGGCGTCCTTGCGCCCTACAGCGCGCTGGTCAGTCTGACGCAGGCGACAACCTTGCCCAACATCACTGGAGAGCGCCTATGAGCGATGCGCAACTGGAAATCCTCGCCGGACGAGCGGGCCTGGCAGTGGATTGGATCGATGCCAATGGCCGGGCCCAGAAAGTCTCGCCGGCCGTCTTGCGCTCGGTCCTTACCGGCCTGGGCCACCCAGCCGGCAGCGCCCAGGAAATCGACGCCAGCCTGCTGCAGTTGCAGGAGGCTCAACAGAACCATCAATTGCCACCGCTGATCACCGCCGATGTCGGAGTCAGTCTGGACTTGAGCCGCTACTTCGAGGCCGGGACGCCCTGCGAAATCAAACTTGAAGATGGCGCGACACTGAACCTGAACCTCGACGCCGACGCCAAGCTGCCGGGGATGGTCCCGGTGGGTTATCAGCACGTCAGCATCCAGGACCAGCACTTCACCCTGGCCGTCGCGCCGGCCCGTTGCTACAGCGTGGCCGATGCGGTGGACGACCCGACGCCACGGGCCTGGGGCTTGAGTGCGCAACTGTATGCCCTCAGGCGTCCCGGTGACGGAGGCTTCGGTGACACCCAAGCCCTGGAGGAACTGGCACGGGTGGCCGGCGAGCGCGGGGCCGAGGCCATTGCCATCAGCCCGATGCATGCCATGTTCAGCAGCGACACCGGGCGCTACAGCCCCTACTCACCGTCGAGCCGACTGTTCCTCAACAGCCTGTACGCGGCGCCGGGCACCATCCTCGGCGAACGCGCCCTGCGCACCGCCATCGACGCCACCGGCCTGACCAATCAACTGCGCACCCTGGAAGAGCAGCCGCTGATCGACTGGCCGGTCGCCGCCCAGGCCAAGCAGAAAATTCTGCGCGCCCTTTACGACGGCTTCAGCCAGGGCGAGCATCCGCTACATGAAGACTTCAGCAGTTTCCGTCACACCAGCGGCGAAGCCCTGGAGAACCATTGCCGCTTCGAGGCCTTGCAGGCCGAACGCGCCGCCCGGGGCGAAAGCCTCGACTGGCGGCAGTGGCCGGAAGAATGGCGCGATCCGCGCAGTGCGGCCTTGGCCCATTTTGCCGAAGAAAACGCCGATGAGATCGGCTTCCACGCCTTTTGCCAATGGTTGATCGCCCGCTGCCTGGAGCGCGCCCAGAGCGCAGCCAGATCCAGCGGCATGGGCATTGGCCTGATCGCCGACCTGGCGGTGGGTGCCGATGGCGGTGGCAGCCAGGCCTGGAGTCGGCAGGACGAACTGCTCGCTTCGCTGACGGTGGGCGCCCCGCCAGACATTCTCAACCGCTCCGGCCAAGGCTGGGGGATCTCGGCGTTTTCCCCGGAAGGCCTGGTGCGTAACGGCTTTCGCGCATTCATTGAAATGTTGCGAGCCAACTTCGCCCACGCCGGCGGCTTGCGCATCGATCATGTCATGGGCTTGCAACGGCTCTGGGTAATTCCTAACGATGCCCCACCCTCCGATGGCGCCTACCTGTATTACCCGGTAGACGACCTGCTGCGCCTGCTGGCACTCGAATCCCATCGTCATCAAGCCATCGTGCTCGGCGAAGACCTCGGCACCGTTCCCGATGGCCTGCGGGAAAAACTCAGCGCCCGCTCGATCCTGGGCATGCGCGTGCTGTTGTTCGAACAGGACAACACCCACTTCAAGCCAATCCTCGACTGGCCGGACAATGCCCTGGCGACCACCAGCACCCATGACTTGCCGACGCTCAATGGCTGGTGGCACGGTCACGACATCGACTGGAACGCCCGGCTGGACCTGATCGATTCCCACACCGAAATGGACTGGCGCAAACACCGCGAGCGCGAACGTGAAGGCCTGCGCCACGTGCTCAACCAGGATCCGCAGAACTTTCGCGAAGAACATCGCGAGACCGACCAGGTACTGGATGCCAGCGTGCGCTTCCTCGGCCACACCCGCGCGCCGCTGGTGTTACTGCCACTGGAAGACGCCCTGGGCATCGAAGAACAGGCGAACCTGCCGGGCACCATCGACACCCACCCCAATTGGCGCCGCCGCCTGGCCCAGCAAAGCCAGGCATTGCTGGATGAGCCGGACGCCGCCCGGCGTCTGGAAATACTCGCCTGTGCCAGACTTCAGGCGAACGAGCGTGACCGATGAAGCAGACATTGATCCAACCCCTGCGGGCAACATTGCGCCTGCAGTTTCATAAAGGCTTCACCCTGGACGATGCCATCCCCCAGGTGCCGTACTTCGCCGCGCTGGGCATCAGCCACATCTATGCCTCGCCGCTGCTCAAGGCCCGGGCCGGCTCGATGCACGGCTACGATGTCGTCGACCCGACCCTGGTCAACCCCGAGCTGGGCGGCGAACCCGCGCTCAAGCGCCTGGTCGCAGCCTTGCGCGAGCACCGGATGGGCTTGATCCTCGACATCGTGTCCAATCACATGGCCGTTGGCGGCAATGACAACCCCTGGTGGCTGGATTTGCTCGAATGGGGCCGCCTGAGTCCCTACGGTGAATTCTTCGACATCCAGTGGCACTCCCCGGACCCGCTGATGGAGGGCCAGTTGTTGCTGCCGTTCCTGGGCAGCGACTACGGCGTGGCGTTGCAGGAAGGCACCTTGAAACTGCGCTTCGATGCCGCCCATGGCCGCTTCTATGTCGAGCACTACGAACACCACTTCCCCATTTGCCCGATGTACTACGGCGAACTGCTCAAACCCGCAGAAACCCTGCCCGCCGAGCAAGCCGAGTCGCTCAAGTCCCTGGCCGAGCGCTTCACCACGCTCAATTACCAGACCGATGCCCACACCCTCGCCCGCCCACTGCAAGCAGAATTGCAAAGCCTGGCGACAGATACCGGCATCCTGAGCGCCATCGAGGACAACCTGGGTGGCTACGACTCCACCCAGTCCGAGGGCTTCGAGCGCCTGCACCAGTTACTGGAACGTCAGAGCTATCGCCTCGCCAGTTGGCGCACAGCGGCGGATGACATCAATTGGCGGCGCTTTTTCGACGTCAACGAACTGGGCGGGCTGCGGGTCGAGCGTCCGGCGGTATTCGAGGCGACCCATGCCAAGATTTTCGAACTGATCGGTGAAGGATTGGTGGACGGGCTGCGGATCGATCACATCGACGGCCTTGCCGACCCTCGCGGTTACTGCCGCAAATTGCGCAGACGCGTCGATTCGCTTTCGCCGTCGCGGCATCTGCCGATTTTCGTCGAGAAAATCCTTGGCGATGGCGAAACCTTGCGACGGGACTGGAACATCGACGGCAGCACCGGTTACGAGTTCATGAACCAGATTTCGCTGCTCCAGCATGACCCGACCGGTGCCGAGCCCCTTGCCGAATTCTGGAGCCGGCACAGTGAGCGACCAGCGCACTTCATTGAAGAAGCGCGCCTGGCCCGCCAGCAGATTCTCAATGGTTCCCTGGCCGGCGACTTCGAAAGCGTTGCCCAGGCCCTGCTGCAAGTGGCCCGGGACGATGTGATGACCCGCGACCTGACCCTGGGCGCGATCCGCCGGGCCTTGCAGGAGCTGATCGTGCATTTCCCGGTGTATCGCACCTACATCACGCCTTTGGGGCGCTCGGCCGAAGACGAAGTGTTCTTCAACCAGGCCCTGGAAGGCGCCCGGCAGACCCTCAGCGAAGCTGACTGGCCAGTGCTCGATTGCCTGGCCGGCTGGCTCGGTGGGATGCCCTGGCGGCAACGTCCGCGCGGCAGCCAGCGTAAACGCCTGCGCCATGCCTGCGTGCGCTTCCAGCAACTGACTTCGCCAGCCGCTGCCAAAGCCGTGGAAGACACCGCGCTCTATCGCTCGGCGGTGCTGTTGTCGCGCAATGACGTGGGCTATGACACCGAGCGCTTCAGCGCCCCGGCCGAGGTGTTCCACCACGCCTGCCTTGAGCGCCTCGAACATTTTCCCGACAACCTGATCACCACCGCCACCCACGACCACAAGCGCGGCGAAGACACTCGCGCCAGGCTGGCCGTGCTCAGCGAGCGTGCCGACTGGTATGCCGCCTGCGTGGAGCAGTGGCGCATCCTTGCGCCTTCGCTGCACAGCGACCCGGCTGCGCCTTCGGCCGGTGATGAGCTGATTCTGTACCAGGCGCTGCTCGGAAGCTGGCCGCTGGACCTCAACCTGCAGGACCACAAGGCCCTGGCCGACTACAACGAACGCCTGTGGCAATGGCAACGCAAGGCCTTGCGTGAAGCCAAGCTGCAAAGCAGCTGGGCGGCCGTCAACGACGCTTATGAGCAAGCGACGCAGATGTTCCTCGAACGGTTGCTGCTGGGTGATGAGGGGCTGCCGTTGCGCAGCGCCATCGCCGAGGCGGTCCAGGCCATCGCGCCGGCCGGTGCCCTCAACAGTCTGGCGCAAACTTTGCTGCGCATGACCGTGCCCGGTGTACCGGATCTGTACCAAGGCAACGAGTTCTGGGATTTCAGCCTGGTTGACCCGGACAACCGCCGCCCTGTGGATTTCCAGGCCCGCCGCGAGGCGCTACGGGCCGACAGCTCCCCCGCCGCGTTGATACGCGATTGGCGTGACGGGCGAGTCAAACAGGCATTGATCGCCAGGACACTGGCCGTGCGAGCCGAGTATCCGTCGCTATGGCGCCAGGGTCGCTACCAGCCACTGGAAGTGCTCGGCGAACAGGCCCAACGGGTACTGGCCTTCATGCGTGAGGACGGGCAACAGAGGGCGATCATTGTCGTGCCTATCCATGCGGCGCACTTGCTGGAAAACAGTGCCGTGCCGCTGGTAGCTGCGTCGGATTGGGGCGATACCCGCGTGTTGTTACCGTTCGCCGCCGAGGAGGAAAAACTGAAGGGACTTTTTTCAAGTGCAACAGTCACACCCCAAAGAGAACTGCTGATCAGCACCGCACTGGGGGATTTCCCGGTCAATGTCTTTATCCAATCTTGAGTTGAATCAGGAGCACTGCGATGAGTACCGACGATAAACGCATCCGCGAATTCGCCTATCAGATCTGGGAGTCCGAGGGTAAGCCCAGCGGGCAGGAAAAACGCCACTGGGAAATGGCGCGCAAACTCGCCGAAGCCGAAGCCCTGGCGCCCAGCAAGCCTCCCAAGGCGGCGAGCAAGTCAACGGCCAGCAAAGCGGATGGCGCCAAGCCCCCCGTGGCGACCAAGAGCACCGCTGCCAAAAGCGCCCCAAAAAGCGCGACCCCCAAGGCCAAGCCGGCGACCAAGCCGGTCGCGACCACCGAGGCACAAAAGCCTGCGGATAAAAAGCCCCGGGCGGCGCGCAAACCACCAGCGGTTTGATTCATCTCCCATCGGTCTCCTTGCCAGGTGGGAGCAAAGCTTGCTCGCGAAACAAGCGCATCGCTTCATCGCCGCAACCCTTTGCTCCCACAAAGAGCAACTTGTCCCACACAGCGGGGATGACTTTCCTCGCCACAGGTGAAGGGTGAACCCACCCCTCTCAAGTGAACCGCATCGCTATATCTGTCTGTCTTTTGCAGGAGCAACTATGACCCGTCCAAACAAAACCACGCCGCCGCCCGTGATCGAGGCTTCGCGGATTCGTGAAGGGCTGCCTTTTCCACTGGGTGCAACCTGGGATGGCCTCGGGGTCAATTTCGCGCTGTTTTCAGCCAACGCCACCAAGGTCGAACTGTGCATTTTCGACGATGCCGGCGAAGTCGAACTCGAACGCATCGAGCTGCCGGAATACACCGACGAGATTTACCACGGTTATCTGCCCGATGCCCATCCGGGATTGATCTACGGCTATAGGGTCTATGGCCCGTACGACCCGGCGAACGGCCATCGCTTCAACCCGAACAAACTGCTGATCGATCCTTACGCCAAGCAACTGGTCGGTCAATTGAAGTGGTCCGAAGCCCTGTTCGGCTACACCATTGGCCACCCCGACGGCGACCTCAGTTTCGATGAGCGCGACAGCGCCCCGTTCGTCCCCAAGTGCAAAGTCATCGATCCGGCGCACACCTGGGGCCACGACCATCGCGTCAGCGTGCCCTGGGACAAGACCATCCTCTATGAAACTCACGTGCGTGGCCTCACCATGCGCCACCCTGCGGTGCCCGAGAATCTGCGCGGGACTTTTGCCGGGCTGATGGTCGACGATGTGTTGGAGCATATCCGCAAGCTGGGGGTTTCCTCGGTGGAACTGCTGCCCATCCATGCCTTCGTCAATGACCAGCACCTGCTGCACAAAGGCATGACCAATTATTGGGGCTATAACAGCATCGCCTTCTTTGCCCCGGACCCACGCTACCTGGCCAGCGGCAAGATCGCCGAGTTCAAGGAGATGGTCGCCCACCTGCACGAGGCCAATCTGGAAGTCATCCTCGACGTGGTCTACAACCACACCGCCGAAGGCAACGAGCAAGGCCCCACCCTGTCCATGCGCGGCATCGATAACGCCTCGTACTACCGGCTGATGCCCGATGACAAGCGCTACTACATCAACGACTCCGGCACCGGCAACACCCTGGACCTGAGCCATCCTTGCGTTCTGCAAATGGTCACCGATTCCCTGCGCTACTGGGCCACGGAGATGCACGTCGATGGTTTCCGCTTCGACCTGGCGACCATTCTCGGCCGTTACCATGACGGCTTTGACGAACGCCACAGCTTCCTCGTTGCCTGCCGCCAGGACCCGGTGCTGCGCCAGGTGAAAATGATCGCCGAACCTTGGGACTGTGGCCCTGGAGGCTACCAGGTGGGACATTTCCCGCCGGGCTGGGTCGAGTGGAACGACAAGTTCCGCGACACCGTGCGTGCCTTCTGGAAAGGGGATGACGGCCAACTCGCCGATTTCGCCAGCCGCATGACGGCCTCGGGCGAGATGTTCAACCAGCGTGGCCGGCGTCCGTACGCCTCGGTGAACTTCGTCACCGCCCACGACGGTTTCACCTTGAATGACTTGGTGTCGTACAACGACAAGCACAACGAAGCCAACGACGAGAACAACCAGGACGGCAGCAATAACAACCTGTCCTGGAACCATGGCGTCGAAGGCCCGACGGACGACCCGGAGATCAATGCGCTACGCCATCGGCAGATGCGCAACTTCTTCGCCACCCTGCTGCTGGCCCAAGGCACTCCGATGCTCGTTGCCGGCGATGAGTTTGCCCGTACCCAGCACGGCAATAACAACGCCTATTGCCAGGACAGTGAGATCGGCTGGGTCAATTGGGACCTGAGCGAGGACGGCGCGGCACTGCTCAAGTTCGTCAAGCGCCTGATCAAATTGCGCCTGACCTACCCGATCCTGCGGCGCGGACGATTCCTGGTGGGTAACTACAACGAGGACATCGGCGTCAAGGACGTGACCTGGTTGGCCCCGGACGGCAGCGAAATGACCACTGAACAATGGCAGGACGGCCATGGCCGTTGCCTGGGGATGCTGATGGACGGGCGAGCCCAGGAGACCGGCATTCGACGCAAGGGCGGCGATGCGACGCTGCTGCTGGTGGTCAATGCGCACCATGACATCGTCAATTTCAGCTTGCCGGAAGTCCCCGAGGGCAGTTTCTGGACCTGCATGGTCGACACCAACCAACCGGCCGTTCGAGGACAGGAGCGCTTCGAGTTCGATTCCGAATACTCCGTCACCGGGCGCTCGCTGCTGCTGTTCGAGCTGCAACGCGAAGACGAGGAATGAAACACCCGCTGTAAGCTGCCATGAGGACCGCAAGGACGCGGTTTTCGCTGCACACCCGCCAGTTTGAAGAAAAAAATGCAGTGCAGACGCACATGTCACGAGACGAATCGGCCGACATGGTCAATACTTCACCTGCGGTAGTCTCCAGGATTAGGAGCGCTGTGAATCGCAGTCATGCCCACATCGGAGCCACCGGACAGTAGATCCGGTGCATGGCTGAAAGATTGAACACATACAAGGATGTCGCTTATGAAACCTGCCTCTCGCTTGCCTGGCCGGCAGCACCCGCAAATCTGGAACAGTGCTGCGCAACTGGCCGATATTCCGATCATCAGTACCCAGACGCTCATTCCCGCCGGCGCCCGCGCGGTCATCCTCGCCCCCCATCCAGGCGATGAGGTCGGGGCCTGTGGCGGATTGTTGCAACTGCTGAGCAATCTGGCCCAACCCATGTTGCTGATCTCGGTCACCGACGGAGACTTGGCCCACCCCGGTTCACCGTTGTGGAGCGACGAACGCCTGCGTCCACACCGCCCTCATCCCCAGGAAAGCGTGGACGCCCTGCATCGCCTGGGCATTGCGGCCAATGGCCTGCAATGGGTGCGCGGTGGTTTCCCGGAAAAGGCCCTGGCCGAACACGAGGCCGAACTGGCCAGCTTCATTGCTCGCCACCTGCGCCCCGGTGACGTGGTGTTCAGCACCTGGCGCCAGGATGGCGACAGCGATCACGACACCGTCGGCCGCGCCGGGGCCCTGGCCGCCGATAGGATCGGGGTGGCGTTCAACGAACTGCCGGTGTGGGCCTGGCACTGGCCGGTCCGCGAGCAAAATAAAATCCCCTGGCACCGGGCCCGCAAACTGCGTCTCGACGTCTGGACCACCGCCCGCAAGCGTCACGCCATGTACGCCTACGTCAGCCAACTCGCAGGCGAACCGGCGAGCGGCATCGCCCCACTGTTACCCAGGGTCATCCTTGACCGGATGGGGTTGCCCTATGAGATTGTCTTCATCTGAATACGCACCTGTAAAGCTGGGTTTGTTCGCGGAGGGCGGTGATTCAGACCTCCGCCAATCGCGAGCAGGCTCGCTCCCACATTGGATTTGCGGGGTACTGCAACATCTGCGCACGCCTGCGCGCCCTGTGGAAACGAGCCTGCTCGCGATAGCGATCGGCAAGGATATGAAAAATCCGGAACTGCCGGCACCTTGGGTCAGTCGCATGAACAAGTACGTCTGATTCAGGAGTGAACGTGTCTCAAGATCCCGATTGGCGCGCCGTCGAACCAATGCCATCGGACGCGCCCGCGGCGGTTCATCGGCTGCGGATCCTGACGGTCAACACCCATAAGGGTTTCACCGCCCTCAACCGTCGTTTCATCCTGCCCGAACTGCGCGAAGCGGTGCGCAGTACCGGCGCCGATCTGGTGTTCCTGCAGGAGGTGCTGGGCGAACACGACCGACACGCGTCACGCTACGACAACTGGCCCCAGACGTCCCAGTACGAATTCCTCGCCGACAGCATGTGGAGCGATTTCGCCTACGGCCGCAATGCGGTCTACCCCGATGGCCATCATGGCAACGCCCTGCTCTCCAAATACCCGATCCGCCAGTTCCGCAATCTCGACGTGTCCATCACCGGTCCGGAGCGGCGTGGGTTGTTGCATTGCGTGCTGGATGTGCCGGGCCACGCCGCAGTCCATGGGATCTGTGTGCACCTGAGTCTCCTGGAAAGCCATCGCCAATTACAGCTCAAACTGCTCTGCCAGCTGCTCGATTCGCTGCCTGAGGATGCCCCGGTAATCATCGCCGGCGACTTCAACGACTGGCAATTGCGCGGCAACCTCACCCTCGCCCGCCATGGCTCGCTGCATGAAGCCTTCGAGCACCATCACGGTCGCCCGGCCAGGACCTACCCGGCCCGTTTCCCGCTGCTGCGCCTGGACCGCATATACCTGCGTAACGCCAGCAGCCATGCCCCGCAAATACTTGGGAACAAACCCTGGACGCACCTGAGCGATCACCTGCCACTTTCGGTGGAAGTGCATTTGTAGGGCTTATCCTGCCCACTGTTTCTGCGCATTGACCTGTAAGTTCTGACAGTAGCGACGCCCTTTATTCGTTGCTAGGGTGCCATCCATACAGCGAGCGTTGCCAGGCCCTGTGTGCCATCTGTTGTGCAACCAATGCTGGAACCGGCATTTGCGAAATGCCGACGCAGAGGGATAGCACATGATTCGGCACAACAAACGATTCAATCGGCTGCTCAACGCTTTATGGGTATCGGCCCCTTTCCTGTTCCCCGCACCCGCCGCCATGGCGGCCTGCACGCTGACACCAACCGCAGGCGATGACACTTATGTCTGCGACAGCGGCACCAGCCCCGGGTTGACGGACCTCGCGGGTAACAACAGCCTGACCCTGCCCGCCAACGGCAGCGGCGTCATTTCCGGCGACGTCACCTTCGGCGCCGGGATCGATGAAATCGTGATCGACGCCAACGGCGTGATTGACGGCGATGTCCAGCAAGGTTCCGGAGAGGACGACTTCATCATGAGTGGCGGCAGGATCCTATCCCTGGCTCAGGGTGATGGCATCGATACGTTCAAGATGACCGGTGGGACCATCGTTGATGCGTTCGAGGACGGTGATAAGGCCGAAATGACGGGCGGCACCATCGGCCGGGTCGACATGAAACTCGATGACAATGTTTTCGATATGTCCGGCGGAAACATCATCGGCAACCTGGTGACCGGTTTCGGCCAGGACACCATCATCCTCTCCGCGGGACGGATCGGCGGCAATGTCAGTGTCAGCGGCGGCAACGACAGCATTACCGTCAGCGGTGGCGAAATCCTCGGCGAAGTCCGGGCCAGTGCCGGCGATGACCAACTGCAGTGGAGCGGCGGTCTCATTCACTCGGCCATCCTGATGGGCGAAGGCAACGACACGGCATTGCTGAGCAACCTCGATGAAACCCTGCTTGCCACCACACCCAGCTTGAACGGTGGGTTGGGCCAGGACGTCCTGACCTTCAGTAGCAGCACCTCCAGCACCGGCGCCCGTTACCTCAATTGGGAAACGGTCAACCTTACCCAAGGCTCGCGTCTGGATCTTAACGACACGCTGACCTTGGGTGACAGCGCTACCGGCACCGGGACGCTCAATCTCGAAAGCGGCAGCACGCTAACAGCGACCCAAGGCGTCATCGCTCCTTTTACTGCCGGACAACTGGCGACACTCAACAATGCCGGCACGGTGGACCTCACCCTAGGCAATACCCGCACCAACGACACGCTTACCGTCCAGGGCAACTATGTTGGTAACAACGGCCAGTTACGCCTTCAAACCGCACTCGGCGCCGACGACTCGCCCAGCGACAAGCTGGTAGTCAATGGCGGGACTCTCACCGGCAGCACAGCCATCACCGTCACGAACCTGGGCGGCACGGGTGCACTGACGACCCAGGACGGTATCGCAGTGGTCCAAGCCCAGGGCGGCGCGGTCAGCGACGCCAGCGCCTTTTCGCTGGCGCAATCCGTCTCGGCTGGTGCGTTCGACTACCGGCTGTTCAAGGGCGGCGTGACCGGCAATGAAAACAACTGGTACCTACGCTCTACCGTGGTCGCCGGGCCAGTACCGGCGCCTATCCCAACGGCGCCTCCCGCACCAGGCGCGCCACCGGTCCCGACGCTACCGCCGTTGCCAACTGCGGTGCCCGGCGCGGCGCCCATCCCGTTGTATCGCCCGGAAGTGCCGACCTGGTCGGTACTTCCGCCGGCGGCGGCGCAGCTGACCCTGATGGCCCTCGGCACGTTCCATGACCGCCAGGGCGACCAGCGCCTGCTCACGGAAACCGGGGCGTTCGGTGCGGGTTGGGGCCGGATCTATGGCAAGGATCTGGAGCAAACCTGGGCCGGTACGGTGACGCCAAAGTTCGATGGGTCGATCAAGGGGTTTCAGGTGGGCAACGATCTGTACAGCTCCCCGCTGTCCGGCGGCCAGACCCAACGCATCGGTTTCTTCGTCGGTCACACGGAGCTGAACGGCGATGTCAAAGGGTTCAACCTGGGTTTCGAAGATCGACACGCCGGCAAGATAGAACTCGACGGCGACAGCTATGGACTGTACTGGACGCTCACCGATCCCAGCGGCGGCTACGTCGACACAGTGGTGATGGGCACGCGATTGAATGGTGACAACCGCTCCGAACGCGGCTTGAAAATCGACAACCGTGGGCACGCCCTGACCGTTTCGGCGGAGGCCGGCTATCCCTTCGCGGTGACCGCCAACTGGGTCGTCGAACCCCAGGCCCAGATCATCCACCAGAAAGTGTCCCTGGACACGCAAAACGATGGGGTCTCCAAGGTCGAGTTCGATTCCGACGGTGCCTGGACCGGCCGTCTCGGGGCCCGCCTCAAGGGCCGCTACCAGGTCAGCGGCATGCCCGTGGAACCCTACCTGCGCGCCAACCTCTGGCACACGTTTTCCGGCACCGACTCGGTGACGTTCGATGACAGCGAACGGGTCGAGACCCAACAACGCGCGTCCACTGGCGACCTGGGCATTGGCGTCACCGTGAGCCTGGCGCCCACAGTCGCCATGTACGCCGGCGCGGACTACAGCCAAAACTTCGACAGCAACCAGCAACGCGCCGTGGCCGGCAGAATCGGCTTACGGATCAGTTGGTAGACAGGAACCACGACGGTGATTTGACGCCCAAATACGCGCATTAATAAACAATTGAAATCAGCGTCTTATTGACGCTGATTTCGTCATGCCATTCATCGTTCATTTTCTTGACGCGCCGCCCTCAGTCTTCTTGACTACACCGTACTACCCCCGGAAATACAGTCAGGGGCAGGCCTCTGGAACCCGTCACGACGGGCCGCCAGAGGCTTGCCTCAATCCATTCGGTCGCCCCTCATTCGGGGTAGGAGAGACGCCAAAAAGCGAGAGATGCATGCGATTGCAAGGCAGGCCCCCATGAAAACCTCCCTCCGTCCACAAGAGATCACCATCACCTTCCACACCCTCTCCACTTCGTTGTTGCTGCTTTCCTCCATGGAAGTACAGGCCTGGCCTGCCGAGGAGACAACGCAACCCTGGTATGGCCGAACACGATCCCACGACCTCGGTACCGTTGACATCGGCAGTGTCCCCGCTTCCGACAAGAGCCCTGCTCTGTTCACATTGCGAAACGACAGCGGCCACACCCAACGCATGGGCCTGATCAGCGGACAAAACCAGATCATTTCAACGGTCAATGGCCTGCTGGTGACGCCTGTGATGGCCGAACCAGGCAAGGATGCCCTCAACCTCAAAGGCTCGAGCCTCGGCGCCTATTGGAGCCTGACCGGACCTGCGGGCTGGCACGTGGACCTGAGCGCCAGCGGTGGCCGGGTCAATGGCTACAGCCGCACCGAACAAGGCCAGCGCCAGGCAGCCGAAGGCAGTGCGGTGACACTGTCGGTCGAAGGCGGCTTTCCGATTGGCATCGGGACTCATTGGGTGGTCGAACCCCAGGCGCAGTTGATCAACCAGCGCATCACTCTCGATACGCCGAATGCCGACAGCAATACCGGCAATGAACTGAGCAGTTGGAGCGGCCGCGTCGGTGCGCGACTCAAAGGTCACTACCAGGTCAATGGCCTGGGCATGGAGCCCTATGTGCGAACCAACCTGTGGCACACGGTGCAGAGCGCCGATACCTTGTCCCTGGACAAGGTCGACAAGATCAGCAGCAGCCGAAAATCTTCTACCGTCGAAGTCGGCCTGGGCCTGGTGGCACGGGTCACGCCGGCGGTAAGTCTGTATGTCAGTGCCGATTACAGCAGTGACGTCGATGACAATGACCTCAATGGCGTCATCACCAGCATGGGGGTACGGATGCGCTGGTGAGTCATTGGAGCGCTGTCCAATGCTGCGCCTGTAGGCGCTGTCGAGCGAAGCGAGGCTGCGACTTTTCCCAGGGCACTTGAATCTCAAGCGAACGGTCAAAAGATCGCAGCCTTCGGCAACTCCTGCGCAAGCCCGGCAGAAGCGATCTGCCGCGCCACTTAAAAAACACCTCCATTAAGGCGTATAACGCTAAAAGCGATTTATACCTGCAAGCCGTCCGCCCATGGCTCATTTCATTGATGGAGTAACGACATGACCACCGCCCCTTTCCTCGCCAACCTGTTTCCCAGCGCCGCCGACATCCCGGACGCCTACCGCCTCGAAGGCCGGATCGAACAGCGCGAGTACCTGGTCGACGGCACCTTGAAAACCTGGCAAGGACCGCTGGCCGTCGTGCGCAGCCCCGTTTACCTGGCGGGTGAGCTGGGCGACGAGCAAATGATTCTCGGCAGCACACCGCTGCTGGATGCCGAGACCGCCCTCACCGCCCTGGACGCCGCCGTCCGGGCCTATGACCGCGGCCAAGGCCAGTGGCCGACGATGCGCGTCGCCGAGCGCATCCGTCACGTGGAAACCTTCCTGGCACGCATGCGCGAGCAACGCGAGGCCGTGGTCAAGCTGCTGATGTGGGAAATCGGCAAGAATCTCAAGGATTCCCAGAAGGAATTCGACCGCACCTGCGACTACATCGTCGACACCATCAACGCCCTCAAGGAGCTGGACCGGCGTTCCAGCCGCTTCGAGCTGGAACAGGACACGCTCGGGCAGATCCGTCGCGTCCCCCTGGGCGTGGCCTTGTGCATGGGCCCGTACAACTATCCGCTGAACGAAACCTTCACCACGCTGATTCCCGCCCTGATCATGGGCAACACCGTGGTGTTCAAGCCAGCCAAGCTCGGCGTGTTGCTGATCCGGCCATTGCTGGAGGCCTTTCGCGACAGCTTCCCGGCAGGTGTGATCAACGTGATCTACGGCAGTGGCCGGGAAACCGTCAGCGCACTGATGGCCAGCGGCAAGATCGACATCTTCGCCTTCATCGGCACCAACAAGGCTGCCAGTGACCTGAAGAAGCTCCACCCGCGTCCGCACCGCTTGCGGGCCGCCCTGGGGCTGGATGCGAAAAACCCCGGGCTGGTGCTACCGGACGTTGACCTGGACAACGCCGTCAGCGAAGCCTTGACCGGTTCGCTCTCCTTCAACGGCCAGCGCTGCACGGCGTTGAAAATCCTGTTTGTCCATGAGGACGTGGCGCCGGCGTTCATCGAGAAGTTCAACGCCAGGCTCGCTACTCTGAAACCCGGCATGCCATGGGAGGACGGTGTGGCGCTGACGCCGTTGCCCGAGGCGGGCAAGGTCGACTACTTGCACTCGCTGGTCGCCGATGCGCTCGCCAAGGGGGCAGAAGTGAAGAATGCCCACGGGGGCGAATCACGCAGCTCGTTCTTCTACCCGGCGGTGCTCTATCCGGTGAATACGGCGATGCGGGTCTACCACGAAGAACAGTTCGGCCCGGTCGTGCCCATCGTGCCGTACCGTGATCTCAATACCGTGATCGACTACGTGCTGGAGTCCGACTTCGGCCAGCAACTGAGCATTTTCGGCACCAATCCGGCGGAAGTCGGCAAGCTGGTGGACACCTTCGCCAATCAGGTCGGGCGTATCAACATCAATGCCCAGTGCCAGCGCGGCCCGGATACCTTCCCGTTCAATGGCCGGAAAAACTCAGCCGAAGGCACCTTGTCCGTTCACGATGCGCTACGCACCTTCTCTATTCGTACGCTGGTGGCCACCAAGTTCCAGGACAGCAACAAAGCGCTGATCAGCGACATCATTCGCGAACGGGATTCCAACTTCCTGACCACCGACTACATCTTCTGAGCCACGCCGAACGGTGCCTCACGACAGGGCTGCGCGGCGCAACTTGATGCCCCAGCCCTGCTGCATGCCTGCGGCCGCCAACAGGATCGCCGCCACGCCCAGCCATTGCAGCGGTTCGAGGCGATGACCGAAGGCGAACCAATCGACGAAGATCGCCGCAATCGGATAGATGAACGACAGCGCGCCGGTAATCGCCGTCGGCAATCGTTGAATCGCGCTGTACAACAACACGTACATCACACCGGTATGCACCATGCCCAGGGTCAGCAGGCTGGCCCACGCCCCGGCATGCTGTGGCAACACTGAGAAGTTCGCCCAAGGTGCCAGGAGCAATACGCCGGTGCTGACCTGGATCAGTGCGATCAGATGCGGCGGCGTGCCGGTCAGGCGTTTGATGATCAACGCTGCGATGGCGTACAGCAACGCTGCGCCCAGCGCCAACGCGATGCCCAGCAGATAGTCACCGCCGCCCTGCCCTTGTTCGCCGTGGGAACTGACGATTGCCAACATTCCGAGGAACGACACCGCCAGCCAGAACAGTTTTTGCGCGGTGATCCTTTCGCCCAGGAACAGAGCCGCCAGCCCGACCAACATGAATGGCTGGACGTTGTACACCGCGGTGCCGATGGCAATCGAGGCGCGGGAATAGGAGGCAAACAGTAATACCCAGTTGCCGACGATCGCCACACCGCTGAGCACCGCCAGCAGAAACGTGGTGCGTGTCAGGATACCTGGACGCAAGAAGCCGAAACCGGCGCAAATCAGCAGCAAAGTGGCGGCGCCAAACACGCAGCGCCAGAACACCACATCCAGTACCGGCAGGCCCGAGACCAGCACGAACCAGCCTATGGTTCCGGAGATCAGCATGGCGGCAGTCATTTCGAGCGAACCGCGACGTAGGGTCTTGTCCATCTTCAGGCTCCTTCAGCAAGTGAGGCACAGTATGCCGAGCCGATGGGGGGCTTCTCCATGGTTTGAAAAAGGCTAAACTGGCTTTTGACCTTTTTTATCAAGGCAACTTCGAGCATTCGCCTAACGGAGCTGAAAAATGACTGACGACATCGACCAGATCCTCATCAGCGCCCTGATGGAAGATTCCCGACGCTCCCTCAAGGCTCTGGCGAACCTGAGTGGCCTGTCCTCTCCCAGCGTCGCCGAGCGCCTTCGCCGGCTCGAAGAACGCGGCGTGCTCAGGAGCTACACCGTCGAGGTGGACCCCAAGTGCTTCGGCTACCAACTCCAGGCCATCGTGCGTATCCGCCCGCTGCCGGGGCAGTTGCAGGAAGTGGAGCGGCAGATCCAGGCCATCGCTGAATTCACCGAATGCGACAAGGTGACCGGCGAAGACTGCTTCATCGCCCGACTGCACGTGCGCTCGATGGAACAGCTCGATACCGTGTTGGACAAGCTCAATGTCCATGCCGAGACCAATACAGCCATCGTCAAGAAGACACCCGTCAAGCGGCGGTTGCCACCGATGGCGTAGGTCTCGCCGGTATTCCCACGTGGGAGCGAGCTTGCTCGCGATGACGACGGCAAGCCCCAAGTCCAGGCAACTGAAAGGTCAGGGACTCCAAAACGAAGCAAAAAAAGGCGCTTTTCCTTTTCAGGAGAAGCGCCGTGTTTCCAAGTGAAGAGCATCACGCCGAAGCGGGCTCTTCACTCATCAGGGATGCAATCAGTCGTCGCGACCCATCAGGCCGAACAGTTGCAGCAGGCTGACGAACAGGTTGTAGATCGATACATACAGGCTGACAGTAGCCATGATGTAGTTACGCTCGCCGCCGTGGATGATAGCGCTGGTCTGGTACAGGATGCAGACCGACGAGAACAGCACGAAGCCGGCGCTGATCGCCAGTTGCAAGCCGCTGATCTGGAAGAAGAAGCTGGCCAGCACTGCCCCCAGCAAGACGAAGAAACCTGCGGTGATGAAACCGCCGAGGAAACTCATGTCCTTGCGGGAAATCAGCACGTAGGCCGACAGGCCACCAAATACCAGTGCGGTCATTGCAAAGGCCGAGCTGACCACTTCGGCGCCGCCCTGCATTTGCAGGTAGCGATTGAGGATCGGGCCGAGCAGGAAGCCCATGAAACCGGTCAGGGCGAAAGCCGACACCAGGCCCCAGGCCGAGTCACGGAGTTTGTTGGTAAGGAAGAAAAGGCCGTAGAAACCGATCAGCACGACGAAGATGTTCGGGTAACCCACCCGCATCTGTTGTGCGACGTAGGCCATCACACCGCTGAAAGCGAGCGTGAGGGCCAGCAGGCCATAAGTGTTGCGCAGGACGCGGCTAACCTCTAGCTGCTCAGCCTGCACGCTGTTGTTCACTGCGTAATCCTGTTCGCGCATGGCGACACTCCTCCGGTTTTGAAACATTCAGTGGCAAGGATCATAACAGACGCTCTGTAACAAGCTACGTAGAGAGTTTGACAGTGTGTTTCATTCGGGTATTATGGCGCCCGCAACGCAATACGGAGGTGTGGCCGAGTGGTTTAAGGCAACGGTCTTGAAAACCGTCGACTGTAACAGGTCCATGAGTTCGAATCCCATCGCCTCCGCCATCTTCTAACGTTAAAGCCCTGATTATTCAGGGCTTTTTCGTGTCTGGCATTCAGAATACCTGCTTCGGTCTTTCAGGATTGACATACCGTCATGGCAAAAACCACCGCTCCACTCAAGGAAAGAAAAGTGACCAGTAAAACCATCGGTTCTCTCGTTGCGGCAATCGTAGGCATCGTCCTGTTGTGCGTCTTCTTTGGCAGTTGGTATACGGTCGATGAAACCGAGCGTGGCGTGCTGCTGCGCAACGGTGCGCTGGTCGGTGTGGTGGAGCCGGGACTGTCGTTCAAGACCCCGTTTATCGAGTCGGTACGCCTGATCAGCGTGCAAAGCCAGGTCACCGCTTATGAGGACCTCCAGGCCTACAGCAAGGACCAACAGTCCGCCCAGCTCAAGGTGTCGGTGTCCTGGCACATCGCGCCGTCCGATGTGGCGAAGGTCTACACCCAGTTCAAGGACCTTGAGGGCATCCGCGACCGGATGATCAGCCGCCAGGTGCCTACCCAGGTGGAAAACGTCTTTGGCAAGTTCAACGCCGTGGCTGCCGTGCAGAACCGTGTCCAACTGGTCAACGATATTTCGACCGCAATCAAGGCGACGATTACCGGACCGGTGATCATCGACAGCGTCCAGGTCGAAAACATCGACTTCAGTGACGCCTATGAAAAAGCCATCGAAGCGCGCATGGCCGCCGAAGTGCAGGTCAAGACCCGCGAGCAGCAACTGGCGACCGAGCAGGTTCAAGCCCAGATTCGTGTCACCCAGGCCCAGGCAGAAGCCGATTCGCAAGTTGCCCAGGCCAAGGCAGACGCCCTGGCCACCGAGTTGCGCGGAAAGGCCGAAGCCGAAGCGATCAAGGCACGCGCCCAGGCCTTGGCCAGCAACCAGAATCTGGTGGAGCTCACCAAGGCCGAGCGCTGGAATGGTGTGTTACCCACCACCGTGCTGCCGAACGGCGCCCTGCCCTTCATTGACATCAAGAACCAGTAACCCCTCACCAGCGCGGCCAGTCCTGGCCGCGCTGGCCCAGCGTCTCGGTCTTTATGGCCATTGACATCGACCTGTCTCGTTAACGCTACACTCACGTCACTGACGACCCCCGACGTTCACCGTTAGCAGGGAGCTCAACGTGTACCCAGGCAAAAGCAAACCCACGCAAACATCGCTACGACGGTTCAACGCTCTGCCCTTCACTTCACGCCCTGACATTTCCTGCCCGCCCGGGCATTCAGCGCCACCCTCGACAGGCGCCCTGAACAGGAGAATCGCGTGACCCACATTATCAAGAAGTACAAATGGCCTGCTTTGCTGGCTGCTGCGCTGATTGTGTTTGCCGCCTTGTTATTCTTTTTGATCAAGTCCTATACGTACGACTCATCGACCTATTTCGAATCCCGTGACTTCATTCGCCAGCTCAAGCAGGCCGATGCCAACTGGAGCGTCAAGATCCTGAGGAAAAAAATCGGCGTCAACAACAACCTGTCGCTGGCACCACCGCCTGAGGCGGGCAGTCGATGGGAGCAGTTGGAGCAGCTCAATAACTCAGGTCCCCTGGCGGTTCTCTGGGCGTCCAGGCGCCAAGGTTATGTGGATGCGGTCAAGAACAAGACCGTACTGGTCGATCAATTCCAGCAACACAACGCCAAGCTGCGCACCGCCCTGGACGCGCTGCCGGTCATCGAAGACGACATTCAAACACTGCTCAAGGAGATGACAGTCAAAAGCCCTGCGGAACGCCTTGCGGTGGCTTCCAATGTGCTTGAGCTGACACTGACGACGCTGGAGTACGCATTGTATGTCACCTCGGACAAAGCCAAGGAGGTGCAGAACCAGCTCAATGAACTGGAACGATACATCAGCCAGTTACCCGCGACCTATCAACCTCCCTTCGTCACCCTGGCGCAGCACGTCAAAGCTGTTATCGAGGAACAACCGATCGTCAATGACCTTCTTGACCGTATCAGTGTGATCCCGGTGGCCCAGGAGCTGGATAGCATCAACGAGCTGTTGAACGAGACGCAGCGCAGGACGGCTGCTGCAGACCGTCAATACCATGTCTACCTGGGTGTGTGCGCCAGCCTCATGGCGTTATTGATGATCTACCTGGCGGTTCGGCTGGTTCGCAGCTACGCCGTCATCAACCAGATCAACCACGAACTGCAATCGTCCAATGAACGGCTCGAGGAGCGCGTGCAAGAACGCACTCGCGAACTGAAAGAGGCTGAACGTGAACTGGTGGACGCCGCACGGATGGCGGGCATGGCCGAGATCGCCACGAACGTGTTGCACAACGTCGGGAATGTGCTCAACAGCGTGAATATTTCCGCGGACCTGGTAACCCGCAAGTTGCGCAGCAGCAAGACACTGGGCCTTGGAAAAGCGGTAAAAATGATGAATGAACATGCCGACGACCTTGGCCAGTTCATCACCGGCGATGAAAAGGGCAAATTGTTGCCCCGTTACTTCAACGAGCTGGTCGACTCCATCGCCGCCGAGCAAACACTGCTTATCGAAGAACTGGCGCAACTGACCAAAAGCATCGACCACATCAAGGAAATCGTCACCACCCAGCAAACCTATGCCGGAGCCGCCAGGTTGATCGAAGCACTGAGCATCAGTGATCTGTTCGAAGATGCGTTACGCATGAACTCGGGTGCGCTGAGCCGGCACCACGTCACCGTCATCAAGGACTATCAGGACGTCCCTATGATCATGGGTGACAAGCACAGGTTGCTGTTGATCCTGATCAACCTCATCAGTAACGCCAAATTCGCGATGTCGCACGTCAGCGATCATCCTCGGGAAATGATCCTGGGAATCCGGGTCGTCGATCAAAAGACGCTGTGCGTCAGCGTCAAGGATCGAGGCGAAGGCATTGCACCCGAGAACCTGGCCCGCATCTTCAACCACGGCTTCACGACCCGCAAGGACGGCCATGGCTTTGGCTTGCACAGCTGCGCCTTGGCAGCGGTTGAAATGAATGGCCACCTCCATGTCCATAGCGACGGCCCTGGACAGGGAGCGCTGTTCACCCTGGAAATTCCGCTGGAACTGGCACCCACCTGACACAGATGGAGGAATTGACTGCGAACCGAACCATACGGCTCGGTTCGCAGCCAACTCCCCTCGCCTTTGACGGCGCTATTTGGCGGTCGTAGCCTGGCGACCGTGTTTTTTCCTGGCCGGCAATGCGGCGGCGTAGGCCAGTGCTTCCTCACGGGAAGCAAAGGAGCCCAATCGGTCGGCCTGAGTGCAGACCCGCCATGGGCCGCTGTTTACGCTGAGCACGTCATACCCGTTGATATGCATTTTGGTCAGCATCGCAGTACTCATTGTCACCTCCTTTCGAGATAAACCAGGGTTACGCCACCTACCTTACACTCAGTTTGCGCAAGGGTGCCAACCGAGCGTCGCAACCTTGAGCCGCGCCGCAGGCCTGAGCCCCTCAATGGGAATCCGAATCCCACAACCAATCCCACAAGCCAGGCAAGTGCACCGGCTCGGTAGTGCTCTTAACCGTGCGCGCCATTGCCGCCCGTTCCAGCGCCTGATGATCATCATAGAAGGGCTTGGCATCGGTCCTCACGCCCGTGGCTCGGGCAGCGTCGAGCAGGATTTGCAGGTATTCCCGGGCATGTCGGGCGGTATATCGGTTGAGGTCATGAAAGGTGACCACTACCGGAATCACCCCATCAACCGCAGGCAACTGCCTGGCGGCGATGCGTTCGCGCACTTCAGAGAGCTGGCGCGTCAGGTTGATTCGCCGTCGTGGGCTGGCGGTGATGCCCCAGACCTTACCATCGTTGGCGCTCAGGTCGGTCAGCAATACGTGCAAGCCATGCTGCTGGTAAGCGGCGAAGGTGCGCCTGTCGTAGCTCCAGAACGGCGGCCTCACCAGGGTGGGCGCGGCCCCTGTGATGGTGGCGATATCGCCCCCGCCCTTGACCAGTGACTGCTCCAGCTCGTCCGGACTCAGGAAACGATGATTGGTGTGCCAGTAAGTCGCCGTGTGGAAGCCCAGGATATGACCTTCGCGCTGTTCACGGTGCATCACCGAGCGTCCGATGTCGCTGTTGCCGGCTCTTAATGCACGGGTCTGGACAAAAAATACCGCCTTGATCCCCGGCTGCACCGGGTTGTGCGCAAGGGCATCGAGCACCTCCAGGCTCGGGTTCCAGAAAGACGAGGCACTGGGCCCGTCATCAAAGGTCAGCAAGAAACGGATCGGGGGTTGTGCCAGCAGGCTTTGCTCGGTTTGTGGGGTCAGTTCGATGGGCGGGCCGATGCATCCCGACACACCGATGGCGAGGACTGCGATAACCAGCGCCCTGGCGATGTTTTTCATGTTTTGCCTTTATCTGATACCGCACTGTCTTGTCTGTTAATCCCTGGCACACGGTGTGAAGCTCACCTTGGAGAAGGTTAACCGGGTTTGGTTCCGGACAGCGAGCAGCGACTTGGCTGCGCGACTACCTGGCGTGATTTTTGACCGTCTGGATAATTCGATGGAATTTTCCGCACGCCTCCGTATCCATCCGTATAGAACTAATTAGGGAGGATTTATGGGCGGGCCATCGCTTTACATCATCGACTACATGCTCCATGGCGAGCCGAAGTCATTCATCATTCGCGCCGAAGTGATGAATAACTCCGAAGCTTGGCATTGGGCCAGTTGCGACGCGGGGGTCGGGCGCATTCCGAAATTCGGACGGGAAAAGGTCAAGCGGGTTTCAAAACCCCTTGCTGAAAAATACGGTATTACCGACGTGCGCTGGCGAGCGAGCGTCGCGCCGTCCTGGGTCAAGGAGTCCGGCTGATTTAAATAACCCTGTTTCCGGTGCACCGGTTGTCCAGCCGGGCGCCGGATTCTTCGACAGAACCGACATAACTCAACTACGCTTTAAGCGATAGCATGACCCGCCCCTGGCGGGTTTTGTGCTGCCTCATCAACGCTCAATGCAACCCTGAATGGAGGTGTGACATGTCCGAAAAAGAGTCCATCACCACCCTGCTCACCTTGCTGGAATCGCGTCAGGCCAGGCTTACGGCAGCCTGCAAGGAAATCGCCGATTGGGTCGACCACCAAGGCGGGCATCCCACTGCGGTGCGCATCCGTGACCGGCTCAACGACATCGAGAAAGACGCCCCATCGATCCAAAACGCACTGACGTCGCTGAAGCCCGCTGAACGCCCTCTGCCCAAGTTCCGCTGACGCACCGCGCCCGACATGTGCCCCCTTGAGTTCTACCGGTTGGAAAACCGATGGAACACGGGCTTTTTTTGCACCTCGAAATCGATAGGCACCGGTGCAAAAGCCACAAAGGGAGAAACCTCATGATTGCCAGATTCCTGCTGTTGATTGCATGTGCAAGCCCCGCCGCCGTGATGGCTCAAGGCTGCGACGTCATCACTCGATCCCAGAGCGAGGCCGTTCCAGTGATCGAAAGTCACAGCTGTTACGAGTACAAAGGCATGCCCGCCGAAACCCTCGATTGGTCCTGCAGCAATGAAAACAAGGGAACGCTCACGACCCAAAAGCGTAAGGTCGAGCGTTGTGCAGACGGATATGTAGCGACGTGCCAGGCGAGGCTGACCCAGGAAGCGTTGGCCAACCCCCACTCAACCAGCAAGGACAAGCACGGTGGGTCGGCCAATCTTCCCGATAATGCCAAGGTGACGTGGTACTACTACGGTATCGAACAGTTGCAACAAGCCCAGGAAGACTGCGAAAGCACCGGCGGTAATTGGATAAACCAATGAAAAGATGGCTCGCAGAGCCGCTGCTAGCCCTTGCTGTGCTCCGGCGATGACGGCCCTTCCTTGATCCCGCGCGGCCCAGCTACGCCCCAGATGACCAGGCCCACAACCGGCAGAATGATCAGCAACAGGGCCCAGCCAGCCTTGGTGCCAGCCGACTTGTCGCTTCGAAAGACGCTGACGATCGCCCATAAATCGACGAGGAGCAAAAGCACCGCGACGGCGATCCAAAAATAACTGGCTAATTCAGACATGGCCCAATCCTCTTGTCGGTTTAAGGATTAGGCACAGCCGTTGAGACGCCGTTCAAAGAATTTTCACCCTCGCTGCACTCAGGGCGTCTATCCCCGCTCATTCAAATAAGCGACCCATTGCTCATAGGCTTCATGTTGACGCCTGACCGCCTCATCCCAGGTCGATCCGCTCATTTGATGGATACATATGAGCTTCATCATTTCCGAGGTCGCCGCATCGAGCTCCACCAGGAGCTCATGGGATTTGATCTTGAAGTCTTCAACGGTGGTCATATCTCGCTTCCTTCCCCTGGAGGGGCCGGCCAATGCACCCAACATGGATTCATTTTTTTGAAGCTGATTCATTTGAGGCGATAACCGGTCGAAAGCCTAGTGCTGGTGGTCGGACAGATGGGATAGGGCGATGACTGCCTCAAATAAGCTCGGTCTTTCTCGCGCCGTCGCGGTCGTACTGGATAAGACATTGAAAAAAATCGACAGATTGAGCAAAGCCAATTGATGTCAGGCTCAAATATTGCAGTTATATTTCAATTTAATGACAGTCACTGATTGAGCACGGCCATGAAAATTCGAGCGACCGTCATTTGCGAGGAAGATCGCCACGTTCTGCTGGTTCGCAAAGCCAACAGCCGCTGGACACTGCCGGGAGGCACCGTCGAGCGCGGAGAAACCCATGCCGAGGCTGCACTCAGGGAGCTGGCGGAAGAAACCGGGCTAAGCGCCGACCATCTGCTGTACCTGATGCGAATTTGCGACGGCGGGACCGAACACCATGTATTCGAAGCGTCGGTCGGTAACTCAAGGGCAGCCAGGCCACAGAATGAAATCAGCGATTGCCTTTGGCACCCACTGGAGGCCATTGCGCAATTGCAGATGAAAAAAGGCACCCGGGAAATTCTCGAGGCGTTTCGACGGCGGTTGTAACTCACTTTCCGTGATAGACGCCGTGGCGACGCCAGGAAACCAATCAAGTCAGCAACCTCCCAAGGCTTCGCCGGGCGGCCAAGTGGGGGATGCCCCCCGGTCGACTGCCGATACGTTAGCTGGAAACGGCTACTCGGTTTGCGTACTACAGGGATTGAGACTGAGGATTTCCTTGAGAAAATCGATAAATACATTGATCCGGCTGGACCCACGGTGATTGGGTAAGTACAACGCGTTGATGCAAGTGCTGGCACTGCCGGGATTGACCTCGTAATGCTCAAGTAACCGGGTCAGCCGGCCGGCTGCCACATCATCGCGCACCAGCCAGTCAGCCAGCAACGTCACCCCGCCTCCGCCGATGGCAGCTTCGCGCAGGATGTCGGCATTGTTGCTTTGCAGGCGCCCGTGGACGTTGAGCTGAATGGGCGCTTCTTCATTTTGAAAGGTCCAGTGCTGGTGTGTGCCCCCGTAGTCGAAACGCAGGCATTGATGCTCAAGCAAATCCTGTGGGTGACACAGCGCCGCACTCCGGCCCAGATAATCCGGACTGGCCACCACCCACCGCTCGAAATGTCCCACGCGTTTGCTGACAATGTCTTCACTGACCACGGACGATCCCAACCGAACCGAAACATCGATCTGCTCGCTGAGCAGGTCACTGACCTGATCGTTCAGCGACAGACTGATCTCAAGACCCGGATGCCGCTCGAGCAAGCGACTCAGGTGCGGCGCGATAAGACGCCGACCGAACTCCACCGGCACGCTGATGCGCAGGCGGCCCTGCGCTTCGCTGCCACGATCGGCGACTACGGCATCGGCTTCATCGATAGCCTCGAGAATTGCCACGGCTTTTTCGAAATAGGTCTGGCCGGCAGCGGTCACGCTGGTGTTGCGCGTGGTGCGATTGAGCAGGCTCGCGCCAAGCTCGTGTTCCAGCCCAGCCACTTGCCGTGTCACTGACGACGTTGAAATCCCGAGTTTGCGCGCTGCCGAGGAATAGCCCCCGCAGCGCACGGTTTCAACAAACATCTTCAGTGCCAGCAACTTGTCCATAAGCGGGGTCCGGTCGAAAGGGAACGCGGATGATTGTGCATCACTGTTCGCCCGTCGTCTTGTACCGCCGTGCTTGAACGCACCCGCCGGTTTTTCAGACATCGGCCTTGCGGCTCAGGAACAGCCCGAGCGCGAGCGCTGGCAGTACCGCCACCGCGACGGCGGACAGGTTCCAGCCGAAATGCTCGTACAGCGGGCTCGCGACCAGAGATCCCACCGCGCCGCCGACGAAAATGCTGGTCATGTACACAGCGTTGAGGCGCGCACGGCTGTGTGGATCGAGGGCGTACACCTCACGCTGGCCGAGCACCATGTTCAATTGCACAGCGAAATCCAGCAGCACCGCACACACCACCAGCCAGATATAGCCACTGCCCGGTAGCGCGGCGATCAACAGCGACACCGGCGCCAGCAACAACGCGACCAACGTGCCACGGCGACCATGCCCGGCATCGGCCAGACGCCCCGCAATCGGCGCCGCAATGGCACCCACCGCACCGACCAAAGCGAAGATCGCCACTTGTGACTGAGTGAAGCCGTGGTGACGCATCAGTTCAATCGGTGCGAGGGTCCAGAACAGGCTGAAACTGGCAAACAGCAGCCCTTGATACAGCGAGCGCTGACGCAACACCGGATAACGCCGGGCCAAGGCAAACACCGAACCGATCAACGCTGCATATGTGGCTTTATGAGTTGGCAGCCGACGCGGCAGTGCCAACGCTGTAATCAGAGCGATGACCGCCATCAGGGCCGCAGCGCTGTAAAACACCCCGCGCCAGCCGAACACTTCGACCAACAGGCTCGACAGTGGCCGCGACAACAGAATTCCCAACAGCAGACCGCTCATGATATTGCCGACGACGCGGCCACGGCTGGCCTCGGGCGCCAGGTGCGCCGCCAGTGGCACAAGGATCTGCACGGCCACCGACGTCAGGCCGATCAGCAAAGACAGCACCAGGAACATCGACGGCGAATGGGTCAGGCCGGCGCACAACAACGTGACACTCGCCGCGAGGGTGAAGCCGACCACCAGACGGCGGTTTTCCATCAGGTCGGCCAGCGGCACCAGCAGCAACAGGCCCAGCGCGTAGCCAAACTGCGTAAGCGAAACGATCAGGCTGGCATTGGTGCTGGACAGCCCGATCTGCGGTGCAATCAGCTCAACGATCGGCTGAGCGTAATAGAGATTGGCCACGACCGCACCACAGCAGAACGCCAGGAACGCGACCATCAGGCCGGAAAGTGACGCCGACTGTTCGGCGTTGGTCGCAACGGCCGGGTTGCCCGTGAGCATGATGACACCTCGTTAAGTTCAAGAAAGTGGTGCCAAGGCTACGGCCATGTGTCGATGCGCAGAATCCATGTGGCAGGCAACGCAGTGATGCGTCCCGCGCAACGTCGCAGGCATTGCTTCTGGCGCAACACGCTGTTGCGTGCGCCGCTAATTCTCCAGCGCTGGTGGTTTCTCTACGCTTTGGCCCTTGGCGCAGTCGTCCAGGTCGGCGCCCTTCCCCGGCCGTCACAAGGAGCGTTTTCATGACCCGTATCCCATCCGTTCTGCCATTGCCTGCCGCGTTTTTCTCCGTCCCATGAACAGCCACTTCCTGAAATCCAAAACGCTATGGATCTGCGTGGCGCTGGTCGCCGTGCTCGGCCTGATCGGCGCCGTTTTGCTGATGTGGCGCCCGCCGATTGCGCCCATCGAACGCCCGACGACATTCGATGCCGCGCAGTTGCAACGAGGGGCGCGGGTGGTCGAGGCAGGCGATTGTGCGGTCTGCCATACCCGCCCCGGCGGTGAGTATCTGGCCGGTGGGCTGCCACTGGTGACGCCGTTTGGCACCCTGTTCAGCACCAACATCACCCCGGATGCGCAGACCGGTATCGGTCTATGGTCAATGCCGGCGTTCGAACGGGCGATGCGTCAGGGCATTGCTCGCGATGGCCACTTCCTCTATCCGGCGTTCCCCTACGTGCACTACCGGCGCATGAGCGAAGCAGACATCGCCGACGCCTATGCCTACTTGATGAGTGGCCCCGCCGTGCACGCACCGGCCAAGCAAAACCGGATGAATTTTCCGATGAACATTCGCCCGCTGGTGTCGTTCTGGAACTTGCTGTACCTGCACGGTGAGCCACCGACGCCGGTAGCACAGCGCAACGATGCGTGGAATCGCGGGCGTTATCTGGTCGACGGTCCGGGCCATTGCGCCGGCTGTCATTCGCCGTTGAACCTGATCGGCGCGGAAAAATCATCGGAATATTTGCAGGGCGGCAGCGTTGACGGCTGGCAAGCGCCAGCGCTGGTCGGTCTGGGCCAACGCGACAACCCGTGGAGTCGCGAGCAACTGGTTGGCTATCTGCGCGCAGACATAGTCGATGGCCACGGTACGCCCGCCGGCCCGATGCGTCCGGTCAGCCTGAGTCTGGCACGCTTGCCAGCCAGTGAAGCCGAAGCGATTGCCGAATTCCTGCTCAGCCTGGAGAGTCCGCACACAGTGACGCAGACGCCGTCGAAGACGCCCGCCAGTGAACCGGCAGACCATGCGACCGGCGCCCTGCTCTTCAGCGGCGCCTGCGCCGGGTGCCATGGCCCGGCGGCGCCGATGCGCGTAATCGATGGGCGCCCGGGACTGCAAAGCACCTCGGCGCTGCAAGCGGCCAGTCCACGCAACTTCCTCAAAACCGTGCTCGAAGGCTTGCCCGCCACGCCCGGATCGCCCGGATCGCCCGGATCGCCCGGCCCGATGATGCCAGCCTTCGCCGCCAGCCTAGACAACGCGCAACTCGGCGCACTCGCCGCGTATCTGCGCCAGCAAGCCAGACCCGATCAGCCCTGGGCCGAACTCTCTTCCACCATCGAAGCGTTACGTCAGGAGACGAAATGAGCCAGATCACTCTCAACGTCAACGGAGCCGTCCAACCGCTTGAGCTGGAGCCGGACATGCCGCTGCTGTATGCGCTGCGCAATCATTTGAACCTCAACGGCGCCAAGTACGGTTGCGGTCTCGGTCAGTGCGGCGCCTGTACGGTGATCGTCGATGATCAGCCGGTGTTCGCCTGCCTGACGCCCTGCGCCGGCCTCGATGGGAAAAAAATCCGCACCGTGGAAAGCCTCGGCAGCGCGGAAAAACCTGGCCCTCTGCAAGCGGCGTTCATCGAGAAACAGGCCGCGCAATGCGGCTACTGCATTGCGGGCATGCTGATGCGCGCGCAAGCATTGCTTGAACGCAATCGACACCCGGACGAGACCACCATTCGCGAACACATGGCCGGCAACCTGTGCCGCTGCGGTACGCACTTGCGGATCATCGAGGCGATCAAACAGGTGGCCGGGCAAAACGGGAGCCTGACATGAGTGACTCGAATGGTTTGAACCCGAGTCGGCGCGCCTTCCTGCGCGGCGGTGCGTTGCTGATGGCGTTCACCCTGATGCCGGTGGCGCGGCGTGTTTTGGCTGATACGGAAGTCGATACGCTCGGCACCGTGGTACTCGCCCCCGACCTCCCCGGAAGCCTGCGCACCAACCCCTATCTCGACGCCTGGATCCGCATTGGCGCCGACGGCATTACCGTCTACACCGGTAAGGTCGAATTGGGCACCGGGGTGAAAACCGCACTGCTGCAAATTGCCGCCGAGCGTTTGCAGGTGCCGGCAACATCTATCGACTTGCTCACCGCCGACACTGCGCTGACGCCCAACGAAGGCTACACCGCCGGCAGCCACAGCATTTTCGACAGCGGTACCGCGTTGTATAACGCTGCCGCGCAGGTGCGAGAAATGCTTGTCGATGCCGCCGCGCGCAGTTGGCATGTCGATGGGGCGCTGCTGAGCACCCGCAACGGTACGATCGAAGGCCCAGCCGGTCAGCGGATGAGTTACGCCGAGGCGGTCAAGCATGTCGATGTGCACCAATACGCCAAGGCTCAGTCACCGGCGATGGACACCGCCGACTTCAAACTGATCGGGCATTCGTTGCCGCGCCTCGACATCCCGGCGAAAGTCAGCGGCGGCGCGGCATTCGTCCAGGACATGCGCCTGCCGGGCATGCTGCATGCGCGGGTGATCCGCCCTCCACGTCCGGGCTGCGTGCTGCAAGCATTCGATGAAGCGTCCATCGAGGCGCTAGCTGGCGTGGTCAAGGTGATCCGCGACGGAAACTATCTGGCGGTGGTCGCCCGCGACGAGTGGCAAGCGATCAAAGCCATGCGCAGTGCCAGCGAAGTTGCGCAATGGAGCGACGGCGAGGCGATTCCAGATGAGGCGCAGATTCATGGCCTGCTCAAACGCCTGCCCTCGCGGCGCTATCCGATCAGCAACAACGGCACGCCAAGCGGCGAGGCCGGTACGCGCTTCCAGGCGCGGGTAACCAAGCAATATCTGATGCATGGCTCGATAGGCCCGTCCTGTGCGGTGGCCTGGTTCAAGGACGGCGCTCTCACCGTCTGGACCCACACCCAAGGCGTTTACCCGCTGCGCGCCGGCATTGCCGAAATGCTGCGCCTGCCCCCTGCGCGGGTGCGCTGTATCCATACCGAGGGCTCAGGGTGTTACGGGCACAACGGTGCCGATGATGCCGCCGCCGATGCGGCATTGCTTGCCATGCGCGTGCCCGGTACGCCGGTGCGCGTGCAATGGATGCGCGAACAGGAAAATCTTTGGGAGCCCTATAGCTCGGCGATGGTCACTGAAGTCGACGTCGGCCTCACGCAGGGCCGCTTGCAGGACTGGGCCTACGAGTTATGGACCACTCCGCACAACGAACGCATCGTCAACGCCGGACGCCTGTTGCCGGCCCGCCTGCTGGCGCAGCCCTACACCTCGGCACCGTCGGTGCCGATCGCCCAGCCCGAAGGGGATGGTGATCGCAACGCAGTGCCGCTGTACGACCTGAACTCGACGCGCATCAACATGAACTTCGTCACCGAAATGCCCTTTCGCACCTCGGCCATGCGTTCGCTCGGTGCGCATATCAATATATTCGCCATCGAGGCGAGTATCGACGAGTTGGCGATCAAGGCCGGAATCGACCCGGTCGCTTTGCGTCTGACCCATCTGAGCGACCCACGTGCTCGCGCGGTCGTGGAGCGTGTGCGTGATGCTATCGGCTGGCCGCAAAAAAGCAGCGAGCCCGGCGCAGGCATCGGTTTCGCCTTTGCCCGCTATAAAAACATCATGGGTTACTGCGCCATCGCGGTGAAGCTGCGGGTGCATCCGCAGAACGGCGAGATCCGCATCGATCATGTGGTCACGGCGGTGGACGTCGGCCAGATCGTCAGTCCCGATGGCCTGCGCAATCAGATCGAGGGCGCAATCGTGCAGTCTGCCAGCTGGACCCTGTACGAAAAAGTCGCTTACGACGCGGGGGGCATTCGCAGCTACGACTGGAGCGGTTATCCGATTCTGCGTTTCACCCAACTGCCGAAACAAGTCGATGTGCATTTGCTCGACCAGCCCGGACAACCCTTTCTCGGTGCCGCTGAAATCGCGCAGGGCCCGATGGCCGCCGCCCTTGGCAATGCCGTCGCCAACGCGACCGGGCGCCGCTGGCTGAACCTGCCGCTGACCCGCTCGACACAACCCGCCTGAGCCACGCCCGTGTTCATCGGTGATGAGCACGGGCGCCATTGCGTCATGCGCAAAACAGCGTGGCGCCGGTCATGGATTATCACCCTCGCGGCCGCCGGTTAATTTACCTGCACTGCTTCGCAGCCCTGCTGCCGCATTTGAATCCCATTTATTGAAATCTGGAGCTACCCATGACCCGTCGTCTGTTCCAACCCATCGCACTTGGTCCTTACACCCTTGCCCATCGCGTCGCCATGGCGCCATTGACTCGCTCACGCGCCGGCCAACCGGGCGATGTGCCGACGGCCATGAACGCCGAGTACTACCGCCAACGTGCCAGCGCGGCACTGATCATCACCGAAGCCACACAAATCTCTCGCCAGGCTCAGGGTTACGCGTGGACGCCGGGCATCTACACCCCCGAACAGGTCCAAGGGTGGCGAGAAGTCAGCACCGCGGTGCATGAGGCTGGCGGGTTAATCTTCATGCAACTGTGGCACGTCGGTCGTGTTTCACATCCCAGCTTTCAACCCGACGCCGGCCTGCCCGTAGCACCTAGCGCTCTGCCGGTGCCCGGCAAGACTTTTATCGTCGATGAAAACGGCAACGGCGTCTGGGGTGATGTACCCGTGCCGCGCGCTCTGGAAACGGCGGAAATCGCAGACATCGTCGAGGACTACCGCCTGGCCGCGCGCAACGCGCTGAATGCGGGCATGGACGGCGTGGAAATTCATGCCGGTAATGGCTACCTGCTCGACCAGTTTCTCAACAGCAACAGCAACCAGCGTGACGATGCCTATGGCGGCAGCGTGGAGAATCGCGCGCGTTTTCTGCTGGAAGTGGTTGCGGCAGTTGCTGAAGAAGTCGGTGCCGAGCGCGTTGGCGTACGCCTGACGCCGATGGGGCGCTTCATGGGCATGGGCGATGACACCCCAGAGGCGACGTTCGGCCACCTTGTCGAAGCGCTCAACCAATGGCATCTGGCGTACCTCCACTTGGTCGAGCCAGCGATGGTCGGCACAGTCAAGGACGAACATTTCGACCCGCGCTGGGACGCGATCATCGCCCAACTGCGCCACACCTGGAACGGTGTGTTGATACTGGCGGGCGGATATGACGCCGACTCCGCCGAACAAGCGCTGACCTCGGGCCGCGCTGACATCATTGCATTCGGCAGACCATTCCTGGCAAACCCTGATCTGCCGCGTCGGCTTCATGATGGCCTGACGCTCAATACGGCGGACCCGAGCAGTTTTTTCGGGGGCGATCAGCATGGCTACATTGACTATCCATTTCATGCCTGACAAGGACATGCCGGTACGGGCTTAGTAACTTTTAAGGCTTGCTTAAGGTCTTTAAATCTCGGCGGCAGACAGAACTTTCTAACGACCTGAAGAGCCGCCGTGAACTCGCAATCACTGAAGTCAGACCATCCCAGCGCGAAGCTCGGGAGCAGTAGGGACATACAACCGTTTGGATGACACGGCAGAACATTCAAATGCGAAAGGGTTTGAAGGTAAACCTCTGAAGTGACGTTCTGGCGCGACTGCCAACACAGCGTGCAAGTGATATCGCCGAACTGCTACCGCATAAATGGACCCCGCAGGTGATTTAAATCTGAATGCATCCTCTTGGACAAGCGGCCAGTTGCGCCGAACTACGATGGGTAAGTATTGATTAAGGGGGTTTACTTTTCGAAGGCGATTTAATATATATCTCACCTCGGCGTATACCCACTGTTGCGCCCTTTGATATTAACAGGAGGATGCTATGTCACCGTTAAACGTGATGAAGTTCTAAACGATCAAACCTTCACCCCCTCGCTCGAAAACCTTGAAACACGCTGGTCTCAGCGTTGGCAACTCGAAGGTACGTATGCCTTTGACCGCACGGCCCAACGTGATGCTGTGTTCTCCATCGATACACCCCCACCTACCGCCTCAGGCTCGTTGCATGTCGGTCATGTCTTCAGCTATACCCACACAGATATCATCGCTCGATTCCAGCGCATGCGAGGCAAGGCTGTGTTCTACCCCATGGGATGGGACGACAACGGCTTGCCTACCGAACGCAGGGTCGAGAACTTCTATGGCGTAAGGTGCGACTCGCTTGCAGCGTATCAGGCTGATTTTAAACCGCCTGAGCCCATTCCATTAAAACGAGCTGATTTTGCTGTCATTAGCAGGCGCAACTTTATCGAGTTGTGCCATGAACTGACGGCCATTGATGAGCAAGCTTTCCGTGCACTGTTCGTGCAACTGGGCTTGTCGGTTGATTGGAGCCTTTCGTACGCCACCATTGATGAACGCTCCCAACGTGCCAGTCAGCGCGCGTTACTTCGCAACTATCAACGCGGCGAGCTTTATAGCCAGCAAGCCCCATGTCTGTGGGATGTGACCTTCCAGACGGCCGTGGCTCAGGCAGAGCTTGAGGAGCGCGAGGTCGCTGGCGCGTATCACGAACTCAGCTTTGAAGCGGCTGATGGTGCCACATTGAGGGTTGCTACAACTCGGCCTGAGCTGCTGATGGCATGCGTGGCGCTGGTGGCTCACCCGGACGACGTTCGTTATCAGCCGCGGTTTGGGCAATTCGTACGCTCGCCGATTTTTGACTTGGACGTACCGCTGTTAGCACACTCTTTGGGTGATCCTGACAAGGGTACCGGGTTGGCGATGGTCTGCACCTTCGGCGATCTTACCGATGTAATTTGGTGGCGAGAGTTGCAGTTGCCCACTCGGTCAATACTGGGAAAAGATGGGCGCCTGTTGCTTGAGACGCCCTCCTGGTTGACGACACCGCGCAGCCAACAGGCCTATGCAGGCTTGGCCGGTCGTAATTTGTCCCAGGTTCGTACGCAACTCGTATCGATGTTGCGCGACTGTGGCGCTATGCGAGATGAACCACGACCAATTCAACACGCGGTAAAGTTTTTCGAGAAGGGTGACCGACCTTTGGAGATTCTCGCCACTCGGCAGTGGTACTTGCGTAATGGCGGACGCGATACGAGCCTGCGGGACTCGTTACTTACCTCTGGCCGGGCGCTGAACTGGCATCCGCCGCATATGCTCAGGCGTTACGAGCATTGGGTCGGTGGTTTGAATGGTGATTGGTTAATCAGTCGTCAGCGCATGTTCGGCGTGCCGATTCCGTTCTGGTACAGCCTGAACGCACAAGGCGAAGCGGACTACAGCGCTCCGATTATTGCCTACGAGGAAAGCTTGCCAGTTGATCCGAGTCTAGACACCCCGCCCGGCTATAGGCCCGAGCAACGAGGTCAACCGAATGGTTTTATCGGCGAACAAGACATCATGGATACCTGGGCCACCAGTTCCCTGACGCCTCAGATCGCCGGAGGCTGGGGAGATGACGACGAGCTGTTCGCGAAAATATACCCTATGGATCTCAGGCCCCAAGGTCACGACATAATCCGTACCTGGCTATTCTCGACACTGGTACGCAGCCATTTTGAAGAGGGTTGTGTGCCATGGCGCAATGTCGCGCTCTCCGGGTGGATCCTTGATCCCGACCGCAAGAAAATGTCCAAGTCCAAGGGGAACGTGGTAACGCCTCTAGCCTTGCTCGACCAGTATGGAAGCGACGGTGTGCGCTACTGGGCCGCTTCAGCGCGGCTCGGTAGTGATACAGCCTTTGAAGAGCAGCAGATGAAGATCGGCCGCCGTTTGGCCGTCAAGCTGTTCAATCTATCAAGGTTGGTTCAAGGCTTTGAGAGGGATGACAACGGGGATATCGACCAACCGTTGGATCAGGCCATGCTTAAACGCTTGGAGGGCGTAGTCCAGGACGCTACCCTCGCGCTGGAGGCGTACGACTATAGCGTGGCGTTGTCGCGTATCGAAGGGTTCTTCTGGTGGTTTTGCGATGATTACGTCGAATTGGTCAAGCGTCGTGCCTATCGACCGGAAGGCCATTCGGCCCGTAATGCTTTGGCAGATGCACTGAGCGTGCAGCAGCGACTGTTTGCGCCATTTCTGCCATTTGTGTGTGAGGAAGTCTGGCAATCCTGGAATTGCGGCTCAGTGCACAATGCGTCTTGGCCGCAAGGGGATGCTTCTACTGACGCGTCTATTGAAAGCTTATTGGTGAGCGTTAGTGCCGTGCTATCTGCGATTCGCAAAGCAAAATCTGACGCCCGCCTATCCATGAAGGCTTCGGTAGCACGCGTTGAGCTGGTAGACAGGGCTGCGCAACTGGAGATGATAAAAGGCGTTCGCCAGGACTTGATCGAAGCAGGTCAGGTTGAGACTTTGGTTTTTATAGAGGGAACTGAGCAGCAGGTTGGTGTATGGCTGGAGTGACGGAGACTTAAGGGCAAGTCAATTCGCGGGGCGATCAAGGAGATCGCTTCGCGAGCACGTCTATAGTCGTCCATCAAACACTTGGTCCATATGCCAGATAGAAAATATGGCGTAGTGGTTTGAGCTGCAACCAGATCACATTCCATGTCGCTGAGAAATCGAAAGACCATCATAGATAGAGGCGAGCATTGGCGTAGCTGCTTTCTCCGTAGAAATACTGGTCTACGGCGAAAGAGCTATCGAGATCCGTCTGTTTCTAACCCCCCTCCTCTGGATTTGACCGGTCGAGAAGGTAACTCTCGGCTGAAGAGGGCTTGCGACGGCGGAAAATCCGTATGCCAGGCGATCGTAGTGGTGCTCTAACAATTTCAATCGGTAACCAGGTGAGGGTTATCGGGGAAAGAGCCACTGCGGTAGCGAACGCATTCAACCCCTCTTCGCAGATAACGTCAGAAGGGAATTGGCTTTCTTCGCCATTGAAAGTACACACGGTCCGCTCATCAAAGGACTTTGAGTAGGGCCCTCTACCCTCCTCATTTGCGCAGGCCTGTTCGATAACCTCACTGCTAGCTAAAACGTCTCGATCGGGAAAGTTGAAGTCCGCAATATCCAGACCACTGGCTCGCGTACCTGGCACTGATCGACCTGGTCTGCTCGGGATGCTGTCGGCGCTCTTGCGCCATGCCAATAATTGAAGAATGGCTTCTATCTCCGGTCGGCGTGACCCATTCGAGGCCGAATCAGATAACACCTGTGCGCTGGTCGTGTCCGCCTGCTGCACGCCTGACCTGGACTGAGCCTGCAATTGGGAGCGGAAGTCCGCTCCGTTGGTCGTTGCCCGCATCTTGTTTTCTGGAGTCGGCAAGATTGATGTAGCGGGTGGTACTGCAGATATACCGGTCATAGGAACGCCTTGTATCAAGCCTGATGTCATGAGTCGCGCCAGTGTTCCTGGCGCTACTGTGTAGCAACAGGAAGGAGTTGCGCTAACGCGGCCTGTTTCCAATCGGCCGTTCAGTGTCCAGGTTTTTTCCTCATCAGATCCCGCTGAACCAGTTGTATCCCTGGTCTTCCCAATACCCGCCCGGGTTGTCGTTGCTCACGAAAATCTCGACAACATGCTTGGGGTTTTTGAAGCCCAACTTGGTGGGTACTCGAACCCTGAGGGGATAGCCGTACTCGGGCGGCAACGCGACGTCAGCGTAATCCAGTGCCAGCAGTGTCTGCGGGTGCAAGGCCGTCGGCATGTCCAGGCTGGAGTAGTAATGATCAGCACATTTGAAGCCGACAAATTTCGCTGTGGTGTCGGCCCCGATGTGTTCCAGAAAGGTTTTGAGCGGTACGCCTCCCCATTGTCCGATGGCGCTCCAGCCCTCGACACAGATCAGCCGAGTGATATCGCCACGTTGCGGCAGTTTGCGCAAGCTTTCGAGTGTCCATGGAGCCTTGTCCCTGACCCGGCCGGAGACGGCGAGCGAGTAACTTGCCAAGTCCACCTCCGGGATGTCGTCCTGACCATAGAATGCGTTGAACGGAAATGGCGTGGTGATCTGCGCGCGGGTGAAGGTCGGCGCCAGTTTATGTCCGCTGAACAGCCAGGCCTGGACCCGATCGTTCCAGCGCGACATGGCCCAAAGGACCTTGTCGACCTGATCGCCGTCCTGCAGGTTGCAACCGGTCAGCATCGACATCGCGCCCACGGTCAAGCCGGCACGAAGAAAATGGCGGCGCTGAATGTTCTCAAGTTCAAGCTGTTGCGCAGGCTCAAGCCTGACGCGCTGAAGAGTTTTTTTCCTGGGTTCAGTCATGGCCATTTTTCCCGGTATCAAGAGACCGCACTCCACCCGTAATCATTGGCAGCAGGGTTTTCGGTACCAAAATCACCAAGGCCAGATGAATCACGACGAATGCAGCAATCATCGCCATCGCCCCGAAATGTACATAACGAGCAACGTCATAGCCGCCCAGCAGCGCGACCAACTCTTGCAGTTGAATGGGTTTCCAGATCGCCACGCCCGAGATGACGACGAGCACGCCTGCCGCCAGCACCATCCAGTACATCAGGCGCTGTACTGCGTTATAGACACCCTTTTCATGCACCAGCCGAAAGCGCAAAGCATCCGTCAAATCATGCTTCAACGCGGCAAGCCCGATGGGCAGCAACTCGCGTTTGAAGTGGCGACTGACGACCCCATACACCACATAGATCGCGCCATTGACCAGCAGCAGCCACATGAATGCGAAATGCCAGGCCAGCGCCCCACCCAGCCATCCGCCCACGGTAACCGCCACCGGAAACCTGAAGCCGAACAGCGGCGAGGCGTTGTAAATGGCCCAGCCGCTCATGAACATGCAGACCATGCAGGCGGCGTTGAGCCAGTGGGTTAGGCGAATCGGCCAGGGATGAAGCTTTTTCTGTCTCACGTGTTTCCCCTTGGAAGCCATCCATGTAGCGGAGCGTTGCCAGACGACAGCGCCCCAGCCTTTTTCAGGTGATTACATCGGTGGTTGGAAGCCATCCTTGCCGACCGCGATGCCGCGTGCGGTGGTGCCATCTGCGGCGGGGAACACGACAATTTTCGTACCTTTGACCAGTTCATCGGCTTTGCCTGGCTCGACGTAGGCGATTGGCACATCATCCGGTACGACGATTTGTTTCTCGCCGCCCTTGTAGTTGACGGTCAATGTGCGGCCGTCAGCTTTGGACAATTTGCCCACGGTACCGTTGGTCATGGTGCCTGTGCTGCCATCCGCGTTCTGCCAGCCGTAATGACCTTCGCCGCTGCCCTTGAGGCTGGCATCGAATACCGTGACCTCCAGCGCCTTCAATGTTCCGTTGGCCTGCGGGATGGCCGCCGAGCCAATGAAGCTGTCGGATTTGATCGAGTCGATATTGGCCTTCGATACCCGGTTGATACCGGTCTTGTCTGTCAGTCCGATAGTCTGCTGGGCGCCGGAGCGGACAGTGAATGTCAGCGTGTTGTTGCTGACGCTCTCCACCGTACCGCGCAACGGCTTGATGACCGGCATGTCGGCCGCGGTGGCAATGACGGCAGCACTGAGCATCAACAAACCGAATGTGGTAGACAGGGCGTGTTTGAGTTGCATGGCGACGATTCCTCATGGGTTGATGTGCCGCCATCCTCGACCGCAGACCGGGACGTCACGATGACCGCCGAATGACATTTTTGTCATTCGCCAGCCCTGCCCTTGAATGACAGAAATGTAACCGACTGCGCCGGCTCATCTCGTTACACTGCACAGCCGAGATACCCGTGTCGCGGAATGAATCCTGCAATGAAGAGACCCGAGCGCGCCTCACGATGCATATCCTGCTGATCGAAGATGACACCAAAACAGGTGAGTACCTCAAAAAGGGGCTCGGCGAGTCCGGTTACAACGTCGACTGGACCCAGCATGGTGCCGACGGCCTGCACATGGCCTTGCATACGACCTATGACCTGATCGTGCTGGACGTGATGTTGCCCGGGATCGACGGGTTTCAGATCATCGAGCTCTTGCGCGCCAGACAAGACGTACCCGTGCTGTTCCTCTCCGCGCGCGACCAGTTGCAAGACCGCATTCGCGGTCTGGAACTGGGCGCCGATGATTACCTGGTCAAACCTTTTTCGTTTACCGAACTGCTGTTACGCATCCGCACCATTTTGCGTCGCGGTGTAGTGCGCGAAGCCGACCATTTTCACCTCGCCGACCTGGAGCTGGATCTGGTGCGGCGCCGCGTTACACGCCAACAGCAGGTGATTGTGCTGACCAACAAGGAGTTCGCCCTGCTGCATCTGTTTCTGCGTCGGGCAGGCGATGTGCTGTCCAGGACACAGATCGCTTCGGAAGTCTGGGACATGAATTTCGACAGCGATACCAACGTGGTGGACGTAGCGGTCAAGCGCCTGCGCAACAAGGTCGACCAGCCCTACCCGATCAAGCTGATCCATACCATTCGCGGTATTGGCTATGTCTGCGAGGTGAGGCCATGCGGTCCCGACGCCAACCCTCTCTGACCCTGCGATCGACCGTGGCGTTTTCCATGGTAGCGATGCTGGCCGTGGCCGGTGCAGGCGTTTATCTGTATCAGACGATGAAAGCCTCGGTATTGGTATACAGCGATCATGCGGTCATGGGCCGTCTGGAGCATTTCCGCAAGCTGCTGCACTACGAGCTCGCCATCGAAAAGCTGCGCGACAGCCCGCAGATTTTCAAGAACATGCTCGACAGTGAAGACGACATCTTCATCATTGAAGAGCCGGGGCAGCCACCGGTAATCCAGGTCAACCCACTCAACGTCACGCTGCCTGAACTGCCGGTGATCGGCCAGGATACAAAGCTGAGCGTCAGTGACCTGCGCAGCGGCGTGACCGACTCGGGGACAATGCTGCGCGCCGCGACCGTCGTCACGACGTCGGGTGGACGTGAAGTCCGACTGACGGCCGCGCACCTCATGGGCAAGGAAATGGCAATGCTCGCGGCGTATCGCGAGCGTATCTACCTGGCCGTTGCCCTTGCCTTTCTGGCAACCGCGTTGCTGGGTTACCTGGTACTGCGTCGAGGGCTGCGCCCGTTGCGCAAAATGGCCGCCCATGCGGCAGCCATAACGCCCGAGCGTCTGCACAGCCGCATGGACAGCGCCGATACGCCGGTTGAACTGCAACAGCTGAGTGACGCCTACAACGCGATGCTCGATCGCCTTGCCCAGGGTTATCAGCGGTTGACGCAGTTTTCCGCCGACCTTGCCCATGAAATCCGCACGCCGGTGGGATCGCTGATGGGGCATTGCCAGGTCGCCCTTCGCCAGCGCCGCAGCGAGGACGACTATCAGGCACTGATCGCTTCGAACCTTGAAGAGCTCGAACGGATCTCGCGCATCGTCGAGAGCATTCTGTTCCTTGCGCGCGCCGATGAAGCGCAAGCAGTGGTAGAGCGCCAAAAGCTATCGCTGCATGACGAATCACAGCGTATTGCCGAATATTTTGAAGGCTTGGCCGAAGAGCGGCAAATGAGCTTCCGGATAACAGGCGATGGCAACGTGCTCGCCGACCCCTTGCTGCTGCGCAGAGCCTTGAGCAACCTGGTGGCGAACGCGATTCGCTATGCCTACGAGGGCACCGAGATTCTGATGCGGGTGACGCAAACCAACGGCGGTGCCCGGATTGAGGTCGAGAACCAAGGGCCTGTACTGAGCGATGAAACCCTGGGCAAACTCTTCGACCGCTTTTACCGCGGCGATGCGTCTCGCCACCAGAACTCCGACTCCTACGGGCTTGGCCTCGCCATCGTCGTGGCAATCATGCAGCTGCATGGGGGGCACGTACGTGTCGAACAGCCGAAACCCGGAACTATCCGTTTTTCGCTGTCATTCCCAGCAGCTTGAACGACATCAGCGGGCAGCGTTTGTCGTTCGCGCCTTCACTGAACATCATGCAAGCACGTTATCCCTTTGAAAGCGTGCTCAGGCTCTGATGTTGCTCCACTGCGTACTTTTCATCACCCAAAATGGGTACCCAATCTTTCAACGGTGTCAGGAAATGCAGTTCAAAACGACGTGACAAGAACGCCCATTTTCCGTCCCGACGTTCAAACCTGTCGTGGTACAACCCGCTGACTTGCACCGGGCCTTTTTCAATGTCATGGAACAGGCAATCCGCAGCCACCGTACCCACCGCGCTGTCACCCTCGATTTGGAGCAGCGGGTTGGCCATCCAGTGGTGCATATGTGGCATCTGGCGCCAGCTGTTTTGCGCCATCGCCAGGATTTCGTCACGGTTTCCGGCCTGGCCGAAACCCGGTAGATCGAGTGTCGATTCTTCGTGCCAGATCGCGCTCAGAAGCGACGCATCGATGCGGTCGAAAGCATTGGCGTAGGCGCTGATCAGCGACTCGATGGCGGCGCGACTTTCCAGGGCGTCCAGTCGGGTGGTCAGTTCTTCAATGTTCATGATGAGGTTTCCTGCTGAGGCTTCGCAAAAGCGCTGAAAGCAACCCTCTGCGTGGGCTGCGTTACGGTTGAGCGAGTATTCAGATCTGCGACAGGCCGCCGTCGACCATCAGCTCCACACCGTTGACATATTTCGCATCGGCGGATGCAAGGAACAGCGCCGACGAGGCGATTTCTTCAGGTTGGGCCATATACCCCAGCGGCGTGATCCGCTCGACATGTTGGCGCAGCGCGACAATGTCGCTTTCGCTCATCTTCAAGCCGTTATCCATCAGAGGGGTACGGGTGAAGCCAGGGCTCAGGACATTCGCTCGAATCTTGCGACCTTTGAGTTCGTTGGCCCAAGTCCTTGCGAAGGATCGCACTGCAGCCTTGGATGCGTTGTAGAGGCTCAGCCCTTCCATCCCATTGCTGGAGCAGATAGAAGCCGTCAACACGATCGAAGCGCCATTTTTCAACAAAGGCATCAACGTCTGCACAGTGAAAAAGACGCCCTTCACGTTAATGTCGAACATGTTGAAGTAAGCCGCCTCAGTGGTCTCGCCCAGCGGGTTTTTTTCGCAAATACCCGCGTTGGCAAACACTGAGTCCAACTGATCGTTGCGGGCCTCAATCGTCGCCTTGAGCTTATCCAGATCAGCCTGGCGCGCGACATCGGAAATGACCGCGACCGCTCTATCGCCGAGCTTGGCCACCGCCGCTTCCAGCGTGGTTGCAGAACGCCCAGTGATGTAGACGCGTTTCGCCCCCTCGGCAATCAAGCCCTGGGCAATCGCAAATCCGATCCCGGTGGATGCGCCGGTGACGACTGCAACCTGATTAGCGAATTTACCTGACATATCTGACTCCTCAGTCTCGGTTGTGTGGCTCGACTGAAACCACAGTGCGGCCATTTTGAGAGGAGTCAGGAGCTGAGCGGCACTGCCATAAATGAACATTGGCCGTTCAATTATGTGAGGCGTAAGCGAAGGTTTGATCGTTTAGATTGGAGCCAGCTGATTCAGAGCATGACCCGCAATCGAGAATATTCTGGGACCGAATGGTTTCAGACAGGAGACCTTATGCTTCAGAAAAAAGTCGCCCCATCAGAACCGCGGCGCTGGTTGATGTTCGCCATCTTATTGGTTGGTGCGTTTTTACCGCCGCTGGATTTTTTCATCGTGAACGTAGCGCTGCCCTCGATTCAGCAATCGTTGGGCACGGCCTCCTCCGCCGAACAGTTGATCATCTCCTCGTATGCGGCGCTTTATGCCGTGACACTGATCACCGGCGGACGGCTTGGTGATATCTATGGTCGCATGAGGATGTTTTTCCTTGGCCTGGTTGGTTTCGCAGTTGCCTCACTTATCTGCGGCATCGCCGAGTCACCCTGGGTGTTGATCGCCGGACGCTCGCTGCAAGGCGTGACGGCAGCCATCATGGCACCTCAGGCACTCGCCTCAGTGCAGGCAATATTCCCCGAGTCCGAAAAGCCCTTGGCGCTAAGCCTGTATGGCGCGGTCTTTGGCCTGGCGTCGGTGGTCGGCCAGGCACTTGGCGGGATATTGATATCGCTCAACCTGATGGATTTGGGCTGGCGGGCGATATTCCTGGTGAATCTACCGATTGCGTTGCTGGTCATTCTGATCGCCATTCCGGTGGTCAAGGAAACCCGCGCACCACAGACAAGCAAGCTGGATCTGGGCGGAACGCTGTTGTCGATGGTGACGCTTGCGGCTCTGATCGTTCCACTGATCGAGGGGCGTGAAGCGGGCTGGCCTTTGTGGGCCTGGCTGTCGCTTGCAGCGGTGCCGCTGCTGGCCTGGCTGTTCTGGCGCTACGAAGCCCGTTTGCATCAGGCGCAAGGCGCACCGTTGCTTAATCCTGCCGCACTGCGCGCGCCAGGGCTGGGCCGGGCATTGCTCGTCGCCCTGACCTTTTACGCGATCGGCGTGTTTTTCTTGCTGTTTTCCATTTATCTACAGGGAGCGCTGCATACGAGCCCACTCAATGCAGGCCTCGTCTTCCTTCCTTTCGGCGCGGGATTTTTGCTGGGACCGCTCTCCACGCCTCAATTCAGGCGTTTTCTGGGCGCGTACGTCAATCCGGTCGGGATGGGGCTTGAAGTGTTGGGATTCGTGCTCCTGGCCTGGCTCGTGGCGCACACACCGATGGCCGTCACGCCCCCTGCACTGCCCCTTGCCGTCATTCTGTTTCTGATCGGTTTCGGACAAGGACTGGCCCTTCCGACATTGATGCGCATGATCACAGGACGTGTGGCGCCGGCGTACTCCGGCATGATTGCGGGCATTACCAGTTCCACCCTGCAAATCAGCACGTCACTGAGCGTGGCGATAATAGGCGGCATTTTCTACACCCTTCTGGGCACGGATACAGACGCGGCGGCCATCACCCATGCCTTCACCGTTTCCATACTCTGCATCGCGGCATGCCTGGCCTTGGGCGCGGGGCTCAGCCTTACCCTGGCGCGCCAACCTGCTGCGCCATTGCAAACGGCAGCCATGCGCCCGGCAGAGTGAGTCAACGGCCTTCCTGCGAGCCGATCATGCTCGAGGCAAGGTCGGCAAGGGCACGAAGGCTGTCCATCTGCCGCATGTCCTGGTGGTAACCCATCCATATGTCGCGACCCGGTGGCGGTTCATGCGGATCAATCAGCCGCAGCGCCGTTAACTGGTCGCCCAGGACGCGGGGCAATACGGCGACACCCTGTCCTTGCGCGCACATTTGCGCCTGGACTGTACGGCTGCTACTGGTGAACACAGTACGGGCCAGAGGGTAACGCCGCTGCAGCCACTGCACATCGGGATAATGAGACTGGGCAATACTCATGGTAATCAAACCAACCCCGTCACCCTGTGGCTCGGGGTCAGGAGATCCGACGGCGGCGTATAACCCATAGCTCAGGGTAGTCAGCTTGCGGTGAACGATATCGGGTTCGGTGAAAGGAACGATCCGAAACGCAATGTCGGCGTCGCGACGAGCAAGGTCAAACAATCGATGCCCCGCGATGACCTCGGGCACGATCAGCGGATAACGTCGCCCCAGTTCGTTCAGGACCGGGGCGAGCACATAGCAGGCGAACCAGTCAGCGGAAGAAATGCGCAACACACCTTCTGGCTGTGCGCTGTCCCCCGCAAGGCGCCTTTCGATGGCCAACGCACTTTGCTCCATTTCCTGCGCCAGGCTGAGCAGCTTTTCTCCGCTGTCGGTCAGTACCAGGCCTTGGGTGGTACGAAGGAAAATGGGCTGGCCACTGGACTGTTCAAGCACCTGCAAGCGCCGCCCCACGGTCGGATGGCTAACACCCAACTGCTTGGCGGCAGCGCCCAATGACCCGCTTCGGGCAATCGCGAGAAAGACCCGCACGTCACTCCAGTCCATGCTCTACCCCGAACAAAAATGAACAGTGAGAGTGCAGCAATGGCAGTGCCGTAGCAATCCCAGGCCCGACATACTTGTCTCCATTCACCTTCGTCGAACACCAACCGGAGACTGCGAATGAAGATTGGCTTTATCGGTGTGGGAAGCATGGGCAGAGCGATCATTCCATTGCTCGTCCGGGATGGCCATCAGCTCTCGGCATGGAATCGCAGTCACGCGGCGATCATGGATCTCGAAGGCGTCAGCGTTCTCGAATCGCCGGCCTCGGCATTTCAACAAGAGGTCGTTATCAGCATGCTTGCCGATGATGCCGCCGTCAGGGAGGTGCTACTGTCCGGCGCAGCTCTGGAACATGCAGACAAGGCTTGCGTGCATGTCGTGATGTCGACCTTGTCGCCTTCGCTCATGATGGAGTTGCAGCGCGTACATGATGCAATCGGCATTGCATTGATCGCGGCACCGGTCTTCGGCGTGCCCGCCGTGGCGGCGAACGGCGAGTTGAATATCCTGGCGGCCGGATCTCAGGCAGCTGTCTCGACGGTTCAACCGCTGTTTGACCTGCTCGGGAAAAAGACCTGGTACTTGGGCGATCAACCTGATCACGCGTCTATCGCAAAAATCGCCGGCAACATGATGATCACTCAAGCCATCCAGTCGCTGGGCGAAGCAAGCGGACTCGTCCAACGCCACGGACTGAGCCCTTCGATTTTCATCAACTTCATGACCCAGACGCTGTTCGCCTGCCCCAGTTATCAACGGTATGGGCAGAACATCATCAACAGCAGCTTTGAACCGGGCTTCAAACTGTCTCTTGGTCTCAAGGATATAAATCTGGCTATTGATACGGGCCGTCTCAAGGACCTGGAACTGCCTGCGGCGGCTGCTGTGCAATCGAAAATGACGTCGGCGGTGGCCCGGGGGTACGGCGACAAGGACTGGTCGGCTTTCGCTACGCAGACCGTTACCCATTCAACCGATCATTCCGAGCAACCCTGGCGAACCGCACCGGTAAAACGCTCGCGGCGTGGCAACTTCTGGGTGACCGGAGCGCGCATTACCCAGAACGGTAAAAGCTTCCAGAAAGGTCCGATGTACGTAGCCTGGGAATCCCCCGAGCACATCACTCAAGCCTATCCCGTGGTGCTGGTGCACGGTGGCACGCTACAGGGCACCGAATGGCTGGATACCCCCGATGGTCGCCCGGGCTGGGCCCAGCGGTTCGTCGAAGCGGGCTTCGTAGTCTTTCGCGTCGACCGTCCGGGTCACGGGCGATCACCCTATCATCCCGACATCATGGGCCCGATGGGGCCGGCGTTTTCCTATGAGCGCGCCCGCGAAGTGTACTTTCCAGAGGGAGGCGGAGAAACGCAATGGCCGTTTGAGCCGGATGACGAAGCAGCGTTTGACGCCTTCATTGCAGCTTACGGCCCCATGCCGGCTGACCTTGCGGCCTCGCAGACTCTCGACGCGAATCGACTGGCCGAACTGCTCGACAGAATCGGCAAGGCCATCATCGTTACACACTCCGCTTCCGGGCCCAGTGGCTGGTTGGTCGCCGATCGTCGACCCGACCTGATCGCAGGGATTGTGGCGGTGGAGCCTATGGGTCCGGTATTTGGCCACACACCGGGTATAGGCAGCCTCGACTGGGGACTGACCGCCGCCCCTCTGACCTTCGATCCGCCTCGCAAAACACCGGAGCAAGTCCGCACAGCAGAACCATCAACCCTGAAAATTCCCGGATTGCAGGGCGTTCCGGTAGCGCTGGTGACAGGCGAGACATCAGCGTTTGCTTCTTACGCATCCAGCATCGTCCCTTTCCTGCGAAATGCCGGTGCCAACATTCACCACCTGGATCTACCGGCACTGGGTATACACGGCAACGGCCACGGACTGATCTATGAACGCAATTCAGATTCGGCTTTCAAGGTAGTCACGCAGTGGCTGGAAAAATCGTTGGGCATGCCCGATCCCGCGTAAAGCGCCTGCTCAGGTTCTCCATCCAATCATAAAGGGACACAGACAAGACCCTTAGAACAACTGCCACGAGGTCATCCATGGAAAACCCCGACATCACGCGTCAACTCTCGGCATTCAGACAAACCATCGACAATATCGACGCCGCACTCATCCACATGCTCGCTGAACGGTTCCGCTGTACTGATGAGATCGGCTTACTCAAAGCTCGACATCAGTTGCCTGCGGTAGATGCAAATAGAGAGCGGCATCAATACGAACGTCTGACAGCACTCGCCCAGAAGGCCAACCTGGATACGGCCTTCGTTCAGAGGCTGATGCAGTTTGTCATCAGCGAAGTAGTCGATCGTCACAGACAATTCGCGACCAGGCATGACCAGCAACTCTGTAATGACGCTACCCCTCTGGCCTGAAAAACCCCTCCCTTCACCAGACGCAATCAGACAACCGAAACGAGAAAACCACATGAAATGGCCAACGATCGATCAAATTCGCAGTTTTACTGTTTTGCCCTCTGGCTACACATGGGATTACCTGAAATGCGCAGAGATCGATGTCGCGATAGATTTTTTCCGTACGTGGTTTCCCTCCATTTCGGTAGGGCTAGGAAGCCACTTCCTGGACCGACAATTCTATGTAGACAACGTGGTGTTCGAAGGTAATCTGGAGCGTGGAATATTCGCTATCGTGGTTCGTCAGAACCATGACATTGTCGCCATAGCAACGTGGGAAAAAATTGATGGCGCTGATGTCATCTTCGGGCGAGTGGGCGCGGTAGCCAAACCCCATAGGCAGACAAGACTGGCCATTGCCGCCCAGGACCTGGGAGAAAAAATGGGAACGTTCATGGGGGCGGGCTTGATCTATGGCATGGCGACAACCAGCGCTTCGTATATGCAACAGGCATTGGAGCACGCAGGTTACAAAGCCGTAGGGATAATGCCTGGTTTCGACCAAGAAGAAACAGAGCCTGGAACCGTGCGCAGGGTTTACGAAGTCATCTACGTAAAACGACTCGCACCACCCTCAGACTTCCTGATTCCTTCCGTTCAAAACCTCACTCCTAAAGTCGCTCGGCTTTACGCAGAGATATTTCAAGGTGATGACGACACAATCATGGTTGACTAATAAGCAAGCATAACAGTGGACCAAGACCCGAAATTCTTCTGATCAATAATGACTTGCGCTCATGCTTTCTGCGTCGATCGAGGGCGCCGCTATAGCTAATGAGTCACAAGAACAAGGATTAATGAGTAGTGCCCCGAATGGACGCCACTCTGGCACCTGGGTTAGCTTGCGTATCCGTTTATACTTTGGGCCACAACCATGACTGATCGTCAGATCATTGTTCCTGATGGCATGAGATTGCTCTTCGAGCAGGCTGGTTATGCACCAGCTGTAAAGGTAGGAAAAACTCTTTACTGCGCTGGTCAGGTAGGCCGGACGCCGGAATTATCAGTTATCGAAGACCCTGAGCAGCAGTTTTTGGCAGCATGGGACAATCTCCGACTGGTCTTGGAAGCCGGTGGCTGCACATTTGAAGATGTTGTCGAAATGACAACTTACCACGTCGATATGCACCGCCACATGCCAATTTTTAGACGCGTGAAGGATGAAGTCTTTCCTAGGAGCACGTGTGCATGGACATGCATAGGTGTCGGTGAACTGGCCCGACCTGGTCTTCTCGTGGAAATCAAATGCGTCGCCGTAGAGCGATAATTTTCTGACAGGCACCTGAATATACAAATCCTGGATGGGTGCCCATCCAGGCGGCAGTACTGATTGAGCGAACGTGCTGTTTCATGCGCGACTTCTGCACACCGTACATCCGGATGCGACAGGGGATGAAGGTCACCCCTACAAAGTGACTAACGGCCACGCATTGCGGACCAACATCAAGATTGCAGACCGCAAACGAACAAGGGTTTGCATTAGCTTTCGCTCGCAAACCCTTGATATTAGATGGTGCCCGAAGCCGGAATCGAACCGGCACGCCCTTACGAGCGGGGGATTTTAAGTCCCATGCGTCTACCAGTTTCGCCATTCGGGCGGTAGCGCGGTTAGCCATCGAAGCGTCGGCAAAATCCAATGGGCCGAAGTCCTGGCTGGTGCAGCAAGAGGGGGAATATATACATCCCTCCCCTGTGAAGCAAGGTAGCTTGTGCCCTTTTCAACACAAAACCTTTCAATGCTTCGAAATAAAAAAAGCTCCGTAAATCATAGATCTACAGAGCTTTTTAAAAGTGGAGGCCGAAGTCGGAATCGAACCGGCGTAGGTGGATTTGCAATCCACTGCATAACCATTTTGCTATTCGGCCTCAGAACGCTTGATGAGATTCAGCCACATCAACCGCATACAAACCTGATCAGGAAAACAGGACACCTATGCGTCGCTATCTCCTTGAAAACATTGAGATTTTTTACGTCTCAGTGCGTTCGATGGGCGCAATTATGTACTCATTTGCCGAGACTGACAACCCCTTGATTTCAAAAAAAATTCGTCCAACGGCTCGCATTCTCCAGACAGCCCCAGTGGTGTATCAGATGGATGACGGAAGGCTTTTGAGGCGGCTGCGCACCCCAGCGCAGGCAAGCCTCGCCATGGGTAATCTCAGGAGTCTTCGAGGCAGTCGCAGCCGTGCACCATAATGGGTAACATACCGGCCTTCCCCGCAGCCCTTCTGCGACCTGCCAAATAAGTCATTCCATGCCTTTCGAACTCAGTGTTGACCTCACTACCCTCGCTATCCTCGCCATTGTCGCGTTCATTGCCGGCTTCATCGATGCCATCGCCGGTGGCGGTGGCCTGCTGACCACGCCGGCGCTGTTGACCGCTGGCCTGCCGCCACATCTGGTCCTGGGTACCAACAAGCTCAGTTCGACCTTCGGCTCGGCCACGGCCAGTTTTACCTTCTACAAGCGCAAGCTGTTCCATCCCCGCCAGTGGACCCACGCCCTCGTCGGCACGTTGGTGGGTGCCTTGACCGGCGCCATCGTCGCCCATTACCTGCCTGCCGAATGGCTGAACAAGATGCTACCGGTGATCGTCTTCGCCTGCGGCCTCTACCTCTTGTTCGGCGGCACGCCCAAGGCGCCGCTGGACAGCGATGCGCCGATCAAGAAAACGTGGCAAGCGCCCCAGGGCTTCAGCCTGGGTTTCTATGACGGCGTGGCTGGGCCGGGTACGGGAGCGTTCTGGACCGTCAGCAGCCTGCTGCTCTACCCCATCGACCTGGTCAAGGCCAGTGGCGTGGCCCGCAGCATGAACTTCGTCAGCAACATCGCAGCGCTGTCGGTGTTCATCTTTTCGGGACAGGTGGACTGGATCATCGGCCTGAGCATGGGCCTGTCGGTGATGGTCGGTGCGTTCTTCGGTGCTCGCACCGCCATCAGCGGCGGCGCGAAGTTCATCCGACCGGTGTTCATCACCGTGGTGCTGGGCTTGACTGTACGTCTAGCCTGGCAGCACTGGTTCAGCGTGGCCTAGACGCCGCGCCACATAGAGGTCGATCAGGTAGCGAGCGATGGAGCGTGAGGCCGGCAACGGTGGCAAGTCATGGACGTTGAACCACTGGGCGTCCTCGATTTCATCTTCCTGGGGCACGATGTCGCCACCGGCATACTCGGCATGGAAGCCCAGCATCATCGAATGGGGAAACGGCCAGCACTGGCTGCCCATGTACTGGATATTCTTCACCTCGATGCTGACTTCTTCGCGCACCTCTCGAACCAGGCAATCCTCGGCCGACTCGCCAGGCTCGGCAAACCCGGCCAGGGTGCTGTAGACGCCCGTGACGAAGCGCGGCGAACGGGCCAGCAGGACTTCATCGCCGCGAGTAATCAACACGATCATGCTCGGTGAGATCCGTGGGTAATGCCGCAGGTCACACACATCGCAATACATCGCCCGCTCCAGCCGGATCTGACTCATGCGCTTGCCGCAACTGCCGCAGAAACGATGCTCCCGAGCCCAGGTGCCTATCTGTGCGGCGTAGCCCAGCACTTTGTACAGTGTGTGGTCATCCTCGAGCATGAAGGCCCGCAGGCCTTTCCAGTTGCAACCGGGGATGTCCAGCGGGCTGTGCAGCTCCAACAGGTAGACCGGCTCGCCATCCAGGTGACCGATGCCATGCTCGGCGAGGATCGACAGGTCTTGGCGCTTGAGCCATTCGCGGGGAAACAGCGCGCCGTTGTCATCGAACAGAAAGCCTTCCGGGCTGCGGGCCACGGCCCAGCCGCCAGGAAGATCGGTATCGAGTACTGCGGTGGTCCAGCGTGAAATCATGGTCAGTCAATCCAGAAATTCGGGTTTCTGTTTGCTCATATGGGCGGCCATGGCCACGCGCAGGTCGGTCGATTGCAACATGGCGGCGTTCCAGGTGGCGACGTATCCCAGGCCGTCGTCGATGCTATGGTCGCGCATGTAGCTGATCATGGCCTTGGTGCCGGTCACGGCAATCGGCGACTTGGCGGCGATTTCCCGGGCGATGCCCATCACGCCGTCGAGCAGGCTGGCGGTGTCACTGTAGACACGATTGACCAGGCCGATGCTGCGCGCTTCGTCGGCACCGAAGTTGCGCCCTGTATAAGCGAGTTCACGCAGCATGCCGTCCCCGATGATCCGGGGCAAGCGTTGCAATGTGCCAACATCGGCAGCCATGCCGATATCGATCTCCTTGATGGAAAACTGCGCGTCCTCGGCGGCATAACGCATGTCACACGCGGCAATCAGGTCGATGGCACCGCCCAGGCAATAACCCTGGATGGCCGCGAGCACCGGCTTGCGGCAATTGTCCACGGCGTTGAACGAGGCTTGCAGTTGCAGGATCTTGCGTCGCAGCAACCGTGCATTGCGTCCTACGTCCTTGCCCAGCTCGTTGGCCACGCCTGCCAACATCATCAGGTCGATCCCTGAGGAGAAATGTTTGCCGGCACCGCTGAGCACCACTACCCGCACGGCGTCGGTGTCGTCGATCCATTGGAAAATCTCGATGATCTCGCTCCAGAACGCGGCATTCATCGAATTGATCTTTTCCGGACGATTGATCTGCACATGGGCGATGTTGTCTGCAAGTTCGACGGTGAACGCTTGGTATTGCGACATGGCAGTGATCCTTTACCGGTTGAAAGAGGCCTGAACTATAACAAGCCATGGCGCCAGGACGTAGGCAGTGCATCGGCCAAAAGCGGGACTGACCGGCGACCAAGCAAAAGCGCACCTGTATAAGGGGATTTATCTGTGAAGGCTTCACCTGTGGCGAGGGGATTTATCCCCGCTGGGCTGCGAAGCGCCCCCCTCATCCTGCCTGACACACCGCAGTGGCAGTAGTATTTGGGCTGCTGCGCACCCCAGCGGGGATAAATCCCCTCGCCACAGGGACTTGCTTCACCCTGGCTTATTCATCCGCCTGCAACTGCCCATCCCACCCACCACCCAACGCCGCAATCAACTGCACGCTGGCAATCAACCGGCTCTGTTGCAGGCTCAGCATGTTGCGTTCGTTGCTCAGCGCGGTGGCCTGGACGGTCACCACGTCGAGGTAGGCGATCAGCCCGGCCTTGTACTGGTTCTGGGTCAGGCGCAGGGATTCCCGAGCGGCGTCCAGGGCTTCCTGGCGCACGCGGGCTTCGTCTTCCAGCACCTTGAGCTGGATCATGTAGTTTTCCACTTCGCGCAAGCCGTCGAGCACGGTCTGGCGATAGGTGGCTACGGTCTGGTCGTAGGCCGCGACGGTACGGTCGACCTCTGCCGAACGCTGGCCGCCATCGAACAGTGTCATCGCCAGTTGCGGCCCTACCGACCAGAAGCGGTTCGGCACGCTCACCCAGTTGTCGTAGGTACTGCTGCTGTAGCCCCCGCTGAGGCTCAGGGTCAGGTCCGGGTAATACGCCGCCTTCGCCACGCCGATGTTGGCGTTGGCGGCCATCACCGAGCGCTCTGCCGAGGCGATGTCCGGCCGGCGCTCGAGCAATTGCGATGGCAATGCCACCGGGATCTGTGGCAGTGACGGAATGTCCTGGGTTTCGGCCAGGCTGAATTCGGCCGGCGGCAGGCCGATCAGCACAGCGATGGCGTTCTCGAACTGGGCCCGTTGCCAGATCAGGTCGATCAGATCGCCCTGGGTGGTCTTGAGTTGGTTTTGCGCCTGGGCCACCGCGTCCTTGCCGGACACTCCGGCGCGGTACTGGTTTTCGGTCATTTTCAGGGAGCGCTGATAGTTGTCGACTGTGGTCTGCAACAGGCGCTTCTGCTCATCGATCACCCGCAACTGCAAGTAATTCTGCACCAGTTCCGATTGCTGGCTCAGGCGCATCGCCGCCAGGTCGGCGAAACTGGCTTGCGCGCTGGCCTCGTTGGCTTCCAGGGTTCGGCGCAATTTGCCCCACACGTCCGCCTCCCAACTGACGCCGGCCTGGGCACTGTAGGTGTCGCGAATGCCGCTGGACGAACTGCTCAGGCTCGAATTGCTGCTACCGGTGCCCCGGCTGGAGCGCGTCTTGCCAACGGTCAGATCCACGCTTGGGAAAAATGCGCCACGGGCATTGCGCACCAGTGCCCGGGCCTGACGGTACTGCGCGTCGGCCTGGGCCACGGTCTGGTTGGACGCATTGAGCTTGTCCACCAGGCCATTGAGTTGCGCATCGCCGTACAGCTCCCACCAGGCGCCACGGGCCAGCGCATCGCTGGGGTTGGCCTGGCGCCAACCTTGGGCCTCCTTGTATTGCACCGGGGCGGCGGCCTGGGGGCGTTGGTAATCCGGGCCGATGGCGCAGGCGCTGAGCATCGCTACGCACAGCGCCAGGCTCAGCACCCGCGAGCCACGGGCGGTCGCCAGCGCTGCGGCAAGATTGAAAGGCGAACGGTCGGTCATAGCGGAGTTTCCAGGGCAGCATCAGTACGCACGCCGCGCCAGCGATTGAAGCGATGGCGCAGCTTGTCGAGATAAAGGTAAACCACCGGCGTGGTGTAGAGCGTCAGCACCTGGCTGAACACCAACCCACCGATGATGGTCAGGCCCAGCGGCTGGCGCATTTCCGAGCCTTCGGCGGCGCCGAGCAGCAGCGGCAAGGCCCCCAGGATCGCCGCCAGCGTGGTCATCAGGATCGGCCGCAACCGCAACAGGCAAGCGCTGCGGATCGACTCCAGCGGCGTCTGCCCGGCACGTTCCAGTTGCAGCGCCAGATCGATCATCAGGATGGCGTTTTTCTTCACCACGCCGATCAGCAGGAACAGCCCCAACAACGAGATCAGGCTGAACTCGCTGCCCAGTGCATAGATCGACAGCAATGCGCCAACCCCGGCCGATGGCAAGGTAGACAGGATGGTCAGCGGATGGATGTAGCTTTCATACAGGACCCCCAGCACCAGATACACCGCGAGCAACGCCCCGAGGATCATGAACGGCTGGCTCTTCTGGGTGGCGGCGAACGCATCGGCGGTACCGGCCACTTTCACGATGACGTCCTCGGGCATCCCAAGCTTGGCGATCGCCCGCTCGATGGCCGCGGTGCCCTGCTCCACCGTGACCCCCTCGGCCATGTCGAAGGAAATGCTCTCGGAAGCAAACTGGCCTTCATGGCTGACCCGGTCGTCCTCCAGGCTGTTCTCGTAGTGGGCAATGGCCGACAGCGGCACGCGCGCACCATCGGCGGTGATCACCTGGACCTGCTCGAGGGTGCTCGGGTCCTGGGCATACTTGGGATTGACCTCCATCACCACCTGGTACTGGTTGAGGCTGTCGTAGATGGTAGAAATCTGCCGCTGGCTGTAGGCGTTGTTGAGCACCGTGGTGACCATGTCCATGTCGATGCCCAGGCGCTTGGCCTGGTCGCGATCCACCACCAGCGTTACCTGCTGCGCCCCGCCACCGTCGCGGGCATCGATGGCGGTCAGCTCCGGCAAGGCCCTGAAAGCCGCCACGAGCTTGGGGTACCAGGTGCGCAGCGACGCCAGGTCGGCGCTTTGCAGGATGTAGGAATACTGCGAAGTGGTCTGCTCGCGACCGCCACCGAACTGCAGGTCCTGGTCGGCCATCAACATCAACTGAGCGCCGGGCACCTTGGGCATTTCCTTACGAAGGCGCTCGATGACCTTTTGCGCAGAAATGTTGCGTTCCTTGATCGGCTTGAGGCGCACCAGCATGAAGGCGTTGTTGGTGCCGTTGTTGCCACCGATGAAACCGGCGACGCTTTGTACCGCCTCGTCCTTGAGCACGGCGCGACGGAAAATTTCCATCTTCGGCTGCATCACGTTGAACGACAGCCCATCGTCGCCCCGCACGAAACCGATCAGTTGCCCAGTGTCCTGCTGCGGCATGAAGGTCTTCGGCACCACCACATACAACGCGACGTTCACGCCGATGGTCACCAGCAGGCTCAGCAGGGTCAGGCGTCGATGGCGCAGCACCCAGTCCAGGCTGGTGGCGTAACCACGGACCATCCGCTCATTGATGCGCTGGCTCCAGCGTTGCAAGCGGTTTTCCTGCCCCGGCACGTGCGGCTTGAGCCAGCGGGCGCAGAGCATCGGCGTGAGGGTCAGCGAGACCACCAGCGAGACCACGATGGACGCCGCCAGGGTGATGGAGAATTCGCGGAACAGACTCTCGATGATCCCGCCCATGAACAGGATCGACAGGAACACCGCCACCAGCGAGACGTTCATCGACAACAGGGTAAAGCCGACTTCCTCGGCGCCCCGGTACGCGGCCTTCATCGGCGGCACGCCTTCGTCGATGTGCCGGGAAATGTTCTCCAGCACCACGATGGCATCGTCCACCACCAGCCCGGTCGCCAGGATCAACGCCATCAACGACAGGTTGTTCAGGGAAAAACCGTACAGGTACATCACCGCAAACGTGCCGACCAGCGACACCGGCACGGCCAGGGTCGGGATCAGTGAGGCTCGGAAGTTGCCGAGGAACAGGAACACCACCAGCACCACCAGGGCGACGGCGATCAGCAGGGTCATTTCCGCTTCATGCAGGGTGGCCTTGATCACTGGCGAGCGGTCCATCGCCAGGTTCAACTTGACGCTGGCCGGCAGCACGGCCTGCAATGCCGGCAGTTGTGCCTTGATCTCGTTGACCGTCTCGATGATGTTGGCCCCGGCCTGGCGGTTGATCACCAGCAGCACGGCGGCATCGTTGTTGAAGAAACCGCTGTTGTAGCGATCCTCGACGCTGTCGGTGACTTTCGCCACGTCCTTGAGCCGCAGCACCGAGCCGTCCTGGTAGCGGATGACCAGCGTTTCGTAGTCCTTGGCCTTTTCCAATTGGTCGTTGGCCTGGACCTGCCACATGCGTTGGTCGTCCTCCACCGAACCTTTGGGCCGGCGCACATTGCTATCGGCAATGGCGGTGCGCACATCGTCCAGGGCTACCCCGTACTGATTGAGCAACTGTGGCTCCAGTTCGATGCGCACCGCCGGCAACGAACTGCCGCCGATCTGCACCTCGCCGACGCCCGACACCTGGGACAGGCTCTGGGAGAGGATGGTGGACGCCAGGTCGTAGAGCTGGCCTTTTTCCAATACATCCGAGGTCAGCGACAGCACCATGATCGGCGCCTGGGACGGGTTGACCTTCTTATAGGTCGGCATACTGCGCATGCCGCTGGGCAGCAAGTTGCGCGAGGCATTGATTGCCGCTTGCACCTCCCGGGCGGCACCGTTGATGTCACGGTCCAGGTCGAATTGCAGGATCACCCGGGTCGAGCCCTGGCTGGAACGGCTGCTCATGGTGTTGACCCCGGCGATGGCGCCGAAGGAACGCTCCAGCGGGGTCGCCACGGTGGAAGCCATCACTTCGGGGCTGGCCCCGGGCAAGTTGGCCTGGACCACGATCACCGGGAAATCCATCTGCGGCAGCGGTGAAACCGGCAGCAGGCCGAAGCACACGCCACCGAGGAGCATGATGGCGAAGCTCAGCAGCATGGTCGCCACCGGACGCTTGATGAAGGGGCCGGACAAGTTCATCGCCCACCGCTCCAGGCTTCAAGCCGCTGGATACAAGAGACGGCTAGGCTGTTGTGGCGAGGGGATTTATCCCCGCTTGAGTGCGCAGCACTCACCAAAGGGGCTGCTACGCAGCCCAACGGGGATAAATCCCCTCGCCACAGAAAGCGCTCATGCCCCAGGATGCCGGGCGCCACCGTCATACCCGCACCTCTTTCCCTTCCGGCCGGGCAAACCGCCGCCCCAAACGGTCGAAATACAGGTAGATCACCGGCGTGGTGAACAACGTCAACACCTGGCTCACCAACAACCCACCCACCATCACCAAGCCCAGGGGCTGGCGCAGTTCGGCGCCGGAGCCGGTGGCGAACATCAGCGGTATCGCACCGAACAGGGCCGCCAGGGTGGTCATCAGGATCGGCCGGAAGCGCAGCAGTGCAGCCTGGTAGATCGCCGTCTGCGGGTCCATGCCCTGGTTGCGTTCGGCGTCGAGGGCGAAGTCGATCATCATGATCGCGTTTTTCTTGACGATGCCGATCAGCAGGATGATGCCGATGATCGCGATCATGCCCAGGTCATTGCCGCTGAGGATCAACGCCAGCAAGGCGCCGATGGCCGCCGAGGGCAGCGTGGAAAGAATGGTGATCGGGTGGATGTAACTTTCGTACAGCACGCCCAGGACGATGTACATGGTCACCACCGCCGCCAGGATCAGCAGCAAGGTACTCGACAACGACGCCTGGAACGCCTGGGCCGCGCCCTGGAACTCGGTCTGCACGCCCAACGGCATGCCGATGTCGTGCTGGACCTTCTCGATCAAATCCACCGCGTGCCCCAGGGCCACGCCCGGCGCGAGGTTGAACGACATCATCACCGCCGGAAACTGGCCAATGTGGGCAATCGCCAGTTGTGCCTGGCGTTCTTCGACCCGGGCCAGGCTCGACAACCGCACCTGGCCGCCATCGGTAGTCTTGACGTGAATCTGGTCCAGCGCCTGCGGCCCGATCCGCTCCCCGGCCTGGGCTTGCAGCACCACGCGGTACTGGCTGGCCTGGGTGTAGATGGTGGAAATCTGCCGCTGGCCGAAAGCGTCATACAGCGCATCGGTGATGTTCGACACCGAGACGCCCAGGCGTGAGGCAGCGTCGCGGTCGATGACCAGGTAAACCTGCAAGCCCTTGTCCTGCAGGTCGCTGGCCACATCGGTCAGTTCCGGCTGCCGGGCCAGGGCCTCGACCAGCCGACCGCTCCAGAGGCTGAGCAATTCGGCGTCCGGCGACGACAGGCTGAACTGGTACTGGGTACGACTGACCCGATCCTCGATGGTCAGGTCCTGCACCGGTTGCATGAACAGGCGGATGCCCACCAATCGGTCCAACTGTGGTTGCAAGCGGGCAATGATCTGGCTGGCGCTGTCATCCCGTTCACTGTGGGGCTTGAGGTTGATCAGCAGGCGACCACTGTTGAGCGTGGCATTGTCGCCGTCCACACCGATGTAGGACGACAGGCTCTCCACCGCCGGATCGGCGAGGATCACTTTCGCCAGTTGCTGCTGGCGCTCGCTCATGGCGGCAAAGGATATCGATTGCGGCGCCTCGGAAATGCCCTGGATCACGCCGGTGTCCTGCACCGGAAAGAAGCCCTTGGGCACGGCCAGGTAAAGCACCACCGTCAGCACCAGGCTAGCCACCGCCACCAGCAGGGTCAGCGGCTGATGCTTGAGCACCCATTGCAACTTGCGGCCGTAGGCGGCGATCAGCCAGTCGATCCAGGCGCCGCTGGCGCGATAGAAACGGCCCTGCTCTTCTGCCTTGGGCTCGCGCTTGAGCAACCGGGCGCACATCATCGGCGTCAGGGTCAGGGACACTACCAGGGAAATCAGGATCGCCACCGCCAGGGTGATGGCGAACTCGCGGAACAAGCGCCCAACCACATCGGCCATGAACAACAGCGGAATCAGCACGGCGATCAGCGACAAGGTCAGGGAAATCAGCGTGAAGCCGATCTGCTTCGCACCCTTTAGCGCCGCCTGCAACGGGCTGTCGCCCTCCTCGATGAAGCGGGCGATGTTCTCCAGCATCACGATGGCATCGTCCACCACAAAACCGGTGGCGATGGTCAGGGCCATCAGGGTCAGGTTGTTGATGGAGAAACCGGCCAGGTACATCACGCCAAAGGTGCCGATCAGCGACAGCGGCACAGCCACCGACGGAATAATCGTGGCACTGACCCGACGCAGGAACAGGAACGTCACCATGACCACCAGGGCGATGGCGATCAGCAACTCATGCTGCACGTCGGTGACCGAGGCGCGGATGGTCTGGGTGCGGTCGGTCAGCACGGTGACATCCAGGCCGGCCGGCAGGTTGTCGGTGATGCTCGGCAGCAGGGCCTTGATCCGGTCCACGACCTCGATGACATTGGCCCCCGGTTGGCGCTGGATGTTCAGCAGCACGGCCTGGTTTTCATTGGCCCAGGCGGCGAGTCGTTCGTTTTCGGCGCCGTCGACAATCTGTGCCACATCCTTGAGCCGCAACGGCGCGCCGTTGGCGTAGGCCAGGATCAGTTCGGCATAGTCCTTTGGCGAGGTCAGTTGATCGTTGGCGTCGAGCATCGAGACCCGGGTCGGACCGTCGAAGTTGCCCTTGGGCTGGTTGACGTTGGAAGCACCAATCAGCGTGCGCACATCCGCCAGGTTCAGGCCGTTGGCCGCCAAGGCCTCGGGATTGACCTTGATTCGCACGGCCTGGCGCTGGCCACCGGCGATGGTGACCATGCCGACCCCGCTGATCTGGGCGATTTTCTGCGCCATGCGGGTGTCCACCAAGTCATTGAGCTTGGGCAGCAGCATGGTCTTGGAGGTGATCGCCAGGGTCAGCACCGGGGTATCGGCCGGGTTGACCTTGTTGTACACCGGCGGCGCCGGCAGGTCCTTGGGCAGCAAGTTGGTGGCGGCGTTGATCGCAGCCTGCACCTGCTGTTCGGCGACGTCCATGTTGATGTCGAGGTTGAAGCGCAGGGTAATCACCGACGCGCCACCGGAACTGGTGGAGGCCATTTGCGTCAGGCCCGGCATCTGCCCGAACTGGCGCTCCAGGGGCGCGGTGACTGCGCTGGTCATCACATCGGGACTGGCGCCCGGGTACAGGGTCATCACACGGATGGTCGGATAGTCGACCTGGGGCAGTGCCGACACCGGTAGCAGCCGATAGGCGATCAGGCCGGCCAGGATGATCGCCAGCATGCTCAGGGTGGTGGCGACCGGGCGAAGGATGAACAGCCGCGAGAGATTCATGCGCCGCCCTTTTTCGCCTTGTCGGCCGCAGCCGACTCAGTGGGCGCCGCCGCGGACTTGCCCTGCAGGTGCTCGGTCGGCGTGGTGGGCACGTCCTGGCTGTCGTTGACCACTTCCACCTCGCTGCCCTCTTTCAAGCGATCGGTGCCTTCGAGCACGACCCGATCCCCTGCCGCCAGGCCTTCGGTGATCACGGTGTTGTCACCGTCACTGGCACCGATCTTCAGCTTTCTGATGGTGACTTTTTTGTCGCCATCAAGGGCATAGACGAAGGTGCCGTTGGTGCCGAACTGAATGGCCGCCGTCGGCGCCAGGGTCACGCCTTTGAGGGTATCGGCCAGCAGGCGCACATTGACGAATTGGTTGGGGAACAGCGACTGGTCGCGGTTCTCGTAGCGAGCCTTGAACTTCAAGGTGCCGGTGGTGACATCGATCTGGTTGTCCAGGCTTTGCAGCACGCCGCTGGCCTGGAGCTTCACGTCGCCCCGGTCCCAGGCTTCGACGGGCAGTTTCGCCCCGCTGCGGTAACGGGCGAGCACCGTGTCGAGATTGTTCTCCGGCAAGGTGAACACGACGCTGATGGGTTGGGTCTGGGTGATGACCGCCAGGGCCGTGGTGTCGTTGGCCGCCACCAGGTTGCCGATGTCCAGTTGCCGCAAGCCTACGCGACCGGCAATGGGCGCGCGGATCTTGGTGAATTCCAGGTTGAGTTTGGCGTCGTTGACCGCCGCCTGGTTGGTCTTGACCGTGCCCTGATACTGGCCTACCAGCGCCGCGGCGGTGTCGAGGGTCTGCTTGGCAATACTGTCTTCGGCATACAGGCCGCGATACCGCTCAAGGTCTACCTGGGCATTTTTCAACTGGGCCTGGTTCTGCAACAGCGTGCCTTCGGCCTGGAGCAAGGCGTTCTGGTAGGGACGCGGGTCGATCTCGGCCAGCAAGTCCCCGGCCTTGACCATTTGCCCCTCTTCGAAGGCGATCTTGACCAGTTCGCCGCCCACACGGCTGCGCACGTTGATGGTATTGAGGGCCGTGACCGTGCCCAGCGCCTTGAAGTACAGCGGGAAATCCCCACTCACCACCGGCGCCACCCGAACCGGGATCGGCCCCGTCGCCCCACCGAACCCTGGCCGCATGCTACCGGAGCGCCCCACGTGCCCCGCCGCGGCCTTCTCCCCTGCCCCTGGTTTCTCGGCCGAGCCACTGGGCCAGAACTTCCAGGCCAGCGCCGCGACGACCAATACGATGAACAGGCCGAACAGCCAGCGACGGGGATTGCGGGATACAGAGGATTGCATGGAGTGATCAACCATTGGGCGCGTGGACTTCTTTTACGGGAGGCTGAACGATAAGCACTGGCGGGTGTTTAGCAAAGCGCCTTTACCGGCAATTTACGTTGGGCTTACCTTTTGAATAGTCGGCTAAGACCTTGAAGCACAAAAGAAAACGGCCTGGGCAGGGCCAGGCCGTTAACAATTGTAATAAAGACCTTATTTCATTCCACTTATTTCAGAACAGCCAGGGCCGCGTCATAGTTCGGCTCTTCAGCGATTTCCTTGACCAGTTCGCTGTGCAACACGGTGTCGTTTTCGTCCAGCACCACCACGGCACGGGCGGTCAGGCCTTTGAGCGGGCCGTCGGCAATTTCCACGCCGTAGTCGCGGATGAATTCGGCACCGCGCAGGGTCGACAGGTTCTGGACGTTTTCCAGGCCTTCGGCGCCGCAGAAACGCGCTTGGGCGAACGGCAGGTCGGCAGAAATGCACAACACCACGGTGTTGTTCAGCTCGTTGGCCTGGGCGTTGAACTTGCGCACGGAGGTGGCGCAGGTCGGGGTGTCGACGCTAGGGAAAATGTTCAGCACTTTGCGCTTGCCGGCGAAGCTCGCCAGGGAAACGTCGGACAGATTGCCGGCCACCAGGGAAAAGGCTGGTGCCTTGGAACCGGCTTGTGGCAATTGGCCGTTGACTTGGACTGGGTTGCCTTTGAGGGTGACTGTAGCCATGAACGGATTCCTTCTGACAGGTTTGAAAAAGGTGAAGGCCGGAGTTAACCATGAAATGGAGCCGCGACCTATGCCCGGACATAAAAAGACATGACGTCACCAGCGTCTACAGGAGACATCCGTGGCTATTTAGCCTTGAGCTTCAGGAACGACTGATGCAAATCCGACGCCCAGCCATCGATGACCCCTTTGACATCATCGGGCTTCATGACCTGGGACTCGTTGGACAACGGTTTGCCCGTCCCTTTGCGCACCACCTGGGCGACCACTGCGTTGTTGCCACCGTCGATAAAAACCGCTTCGGTACCCAACGTGGTTTCCTGGTCGCGAATGCCGCTGGCAGTGCTAACAGCGGCCGCCACCAGGGCAATCGGGATCACCTCATAAGGTTTCAAGCCTTCGGTCTTGCTGCCGACAGCCGTGATGGCCGCCCGCATCACCAATACACCCGGCCCTGGACTGCTCGCCAGGGGCAAGGATTTCCCCGCTTCGCGCTTCAGGGCCTGATCGTAATAGGCGGTGATGCCGTACAGCGTGGCCGCGGGGATCTTCACGGTCGGCTGCGGCTTGGGATAAAGCTGCGTCGGCTCGATATAGAGGTGGGTGTACTTGCGCGGATCAATCTTCGGATCGACCCAACGCATGACCTCGGCCCCCGACGGCGACTTTTCTTCCTTGAGCCGGCTGTAATCGCCCAGGAACCCGGAATACTCATCCGGCTGGGTAACTTTGCTAGAGCAACCCGCCAAAGCGAGCGAGGCAATGCAAACAGTGCCGATCATCGACGAAAACTTCATGCTGTCACTCCTGTAAGCCACACGAGGCGGGGCCGGAACTACAGGTATAGCCAATGAACCATTTTTTGCCTGCCCTGAAAGAAGGTCGATAAAGATGACGTTCCGCCACACGTCTTCAGCCCCGATCGCGCGGTATCAGGCTCTGTAGTTGTTGTGCGAGAAAGTCTGCGTCGAAAGCGAACGTATCGGGTTCTTTCAATCCATTGGTCCGCCGCCATTGCCATTGCACCGATGGTGGCTGGCAAACCAAGGAAATGCTCCCATGGCGGGTCGAGGCCAGACCCATGATCGACAAGGAAACCAGCCCGCCCACGCCCATCACATCCGGCACGAACTCCACCGGTTTACCGGTGATGGTCAAGGTCAGTTTTTCAGTCTTGAAATCGGACGTCTCTACCGGAACGCTCGGCCCATGAGCCACATAGGTCTCACGACTCAACGTCAAAAGGTCGGGAGCCAGGACTGGCGCCAACCATTGCTCGATTTGTCCGTACAACGCCTCGATCTGTTCTGCCCAGACCAACGACTGGGCCTGGTGCTGTTGTTTCTTGTGCGCTTCGCTGTCTGCGTAGTGACGAAGCATCTCGCCCAATTGCCGTATATCGTCCATGGGCTGTTCCTCTATCAAGGCATGCTGCGGAGCTGGATGATGACAGGTTCAAGAGGCCGGCGTACGCAAAACCCCGTTTACCTTAACAGCCAGTCCTTCAACGCAGCCGCGCCATGGCCAGGGTGTCCACCCAGCGCCCGTCACGCACGGCATAGTCGCGCATCAACCCTTCGGTTTCGAAGCCGAACTTGCGGTACAGCCCGATGGCCGCCTCATTGTCGGCGTACACCGTCAACTCGACTCGCCGCAGGTTCATCCAGTTGTCCGCGACATCCAGCGCGGCAGCCAGCAGCATCGAACCCACGCCCTTGCCCTGCCAGGCGACTGCCACGCCCATGCCGAGGCTGCCGCAATGGGCACGACGCACCCGCGAAAACTGCTCCAGCCCCAGGTTGCCGATGACTTCACCCTCGTGCAGGGCCACCAGTTTCAACAAGCGCTCGTCATCCACCACCAGGCGTTTGCGCCAGGTTTCAGTGGACTGGAAAGGCATCTGCAGCACCTGGCGCGTCACCGCCGGGTCATTGTAGAGCGCGGTGACTCCGGCGATGTGGGCTTCGGTGAAGCGTTCGAGGGCGATCGAAGACTCGGACATGGGGCTCCTTCCTGGAGGCGTGACAAGGCCGATCACTATAAGTCGCGCCAAGCGGCGGGGAAACCTGCTCCCAACAAAAGCTCTTGGGGTGGTTGCGAGGCAAGCTCCCACAGGGGGTTACACTCAGTTTCGGTTACGCCTGGAACCAATCCCGGCGCTCATCCAGCGTGTGCTGGATCAATTCACGCAGCATCCGCACCTCTGGCGAGCCTTCGGTCTGGGTATTGACGGCCAGCCACAAGTGCCGCTGCATCGACAGGCCGAATATTTCCGGTAACGCCACCAAGCCTCGGTCGAAGCGGCTCATGTACTGTGGCAACAGGCCAATGCAGGCACTGCAGCGAATCATTTCCAGCATCAGTTCGTAGGATTGCACCTGCACCACACCGGCACGGCGTTGTTCTATCAAGGCGTTCCACGGGGCAAAGCCGTCCACGTGTCGATCCGCCTGCCATTGCACCAGCATGTAGTCATTCAGGTCGTCCAGGCAATCCGGGCGCGTGGCCGCTCGTGAGTAGCGCTTGGCGATGTGTGGCACATAATCCAGCCGCGCCAGCCGATCCGCTGGCAACGTGGCGAAGCTCGGCCCTGGCGCCGCCCCGTGGGCATCGCTCAACCACAGCACCAGGTCGGCGCTGACGGCTTGCAATGCCAGTTCACTGTCCAGGGTGAGGATTTGCAATCGCACACTGGCGTTGCGCCGCAGCAGCGAGATCAAGTCACGCCCCAGGATGTCATGCAGGATCGACTCGGCCACGGCCAGACGAATCAAGGGTTGATCATTCAGCGGTGGCGCGCTTTCGTGGGCCAGGGCGATCAATCGCGCCTGCAACTGCCGGCCTTCGCGGCTGAGGATCAAGGCGCTACCCTGGAAGCTGAACAACGAGCGTTGCAAGCGCGTCTCCAACTGCGCCAACTGCTTGCGCAGCCAAGTCGCCTTGACGTTGAGACTGCGGGCCGCTTGCATGAAGCAGCCGCAACGGGCACTGACCAGGAAACACTGCGCCACCTGCGGTTCGATACCACTGGCCATTGCCAACCAAGGGTCGGGGGCATGCAACGGTGTTCGGTATGCGGTGACAGCCTGGCGTCCTGCGGGCTCGATGAAGGTCATGGGTGACTCCCTGTCGGTTGTACGAATACGTGGAGCTGCGCCGGCGTTCCAGATACAGCGCGGCTCCCTGTGGCGAGGGGTTTATCTGTGGGAGCAAGGCTTGCCCGCGATGAAGATGACGCGGTCTCCCTGGAACCGAGGCGTTTGTATCGCGAGCAAGCTTTGCTCCCACAGATAAATCCCCTCGCCACAAAAGGTGTTCACCTCACAAAGGTGTTCACATCTAAGCATTGTCGAGGTTAAAGCCCCTCCAGCACCTTGCTCAACTGCGCGCCATCAATGCTCAACGTGGCCGTGTCGAGCATGCCGTCCAGGTAAGCCTTGGCGATCTGCTCCTGGCGCTGGGCGCGCAGGGCCTGGGTCAGGCGTTCGCGGACTTCGTCCAGGGTCGCTTCCCGGGCCGGTTGTTGTTCGGTGAGTTTGATGACATGAAAGCCCGCCGCACTCTGCACCGGATCCGACACCGCGCCGACCTTCAAGCGCGCCACCGCCTCACGCACCGGCGGGACGAGTTGCTGCAATGGCTGGAAACCACTGTCGCCGCCCCGCTCGGCACTGGTGCGATCCTGGGAAAAACGGCTGGCCAGGGCGGCGAACTCGGCGGGCGACGCCTGGGCCTTTTTGCTCAACTCCAGCGCTTGCCGGCGGACCGCCTCCACCGTTTGCGGCTCGGTCGCGGCCAGGAAAATCTGGCTGACGCGGTACAACGCCGGCGCGGTCCAATTGGCTTTCCCGGCGTCGTAGGCCTGCTTCAACTCGTCTTCACTGGGATACCCGGCCGGCACCTGGCTGACCGACTGCAAATAATCACGAAACACGATCTGCTCGGCCGCCGCTCGCGTCTGCCGCTCCACCTCGGGCCGCTGGCGCCAGCCCTGGGCATCGGCTTGCTCCAACACGGCTTTTTCCGCCAGGCGGGCACGGATCCAGCCTTCCAACGCAGCCCGATTACCACGCATTTGCTGGCGAACCTCGGGGGCCAGTGCGGCCAGCAACGCCTTGAGTTCATCGGGGCTGACCTGCTGGTTGCCCAATCGGGCCAGGCTCGGAGAGTCGACCGAAACAACGCTGACGGTCTGTACCGCGGCGACCGGATCGCTTCCCGGCCGCAGGCCAAGCACCAGTGCCACGGCGATCAGCCCCAGCGCTGCGGCGCTGATGACGAAGGTCGGCTTTTTCACGATGCGACGGCCTCCTCCAGGGAGGCCTCGACCGGCTCGGCCGGGGTCTGCAAGCGCGCCGCGTTCTGGCTGAACTCACGCAGGTAGACAATGAACTCCTGCAACAGGCGATCCCACAGCTCCAGATGGCTGCGCAAATGATCGGCGCTCACGCCTGCCGCCACCACCACGTCCATTTCCATCACCAGGAATCCACCTTGCAGCGACAATCGGGCAAAGCGGCGCGAGGCGTTCCATTGTTCTGCCAATCCAGCCGGCAACTCGCCCTGCACCCGCAAGGCACAGCTGAAGGTGAAGTCCAGGTATTCGCCCGCTGTCGGCGCAGGATTGCCCAAGCGCACGGCAAAGCCGATGCCCTGGCTGGCGCTGAGCAGTTGCACGATGCCGTTCTGCTCGGTTTCGTTGACCCGATAGCCGGCGGCCTGCAACAACTCGGTCAGGGATTTTGCGCCGACGTGTTCAATCATTGAGGTCATGCTCGATTCTTCCTTGTGCTGTTCAGTGAGTGATCGAGGCCTGGGGCGCATCGAAACGGTTCTTGTAGAGGTCATCGCCAAAGCCTTGGGCCAGCTCCTCGAAACGCACCCGGGCCTTGGCCGCGAACGGCTGGCGGATCTTCATGATGTCGGTCACATCGATGGTTTCGTAGGCATGCAGCAGCGTCTTGGCGACTTCGTACATTTGCTGATTCTTGACCGAACATTGCTGCACTTGTGTGTCACGCTCGCTCAATTGCCCCTCCAGCCGAGCCCGCTCGGTCTCTTTGCCACGGGCCAGGGTCAACAGCTCTTCATAGGCTTTCTTGAATTTGCCGACCTGTTCGTTGCTGGCCGCCACCTGGGCCTGGGCCTGGCTTTGCAGGTTTTGCTGCTGCCCGGACAGTTGGTCGATCAGGGCCTGGGCCTTGGTCAGTTGCGCGGTCAATTGCTTGATCTGCGCCTGGGCGTCCTTGGCCTGGCCCTCCGCAGCCTGACGAGCGGCGCTGGCTTGGGCCTGCTCGCTTTGCAGGGCCTGCAACTGCGCGGTGGTGCTGCGCAGTTGTGCCCGTAGTCGCTCCTCCAGCCCTTCGCCGTGAGCCATGCCGCTGAGCAGCAGGCCCAGCACCAGCAACGCGGCCGGGCATTGGTGTTTGGCTCGCCTTTTCATGAGGCCTCCCTGCGCTTAGAAGCGCGTGTTGATTTCAAGCTGCAAGACATCGATGTCGTACGGCGCGCCGTACACCGCTTCGGAACTCAACCAGCGACCGGTGGCGAAGACGTTGCTCGCCAGGCCATAGTTGCCGCCCAGGAAGTAACCCTTGGCGTTGGTGCCGCCCAGATGGAACGACGAATCGTTGAAGCCGTCGGGCAAGGCGTCCGGCTGGATGTACTTGTAGCCGGCGAACAGGTTCCAGTCGCCTTCGCGCTTGAGTTCCAGCGAGTTGCCCAGGGTGAACTGGAGCATCCAGGCGTTGGCGCCGCTTTCCACCTCGCCGTTTTCGTCCAGGTTGTTGGCGAACTGCCCTGCCGAGCGCTTGCGCATCTCGCCCTCGTCGTAGCCCAGGTTGTGGACGTAGTGGGCCTGGCTGCGCAGCTTCAGGTCTTCGGGCAGATCGGTGTCCCAGGCAAGGTTCAGGTCCAGCAGGTTGAACTCCGAGGCCAGGCCGACGTATTGCGGCTGTGGCGTGGTGGACGGGTTGAGGGGGTTGGGCGTGATGTCGCGCAGCAGGAACACGGTGTTGCCCTTTTGCATGAACGCCACCCGCGATCCGTCGCTATCGCAGCCTGGATCACCGGCCCAAGGTTGGCACGGCGAAGAGCGCTGGCCTTCGATGTCGTCGAAGCGGTAATAGGCCAAGGCCCCCTTGATCCGGTTGCTGTCGTTGATCGCCCAGTTGGCCCCCAGTTGCGCACCGTACAGCCACTTGTTGTCGCTCTCTTCCTTGTCGCTGCCGTTGCTGGTGCTGGTGTCGTTGGTGTACTCCACCGGGAACGCGCCGACGGTGCCGAAGACGCCCCAGTCCTGATTGAGCTTGTGGTTGAAATTCGCCGCCACGCCATCGAAGTTCAGGTCACCGGAATACAACAGGTCGGTGGAGAAAAACGGGTTGGCGAAACGCCCGCCGGTCAGGGTCAGTTCGTCCGAGGGCTTCCAGGTCAGGTAGCCCTGGTCGAGCCAGATGTCTTTCTTGCCGAAACCGCCACCGAGGGTCTGGGTGGTGGATACCGGGTTGTTGTCCGAGCCGGTGCCGATACGAATGCCCGCGGTCCATTGCGGGGCGATCACGGCCTTCATGCCCAGGCGTGCGCGCAGGCGGAACAGGTTTTCCCGGTCTTCGCGGGTGTTGAGCAATGGCGGCAGGCTGGAGCTGCTGTTGGGGTTGACGTCGTACGGCCCCTTGTCATTGAGCCGGGCAAAGTCGACGATTTCGTTGCTGTTGGTGCCCGAGTAATAGCGCGACTCATCCCGCAGGCGAATGTCGCCATCGAAACTGATGCGCGAAACCCAATCCGGGAAGATGTTGGGCTGGGCCCAGTTTTCCTGCTTGGCGGTGGCCATGACTTCAGCCTTGACCTGGTCGCGGATCTGCTCACGCACAATGTTCGGTACATATTGCACCCGCACGTCCCCCGGCGCACCGGCCGGCGCTGCGGCAACCGCCGTGGCTGCCTGGCGGGCCTGCAGGGCTTCGCGTTCGGCCTGGGCGATCAAGCCATCGGCCTGGTCCTGCTTCAACACGCCCTGCTGCACCAGCAGGCGGATCAGATTGATCGTGGCGTTTTCCGAAGGCGCCGGGGCGGCGACCGCGTGCCCGGCCAGGCTCAGGACCACCAGGCCGATCGCCCACGACAATCGATTCACATTGGAAATCATCTGCACACAACTCCTGTTGGCAAACTTTCTAAAAATTCGATTAACCCGGTCGGCGCCCTTGCAAGGACAGACGCACGGGCAAGGTCAGGGAGGCCGGTGGCCGTTCACTCAAATGGGGCGCGGCACGCAGCGCGGAAATCACCTGTTCATCGACTTGCGGGTTGCCGCTGGACTTGACCAGCTCCACCCGGGTGATTTCGCCCGCGGCACTGAGCCAGACGTCGGCCTGCAGCGAGAACGCCAGGCTGCGCAGGTCGGGGTTTTCCCGTAGCAAGCGCTGGAAGGTGAACGCCAGGAACTGGCTGTAGGTGCCATTGCCCAAGCGCCCGCCCCCTGCCCCGGCCATACCGCCGCCCTTGCCGGCGCCGATGTTGAAGGCGTCGTTGCCGGACTGGGCATCGCCGTCCATTTGCATCGGGTTCGCCAGGTCATCCACGGGCGATGGCGGCGCCTCTTCCTCGGGCTTGACCTCTTCGGGTTCCGGGGTCGGCTCTGGCTCGACCACCTTTTCCTCGACCTGGGGTTCCGGCTCCTTGGGTTTCTCCGGCGGTGGTGGGGGCGGAGGCGGCAGCGGAATGATCGTCGGCACCTTCGGTGCTTCGCGGCGCACGCCACTCATGTCATTGGCCCACTGCCACAGCAGCCAGGCCGCCACGGCGCCCAACAGCAGGCCGACGGCCCACTTGAGCAGGCGCAACGGCGAGGGCTTCACGGGAGGCGGATCGATGGGAAGTCTGGCGGTCATGATCAGCCCTGGCTCGGTTTGCCGGTCACCAGACCGACCTGGGACAGTTCCAGGCGCCGCAACAGATCCAGCACTTCAATGACTTTCTGGTACTGCACCGTCGCGTCGCCGCGCACGATCACCGGAAAATCCGGACTCTGGGCCTTCTCGATGCGCAGGCGCTCTTCCAGCTCGGCCAGGGTCACCGGGTAGGCATCGAGGAACACCTGCCCGCCGTCATTCACCGAAATCGCCTTGGTCTTGGCCTCGGACAACGACACCGAGGCGCTGGCCTTGGGCAGGTTGATCTGGATCCCCGACACCTGGGCCGTGGCGGTGAGGATGAACATCACCAACACCACCATGAGCACGTCCACCAGCGGCGTGATGTTGATGCTGTCGACCGCCGCATCATCGTCGTCATCGTGTGAAGCGTTTACGCTAGCCATGGCGATTTCCTCAGGCCGGTACGGACGATTGGACGTGGTGGTTGCGGCGCTGGGCCGCTTCACCGGACTGGCCTTCGCCGTGCATCTCCGCCAGACGCGTGATGAACTCGTCGACGAAAACCCGCATGTCGGCGCTGACTTCCTTGTTGCGGGTGATCAGGCGGTTGTAGCCAAACAGCGCCGGAATCGCGACGAACAGGCCCATGGCGGTGGCGAGCAAGGCCGCGGCCATGCCCGGAGCGATGGCGTTGATGTTGACGTCACCGGCCATCGCCGTGCCGAGGAACACCACCATGATCCCCAATACCGTGCCGAGCAGACCAATGTAGGGGCCACCGGCAATGGCGTTGGACAGGGTCGAGAGTTTCGAACTCAGTTGCTGGTTTTCCCGAGTACGCACGCCGTCCATGGAGCAGCGGATCGCCTCGATGGTGGCGGCGGACACCGACGAGGTATCGGCGCCCTGCTCACGGCGGGTGCGGATTTCCTTGACGGCCACCAGGTACAGGCGCCACAGCGACGAGTGTTGCAGGCGCTGGGCGAGGTCTTGGTCATCGGCGAACATCTCCAGGCGCGTGCCGATCCTGGCGAACTGCTCGCGAAACGCTTCGTTGGCCGCGCTGAGACGGCTGACCATGCGGTTCTTGCGGATCATGATGATCCACGACTGGAACATCATCAGCACCAACGCCCCAATGATCACCCAAGCGTCCAGCGGCACGGCCTTGAGCAGGAAACCCAGGCTGCCGAAACCGAAGCCGGACTGTTCTTCATCGACCCCGTAGGCCACCAGTTTCGATTCGGCGCCCTGGGCATTGGCGTCGGCCAATAGCAACGGCGCCGGACGGGCGACCTTGGACAGGCGCGCTTCGTCCATGGCGCCGCTGAAGGGCGCGAAAGCACCGGCGGAAACGTCAGCGCCCAAGGCAATCGGCGCATTGAACGCAGGCATCGCCACCGCCAGGCTCGCGGTTTCACGCCCATTGACGTACAGCACGACCCGGTCGCCCGAGGCGGTCAACGCCAGGTGCTGCCATTGACCGGGATTCAGCGGTTGGGTCGAGACCGCGCGCTGGTCGTTGATCGCTACGAACGGCACACCCTGGTTCACGCCGATCAGCAAGTGACTGGCGGCTTCGCGACGGGCCAGGACGATTTGCTCGCCGCTGGCCTGGTCCTGGCGCAGCCAAGTACTGAAGGTGAACGCCGCGCCCGCGCTGTGTTGCAACGAAGGGCTGGCCGGCAACAACAGCGGCTGGCCGTTGAACTGCAAGGCACGCCCGATCACGCCGTCGATGCTGGTGCCGGCCGCGCCCTGGGCATTGTTGCCGTAGGCGGTGGTGTCCTTGGGCGGTACGCCGGTGGCGCCGTCGAAGTGGTATAACGCGGTGTAATCCGGGTCGAAGGTCAGTTGGCCGCTGCCGGTGGCCGGCGCCTTCTGGTTGCCGTAATACATCCACAGGTCCTGACGCTGACCGCCCTCCACACTCGGCACATCGACCCAGATCAGCGCCATGCCCATCAGCGGGTCGAAGCTTTCGATCTGGTGGTTGAGCACGGTCTTGTCATCGGCACTGACAAAACGCAGGTCCGAGCCATCGTCCTTGACGCCGTCGAAGGTGAAGTTGCCGGTGTGCAGGCGTACCAGCAACGCGGTGCGTCCCAGGGCCTGGGCGATAGCGGCGCCCTGGGGCGTGGTGTCCACCGAAATCTGTTTGCGATAGTGCCAGTCGTCCTGCCACCAGGCGTTGGCGGTCGCCGGAAGCACCAGCCCCAGGCAGATCAACAGGGATAACAATAAGCGTTGCATGGACATGACTCCTGGGTTCAAAACGTCGCTTGCAGGTTGAAGTGCAGGCGCGATTCCTGTTTCGAGGTGTTCGGCCCTTCGAGCAGCGGATAGCCCCAATCGAGGCTGCCGGACAGCCATTTGCTCAGGCTCGCGCGGGTGCCGAGGCCGACGCTGGCGAGGCTGTAATCGGCTTCCTGGTCGGGCAGTTCGTCACGCAGGTACAACTGCGCGCCTTCGGCGAAGGCATAGAAACGCCATTCCTGGACATAGCTGCCGAGAAACTTGGCCAGCGACGGCGTGCGCAGCTCCTGGGACAGCAAGTAGCCGTCATCAGCGGTGCGCTCGGCGGCCAGGTAGCCGCGCACCGAAGTGGCGCCACCGGCGGAGAATTGTTCGTTGGAAACCAGCGGCCCTGAGGCCAGTTGGAAGGCCGCCTTGGAGGCGGTCTGCCAGTCATTGGCGAAGGTGAAGGTGTAATTGCCGTCGCCCTTGAGCACGGCGAAGCTGGGGCTGGCGCGATAACGCTTGTAGTCGAACTCTTCGTCGGTACTGCCGTAGCCCAGCAGGCTACGAGTCCCCGCCACCAGGCTCAGGCCGAGGCCCAACTGGCTGTTTTCGGTATAGCGAAAGCCGTTGTAGGCAAAGGTGAATGGCGCGTACTTGAGCGGTGCCTTGTCGCTGGCACCGCCTAAGTTGAGCTCCTCGTCGAAATCCTTGAAGTCCACCCCGACCGAAAAGCTGTTGGCCCATGCCCCGCTGGACGGCAGGCTGTAGATCGCCGACACCCCGTAGGAATGACCTTTGCCCAACACGTTGCTACCGCCGACGGTCGCCACGTTGCTGTCGGATTGGTAACCCGAGAACTGCACGCTCCAGCGTTCGCTCAACGGTGCGGTGTAGGAACCCGACCAGACCTTGGCGTTTTCGGTGTCCTGGGGCGCGGTGAAAAAAGTCAGCGAAACGCTGTGGCCCAACTGCCAGAGGTTGTTGTAGCCCAGGCTCGCGACCGTACGCAGCTTTTCGGTGTCGGCGCTGTAATCGTTGTTCAGCCCCAGGCTGGCTTGCCAGGGGTTCTGGTCTTCGACCTGCAAATCGACGTCCATGGTTCCGGGGCGCTGGCCTTCGCGCACCAGCGGCATGACCTGGCGCCCCGGGGTCTTGTTCAACTGCGCCAGTTCTGCCTGGACCTGGGCGAAATCCGGTACCTCGCCTTCCTTGAGCGCTGGCACGTCGTCACGGATTTCCACGGGCGAATAGTGCTTGGCCCCCACCACGCGCACCCGGCCAACCTTGGTTTCGCTGACTTGCAGGTAGACGATGCCGTCTTCGACCTTCTGCTCCGGCAACTCGACGAACACCGATTGATAACCACGCGCCTGATAGGCCTTTTGCAGCGCTTCCCGGGCGCCTTCGATGTCGCTCAAGGCCTTTTGCGGGCCGAGGAACGGATACACCGCTTCTTCGATGGCCCGGGCATCGAGCACGGTATTGCCACGCACGAAATACTCATTCACGTCCACCAGGCGAACCGGCGCCGCTTCGGCCTCCTGCCCTCCTTCCGTGGCGAATGCCGACGGCCCCCCGACCGCCAGCAGCAGCCAGCCCCACAGCGCTGGCCGCGATTTGAAGAAATGCTCCACACCACCCCCTGAATTCAAAGTACGGCTCAATTGCTTGCGGTCGATGTCGTGGCGTGCCGGGCCAGCCAGGTATGCAGCAGCGCGAAATTCAAGGAGAACTCCGGCATTTGCAGCAAGGCGCCACAGAACACTTCACCAATGATTTTCTGGATGAGCCGCACCGCCCGCGCGTCGCCCAGCAGCGTGGCGAGGTCTTTGCTCAGGACGTTGAAGCTCCAGACCTTCTGGTTCAGGTCCAGGCCGACGAACCAGCGGAACAGCAGGTTGTAGTTGAGCTGTTCGTAGAGTTGCTGCTCGCTGGGCACTGAATAGAGCAGTTGCAGCAGGAGGATGTGCATGGCGGTTTGCGGTGCGATCAGCATCTGGGCGCTGGCGTTGAGGCCTTGCAGCACCTCGCGATGCTCATCCAGCAGGTCATCGATCTGTGGCCGCAGCAACACCAGTGAATGGCCCTGCGGGATGTAGCTGGACACTTCCTTGAGCGCGCCCTGCCAGTCATCCTGGGAAACGATCCAGACCCATGGCGCGCCGTAGCGATACACCGAGACCGGCTGCTTGCGCGCCGCCTCGACGATCTTCGACAACCGCTGGTCAAGCTCCTGCATGCCCACTTTCGAATAACGTTCCATAGTCCCCATCGCCTCACTCCCGGCTTCGCGCCCCGGCTCCAAACGACCTGAAAGGTCCCCTCGAACACGTCACACAGGCATGACGGGAATGGCGATGTGCTACCGAACTTTTGTCATGAAAGCTTCATTTGGAAGGGTATGAAGCGTGCGGTTTGGTGGGAGCGAGCCTGATCGCGATCACGATGGCGCTGGATCAGTTGGCGGGATGTTGAATGGGCTGCCGTCTTCGCGAGCAGGCTCGCTCCCACAGGGGTTCTCGGGTGTTTTCAGATCTGATGCTCGCCTCAGGCGTTCTGCGGGAGCGGGTTTGCTCGCGAAAGCGGTGGATCAGTTCGAGATGATGTTGGATGGGCTGCCGATTTGCGAGCAAGCCCGCACAGTGGATGTCGGTATGGCCCGAGCGGCTTGTGATGGGAGAAAAAAAACGCCGCTCGATGAGCGGCGTTCTTCTTATCTCACCAGACAGTGTCCGGTTTACAGCGCCATGTCAGCCGCTGGGTTGGCTTCACGAGCAGCCGCCGGCTTGGCCGGTGCCGCAGGGGTCCCAGGCTTGCCGATCGCCGGCGGCGGATCCAGTTGCAGGACCTCGCTGGTGTAGGCCCATTCCTGGGCAACACGCTCAGGGCTATCGTTGAGCTTGGTGCCGTAGCTCGGCACGATCTGGCGCAGTTTTTCCTGCCAGGCCGGGCTGGCGACCTTGTCCTTGAAGACCTTCTCCAGCACGCTCAGCATGATCGGCGCAGCGGTCGAGGCGCCTGGCGAAGCACCCAGCAGGCCGGCGATGCTGCCGTCCTGGGAAGCGACCACTTCGGTGCCGAGCTTCAGGACACCGCCCTTCTCTTCGTCACGCTTGATGACCTGTACGCGCTGGCCGGCCTGCCACAGGCGCCAGTCTTCCTGCTTGGCTTCCGGGAAATATTCCTTCAAGGCATTGAAGCGGTCTTCGTCTGACAGCATCAGTTGACCGGCCAGGTATTCGACCAGTGGGTACTGTTCGATACCCACCTTGGTCATCGGCCACACGTTGTGGGTGGTGGTGCTGGTCAGCAGGTCGAAGTACGAACCGTTCTTCAGGAACTTGGTGGAGAACGTTGCGAACGGGCCAAACAGGATCACGCGCTTGCCATCCAGCACACGGGTGTCCAGGTGCGGAACCGACATTGGCGGAGCACCGACCGAAGCCTTGCCGTACGCCTTGGCCAGGTGCAGTTGGGCAACCGTCGGGTTTTCGGTGACCAGGAACGAACCACCCACCGGGAAACCTGCGTATTCACGCGCTTCCGGGATGTCGGACTTCTGCAGCAGGTGCAAGGCACCGCCGCCGGCGCCGATGAACACGAACTTGGCGTCGGTCTCGGTTTCGGTACCGTCTTTCAGGTTCTTGTAGGAAACGCGCCAGGTGCCGTCTTCGTTGCGGGTGATGTCTTCCACTTCGCTGGACAGCTTGAGGGAGAAGTTCGGCTTGGTTTGCAGATAAGCTGCGAATTGGCGGGTGATTTCGCCGAAGTTCACGTCAGTACCCAGGGGACTCCAGGTGGCCGCGACTTTCTGGCTCGGGTCACGCCCTTGCATCATCAGCGGAACCCACTTGCTGATCTGCTCGCGATCTTCGGAGTACTGCATGCCGGCGAACAACGGGCTGGCCTGGAGGGCTTCGTAGCGCTTCTTCAGGAACGCGATGTTCTCGTCGCCCCACAGGAAACTCATGTGTGGCGTGGAGTTGATGAACGAACGCGGGTTCTTCAACACGCCGTTCTTGACCTGCCAGGACCAGAACTGACGGGAGATCTGGAAGGCTTCGTTGATTTCGATGGCCTTGGAGATATCGACCTTGCCATTCTTGTCTTCCGGCGTGTAGTTCAACTCGGCCAGCGCGGAGTGGCCAGTACCGGCGTTGTTCCAGCCGTTGGAGCTCTCTTCGGCAACACCGTCCAGGCGCTCGACCATTTCCATGGTCCAGCCCGGCTCCAGCTCATTGAGCCAGACGCCGAGTGTCGAGCTCATGATGCCCCCACCAATGAGCAAGACATCCACTTTTTTTGGCTCGGCGGCGTGCGTGGTCGCAAGACCCATCGCCATCGCCAGGCCCAGTAGCGCCGTGTGTGTTTTCTTCAACATGTGTGTATCCCTAGGATGAACGCCATTCCGTCCACCTGCCCTGGTCAAGGATAGACCTCATCGGCCACCGGCAACGCCAGCAGGATGGGTATCGAGACGGACTGGAGGATGGACCTACAGGGCCGAGCGATACGTCGGCCTCTCGTTTATGTCTCTCCGGCGCTGACTTCTTGTAGGTCTTGGCTTCAGCTGGGGTGAGGGACGCTGCGAACGGTGTTCATCGGGCCTGGCGTGGCCGTGCCCGATTGTCGCAGCGGGGGGCAGTTTACATAAGGAAATAAACAGACCGAAGCGTCTTTTTACATTCCAGGCAAAAACGCCGACCAAATGACGGCATTTTAATGGCCCTGATCGGCACCGTTCGCGCGACCAGAGCCCCTGCGGGTCAAAGATACTTGAGGATCGCGATGTCACGCCGCCGTTGCTTGAACCCGGCGAACCAACGTGTAGGAAAAAACAGCACGACGCCCAGCAGCCCGCTCCACAACCACACCATGGGCAAATCATCGAACCCGAAATAGGTCCCTTGGTTGGTGCCCCAGATGGCAACCGCGATCAGGTACAGCGCCTTGAGCACGTAAAGGTGCAGCAGGTAAAAGAACATCGGTGCGCCACCATAGATCGCCAACAGCGCAATGGCACCCCGCTCCTGGGCTTTTTCAAAGAGTGCCAACAACATCAGCCCTATTCCCAGGGTCGGCATCAGGAACATCAGCGACGGCGGATACTTCGTCGCACTCATGAAGCTCATGTAGGTACGCAGCGCGTCGCCGGTCTGGACCCAGGGTTTGTCGCCGTATACGTTCAGGTAACGGATGAACACAAAGGCCAGCAGCAGGCCCAGGCCCGTCTTGAACAACCGCCGCAGGCGCACAGCGGGCTCGACATCCTTGCCAAACCACGGCCCGATGGCCCAACCCAGCAGGATCACGCCGATCCACGGCAGCACCGGATACGTGGTGCGGGCCCGGGTGAACTCGGTGATATCGATGAATGCCCGTTGATGAAGAATCGACCACGGCACGAAAAACGGAGAATCAGGCCCCAGCACCACACCGTCCAACAGATTGTGCCCGGCGACGATGGCAACGCCGAGGACGATCAGCCAACTGCGCTTGAGGTGCAGCAGCGCGGCCAGGACGATCATGCAGATGCCGATGCACCAGATCACTTGCAGCCACAGGATCTTGGGCGGGAACTCGGCGTTCCAGGCGAAACACACGAAGGTCAATTCCAGGAAGACCAGGAACAGGCCACGCTTGAGCAGGAACAACGAGGTCTGGCCGGCGGTGTGTTTCTGGCTGTAGAGCCAGGCCGACAGACCGGTGAGGAAAATGAAGACCGGGGCACAGAGCGTACTGAGCAGACGGGTGAAATACAGGTCAGGGGTCACGCTGAGCGCATCGATGGGATCAGTCACCTGACGGTGCAGCAGGAACGTCTCGCGAACGTGATCCACCAGCATCAGCAACATGACGAAACCGCGCAGGGCGTCGATGGCAAGCATGCGTACATGGATTTTGGCGGCGCTGGTCACAAGTGAAGGCGCGATGACGCCGGACGGGCTCGTCACGCTTGAAGGTAGGCTCATGGCATTACTCGGATGGAGGGTCGTTGGTCCATGCAAGGCGGGAAATGAGAATTCCTGCCAAACGAAAGCGGATAACATAACACGAAACTGCTATCGCGAGCAGGCTCGCTCCCACAAGGGTTTGTGGTAGTTGCGATTTCGGTGATCCTTATGAGACCGCTACCCGAGCATCTGGCTCAACACCGCCCGCAACTTGCCAGGCTTGACCGGTTTGTTGAGCAGCGGCGCTCCCAGTTTGCGCAGGGCGCGGCGGCATTGGTCGCTGCGGTCGGCGGTGATGATCACCGCCGGGATCGCCTGGTGGAAATGCTCGCGCAGATGCTTAACCACTTCACAGCCCACAACCCCATGATCCAGGTGGAAATCCGCCAGGATCAACTCCGGCGCGCGTTCTTGTAGCACGTCGAGGGCGCCCGCTTCGTCGGTGGCGGTCAACACTTCGCAGCCCCACTGCCCCAACAGCGCAGCCATGCTTTGCAAAATGCTCAGTTCGTTGTCGATTACCAACAAACGCCGCCCTGGCAACGGGTTGCCGGCCACCGCCTGTACGGGGAGCTGCGATACGGGCAAGGGTTTTTCGCTGGACAGCGGCACCTCGATACTGAACACCGAACCACGTCCCGGCCGAGAGCGCACCTGGACCCGATAGCCGAGGATGTGGGCGATGCGTTCGACAATCGCCAAGCCCAGGCCCACGCCTTTGCGGTCCGCCGCCCGGCCGACGTCGAGCTGGTTGAATTCAAGGAAAATCGACTCCAGGCAATCGGCAGCGATACCACGCCCGGTATCCCAGACTTCAATGCTCAATTGCCCTCCCCGGCGCCGGGCCGCCAGGAGAATACCGCCCTGATCGGTATAGCGGCAGGCATTGCTCAGCAGGTTGCGCAGGATACGGCTGATCAATCGCAAGTCGGTCAGCACCGCTTCGTCGCCAAACCGCGCCCGCAGGTCCAACCCGGCGGCGCCGGCCACCGATTGAAACTCTGAAACCAGCGGCCCCAGCAACTCATCCAGCCGATACGGCGCCAAGTCGGGCTTGACGGCGGCCTGATCCAGCCGGGAGATGTCCAGCAGGTCGGTGAGCAGGTCTTCGGCCCCTTCGAGCGCCTGGTGGGTCCGTTCCACCAGCACATGCTCGGCGCTAGGCAACTGGCGTTCGCGCAATGTGGCGATCAGCAGGCGGGCCGCGTTGAGTGGCTGCAACAGATCATGACTGGCGGCGGCCAGGTATTTGTCCTTGCTGCGATTGGCGGCCTGGGCGGCGTCCCGGGCATCGCGCAACTGCTGTTCGATCAACTCGCGCTGGGCGATCTGCTGCTGCAGGTTGTGGTTGGCCTCCAGCAACGCATCGGTGCGCTCGGCCACTCGCTGCTCCAGCTGATCATTGAGCTGTTGCAGGTGCTGCCGGGCCTGTTCCAGCTCATCGAGGCGCGCCGCCAGTTCCGGGTAGTGACTCTTGCGCGTTGAATGGTTGCCCAGCCCCAGCAGCCCGGCCAGGGCTTTTTGCTGCTCGTCAGAGGGCTTCGCCATAGACGACCTCGACATCCCGCTGGCTCGACTCCCGAGGATTGGTAAGGATGCACGGGTCATCCATCGCGTGTTGCGACAGGAACGGAATGTCCGAGGTGCTCACGCCATGCAGGCCCAGGGTCTCGTGGAAACCGATGGTGTGCTTGAGGGCAATCAGGTGCTCCACCAGCCGGGTGCGGATCTGCCGGTGGTTGAGCCCCCGGCAATCGATGCCCAGCGTCTCGGCAATCACCTTGAAACGGTCCGGCGCCGAGTTGTAGTTGAACGCCACTACGTGCTCCACCAGGACCGCGTTGCACAAGCCATGGGGTAAATCGAGGAAACCGCCCAGGCTATGGGACATCGCGTGAACTGCACCGAGAATCGCGTTGGAGAACGCCAACCCGGCCTGCATGCTGCCCAACATGATCTTTTCCCGCAGGGCAATGTCCGCCGGGTTGGCGATCATTTGCACCAGGTTACCGTTGATCAGGCGCATCGCTTCCAGCGCATGGGGGTCGGTCAGCGGGCCGTGGCCGGTGGACACGAAGGCCTCGATGGCATGTACCAAGGCGTCGATGCCGGTACAGGCGGACAGGAACGGGTCCATGCTCAGGGTGGTTTCCGGGTCGATCAGCGATACGTCCGGTACCGCCGCCTTGCTGACGATGGAAAACTTCATCCGTTCTTGCTGGTTGGAGATGATCACGAACTGCGACACGTCAGCCGACGTCCCCGCCGTGGTGGGAATCAGGATCAGCGGCGGGCTGGGTACATGCAGGGTATCGACGCCTTCGAACTCAAGAATGTTGCGGCCGTGGGCAACGACGATGCCGATGCCTTTACCGCAATCCATGGGGCTGCCACCACCCACCGCGACGATGACATCGCAATGGTTTTCCCGGTAAAGGTCGGCGCCGAGCATCACTTCCTCGACCCGCGGATTGGGCGAGACCGCGCTGTAGACACAGTAATCGATGCCTTGGGCCTGGAGGCTGGCTTCGACGTCAGCCACCCAACCGGCGGCGATGACCCCGGGATCGGTGACGATCAGCACCTTGCGTGCACCGAAGGTCTTGGCGTAATTGCCGACATTGTGCCGACAACCGGCACCGAACATGATTTCAGGGGAAACGAACTTGCGTAGCGGGCTGAGGCTCATTTTTTCAGGTACGTGGCTCATCGGTAAGCCTGTTGTTATTGTCGTGGAATACCTTGAGCCTAAAGCATCCCACCGCGATTGCAATCAGACCAATGGGTAGCCCGGCCTGAACGCTCCAGGCCGGGCCGGCACTCATCGGTTGGCGAAGTACATCGTCACTTCAAAGCCAATACGCAGGTCGGTGTACGCGGGTTTAGTCCACATGGGTCTTTCCTCTTCTTGTACCGGGCGATTCCGGCAAGGTCATTAATGCACGCTGTACCCGGCGTTCGAATGCTACTTTCGAAGCGGTGGGTGGGGTGCGTTGGTAGCAATGCTTGGCCTGCACAAATCCAACAATGTGGGAGCGGGCTTGCTCGCGAAGACGGTGGATCAGACACTGATCGAGTGACTGTGCCGCCGCTTTCGCGAGCAAGCCCGCTCCCACATTGGGTTTTGCAGTGTTGCTGGGTTAGAAGAACCCCAACGGATTGATGTCGTAGCTCACCAGCAGGTTCTTGGTCTGCTGGTAGTGGTCGAGCATCATCTTGTGCGTCTCACGACCCACGCCGGACTTCTTGTAGCCACCGAACGCGGCGTGCGCCGGGTACAGGTGGTAGCAGTTGGTCCACACACGACCGGCCTTGATCGCCCGGCCCATGCGGTAGGCACGGTTGATGTCGCGGGTCCACAGGCCGGCGCCGAGGCCGAACTCGGTATCGTTGGCGATGGCCAGGGCTTCGGCTTCGTCCTTGAAGGTGGTCACACCCACCACCGGGCCGAAGATTTCTTCCTGGAACACACGCATCTTGTTGTGGCCCTTGAGCAGGGTCGGCTGGATGTAATAGCCACTCGACAAGTCGCCCTCCAGATGCTCGGCCGCACCGCCGGTCAGCAGTTCGGCGCCCTCTTCCCGGGCGATTTCCAGGTAGGAGAGGATCTTGTCGTATTGCTGCTGGGACGCCTGGGCACCGACCATGGTCTCGGTATCCAGCGGGTTGCCACGCTTGATCTTGGCGATTTTCTTCATCACCTCGGCCATGAACGGCGCATAGATCGACTCCTGCACCAGGGCGCGGGATGGGCAGGTGCAGACTTCGCCCTGGTTGAAGAACGCCAGCACCAGGCCTTCGGCGGCTTTTTCGATGAAGGCCGGCTCGGCCTGCATGATGTCTTCGAAGAAGATGTTCGGCGACTTGCCGCCCAGTTCCACGGTGGACGGAATGATGTTCTCGGCGGCGCATTTCATGATGTGCGAGCCGACCGGGGTGGAACCGGTAAAGGCGATCTTGGCGATGCGCTTGCTGGTGGCCAGGGCTTCACCGGCTTCACGGCCGAAACCATGGACGATGTTCAACACACCGGGCGGCAGCAGGTCGGCGATCAGTTCGATGAAGACCGTGATCGACAGCGGCGTCTGCTCCGCCGGCTTGAGCACGATGCAGTTACCGGCGGCCAGGGCCGGGGCGAGTTTCCAGGCGGCCATCAGCAGCGGGAAGTTCCACGGAATGATCTGCCCGACCACGCCCAGCGGCTCATGGAAATGATAGGCCGTGGTCAGTTCGTTGATTTCGGCTGCCCCGCCCTCTTGGGCGCGAATGCAGCCGGCGAAGTAACGGAAATGGTCGGCCGACAGCGGTACGTCGGCATTGAGGGTTTCGCGTACGGCCTTGCCGTTGTCCCAGGTCTCGCTGATGGCGAGGACTTCCAGGTGCTGCTCAATACGGTCGGCGATTTTCAACAGCACCAGGGAACGGTCCTGCACCGAGGTCTTGCCCCAGGCGTCTGCTGCGGCGTGGGCGGCATCCAGGGCCTTGTCGATGTCGGCGGCGCTGGAGCGTGGGAACTCGGCGATGACTTCGCCGTTGACCGGGGACGTGTTGGTGAAGTACTCGCCATTGACCGGCGCGACGAATTCGCCGCCGATGAAATTGCCATAGCGCGGCTTGAAGGAAACGACGGCGCCTGGGGTTCCGGGTTGTGCGTAGATCATGATGGGCCTCTGCCTGGTCGATGCCTGTCACGGGACAGGCGATAGGCCGATGGTAGAGAGCCCCGCCGGCTGGACGAATGCGTCGTTGGCAGGGGGGGCTCTCGTTATTTGGTCGTAGGTTCTGGATTTCAGGAGCAAGAAGAACGGGGACTGGCTCTGCCCTTGTGGCGAGGGGATTTATCCCCGCTGGGTTGCGCAGCAGCCCCCCAAAAAAGCTCTGCGAGCGCTGCGCACTCGAGCGGGGATAAATCCCCTCGCCACAAGGGCAGCACCCTGCTTTATTTCAGCTCAGCGCTTGGCCACCAAATCCTTTGGCAACTTGAAGGTCCAGAGCATGCCGCCCTGGTTGAAGTCCTTCACGCGCTTGGCCACTTCGCCGCCCCACAACGGCACCGCGCCGCCCCAGCCAGAGACCACGGAGACGTATTGCTCGCCGTCCATTTCCCAGGTGATGGGCGAGCCGAGCACACCGGAACCGGTCTGAAATTCCCAGACCTTTTCCCCGGTCTTGGCGTTGAACGCTTGCAGGAAACCTTCAGGCGTACCGGTAAACACCAGGTTGCCCTTGGTGGTCAGCACCCCGCCCCACAGCGGCGCATAGTTCTTGTGGCGCCAGACTTCCTTACCCGTCTTCGGATCGATCGCCCGCAGCACGCCAATGTAATCCTCGTTCAGCGGCTTGATGGTGAAACCGGCGCCAAGGAACGCCGCACCTTTCTTGTAGGCGATGCCTTCGTTCCAGATGTCCATGCCCCACTCGTTGGATGGCACATAGAACAACCCGGTGTCCTGGTTATAGGCCATCGGCATCCAGTTTTTCGCGCCGAGGAAGGCCGGTGCCACGAATACCGAGCTGCCCTTCGCCTCGCTGCCCGGCGCGCCCGGACGGCTGGCCTCGTTGTAGATCGGCCGACCGTCCTTGTCCAGGCCAGTGGCCCAGGTGATCTTGTCGACAAACGGGAAGCCACGGATGAACTTGCCGTTGGTGCGGTCGAGCACATAGAAGAAGCCGTTGCGGTCGGCGGTGGCGGCAGCCTTGATGTCCTTGCCACCTTCCTTGTAGTTGAACGAGATCAGCTCGTTGACGCCGTCATAGTCCCAGCCGTCGTGAGGCGTGCTCTGGAAGTGCCACTTGATGGTGCCGTCGTCCGGGTTCAGGGCCAGGCGCGACGAGGAATAGAGGTTGTCACCAGGGCGCAGGTGGGAGTTCCACGGTGCCGGGTTGCCGGTGCCGAACAGCAGCAGGTTGGTTTCCGGGTCGTAGTAACCGCCCAGCCAAGGCGCGGCACCGCCGGTTTTCCAGAGATCGCCCGGCCAGGTCTTGCCGGCCTCGCCGCCGGAAATACCGTTCTCGACCGCCTTGCCGTCCTTGTAGACGTAGCCCATGTGGCCTTCCACGGTTGGGCGGGTCCAGAGCAGTTCGCCATTTTTCGGATCATAGGCGCTGATCTGGCCCACCACGCCGAACTCGCCACCGGCCACGCCCGTGATCAGCTTGCCGTTGACGATCAACGGCGCGGCGCTGATGGAGTAGCCTTCCTTGTGGTCGGCGACTTTCTTGCTCCACACCACTTTGCCGGTGTCCTTGTTCAGGGCCACCAGCTTGGCGTCGAGGGTGCCGAAGAACACCAGGTCGCCATACAGCGCCACGCCACGGTTGATCACGTCGCAGCAAGGGCGGATGTCATCAGGCAGGCGCGCATCGTACTGCCACAGTTTCTTGCCGGTGCGCGCATCCACCGCGAATACCCGCGAATAGGAACCGGTGAGGTACATCACCCCGTCCTTGATCATCGGCTGGGCTTGCTGGCCACGCTGCTTCTCGCCGCCGAAGGAGAACGCCCAGACCGGGCGCAGGTCCTTGACGTTATTGACATTGAGGGTATCGAGCGGGCTGTAGCGCTGGCCCTGGACCCCCAGGCCGTTGGTCACGACCTGCTGCGGGTTCTTCGGGTCCTGGAGAATTTCCTGATCGGTCACGGCTGCAAGGGCCGAACCGGACAGCAGCATGGCACTGAGCAGCAGGCTCACGGCGAAGGGTTGGCGACGTGCGGGATGACTCATGACGGCTACCTCTGCGGTTATTGTTATACCCGGGAATTTTTCCCGGTCTGCCACAGATTCTTGGGCTCGGGGCCGCCGGCAACAATTGCCCGCTGTGTTGAGTTTTCTAGTTCCTTGGTACATGTCAAAGGCGGCTTGGTCGGCCTACACAACGCCCCGTGGCGAGGGAGTGAGCAACTGCCTCTCTTATTTGAGCACCCTGACGCTTGTGCGGCGGTCTCGCCGGTAAAAACCACAACTCCTTGGGCATCCAATGTAGTCTGCTTAAGGTCTTTCTATCTACCGCGCAAGTACTTTGCGCGAGTTCGGTTGCGCTCCTTCACCAATTTAGCAACCTCTTGAAATGTGGCTGATTGCAGTCTAGCTCGATACGGACTCAACTATTTCCGGGGGCGATATTATGGAGGCAAATAAGTCAAGTATTTGTCGCGAATTCGATCTTGCTCTGCAACCAACTTAGAAACCTCCTCTAATGAAAACAATCGCAACCTAAGTTTATACGAGGCAACTATTTCCTTGTTGAATTTGAGAGTTTTGCTTTCCAGGGCACCCGCAAGATGCATACCCTCATCCGACACCACTCCCTCCAAATATTTAAAGACATCATAGTAGTTAGCTTGATCGATGGTCGCTTGGCGCTGCATGAGGTCTAAATAAGGTTTTGGAAATTTGTCTGTCAATGAAGAAAACGGATGTGTTTCAGGGCGCGCTACCTTATAAGCAAGGTTATCAAGTCGGATTCCGGTTTTTGGCGTGGTGGTGTTTTGGATGTCGCCCCCCGCGTCCAATACATTCTTATCTGCTGTGAAGATCTGCCTCTGAGCATCAAGTGTAATTTTCTCAATCTTTTCACCTAAAGCATTAATCCTTTTTAACGCACGAAATCCGTCAGAACTGGCGACCCCTCCCTTTGTCCAAAGACTTTGACCTACGTAAGTTTTTTTCAAGCCTAACAATGCCTGTGGAGTGTTCCCTGTAGGATCTCTTCTATTAATCGGGTCACCCAAGCAGTATGTATACCCATTTAGCCCACCTTCCCCAAACGGACTAAAACTGTCTGAACTGTTAAATCGCATCAACACCGGGCTGAACGCCCGACGCCCATTACCCAATAAATAATGCCCGGTCACCGGGTCCGCTCGCTCACCGTTGAATCCCAGTAAACTGGCTATACCGCGATCAATGGGACGATGGCCGTAAGGTGAATAGGCGATGGATTGTCGCTGGCTGTTCTCACCGAGCGTGTGCAACACCGACCGCTGGCAATCGGTTATCAGCAGCGTAGCGTCAAACTTATCGCCGTGACGCTGTTGCGCGAGTAGCTGGTCATCGTGTTGGAATATTGAATTTTTTATCGTGCCTTGAATCTCTGTGGCCAGACGTTTTTTACAGTAGAAACGCTGAAATTCAGGCTCATCCAGCAGCGTACAGCCGATCAATCGGTCGAGCGGGTCGTAATGGTATCGACAGAGTAGCGGTTCGTGTTGGGGAGACATGAGATGACACCCTCGTAAGTTTTAACGTGCAATTGAAGGGTATTCGGTAACTGCATCAGGCGACCACTAACAGAACTGTTAGGTGAGCGAATTGGAACACCGCGCTTTTGGATGCTTCAGGCAGTTGCGCAGCCCAGCGGGAGCAAGCTCCCTCGCCACGGGACAGCTTGAATCATTCGGGTTTGGTGTCCACCCGCTTCATCCCCGCTCGCTCGTAACATGGATAGAGATGGCTGACGCTACGAATCAACTCATAGCGACTCAAACTGATCCCCGCAAAGCGCTCGGGAATGGGGCTGCGGATCATCTCGGCCATGTCGTCGCCCCGGGCCGCGCCGTCGCGCATCAGTTGGTCGAGCCAGCCCAGGTAGTCGCGCATCTGCAAGAAAGGCCGGGCATCGGTCGCGACCGGGCCGTGGCCGGGCACGATCTGCTTCCAGGGCAAGGCCTGCAAGGTGTCCAGATCCCTGAGCCAGACTTCGAGCCCCGGGCTGTTGGGGGTGGTGAGGGCGCGTTCGTAGAACACCAGGTCGCCGGCGAACAGCACGCCAGTGGTTTCGTCGAAGATCGCCAGGTCGGCCCCGGTGTGCCCGGCCAGTTGCAGCAGGCGCAAGGTATGGTTACCCGCCTTCAACACACCGGGCTCCAACACCTGGGTTGGCAACACCACCTCGGTGCCGCGCATCCAGTCGCCCACCAGCCGGTACATGTTTTCCGCCAGCGCATCGCCCTGTTGCCGTAGCAGGTCCGCGGTGCCCGCCAACGCCCCGATGGGCGCGTCACTGAAAGCCTGATTGCCCAGTACATGGTCGGGGTGATGATGAGTCAGCAAGACCTGGATGATTGGCTTATCGGTGGTCGCGGCAATGGCCTGGCGTAGCGCCTCGCCATAGCGCTTCGAAGGCCCGGTGTCGATCACCACCACGCCGGCATCGGTGACGATGAACGCCGTGTTGACGATGTTGCCGCCGTTGGCCTTGGCAAAATTTTCGGTGCTGCCTTCCAGCAGCCAGGTGCCTTCGGCGATCTGCCGGGGCTTGAGCGAGTAGTCTGTCGCGGCCCAGGTCGGCCAGCACAGGCTCACGAATATCAGCAACAACCAGCGCATGGTGCGCTCCTTGTGGTCAGGGGATCGCCGCCTCGAACGTGTTGCCGCTGTTGTCGCGCAGCAACAGGCGAGTCTGCCCTGGGCCTTGTATGTCGAAGCCCAGGTTGGGGTTTTCGCTGACCGCCGGGAACAACTCCAGGCGCGCCAACACCTGGCCCTCGGCGTCCAGCAGTTGCGCCTGGTTGAGGAAGAATTCCGGGATGCCGCTCACCAGGCCGTTATCCATTGGATGGGCCACCTGTAGACGCAGGCGGCTCGAATCGCCCCGGGGATAGCGGGCACCCAGCACCTCGCCCAAGTGCTCCTCCCACCCCGGCTGGGTGCGCACTACGCTGGGCGCGGTGCAGCCACCACCGGCCGCATCGATCAGGGTCGAACCGACGTGCCACAGGCCATCGCGGGTCTGCACCGCGGCGCGTAACGGGGTGGCTTGCTCGATACGAATGCGGATTGACAGCCAGGGCAGCACCCGCTCTCCGGGTTGGAAGTCGACGATTTTCGGCAACGGGTTCAACTCGGCCCAGGCCAGCACCCGTACGACATCGCCGGCGAAGGCCCGGGCATCGATTTCCAGTGGGACCTGGCGCGCGTCTTCGGCAAAAGGCGGGGCCAGCAACCGCACCCGATCGTCGAACACGAACGGCGCATCGTCCAACAGTTGCTTGTGATAAAAGGCCCACATCACCGACGGCACCGGATCCTTGCCTGGCTCGCCGGCCGCCCACGCGATCATCGGCAGGCCGCACCACAGCAGGCACCACATGGCCCATTTCATCCCTGCGCTCCTATTGATACATCTCGGGCACGTCGTAACGCAGGCCGTAATGGGCATAGACGGTCTTGACGCTGCCGTCGCGGATCAAGCCTTCCAGAGCCTCTTCCACCGCATAGGCCAACTGACGGTTGCTTTCGTGCACCGCCATGCCGATTTCCCAGCGTTGCTTGCCCATGTTCGGGTAGGCATTTTCCGCCAACGCCAATTGTGGATCAGCGGCCTCGTGCACCTGCCAGTCGATTTCCCCACGCATGGCCATGACGGCGTCGACTTCCCCGGCCTGCATGGCCTTGAAGGCCTGGCCGACACCGGGATAATGGTGGGTCTTGGCGCTGAGCATGCCGTTGAACACTGACGTCAGGTAGAACGACGGCACGCTGTCGACTTCAACGCCAATGGGGTGTTGCTGGAACACCGCGACGCTGCCCACCGAATCCAGTCGGCGGCGGTCATATGCCACCTGCCAGCACTCTTGCTGATAAGGCCCGAACATCACCACCTGGGCGTTTGCCAGTTCGCCGATATCGTTGCGCTTTTGCACGTAGTCGTGATCGTAGGGCACGCGCATCATCAAGTCGGCCAATTGCCGGTCGTGCAACGGACTGCTGCGCCAGATGTAATCGCGCAGGTCGTCATCGAGCTTTTCCCCGGGCGGTGCCCAGATCAATTGCAGGCGCACGCCAAGCGCCTCGGCCAAGGCCTGGGCCAGCTCCACGTCCACGCCCTTGGGTTGGCCGTGGTCTTCGAAGCTGTAGGGCGCGAAGTCCTTGTAGACCGCGACCTTCAACTCGCCGGCGGCGATCATCTGGTCGTAGCTGCGCACCTGCGCCTGCACCGCTTGGCCACACAAGAGCAAGCTGCACATTACCCACGCGAACAGGCGCATGGCGATCACTCCTCGACGTGCACGCTGTCGAGATAGGTGCGCACCGCCCACAAGGCTTCCTGACTCAGGTAGTCGGCCATTTTCGGCATGTAGACCCGACCGTCGCGTACCGCGCCGTGGCGGACGCGCTCGACAAACCACTCATCGCCGGCTTCGGCGGCGTCAAGCATGCGCAGGTCCGGGGCGATCCCACCGGACTTGGCCTCCAGGCCATGGCAAGCCGCGCAGTTCTGGTTGTAGGCCGAGGCGCCGATTTCCACGGCTTTGTCACGCTCGGGGGAGTTGCGATACGGGTTCTGGGAAGCCCACCCATCAGCGTCCAACGGCAAGTTGGCGTCCTTGATCGGGGTCAGACCCTTGGTTTCCACTGCCTGGGGCACTACGTTGCCATGGGCCCATGCGGAGCCTGCGCCGATCAGCCCCATCAATAGTGCGGTAGCGATGATGGCGTTGCGTTTTGTTGTCATTGTTATGCCCTCTCAGATTGCACGCAAGACCTCTGTGAAGAAGCCGTGCCGTCATCTTAGGAACCCCCCTGCCCCAGCCGAATGCTGCTTTGGTGGCCGCGTTCTAGTTCCTTGGTAGCAAGCCATCCGACGCAGGTCGTAAAGACAGGCGGTTCGGGAAGTCTTCCCGGCGAAGGCGGGACTTTTTCCGTATCGGCAAGGTCGTGGCACGACTCACCCTAGTCAGGCCAAAACCTTTCACTGGGAACTGCCACCATGAGAATAAAAACGCTACCCGCCCTCTCTTCCTTGACCGTTGCCTTGCTACTGGCCGGTAGTCTGTCGCTGAGCCCCTTGGCCAGCGCTGCCGTCACCTGGGAAGACATCGCCAACGATCACCTGACCACCAAGGACGTGCTGCAATACGGCATGGGCACCAACGCCCAGCGCTGGAGCCCGCTGGCCCAGGTCAACGACAAGAACGTGTTCAAACTGACCCCGGCCTGGTCCTACTCGTTTGGCGACGAGAAGCAGCGCGGCCAGGAGTCCCAGGCTATCGTCAGCGACGGCGTGGTGTACGTCACCGGCTCGTACTCGCGGGTGTTCGCCCTCGACGCCAAGACCGGTAAACGCCTGTGGACCTACAACCACCGGCTGCCGGACAACATTCGCCCGTGCTGCGACGTGGTCAACCGCGGCGCGGCCATCTATGGCGACAAGATCTACTTCGGCACCCTGGACGCACGGGTGGTCGCCCTGGATAAAAACACCGGCAAGGTGGTGTGGAACAAGAAGTTCGGCGACCACGCCGGCGGCTATACCATGACCGGCGCTCCAGTGCTGATCAAGGACAAGACCAGTGGCAAGGTGCTGCTCATCCACGGCAGTTCCGGCGACGAGTTCGGGGTGGTCGGGCAACTGTTCGCCCGCGACCCGGACACCGGTGACGAAGTCTGGATGCGTCCCTTCGTCGAAGGCCACATGGGCCGCCTCAACGGCAAGGACAGCACGCCGACCGGCGACGTCAAGGCGCCGTCCTGGCCCGACGACAAGACCACTGAAACCGGCAAGGTCGAAGCCTGGAGCCACGGCGGCGGTGCACCTTGGCAGAGCGCCAGTTTCGACGCCGAGACCAACACCATCATCGTCGGCGCGGGCAACCCCGGCCCGTGGAACACCTGGGCGCGCACGGCCAAGGATGGCAACCCCCACGATTACGACAGCCTCTACACCTCCGGCCAGGTCGGTGTCGACCCAAGCACCGGCGAGGTGAAGTGGTTCTACCAACACACGCCCAACGATGCCTGGGACTTCTCCGGCAACAACGAGTTGGTGCTGTTCGACTACAAGGACAAGGCCGGCAAGGTGGTCAAGGCCACCGCCCACGCGGACCGCAACGGTTTCTTCTACGTGGTGGACCGCAACAACGGCAAGCTGCAGAACGCCTTCCCCTTCGTCGACAACATCACCTGGGCCAGCCACATCGACCTGAAGACCGGTCGCCCAGTGGAAAACCCCGGCCAGCGTCCGGCCAAGCCATTGCCGGGTGAAACCAAGGGCAAACCGGTGGAGGTCTCGCCACCGTTTCTCGGCGGCAAGAACTGGAACCCCATGGCCTACAGCCAGGACACCGGGCTGTTCTACGTCCCCGGCAACCAATGGAAAGAGGAGTACTGGACCGAGGAAGTGAACTACAAGAAGGGCTCGGCCTACCTGGGCATGGGCTTTCGCATCAAGCGCATGTACGACGATCACGTCGGCAGCCTGCGGGCGATGAACCCCACCACCGGCAAAGTGGTCTGGGAGCACAAGGAAGCATTGCCGTTGTGGGCCGGCGTGCTGGCGACCAAGGGCAACCTGGTGTTCACCGGTACCGGCGACGGTTTCTTCAAGGCCTTCGACGCCAAGACCGGCCAGGAGCTGTGGAAATTCCAGACCGGCAGCGGCATCGTCTCCCCGCCCATCACCTGGGAACAGGACGGCGAGCAGTACATCGGCGTGACCGTCGGCTACGGCGGCGCCGTGCCGTTGTGGGGTGGCGACATGGCCGAACTGACCAAGCCGGTGGCCCAGGGCGGGTCGTTCTGGGTGTTCAAGATTCCGAGTTGGGATAACAAGGTGGCCCGCCAATAGCCCTTGTGGGAGCGAGCCTGCTCGCGATGGCGGTGGTTCAGTTGGCAGTGATGTTGAATGTGCCGACGGCTTCGCGAGCAAGCCCGCTCCCACAGTTGATGGTTGTCGGACACAAAATCTGTGTCCGCTGCAGATCCCTTGTGGGAGCGGGCTTGCTCGCGAAAGCGATGGTTCAGTCAGCGGTGATGTTGAATGTCCCGCCGCTATCGCGAGCAGGCTCGCTCCCACAGTCAACCGAGTTTACTGCCATGAGATTTCTCCCTCTGCTGCTTCTGCTCATCTGCGTCCATGCCAACGCCGACAACACCGAAACACCTCTGACCATCAACGGCTGCCTCATCGCCGAAGCCAGTCAATGCCCCGGCGCCAACCTGCGTGGCGCAAAACTGGCGAACCAGGACCTGCGCAAAATGAACCTCAGCGGTGCCGACCTGCGCGACGCCGACCTGCGCCATTCGCGACTGGACCTGGCCAACCTTGAAAAAGCCCAGCTACAGGGCGCCAACCTGACCCGTGCCAGCCTGCAACAAAGCAACCTGCGCCTGGCCGACTTCACTGGCGCGACGCTCAAGGCGATCCAGGGTTGGGGGCTGTTCGCCCAGGGTGCGCAGTTCCAGCGTGCCGACCTGACCGCCGCCTATCTTCAGTTCGCTCGCTTGTCCGGCGCGCGACTGCACGAGGCCAACCTGCAAGCCGCTGACCTGGAAATGGCCTGGCTGAGCAAGGCCGACCTCAAGGGCGCTGACCTGCGTGACGCCAACCTGCAAGAAGCCAAGCTTGGCGAAAGCAACCTGGAACAGGCCAATCTCAGTGGCTCTCGCCAGCATTACGGGAATTTTCAGGATGCGAATATGCAGGGCTGCACGGGGTGCCCGGCGTCCTGGGATCAGTAAAATTTCCAGCTACACACAGTTCTTGTGGCGAGGGGATTTATCCCCGCTGGGCTGCTCAGCAGCCCCAAGACCAACACCTCACAGTGTCAGATTCACTCAATTGAATGTACTGGGGCTGCTGCGCAGTCCAACGGGGATAAATCCCCTCGCGACAGTTGATCGTCATCGCCTGGAAATAAGGGTTTCAACCGGCCACCCGCACCACTCCGAGGTCGATCCCCAAGTGCACCAATTCGGCATGGGAGCTGACCTGCAACTTGCTCTTGAGCAGGGTCAGGTGGTTGGACACGGTCTTGGCACTGATGCACAGCTGTTCGGCGATGGTGCGTGCGGGGGTGCCCTTGGCGAGCATGACGAAGATCTCCAACTCCCGTTGGGTCATGCATTGCAGGCGTGGGTCGACATCGTGCCTGGAGCTGGCGCAGGCCAGTTGCGTGGCCAGGGACTGCTCGATGTAGGCATGGCCGGCCAGCACCCGGCGTACCGCTTCCACCAGCACCTGGGGCGCCGAATTCTTGGTCAGATAGCCCATAGCACCGGCGTCCAGCGCCTGGCGCACCAATGGCAATTCATCGTGCATACTGAAGAACAACACGCGCAGTTGCGGCAGGCGCTGACGCAAGCGCCGGGTGGTTTCCAGGCCGCTGATACCGGGCAGGCCGAAGTCCATGATCACCAGGTGCGGCACCTGCTCCTGCACCAGGCTCAAGGCCTCCTCTCCGGTGGCCGCTTCGCGGACCAGCAGGTCCGGCATCAACACCCGCAGCAGGCTGGCATAGCCCTGCCGTACCACCGCGTGGTCATCCACCAACAAAATGTTCATCAAGCCTCCAAGGCAATATTCAAGGCCAGCGCCCAACCGGCGCCAGGCTGGCTGACGATACGCAACTCACCTCCCAGGCTGCGGGCCCGCTCGGACATCGAGTGCAAACCAACGCCCGCACGCGCCGGTTGCGCGGCCCCACGGCCGTTGTCACGCACCAGCAGACGCAGGCGTCCGGCACGGTGTTGCAGGCGAATGCGCACCTCGCTGGCACCAGCATGGCGAGCGACGTTGGTCAGGGCTTCCTGCAACAAGCGATACAGATGGGTCTTGTCGGCGCCGGACAACGGCGGCAACACCTCATCGATCGACACCCGGCAGGCAATGCCCTGGGTCTTTTGCCATTGCCCCGCCAACACCCCTATGGCATCGCTCAACGACAAGTGCTGCAACACCACCGGGTACAAGTCATGCACCAGCGCCCGGAAGCCATGCTGCAAGTGCTCGCAATGGTCTTCGAGCTGGCTGACGGTCTGCTCCAGCGCTTGCGGCTGGTTTGTCACCAGGCGCAACAGGCAGGCGTGAGCGCGAATGCCGGCCACGTATTGGCCCAGGTCATCGTGCAGGGTCTGGGCCAGCCGGGTGCGTTCCTGTTCCTGCACCGCCAGCAAGGCCTGGGTGAGCCGGGCGTTGTCAGCCTGGGCCTCGGCCAGGGCGGCGGTCATGCGGTTGAAGTGCCCCGCCAGTTGCTGCGCTTCCGGGAGTCCCTCAGTGCCCAGGCGTACCTGCAGGTTTCCGGCAGACACCTGACGCAGCGCCTGCAGCAACTCATCGAGCAAACGCATGCCCCGGCGCACCGCCCAGCGGATCACCAGCAGGCTGAGCAACAGCGCCAGGGCGCAAACGCCCAGCAGTTGCACCAATGAATCGAGAATCTCGTCGATTTCATCCCGAGGATCGACGGCAATCCAGGCCCGCCGACCGTCAGGCAAATCCACCACCTGGGCGGCGGGCCCGTCCTCCAGGAGTCGACGCCCGAACCAGGCCTTTATCCCTTTCTCATCCGCCGGAAACAGCTCCCCAGGGGCCAACCAGTGGACCCGCACATGACGCAAGCTACCGGTCAAGCGCACCTGGAGACTGGCCGGGTCGCGCTCGGCGGTTTCGCGCAGGTAATGCACCACCGACTCGGCCGATTGCAACTCTCGTTTCACATCGGTCGTGGCTTGGTGCAACAACAGGACGGCACAGGCCAGGGTGACCAGGGCGAAAAAGGCTGACACCCAGAGGTTGATGCGCCAGAGGGCTGACATGGTTAGCGGCCCATTGCCGGGATGAACTCACATCCGCGCCGGACACAAATCCCTTGTGGGAGCGAGCCTGCTCGCGATAGCGGCGGTTCAGTCGACAATAATGTTGGATGAGAGGCCGCTATCGCGAGCAGGCTCGCTCCCACCGGGGTTACGGGGTGGCCGCAGCTTTTATGTCCATTGCACCCGATTTTTTTACCCGCCAGCCGGTCAACGCCAACCAGGCTCAGGATCAGCAGAAACGGCAGCAGCAGCGCTTTGAGAATCCGCATGGTCTGTCCCTCCTGGTCAATGACGATGCCTTGCATGCTAAAACCCCGGCCGCCAAGGCGAGTTACTACCTTGGTACTGCCCCGGCGGTACTTTCTACATATTTCCCCAGGCCCCCTGGCTTCCTATGCTGGCGCTACCCGCAATGGAGGATGTCATGCGCCGGCTCGTCAGTTACGCCTTGGTTTCTCTGCTGGCAGCGGCAACCGCTCACGCTGGCGATGCCACACCGCTGCAAGTGCGCATCGGCTACCTTGGCTATCGCCCCGACCCCGGCCCGCTGCTGTCCAACGTCATTGCCGAACCGGCCGATGCCGGCTTGCGCGGTGCTGAACTGGCGATCATCGACAGCAACAGCACCGGACGTTTTCTCAAGCACGACTACCGCCTGGAAACCGCCAGAGTCGACACTCCCGAAGCGCTGCTCCAGGCCGCCCGCGCCCAACACGACCAGGGCCTGCGATTGTTCGTGGTCAACGCACCGGCCGCTAGCCTGCGCCAGCTCAGCGCCGCCCTTCCCGACAGCCTGCTGTTCAACGCCGGCAGCCCCGACGACAGCCTGCGTACCACCGACTGCCTGGGCAATGTGCTGCACAGCCTGCCCGACCGCGCCACGCTCGCCGATGCCCTGGTGCAGTTCAGCGTCGTGCGCAAATGGCAGCGGGCCTTGTTGATCGTCGGCCAGACGCCCGAGGACCAGGCCTATGCCGCCGCACTGCGCCGGGCCATGAAACGCTTCGGCATGAAGATCGTCGCCGAGAAAACCTGGCAGTTCGACAACGACCAGCGCCGCAGCGCCCAGGCCGACATGCCGCTGTTCACCCAGACCGCCGAATACGACGTGGTGCTGGTGGCCGATGAGCGCGGCGACTTCGGCGAATACCTGCCCTACCAGACCTGGTACCCGCGCCCGGTGGCCGGCACTCAAGGGCTGACGCCGACTGGCTGGCACAAGACCGTGGAAACCTACGGCGCGGCGCAGTTGCAAAAGCGCTTCGAGGCCCTGGCCGGACGCTGGATGAACGACCGCGACTTCGCCGCCTGGATCGCCGTGCGCAGCATCGCCAGCGCCGTGAGCAAGTTGCGTCAGGACGACCCCCTCGCCATCCGCCAACTGGCCCTCAGCGACCAATTGCCCCTGGACGGTTTCAAAGGCCGCAAGCTCAGTTATCGGCCCTGGAACGGCCAGTTGCGCCAACCCATTCCCCTGGTCCAGCCCCGGGCGCTGGTCAGTACCTCGCCCCAGGACGGTTTCCTCCACCCTACCAATGAAATGGACAGCCTGGGCTATGACCAGCCCGAAGTGAGCTGCCGTTACCCCTGATCGATAACAACAATAAGGAAACCGCCATGCGTCGCTCCCTGATTTACCCGGCCCGGCTCTGCCAAGCCCTCGCCCTGGGCGCTGCCCTGCTGGCCGCTGGCCCTGCCGTTGCCAGCATCGCCTGGGTCTCCAACGAGAAAGACAACAGCCTGAGCCTGATCGACATGCAAAGCCTGGAAGTCATCGACACCCTGCCGGTGGGCCAGCGCCCCCGAGGCCTGTTGCTGTCCCACGACAATCGCCTGCTGTACATCTGCGCCAGCGATTCGGACCGGGTCCAGGTGATGGACGTCGCCACCCGCAAGATCATCAAGGAACTGCCCTCCGGCAAGGACCCCGAGCAATTCGCCCTGCACCCCAACGACCGTTGGCTGTACGTGTCCAACGAAGACGATGCGCTGGTGACCGTGATCGACACCCAGACCTCCGAAGTGCTGGGCCAGATCGGCGTGGGTGTCGAGCCCGAAGGCATGGCCGTCAGCCCTGACGGCAAATGGGCGGTCAACACCAGTGAAACCACCAACATGCTGCACTGGATCGACACCAGCACCCAGACCCTGGCCGACAACACCCTGGTGGACCAGCGGCCGCGTTTCGTCGAGTTCAATCGCGACGGTACGCAGCTCTGGGCCTCGGCGGAGATCGGCGGCACGTTGACCGTGCTCGATGTGGCTACGCGTAAAATCCTCAAGACCCTGACGTTCCAGATCAAGGGCGTGCATCCGGACAAGGTCCAGCCGGTGGGCATCAAGCTCAGTGCCGACGGCAAGCTGGCGTTCGTCGCCCTGGGCCCGGCCAACCATGTGGCGGTGATCGACGCCAAGACCTTCGAAGTGCTGGACTACCTGCTGGTGGGCCGGCGGGTCTGGCAACTGGCGTTTACCCCGGACCAGAAGCAACTGTTGGCGACAAACGGCGTCAGCGGTGACGTCTCGGTGATCGATGTGGAGAGCCGCAAGGTCCTCAAGTCGGTGAAAGTCGGGCGCTACCCTTGGGGCGTGGTGGTCACGCCATGAACGCCCTGGAGGTCAGCGACCTGAGCTTCGCCTATGGGGCGCGCGAGGCCCTCAAGCAGATGAGTTTCAGCCTGCCCGCCGGACGGTTCGCCGCGCTGCTGGGGCCCAACGGGGCCGGTAAGTCGACGCTGATCGCCCTGCTCACCCGGCTGTATGACTTGCAACACGGCGATATCCGCGTTGGCGGCCACTCCTTGCGAAAAGCGCCAAGACCGGCCTTGCGCCAGTTGGGCGTAGTGTTCCAACAGAGCACCCTGGACCTGGACCTGAGCATTGAACAGAACCTGCGCTATCACCTGGCGCTGCACGGTTTCTCGCGACGCCAGGGCGCCGTCCGCATCGACGCCGAACTGACCCGCCAGCACCTGACCGAGCGGCGCCACGAGCGGGTGCGCGACCTCAATGGCGGCCATCGGCGTCGAGTGGAAATCGCCCGCGCCCTGCTCCATGAACCGCGCCTGTTGCTGCTCGACGAACCCAGCGTCGGCCTCGATCCGGCTAGCCGCCTCGCCCTGGGCCTGCACATCCGGCAACTGTGCAGCGAACAAGGCATCAGCGTGCTCTGGACCACTCACCTGCTGGACGAAGTGCAGCCCAGCGACGACCTGTTGATCGTGCATCAAGGCCGCCTGGTCGCCAGTGGCCGCGCCGATGCCGTGAGCCTGGAACACGGCGGCAGCCTCGGCTCAGCCTTCACACACTTGACCGCCAAGGGAGTCCACCCATGAGCGCGCACTGGTATTGTTTCAGCGGCATCGTGACGCGCGAATGGCTGCGCTTCGTGCTGCAACGCACACGGCTACTCAGCGCCCTGGTACGGCCACTGCTGTGGCTGCTGGTGTTCGCCGCCGGCTTTCGCGCGGCCCTGGGCATCGCCATCATCGCCCCCTACGACACCTACATCCCCTACGAGGTGTACATCGTGCCGGGGCTGGCCTGCATGATCCTGTTGTTCAACGGCATGCAGGGCTCGCTGTCGATGGTCTATGACCGGGAAATGGGCAGCATGCGCGTCCTGCTCACCAGCCCCCTGCCCCGGGCGTTCCTGCTGGCGAGCAAGTTACTGGCGACCTCGCTGATTTCGCTGCTGCAGGTCTATGCCTTCCTCGCCATCGCCTGGCTGTACGGCATCCAGCCGCCGGCCATGGGCCTGCTGCTGGCCCTGCCGGCGCTGCTGCTGGTGGCGCTGATGCTCAGCGCCCTGGGCTTGTTGCTGTCCAATGCCATCCGGCAACTGGAGAACTTTGCCGGGGTGATGAATTTCGTGATTTTCCCGCTGTTCTTCCTGTCTTCGGCACTGTACCCGCTGTGGAAAATGCAGGAAGCCAGCCCCTGGCTGTACTGGCTCTGCGCAGTCAGCCCGTTCACCCATGGCGTGGAATTGGTGCGTTTTGCCCTGTATGAGCGGTTCAACCTGCTGGCGATGGTGGTGTGCGTGGGGTTGACCCTGGTGTTCGCACTGCTGGCAGTGTGGACGTTCAATCCGCAGCATGCGGCGTTGCGCAAGGCCAGTTGAGGCTGCCCCATGCAAATCCTCCTGTGGGTGGATTCCCCTGTGGGAGCGAGCCTGCTCGCGATTGCGGTGGTTCAGCGAGTAAAGATGTGACTGGTAGACCGCAATCGCGAGCAGGCTCGCTCCCACAGAGGCTGTGCATGACTTCGCGACCATGCTTGTCTTTAAAGCCAAATTACTACTTTAGTACTGGTTTTCCTGTCTATGGTCGCATTCACAAGACCTCGACCCTGGCATGTAATGGGCGCATAACAAAAAGGATAAATCCTATGCCCCGTTTGCTGCCGATCCTCCTGCTGGGCCTGGCGCTGAATGTCGCGCAGGCCGATACCGCGCTGTTTTCAGCACAGGGCTATCGCATCGCCCAATACCGCAGCCCGACGCCCGCCACCGTCGACGGCGGCCAGACCCTCGACACCCAGGCCCTGCAACGCCTGCTCGACCAAGCCTCACCCCCGATCCTGATCGACGTCTATCGCCGTCCCTGGGTCCAGGGACGTTTCATCGACAGCGAACCCCATGCCAACCTCCCCGGCAGCCTGTGGCTGGCCAATACCGGTGACGGCGATCTCGACCCCACCTGGCAGGCCTACTTCAGCCATCACCTGCGCACTGCCACCGGCGGGCGGCTGGATCTACCGCTGGTCTTTTATTGCCGCGCCGATTGCTGGCTGAGCTGGAACGCGGTAAAACGCGCCGCGGCCATGGGCTATAACCATGTGTATTGGTACCGCGATGGCCTCGATGCCTGGGAGGCGGCCAACCTGCCCCTGCAAGCGGCCCGGCCCGAGCCCTTTCCATGATCTTGCAAAAAAGTGCCTGCAACTGCCCTGCCCCACACGACAATAACGAGGTGAATGGCCATGTATAAAATCCTGATAGCCGACGATCACCCACTGTTTCGCGAAGCCATCCACAACGTCATCAGCGACGGTTTTCCTGGCAGCGAGGTCATGGAGACCGCCGACCTGGACAGTGCCCTGGCATTGACTGCCGAGCACGACGACCTGGACCTGATCCTGCTGGACCTGAACATGCCCGGCATGCACGGGCTCAATGGCCTGATCAACCTGCGCAACGAGGCGCCCACCATTCCGGTGGTGATCGTCTCCGCCGAGCAGGACAAGCAAGTGGTGCTGCAGGCCATCACCTATGGCGCGGTGGGCTTCATCACCAAATCCTCGCCACGCTCGCAGATGACCGACGCCATCGAGCAGATCCTCAACGGCAACGTGTACCTGCCGCCCGACATCATTCGCACGCAAAAAAGCCCGATGGGCCGGCGCCTGAACGAAACCCCGGCGTTCCCGCCGGAACTGCTCCAGGCCCTGACCCGCAAGCAACTGCTGGTACTCGAACGCATGACCAAGGGCGAGTCGAACAAGCAGATCGCCTACACCCTGGACATCGCCGAAACCACGGTCAAGGCCCACGTCTCGGCGATCCTGCGCAAGCTCAACGTACATAACCGGGTGCAGGCGATCCTCAGTGCCGGGGATATTGATTTCGGGGCTTATCTGCGGCGTTGACACACATCCCTGTGGCGAGGGGGTTGACACATATCCCTGTGGCGAGGGGATTTATCCCCGCTGGGCTGCGAAGCAGCCCCCTGGACCCGCCAGGCAGATCGAGTTGTCAGTTTTTAGGGCCGCTTCGCGCCCCAGCGGGGCGGTGCGACGTTTCGCTAAATCTCCTCACCACAAAAAGCGATGGTTTGGTTCAATGGCCCTGGGTCTGGCCCAACAGATGACTCATCGCAATCTTCAGCTTCATCGGCCGCACCGGCTTGTGCATCAGGGTATGCCCGCGCTCGCGGATCTGCTGCTTGAGCTCGTTGCTGTAATTGGCGGTGATCATCATCGCCGGGATCGGTGAACCCCGGCGGGCGTTGATCCGGGCCACGGCATCGACGCCGTTCTGATCGTGGTCCAGATGATAATCGGCGATCAGCAGGTCGACCTCGGCATGGTAGTTGTCCACCTGCCGCGCCAGGTCTTGCTCTGACAGCGCGGTCACCACCCGACACCCCCAACCTTCCAGCAAGGTGCGCATGCCGGCGCAGATCGCCGCATCGTTATCCAGCACCCAGACCCGCGCTCCGCGCAGTCGTTCGAGCATCGGCTCGCTCATGTCCAGGCACGGCAGCGGCTTGGGCGCGGTGGCGCTCAAGGGGACTTCGACGGCGAACATCGAGCCCTTGCCCGGCCAGGAGCGCACCTGGATCCGGTGCCCGAGGATCCCGGCGATCTTCTCGACGATCGCCAGGCCCAGGCCCAACCCACGGTCCTGATTCGGCCGCTGCACATCGCCGCGCTTGAACTCCTGGAATATTTCCTCCAGGCGGTTTTCAGCAATACCAATGCCGCTGTCCCAGACCTGGATCGAAACGCTCTGGCGATGCCGCCGGCAGCCCAGCACGACACGGCCGCTGGGGGTATAGCGAATGGCATTGGTCAGCAAATTGCGCAGGATCCGCGCGAGCAATTGCATGTCGCTGCGCACCAACACTGAACAGCCGACATAGTGCAGCGCCAGCCCTTCGCTACGGGCGACCTGGACGTACTCGGCGGCGAGATTGTCGAGCAACTCGCTGAGGCCGAATGGCGCGACATCGGCCTTGATCACCCCGGCGTCCAGCTTGGATATGTCCACCAGGGTGCCCAACAGATTCTCAACGTCCTGCAGCGAATTGCTGACGTTGCGCACCAACTGCGCGTTGGCCACCGGCTCGCGGCGCTCCAGCAGCGCACTGGTGAACAGCCGAGCGGCGTTGAGCGGTTGCAGCAGGTCATGGCTGACCGCGGCAAGGAACTTGGTCTTCGACAGGTTGGCCTGCTCGGCCTCGCGCTTGGCCTCGCGCAGGCGCAACTCCACCCGGCTGCGCTCGTCGATCTCGCGCAGCAACTGGTCGTTGAGGGTGGTCAGTTCGGCCGTGCGCTCCTGGACCCGCTGCTCCAGGTTCTGGTAGGCCTGGTGCAGCGCTTCGGCGGTACGACGGCGTTCGGTGATATCGCGGATCAGCACGAAGATCCCCACCACTTCACCGTTGGCCAAGCGGTTCGGTACATAGGAGCGCAGCATGTAACGCTCCTGGTTGTTGATGTTGGTCTCGGCGAATTCGAACGTCACGCTCTCACCCGCCAAGGCCCGGGCCACATAGGCTTCCAGGCGCTGGTAATGCTGTTCGCTGTGGGCTTCGCGCAGGCTCTGGCCGAGCATCACGCCACGGGGCCAGCAATACCACTGCTCGTAGACCTTGTTGGTGAATTCGTAGACCAGGTCGGCATTGAGATAAGCGATCAGCGCCGGCACATGGTCGGTGATCAGGCGAATCCAGCGCTCGCTTTCGCTCAGGGCCTCGGCGTGCTGGTAGCGCTCGGTGATGTCGGTGAAGGTGTTGACGTAGCCGCCGGTAGGCAGTGGATGCGTGCGGATCTCCAGGACCCGGCCATCGGACAAGCGCTGCTCGCATTCGTGGATCAACCGGCCATTGCTGTCGCGACTGGCCGGGGTCAGCAGTTGCAGTTCGCTGTCGGCGATCACTTCATTGAACGGCCGGTGGGCCGCCACCGGCGCCAGACCGCTGAGTTCGAGGAAGCGCCGGTTCCACAGCTCCAGCACACCCTGGGCGTTGACCATCGCCACGCCCTGGGACAGGTTGTCCACCGCCCGCTGCAACAGGTGGGACTTCTGCGCGATGGCCTGCTCGCGACGCACGGTTTCACTGAGCTTGACGTCGGTGATGTCGGTGAACAGGATCACCCGTCCGCCTTCCTGGGTCGGCCGCTCGCTGACTTGCAGCCAACGCCCGTTCTGCAAGCGATACAGCACATGCTCATCGGCCTGGCCGCGGGGTTCTTCGCTGAACAGCCCGTTGGCGGTCATCAGGCGCTTGACCTCGGACAGACGCATGCCAGCGATGATGCGCACCCGACTGTTGGCCCAGAAGGCCTTGAAGCGGCTGTTGAACAGGACGATGCGTTGCTGTTCGTCGAACAGCACAAAGGCATCGGAAATGCTTTCGATCGCATCGATCAAGTGCCGATGAGCCGTTTCCGCCCGCAGCCGCGCCTCGCCCAGCAAGTGATTGCCGGCCTTGAGCTCGGCCATGGCCTGGTTCAGGGCGTCGGTGCGCTCGCGCACCTGTTCGGCCAGCACCACCGAGTGCTGGAACGCCGCATAGGGGTCGTTGCCTCGGGTTACGCCGGACTCCACCCGCTCGATCAGCGCCTCGTTGATGCGCCGCAACTTGCGGTTTTCATGCTGCAGGCTGGCGAGCTGGGCCTGCAGCTCAGCGATGTCCGGGGACGCGATGTCGGGCAATGGCAACTCCGGTGAACGTCTGGTTGATATGCATGCCATTGAACTGTTCTCCATAGGTGTTGAACCCCATCACCCGTTGTTCGCGCAGGAATTGGCCGATCTGCTCCAGGCCGCCGCGATCTTCCAGCTCCAGGCGCCGGAGGAAGCAATCGCAGCCGATGGTCAGCAGCAAGTCGCCAAGGCGAGCCTGCAAACCGTCGAACAGCGCTTGCAGGTTATGCAGCAAGGGGCCGGGGGTCATCGCAGTGAGGACGATGCCGTTTTCCACCGCACAGTAGAAACTCAGGCTCAGGTCCGGGTGCACCTGCTGGATGGCCCGCACGTAGTACTGGTCGTTGATGCGCACCGCCAGGGGATGGGCGGCGAAGACCCGGTAGTCGAGTGCGCTCACTGGCACGCCGATATGCCGGGCGTATTCTTCGGCAGCGGGCTCGGCGTTGAGCTCATAGACCCGTCGCGAGGCACTGTCGGCGCCAGTCACCACCAACTTCTCTTGCCGGGGCAGGATGTGATGGGTGGTGAACACTTCGAACTCCAGCCAGGTGTTGATCAGCAACACCACGGCCGCGCCGCTATGGAACTGGCCTTCGAAGTACACATGGGTGTGGGTCAGGTAGTTGTCATCGCCGGCCGAACCGCCGAAATGCGGGATGTCCCCCAGCGCCGCGCTCAACGCCGCCAACACCATTTCCTCGCGGCTGGACAGGCCATCGAGCAGGGTCAAGGCGAAACTGTGGCCCTTGATCGGCGCCAAGGCGTTGCTGCGGCAGCCGCTCGCCAGGCGCTCGACCATTTGCTGGGCGTCGATCAGGCTGAAGTGCTCCATTTCGCCGATCAGCTCGGCGGCAATGGAAAAGTGCCGATGATCGAACCCCACCGCCGTCACGCAATTGCGCCCGTAACCCTGGGAGGTGATTTCACCGGCGCTGGTACAGCCCACCAGGCGAATCCCGCCGAAACTCTGGGACAACGCCTGGCCGAGAGCCGGCAAATCGTATTCGGCGGAACAGAAAAACAGCACGAAGCCCAGGTACGGGTGCAACAACTGCCGCGCCAACTCCTGGGCCACCTGCTGGACGTCCGTGGCCTGGGACATGGCGCTCACCACACCTTCGCTCTGGGCCTGCTGCATCTTCGCCTCCGGCGGGTGCGTGATAGGAGCCCTGAGTGTACGAAGCCGCGCCGGGTCGACGAATGCTACTTGGGTAGCGGGTGGACGCTTCCATGGGATGAGAAAGTTGATGCTGTGGCGAGGGGATTTATCCCCGTTGGGCTGCGAAGCAGCCCCAAGCAAATTGAATGCAGTCAACCAGACACACCGCGGTGTCTGGTTTCGGGGCTGCTTCGCAGCCCAGCGGGGATAAATCTCCTCGCCACAAAAGCAGTTCGGTATGCAGGCTATATCAGTGGTTCATCGGCGCCATGGCGCTCGCCTGCCCCAACAGTTTCTGGTCGATGTCTTCCAGGCGCAACACCCGGCCACCGGTATCGCTGGCGAGTTTCTGTGCTGCCTGGGGGTCGGAGAACGAAGCCAGTACGACGCCCATGGCACCTTTGAGCCCGCTGCCGATGACGAAGTAGGCGGTCCGGGCATCGATCAGGTGGGCGTCATCCGGTGTGTCCCAATGGCTGCGCCCCATGTCGTGGACATACAGCTTGACGTCGGCCCGATGGTTTTCCGGCTGCAACCACCAGCCCAGCATCTCCGCCGGCGAACAGAATTTCTTCACGCCATCGGCTCCGACCGCCGCGCCCTTGGGACCGGGGAAGTCGGTGATGACCATGCCGCACACATGGCACTCATCGCTGGGATGAAACGCCAGCGTCGCCTCACTGGTCGCCGGTGGCTCAGCCTTGCCGCAAGCGGCCAGCGCCAGGCACATCAATAACCCGGCCATGAGGCGGCCCGTCTTGAAATACGCCCTGTTCATCGTTGCATGCTCCCTTGATCAAGTTTAGAAATTCACGGGCACCGGCGATTGAACAACCGATAGGCCAGCCACAACGGAACCGCCATCCACAGGCCCAGGCACAGCCAGAGCAAAGGCCCCGACACCGGCAAGTCGCTGCCCAGGGTCAGCACCGCGGCGCCACTGGACGCGGCATCGAACCCGGACAGGTTGATCAGCCGATACACGTCGGTAGGGTTGAACAGCAACAGCCATGGCAACAGCTCCGGGCTGAACCGCCCCTCGCTCAGCACCAGCAACGCCAGCAAGGCCAGGTCGAACACCAGCACAAAGAAAAACCAGACCCCAAGGGCCAATCCGGCCGCGGTGGATTTTTCTGCCGACAAGCTACTCAGCACGTAGGCCAGCCCGAGGAAAACCCAGCCCAGCAGCGTGCTGGACATCATGAACCGACCGAAAGCCCAGAGCAGCAGGTTCAGTTGGACATCGTCCACCAACAGGGCGATGGCAAGCATCGCGCAACCAAAGCCAATGAAGGTGGCCAGGGCCAGGATCAGGCCGTGACCGACAAACTTGCCCAGCAGCAGTTGGCCGCGCCCCAACGGGTAGGTCAGCAACAGCAGCAAGGTGCCGCTCTCGTCCTCCCCGACAATCGCGTCATAGGCCAGTAGCAAGGCAATCAAAGGCATCAGGAAGGTCGCCAGGCTGGACAGGCTGGCCACCGTGGCGGGCACCGAGGTAAACCCCAGTTGACCGGACGCCGCCGCGCCGAGCCAGGCGATGCCGATCGCCAGCACCGCGAACAACAGGCTGATCGCCAACAACCAGCGATTGCGCAAGCCATCGCTGAATTCCTTGCGGGCCATGTTCCAGACCGGATTCATAGGCTGGCCTCCTCGGCTGCGGCACGGACCATGTAATGCCGGTACAAATCCTCCAGGGACGGCGGCTTGATCTCGACGTCCGTCGGGTCATCCTGGGCCAATAGTTGGCGCAGCAATTTAAGTTTGCTGCCATCCGGCGCCGACACCTGCACCCCTTCGGCGCCCCAACCTTGGGTGGCGTGCCCTTCGCTGCGCCAATGCTGGCGAAGCCAGTCGGCCCGGGACAGGCCCGAGGCGCGGATCAGCGTTGGCAGCCCAGCGTCCTCGCGCAACCGGGCCAGGCTGCCCAGGGCCAACAGGCGACCTCGGGTGAGGATCGCGGCGCGGTTGATGTGCGCTTCCACGCCCGGCAAGACGTGAGAACACAGAATGATGCTGGTGCCCTGCCAGCGCAGGCGGTCGAGCAATTGATAGAGGTCCTGGGTGGCGATGGGGTCCAGCCCGACCGTCGGTTCGTCCAGCAACAACAGGCGCGGCTGGCCAAGCAGTGCCTGGGCCAGGCCGAGGCGTTGGCGCATGCCCTTGGAATAGGTTCTCACCCGCCGCCGGGCCGCGTCCGCCAGGCCGACTTCTTCCAGCAAACGCTCCACCTGCTCCGGTGCGGCGCCTTTGAGCCGGGCAAAATGATGCAAGGTTTCCAGCCCACTCAACTGCGGATAGAACATGACGTTCTCGGGCAGATAACCGAGCATCTGCCGCACGCTCGGGTCGCTGGGCGCGCGCCCGAAGACACGCACCTCGCCCTCGCTGGCCCGCAGCAAACCGAGGATCAACTTCATGGTGGTGGTCTTGCCCGCACCGTTGTGCCCGAACAGGCCGAGCACCTCGCCCTGGGCCAGGTTTAAGTCCAGCCCGCGCAGCACCGTGACATCGCCATAGCGCTGACTGACACCTTCGATCTCGACGACGTTCAAGACGCGTCCTCCTGGGCACTGTTGCGTTGCGGGGGCTGGACAGGCGTTCCCATCAGCGGATGACTGTCCATCACCCCGGGAGATTTCATCACCGGAAAGGCTCGCTGCACCCAGCGCAGCAGTTCGATTCCCGGACTGTTCATCAACAACCGCACCTGGGGATACAGCCACAGCAGGCGGTCGACGTTATCGTTGGGTTCATAGGCCACGTCGCCCAGGCCGTCGCTATTGCGATCCCAGCCCAGGTAATCGCTCCAGTAATTGCCGCGCCCATCCGCCGACCATTCCTGCAACCGCGTGGCAACGTACTTGACCTGGCGCTGGTTGTGGACGAAGGCATTGCCGGCGATGCGGTTGTCCTCCGAGCCGGCCGTGAGGTGGATGCCCACGGCACTGCGCTCGAAGTGATTGCCTTCGATGCGGTTGAACAACGAGTTGTAAATGAACAGGGCCTTGCCCTCGGCGCCAGTGATCATGGTGTCGCCGGTAGACCCGTCGCGCACATCGGTGACGAAGTTGTCGCGCAGGGTCGAATAGGTGATGTAGTTCATCAGGATCCCGTAGTTCTGATCCTGTTCGGAACGATTGCCGATGACCGTCAGTTGGCGGCTCTGCATCAAGGCGTAACCGGTGCGGGTACGCCGGGTGACGTTGTCCAGCAGGCGGTTATCGTTGGCGAACATGTAATGCACGCCGTAGCGCAGGTCCTCCAGGGTATTGCCTTGGAGCAGGTTGCCGCTGGAAGTATCGATGTAGATGCCATCACGGGTTTCGCGCACCTGGTTACCAATGACCCGGGCACCGCGTACCGCATACAAATGGATGCCGTTGCCGCGGTCCTGGGAGCGCAGGTTGGGGTCGCCCTGGATACGGTTGTCGATCAGGCTGACGTCCCGCGTGCCATCGACCCAGATACCAAAGCCCTGGCCCTGCATCCGGTTGCCACGAACCACGGCCCCTTGGGCGACCGGTTGGATGAAGACGGCCGCGTTCATGGCCGTCAGGTCGTGGCCCCAGTCCAGGAACGTACATCCCTGGATCCGCACGTTCGGGGCGCGAATGATCAACCCATTACCCTCACCCTGGCCCTGGAATACCGCATCCGGCGCACACGTGAGGGTCATGGGCTGGTCAATGCTGAACGAACCCCGGTACTGGCCCGCAGGCAGGCGCCATTGCTGATCGCCCTCGGCCTGCAAAGGCAGATCGGCGATCGGCTGCGGCGCGCCGAACGCGCCGCCCGATAACAGGCAAAGCACCAGCGCAATGACCGGTTGGCGAGCTCGGCCCGCAGGTTGCGGCTTGTTCCCGGTCATTGCATCTATCTCCTTGTCGAGCCGACTCAGGCCCTTTCGACCAACATGCGCCCGACCATTTCCATGTGCAGGGCGTGGCAGAACCAACTGCAGTAGTACCAATGCAAGCCGGCCTTGTCGGCGGTGAAGGTGATGGACGAGGTCTGTTGCGGGCTGATCTCCATGCTCGCGCCATGGTTGGTCATGACAAAGCCGTGGGTCACGTCCTCGATCTGGTCGATGTTGGTGATGGTCACGGTTACCTCGTTGCCCTGCTTGACGGTGAACTCTGTCAGGCCATAAGCCGGCGCCATCGAGGTCATGTACACCCGCACCTTGTTACCGTCGCGGATGACTTTGTTGTCGGTTTCCAGGTTGATGCCGTCTTTCTTCGCCCGGGCCACCGTGTCAGCGAAGAATGGATCGTTGCGGTTCCAGATTTTCTGGGTCTTGATCTGGTCGCGCCGGGCGAGGATGCAGTCATGAGGCTCGGCGAAAGTCGGGCCGTCGTGCACCAATTTCATTTCCTCTCCGGAAATATCGATCAATTGATCGTTCTCCGGGTGCAGCGGGCCGGTGGGCAGGAAGCGGTCCTTGGAGAACTTGCACAGCACCACTAGCCACTTGCCGTCTGCATCGCTGGACTCGGTCAAGGAGGCATGGTTGTGACCAGGTTGATACTGCACATCGAGTTTCTGCTTGATGTAGTTGACCTTCTCGCCCTTGTAGGCGCGAACGGCCTCCTCCATGTTCCATTTCACCACCTGGCTGTCGATGAACAAGGTGGTGTAGGCGTTGCCGCGTCCGTCGAACGTGGTGTGCAACGGCCCCAGGCCCAGTTCCGGCTCGGCGACGATGACGTCACGAGGGTCCTTGAGACGGTCGGCGAACAGGTCGTCGAGGCGATCGATGGCGATCATAGAGACGGTTGGCGACAGCTTGCCGTTGGCGATGAAATATTTGCCGTCGGGCGAAGTGTTGCAACCGTGGGGGTTCTTCGGCACTGGGATGTAGCGGGTGAATTCGGAGTCCTTGTCATCGACTTTACGACCATCGACCACCGGGACCTTGGAGCCGTCCAGGGTAATGAACTTGCCGGCCTTGATCGCTGCCTCGATGCGCGGGATGTTGTACACCACCACCCAGTCGCGCTCGTTGCGCATCATGCCGCCCAGGTCGTAGGCCTTCTCGGAGTTGTAGCAGGTGCTCGCGGCATATTTGCCGGTGTAGTCGGCATCGGTGTTGTCCAGGTTGCCGTCGACGATCACCTGGAACGCCATCTCCATCTTCTCGGCGTCGATGGCGTTGAACATCGTGAAGCTGTTCTTGTCCTGCAGGTCGAAGGTATGGCCGTCGTTAGGATGCGGGATCACGAACTCGCCATTGGCGAACACATACTTGGTGTACGGCACCTTTTGCAGGCGCAGGCCATGGATGGCTTGCACATTGGGGATCGTGAGCATCTTGTCGCACTTCATGATGTCCAGGCGGATGCGCGCGACGCGGGAGTTGGCCTTGTCGTTGATGAACAGGTATTTGCCGTCGTACTTGCCGTCGGTCATGGAGATGTGCGGGTGGTGGCAATCGCCGTTCTGGTATTTGGCGCTGTCGCCCAGGATGCGCTTGCTTTCGTTGGTCAAGCCCCAACCGGTGGCCGAGTCGACGTTGAACACCGGGATGCGCATCAGCTCACGCATCGATGGCACACCCAGCACCCGCACCTCGCCCTGGTGGCCGCCGCTCCAGAAACCGTAGTATTCGTCCAGCTCCCCAGGCCCGACGTGGATCTTGGATTTGGCCTCCTTGGCCGCCGCAGCCCAGGACTCACGGGTGAACGTCCCGGCTCCCAGCGCGGTTGCGCCGGCCAGTACCGCCCCCGTTACCGCCCCGGTGCCGAGAAAAGTGCGCCGACTGACCCCCCTGGGTTCTTCCGCCGCGCCAGGGGTTTGGTTTTTTTTATCGCTCATGCTGTGTGCTCCATGAAGAATGAAATGGTCAAGGGACAGGCCATTGGGGTGCCTCAAGGCGCCGGGTTCACCTGCACCACGGGAATCAGTTGCGGATCGGTCACGGTCGCCTTGCCGCGCTTCTTGCGCTTGTTGATCAGCGGCGGGCATTTGTTTTCGTTGTGCCAGGTCATCTGGCAGTCGAGGCAGTAATGGCATTCGTTGGCGTTGATCCGGCCATCGGGATGAATCGCCTGGATCTCGCATTCCTTGGCGCACAGTTGGCAGGGATTGCCACACTCCTTGCGACGCTTGAGCCAGTCGAAGAGCCGTAGTCGGGTCGGCATCGCCAGGGCCGCGCCCAGCGGGCAGACGTAGCGACAATAGACCTTGCGGGTAAACAGGTTGATCACCAGCAGGCCCGCTGCGTAGGCCACGAACCACCACTGGCGGTCGAACCTGAGGGTGATGGCGGTCTTGAAGGGCTCGACTTCGGCCAGCCGTTCGGCGGTGGCCATGGACTCCAGCGAAACGCCAAACAGCACCAGCAAAATGATGTACTTGATCGCCCACAGTCGCTCATGAACGGCGAATGGCAGTTCGTATTGCGGCACCTTGAATTTGCGCGCCAGTTCGTTGATCAACTCCTGCAACGCGCCGAACGGACACAACCAGCCGCAGAACACCCCGCGCCCCCAGAGCAGAATGCTGCCCGCGGTGAACACCCAGAGAATGAAGATCAGCGGATCGGTGAGGAACAGTTCCCAGCGAAAGCCTTCGAACAAGGCGTGGACGAACGTCAACACGTTGACCACCGACAGTTGCGCCAAGGCGTAGCCGCCAAGGAACACCACGGTGAAGACCAGGTAACCGCGGCGCACCCAATGCAACAGTGTTGGCCGCCGGGCCAGTAAATCCTGGAAAAACAGGATCGCCGTCAGCACCAGCAGGGCGATGCCAAGGACCGTGATTTCGACGCCTTTCTGATACCAGAGCGTCAGCCACATCGGCCGGCTGGCTTCTTCGGCGGCCGCCAGTTGCTCAGCGGTCGGCAATGGCCGCTCCAGGTACGGTTCGGGCAGTTGGTAGGCCAGCTCGAAGCTGCTGAAGATGCCACTGACCGGCCCGGTCTGGCGGCGTATCAGCAGCTCCAGGCTCCAGGGCGAGCCGGGATCGAAGCGGTGCGAGGCGCGGACGATGAAAATCGCCATTTCATCGAACGCCGGCATGTCCTCGACGGCCACGTCATCCAAGCGTTGAAAGTCCATGTCGCGAAAGCTGATGACATCGCCGAACTGGCGCAACAGCACCCGGTCGAAAATGCCGCCGCGCACATAACCCGAGCCCTTGAAGGAATAGCGCCCGCTGCCCATCACGGCAATGGCTTGCTCGCCTGGCTTGAGCTCGCTCATCAGCGCGCGGTATTGCGCCTCGCCCAACAGATTGCGGCCGATGGTGGGCGGGTTCAGGTGCGTCACGTAAAGGTCGATAAAGGTATCGTCGGCCTGTTCGGCGCTGGCGACTTCGACCTGTTCGGCCTCGGTGCCCTTGAAGGTGGCGTCCACTTGACCGCGAGTCAGGTGCAAGCGACGTACAGCGCCGTTGCCGGTCAGGGCCTTCCAGTCGGCAGGCTCGTAGATATCCTCGCGCACACGGGCTGGCGCCACGGCCAACCCGGCATCACCCTTGACCAGGCCCAAGGACACCGCGACATCGTGGGCGGCACGCATGATGACCTCGTTGACTACCATCGCCGTGACGGTGGCCCCCGCAATGGCATCCACCGTCACGGCATTCGGGTCGCTGGAATGCCCCACCACCACCCGCTGGTTGACCTTGATGCCGCTGTAGCGCGCGCTGAATGCATGCAGTTTTTCTTCAGCGATGCCAATCAGCAGAATCGGCTCATGGTGTTCGAGCACATAGGCATCGAGAATCACACCAGCCGGATCGAGGATCACCTGGACATTGATTGGCTTGCCTGAATAGGCGGGAATGTCCACCACGTCCAGGCTTTGGAACACATAACCCAGGACCTTGCCGGCAGCGGACAGCTTGCGCACCTTGAAAGCGCCGTCGGGTTCGGAGATCGAATCAACCGTGCTCAGGAGGTAATGGATGCGCTGTTGCTGGATATCACCGTAGTCCTTGGCCTGGGCGAGACTTGCGGTCAACAGCAGGAGAACAAACAGCCCATGGAGCCAGAAGCGGGATGGGTGCAGCATCACAAAGAAAGGGGTCATGAACGCCAGGGCTTAAGGACAGGATCTTGGCGATCATGGTAGGACCCGCTACCCCGCCCAGGCCTTGATTGAAATCAACTTGAGGACATGGACTCTTTTTCTTCAGGCGCTACCGCCTCATAGCAAATTGACCAATCCAGGAGATTTGATATCCCCCGAGACGTTTCAGCACAACACTCCGAACTTTCGAAAACACCTTAGCCATCATCTTGTCGTTCAACTCATGAGCCGCATCAGGGATATCACACGCGATATTAAGCTCGCCATTCCCACTATCTTTGCGAATCTGCGTTGTTCTGGCCATGCATACCATGGCATTCCGAGGGGAGCCTTCCCGCACACTGCATATTTTATGCGGGCGCTGCCGAGAAAGCGCTTGCGTTCACACAATGCAAGGAACTCCTTGTAGCGGTGGAACCACTCATCGATTTGGTTAGCGTGTTTGAAGGATAAAGGGCATTCACCTGCCTCGCCGAACGTTGCGAAGTTAATTGCTGCCCTACTCGGATGAATTTGGAGAAGGGTAATCAACGTGTAGCCCTTCGAAATGGATGAAGTTCCATTCATCGTCAAGCCTGAGAAGCACCCCCTACCTGATAATTGCATTACACCGACGCAATAAATTGCCAACTTCGGCTATTGCTACAAAGACTTAACATGACTAAGGGCTTGCGGATGAAAATTTTGATTGTCGGTGGCGGAATCGCCGGGTTTGCCATGGCCAGAGCGCTTGAGCTCAAAGGCTACCAGGCAGATCTGGTTGAACGCCGCCCTGACGAAATCTCTGGTGACTCAGGACTGTTCCTGCCGGGAAACGCTGGCCGTGCGCTCAAGCAACTGGGCCTGCTCGACCGTGTTCAAAGTGCCGCCGCCGTCATCCGCACCCAAAGCATCCTCGACAAAAACGGCAGGCAGTTATCTGTGACACAGACCCAAGACGTGTGGGGATCATGTGGGCCCTGCCTCTCACTTCCTCGCGCTGGATTGCACGGTATTCTGCGTCAATCCTTGTCTCGGACTCATCTACGTTTTGGATTGGCGGTAGAAGCGATCAAGCTATCAGCCACGATATGCCAGGTGAGCTTTTCCGATGGCTCATCCTCCACTTATGACATTGTCATCGGTGCTGACGGTATTGGTTCATCGGTACGCGGCATGCTGTTCCCGGCGATCAATCCGACCTACGTCGGTAATGTCAGCTGGCGCTTCATCACGCGCAACACCACAGCGATTGATAGCTGGACGGCGATGCTGGGTCATCGCAAAGCTTTGCTCGCAATTCCGGTAAACGCCAATGACATCTATGTATACGCCGACACCGCGCTCGCCTTCCAGGACATTCAGAGCACCACTGCGCAAGCATCGCTGCCAGCACTGTTCAACGATTTTTCCGGTCCTATTTTGCCGCTCATTACGCAGATACCTGAAGGCACTCTGGTGCATTTCAGCAAAATAGAACAAGTCGTCATGGACGATTGGGTAAAGGGACGAGTTGTACTCATTGGCGATGCGGCTCACGCAGCCTCACCGAGTATGGCGCAGAACGCGGGCATGGCTCTTGAGGATGCGCTGGTATTGGCAGAATCTATCGCCGCAGCAGGGAGCCCGGATGGCGCGCTCGCGACTTACGCCGCCAGACGCAGACACCGCGTTGAATGGACGCAAAAGCAATGTGCAGCCCGGGATAAGATGCGGGCGTGGCCGACTCCGATGCGCAACGCCGTCCTCAAAGTGCTCGGTAACAGATTGTATGCACGAAGTTATTCGCCTTTGGCGGCGCCCCTTTGACTGAAGATACGGGGCAATGAAATGGCTGGTCGAGCGCAACCCGGCCCGAAAGGATTGATGCGGCCTTGCACAAAGCGACTGAGCGGCCGTGTGGCTAGCTTCATGCTGATTCACATGGGGTTCAGTATGAGCATCGATATGCCTCACCGGTGGGATATATACCCCGCCTGGAATTCGAGCTGACATCTGGGAACTCGCAGAGAATCTGGAACCACTCATTGGATTTGATACACAGGGAGTAATCACAATGGGTAACTGTAATTCCATTTCCGGCGTGCACAGGAATCATAGCGATACCACCTTGATCGATCCATTACCGCCAGAAGCTCCAGCCGCCGCCCCAGCTGCTCGTCCACACGATGTGCAACATACCGGAAGACAAACAGCGCCGGCACGACCGGATGCCCCTGCGAACCATCCACGCGCGTCACTCTTGACGGGTATTCAGTTTGAACATTCATCTACAGGTCACTCACTCCGGCCCGGCCCTTTGAGCAATGCTCCGCAAGATATCCTTTTGGAGGTGGCCGATCATTTGCCTGCGAGAGACAAGGCTGCGCTCGCCAGGACAGCGCGCGCTTATCACCAGACCTTACCCAACGCCGGCCGGGAGCATGACCAATTGCAGCAATTGTCCCGCCAGTTCAATGCTGGTCATGGACGCGCTGCCCCACAGGCAATAGACGATGCCTTAAGGTTATTAGCCTCATCCCTCCACCCTGCAGATCACGAAGAACTGAGTCGCCACCTGACAACCTATTTGCAACGCCAACTTTCAGAGTTAAGCGACGGAACTCGAGACATTGAGCATTTGAAAAAAACGATCGAGCAGTCTCTATCATTAATTGATACTTCACCCCGGCAAGGCATGAAACTCGCGAGCGCAGTAGCGCCGTTGTTGAACCTCACACGTGCGTCGGTCTTGGCCACTACAGGCTCGGCTGCATCAAGCAAATTGCGCGATGTCGTCACGTCGGCCCAGCCCATGAGAATGACGCCAACAACACGAGAACAGATGGCCTGGACCTTGAGGCATATGAACCTACATGGGTTGCAACATCTACCCGCGGAAGGTCGAGGCGCCGCGATCGAGCAACATATAAGCGCAATGGAACGCTTATATGAAACGAACTACACACCTTCAATTCCTATGTTCAACCCGTTATCTTCCGCGACCCGACAAGTTGCCTCGCTGCCTGCCATAGAGCAGCCTGAGCTTATGGCCAGACTGAATCAGCTTCAACGCTGGGTTAGATAGGCAGATCGGATCTGCATAACATAAAGGACATCTGAGGCTAAAAATACAGGATGATGCCTATCACCCTGACGCCTTGCATTTACCCAGGTATTTACAGCGTTAAAAATGGCCCGCCATTTTGCTGCGACAAAAAAACGCTTGGCATGAATGCCAAGCGCGTACTCATAGCACTGGAAATTGGGTATTTACCAGCCTGGGCTAATAACGGCTGCCATTACGGTTCGAGAAGCGAGCCCAGCCGCCGAGATAGCCAGCACCAGGTAGGTTTTAACTGAACCAACAGCTTTAAAAGTTGCTTTCTTCATATATCACCCATTTGTTAATGAATGAAGGAACGTAGTCGTCGCATAGTTAATATGCCTCAGTGTTTATCCAATCAGCAGCACCTGACTGCCGCCTATCGACATCATCCGAGACGCATGAATCAGACGGGATTCTCCGTCGCATCGCCCCCCTCTCTGAGCCTGCGATGCTCCAGCACGCGGTCCGTTATTTCTCTCGCCGTAGTGACAGCGTCTCGCGCCAGCGCCTTGCCGGCCTCGAGAGTTGCATCAGCAACTTCCTGCGCTTTGGCGGGAACATCCTCTTGCAATACTTTTACGGCCGCATCGCTGAGGGGCTCTGTTGCAACACCGGCCACCCCATATGAACCAAAAGTAAGCGCCGACATGGCGAGGTTAACCGTGTGGTCTACCACAGCGACCGCTCCTGGCCCCAGACCTTTCTGGGTTGCCAGGTCTTTGGCCGCATCGCGAGCCAGCGATGCCAGAGCGAAACCGCCACCCAGTACGCCTGCGTTGGAGACCATACTTGGAAAGGATAACGCGCCACTCAAAGCTTTTGCCGTATCGGTAATGGTGTCCACGGGAAGCTTGGCCAGACGTTTGGCACCGTTTGCCAACGGGCTCAGTGCTGTACTTTCTTTCAGCGCTTGATATTGGGTCTTCCAGTCGGTACGACCTAAAAGATAGGCGGGCCCGGCACGATGGGCCTGCAAGTCGTTTTTGTTCATAAGATGGGCATAACCCGCGCCGGCAGCCAAACCTCCCGCTGAGGCGATAGCCGTATCAACCGCCGAGGCAGCCTTCGGTCCGACTGTGGCATTCATGACGCCCGCTACTCCCAAGCGCACAGCATTGCGAACACTGAAGGTCTGCCAGGACAGCGCAGATTCCCCAGCGTTACTCACCCTGGTTTCCTCCTTTTTGCTGGTTAGTGCTTGTTGCATCACCGGCTCCAGGGTTTCCGGCGGCGGCTTTAGCCAATAAGTGTCGTGCGTGGCTCTCGCCAGCAGACCACCGCCTACTGCATCCATCGCACCGGAAAAGGAGCCCGCCACAAAGCCGGTCAAGGCTGGATTATCGGCAACATGAGCCGTCACCTCGGGCACCTTGTCCAAAATAACCGAGGCCGCCGCAAAGGGTACGGAAGCAAACCCACCTTGCACCGGAGCCGTTACACGATCCATGCGCGCCGCTTTGTCGAGCAACGCCTCTACCGTCTCCGGCGTCTCTCCCATTTCCTTCAATTCAACGGCCCGATCATGAATCAAGGCATCGATGGCCTCATGGTTCTCAGCCGTCCGGTGGGGTTCGAACAGGTCCTTAAGTTTGTCCTTCAACGCGGCCAACTCTGGAGAGTTGTCTCCATTAACGGACGAGACATCCCCGGTTCGCTCCAGATGCGTTGATCGCGCCTCGTTAACGTGATGGCTCTCTAGAGTGCGCAGTGGCACGGGCGAGCCGGCTCTATTGATTTCCATGAGGTGCTACTCCTTACATGCGGGTTTATGTTCTGCGCAAACGCGACGTGTCTATCAGCCAGGCAGTTCACCTCTGCCGCTTCCAATGATCTCGGCGAATTTCAATACGTTGGCCGGATAACCGGGATCTCCTACCCCTCCGGTATCCGCCAAATCGTTGCGATTCACCTTGTCGGGACCGGAGTTATAGGCGCGCAGTCCTGCGCCGATGTCGCCACCGAAAGCATTGGTCTGATCGCGCAAATAGAGGGCACCCGCCATGATGTTGTCCCGGGGGTTGTTGACGTCGGCATTGCCAAGTAGCGCCGGATTGTCCCTCTTCAATTGAGCGAAGGTGTCGGCGTTGACTTGCATCAAGCCAGCGTCGGTCTTGCCGTTGACATTGGTGCTGCTGGAATTCAGGTTGCCTCTGGACTCCGCCCAGATCTGCCCTGCTATCACGTTGCCTGGAACACCCGTGGCATTGGAGGCATCCACGATATCCTGGCGATACGGCTCCAGTTGCGCGGGCAAGTGCAACCCACCCTGACCACTCAAGGCCGGACTGCCTGCCACACCACCGGCCTGGGCATTGTTGACTCCAACGCCAGGCGCGGCGGAACCGCCCGGTTGCGCCATCAACGTGTTGCGGGGTTGAGGCCCCGGTTTGGCAATCCCACCTCCCCCGCCCTCTTCCTGTTGATTCATCAAGGAATGGAGCCACTGCATGATGGCCTTCATGATGACTTCCATCAGTTGCATCATCAGGTCGGTTTGCTCGGCACCACTCTTCTGTGCGGACACAGGCCCGTCAGGCACCTCCGGAGGCGGGCCGAAATTGATCGGCCGCTCGGGGCGAGCCGCGAACATATCGCCAGCCACCGCGGGATTTGAACCGGCGTGCCGATTAAACCGCTCATTGTGGTTTTCAGGCGCAAGGAGCGTGTCGGGGGTGGAGCTACGAATGGGAGAGATAGACAGGCTCAAAATCAATGCTCCAGGTTCGCTGGTAGGGTGGCGATCGGTTCGAAGGCCTTGTGCTCAGGCAAAGCGCTTTGATGTATGGGCTGCGAAACAGGGCCGGTATCGAATAATCGCCTCATCAGTCGAGCAAACTGACGCTTGGCCGAAGGCGATTTTTCGATGAGCGCTCTGGTCGCTTCCTGCAATGCCAGCTCAATGCCGATTGGCCTGAATACCAGCAATGTCCGGCTGGAAGCCAGGTTCGCGCGCACATTCCCGGAGCTTACCGACGACGTCTCGAATGTCCAGTTCGGGATCCGTGCGATAACTTGGCCGGCCTTCGAATTGCCATCAGGCCCCTGGCTGTAAGCAATGCAAATTCGCATACCGGGCACTCCTTGAAGATGGGATCTAAATAATGCGTGGAACCAGAGGCGAAAGAGGTTCCCTGTTCTTATCGCCGTGGCGCAGATCCGCTCGGGCTCAGTACTCGCTGGAGACTCGCCGCTTGAGTTGCTCGCGGGCCCGCGACAGGCGCGAACGCACCGTGCCAACCGGTATATCCAGCCGAGCGGCGGTCTCCAGGTAATTACCTTCCATCTCCATCGCGACTCGAATCACCTCCTCCATATTCGGCGGCAAGCTTTCCATCGCACGAAAGACCCGCACCAACTGACGCAAGCCACTAACCTCGGACACAACATCGCGACTGTCGGCCATTTCCAATACGCCGCATTCTTGCAGGTCGTCATGAAACGGCTGGTTGTAGAGGCGCCTGAAATGACTGCGAATGAGGTTGAATGCAATGCCGCAGAGCCAAGTCAGCAGCAGCGAGTCGTGCCGAAACTTGTGCTCGTTACGTAGCGCTTCGAGGAAGGTTGCCTGAAGCAGATCCTCCGCATCATCAGGGTTCGCGACCTTTGCCCTGATAAACAACCGCACCTTCTGCACCATCCTGCGATCGAGCTGACGAAGGAGAGAAGCCGGAGCCGGATACGTGATCGAGTTGATTACACACATGGACAATAACCATTTGGCGGTAAGTCCGGCTGTAAGAGCGATATGCGTGCCAACCGTTTGCGCGATCTAAACCACTGTTCTTCATGAAGATTTTTTTAAGATTCTTTCTGTTCGTGCAATCTTTTGCATAAACCGATCGAAGTCGTCGCGCATTTATGCACGCCCGCGCGAAAGCTCTGAGTTCAGGAACCCGATAGCGGGTTTGCGCCACTCATTGCCCATGACTCTTTGCATCGATGCCGTCCCATGAAAATCCCCGGTTTCACCCCAGTCGCGATTCATTCGGTCAATCCGGCAAGCGCCCGCCCAGCGTTATCCGTTACGCAGACCGCATCGCAAATCGCAAAAGACCAGGGCACCACGCCACAACAGGTGGCGCGATTCACCTCGGCATTGATCCAACAAAGCAAAGAGCTCAGCCAGCGTGAGCTGATCATCGGCGGTACCGTCTTGCAATCAAAGGCGATGAAGCTCGGTGAGCTTTATCAGATGCTGATGGGCAGTAATGACAAAAGGCTGGATGAAGCAGTGCGTACCCTGCGCCAGACCCTGAAACGTCAACGCCCTGATGAGTCGATGCTTGGCCGGGTGCTCGCTTTCGCTGGCGGGGACCCGGCCAAAGCACACGTCATGCTGCAAGCAGCCATGAAGCAAGCGCATCACGAGGGTGCCCGGGATGAGCACCAGGCGCTGTCGGATCACGCCAGCGCACTCAGGCAGCGCCATGGCAACAGAGCCCGCGCGGGTATCAATACTGCCCGGGCCTTTTCCAGATCGGGGCTGGACTCGCAGCGACGCAAGACTCTGCGGGAATTGTATTACAACGGCGTCGTAGGCCAGCCCACCATATCCAGCCTCATCGACACGCTACTGGGTCAAGAGGATGGCGAAGCACAGTTCGAGCCGACCTTGCGCGACCTGCGTCGTGCCATTGCCGACGACCTTGCCTCAGTCAACCCATCGAGCCCTCGCCAGCAATTACGTACCTTGATGCATGGCGTAAATACCGCCAGGCATGTATCGACTCTGCTTAAAAGCTGCGAACACCTGCTCGGGCGCATGCGTGACAAGAACCCGCAACTGCAGGTGAGCGCACCGACATTTCTCAAACACTTGCTCGTACTCTCGGGCAAGGGCATGAACCTGCAGGAAACCTTGCAACTCACGCAATTTATCGGCGGCGCGCAACTCAAGCATCAGTTGTCATTTCTCAACGGCCTGCGCCCGATGCTCCAACAGCTGCCTATCTTGCTGTGGCAAGACATCAAGTCCCGGCAGAATGCTTTGGGGAACCTGTTGTTGCTGATGGCCGAACTCACTCAGCAAGAGCAAAACCAGCTCAAGGGGAACCCGGCCTGATGAATCTGATTATCGACCTGCTGAACCGTTTGGCACTCGCGGCGATGCGCCGCTCAGAAGTCGTCGGTGCGTTTATCGTGCTGGCCATTGTGTTCATGATGATTACCCCGATACCCACCTGGCTGGTGGACATTCTGATCGCGGTGAACATCTGCATCTCTTGTCTGCTGATCATGTTGGCCATGCAGTTGCCCCGCCCACTCGCCTTCTCGACGTTCCCTTCGGTGCTGCTGATCACAACCATGTTTCGCCTGGCCCTGTCGATTGCCACGACCCGGCTGATTCTGCTGGACCAGGACGCCGGCCACATCGTGGAAGCGTTCGGACAATTCGTGGTAGGCGGCAACCTGGCGGTCGGCATGGTGATTTTCATGATTTTGACGGTGGTGAATTTCATGGTCATCACCAAGGGTTCGGAACGGGTGGCCGAAGTAGGCGCACGCTTCACGCTTGACGCCATGCCCGGTAAACAGATGTCGATCGACAGCGACTTACGTGCCAACCTCATCAGCGTCCACGAGGCCAAGCGCAGGCGCTCGGAGCTTGGCAAGGAAAGCCAGCTGTTTGGCGCAATGGACGGAGCAATGAAGTTCGTCAACGGCGACGCAATCGCCAGCCTGATCATCGTCGCGATCAACATGATTGGTGGTATCACCATTGGCGTTATACAACACGGCATGACTGCCGGCGATGCAGTGCAGCTGTATTCGGTACTGACCATCGGCGACGGCCTCATTGCACAGATCCCCGCGCTGCTGATCTCCGTGACGGCCGGCATGATCATCACTCGCGTGCCGAACGAAGATGCCGTCGGGCCGGCCAATATCGGCCGTGAAATTGCCGAACAGATCACCAGCCAGCCCAAGGCCTGGATCATCGCGTCGGCGGCGATGCTCGGCTTCGCCGCCATGCCCGGGATGCCGACCATGGTGTTCGTCACGATCGCCATCATCTGTTGTGGCGGCAGCCTGTTGCAGATCAATCGCGCCAAGCCCAAGGGCAATCAAGATCAAGCCGCCCCGACAACTCCGGAAAATAACGGACAGGAAGACCTGCGAATGTTCCTGCCCAGCCGCCAGTTTGTCCTGCAATTTCATCCCAGCCAGAGTCTTGAGCGGATCGAGGCCCTGGTCAGCGAGATTCGTCAACGGCGCAATCGCCTGGTGGTGAACTTCGGGCTGACGCTGCCCTCGTTCATCATCGAATACCAGGCGCATCTGGAGCCGGATGAGTTCCGCTTCACGGTGTATGAGGTCCCCGTACTCAGGGCCACGTTCAGCGAGACCTTGGTGGCTATCGATGGCTCCTCGCAGGCCATCGAGAACGACCAGCAATACAGCAAAGGCAGTTCGGAACGGCAGGAAAGCCAATGGATCTGGGTACCCAGCGATGCGGAGCTGTTGAACAACAGTAATGCGCAGCCCATCAGCCCCAGTACGCTGATTATCGAACGCATGGAGCGCGCCCTGCAGATTTGCGGGCCGCAATTCATCGGGCTGCAGGAAACCAAAGCGATCCTCGGTTGGCTGGAAACAGAACAACCGGAACTGGCGCAGGAACTGCAGCGCGTCATGCCTCTCGCGCGTTTTTCTCAGGTGCTGCAGCGGTTGGCTTCAGAATGCGTACCCCTGCGCGGTATCCGGGTGATCGCCGAAACCTTGATCGAACATGGGCAACATGAGCGCGATGTCCTGGCCCTCACCGATTATGTACGTATCGCCCTCAAGTCGCTGATCTATAACCAGTATTGCAGCCAGGAGGGATTGCTCGTCTGGCTATTCACCCCTGAGAGCGAAGGCATCCTGCGTGACAGCCTGCGTCAGACGCAAACCGAGACGTTCTTTGCCCTGAACAGCGAATCCAGCCTGATGCTGGTTCAACAATTGCGCATGGCTTTCCCGCAGCGATCGTCAGAACGCGCGGTGATGTTGGTCGCCCAGGATCTGCGCGCTCCGCTACGGACGTTATTGCAGGACGAGTTCCATCACGTGCCGGTGCTCTCCTTTGCCGAGATCACCAATGCCTCCGAGGTGAAGGTCCTCGGCCGTTTCGACCTGGAAAATGAATTCTTGCCCTTGGAAGACGACTATGCGGCTTGATGTCGAGTGCCTTCGCGATGTTTGAACTACGTGTATTGAATGGGCTGCACCAGGGCGCTGCATTGCCGTTGGTCGGTGACCAATGGGTGATCGGCGCCAACGACGACCATGATCTGGCGCTATACGACCCGGGCATCGCCTCGCTCCACTGTCGGTTGAGCAGAACCGAGGAAGGCTGGAACCTGGCTGCCGAACAGATGCCGATCAACGACGACGAAGGCCGTGCGTCAAACGCTATTACATTGACGCCGAACCAACCGTTCGCCGTCGCAAACGTCTGGCTGTGCCTGGCATCCGCCGAAGAGCCCTGGCCTGACGTACCGGCTCTGGCCACACCTGCGGATGCCAACGGCCAGCCGCCTCAGCCGTCAGCGTCTCCCGCGCGTAAACCGATGCCAGGCGTGCCATCCTTGAAGCTGATATCGGCGGTGATCGCTGGCGTGGTCGTAGGCCTGGTCGGTGGCGCCTGGGGCCTTAGCCAGTCCGAAGCCCCGCCGAGCGCCGTCAAGGTTACCGCGGCCAAGGCGCCTCAAAGTCCGACGCAGCCCTCCCCGGCGACTGGTTCCGCCCGATCCTCCGATAGCACCAGCCTGAAAGATCGGGAACAGATCCGCCGGCTCCTGACCACTCAATTGGCAGAACGCCTGCTCACGGAGGTCACCGTCGAGAATCTTGACGAAGGGTTGGTGCTCAAAGGCAACCTCAAGGAGGAAGCGCTGGAGGTCTACCAGCGAATGCTCAAGAGTTTCAAAGAGCGCTATCCCACGACCGTTCCATTGATCGATCAGGTCGGCATCGTCGGGACCAGCTTGCCGTTCACCCTGGTGCAAATTATCGCTGGCAACAACGCTCACCTGGTGACCGCCGACGGCGTGCAGATTTATGTTGGCGATGTGGTGCAGGGCCTGCGTCTGACGCGGATAGAAGAGCACAAAATCATCTTCGATGGTGACCAGCATATTGAGGTGAGCTGGTGACCGATGCGCTTGAACAATGGGCTCGACAACAACGCGCACGGCTGGCCAGTTGTTCGGCCGTGCGAATCAGCGGCAAGGTTTCGGCGGTGAGCGGGATACTGCTGGAGTGCCAGGTGCCGGCGGCCAAGATTGGCGATCTTTGCGAGGTCAGCAAGGCGGACGGCAGCTCAATGCTGGCGGAGATCGTCGGCTTTACTGACCAATGCACGCTGCTCAGTGCCCTGGGCACCCCTGCCGGCATTCAAGTCGGGGCCCGCATCCAACCGCTTGGGATGGCTCACCGCATAGGGGTGGATGACCAGTTGCTCGGAAGCGTGCTCGATGGTTTTGGTCGACCGTTGCTGGGCGACGGCCTCGGCGCTTTTGCCGATGTCCATGATGGTCGCAGCACCACGGCGGTGATTGCCGATGCCCTCCCGCCGATGCAAAAACCACGCATCAGCAACCCGCTGCCCACCGGTATTCGCGCCATCGACAGCGCCATCCTATTGGGCGAAGGGCAGCGTGTCGGATTGTTCGCCGGAGCGGGCTGCGGCAAGACCACGTTGCTGGCGGAAATGGCCAGGAACATGGACTGCGACGTCATCGTTTTCGGCCTGATCGGCGAACGGGGACGGGAACTGCGCGAGTTCCTCGACCATGAACTGGATGATGAACTACGCCAACGTTCGGTCCTGATCTGTGCCACCTCGGATCGCTCCAGCATGGAGCGTGCGCGCGCCGCTTTCACCGCCACCGCTATCGCCGAAGCCTACCGTCAGCGCGGTATGAAAGTGCTCTTGCTGATTGACTCGCTCACCCGTTTCGCCCGTGCTCAACGCGAAATCGGCATCGCCGCCGGGGAACCGATCGGACGCGGCGGCCTGCCCCCCTCGGTCTACACCCTGCTACCGCAATTGGTCGAGCGCGCCGGCATGAGCGAGAACGGCTCGATCACCGCCATCTACACCGTGCTGATCGAGGCCGACTCGATGAACGACCCCGTCGCCGACGAAGTCAGGTCGCTGCTGGACGGGCACATTGTGCTGTCGCGCAAGTTGGCCGAGCGTGGACACTATCCGGCCATTGACGTGTCCGCGAGCATCAGCCGGATCCTCGGCAACGTCACCAGCCGCGAGCATGTCCAGGCCAATAATCGTCTGCGCCAGTTGATGGCGGCCTACAAGCAGGTGGAAATGCTCCTGCGCCTGGGTGAATACCAGGCCGGCGCCGACCCGGTCACTGATCTGGCGGTACAACTGAACGACAGCATCAACCGCTTCCTGCGCCAGGACCTGCGCGGGCCGGTAGCGCTTGAAGAAACACTCGCCCAACTCAATCACATTACCTCGCAGCTGGTGGACTGACCTTGGACGAAGATCTCGATACGGACCCGGAGCGCCAGGCGCTGGAGCGCGTCATCGGCCTGCTCGGCCCTTTGCGTCAGCACCGCCAGGCCAGTGCCGAACGTACCCGTGCACGCCTTGCACGAGAGGTGGCGAGGTTGCGCGAGCAACTGCTGGCCAGCGAAAGCTCAATGAACCAGGAGCGTACCAATCAGAAGCGCCAGCGGCGATCGTTAGCCGATACCCACCTGCAAACCACTCTGGAACTGGCTGATATCGACCGCTGGCACGAAAAGGAGCGACGCATGCTTGATCGCCTCGCCCAGATCCGCCAGGACGTCAGCCAGTTGCGCTTGCACATCGAAGCGCAGGAGCAGTCGTTGCAACAAGCACAACTGGACGTCAAGGCACGGCAACGCGCGGTGGAAAAACTCGCCTGCATGAGCGAGACACTCAGTGAGGAATAAGTGAGACATGACTACCCCCATCAAGCACACGCCACCCCAACGCCCTGCTCCACAGGCACCTGCCACGCCTACAGCAAAACCCACTGCCGCGGCATCCCCGGCGCCGTCGAGCAAAGGCTCCGAGGTCCAGCGCAACCGTCCGGTCGAGGTCAGATCGGCCAACGACGGGGTCAGGCCGCTGGACGCCGATGCGATGTTGTTCATGCAGATGCTTGTGCCACCGCCGCCCGCCCATTCGGACGACGAGGGCAGCTCGGGCAATGGTGCGAGCACGTTCTCGATGTTCGCGCCGCTCGACGGCATACCGACACAGTTGATTGATGAGCTGGCGCTGCAGTTGCCGCAACACGGCAACCGTCCTTTCAGCGCCACCCTGCTCATGCCCAATCTGGGCAAGGTCCAGATTCGTGCCCAGAAACGAGACAGCCATTGGGACATCGAGCTTGGTCTGGAACGCGCAGACGTCCTGGAGCGACTGACCAAGCACCATGGCGCCTGCCAGCAAGCGTTCGCCGAGGCGCTGGACCATGAGGTCGAGCTGAGATTACAGCCGACGGGGCCTGCATGAAAAAACTCAGCCTGCGACGCCTGTCGAGCACAGCCGCAATGGCCTCTCGGGCCTTGGGGCGCGGCCGTTTCCTCGAGTTCATCAGTGGAACTGAAAAGATACGCATGACGCTCGGTCCGCTGACGCCCTGCGGCGCCATTGCCGATGAGCGCTGGATAGGCTTGTCCAGCCGACACGGCCCCCTGCTGTTGTCGAACGCCGATGCGCTGCTGAGTCTGTGCGGTGAAGTGCCCGTTCTCACCGTCGAGCCGCAGCAAGCGTGGTATTGGCAGTTGATCAATCAACGGATGGCGCCGGTGCTGTCCGACCTGCTCGCACCGTTGGCGCCATTGGCCGACGAGCCGGTACTGGATGAGCGCTGGGATTGTCGCGTGCTCATCGAGCGCAATGGCGAGAAAGCCTACGGAACGCTAAGCCTCGGCGTCGAATCACTGCTGCAGGTACTCAATGACGCACCGTGGCGATTTATCGAACAAACCGTGCCTGGGAGTTGGGTCGTGGCTCATCCGGTCATCGTTGGGCGCATGGATTTGCTGGTCAATCAGCTGCGCTCATTACGTCCAGGCGATGTGTTGTTGCCTGCCGAGGCGGTCTTCGACGTTCAAGGTCGGGGAAACCTGCAACTGGGCAACCAGCGGTGGGCGGTTTGTAGCGAAGACCGGAATGATCACTTACAGCTCAGGCTGATTCACGAAGAAGGCTCCATTCATGAGCAATGAACTGCAGGATGAAGAACCGTTGTACGAGTTCGACAATGACGATGATTTGGCGGCCCAGGAAGCGAACGACGACCAGCAGGAACGGCTCGATTCGGCGCAGCCAGACGACGCCCTCCCGCAAGACGCTGCGACGCAGCCGTCATCGCCCTTGTCCGGCGTGCCCCTGGCGTTGACCGTACGGTGTGGCGAAGTGAAGCTGAGCCTCGAAGCGCTCGGCCGGCTGGCGGCCGGTTCCGTGGTGGATGTCACGGGCATGGCGCCGGGCGCAGCGACGTTGTGCCATGAAGAGCGGGTGGTCGCCTACGGTGAGCTGGTAGACGTGGATGGACGCTTGGGCATGCAAATCACTCGCTTGGTATTTGATCAATGATTCTGGATGGCATGAACCCGATCATGCTCGCGCTGTTTCTGGGTGCGCTCTCGCTGATCCCGTTGTTTTTGATTGTCTGCACCGCATTTCTGAAAATCTCCATGGTGTTGCTGATAACGCGCAATGCCATCGGCGTTCAACAGGTTCCGCCCAATATGGCGTTGTACGGCATTGCCCTGGCGGCGACGATGTTCGTGATGGCTCCGGTGGCTTATGAAATCCAGCAACGGGTGGCTGAAAATCCTCTGCAGATAGGCACTACCGAACAACTTCAAGCCAGCGTGAACACGGTCATCGCCCCGCTGCAAAACTTCATGAGCCGTAACACCGATCCGGACGTCCTGACTCATCTGGTCGACAACACCCATCGTATGTGGCCTGCGGAACTGGCCGAAAAAGCCAGCAGCAAGGATCTGCTGCTGGCGATTCCTGCCTTCGTATTGTCGGAGCTGCAGGCCGGGTTCGAGATCGGTTTTCTGATTTACATTCCGTTCATCGTCATTGATCTGATCGTGTCCAACCTGCTACTGGCGCTTGGCATGCAAATGGTCTCGCCCATGACCATATCGCTGCCGCTCAAACTGCTGCTGTTCGTCCTTGTCCAGGGCTGGACGCGGTTACTCGACAGTCTGTTCTATTCCTATCTGTGAGGCTGCCGTGGAAGCACTGGAGTTGTTCAAACAGGGCATGTATCTGGTGGTGATTCTTACCGCGCCACCGCTGCTGGTCGCGGTGCTGGTGGGCGTGTTGACGTCTCTCGTGCAAGCCTTGATGCAGATCCAGGACCAGACCCTGCCCTTTGGTATCAAGCTGGTCGCCGTGGGCGTGACCCTGGCGGCGACCGGCCGCTGGATCGGTGTCGAATTGATCCTGTTCATCAACACGGCGTTCGACCTGATCGCGCGCACCGGAGGCGCCGTCTGATGCCATTCAATGCCGAGTATTTGTTCGAACTGATGCTCGGTATCGCATTAGCCATGGCCCGGATCCTGCCGTGCATGATGCTGGTGCCAGCGTTTTGCTTCAAATACCTCAAGGGGCCGCTGCGTTACGCCGTGACCTGCGCGGTTGCGATGGTTCCAGCGCCGAGCATCGGTCGGGTGTTGTCCGGACAACATGAAAACTGGCTGATGATCGGCGGTCTGTTGCTCAAGGAAATGGTCCTGGGCGTTCTGTTGGGGTTACTGCTGTATATGCCTTTCTGGATGTTCGCGACGGTAGGTGCCTTGCTCGACAGCCAGCGCGGCGCCCTCAGCGGCGGCCAGATCAACCCTTCCCTGGGGCCCGACGCGACGCCACTGGGCGAGTTGCTGCAGGAAGTGCTGATCATGCTGGTCATCCTGTCCGGCGGCCTCTCGCTGATTACCCAGGTCATCTGGGACAGCTACATCATTTGGCCGCCCACCGCATGGATGCCGATCATGACGGTAGAGGGGCTGGACATACTGCTTGGCGAGCTGAACAGGACCATGCAACACGCATTGCTTTACGCGGCGCCGTTCATAGGCCTGTTGCTGCTGATTGAGGCCGCTTTCGCCATCGTCGGTCTTTATGCCCAGCAACTGAATGTTTCGATTCTGGCGATGCCGGCCAAGAGCGTTATCGGTTTGCTGTTTCTGCTGGTGTATATGCCCACACTGCTCGATCTGGGTAACGCCGAGGTCGGACGCTGGTTCGATTTGAAATTTCTGCTGAACCTGTTGGTAAAAGTGCCGTGAGCGAAAAAACCGAAAAGGCGACGCCAAAAAAAGAACGCGACGCAAGGGAAAAAGGCCAGGTTGGACAGAGCCAGGACCTGGCCAAACTGCTGGTGCTGATGGTGGTCAGCGAAGTCTGCCTGGGCATGGCCGAGGAAAGCATGACACGCCTGCAGCACCTCACCGAATTACCCTTGCGACGCCTGAACGAACCCTTCGCCAGCACTGCCATTGAGCTCAGCGGCACAGCGCTGTGGACACTTGTTTCCTTCATCGTCGCCAGCGTCGGCGTGGCGATCCTGATACGTCTGGCCGGCACCTGGATGCAGATCGGCTTCCTCTTTGCGCCCAAGGCCCTGAAGGTCGATCTCGGCAAGCTCAATCCAATCGGCCAGATCAAGCAGATGTTCTCTAAACAGAATCTGATGAACCTGCTGCTGAGCGTCCTCAAAGCGCTGGCCATTGCGGTCATTCTGTATGTCTCGATCATGCCTATCCTGGGCAAGCTGGTGCTGTTGGCCGACACCGATCTGGTCACCTACTGGCGCTCGTTGCTGGAGGTGTTTCAGAACATCTTGCGCAACACCTTGGGCCTGTTGCTGGTGATCGGCATGGTCGACTTTGCCCTGCAAAAATATTTTCACGCCAAGAAACTGCGCATGAGCCACGAAGACATCAAGCAGGAATACAAGCAGTCCGAAGGCGATCCGCACGTCAAAGGCCATCGTCGTCAGCTGGCGCACGAACTGCTCAACTCCGAACCCAGCACCGCCCCCCGGCCGGTGGAGGATGCCGACCTGCTGTTGGTCAACCCGACCCACTACGCCGTGGCGCTGTACTACCGACCAGGCCAGACGCCGTTGCCGCTGATTCATTGCAAAGGACAAGACGATGATGCGCTGGCCCTGATCAAGCGCGCCCAGAACGCCAAGATTCCCGTGGTCCAATGTGTCTGGCTGGCGCGTGCGTTGTACACCGTTCGCACGGGTCGCCATATACCGCGCGACACGCTGCTGGAAGTTGCCCATATCTATCAGGTCATTCGCCAGCTTGATGAAGTCACCGAGGAAATCATCCAGCTCGAAACCCACTGACCCGCCCTCCCAGTCATAAAACTTTAATACCTGCGCGCTTTAATGGTGGTCAAAACTTCTGGAAGTTTACCCCATGCATTCGTCGAGTTCGCGTTCCCAATCTCCGGGATCAATTCCGCTCTCAGAGCAAACGAACACATGGTTGTTGGAGGCCGCTGAGCGGCTCGGCATTCCCTCTGTACAGGCGCGAGCGTTCTCCCATAGCGCCCAACTGTCGTTGCCGGGGCTGACCTTGCAATTGTCGCTCTGGCAGACGTCGCCTGTGCAGCAGTGGGTGGTGTTGGGTCTTCTGCCACGCCCCAACGGTTTGCCGGTTGAGGTTTGGAGCGAGTTGCTGCTGCGGTCCAATTGCGCCATATCGGCAATGAGCAGTAGCTGCGTCAGTCTGAACGACAGCGGTGACGCTGTGCTCGTGCTGCGCCTTATCTCGCAGCCGCAACATCAGCGTGAAATGCTTGCCGATGAACTGAGCCATCTCTTGTCCGTCGCCGAAAGCCTCGTGGCGGGTGCCACCGCGCTTCAAGGCAACCAAAGCGGTGCACCTCGGCCGGTCACCACGGCACCGAGGCAAGATGAGCACGCGCGGCAACAGGCACAGGCGGCGATGAACCGGGAATGGCACCGTCCATTACTGATCGCTGCGCTGCAGCACTTGGACATCTGCGCCCCGCCCTTCGAGCAGATATTGACTGTCGGCGTGATTCAGGCCAACGGTCGTGCCTATGAAGTGATCGCTGACAGTGATCGCCAACATCTGCTGATCAGTACACCGCTGTCGACTTCGCTGAACACGGCGACGCAACGCGAACGCGCGCTACTGGCCAACCTGCACCTGATGATGCTGACCCAATCTGCCGTGGTCCTCGCGCCACACGGCAGCGCGTTACAGGCGCGCTGGAACAGCACGGGGCTGGACGGCCAGGCATTTGCCGAATGGCTGCTGGATTTTGGTCAACTGGCCGATAGCTTCATGCAGACCTCGGCCATTCGCCCAGCAAGGAACATCGCATGGACCCGATAGCACCTAACCTGGGACGTATCCTGCCAGAACCGCAAATCGAGCTGCGGCATCGACATCGCACCGCTGATATTGATGCTTTAGAGCGCGGCGAGGCACCCGCTCACTTGCCTGACTTCACTTCCCGCGCCCTCGCACATGTGACAGGACTGAGCCAGGCCTTCCATCGCGACTATCTGGTGCCGGCAGGCAGAGCCACGGGTGCGCTCTGGGAAAGCGCCAAGGAACACGGCGTGGCCCTGGGCAACAAGGTCGAACGCGGAGCAAAGCTCGCGTTGAGCGACAGCGCGGCCAATTTGCCTTCCTCCCGCACAACGCTTGCCGCTGCAGGCCATACGGTCCAACAGATGGTCAACTGCGGAGCGCCTACCTATCTTCGCGAGTTGGCGTTCATGCATGCCTACAGTTCGCTCAACGAGGGGCTCGCGAAAAAAAGCCCGGGGGCGATGCTGGCTTTGCAGGCCGCTGTCTCACTGACGATCATTGCCACCCAGCTCTACGTACGCCAACCGCGCCTGGATCGTCTCGCCGCCGACTCCAGCGATGCGGTACGCGGGCACTTCGCCCTTAGCGAAGCGAAATGGAACGCTCTGCCGCCCGATAAACAAGACACGCTGCGCCTGCAGATGAAGCGCGATTCGCGCAATATCACACGCAACCAGGTCGTCGCTGAGGCGCTTTATCTGGGTATGGGCGCCATGGGCGCCGCACGTGGTGACGGTGCGCTGAGCGCGAGGGTTTTGGCCACTCAGCTACGCGACATGATTTATGCCCTTTCTCGCGAAACCATGCAGGCCACCTTCAGCATGACCGCCCCCCAGGACGATACCAAGACCTACGGGGTCGACGAGGATAATATGCCGACGCTCGGCTGGGCCTACGGTGCCATGACCTTGAGCATGGGGTTCATGCTCGACTCCATCAGTGAACAAGTCTTGCCACCGGGCCAGACGTTGACGAGTCCGGCACTGCTCGGGCCGGATCAGCAACCGCTGTTGGGCGAAGCACTGGCCTCTTCCATTCAATCCCTCGCCGGCACGCGCGCGGCATTCAACACCGTTGTCGCGACCCTCGACAACCATCTGCAGCGGCATTTCGACACGCGCCAGGTGGGCACCAACCAGGAGTTGAAGCCGAACCTGCCGCTCAAGGATTATGGCCGGGTCTTGGACCAATCCCCCGCCCGAGTCGCCTGGGCCAGCCTGGCTGGCGCAATCAATATGGCCACCGGCGAAGCACTGCGCGACAAGGTTCCGTCCGCCCTCTCCGGCTTTCTCGGGAATATGGGGACCGCAGCGGCGATGGGTTTGGCTTATCGCACCGTCAATCAAACGTTCCAATCCCACGCGAGTGTGCGCAAGGCTGTCGACAAACAAGCGGCGACGGCTGCTGCCGGGCAACAGCCAGCTTGAACCGCAACGCCGCGCCGCGCGGCCGACAGTTCAAGAGTCGCAAAAGGAAGGGAAACTGCGCCAGCGGTCACTACTGGCGCAGTTGATGGATGGTCAGTCCAGGGGGTTCAAACCTGCCAATAGCAATTGATGCTGGCAGATATTATCGAGCACCGCGCAACCATGGGAGGATGACGGCACCGCATGCCAGACGACGAAATCGCGGTGGGCATCGAGAAACAGAAAATAGTCAGGGAACAGGTAGGATTGCGTGAAGCGCCGCTCCAGCGCCTCACGCAATTGCTGGGGCTGCAGCGCACGACTGTCGATGTGCAACGCTATACCCCAATCATGGTGCTCATGGCGACTCACGAAAGAAACACCCGCTGCTACCGGCCATACCGCTGTTTGCCCAGCAGCCACCCGTTCGTAGAACTCCGCTTTCCCCGAGACTTGTATCATGGTGCTCAATCCCGCAGTGGCACGACAGTGTAGTCCGCGGTGTCCTGCGGATTTTCCAGGCCAGTACGCATGTCCGCTGGCCACCAGATCACCAGCTCCCGGTTATTGGAGTCGGGACGGTCGCAGGACCGTCCCGAACAGCCGCCCGAGGTCGTCGAGCAACCAGAGAGCATCACACACAGAAGGCCGAACGCAGCCCAGTTCATCTTGGTCATCGGCTTGCCTCCTTGAGTAATGATTCGCGAAAGGTCGCGTTGCTCTTGAGCGACTGGGGATTACGCACCGCGACATAGACTTCGCTTTGTTCCCCAGGCTGCAACCAAGCGCGAGGCCATGCACTGACACCCAGCACCCAGCGCCCGCCACAACTGCTTTCATCAATACGCAGCGGTTTGTCACCCGTATTGCGCGCGACCACCACGCCAATACTCCAGGCGTTGCGCCCATACCACTGGCTGCGATCGGCGTCGATGACCAGGCCCTGTTGCGTCGCGCATAAAGTGGCCGGCGTGAATAAAGGCTCGTTACTCGGGGTAAAACCAGTCGGTTGCACATCACTCAACAACTGAGTGAAGGCGCGCTGAATATCAACGCGAGTGGGTTGCCCATCGCCATGGCGCCCGTCGATCCGCTGGGCGGCGGAATCGATATCTTCCGGGTTACCGGTTTCTACATACCGGGCCGGGTCAACCTGGTTACCCACCAACCGAGGCGTAAGAATGAACAAGCGTTCTATCTTGTTGGTGCTGCGGCTACTGGACGTGAACAGCAATTTGCCAATGAGCGGAATGTCACTGAGCCAAGGGATTTTGCTTACCTTGTCGCTCGATTGCAGAGAATGAAAACCACCAACGACCAACGATCCACGCTCGGCGATGACCGCCTGAGTGCTGACGCTGCCGTTACGCACGCTGGGTTTGGTGTCATCGAGCAGCGATGCTTCGACTTGTCCGTCTTCGATATCGAGGATCAACTGCACCTGCGTCTTGCCATTGTGCTGCATCGAGCGTGGAACCACTTGCAGGCTGGTACCGGCAGTAATCGGCTGGATATCGGCAACACGCTCCCCCGTCGCGGTGAGGAACTCGGTCCGGCTGAAATCGATGACAGCGGGCTGGTTCTCCAAGGTGAGGATCGAAGGGTTGCTGATCACTGTCGCCGCCCCCTTGGCTTCCAGCGTACGGACCGCCAGGGCGAACCGTCCGGCGTTTTCGGCCGACAGCGTGGAGCTGCCTGATTCAAGCAAGGACCCTCTGACGTTGGTCCCACCGGCCCAGACATTCCAGTTGCTGGACAACTCGTTCAACTCGTCGCGGTCGATATCGTAGATCACCGCGTCGATTTCGATCAGGTTACGCGGCACATCAAGCTGCCTGACCAGGTTCTCGTACAAGGCCCTGCGCTTGGGTGAGTCGTAGATAAGCACCGCGTTGTTGCGTACGTCGGCGGCGACCCGTATTCGCGACCTGCCAGCGGAACCGCCCTTGCTCTGGGCGCCGACGTCGGCGCCGGCAATCACGCGATCCAGGGTTTGCTGCAACTGATCATCGGCCAGACCGCTCAGCAAGCTCGGCGTACCCGCAAAGCTGCTTCCGCCGCTTGCCCCAGTTCCGAGTCCGGCGCCTTGCAACACGTTGAAGACGCTACCCGAGCCGCCTTGCGAGCGGCTGTCCAGCAACTCCTTGAGGATCGTGGCCACCCCTGAAACCGTCAGTTGTTCATCACGGTAACTGATGGTGCGATCGGCGGCGTTCGCGTAACGCAAGGGCAACACCACGACGTCCTGCTTTTCCTCTGGTTTATCGACGTTGCTGCTGTAGTCGCGAATGAACTGAACATACCGCGCAGGTCCGCTGACCAACACCACGCCTTCGTCCGGCAGGACTCCCCAACCAAATCGGGAATCGAGCAAGCCGAGTTCAGTCAGTGCGCCTTTGAGGTCATCTACGGCGTCCGGGGATACCTCGATTCGCTCGGTTATCTGGTCGCGGGCCGCGCTGACGTACAGGGTATTGTTGTAGACAAACCACTGAAACTGATGCTGCTGGCCCAATCGATCAAGAAACGCCTGCGGATTGTCGGCGCGGATACGCCCCTCAACGACGCCTTCAAGAGGGTCCATCTCAAGATTGACGCCAAACTCTCGGGCAAATGCTTCAAGAACGCTTGAAAGCTCGGTCTGTTGCGCGTCGAACGCATAGGCCGTTTGTTTCCACGCTGGCGGTATCGCCGCGAACGCCGGAGCGCTCAGCCCCATTAACAGCCACGGTAACCACCGGTAGGCCTTACGCATATCACACTCCAGTGTGCCAATTAGTTGCTAGAAGGGACTCGGCCGAAAGCGAGTCAAATAAGGTTTTATGCATCAGGCTAAGCATGGCTGCGCGCTGATTGGCCAAGGTCTGTAACACCCCCAGCAAGGCCTCGACCGAACTCGGCGGGGCCATCCAGTGCACCAGCACCAGACACTGGCTTTGCGGGTCGGTACCCAACGCTCCCGGACAACGGCATGCGACGCTGGCGCCGCCCTGCCCCAGGATGCCCATCAATCGATCAGGAGCGCTGGCGTCAAATGGATCCAGCACGTCGATGCTGCAGCGGATACCCCCTTCTACCCAGGCAAGCTGCAGATTCGCATCGTCAACCCAGCAGTCCAGATGGGCGACCGAAGGCTCATCGAGCCATAGGTTCAGTCGCGCGCGGAAATCACTGAATTCCATCGATGATCGCTTTGGTCATGCCGTGATGAGCGCGCATGCCCTCGCCCATGACAACGGTCGCGGTGGCCACGGATTGGCTCGCTTGAGCGAAGGCTCTGATGTCTTCAATGTTGCCGGTATCAGCAGCAGCCAGCGCTGCCTCATTCGCCTTTTCATGGGCATTGGAGAAGTTTTTCTCCAACTGACTTTGGATGGATTTAAAGTTGATCATGTAGGCATCTCCTTGGGAATTTACGCAATATGAGTGGCGGCGCCGCTCTTGCTGGTTCCAAAAGAATGGGCGACTTTGAAAGATGATGGGATTGCCGAAACGTTATATTGCGGTGGCCTGAAATGAGCGCTGTAAGCTGATCCAATCAACCTCGTATTCGCCGGCGTCGGCGCTCAGGCGAATGGACTGGACCGGCATTGTGATGTCTTCTCTCAACTGCCACAGACGCGAATTATTGTTGGCTTCAAGCCAAGCCTGCACTTCGTCAGAGAGCTCGGGATGGCACTTCAAAGTGGCGCTACCCGCCGCGTTCGCCTGGCTAGCCGCCAGATGTTCCAGCAGAATCCTGATACGCTCCCTGGGAGGGCATTCATCGAACAGTCGGCCGATGACGACATTCAATAAATCCCGGCACACCTCGACCACATTGCTCCTGCATTGTTGGCGCTCTGCCTCCAGCGCCTCCAACAAACTACTGGCTTGGTCCCAGAACTGAGCCAGCGCTCGATCCAGATAGTCCTGCCGCAGGTTTTCTGCCTCCAGCAGCAATGCATCCGCTTCGGCTCGTGCTCGCGAGATCACATCGACAGCTGCACGGTAGTCAGCGAACTGTTCGTGACGGACGATCAACGTGCTTCCCAGCTCGGGATCGCCCAAGGACAAATTTCGTCGGATCAACATTTTTGTCGTTCAACCTGCATATCTGTCATGCCCGAATCCTCCACAGCACAGACCGCCACAGCGCATCGAGTTTGCGAGCGGGAACGTTAAAAGCAGGCTCTAGTGCCTCCTCGGGTGCCCACAACAGCCGCAGGCGAGACCAGCACCGCTCGCCCAGCCAGCCGGCCAGCATTGCGCGGGGGTCAGTGACGCCATCAATCAACCAGAGCCCAGGCCGTAGCGCCTTGGCTATACCACGACACCAAGACCACTGCTCATCGGACAATTGATCATTTGGCGCGGCAAAACAGATTGCGCGCACCAGCGCCAAAGCGTGCAAACGTTGCTCTTCTGTCAGCGACAGCCATTCGATAACGTTGGGCTCTGGCTCGGGCGGCGCAGAGGGAACGATGCCTAGCAAGGTCAGCAAGGCGTCGTGTCGGCTGCGCCGGACGCCAATGCAAACATCAAAATCAATCCCCCTCTGCTCCCATACGCTGGACTTCCAGCTTGGGTGCATCCAGCGCCACGTACAGCACCACCACCCGACCCACTCCTCATCGGTCATAGCTGTGCGGGCAAACCGGTTGGCCGACGCCTGGCGCGCAAGCGGGCAAACAATGCCTGGCGCCAGTCCGGACGCATCATCAGGACCGCGCCCCCCGCCACAGACACCAGGCACAGCGGCAAGGCGATCACCATTACCCACCAGAAGGCGGCATCTTCGCTATCAATGAGAAACGGTCCGAATGGCACAAGATGTTCCGGGTCCTGAAACTCCACCGATGGCACGAATACAATCGAAAATTTCTTTGTGGCACTGCTCTCCTGACTCATCCCCGGGATACTGCTGGCAACCATCTGTTGGATACGCCCACGGACACTGTCCGGATCCAGCGCCGACGCCGCGTATTTGATAAATACCGACGCGGATGCCGGCTGAACGGGTTCTCCCGGCGCGATGCGCTCTGGCAAGACGACATGCACGCGAGCCACGATGACGCCATCGATCTGGGACAGCGTGGATTCCAACTCTTGTGACAACGCATAGATGTAGCGGGCGCGTTCTTCCAGGGGTGTGGAGATGACCCCTTCTTTCTTGAATATTTCACCGAGACTGGTCCGTGTCTGATGAGGCAGACCTGCAGCATCCAGCACCCTCACCGCACGGTTCACATCACCATTGGCGACGATTACGGTGACGCCTGCTTTTTCCATCTGCTTACGGGCTGCTATGTGTTCCTGGGCCAACTTGGCGATCACCGAATTGGAATGCTGCTCGGTCATGCCGCTGAACAATACGGTGTCGTCGCTGCATCCGGCGAGCGCCAGAAAAGCCAGGACCGTTAATAAGCCGGGTACTTTCACGAAGAACCTATTGCAGATTGGTCAGTTTATCGAGCACTTGTGCGCCTTTACTCACGACCTTGGTGGTGAGCGCCGTTTGCAATGAATACTGGGAAAGGGTTCCACTCATTTTCAATATATCCATCGGATCCGTTGAAACGGATGCGGACTTCATCGCGCGCTCAGCCTGATGCGACAGTTCGGCTTGGCCAGTGAGGCGATCCGAAATCGCGCTAATCAGGCTACTTGCCAGGCCAGCGGGTTCGTGATTGTCGCGCATGGCACTGTCAAACAGATCGACATCAGCCTGAGCGGGAGCGGAGACCATCTCCAGCTCATGATCAGGTACGGCGCCCCTGAACGAATTGACGTTGGAAATGGTCACCTGACTTTCTCCTGTAGAACGTAGACGATGGGATAAAACTGGCGTTGCAGGGCTTAAGTTACGCTCGCGCGCATCACATCAAGGACGTTTTGAGCAGCCTGAGAAGCTGAATGCGCGCCTTGACTCATCTGAAGACCAGGTTGCGTGCCGGAAGCAATTCCCAAGCCCAACTGCAATCCTTGTTGGAAGACATTCATACCCTCGTCGGTGTTTAGCATCTGGCGCAATTGCTCCAATTCACTCATGCCCCCACCCGATGGCGCAGGGCTGCTCCCTAAACCACCCTGCCCGCCGCTCATCATGCCGTCATTCTCCGAGGCTCTATTCGCTCCGCCCCCCATCTGCTGAGAGATCTGTTCGAGCGCCTGCTTGAATGGACCGGTTTCACGCGGGGAGAGATAATTGTCCTCATCCAGCTCCTTACTCCATGAGCCAGAATCGGGCGCTCCGAAAGTGGCCTTGTTTTTATCCATATAGTCAGCTACTTGCTGAAGCAACGGTTTGTCAGCCTTGGAAAACGTCGTGCCATCGCCCTTGGGCTGCAGTGCGTTATTCAGTGCGGATTGGCTCAACCCACTCATAACCTGGCCCATGAGTTCCTTACTGTCGCGGCTTCCAGCATTGGCGACAAAGTTACTACCCATCTTGTCTTTAACAATGTCCATCAGGGCATTTTTCAGGGTCTCTTGAGGGTTCTCTGCCAACCCCATTGCACTCTTCCCCTTATTTTCGGAAAGTTTTTCCTGCACCATCTTTCCCAGGGGACTATTAAGATCCACTTTCCCGCCTGGCATCATGGAGTTGGCTAACTCCGTAATGACGCCTGTCAAGGAAGGCGAGGCGTTGGATGAACCGGTATTCTTAGACGGAGAAACACCAGGAGCACCCAATCCGCCTAAAGCGGGGGCTGCCAAGCCTATAATAGAATTCAGCATTTTTAGACTCTCATTAATATTAAGCCCTTACCCGCTAGACGCGGTCGGGCGGAGGCTCTTAATAGCTAATGCCTTTCATCGTCTGAGCAACGTTGGAAATAGATTTGTTCGCCGTATCGGCTTGAGCGCCAGCGATAGAAGCCAAGGTATTCTGCATCAAGTTCTGCTCAGCCGCTTTGTTTTGCAGCGCAATCATTTGAGCCTGTTTTTTGTCCATACTTTCCATCGCTGCCAGTTGTGCAGACGCGGCGTCCCCCCCTCCAGACATATTCGTCGCCTGAGACTGCTGCGCGGCGTTGCCTTTAACGTTATTGGCCTCTTGTTTACCGCCCTGAAATGCATTGATACCCGCGTTTGCCGCACTACCGATGGTATTAGTAATGTTGGCAAAGGGGTTATTAGCCGAGATTTTTCCGCCCATGGTAAAGACTCCTCATACGCTAGCGAAATTGCTAGGTAATAATGGGTGGAAAGTTCTCCAAATCAGGTTCCAGATTTTTTTCAAGTGCAGAGCCCTTGCCAAATACGTCTAGCGACTTGATGCGGTGATAGAGCGTTCGACGTGGGATGCCCAATTCCACGCTTACTGCATCAATCGAATGCCCGTGGCGCTTGAGGGCTTCCTGAATAAGAACACGTTCGATGGCCCGCATTTGCGCCTTGAGCGTCCGCCCCTCGCGCTCCGAGCCTGAGCTTAGGGTTAACGACGGCAACCCCAAAACAAATCGCTTGGCCGCCGATTTCAATTCGCGAATATTGCCTGGCCAGGGATGACTCAGGAGCGCCTGCATTAGTTCCGGCGATATTGTTTTAGGCGCACACCCCAGATCCTGCGCAGCCGCGGCTACGAACTGGGAAAATAGCGGAACAATGTCATCGCGCCGATCGCGTAGCGCTGGCAACTGAATCGTCAACACGTTGAGCCGAAAATACAGATCCCGCCTGAACTCCCCCCGGTCCACCAACTCAGCCAACGACCGCTGAGCGGATGCGATCACGCAAATATCCAGCGCAATGACCGTGGTAGAGCCCAAGCGTTCAATCGCTCGCACCTCAAGGACACGCAGCAACTTGGCCTGCAAACTGAGCGGCATGCTGTCGATTTCATCGAGGTACAGAGTTCCGCCCTGCGCGGCCTCGATGTAGCCCTTGCGCGAACGGTTGGCGCCCGTGAACGCACCGTTGACCACACCAAACAACTCACTTTCGGCCAATGACTCCGGTATTGCCGCGCAATTCATCGCGACAAAGGCCCCCTTGCGCCCCGACATTGAATGAATACGCTGGGCCAGGGTGTCCTTGCCGGTACCGGTCTCCCCCGTGAGCAGCAAATCGACGCCAAGCAGCGAAGTACTTTGGGCGATGACCTTGATATCAGGTGCTTCGGCAATGTTGTCAGGTCCGCAGTAAAAGTAATCGCACACACTCATAAATACTCCGTGATCGGCCATACTTCGCCTCCCCGCTGCAAGCACGAGGCGAAGCATGACCATAAGCTGCGCGATCATTAGTTATGATCGCAGGTCGGACAGACCCGTTACACCAAGCCTGGCGGCTGCACGCGCACTGCGCTTACAGTCTATTTATTGATCAAATGCCACGGCAGATCCAAAAGTGCGTGTGTGACGCGCGCTGCGATCAGTTATTCCATCGAGCGTAGGTGATATTTTTCGAAACAATTTGAATAGCAACTTGGCACTATCGTACCGACCAGTTTCTCTGGTCGCTGTCAGTGCTTCTTCTTGAAAGCCATTCAACAACTGGTGCTTTAGGGCGGCAGAGAATACCGCTCGCCCAAACCCTGTCAATCGCCGACGCTCATTTAATGGGATTACTTCACAGTTTGGATACAACGGGGTTTGACCGGAGCCCTCGAGAAAGTTCGATAAACATTTTACGTTTGACGTTATTCTCGAAAAAAACATGGAACCTGGTCGATGGCATGCACCACTCAGTACTTGAGACAGCTCGACGCAAAAAAATAACAACTGTTTCACCTTCAAACAGCTCAGAGAATAAAAAATGAGTAATGAGCGCTACCATCGTTTGGTTACAGATATCTGTCAGCTTTCGCAGATCCCTGTGGCTGCGATTGATCTAGATCTGGTTCAGCTAAACGTGAAAGGCATTGCCTTCAGTTTTGCCAACTTAGCCGATACCGTCATGATTCACGCAGACTTCGGCCCGTTACCGGATCGACGCAGAGATGCCATCCTACTTCAGCTTATGAACGTCAATTTTCATTTATTCAACGGAGACCGTCCCTGTTGCTTTTCACACAACGACGACACGGGCCAAGTACAGTTCAGTTGCACAGTCGAGTTGACCCAGATCGGTGCACCACAGTTCGTGCAGTTGCTGGGGCATATCGCTGAGTATGCGCAATCATGGCAGCACAACTACTTTCTCGCTGAAGGCGCAAAACGCGCGCCTTCAGCGCGCACGAATCTGGGGGATTTATGCTAGGCCCGACGCTACCCGCAGGAAATTTTTTTCCCTTCACCCCAACACAATCACCGTCCACACCGCGGACAGATATCGCATTGACGCCCATGCGCCCTCGCGCGCCCGTCAACAACCCAGCTCCCCAAGCTCATCAGTCGCCACAACCAGGACAGCCCTCCCCCGCGCTAGCCAGGGAGGCCGCGTTGTTGGCACCCCAACTGGGGCGGTCCGGCTTTGACACCGCGATAGCCAAGCAGCGTATGGTTCTGGAAGGTAAATATCTGCAGGAACACCCCAGTACTCCCTACGCCGACATAAGTGACAAGCTATTTGCGAAAGCCAATGGAAAAGCGCCCGAATCCATGACCGGACGCTTGCTGGACGACGCCAAGCAAGCGCAACAGACACTGATCCACGAGTTGGAAAAACTGACTGAGGATCCACAAAATCCACCGGACCTGGAGGCTTACCACAAGGTGCTGACAGAGGCAGTGCGCGCGCAAACTGATTTGCTTGGCGCACACGTCGCTCTCTACGAACAGGCATTGACCGATCCACAGCTGTCGGCTGCCGACCGACAGCACATAGAACGTAGCGAAAACGCCTTCGCGCTTCATGCCCAACAGACCGTGAACCAGATACCAGACGCGTTGAAAACGGCCTTGACCAAAGCGAACGCAACGGTCAGCGCGCTGAAGCAATTGAAGCAACCGTCAGAGGACTGGGAACATATCAGCACGATGCTCAGTGACTTGGTCGAGCACACCTCAGTCGATGGCGAATTCAAAGATGCGCTGGATAACGCCAAACTTCCCGCCGAGCTTCAGAAGCTCCATCAGCACAACGACGGCTGGGTAGCGACTGCCAAGGCCGCCGCCGCAGGCGCCGTGCCACAAATGCTCGCGTCGGGCCTGGCGTTCGGCTTCGCGCGCGCGGTCGTAGAGTCTGCGGTCCCCGACCTGAAGGCCCAGGCATTCGCTACCGCGCCCGTGATGGCGGCGGCACATGAAGTAGGCACCAACCTGCTCAAGCCCATGAGTCAGGAGATGATGGGGGGGTGGGCGCTTAAACCGGTGAAAGCGTCAGAGGTCATTCCAAACCCGAATCCCCGGGCTATTGTCGATGGCGAGCTCAAGCCCCTGACCGCAGAGCAAAAAGACGCCGCCATGCAGGAGGTTGATGAACTGCGCGGTCGCCATCTCAACGCCCAGCAAGCCAACAAGAATGGAACCGGCATTGGCGAGGCTGAAGCCTTCGGCGCGTTTGGCCTGGCACAAGGTATTCGCAAAGGCATAGGGCTAGCCAAGCCGCATATCCCAGTAGAGCAGTTTGGTTCCCGCACGCTGGCCTCCATGGCGGGTGGCTTGATCATGGGCGGCGTACAATCGGGCGCGCAGCTGCGCAGCACCGTTCCTGATCGACGCGGACGTGAATTGCCGACCCACACCTTTAAGGACGTCGACAAACCTTTGGCGAATCGCCTGGCAAAAGCGGCTTCGGACGCGGTGTTGGCCAGCGATCCGAGCAATCCTGAGGTTCGTCAAAGCCTGTTCAGTAAAACCTACGGCTCACTTGCCGGGTTGGGCAGCGCCATGGGCGTCAGCTCAGCGGCACGGGCCATTGGCTCAGACACGCCGGCGCAGCAGTTTGGCCAGGTGCTTTTGGCCGCATTGGGCTCGCCTGCTCTCCTTATTCCGGCCTATGCGAGCTTTCAGGCGGGCGCTGAAACCGAGGCTCGTCTGGCGGCGCTTGAAAAGGAGCGAAAAACGCAGGAGCTCCCTGGACCGGGCGCCCCCGCTCAAGTACCCACGTCCAACTTCCCACGCACACAAACGGCAATCCAGAACATCCGATCACCCGACCGAGCCGATTTACCGCACGGCTCCATGCCGGGAACCTGGGGCAGGGTTGCAGAAAATACCTACCATCGTGTCCGAGGGGGGTTGCAAGTAGCCTCCCAGATGCCGACTGAACTCACCGAGCTTGCCATCAAGCAAGTTGCCGCGCGCTTGGGTGAGGGTTCTGATGACGTGCCGGACCCACAACCACCAGGAGCTTTCCCGCAAAAGTGACGCGGCTCGATAGCCTCCGGATAACTGGACACTTCAACCGGCAGACACAGCACCCCAGCGCTGCCGGCTGAAGTTTGCTGACGCTCCCCTGCTCACACCTCCCACGGTGCCAGGCCGTCCACATCGATGGCGTACCGGGCAATCGCCTCGGCGCACACGTCCGACACCATCGTGTTGAAGGGCGAACGAGTTCATGAACAACTCCCGCGTGGTTCAGGAAGTGTTTCGAAGGTACAGCGACGACGTCCTACGCTAGAGCACGCATCGCTCTTGCAGCAGGCATCGGGCCAGAGTCCGAGCGGCCGACAGAATCCGCTCGACCTGTTGGTCCATTTCCACATGGGACAGCCCATCGAGGCTCAGCTCAAGGACTCGCAGCTTGTGACCACAGACCGATCCCAGCCAGGCGAGGCTTGGGATCGCGTCGACTTCGACATCCAACAAAAAACAATTTGGACACACAGGGCTTAGCAACTGTCTCGCCTGACCGCGAGAAGGCGTCCCCGACTGCGTCGGCTTCGCCCCTGACTGCAGCCAGTCGAGCATCAATTCCGCTGGACGCTGGACCGCCAGATACGCAACCTGGTCCCAATCGTCCAAGGCGACGTGCACCTGATCAATGATGTATTTGGGTAACGACGCACTGATGACAATAACCACCCCGACATCCGCCGAAGGCTCCTTGATCCAGGCTGCTGCTTGTGACATCACATCCATCGCGCCCACTCCCATTAATCTGCACCTATTTGCGCTGCCTGATCCCGGATAGCAAACCTGTCGCCAGGTTCGCCCTCTGATCTTTCGTGCGCCAATACTCTTTCAATCGTTGCGGAACAGGCGTGCCGCCGTCCTTGATACATCCATGGCCGTTTCCCAGCTTGGCCGGATACCGATATTAAAACCCGCGGGCATCCAGCCGCACATCGGCGCCCAGGATGCGTGACATTCAATATTATCCACACGGTCATACGACGCCAGGTGTCGTCGCCGCAGATTCCGCCCTGAATCAGATCAACCCCAGGCTCAGCGCTTTGAGCGTGGCAGCTGCGCGTGTGGTGCATTGCAGCTTGCGGAACATGTTTTCAACGTGAGTGCGCACCGTACTCGGACTGATTCCAAGCTGACGCGCCACTTCCTTGTTGCTGCGACCCTCACTGATGCAGCGCAATATTTGTGCTTCACGCTCGGAAAGCGCACTGCCGTTCGTTCTGGGTTGGGCCATGGCGCGAGTGTCATCGGCGCTCAAGTCGAGTTGCCGCGGTTGCTGGCTGCGCAATGCCTGCAAAGTCAACGTTGCAATTCGCAGTCGATAGCGAATCAGCCCTGAATCGCCTTCGAAGCCGCGAATATAGCCGCGGCCATCGAGCCGATCATAAGACTGGACCAATCCCTGAGCTGCCGAGGAATGTCCATCGGGCTGGCCGCAGGCACCGACGGTCCAATGAGGCACCCTGGCTTTCTTTGCAAAACCGTCGTCTGGAAGCGCCCCGGGAATGAGCCAGACATGATGAGCTGCCATGGAATGCCTCTCGGCATCGCTTGACAGGCAACTAAAACCGTTCAGGTCCATCATGCTCAGCTCCTGGTTATTTATTATTCATGCTCGGTCGACAGGTCTGCTGCTTCATCTTAAATAGATTTATCAGAAAGCGTGTTGCATCTTTTCAGTCAAATACGAAACAATATTTCTCGACTCATCAGATAAACTATTTTTATTTCAAATAAATTGATCTAAACACAATAAAATTAGGAACCCGCTTACTCAGGCATTTTTCCGACCACGCGCAAGCGCACCTGCCGAGACCGAAAATACGCTCAAGCAATTGAATCAAAAGATTAATTTCCCGATGTTTCAACATACTTCAGAGCGCGCTGCCGGCAGGAGATCTCAGCCAATGTTGCTCGGCCTCAAATCAACCCTAGCGTCAGGGCTTTGAGCGTCGCAGCCGCCCGAGTGGTGCATTGAAGCTTACGGAACACGCTTTCCACATGGGTGCGGACCGTACTCGGACTGATGCCCAACTGGCGCGCCACTTCCTTGTTGCTTCCCCCCGCGCTGATGCGCCGCAGGATTTCCGTTTCCCGCTCGGAAAGCAAGCCGCCGCTCGGCCTGCAGACCGCCATCGTCGCATCCCCGCGCGCCGCCGCGATGACTGCCTGACAGGCTCGAGGCTCAAAGCGTCCTTGGTCCGCCTCATCCAGCAACAGGCGGGTGGCGGCGTCCTGGCTGAAGGCCGGCCGCCAAGGTCGCTCGCTCAGCAACGCTTGCCAGGCCAGGGCCGCGGCGAGCAAACGATGTTCGCTTTGCAGCGCGTCAGCGTTGAGACTACGGAAGTAACCACTGCCATCCAGTCGCTCGTAGGCGTGAGCCGCTATCTGGCCCGACACTGTCAGCGCTGGTATCTGGCTACAGGCCCGCGACGTCCAGTAAGGCACCAGCCGCACCTGCTCAAGGTCACCGTCCAATAATGCACCCGGGGTATTCCAGACCCGATTGGGCACCGCTGCGCGGCCAAGGCCATGGACCAGCGCCGCTTGGCCGAGATGGTCTACCGATGCCTCTGATAGTCCGCAAAGTCTGGCGGCCTCTTGAACCAGTTCCGAAGAGCGTCGCGAATACCCAGACAGCCACGGCAGCTTGAGATCGATCACATCGCCGACCAGGGTCAACGGCACCGATGATGCGGCTTGCCGCGAAGCGGCAACCTGGGGCTCGCGCAGTTGTGCGAGCCAAGCTTCGGCGTGCTGCAGCATTTCGGCGGCGAGCGCGGCTGGATAGCGTCGATCGCTTTTGCTCGCGATCCACTGCAATGCCGCCTCAAGACCGTGCCTGCGGGAGAGGATCTCCAGATCGCCTGCCAGCAGCACCTGATAAACCACCTCCGGCACCTGCGGATGACGCAGGCCGGATGGTCTTCCCTCGCCGTCGTATTGCTCGAACACATGACGTAGCCCGTGTTCGACTTCGGTTCTCAAACCCAGTGTATGGGCGATATCGCCGGACACCTCGCAATGAATCTGTGCCAGCGGCGTGGACCTGCGCATCGCTCGCTGGCCCGCTGCACTGAGGGTATTCGTCAGCATCGCGTTGCGGCCCTCGACGTCATCGCCCAGCAGTTGGGTGAAACCCTGCGCATTGGCGGTGCACCCTGACCAGCGCAGCAAGGCCACCTGGCGTCCGATCTCGGTGTGCTCGCCAGCACCATTGCACGCCTGCGCGAACATCTGCACCAAGCGGGCGGTGCGGCGCGACTGATCGAACGGCTGGCCCATGCTCAGGTCGCCAACCATGGACAACGCCAGGATCGCGTCTTCCAATTCGATACAGTCACCTGCCGACATGTCGTTTCCTCCGAACATCCGATTGAACATGGTTGATGGCCTCGGATAAATGACCGATACCTCAGCCGCCGAGTATCGCTGAAACTGCGCTCACCCCCTACAGGAGATCGCATCATGTTCAAACCCAAGGCCCTTGCCCTCACACTCGCCATGAGCTGTTCTTTGTTCGGCGGCGTAGTACATGCCGCGACGCAGCAACCTTCGGTCGTCATCGTCCATGGCGCTTTCGCCGATGGCTCCGATTGGGGCAAGGTCGTCCCGCTGCTGCAGGCGGAAGGCATCAAGGTCACCGTGGTACAAAACCCGTTGACCTCGCTGGCTGACGATGTCGCCGCTACGCAGCGTGTGCTGAACAACCAGGAGAACGACGTCGTATTGGTCGGCCATTCCTGGGGCGGCACCGTCATCAGCGAGGCTGGCACCGACAAGAAAGTACGCAGCCTGGTGTATGTCGCCGCGTTCGCTCCGGATGCCGGTCAAGCCAGCAAGGACCTGGGCAAGGACTACCCTGCTCCGTCCGGCGTGAAAGACATTGCCGCCGACAAAAACGGTTTCTTGTACATGACCGCCGAGGGCATGGCCACTGGTTTTGCCCAGGATCTTTCCGCACAACAAACCGCGGTAATGGCGGCGACGCAAGGGCCGATCCGCGCCTCGGCATTCGATGACAAAACCAGCGTCGCCGCCTGGAAAGGCAAGCCATCCTGGTACGTCGTGGCCAAGGAAGACCGGATGATCCAGCCTGATCTGCAGCGGGCTTTCGCCAAGAAAATCGGTGCCAAGGTCACCGAAATCGACGCCAGCCACGTGCCGCAGCAATCGCGCCCGGCCGATGTTGCAAAAGTCATCATCCAGGCTGTCCAGAAGAGCCAGTAATCCCAGGCCCCTTCTGCGCTGAGGTCGAGGGAAGTGCGCTGCATCTGAATGGATCGCCACCGGTTTCAGAACTGGGTGGCCGGAAGCTTGGATACAACGCACCTCTCTCGCAACGCTCGTCGCATCTGACGAGATAGAGCTTCGCCTCCTGCTATCCAGCTGACGGCAGACATCCGTTGGAACCTTTTGCCCGCCTGCCGTCACTCATTGCCCGACAAACAAAACGGCAGTCGATTGCCCCCTCACCGCACCCGGCTTCACCCATCAATACCCTAGCGAGATTCACCGTATGTTCTCCCCAGCAATGATTTTGCCCCTTGATCGACGCTTGAATCTGGCGAGCGGTACCACACCGACCAAGGAACCTCGCTCATGCCTATGAATCCAGAGCTGAGAAAGCATCATTTCGATTTTATCGTCTGCGGGGCGGGAACCGCCGGCTCCGTCGTGGCCGGACGCCTGGCCGAGAATCCCGAGGTACAGGTGTTGCTCATCGAGGCAGGCGGCAGCGATGACCACCCCCACGTGCTGGAACCGGGGAACTGGCCACTGAACCTGGGTACCGAGCGCGACTGGAACTTCGTGGGCGCCGCGAACCCTCATCTCAACGACCGGAAAATCCCGCTGAATATGGGCCGCGGCTTGGGCGGTGGGTCCAGCGTCAATGTCATGTTGTGGGCCCGCGGCCACAAAAACGATTGGGAAGACTTCGCCGCACTCAGTGGCGACCCGGCGTGGAACTACGCCTCGGTCCTGAAAATTTATCAACGCGTGGAAGACTATCGAGGCACCTGCGATCCGGTGCGTCGCGGCAAGGGCGGACCGGTTCATGTCGCGCCTTTGCGAGACGCCCAGCCGATTGCCAACGCCATGATCAGCGCGGCTGCCGGCATGGGTATACCAGCTTTTGAAAATCCCAACGGCATCATGATGGAGGGCCGTGGAGGTGCAGCCTTGAACGATCTCATCGTCAAGGATGGCCGGCGTAATTCCATCTACCGCGCCTACGTCGCTCCACGCTGTGGCCAGCCCAACCTCACCGTGCTGACCGATACGCTTGTCAGCCGCGTGCTGTTCAGGGACCAACGCGCCATCGGCGTGCAAACCATAAAAGATGGGCAGATCGAATGCTTTTTCGCCGATCACGAAGTCATTCTTTCGTTGGGGGCGATCAACACGCCCAAGGTTCTGATGCAGTCTGGTGTGGGGCCGGAAGAGGAACTGCAGCGCCATGGTATTCCGCTCGTCCAGCATCTCCCCGGCGTTGGCGCCAATCATCAGGACCACGTGTCCTTTGCCGTTATTTTCGAATACGCGGCTCCACAACCGGTGGGTTACGGCGGCTCGGAGGCGACGCTCTACTGGAGCAGCGAAAGCGCCTTGCATCTTCCCGACATGTTCCACTGCCAAGTTGAATTTCCAGTGCCCAGCGCAGAGAACGCCTCACTTGGCGTTCCCGCACATGGCTGGACAATGTTCGCCGGCCTTGCCCACCCGGAAAGCCGCGGACGGGTCAAGCTCAGCGGCCCGAATGTGACCGATGCCCCTATCATCGAAGCCAACACGCTGTCGCATCCGACCGATCTGCGCAACGCGCTGGAAAACATCCGCTTTGTCCAGGAGCTGGGGACGCAGGCCTCCTTCAAGGGCTTGGTCAAAGGTGAAAGCCTGCCTGGAAAACTGACCACCCGATCGCTCGAACACTACGCGCGCAACGCGGCCGTGACTTACTGGCACCAATGCGGTACGGCAAAAATGGGCCAGGACGCGATGTCCGTGGTCGATGGTCAACTGCGCGTCTACGGCGTCCAGGGCCTGCGCATTGCCGATGCCTCCATCATGCCGCATGTCACCAGCGGCAATACGATGGCCCCGTGTGTCGTGATCGGCGAGCGGGCCGTAGAGGCTATACGGTCCACTTACGAGCTTTGAGTGTCAGCAGGCGCCGGTGACTCTGCTCGAGCCAGCCACCCGCCGAGGGCTGCTTCGAGCCGAACCCTGCGGGGGAACCGGGCCTTGCTTGAATTAAACAGGTGTGCGTCAACCCACCCAATGAGTTTCACCACGGTCCTGATCATGATTTCAGATATGCATAAAAAAACCAGCATCGCGCACTGGACCGGCAGAGTCCTGGGCGCTCTGGTGGCGTTGGCATTACTTGCCGATGCCGGTGTGAATATTTTCGCGCCCCAAGTCCTCGCAAAAAACATGGAGCTGACCGGATTCCCCGGTCACCTCTCCTCTGTCATTGGCAGCATCATCCTGGTTTGCACGGTGCTCTACGTGATTCCGAGAACCGCCGTGTTGGGCGCAATACTGGTGACAGGATTCCTGGGTGGTGCCATTTGCACCCATTTGCGCCTGGGAGAATTCGGCTCCGCCTCGCAGATCATCAGTGGGCTATTGGGCATTGCGGCCTGGGCTTCGCTTTACCTGCGCAGCGATGCCGTCCGTTCCCTGCTGCCGCTGGTTGAAAGCAGAGGGCGAAAATCACGTTTCTGAACACCAGAGATTTATGGCACACGCGTGCGATTGCATTGGCCCGCCGATCAAACAGCCGCGCAAGTCCAGTCATGAGCTCCTTTGGTTGGCCGCATCCAGCCAATTTTTAACGCGCTCCTTCGGGGCGCGTTTTTTTGTGCCATCACCCACGGTTTCCAACCAGAAGCATGACCCCGCATAGAAAGCCTGCTCAGGCCTGTCGAGCCAGTCTCTCGTTGCCGGCCAGGTTGCTGCACTGGATGAGGAGCACTGGTAATGCGAGCTGGATCTGAACCCGTTTCCCGCCGCGCGTATTGATCGTGCCTTGTTGCCGGACATGCTCGAACGAAACGAGGGCGTCATATCCACGCGACTTCCATTCAGAACCGGCTGCCGCTGCCTGAGGCAAGGAGCAAATGCCCGAAGCTTGCGGAACCAACATGCCTGAAATCGCCACTTACTCGAGAACTAAAACTCTGGAAGCGGATGGAATGAGTCGCTTAGACCCGGTTCAATGGAACCCAACGTTCAGCTTTACCTCAGCAACAGCACCTGAGGCCAAGCATGCCACATCAGTTTCTGCCCGCCCGTTGACTGAGGTCGTCCGCGACGATATCGATAAAGTCAGCCAGCAAACAGGCATCTGTGCGAAGCACTTGCATCAGCTCCATGACATCGCTCGGAAGCATCGATGCATTATCGCTTTCCGCCCTGTTGATCCACACAACGCACAGCTGATAGAGATGGGCTATCCAACCAAGGGGCTGAATATAAAAGGGAAGAGTTCCATAGTCGGCCCGCTGTTCGGTTTTATTCCGGCAAATCAGCAGCTCAGTGGAAAAGGCGGCATGACACCGGCCGACCTGGAGAAAGCGAATCTGCAGATCGAGCAGTGCGTGGCAAGCGGCCACGCGGTTAAAGTGCCTTTGGAACTGCCCGCAGCACGCATGGATTACCTGAAGCAACATAATTTGATAAGACCGCTTGTTACGCCTGCGTTCGCAAGTACCAGGGAAGATGGGACCGCGTTTATCTTCACTGCTGAGGAAACCGCAAACGGCACCTATCGAATAGCCACGGACGGTCAGGCTATTGAAGTGCTGGCGCCGAAGGTTCAACCTCACGGCAAGCCTGCTCTTCCCTTCACCGCTGACTACGACTTGCTGTTTTTGATGTCGCAATGGGATGACGTCCCGCATCAGAGTCAACGACGAGGCTCGGTAAAACCAGCTGCGCCAAACGAGCAGCCCACCGATCTTGGCGTCGCCCACCTTCGATCGAAATTTGAAAATGTCGCCGTCAAAGATACGACGGGTGCCGCCCCGACTGTTGATTATGTCACCCGCCTCGAGGAACGAGTCATTGACGACATCAACCACTCATTACGCGGCGAGTTGAAAACACAACTGAATGTTGATGATCCATCAGACTGGAACCTGGTTCATCATGGCTCGGACGAAGGCAACCCAAGTACAAACATGCACAGTAACCTTCCAGCTACTGTCATTGCTCCGCAAGCAATGGGCGAATTTGGCGCCATTGCAGTCATACCTGACAAGGTCACGTTAAACGATTTCCTGGAGGAGGCGCGTGACACTCACGCAAGCGAACATACAGGCTATGTGCTGGTCGGAAACAGGCGTTGGTTTGATGACAAATTAAAGACCAACGTCGCCAACCGCAGTCAAGAGATCGATCGCAAGCTCAGTAGTCAGTCGTCGACTCTTTCACCCCCTGACACCCGTCACGGGAGTATAGCGTCCGGCCAAGGCAGTCGGCGTGGCAGTCATATTTCCCAGTCTGATCTGGATTTATTGAAAGGGGTTGCCGAGCACCGGCGAATTCAGTCCGGTGGATCGACCGAGTAAATCTTCGCCGACTTATACGGTGCACATTTATCCGGCTGACGTGGGAACCGGCATAACACTATTGACCACTCATCTGATCGAACCAATTTGCACACGCGCATGAGGAGAGAATCAAATGATATCGGGTGCAAGTAGCTCTTCCGTGTTCCTTGGTCACTTGCCGCATGGGCAAGCCATCGAGTCTGCCAAGACTTCGGCTCAAACCGAGCACGTCGATAAACTTTCACCCGCACATTTGAGTAAAAAGACCCTTGATGCTTTTAAGGAAACCTCCCCGGACATGATTCGGTCGGCGATTACCGAAATGGCTGCCAACGCCATTGCCGATGGGACGCTGAACCTCTACTCAACTGAGCACAGCGAGGCAACATTCAAGCTATTGCTCAGTCAAGGAAATACCAGTCCGGGCGAATTGCTCGTGCACGCAAGAAAGAATGAGCAACAGCGCTACGACATTTTTGAGCTCAAACATAAATCCTATGCATCGGGCCCCATCGAAACCGTCGTGCTCATGGAACGGTCGAAGGAAGCCAAGCATTCGACTGAACCTCATCCGGAGGCAAAGGAAAAATCAAAAAAACTCAATGCTCTATTGTCGATGCCGGGTGCTGGATCCCATAAGCAGAAACTGCCCAAGCTAAGCGAATATGCTCTAGAGCAGATTGAGAAAGTCGATGAACAGTTCGTTGGTCGAAAACTGGATAAACAAAACGTTCGCAAGCAATACCAACGTCACGTGCAGGAAAACCAGCAATTGCCTGCCGCAGAAAAAAAATCAGAACCTGAACTATGGAGAAGCGCGATTAATGATGCCAAATTTTTAGAACGTTCTGCCCTATCCGCGCGCCATCAGATGGCCCTTCGTAAGGGCAAAGGTCCACTGGAGGCGAAAGCAATGGCCGCCTTGAGTGCGCTTTACACCCCTATCGGCATGGCACGTAAAGCCCTTAAGTACAAACAAGAAAAAGTTGATCAGCAGGAACAAGATACCCGGCGCAAACTCGACGCATTGCCGTCGGAGCGGAACGCTGGAATCAGCGCTTCTCGTCCCAAGCGAAGCAGCCTGGATTCGTTGGCGCTGACCGACACTTCATTGGAAACAATCAACCGACCTTCCGATACCAGACTGAGTCGCGGCGAACCCGACGAACCCGATAATCCAGCGATCAAGGCCGGCGCCGAGGCTTATCAAGCGCTCAGCCCAGAGACCCGTGCGGCGCTCGACGCGATTTTGGAGCTGGTCGACAAGCATGGCCAAGCGGCGTTGTCGGAGCTCTCCGAAGAAGCGCGACACTCCCAGGGCGAGTATCGCGATCTGTCCTCCAGACTTTCCTTTGTAGACGCAGACGGTGGTGAGTCAAACGACTGGACATCGAACCCTGTGCCGACTCCATAGCCCTGTTCACGACGCCGTAGGGCCATCAAGCACCCATCGAACGACTCGCTTCCATCATTGGATAAAACAGTGCCTGTCCAGAAATCGCACGTGCGCACACCCGTGCTGCCTATCTCGTATGAGCACATCGATCGCTTGGTCGCGTCGATACAGCCTAGGCTTCTCGAAGAGGCGTTCAGTAGCATCATCGGTATATTGCGAGGTGGAGGCCCCCTAGCGCTGATGGTCTCCCATGCCACGGGCGTTGAACCGGCCTTTTTGCGCTATTACCGGGTCGATAGGAGCGTGATTTGGGACTCGTCGATCCCCCTTCCTCCTCCAGGCAGCAAGGTGCTGCTCTGTGAAGACATCGCTGGCACCGGGCACACCCTGAAGGACTGCCTGGCGTTCTTGCAGCGCAGGGGATTGATCGTGAGGATTTTCACTGTCGGCTTTGACGACCTAAGCGGCATACGCCCCGATTACGGGCTGGACGGGCGGGGGTATTTCTTGCAGTTCCCTTGGGAGCGCCAAGCCCTTACCTGCGCCTATCGCGATCGCTGGAACGACACCGGTGGCGGGCGTACCGGCAGGATGGCTCATGACCATGATTACGACGTGTACGCCATCGACCTCGACGGAATACTGCTTCCGGATATCCCGCTCCAACGTTATGCGGCTGACTTGAGCGCGGCGCTTGGCGAACGCGACCGCCTCGAGCCCTTCAAGCAGCTACCACCTCTGGGGCGGGTGAAGGCGATTATCACCGGGCGCCCGGAGATGGATCGCGTTCGTACTCAAGCCTGGCTAAGCCAGCACGGCCATGGCGAGACACCGTTGATCATGAGAGATACCCGCTCGTGCAACGACAGCCCAGAACAGGTTGCCCTCTACAAAGCCCGGGCATGCGTACAGTTAGGGTGCACGCACTTCGTTGAAAGCGACCCGACACAAGCGATCCTGATCGCGCAACAAGCGCCTTTGCTGCGGGTAATCTGGTGGGATGCCGGGTGCGGCCGAGGAAGATTGATCGGTGCGGCAGACTGGAAACACAGTGGGCCTGGGGCGCCATCTTGAACGGGAAAATGATGATCGAGGCATCAATGCTCCGTTTCCAGGACAATTTCTAAGCTTTTCTCATCTCTTCGCTTCGGATTAAATTTTTATTGCACGAGAATCGACAAACCCGGTCGCATAGATATCAATGCTGTGACTCAGGTTCCATTCTCCGGGTGACGCCGTTTCGCTAGAAGCCTCAACGCGTTGAGCAGACGCAAACAAGGAACGCTCCATGCCCCCACGCTCCGGCCCCCCCACCCCATCGCCTGAAGACACCGGATTCGTCCGGGTACGTGGCGCCCGCGAACACAATCTCAAGAATGTCGACGTGGACATACCCCGCAATGCCTTGGTGGTGTTCACCGGTGTGTCGGGCTCCGGCAAGTCGTCTCTGGCCTTCTCCACGCTCTACGCCGAAGCCCAGCGTCGCTACTTCGAGTCCGTCGCGCCCTACGCACGGCGCCTGATCGACCAGGTGGGAGTGCCGGATGTAGACAGCATCGAAGGCCTGCCGCCGGCGGTGGCGTTGCAGCAACAGCGCGGCACACCCAGCGCTCGATCGTCAGTGGGCAGCGTCACGACTCTGTCGAGCCTGATTCGTATGCTCTACTCTCGCGCCGGCAGCTACCCTGCCGACCAGCCGATGCTCTATGCCGAGGATTTCTCGCCCAATACGCCGCAAGGAGCCTGCCAGGAATGCCATGGCCTGGGACGCGTCTACGAAGTGACTGAAGCGTCCATGGTGCCCGATCCGTCACTGACCATCCGTGAGCGCGCGGTGGCGGCCTGGCCCATGGCCTGGCAGGGCCAGAACCTGCGGGACATCCTGGTGACCCTGGGCTATGACGTCGACATTCCCTGGCGCGACTTGCCAAAAAAGCAGCGCGACTGGATTCTTTTCACCGAAGAAACACCCACCGTTCCCGTGTACGCCGGGCTTACCCCGGCCCAGACCCGGGCGGCCCTCAAACGCAAGCTCGAACCCAGTTACCAGGGCACGTTCAGCGGCGCCCGACGTTACTTGCTGCACACCTTCATGCACTCCCAAAGTGCCCAGATGCGCAAACGCGTGGCGCAATACATGCGTGCCAGCCCCTGCCCCGTGTGCGAGGGCAAGCGCCTCAAACGCCAGGCGCTGACCGTGACCTTTGCCGGCCTGGACATCGCCGAACTGTCACATCTGCCGTTGCTGGAACTGGCCGAGGTGCTCAAGGGTGTCTTGGCGCCCGACTACCTTGAACAGGCCGAAGAAACGGGGGACGTCCTCAGCCACCGGCAAACCCGAGAAGCCCGTGAGCAACGCGCCGCCAGGGGCGAGAGCCCTCACGCGGGCGGGCCCGACGCCCGCCACACCCCCAACCTCTCCCTGGAAAAGCGCCTGGCCGCCCAACGCATCGCCGCCGAGCTGCTGGAACGCATCGTCACCCTGATCGACCTGGGCCTCGGTTACCTGGCCCTGGAGCGCAGCACACCGACGCTGTCCTCCGGCGAGCTGCAACGCCTGCGCCTGGCAACCCAGCTCAATTCCCAGTTGTTCGGCGTGATCTACGTGCTGGACGAGCCCTCCGCCGGCCTGCACCCGGCCGACAGCGAAGCCCTGTTTGGCGCCCTGCAACGCCTCAAGGCAGCCGGTAACTCCGTGTTTGTGGTCGAGCACGATCTCGATACCATGCGCCGCGCCGACTGGCTCATCGACGTCGGCCCGGACGCTGGCGAACAAGGCGGGAAAGTGCTCTACAGCGGTCCGCCGGCGGGTCTTGGACAAGTGCCTGAATCACGAACCCGCGCCTACCTCTTTGACGAAGAGCAGGCTGCGGCGCGTAGCCCACGGACACCCAGGGATTGGCTGCGCCTGGAAGGCATCACCCGTAACAACCTCGACAACCTGAGCGCCGCCTTTCCCTTGGGCTGCTTCACTGCCGTGACCGGTATCTCTGGCTCGGGCAAATCCAGCCTCGTCAGCCAGGCCCTGCTGGACCTGGTCGGCGCCCATCTGGGGCAGGCCAGCCCCAACGTCGAAGCCGATGAGCAAAGCCTGGAAGACGAACCGGTGCAAACCAGCACCGGGCGCGTTGTCGCCGGGCTCGATACGGTCAAGCGGCTGGTTCAGGTGGACCAGAAACCCATCGGTCGCACACCGCGCTCCAACCTCGCCACTTACACCGGCTTGTTCGACCACGTGCGCAAACTGTTCGCCGCGACAGAGCAGGCGCGGGAATTGGGATTCGATGCCGGGCGGTTTTCCTTCAACGTCGCCAAGGGCCGTTGCGAGACCTGCGAAGGTGAAGGCTTCGTCAGTGTCGAATTGCTGTTCATGCCCAGCGTGTACGCCCCCTGCCCCACCTGCCATGGCGCGCGTTACAACCCGCAGACCCTGGCGGTGAGCTGGCAGGGCCTGGACATTTCCCAGGTACTGCAACTGACCGTAAACCAGGCACTCGAAGTATTTGCCGAGCAAGCTGCGGCCAGGCGCGCATTGCAGGTGTTGCAGGATATCGGGCTGGGCTACCTGCGCCTGGGCCAACCGGCCACGGAACTGTCCGGCGGCGAGGCCCAGCGGATAAAGCTGGCGACAGAACTGCAGCGCAAGGCCCGGGGCGCGACCTTGTATGTGTTGGATGAGCCAACCAACGGGCTGCATCCCCAGGACGTGGACCGCTTGCTGGTGCAGTTGAATCGCCTGGTGGATGAAGGCCACACGGTGGTGGTCGTGGAACATGACATGCGCGTAGTGGCCCAGAGTGACTGGGTCATCGATATCGGCCCGGGCGCGGGATCCCAAGGTGGGAGCGTCGTGGCCTGCGGGGCTCCAGGGAAAGTCGCGGCCTGTCGAGAAAGCCGGACAGCGCCCTTCCTGAAAAGGGCCTTGCAGCCCGGGGAGCGCTCTCGACAAAGGAAATGAGTCACCTGTGGCGAGGGGATTTATCCCCGTTGGGCTGCGCAGCAGTCCCGAGACCTGACGTTGCAGTGTGTCAGGTTCATGCAATCAGCATTCCTAGGGCTGCTTCGCAGCCCGACGGGGATAAATCCCCTCGCCACAGGCATATCAGCCCGCCGCGCCCACCTCAGACTGTGCGCGAATACTGAACCGACTGGTCCGCCCCCAGGTATGCGTCGAAAGCCATGGCCACGTTGCGCATCATCAATTGCCCTTGGGGCAGCAACACCAACTCGTCGTCGCGAAGGTCCAGCAGGCTATCGCACACCAGTTCCTGGAGCCGGTCCAGGGTGTCGGCGAAGTACTCGGTAAACCGAATGCCATGGGCGCTCTCGATGGCGCCGAAATCAATGCGCCCGTGACACATCAGTTCGCTGATGACCTCGCGCCGCAGCCGATCATCATCGCTCAAGCGATAGCCGCGTTGCACCGCCAGCAAGCCTTGATCCAACCGGGCGTAATACTGGGAAAGCTCCTTGACGTTCTGGTTGTAGCTGTCGCCCACCTTGCCGATCGAGGACACCCCCAGGCCAATCAGGTCGCAGTCGGCGTGGGTGGAATAACCCTGGAAATTGCGCTGCAGGCTGCCTTGGGCGCGGGCGCGTACCAATTCGTCATCCGGCAAGGCAAAGTGGTCCATGCCAATGTAGACATAGCCAGCTTCGGTCAGGCGATTGATGGTCAACTCCAACAACTCCAACTTGCGCTCTGGCGGCGGCATGTCTTCGGGCCGGATCATCCGTTGCGCCCGCACCCGTTGTGGCAGGTGGGCATAGCTGTAGGCCGCGATCCGGTCTGGACGCAGGGCGATGATCTTGCTCAAGGTGACATCGAAACTGGCGATGGTCTGCAATGGCAGGCCATAGATCAGATCGACGCTGACCGACTTGAAGCGCGCCAGGCGCGCGGCCTCCACCAGCTCGACGACCTGGGCTTCGCTTTGCACCCGATTGACCGCGATCTGCACCTGGGCATCGAAATCCTGGACGCCGAAGCTCAGGCGGTTGAACCCCAACTGGCGCAGACCCTGGATCTGTTGCGCATCGATGGTCCGGGGATCGACCTCGATGGAAAACTCATGGGCGTCGCTGTCGTCCATGTCGAATGCCTGGTGCAGGCAGTCCATCAGGTCGGCCAGTTGTTCATGGGTCAGGTATGTCGGCGTGCCCCCGCCCAGATGCAGCTGGGTCAGCTTGCGCGAGCGATCGAACAAGGCCGCCTGCAGGGCAATTTCACGCTTGAGGTAGCTCAGGTATTCGGCGGCGCGATGAGCCTTGCGCGTGATGATCTTGTTGCACGCGCAGTAGTAGCAGAGGCTCTGGCAGAACGGGATATGGATGTACACCGACAACGGCTTGGGCAATGGCGCCTGGTTACTGCGCTGGACAGCCTGGCGGTACTCATCCATGGCAAAGGCCTGGTGGAACTGCGGGGCCGTCGGATAGGAGGTGTAGCGCGGCCCCGGGCGGTCGTATTTCTCCACCAGGGCACGATTGAAACCGGATGCGGCATTCATGATGGGTTCAACTTTTCAAAAGAGAGTGGGCTTGCGTCAACCGGTCCTGAGTCGAACAGATTGCAGATCGCATCCACGTTCAAGCGCCCGGCGGGCAGGATGCCGATAAACCGGCTCGACAGTTCGATCAATCCCTGGTCATGCAACGCTTCCAACTGCGGCCAGACAGAGGCGAAATGCTCGCGAAACACCAGGCCGAAACGCGCCTCGATGCCCAGGATATCCAGCTCCAGATCACAGGACAGTTGCTCGGTCACGCTCGCCCTGACCTGATCCTGCGCCTCACAGCGCCAACCGCGACACACCGGCAATTGCCCGGCATCCAATTGCTGACAATAGTGAAGAAGGTCGTCGGTATTCTGTACGTAGAGGTGCTCGATCTGAGTGATGGCGGCCAACCCGAACCCTACGTGATCGCAGCAGCCGTGACGGGTAAAACCCTGGCAATTGCGATGCAGACGTCCATGCTCCTGTGCCACCGCCAGGTCATCGTCGGCCCTGACGAACTGGCCCAGGCCAATGTAGTGATAACCGGCACCGATCAGTTGTTCACAACAGATGCGGCGCATGGCGTCTTTGTCGGCGGGGCTGCAAAAGACATCGGCGGCACCGGCGGTCTTCGAACGATAACGATAAGGCGCGTGGGCATAGTCGAAAACGTGCAGCCGGTCCGGCTCCAGTTCGATCAGCGTCGCCAGTTTCAGGGCAAAGCTGTTGGGCGTCTGCCAGGCGTGACCGTAACCCAAGTCGATGTTGATGGAGCGAAAACCAAACGTGCGCGCCGCGTCGATCAACGAATGGATCGGTGCCGGGTTCTGGTAGCAATCGACCGACAGATCGCTGTCCAGGCCGATGTCGGGCACGCCGATGCTGACGTGGGTGAACCCCTGGTCACGGATCAGGCCCATGGTCGACCAGTCCGTGTGGTGCAGGTCCACTTCGATGCTGTGATCGCCGCCGTCGTATTCACTGAAATCGAAACGCTTGCGCAGGTCACTCATCAGCTTCTGCAAATGGGCGATCACCGGCGTCCCACCGGTCAGGCAAAACTGTTCGACGCGTCGGCCTGCGCCCAGGTGGCAACTGACCAGGCCCATTTCATAGGTCAGGCGTTGCAGATAGCCCTCGATCTCGCCGCACCGGCAATCGCTGGCAAGGGGCGAACACGACGCCAGACGCAAGCGCGAAGGCAGGTGCACCGCCAGGGACAAGGGCCGTCGTTTCTGGCGACTGCTGCGCAACCCTCGAAGCAGGTCGAGCGAACCGATGCCTGCGTGGAATCTATGCGTACCAACCGGACAATCCAAATCAGCCACCACAGGGGCACGTCCCGAGGGTCGCTCACCGAGGGCATGGAACGGGTCGAACATGACAATCTCCGAGTGGCTGTGCGCAAGCAGTTTGCGGGGTAACCCAGCGGGGCACCTTGACCTGTATCAAGCGCCTTGGAACCACGCCAACGCTTACCAGGTGGCGTAGAACATGGCCTTGGCCAGCAGCACGATCGCGACCATGTGCAGGAACACACTGGTATGGATGATGTGCACGTAGCGGGCGTTCATGCGCCCGCTCCTGAACAGCCACATGGCCCAGAGGAAATGCCCCAGCACACTGCCCGCCAACAGAATTTTCAGCCCCAGCAGCAAACCGAAGGATGACTGCATCGGTGACGACAGCAGCGGCCAATACCGCAGCCAGACCATGCCGATGCCTGCACTGAACAGCACCAGCAGCACCCACGGCATCAATTGCCGGGCACGGCGGCTGATGCCTTGCTCCAGCAACACCATGACCTTGGCCGGCAGTTGCTTGCGAATGCTCTCGAGGAACAGGACTTCGAAGAAAACCGTGCCGATGAAAACCAGCGCGGCAAACAGGTGCAAGGTCAGAAACAGCGGATAACTCATGGGCTTCCTCAGCCGCCCTCTTCATCGGGGCGATGGTTTACTCGAGGTTATCGTGCGGCCCCCGAAGCGGGGTTGATGCCAATCAAGGAAACTCCCATCAGTCACCACGGAACCTGTGGGAGCGGGCTTGCTCGCGAAAGCGGTGTGTCAGTCATGGCAATGGCGACTGATTCGCCGCCTTCGCGAGCAAGCCCGCTCCCACAAGGGGCACCGTTCGGCCTTGAAAGCGTCAACGGAACGTTGCTCGCACGCATACTCCACACAACCGCTGATCAGTTAGTCCGGCTTTTTGACACTTTCCCCGATATTCGGTCACAACTTTTGCGCTCCGTTGGGTCATAACACCGAGGTCGTCGATGGAATATTGGCGTCTACCGAGGTTTAAGCCTGATACGGAGATAAGCTCATGATTTTCAACGTACAAAATTTTGGCGCCAAAGGAGATGGCATCACCGACGACACGGCAGCCATTCAGAGTGCGATTGATGCGGCGGCCGCTGCGGGTGGAGGCCAGGTGTATATGCCGGCCGGCACCTACATCGTTTCGGGGGGAGAGGAACCTTCCGATGGCTGCCTGATGCTCAAGAGCAACGTCTACCTGTACGGCGACGGCATGGGTGAAACCACGGTCAAGCTGGTCGATGGCTCGGACACCAAGATCACCGGGATCATCCGCTCGGCCTACGGCGAGGAAACCCACGACTTCGGGGTCAGCAACCTCACCATCGACGGCAACCGCGACAGCACCACCGGCAAGGTCGACGGCTGGTTCAACGGTTACATTCCCGGCGAAGAAGGCTACGACTCCAACGTCACCCTCGACGGCGTCGAGATCAAGGATTGCTCCGGGTACGGTTTCGACCCCCACGAGCAAACCGTCAACATGGTCATCAAGAACAGCGTGTCCCACGGCAACGGCCTGGACGGCTTCGTCGCCGACTTCCTCAGCGACAGTACCTTCGAAAACAACGTCGCCTACGATAACGACCGTCACGGTTTCAACATCGTCACCAGCACCCATGATTTCACCATGACCAATAACGTCGCCTACGACAATGGCGGCAATGGCATCGTGATCCAGCGCGGCAGCGAGGACATCCCCTCGCCCAGCAACATCACCATCACTGGCGGCGAGGTGTATGGCAACGGCGCCGAAGGCGTATTGATCAAGCTCTCCAGCGAAGTGACCGTCACTGGCGTCGACATCCATGACAACACCAGCGCCGGGATCCGCATCTACGGCAGCAACCACGTCGACGTCATCGACAACACCCTCAACAACAACGCCCTGGGCAGTGCCGTACCGGAAATCATCATCCAGTCCTATGACGATACCCTGGGTGTGTCCGGCAAGTACTTCAACGGCAGCGACAACCTCATCCAAGGCAACATCATCAGCGGCAGCGATCTGTCGACTTATGGCGTTGCCGAGCGCAACGAGGACGGTACCGACCGCAACGCCATCATCGCCAACACCATCAGCCACACGAGCAAGGGCGCCACGCTGGTCTATGGCGACGGCAGCTATGTCAGCGCCACGGTGCCAATGACTACCGTGCAAGGTACGGCGGGTAACGACACCCTGCTCGGCAGTGCCGCCAGCGAGATTTTCTACGGCGGTGCGGGCAACGACACCATCAATGGCGCGGCAGGCGGCGATATCCTCGTCGGTGGCGCAGGCATCGACAAACTCACTGGTGGCACCGGGGCCGATACCTTCCGGTTCGTCGCGCAGTCGGACAGTTACCGCAACGCAACCACCAGCTTCGATGACACCATCACCGACTTTGACGTCACCCAGGACAAGATCGACCTCGCCGGCCTCGGTTTCACCGGCCTGGGCAATGGCCGCGGTGGCACCTTGCAGGTCAGCTACAGCGCCAGCAACAACCGCACCTACATCAAGGACTTCGACGCCGACGCCAGTGGCAACCGCTTCGAACTGATTCTGACGGGTAACCTGGCCAGCACCCTGACCGCCAGTAATTTCATCTTCAATCGCGTGATCACCGGCACCAGCGGCAGCGACTCGCTGCTGGGTAGCGATGCGGCCGACACCCTGCTCGGCCTGGCGGGCAATGACAGCCTCAGTGGTGGCACCGGCGACGACAAGCTCGACGGCGGTGCCGGCATGGACACCCTCACCGGTGGCGCCGGGGCGGACACGTTCGTGTTCGCCAACCGCCTGGACAGCTACCGCAACTACAACACCGGCGGCGCCAACCTGGGCGACCTGATCACCGATTTCAACGTCAGCGCCGACAAGATCGACCTCTCGGCCATGGGCTTCACCGGCCTGGGAGACGGCAAGAACAACACCGTGTACCTGGTGCTCAACAGTGCCGGCACCAAGACCTATATCAAATCCCTGGAGGCCGACGCCAATGGCAACCGCTTCGAAGTGGCGCTGGACGGCAATTACCTCAACACCCTGACCAGCGCCAACTTCGTCTTCGCCACCACGTCGCCGACCAACCAGGCGCCCGTGCTGGCTACACCGCTGGTGGATCAGAACGCCAGCGAAAACACCCCGTTCAGCTACGTAGTGCCGGCCACCAGCTTCACCGATCCGGATAACGACAGCCTGAGCTACACCGCCAAGCTCGCCAATGGCAGCGCCTTGCCCAGTTGGCTGACCTTCGATGCCGCCACGCGCACCTTCAGCGGCACGCCACCCGACACCGCATCGGGCACCTACGCCATCCAGGTCACCGCGACCGACGGCAGCAACGCCACTGTCAGCGACAGCTTTACCCTCGCCGTGCAAGACGCCCCCGGCGCCATCGTGATCAATGGCACGCCGAACAACGACACGCTGACCGGCACCGCGGCCAATGAACAACTGTTCGGTGGCGCGGGCAACGACACCCTCAATGGCGGCGCCGGCAACGACATCCTGGTCGGCGGTACCGGAGTCGACAAACTCACCGGTGGCACCGGGGCCGATGTGTTCCGCTACACCTCGAAACTCGACAGCTACCGCACCAGTTCCACCAGCGCCAGTGACCAGATCCTCGACTTCGATGTGGCCGCCGACAAGATCGATGTGTCGGCCCTCGGCTATACCGGCCTGGGCAACGGGCTCAACGGCACCCTGCAGGTCACTTACAGTTCGTCGACCAACCGCACCTACCTCAAGGATCTCACGGTCGACGCGAACGGCAACCGGTTCGAGATCTCGATGGCGGGCAACTTCGTCAGCAGCCTGACGGCCAATCATTTCGTCTTTGCCGACCAGACCAACCCCACCAACGTGGCGCCGGTCGTGTCCACCCCACTCCTGGACCAGAACGCCAGTGAAAGCACGCCATTCAAATACACCGTGGCGAGCAACAGTTTCACCGACGCCAACCAGGATGTGCTGACCTACACCGCGACCCTCGCCAACGGCAACGCCCTGCCCGCCTGGCTGAGTTTCAATGCCACCAACCTGACCTTCAGCGGCACGCCAACCAGCACCGCGGCGGGCAACTACGACGTACTGGTCAAGGCCACCGATCCTTCAGGCGCCTCGGTCAGCGACAACTTCACCCTGGTGGTGGCCGACGCGCCCGCCAACACCATTACCGGCACCAACAATGCCGAAACCCTCAACGGCACGGCAAGCGCGGACCTGATCCTCGGCCTCGGCGGCAACGACACGATCAAGGCCGGCACCGGCGCGGACATCGTCGATGGCGGTGCCGGACGGGACTCGTTGTACGGTGGCGATGGCGCCGACACGTTTCGCTACAACAACCTGTCCGACAGCTACCGCGACTACGACACCGGTGGTGTCACGGCCACCGACACGATTTATGACTTCACCGTAGGCGTCGACAAAATCGACGTTTCGGGGCTGGGCTTTCTCGGCCTCGGCGATGGCAGCAACCACACGTTGTACATGACCCTGAACTCGGCCGGCGACAAGACCTACGTCAAGTCCGCCGAAGCCGACGCCGATGGCAATCGCTTCGAGATAGCCCTCAACGGCAACTATCTCAACACCCTCACCGCCAACGACTTCGTCTTCGGCGAGCGTGCCCAGCAGGATATTCTCTACCTGCCAACCCTCGGCCAATCCAATGCACGCCTGCTGCGCATGACCGAGGACGACGACCAATCCGGCACCTCGATGCTGGTCAAAGACCTGGACCGCTACACCACCTACGACGTGCGCAGCCAGTTCACCGATGCCGATGGCAACGGTATCGACATCGCCGTTGGTGGCAGCACGGTCAACGGCCTGTCCACACTCAGCGCCGAGGAACTCAAGCTGTGCTGGTGGTTGACCGACACCAACCAACCCGGGCCGGCGCTATTGCGGGCGGTGACGTTGCTGCGCGACCAGCGCACTGAACTGCAGTCGATCGATAACGTCACCATGGGCATTATCTGGGGCCAGGGCGAGGAAGCCGCCCAGGAAATCGCCCGCGCCACAGACAAGGTCGCCGCCGCGGCGGCGTACAAAGCCGCGACCCTGAAAGTGTTCGATTACCTGCATGCCCAGTTCGGCAATTTCAGCGTGTACCTGATGGAAACCGGTCATTACTCAGAGGATGCGGCCCGGGCCCGGGGTTATTCGGAAGAGAAGATCGCGTCCATTGTCGAGGGCGTCGGCTATGTCCGCGCCGCCCAGGAAGCCATGGCCGCCGAGCGCGCCGACGTCAAGCTGGCGGTGGACTACACCGACCTGCCCTTGCGCTACGAAGTCGATCCACTGGTGTACCCCGATGACGTCTGGCACCTGCACGAAGAATCGGCGGAAATCGTCGGCCAGCGCCTGGCGGATTACATCGCCGATGACCTGGGCTTCCAGGGCAACCCCAACGACAACAACAGCGTGCAGGACATCTTCGACAACGCCCAGAACCAAGGAGGGATGATCTCTGGCACCGACCAGGACGACACCCTGGTGGGCAGCTCGGGCAACGACACCCTGGATGGCGATCTCGGCGCCGACACCCTGACCGGGGGGGATGGCAACGACATCTACGTGGTCGACAATGCTTTCGACAGCGTGGTGGAAACCAACACCTCGACCGCGCAGATCGATACGGTGCAGGCCTCGGTCAGTTGGACGCTGGGGGCCAATCTCGAAAACCTGGTGCTCACCGGTGTGTCGGACATCGACGGCACTGGCAATGAACGGCGCAATTTCATCACCGGCAATGCCGCCAACAACGTGCTCGACGGCGCCGCTGGGGCCGACAGCATGAGCGGTGGCGACGGCAACGATACCTACTTTGTCGACAATGCCGACGACAGCGTGATCGAAACCAACAGCAATACGGTGACCGGCGGGGTCGACAGCGTGCACAGCAGCCTGGCGACCTATACTTTGGGCAGCAACGTCGAAAACCTGTATGTCGATAGCACCGGTGCCGCCAATGGCACGGGTAACGCGCTGGACAATACGCTGTTCGCTGGCGCCGGCAACAATGTCCTGGATGGCCGCGACGGCATTGACACGGCGAGCTTTGAGCGCGCCCTCTCCGGTGTGACCGTGAACCTCTCGACGTCTGCGCAGCAAAACACCGTGGGGTCCGGGCTCGATACCTTGAAATTCATCGAGAACCTGAAAGGAAGCGCCTACGCCGACACACTGTCGGGGAACAGCGCGGCGAACGTCCTCGACGGCGGTGCAGGCAACGATACGTTGGTAGGTGGCTCGGGCGATGACCGGTTGATCGGCGGCGCAGGCACCGACAACCTCACCGGTGGCACGGGCGCCGACACCTACGCCTTTGGTGCGCTGGCGGACATGGGCGTCGGCGCTTCGCGCGATGTGATCAACGGTTTCAAGAGTGCGGAGTTCGACAAACTGGACCTCACCGGTCTGGACGCCAACCCGTTGACCGCCACGGTCGATGCCTTCACATTCATCGGCAGCAACGCCTTCGACGCCACCAACGCCACCGGCCAGCTGCGCTTTGCCGATGGCATTCTCTACGGCAGTACCAACGCCGACGCCACCCCCGAGTTCGAATTCGAACTGGTGGGCGTCAAGGAGCTGCACGCCAGCGACTTCACCGCCTGAGCCAAGCCCCCTCCAACAGGGGTCGTGTTGCGCCTGAAATATCCAGGTCAACCGCAGATCAAAAATGTGGGAGCGGGCTTGCTCGCGAAGGCGCCGGCACATTCAACAAAGGTGCTGACTGACCCACCGCTTTCGCGAGCAAGCCCGCTCCCACAGGGGTCGTGCTGTGCCTGAAAAATCCAGGTCAACCGCAGATCAAAACTGTGGGAGCGAGCCTGCTCGCGATGGCGCCGGCACATCCAACAAAGGTGCTGACTGACCCAACGCTTTCGCGAGCAAGCCCACCCCCACAGGGGTCGTGCTGTGCCAGAAAAATCCAGGTCAACCACAGATCAAAACTGTGGGAGCGAGCCTGCTCGCGATGGCGCCGGCACATCCAACAAAGGTGCTGACTGACCCACCTCTATCGCGAGCAGGCTCGCTCCCACAGGGGTCGTGTTGTGCCTGAAAAATCCAGGTCAACCGCAAATCAAAACTGTGGGAGCGAGCCTGCTCGCGATGGCGCCGGCACATCCAACAAAGATGCTGACTGACCCACCTCTATCGCGAGCAGGCTCGCTCCCACAAGGGTCGTGCTGTGCCTGAAAAATCCAGGTCAACCGCAGATCAAAACTGTGGGAGCGAGTCTGCTCGCGATGGCGCCGGCACATCCAACAAAGATGCTGACTGACCCACCGCTTTCGCGAGCAAGCCCGCTCCCACAGGGGTCGTGCTGTGCCTGAAAAATCCAGGTCAACCACAGATCAAAACTGTGGGAGCGAGCCTGCTCGCGATGGCGCCGGCACATCCAACAAAGATGCTGACTGACCCACCGCTTTCGCGAGCAAGCCCGCTCCCACAGAGGTCGTGCTGTGCCTGAAAATCCAGGTCAACCGCAGATCAAAACTGTGGGAGCGAGCCTGCTCGCGATGGCGCCGGCACATCCAACAAAGGTGCTGACTGACCCACCGCTATCGCGAGCAGGCTCGCTCCCACAGGGGTCGTGCTGTGCCTGAAATATCCAGGTCAACCGCAAATCAAAACTGTGGGAGCGGGCTTGCTCGCGATGGCGCCGGCACATCCAACAAAGGTGCTGACTGACCCACCGCTTTCGCGAGCAAGCCCGCTCCCACAGAGGTCGTGCTGTGCCTGAAAATCCAGGTCAACCGCAGATCAAAACTGTGGGAGCGGGCCTGCTCGCGATGGCGCCGGCACATCCAACAAAGGTGCTGACTGACCCACCGCTTTCGCGAGCAAGCCCGCTCCCACAGGGGTCGCGTTGTACCTGAAAAATCCAGTCAACCACAGATCAAAAATGTGGGAGCGGGCTTGCTCGCGAAGGCGCCGGCATATCCAACAAAGGTGCTGACTGACCCACCGCTTTCGCGAGCAAGCCCGCTCCCACAGGGGTCGTGCTGTGCCTGAAAAATCCAGGTCAACCACAGATCAAAACTGTGAGAGCGAGCTTGCTCGCGAAGGCGCCGGCACATTCAACATGGATGCTGACTGACCCACCGCTTTCGCGAGCAAGCCCGCTCCCACAGGGGTCGTGCTGTGCCTGAAAAATCCAGGACAAGCCCACAGAGGGTCGTGTTGTGCCTGAAAGGTTGAAGGCAAGCACAAGGCCTGGACCGTTTCTGTGGCGAGGGATAAGGATTGTCTAGAACAGGCTTTGCACCTGCTCCAGCACCGCGCGGTTCATCTGGCCGGTGTGGGTGTGCAGGCTCACATAACTCTGCAGCATGTCGAGCTTGGTGTTGAGCAGGTCTCGACGGGCCTGGAACAGCCGCTGCTGGGCATCGAGGATGTCCACCGTGGAGCGCACGCCGCCCTGGAAGCCTTTTTCCGTCGAGGCCAGTGCTCGCTGGTTGGATTCAACCGCCCGCTGCATCGCCTTGCTCTTGGCAAACCCGGCCACGACGCCCAGGTAGTCGGTCTCGATATCCTCGGCCAGTTGTTGACGTTGCACGTCGTAGTCGGACTGGGCGCCGGCCAGTTGCGCCTCGGCCTTGGCCACCGAGGCTCGTACCGCCCCGCCGCGATACAGCGGAATGTCCAACTGCACGCCGACGTAGTAGGTGTCCTGGCGCGGGTCGAGTTCCTGGTATTGACGGGTTTCCCGGCGGGTCAACTGAGTGGTCAGCGACAAGGTTGGATAGTGCCCGGCGCGCTGGCTGTCGGCCTGGGCCTCGGCAACTTTCACCGCCGCCAGCCGGGCGGCCAGCTCGGGGCTGGCTTGGCGGGCTATCGCGGTCCAGTACGACAAATCCTGCTCCGGCGGGATCGGGCTGCCGGTGGTCAGTTCTTCGCGCATCGGCAAGATGTCATCGATGGGCACGCTGGCACGCCCGGACAACGCCCGCAAAGCAGCCACCCGGCGCGCCTGGGCTTCAGCCTCCTGGGCCTGCACCAGATCGAGTCGCGCCTGGGCTTCGTCGATATCGGTGATCGCGCCCTGCCCGCCTTCATAGAGCTTTTTACTTTGAACGACCAAACCCTGGATGGCGGCCTTTTGCTGGGCGATCAACTTGATTTCGTTCTCGGCCCGGGCGACGTCGAAATACCCCTTCGCCACCCGGTCATACAGGGTCTGGCCGGCCACGTCGAACACCTGGGTGCCCAGTTGGCCGCGTGCCTTGCCCTCCTGGTACGCCGCCCAGCGGGCCTTGTCGTAAAGCGGCTGCTGCGCCGCCAGAGTGACGTTGTTCGCCTGGTAATCGTTGCTGTTGACGTAGGTGCTGTCGTCACCGCCATCGGTACGTCCGCCATAGCCGTAGCGCGAGGTCAATGACACCTGCGGGTAAAGCCCACCGCGACCGATGTCCTCTTCATGTCGTGAAGCTTCGAAGGCGTGGGCCGCCGATTGCACGGTCGGATCGTTGAGGCGCGAGGCATCGTAGGCGGCGGTCAGGCTCAGGCCACCCTCGGCGGCCCACACGGGATTGATCGCCGCCCACCCGGTACACAGGCTTAGCAACACACGCAAACGGTAGCGGCTACGGTCGACCACGCTCATTCCTCCTTGAAGGCTGCAAGCAAGCGTTCACGCAAAGGCTTCATCAGGTAATTCATCAAGGTGCGTTCGCCGGTCACTACCGTGACATCGGCGAGCATGCCGGGGCGCACCAGCAAGCCGGCACCCTGCAACGCAGCCACGGTGTCGGCGGGAATCTCGACCTTGGCCGAGAAGTACGGTTGGTGCGTCTGTTCATTGATCAACTGGTCCGCCGACACCGTCGTCACCGTACCGGTGACCGTCGGCGTATCCACCCGTTGCAGCGCGGTGAAATGCACATGCACCGGCAGGCCCGGGCGCAGTTTGTTGGCCATCAGCGGCTCGAAGCGAGCAGTGATCGCCATCGGCGCATCCAGCGGCACCACCTGCATCAGGGTCTGCCCGGCCTGCACAACGCCGCCGACCGTATGAATACTCACGTCCATGACCTGCCCGGCCACTGGCGCACGGATCGCACCGTTGTCGACTTCAAACTGCAAGGCACGAATCTGATCGGCATAGCCGGCCGCCTCGGCAGACACTTCGCTGAGCTGGGTTTCGGCATCGCGGCGGAATTCCTGTTGTGCCTGCAAGGCCTTGAGTCGGCTTTCGTTGATCGCCTGGCGCGTCCTGCCGACATCGCCCACGCCAGAGGCGATCTGCCCCGCCAATTGGGCCGCGTTGCGCTCGGCCTCGAACAGTTTGTTGCGCGGAACGTAGCCTTCGCGGGCCAGGTCACGCAGGCCTTCGAGTTCCTGCTGCTGGAAACGCATCTGCGCGTCGTAGTTGCGCTTGACGCCTTCGTAGCCAAGCAATTGTTGCTGCAAGGCCGCGGCTTCGTGCTCGATGATCTGCAAGCGGCTGCCCAGCTCCGCGCGACGGGTGATGAACAACTGGCTCTGCAACGCCATGGCCGCCTTGACACGCGGTTCGTCGGCACGCGCCAACAGTTCCGCAGGCCACTGGATTTCGGCGTTGCCCAGGCGCTCGGCAATCAAGCGCGCTTCGATGCTGCGATCATTGAGCAGCTTGCCCAGGGTCACGTCCAATTGCGACTGCGCCTGCACCGTATTGAGCTGTACCAGCAATTGCCCCTGGGTGACGCGGTCGCCATCGCTGACCAGCAGCTTTTCCACCACCCCGCCGATCAACGACTGCACGGCCTTGCGCTCCCCCGCCACCACCACGGTACCGCTGCCCACCACGCCCTGGTCGAGCGGTGCCAGGCAGGCCCAGAGCAGGAAACCACCCAGGGTCAGGACCAGGAATCCGACGCCATAACGTGCTGCGCTTCCGGCGTCGGTACTGGCGCTGGGCAGCGTCGTGGTGCTGCGCACGCTCAGCCCGTGCTCGCTGTAGGTCTGTGCCTCGGGAATCAGATCACGCATCTTCGCCAGCCTCCCTGACCGCGGCCGGTCTCGGCCCCGGCATCAATGCCTTGAGCACTCGGTCCCGTGGGCCGAACGCCTGTTGAGTACCGTCCTTGAGCACCAGGATGTGATCGACCACCGCCAGCACACTGGGCCGGTGAGTAATCAACACCACGGTGCTGCCGGCCGCCTTGAGCGCGTTGATGGCCTGCATCAGCGCCAGCTCCCCGGCGTCATCGAGATTGGAGTTGGGTTCATCGAGCACGATCAGCGACGGCCGCCCGTAAAGCGCGCGAGCCAGGCCCAGGCGTTGTTTTTGCCCACCGGACAAGCCAAGCCCGCCGGGCCCCAGCGGCGTGTCGTAGCCCTTGGGAAACCGCAGGATCATCTCGTGGATGCCGGCATGACGCCCGGCGGCGATGATCTTGTCGGCGTCCTGCTCACCGAAGCGGGCGATATTGTCGGCAACCGTGCCGTCGAACAGCTCGATGTCCTGTGGCAGGTATCCAAGGTACGGGCCCAAGGCGTCGTGGGACCATTGGCTGATCTCGGCATCGTCCAGGCGCACCGACCCGCCCATGGCCGGCCAGACCCCGACCAAGGCCCGCGCCAATGTCGATTTACCACTGGCGCTGGGCCCGACCACCGCGAGCACATCGCCTTTGGCGAGACTGAAATTGATGCCGCGCAGGATCGGCTGCGAAGCACCCGGCGGGCCGACATACAACTGTTCCAGGCGCACTGCGCCGGTAGGTGGCGGCAATGGCATGCGCAGGCGTTCGCGCGGATGCTGGGCCAGCAGTTGACTCAGGCGCTGGTAACTCTGGCGTCCGGCGTTGAATTGCTTCCACGAGCCGATCGCGATTTCCACGGGCGCCAGGGCCCGCCCCAGCAACAGCGACATCGCAATCATCATGCCCGCCGACAGCTGGCCTTCAAGTACCAGCAAGGCGCCCAACCCCAGCGCCAGGGACTGCCCGGAGATACGCACGAAACGGGTCGTCGAGGTGATACGCGCGCTGCGGTCGCTGGCGTGGGCCTGGGCGGCGATGATCCGTTGCTGCAACAGGCTCCACCGCTGACGCAGCGGTCCGAGCATGCCCAGGGCCTGGATGACTTCGGCATTGTGCAGCGTGCTGTTCACATAGATCGACGACTGCACCCCCAGTCGATTGGCTTCCCCCAGCCGTGCTCGCGTCGCCAGTTCGCCCCACAGCGCCAGGCCGATCAGCACCAGGGCCAGCACCAGCGTGAGCACGCCAAACCAGGGGTGAAAGATGAACGCCACCAGCAGAAAGATCGGCAGCCACGGTGCGTCGAGCAAGGCAATCAGGCCCTGCCCGGTAATCAACTGCCGCAGCGTGGCCAGATCGGTGAGCACCTGCGCCGGGTTGGCGTTGTGCTCGCGCAGGCTGCGGGCGAAGGCGGCGTCGAAAATCCGCTCGCCCAAGGCTTCGTCCAGACCTGCGCTCATGCGAATCATCACCTCGCCGCGCACCCACTCGATCAGGGCGCTGAACATGAACAGCCCCAGGGCCATCAAGGTAAGCATGAACAAGGTGGTTTCGTTGCGGCTGGTCAGGACCCGGTCGTAGACCTGCATCATGTAGAGCGACGGCACCAGCACCAACAGATTGATCACGCCACTGAACAATGCAAGGGCCCAGAACACCCGGCGATAGCTCAGTAAGGCAGCATCGATGTCATGACGCGGATCGAGTAGAAACCCCATGGGAAATCGCCTGCAAGAGAAATGGTCGGTCCAGGACGCAATCCATCGCGAGGCTTTTTCCCGAGACTGTTCGAGAAAAATCAGTCCAGTCGGCGTGCTGTTATCAGGGGCGATCCTCATCCCTACAGGCGCCAATTACTGACAACGCAGCCGCCGGTTAGTGCCGGTTCGCAGGGGTGGGCTTGCAAGTGGGTGACAGGCGGACGGGCCGCGCTTCAGGACGGAGGTTATTGCGTCCTGAACAGGCCCAAAACGAGGTTTTGTTGACGCCAGTAACGTGGCGTCAACAGGGTAAGAACGGCACGGTTAACCGAGGGATGCAACCTGCTCAGGCTGGGGCGAATGTCGCGACGTCAACAGGCCGATAAAGGAAATGACCAGCGCCAGGCCGAGGGTGGTACTGACCTCGCTCCGATGCTCGGGCGTGACCATCATGACCGCCAGCGCGGCCGAGATGAACACGATGACCAACCAGGTCAGCCAGGGGAACAGCCACATGCGGAAAGGCAGCTCGATATTCTGCCGTTGCAACATCCGGCGCATGCGCAGTTGCGAGATAGCGATCACCAGATACACCAGCAAGGCGATGGCGCCGGAGCTGGCGAGCAGGAACTGGAACAGGCCGGCGGGCATGAAGTAGCTGAACAAAGTGACACCCGCGCCCAACACGGTACTGGCAATGACCGCAGACCGTGGCACACCGGCCGAGGACGTCACCTTCACGGCCTTTGGCGCATCGCCACGGCGCCCCAGGGAATACAACATCCGCGAGGCGATGTAGATCGAAGAGTTCATGCAACTGGCCACGGCGATCAGCACCACCACATCCACCAGGAACTTGGCATGGGGAATGTTCATCAGCTCCAGGGCCCGCTGGTAGGAACCCACTGAAGCCAGGAGCGGATCGTTCCAGGGCACCACGGAAATGACCACGAAGATCGACAACAGGTAGAACACGCCGATACGCCAGATCACCGAACGGGTGGCCTTGGTAATGTTCCGCGAAGGGTTATCGGATTCGGCGGCGGCGATCGTTACCGCCTCCGTGCCGATGAAGCTGAACATGATGGTGATGAACGCGCCCACCACCGCCGACAGGCCGTTGGGGGCGAACCCGCCATGCTCCTCCATCAACCGACTCAGGCCGCTGGCTTCACGCTCGGGAATCCAGCCCATCAGCACCGCGAAACCCAGGGAGATGAAACCGATGATCGCCACGACCTTGGCCATGGCGAACCAGAATTCGAACTCGCCGTACTTGGAGACGCTGAACAGATTCGTAACGGCCAGCAGAACGATCGATACCGAGGCGAACAGCCAGGCATCGACGGCGGGAAACCATTGGTTGAGTACATGACCTGCGGCCAACGCTTCGATGGGAATCACCAGCACCCAGAACCACCAGTACAGCCAGCCGATGGTGAAGCCCGCCCAGCGTCCGATGGACTGGTCGGCATAGGTGGAGAATGAGCCGGTGTCCGGATTGGCAACCGCCATCTCGCCCAGCATGCGCATGACCAGGACCACCAACAGCCCGGAGAACAGATAGGCCAGCATGACAGCCGGGCCGGCGGCGGCGATGGCATGGCCCGATCCGACGAACAGACCGGCACCGATGATCCCGGCAATGGAGAGCATGGTGACGTGACGAGGCTTGAAGCCCTGTGCCAGATGGCCGTTCGAATCCTTGAAGCTGGGGCTGGTCATTTTCTTATTCTCTTGTGATCGAACATTGAGACGCGCGCAGGGACAGTCGGTGTTTCCGGTTTCGCGCCCCTCCTGAAGGCGGCACCTCTTGGAGTGTTGATCCACCCCGGGCGAACGTGCATTTACGGTGAAAAGTCGCGCCACGTTACCTGTGTTTTCTCCCCAGTCAGTTACCTGAACGCGCCACCTCTGTGCCTGATGTCGCCAAGTACGGCATGGCGTTTTGCCTCATGCCAGGCGTCTGGACCGCGGCATCCAGCCGAGCCCTGAGGGACCGCAATGAAATAAACCCTTTAAAAACTTTACTGGGTTAAGTATTTTGCATGGGGCATCAGGCGCTATTGTTATCCGCCATAACACCGGTGGGAGCGAGCCTGCTCGCGATTGCGGAGTGTCAGTCAACGTCAATGTTGGCTGCTTCAGTGCAATCGCGAGCAGGCTCGCTCCCACAGGTTGATCTGCAACTGGCTGGCATTGCTCCGGTCGCCTCTTTTTTATTTCAATGACAAGGACCTCCCGTGAGCGGACTGCGTGAACGTCAAAAAGCCGAACGCCGCCAAGCCATCAGCAAGGCAGCGGTCGAACTGTTCGAGCGCCAGGGTTTCCAGAACACCACCATCGAACAGATCGCCAGCCAGGCCGGCGTATCGGCGCCCACGGTGTTCAAGTACTTCGGCAACAAGCAGGAGATCATTCTCGAAATCCTGCACGACGCCGACCAGCGCGCACTCACGGACACCCGCAGCCAGATGCCTGAAATCGAGGACCCGGTCGAAGCGCTGTGTTATCTGGAACGGTTGCTTACCGGTTATGCGCTGGAAGTCATGCACCCAAGCCTGTGGCGCGAGTTGCTGCCGCTGATCCTGTTCGGTGGCGACAACGGGTTGCCCGAAGGTTATCGCGCCATGAACGATGCGCTCAGGGCCGAGATCAGCGGGCTGATCAGGGAATTGCAAGAGGCTGGCAAGTTGCGCGCCGACCTGGACGTCGACCTCGCTGCGTTCCTGTTGAACGATTATTCGCACTTGCAGCTGTTCAGGCTGGTCAACCAGGAACAGCCGGATATCGAGGCCCACTCCACCCAGGTCCGACGTATCACCGAACTGCTCTTCCTGGGCATGCGCGCCTGAGCGAGTCACTCATCGATACGGACCCGGCGCCGCAACGCCGGGTCACGCTGATCACTGATGGGTCTTGATGCTGATCCAGGTACGGGTGCGGATCCGTTCCACAGCGGCGGGTACTGGCTCCAAGGCGAACAGGGTCTTGCGTGCCTCGTCCGGCACATACATGGCGGGGTTGTTGCGAATGTCGGCATTGACCAGCGCCGTGGCGTCCTTGTTCGGGTTGGGGTAACCGATCTTGTTGCTGATCCGTGCGATGACATCCGGACGCAAGATGTAGTTGATGAACGCGTAGGCCTCCTTGGCATGTGGCGCATTGGTGGGCACCATCATGACGTCCGACCACATCGGTGCGCCCTCCTTGGGCAGCGCCATTTCCACCTTGACTCCCTTCCCAGCGTCTTCAGCCAGTCGCTTGGCCAACGCCACGCCGCCCGACCAGCCCACGCCGACACAGATCTCGCCATTGGCCAGGTCCATGCCATAGCGCGACGAATTGAAATAGGTGATGTAGGGGCGAACCTTGAGCATCGCCGCCTGCGCCTTCGGGTAGTCCTCGCGTTTCTGACTGTTGGGGTCCAGCCCTTCGTAGTGCAAGGCAATGGGCACGATCTCGTTGGCGGCGTCGAGCAGACCCACACCACAACTGGCCAGCTTGGCCATGTTCTCTTCCTTGAAGAGGATGTCCCAGGTGTTCATTTGCACATCGGCGCCCAGCACTTGCCGAACCTTGTCGACGTTGTAGCCGATCAGGGTCGTGCCCCACAGATACGGTGCCGCATAACGGTTGCCTGGATCGCCGACCGCTTCCAGGGACTTCATGAACTCGGGGTCCAGATGCTGCCAGTTCGGCAATTGGCTGCGATCCAGGGGTTGGACGGCGCCAGCGGCAATCAGGTGGCTGACATTGGAACTGCTCGGGTACACCACGTCATACCCGGAGTTGCCGGTCAGCAGCTTGGACTCCAATGTCTCGACGCTGTCGAAGACGTCGTAGATGGGACGGATGCCCGTTTCTTCCTGGAAGCTCTTGAGGATTTCCGGCGGCAGGTACTCAATCCAATTGTAGATTCGCACCGTCCGCTCTTCGGCCAGGCTTGCGCCACTGACCAGCATCGAAACGACAGCGCCCAGCAAGGTGTTACGCAAAAACGTACTCATGATCAAACACTCCAGCGCGGCCGCGAAGGCTCGCGGCACTTAATAGCGGTAGGTGAAGTAGAGTTCCAGCGCGCTGAATTTCTGGTCATCGCCGAAGACCTGCTTGGCCGCTGCCATGGGCTTGACCCAGTTATAGGACAGCGAGGTGGACAGCGACTTCGAAGGCGCCCAATCCAGGAAGACTACACTCTCGTCGGCAAAACGCCGGTCGCTGACGGCCGCCCCCATGTAGTTTTTTTCGTCGAGCCAGAATTGGTAGTGGATCGCACCGAGCGTGAGGGTTTCGTTGAGGTGGGTCTTGAGCGAGAACTGCTGGACGTTTTCGTTGCTGTTGAACAGCAGGTAGTTGCCGACGACATCGCCGATCAGCCAGGTGCTCCAGTCGACGAAGCCCTTGCTCAACGGATCCCAGGCTTTCTGGCGGTTATCCGTAAGGTTGTCGTCGCCGGAAAAACTGGCGTAGCGGTAGCCAATGACCGGGGTCAGCGGCAGTGTGCCGAAGGTGTAATCGGCCTGGCCATACCAGGCCTTGGCATCGTAGTCCACGCCTTCGCCACTGCCTCGCTCCAGGGCATATTCGGCGTTGAGGGTCAGGTCCGGGATGCCCGGCAGCTTGGCGTTCAAGGCCCGCACGTTGTACACCAGCATGCCATCGCGGCGGCGCGGCAACGTACTGCCCTTGGGCCCCATGGCCTTGACCTTCAACGCCGTGGCCCCGAGCGTCACCTGGTCGTCGAGGTTGTAGTCCAGGTTCGCGCCGCTCATGCGAAAGTCACCCAGGTCGCTGTCGGTTCCCAGGCTGAAGCCCTGGACCTTCAACGCGCCATGGTCCCAGGCGACCACCGCCGAATCCTTGAAGGCGGTACGCGGGGCGAGCCAATAGGCACCGTCGTTCAGCTGGTCGAGGTTGCCATCCATCACGATGAAACCGTTGCCGATCATGTAGTTCTGGCGGCCGCCCGTCACCGTCCACTCCCCTGCGCGGAAACCGCCATAGAACTCTTCGGTCGACACCTTGCCGTCGGAACTGCGGGTGAAACCACCGGCATCGCCATCACCGAAGGTGGTCGCCCCCACCAGGGAGCCGCCGGCCAGCAGGCTGAAATCCGGCTGCACGGCGTACTCCAACTTGACGCCTGGCTTGACGTAGAACTCCTGCCAGTCGATTTTCGTGCCGCGATTCTTGCCGCTGCGCATATCCACCACGCCGCCACCAAAGTTGACGTTGCGGGTGGACACGGCTGCGCCACCGGCCGTTAAGTTGACCTCGCCCTTGAGGTTGCCCTCCTCGAAGGTGTAGCCCGCCCATGCAGCCTGGGCGGACAAGGGTAACCCGAGCATGAGGAACGTTCGGGACAAACGCGTCATGGAAACCATATGGAGCTCCTGTGTGATTATTGTTGTTACAGGGCAGTGAAAGGCGCGCAAAACCGCGCCAACACCTGGCTGGGCCAGGTGAGCGGAACGCAAGATTCTTGTGCTTATCGGATGAAGTCAGGGTGTCAGGTGCGCTGCGATGGCACGCAGCATGCGCACGCTGTCGCCATCGAATGGGCTGACGGCATCGTCCAGGGACGACTGTTTGACGATCACCACGCCAGACGGCTTATCGATGAACAGGTATTGGCCATGGATGCCTCCGGCCATGAGCGCGTGGCTGTGGTCGTTGAAGACATACCACTGGCTGCGGTAGGACGCGCCGGGGGTCCAGCTCGAAAAGTCGGCGCATGCGGCATAGATCGCGGGGTCGGCCCCGGCGGCGATAGCGGCGAGCGCCTCCGCTGGAAGCAGTTGTCGCCCGTCCTGGCGACCATCGTTGGCCAGCAGCCGACCGAAACGCGCCATGTCACGCAAGGTCGCACTGAACCCGGCACCGGCTACGCTGCGGCCCCAGGGATCGGCCAGGAAATAGCCGTCACGCTCACAGCCCAACTGGCTCCAGACTGCCTGTAGCAACTGGTGGCAAGCCTTGCCAGAGGCCCGCTCCATGACCCAGGCCAACGCCTCGGTGGTGGCCGTCACGTAATGGAAAAAGCCGCCATGACTGCCGCGCTTCCTCAGTGACGGCAAATACTGGTACAGGGATTCGAACGTCGTGTACTGCGCCGGCGCCGGCTGGAAACCGCAGGCATAACCGTATTGGGAACTCTCTGAATCCGGATCCTCATAGACTTCGCTGTAATCGACGGCCACCGCCATGTCGAACAGCTGGCGCACAGTCGCATCGCCGAACGCGCTGCCCGCCAGTTCCGGTACGTAATGGGCGGCGGTCAGCGTCGGGGCCAGCAGGCCTTCGCAGACCAGTTGCTCGCCCAACGCCCCGATCAGCGACTTGGTCACCGAAAACATGATGTGTCGGTCCTGGGGGCGCTGGCCGTTGAAGTAGCGCTCGAACAGTAAGGTGTCGCCCTTGAGGACCAGGAAAGCATCGGTCTGGCTGGCGATCAGGTGGTCGATCACGCTGATGCTCAAGCCACACTCGCTGTCGAAGTGCAGCTCATCCAGCGGCTGGAGTGCCTGCTTGAAGGCACTGACCGGCCCGGTGCCGGCCTGCACATCGATGGAAGGACGCAAGCGCGCCAGGTTGCGGAACCCCCATTGGTTGAACGGCGGGCTCATCCAGTTGTGCCAAGTGACGCGACGATGGGGTTCGGCGGGAAAGCCTTGCATGAGCGAAGGCGCCGTGTGGGTGTCAGACGACTCGTGAGTCTCGACGTAAAGACAGGCCAATGAAGGCGCAGTGTTCTGATTCATCGGGTTGCCCCTGCGAAATGACTCTGCGTGAAAGCAGATGCAGGGAAATAATTACTCGATGTTATTTTTTAGTCAATAAAACTTTTTACCGTGACTTTGATTAATTGCCATTTTCGCTACCACGGCTACCAGTCCCGCGTTGCATCCCTGCGGACGATAGCCCTAAGCAAATAACTAAAGGTTATTTGTTTTATATTTTTTAGATCATTTAAATTACAGCTCAAGCCCAATGGCTTCCTGCGGTGTTGTCATCAAGGAGCGATGGCACGCCCAACTTCAGTCACGGCAATCTCATTAGCGGGCCACCGTCATGCAGCTTCTAACGCTACCTCCCTCCCCTGGCCTTGCCACTTCCATTCGTGCCACGGCCCAGGTTTTCGAAGACCCTACCTCTCGTGCCTTGCTCGCTCATCTGCAACAAGTAGCGCCCAGTGACGCCAGCGTGCTGATCATCGGCCAGACCGGCACGGGCAAGGAACTGGTTGCGCGCCACGTGCACAACCTCAGCGCCCGTCGCCACAAGCCGTTCGTTGCAGTCAACTGCGGCGCGTTTTCCGAGACCCTGGTGGAAGCCGAGCTGTTCGGCCATGAAAAAGGCGCCTTTACCGGTGCGCTGACGGCAAAGGCCGGCTGGTTCGAGGAAGCGGATGGCGGCACCCTGTTCCTCGATGAAATCGGTGATTTGCCGCTGCCGATCCAGGTCAAGCTGCTCCGGGTTCTCCAGGAGCGCGAGGTGGTCCGGTTGGGTTCGCGCAAGAGCATCAAGATCAATGTGCGCGTGCTGGCGGCCACCAACGTGCAGTTGGAGAAAGCCATCAATGCCGGGCACTTTCGCGAAGACCTCTATTACCGCCTGAACGTGGTCAGCCTGGTGCTCAAGCCCTTGCGCGAACGCCCCGGTGACATCCTGCCGCTGATACGCCACTTCATTACAGAGTACAGCCGCCGGCTCGGGCACGGCGAAGTGACGCTGGATGCCCAGGCCCAGCGCAAATTGCTCGACTATTCGTGGCCGGGGAATATCCGCGAGCTGGAAAACGTCATCCACCACACACTGCTGATTTGCCGCCACAACGTGATCGGCGCGCAGGACTTGCACCTGTCGAACTTTCGTATCGAGCGCCAGGACAACCCACCGCAATCTGTGCCTCAAAGTGCGGAGGAGCTGTTGCATAAAGCCTTTGAGAAACTGCTCGAGCAGGAGCATGGCGATTTGTATGAAAAGGTCGAGGCCGAGCTGTTGCGCGCTGCCTATCGATATGCCAACTGCAACCAAGTCCACACCGCCAGCCTGTTGGGCCTGAGCCGAAACGTCACGCGAACGTTGCTGATCAGGATTGGCGAGCTGGTGGTCAATCGACGCCGCCCGGCGCTGAGCACGCAGGATGGCCAGGTGATCAATCTGTCGACCTGAGCTACCAGGGGTTCCGTGGCGAGGGAGCAAGCTCCCTTGCCACAAAACGATTCGATGGGTGCTCAGGACTCCTTGCTGCAATCACGCGGGGTAATGCCTTTTTCCCGGGCGTACTGGTGCGAAGACGCTTCGATGATCGGCCGCAACAAGGCGCGGTCGGCCTGCACCCAGTCACTGATCAGCTTCCACTGGCTGCCGTCCCACTGCTGGAAGCGCACCGCGCCCCCGCCTTCATGGTCCGAGCACGACAACTGCAATGGCTGCACCAGCCCCAGCGCCCCCAGTTCCTTGAGTCGGGCGTCGTCGAGCTTGAGGTTCTCGAACCCCCAACGCACCTGCTCACCGGTCAGCGGCTGCTTGCCGAACTTCTGCTGGGCAATGCGCACCGCCTCCACGTTGAGGATGCCATTGACCACGCCGAGGTTGTAATACACCGTGCCGAATCGCTTGGGGTCGGCCAGGTCGCCCTGGCCGGCGTCGACCACTTGTTTCTTGATGCCCTGCAACACCGGGAAATCGGTGCCCGAGGGGTGCGTGGTGATGGCGATGAAGCCCTTGGCCGCAGCACCAGCCGGCGCGGCGTCATCCTCGGAATTGCTCCAGATGTTGCCGATGATGTGATCGGCCGGGAAACCGACTTTCTGCGCGGTTTTCAGCGCCACCGGGTTCATCACCCCCCAACCGCGCAGGATCACCCAATCGGGTTTTTCCCGACGGATATTCAGCCACTGCGACTGTTGCTCGTTGCCCGGGTGCGGCACCTCCAGCAAGGTCAGCGTAAAGCCGTACTTGTCGGCCAGGGTTTGCAGGACTTCATTGGTTTCCTTGCCATAGGGCGAACCGTGATACAGCGTGACGATCTTCAAGCCCTTGAGTTTATCCAGCCCGCCGGCGCGCTGGCCGATGTAGTTGATGATCGCCGACACTTCCGAATAGGGGTTCAACTGCAACGGGAAGACGTAGGGAAACACGCTGCCATCGGTGGAATCCGTGCGCCCGTGGTTGATGGTGATCAACGGCAGTTTGTCGGCGGTCGAGCGGTCCAGGGTGGCGTAGGCAATGCCCACCGACAGCGGGTTGGTGGCCGCCGCGGGTGCGCCGTTCAAGCCTTTCTTCAGGCGTTCGTAGCACTCCACACCTTTCTCGACCACGTATTCGGTTTCGCACTCGCTCCAGGTCAGCTTGACGCCGTTCACGCCGCTGTTGGCGTTGACGTACTTGAGGTAGTCGATGAAGCCGCCGAAAAAACCCGTGCCACCGGCCGCATAAGGGCCGACGCGATAGCTTTGCAGCGGGAAGTATTGTTCGTTGTCCGCCTGGACGGTGAAGGCCGTGGCGGTGAGGCTCAGGGCCAGCGTCAGGCTGCTGGCGAATGATCGTTTGAACATCGGATTTTCCTTGTTATAAGCCATGAATGAGCCAACAAAATGGGACTGCAAACCCGCGTTGTGCGGTTCGCTCAGTAGCGCAACGGCCACAGCCGTGCGCGCTGGCGAAATCTCTGCCAGAGGCGCGCGAGGCCCTCTGGTTCCTTGATCAGAAACAGAATGATCAGGGCGCCGAATATCATCTTCTGCAGGTTTTCCACCTGGCCGGCGTCCACCAGCCCGCCGGGCAGCAGCGACACGAGGTTCGAGAGCAAGACCGGAAACAGCACGATGAAGGCCGCCCCGAGGAAGTTACCCAACAGGCTGCCGAGGCCACCGATAATGATGATGAACAGGATCTGGAACGAGCGATTGAGGTCGAAGCCATGGGGCTCCACTGTCCCCAGGTAAGCGAAGGCCCAGAGCGCGCCGGCCACCCCGAGGAAAAAGCCACTGATGGCGAACGCCAGCAGCTTGGTTTTCGCCAATGGAATGCCAATCACCGCTGCGGCGGTGTCCATGTCGCGCACGGCCATCCAGTTGCGCCCCAGCTCGCTGCGCACCAGGTTCTTGCCCAGCCAGAACAGCGCCACCACCACGCCCAGGGTCAACAGATAGCGGCCGGCCGGTGCGTCCAGGTTGACCCCGAAGATTTCCAGGCGCGGCGCGCTGATCACGCCCGAGGCGCTGTTATTGGAAAACCAACTGAAGCGGGTCAGCGCCCAGGTCACGAAGAACTGCGCAGCCAAGGTCGAGACCAACAGGTAGAAACCTTTGATGCGCAGGCTCGGCAGGCCGAACAGCACCGCCACCAGCGCCGCCATCAACCCGCCCAGGGCAATACTGACCAGCAACGGCAAGCCGGCGACCCGCACTTCGAGGTTGTAGGTGGCAAAGGCCCCCACCGCCATGAATGCCGCCGAACCTAGGGACAACTGCCCGGCATAACCGGTGAGCAAATTGAGCCCCAACCCGGCCAGGGACAGCACCAGGAACGGAATCAGGATCGCGCTGAACCAGTAGTCATTGCCCAGCCAGGGCACCCCGACGAAGGCAAACAGCAGCAACGCGGCCAGCCCGTGACGGTCCTGGCGCAGCGCGAAGACCCGACGGTCCTGGGCATAGCGGGTATTGAACTGGCCTGCTTCTCGATAAAACATGATGCGCTCCCCTAAACCCGTTCGATCGCCCGTTCGCCAAACAACCCCGCCGGACGCACCAGCAAAAACAGCAGCGCCAGCACGTAGGGAAACCAGTTCTCGATGCCACTGCCGATGAAGGGCCCGAGGTAGACCTCCGCCAGCTTCTCCGACGCACCGATGATCAAGCCGCCGACAATCGCGCCGCTGATGGAGGTGAAGCCGCCGATGATCAACACTGGCAAGGCCTTGAGCACCACCAGCGAGAGCGAGAACTGCACACCCAGGCGAGCGCCCCAGAGCAGGCCGGCGACCAGCCCGACAAACCCCGCCACCGCCCAGACCACCACCCAGACCCGTTGCAAGCGGATGCCCACGGCCAACGCCGCCAATGGGTCATCGGCCACCGCCCGCAACGACAGCCCGAGCCGGGTCTTGTTGAACAGCCAGGACAACAGCAGCACCAGGAACGCCGCCGTCAGCGCGGCAAAGATGTCGAACTGCGACAACAACATGCCGCCCAGTTCCAGCGGTTCGTCGCTGATGCCCAGTTCCAGCCCATGCACCTGGGTGCCCCACAGCGCCTGGGCGAAGCCTTCGATGACGTAGGACAGCCCGAGGGTGGCCATGAACAGCGTGATCGGCGAGCGGTTGACCAACGGGCGCAGCACCACGCGCTCCACCGCCACGGCGATCAGCACCATGGCCGCCAGGCTGATGACGAACGCCAGCCAGAACGGCACACCGCGTTCCAGCAGGCTGACGAAGGTCAGCGCCGAGAACAGCACCATCGCGCCCTGGGCGAAATTGAACACGCCGGAGGCCTTGTAGATCAGCACAAAACCGATGGCCACCAGGGCGTACATCACCCCCGCCAGTAACCCGCCAATCAATACTTCAAAGAAAAATTCCATAGCTGTTCCTGTTCTGCGGGCGCAACTTGCCTGCCCTCCCTGGCGGGAAGGCGTCGAATATCCGGTGTCAGTGGCGAGTGCCCAGGTAGGCCGAAATGACCTCGGGGTTCTGCCGTACGTCTTCGGGCGAGCCGTCGCCGATCTTGCGACCGTAATCGAGCACCACCACGTGATCGCTGATGTCCATGACCACCCCGATGTCGTGTTCGATCAACACCACGGTAGTGCCCAGTTCTCGATTGATGTCGACAATGAAGCGACTCATCTGCTGCTTCTCGTCGGCATTCATCCCGGCCATGGGCTCGTCCAGCAACAACAGCCGAGGCTCCGCCGCCAATGCCCGGCCCAACTCGACCCGTTTCTGCAAGCCATAGGGCAACGTCCCCACCACCGCGTCGCGCCAAGGCTGCAAGTGCAGGAACGCGATGACGCGTTCAGCCGCTTCGCGCTGGACATCATCCTCGGCCCGGGCGCGACCGATGCGCAGCGCTTGCTCGACCCAGCTGCTGCGACGCTTGAGGTTGCGTCCGGTGAGCACGTTGTCGAGCACGCTCATGCCCTTGAACAGCGCAATGTTCTGGAATGTCCGGGCGATGCCGCGTACCGCCACATCGTGGGGGCGCATCCGGCGCCGCTCCTGTCGATCGAAACGGATGCGCCCGTCCTGGGCGTGGTACACACCGCTGATGACATTGAGCAGCGAACTCTTGCCGGCACCGTTGGGGCCGATCAAGGCGCAGATCTCACCAGTGGCAACGCGAAAGCTGATGTCCGTGACCGCCTTGACGCCTTTGAATGACAGTGAAATATGTTCCAGCTCCAGCAAATGCGTGGCGGCCGTCCGGGTCATGGGGTGTTTCCTCTTAGGCCGGTTGCGACTGGAGCCCGGTCCAGTCAGGGTTGATTTGCTTCACAAGGTTCGTCGGCGCTTCCCAGTGGGCTGTATCGCCCCACTGGCGAACCCGGATACCCAACGCCTGGAAAAACACCTGGGTCTCGGGCGGCAAGGCATCCCCCACCAGCAGCGGCGCGCGGGTCCGGGAAAAACCCAGCACATCACGCAAGGGCCGACGAACCAGCCAGTCACCCAGCTGCCTTTGCAGGAGCCCCGGCTGGGCCGCCAACGCCCAATCCACCAGCCGACGCGACCAACTACCCGACTCCGGCAAACGCTCCAACGCATAACGGTACAAGCGCTCGTAGGTTTCACGCGTCCCGGCCACCAATGTCGGGCCCAGCTCGCGGCGGTCGCGATCACGGGTCGCCAGGTTTTCAGGAAAGTTCAGGCGAAAACCGGCGATCAACCACGGCGCCAGCAAATAGCGGGCTTGTCCGCCCGAGGCGAACGCCCGTGCGGCCAATGCCTCTTCTTGCCGTCCCAGGCCTTCACGCGTAACCAACCGCTGGCCCTCCTGCAGCAGCTCGGCATGGCTGACGCGCTGCTCTTCAATTGCCTGCCCCGCCCCGCGATAAAAGACAAACGCTGTTTGCAGCACTTGCCCTTGCGGTGCCAGTTCGTCGGTGGGCCGCTCGGCAACCAACGCGGCGTAATCCAGCGCTTGCGCAAATGGCATCGAATCCGACAAGCCACGCTTGTCGAGGTAAACCAGCACGCTCGGGTTCACCTGCGCCGCACGCAGACGCAGCATTTCTTCCAGGCCCTCGACCAGAACGAAATCCGGCTGCAATGTGCCGAGCAGTTGCACCTGTTCGGCCCGTGCCTCCAATGGGTCGAACAGGCTCGCCACGCCACCCAGCCACTGCGCAGCCAATGCCGCAAGCAGCGCCTGCGGCCTGGGTCGGCTGATGATCGTCAGGCTCGCCCCCGTGGAAAAACCGCGGGCTTGCAGGGCGCTCGCCAAACGGCGCACCTCGTCGGCCACGAGCCCCCAGGTCCACTCCTGCCAGACACCCAGGTGCTTGTGGCGCAGCGCGACATCCGCGCCATGCCACTGCGCCTGTTGTTGCAACCACTGGGGCAAGCTGGCTGGTAGCGCAACGGTGGTGTCGGTGAAGGTACCCATGCTGCCTCCCGCGCCTAAGCGACCGCCGCCGTTTTGGCTGCCGCTTTGCGTTGCTCCAGCTCACGCACCAGCGGTAGGACCTTGCGGCCGAAATACTCGACTTCTTCCTGAAAATGCAGGAAACCTGCGAGCACCAGATCAACCCCCACGGCCTTGAGCGCGACGATGCGTTCGGCGATCTGCTGCGGCGTGCCGATCAGGTTGGTCTTGAAGCCGTCGTTGTACTGCACCAGGTCCTCGAAGCTGGACTTGGCCCAGTTGCCTTCACCTTCCGGGCTGGACTTGCCGGCTTGTTTCGCCGCATCGCCAAAGGCATTGACCGCTTCGGGGTCGGCCTGGTCGATGATCTGGGCAAGGACCGCACGCGCTTCCTCTTCGGTGTCGCGGGCGATGACGAACGCGTTCACTCCGACCTTGACCTTGTGGTTATTGACCGCGGCCTTGGCCTGGATGTCGTCGACCTGGGCCTTGATCCCCTCGACGGTATTACCATTGGTGAAATACCAGTCGGAGACACGGGCGGCCATGTCCCGGGCGGCACGTGAGCTACCGCCCTGGAAGATTTCCGGGTGCTGCTGCAACGGCTTTGGCTTTAGGGTGTAGTCATGGAAGCGGTAGAAGTCACCGCGGAAGGTGAAGTTGTCGGTGGTCCAGATCCCCTTGAGCGCGGTGATGAACTCTTCGGAACGGCGATAGCGCTCATCGTGCTCCAGCCACGGCTCGCCAATGGCCGTGAACTCGCCCTTGAACCAGCCCGAAACGATGTTGACCGCGACCCGGCCGCCGGTCAGTTGATCGATGGTTGCGATCTGCTTGGCCAACACCGACGGCGTCCACGGCCCCGGCAACACCGCCGCAATGACTTTCAAGCGCGTGGTGGCGGCCAGCAAGGCATGACTGAACGCCACGGACTCATGCTGGTATTCGGCGCCGTATCCGGCGGTAAAGCGCACTTGGGACAGGGCGTAGTCGAAGCCGGCCGCTTCAGCGATCTGGGCCAGCTTGCGGTTGTAGTCGATACCCCAGTCGGTGCGCTGCTCGATTTTGCTGACCACCAGCCCACCGCTGACGTTGGGCACCCAGTAGGCAAATTTGATCGTGTCCTGGCTCATTGCATGTACTCCACGGCTCGTTTTGAAAGGAAGAAATCGGTCAAGCGGCGCTGGCGTCGCGTCGGGCGCTCGGGACCAGGCTCAGCAACGCCGACTCGACGGCGCGCTCGATACGCTCCAGCACCTGTGGGCTGGAGATCCGGTAATGGGTGAAATCGGTTTCGCTGGCATAGACCCCCACCGGCAGGCTGAGGGCCTGGAAGAAGCCGAACAGGGGTCGCAGTTGGTGATCGATGATCAAGGCATGGCGATCCGAGCCCCCCGTCGCAGCCAGCAACACGGGTACGTTCTTGAGGGCTTCGTGATGAACGAAATCGAACAGATGCTTGAACAGGCCGGTGTACGAGGCCCGATAGACAGGGCTTGCGGCGATCAGCAGGTCGGCCGATTCAATGGCCTGCAAATCATCCTGCACGGCAGCCGGCAACGCCTCGCGACGCAACACCCCGGCGAACTGTGGACCGACCTTGGCCAGCTCGATCAAGCGCAGCTCGATCGGCAGTTGCTGCCCGAGCCGCTCCACCAACGCCTGGAGCAGGACCAGTGTGCGTGACGGGTGCTGCACGCTGCCTGACACCGCCACCACTTTGAATTGCTTGCTCATCGCTTACCCCATGCCTGGAGACGCCACCTCAGCGTCTGCACAAGGGATAGAGCAGCAACCGTGCCATCTAAATATTTCCTTAATAATCAATGGATTATAAGAACAGCCCAATCACTTTGCTGTCGCTCGACGGACAAGCTGTTGATCCACTGTTGCGTAGCGAACATCCGGCGCGTCGATGTCCGTGGCAGCAACTGTTGCCCGGCACACAGTTGCGCAACAGATTGTCCGCGGCAAGGGCAGCCCTTTCGTTGATGAACCCTGTTCAAACCCCGTATTCACGGGCGTTTGGCCTCGGGCATGGACTGTGCAATGGCCACTGGCAACGGCAGGTTTCTCCCCTGCCCGTCTACTCGTCAGTCAGAAGGAACATCGCCATGACCGCACAGCAACAACACCTGCCACCGATTCTTTCCATCGGCACCGACTATGAGCCCCTGGCCGAACGCTTTCGGCCGATCTTTGCACGCATCCAGGCCGGCGCCTTGGAGCGTGAGCAGACGCGCAGCCTGCCCTTTGAACAGGTCAAATGGCTGAAAGAAGCAGGCTTTGGTGCCATCCGCGTACCGGTCGAATATGGCGGCGCCGGGGCCTCGTTGCCACAGCTATTGCAACTGCTGATCGAGCTGGCCGAGGCCGATTCCAACCTGCCCCAGGCCCTGCGCGGGCACTTCGCATTTGTCGAAGACCGCCTCAATGCCCACGCCAGCAGCCCGCAAGACCTATGGTTCAAGCGCTTCGTCGAAGGTGAACTGGTTGGCAATGCCTGGACTGAAGTCGGCGCCGTGAAGATCGGTGAAGTGGTTACCCGGGTTTCCCGGCAAGGCGATCAATGGGTCGTCAACGGCACCAAGTACTACAGCACCGGCAGTATCTTCGCCGACTGGATCGACGTGTATGCCCAGCGCGACGACAACGGTGCCGACGTGATTGCCGCCGTGCGCGTGCACCAGCCGGGCGTCAAGCAAAGCGATGACTGGGACGGCTTTGGCCAACGCACCACCGGCAGTGGGACGTCGCTGTTCGAGAATGCGCTGGTCGAGGCGGAAAACCTCATCGACTTCTCCACCCGCTTCAAATACCAGACTGCGTTCTATCAACTGGTCTTGCTCGCCGTATTGACCGGCGCCGGCCGCGCCGCGGTCCACGACATCACCGAGCAAGTGCGCAAACGCACACGGATTTTCAGCACCGGCAATGCCAGCGCAGTGAGCCAGGACGTGCAGGTGCAGCAAGTGATCGGCAAGGCTTCGGCCCAGGTCTATGCCGCCGAAGCCACCGCCCTGCGAGCCGCGAGCGCCTCCCAGCGCGCCTATGAAAGCCGCTTCAGTCAGAACGCCGAGACCGAACACACCGCCAACATCGCCGCCGAACTGGAGTCGGCCCAGGCCCAGGTGGTCATTTCCGACCTGGTGCTACGCGCCACCAGCGACCTGTTCAACGCCCTTGGCGCCTCGGCCACCAGCACCAGCAAGGCCCTCGACCGCCACTGGCGCAACGCCCGCACCGCGGCTTCGCACAATCCGTTGATCTACAAGGAGCGCATTATTGGTGATTGGGAAATCAATGGGACGGAGCCGCCGTATGTCTGGCAGATTGGCGGGGGGTCGAAGCAGCTTTGAGTAGGTAGGTTGGTGTATATCCATTGCTGCGGTAACGGAGGGTCAGTTGGCTGATGATATCGGCTGTGCTGACGTCTTCGCGAGCAACTCGCTCCCACAGGTTTTGTGTTGCGTCCAGAGACTGTGAACGCCCGTAAATCCATGTGAGAGCGAGCCTGCCAGTTAAAAACTGTTACCTATGTGCGTGAACTGATTTGTAACCCATGTGGGTGAGTCAAGCCATCTGCCCCAACGCAAGCGCGTGAGACCAGGCACAAAAAAGGATCAACTAGCTGACGACCTGAACACACCGCATAATCCATCTACCCCCATCCACCCGAAGGGTCGCTGAAGATGACAGTTATCCATAAGGCCGCTCAGATAGGATACTCAGCAGAAGCCGGCACCTATACCCAAGGTCGCCCAGACTACCCAAGCGAAATACAGGCATGGCTCAGCAGTACACTGCAAATCAGCCCAGGATCGACAGTCATTGAGCTAGGAGCCGGTACCGGTAAGTTCACTCGCCTGCTGGACTCAATGACGATCAATACCATCGCCATCGAACCGGTCGAGGCGATGCGAATCGAGTTTGCCAAACATTTGCCGAACGCCAGGATTCTGGAAGGAACGGCCGAATCCATTCCCCTCGAGGCCGGGGCGGCGCAGGCGCTCGTATGCGCCCAAGCCTTCCACTGGTTCGCGAATGAAACCGCGCTCCAGGAGATTCACCGAGTACTCAAACCGGGCGGCCGACTCGGCCTGATCTGGAACGTGCGTGATGAGTCAGTGGACTGGGTGGCCGACATCACTAAAATCATCACCCCCTTCGAAGGCGATACCCCGCGCTTTCATACTGGAAACTGGCGACGCCCCTTCAACGGACGTTACTTCTCGGAGCCCGAACTGACCTGTTTTAGTTACACCCACGTTGGCAGCCCCGAGACGGTCATCCTGGATCGCTTTCTGTCGGTGAGTTTCATCGCAGCGCTGCCTGACGCAGGGAAAAAACAGGTAGCGGATCAACTACTGGCCTTGATTCAAAACCATCCGGCGCTACGCGGGCGCAAGCACATTGAGTTCCCTTATCAAACCCACGCTTATTCATGTCGCCGCCTGGATTGAATCACGACGCCATCAACCCAGCGGGAACGCGTACCTGACGCCCTCAAAATACTGGCATCATGCTTTTTTCTTTGCATTCATGGAGTGACTGTGACGAACCTATGTGCCGCCCCTGACTTTGCTCCCGCTGCCACTTTGTCGCCCTACCGCTTCTTTCCCCGGCTCGGGATGTTCGTTCTTGCCACCCTGATAGTCTTCCTGGCAGCAGTGCCCGAGGTCCTTTTCGTACCCACGGACATGCAGGCCTACCTGACGTTCACCACCACCTCCGGTATCACCGCGCTCGTTCTCCTCGCCCTCTTCGCCTGGCAATACCGCTCCGATGCGCGTGCTCAATGGCGTGGTCACTGCATAGGCAAACCGCTCAAGTGGGGTGCGCTTGGCATCATTGGGTCCTACCTGCTTTTCGGGGTTGCCATCCTCGTGCTGGGGCTGCCGCGAGAAGTGTTCATGGCCGAGCTTCTGGATGGACTCAACAATTGGCAGGCCATGGTCAAGGTTGCCTCGCTGATCGTGCTGCCGCCCATCGCCGAAGAGCTGTTTTTCCGCCATTACATGCTGCGACTGTTTCCCTGCGAGAACAGCCGTGCCTGGACATGGATCGCGATCATCGTCACCTCAGCCATCTTCGCCGGCATGCACATCCAGTATGGGAATTGGATAACTGTCGTGTTGATCTTCGCCTGTGGAAGCGTGTTCGCCGTCGCCAGAGTGGTCAGCGGTGGCCTGCTGGTGCCGGTGCTCCTGCATTCGCTGGCCGAAGTGGTTGCCCTGACTACTGACAAGTCCTTCTCACTGCTGGGGCTTTACGGTTGAGTCAGCCAAAGGCGAGGCTATGATTCACGTACCTCAGCACTTCAAACAAGGGCAACAATGAAAATTCACGCAGCATGCCTCGGACTGCTTGCCTTGACGCTCCCCTTCCTGTGCGCCCCCGTCCAGGCCTCGACTTGGCAGATCTGCCACATGGAGCTGCGTATCGTCGAGGTGCTGAAACAACCCTATCCGCAGCTCCAGGCGCAGGTGATGAAAGTCACGCCGAAGTCCTCCTCGGTGGAGTGTCCTGTGCAAGGCTCGTTGCTCACCTTCACCCCGGAAACCCCAGATTACCAAACCACGCTCCCCCGCCGACAATGGCCTCGGAAAGGACAGTCGCTAGAGATCGCCTACCGCTACCTGGATGGCATCTGTAAAGGCGACGGCAACTCACATCCGTGTCGCATCAAGCACTACCCGGTGGTGGGTCGATAGACGGGCAGCCGAAGAAGGCGATATTTCTCAAATCAGTGAAGTCACTGATGCCCCCATCGCGAGCAGGTTCGCTCCCACAGGGAATTGCGGGTGTTCACAGCATTCCGGCTCACCACAGAACCTCTTGTGGGAGCGAGCCTGCTCGCGATGACGTCGGCACCTCCACCTCGATCAACTCAAGCCAACAGCTCAGTGATCCACCGGACCTGCCGCGCAACGTCCTGCAGCTTCTCTTCCGGCACGGTTTGCCGCGCCTGGGCGAAACTGGCGAGGGTCTTTTGTTTCTGGCGCAGCAGGCGCTGCCACTTGGCCAGGAAGGTTGGGGTGCGGGCTTGCATCTGCAGCGGGCCGAAGTACAGCTGTTCGGCGGTGTACGTCACCGGCCCGGCGCGCTCGGCGACGATGATCTCGTAGTAGAAGCGGTTTTCCCGCAGCACTTCTTCGCAGAGGATGCGGTAGTCGTTTTCCATCAGCCATTGGCGCAACGGCTGCTCGCCGCCGTTAGGTTGCAGGATCAGACGTTCGTGCCCGCTCAATCGTGCCTTGCCGCTGTCGAGGATGTCGCGGATCGTCTCGCCGCCCATGCCACAGAGGCTGATCGCGGTGATCCCGTCTTCCGGCTCGATCGCCGCCAGGCCATTGGCAAGGCGTACGCTGACCTGCTGCTCCAGGTCATTCTCACGCACGGTGCGCTCGGCGGCGCGTAACGGTGTCAACGCCACCTCGCCGGCCACCGCCGCCGCGATGACGCCACGGCGCAGCAAGGCCACCGGCAGGTAAGCGTGATCCGAGCCAATGTCAGCCAGGCGCGCACCTGCCGGCATATGCGCCGCCACACGCTCCAGGCGCATGGACAATGTCTGTTCGTTCAACTGCGGTTCCTTGGGTTAATCATAGAACGGCTCGACCGCCGTCCGACTGCCGACAAAGAAGCTGTCCGCGACCAACCGCAACGGCTGCAGGTCCATGTCGCTGGTTTTATCGGCAATCAGTTGCTGGAAATGTCGATACACCGCAGCGTATTCACCTTCCTCGGATACGGCCTGGCGTACGCCGTCGATGCTCAACAGTGCACCACCGTTGTCCAGGCGCAGGACGCCTTCGGCGCAGCGAATCTCGATGCTCCAGAGTTCGTCATGACCATGGTCGAAATCGAATTCCGCACGGATATCGAGGTGACGCGCGTCGGCCATCTTGATGCTGGCGGCAATCGGCGACTGGCAGTTATTCGGTACGCGCAACTCGGCGGATTCCACGAACAGCGGCAGCGCCAACAGATGGGTCACAATCGACAAGGCATTGATGCCAGGATCGAAGACGCCCAGGCCACCGGGTTGCCAGATCCACGCCTGGCCGGGGTGCCACTTGCGCACGTCTTCCTTCCAGTCGATCTGCACGCTGTGCAAGGTGCGACTCGCCAGCCAGTCACGGGCGGCTTCGATGCCCGGTGCGTAGCGCGAATGCCAGGCGAACAGGCCGCTGACGCCTTGCTCGCGGACCTGCTCCACCAACGCCATGGCTTCCCCCAGGGTGGCGCACGGCGGCTTTTCCACCAGGACATGCTTGCCCGCCGCCAGTGCCTGTTGTACCAGGGCGAAGCGACCTTGTGGCGGCGTGCAGAACGCAATCGCGTCGACCTGCGGACCGTTCTCGAGCAACTCGCCCAGGGACCGGAAGTTCTCCACCCCGGCGCAAGGCTGTCCCTGCGTGGCGACAGCCACCAGTTGGAATGCGGGGTTGGCGTGGATGGCTGGAACGTGTTGATCCTGGGCAATCTTGCCGTAGCCCACCAGACCGAGACGAATCGGTTGCATCGATGACTCCTGATTTTTGTACTTGTGATCGGGCAGCAAACTAGACGCAAATCGCCCGGCGGACAATGGGGGCCTGCAGTATCTATACGATTGTCTTGTGCAATACGGCAACAGCAGTGCGGCAACGACGTCAGGTCCGCCGCTGTTAACGGGCAGCCGTCACGACGTTGCTCACCCGGCCGAAGAAGGGCTCCAGTCGCTCACTCGGCGCGTCGTGCTCCACCACCAGGGTGGTGACTTCTTCGCAAGAGGCCACCTGGTAATGGGCAACGCTGGACAGCTTTTCATTGGTCACCGCCGCGATCACCTGTCCACTTGCCGCGACCACCGCGCGCTTGAACTCGGCGTCATCCAGGCCGAACGCCGTGACACCGTTGTCCGGATCGATGGCGCAGGCGCCGAGCAGACACACGTCGAAACTGAACTGGCGCAATTGCTGGACAGCCGTCAACCCGATCACGCCGCCCGCGATTGGATTCACGCGACCACCCAGCAAAATGACCTCGGCGCGGGGCAGCTTCATCAACTGAACCGCAATCAGTGGCGAATTGGTGGTGAGGGTCAACGGAAGTTGCGGATCGATCGCGCAAGCCACGGCCAGGTTGGTTGAGCCGACGTCAATGAAGACGTGTTGGCCCGCGCGCAGCAGCGCAGCGGCCGCCTGGCCGAGACTGCCCTTGCGCGCCGGGTCTTTGCGCACGCGTACGTCCAAAGGCCCTTCGACAGCGGGCAAGAGTATTGCGCCGCCATAAACGCGCTTGCAGACCCCCGCCGCTGCCAGTGCACCCAGGTCACGCCGTATCGAATGCTCGGATACCTTGAATTCGCTGGCCAAATCGGCCGCGATCACCCGGCCATACCGGGCAAGACGCTGGCTGATCAATTGCTGGCGTTCGCCGGGGAACGCTTCGTGAGGAGAAGTCATGACATCACAACCTGCATAAACGAGCACTAATAATCACAAACGAGCAGATAGTGCCGGTTATGCAGCGAGGCGTCAAACCCGCTCAACGGAACGTTTGCACGATGAAGGTCAAGCGCTCCCAGGGACATTCGTGCCCATACCCAAGGGCAGGAAGGGTTGGATCTCGGCGATTTCCTCGGCGCTGAGGTGCAACTCCGAGCCGGCAACCACCCCGTCGACCTGCGCGGGGCGGCGGGCACCGACGATGGCACCGGTGACCACTGGTTTGCGCAACACCCAGGCGATGGCGACTGCCGCCGCGCTCACCCCGTGGCGTTCACCAATACCGGCCAAGACCTCGACCAGCGCCAGGTTCGCGCTCAAGCGAGGCTCCTGAAAGTCCGCGCTTCGGGCCTTGCGCCAATCGTCGTCGGGCAATTGGGCGATGCGCTCGCGCGTCATGCTGCCGGAAAGCAGCCCCGATTGAAGGGTGGAATAGGCCAGGACACCCATTCCGGCCTGCTCGCAAAAGGGCAGGACGTCGTCCTCGATGTCCCGCATCAAGGCGGAATAAGGCGGTTGGAGTGAAACGATCTCAGTCACCGCTCGCGCGCGCTCGAGTTGCGCAACGTCGAAATTGGATACGCCGATAGCACGAATTTTCCCCTGTTCACGGGCGGTGGCCAACGCTGAAAGCGCCCTCTCGATTCCTTCACTGCCGCCGTCGGCAGGAAAGGCCGGCCAGTGGATCTGATAAAGATCGATGGTTTCGACTTGCAGCCGGCGCAAGCTCGCATCGACCTCGGCGAGCAGCGATTGGGGCTCCAGTGAGTGTGAGATCGCCTTGGTGACCGGGTCCCAGACCAGGCTGCCCTTGGTGAATACCAACGGACGCCGCGACGCCGGCACCCGACGCAACAGTTGCCCGACCAATTGCTCGGCATGGCCCAAGCCATAAACCGCCGCCGTGTCGATCCAGTTCACACCGCGCTCGACGGCATATTCAAGGGCAGCCAGGCTGTCCTCGTCGTCCTGCGCCCCCCAGCTGTATTCCCAACCGGTGCCAGCAATCGCCCAGGTTCCCAGGCCAATGGGCGAAATCAATAAGTCCGATGATCCAAGGCGATTCTTTTGCATAGCGAGTTCTCCACAGATGATGTGGGCAGTATCCGCGAGCGATCTAACGACGATAAGATGGGTAATCGCACTTGAACTAATGAACAGGATTCATGAGTAAGCACCCCGACCTTTCCGAACTGGACGCCTTTGCGGCCGTCGCTCGCCATCGCAGTTTTCGCAAGGCCGCTGACGAGCGTGGCGTTTCGGCCTCTGCATTGAGCCATGCGATGCGGGCGCTGGAAGCACGCCTGGGTGTCAGGCTGCTCAACCGCACCACACGCAGCGTGACCCCGACCGAGGCCGGCCACCAACTGCTGGCAACGCTGGCCCCTACCCTGCAACAGGTTGCCGATGCGCTGGCGCAACTGACCTCGATGCAAGAAGTGCCCGCCGGCAAGCTTCGCCTCAACGTGGCGCGTCCGGCGGCGCGTGCGGTATTTGCGAAAGTGCTCGCGCCATTCGTGGCCAGGTATCCGCGTATTCAACTGGACCTGGTCACCGATGATGGCTTGACCGACATCGTGAACGAGGGGTTTGACGCTGGCGTGCGCTTTGGCGAAAGCTTGGCCGGCGACATGATTGCGGTCCCTGTCGGCCCTCCTCAATCGTTCGTGACCGTCGCTTCACAGGCTTATCTGGGCACAAAGGGCATCGTCCAGGCTCCACGGGACTTGCTCGACCATGCCTGTATCGCCCGGCGTTTTCCCAGCGGCAAACTCTATGCCTGGGAGTATCAGGCGGATGGGCAACCGATCCGCTTGTCCGTCACCGGTCCGCTCATTCTTGAAGACGATGGGCTGATGATCCAGGCGGCAAAAGATGGTGCCGGGATTGCCTACGTCTACGAGGAACTGGTGCGCGATGACATCCGCAATGGGCAGCTCACGGAACTGCTTGCGCAGTGGAAAGCCCCACCAAGCCGTTTTTTTCTTTACTACCCCAGCCGGCGCCACGTGCCACCGGCCCTCAAAGCGCTCATTGAATTCATCCGGGCGGATGATTGGCGAACCTGAAACCAGCAGACAAAAAAAGCCCCGCGACCGAATGCGGTGCGGGGCAAGGGAATTGGTTGGTTGCGGCCAACCAAAGGAGCACGGTGAAAAGCGTTTACGGGCCGGTCAGATGCATTCCTGCGCGGCGCGTTCAAAACTCGAGGGCAGGAGGTTGGAGGCCAGCAAATGCCGCTCGTAGATGAATACCTTGCCGCCGCTGCCGGCCTTGTAGGCTTCCAGCACGTTGTCCGCCGCGACTTTGCTCGGCACCACGATGCGGTAGCTGCGCTGGGTCTGCGAGACCGTCGGGTTCAAGGCGCTGCCCTGCAATTTCGGTACGACGCATTCAGCGTATTGGGCCGGCGTCTTGCTGGTCTGCAAGGTCAGGGTCGGGTCGTTCGGCGCCGAGGCACAACCGGCCAGCAACAACGGGGAAAACGCCAGGGGAAGTAAAAATAAACGGCGCATGGGTTGGGTCCTGAAAATAAAAATATTGGGTTGCGTATTCGATGGCGCTGATTTTCCAATGATTGTCGGCAAAGCAGAACTTGCATTTCGTAATGGTCACTATTACTCCTAGCAATAGTTGCAGGCCGAGAAAGATTGATGAGGTATAGCCAATGAGAACGTTTGATCTGATTCGCGACGCGGTATTGCCCGATTTCCGTGAGCGGGTGGCTGATTACCTGGTCCAGTACGAGACCGTGTTGTTGAGCGGCACCGAACCCGACCCGGAGCTCAAGCGGGACACGGCCAATCAACTGCGCGGTTATCTGCGCGGGTTGAACACCACTCGGGTATTGGGCATGGCGGACTGGGAAGAACTGGATCGGCGGGTGGTGGATACGTGGCTTTAGCGCCCGGCTGGATGCGCCCTGCTCACCAAACGCTGCACCCACGCGGCATCCTGGTCATTGACCACCCCATAGCGGTTCGGCGGTAGAAAATTCCACTGATGGGCGACCTCTTCCAAGCGCCTGAGCTCATCGGTAGACATCCAGTACGGCGTATCCACCAATGGCATTGGCGCACCCTCGAAACGCCGGCCCAGCTGCAAGTTCGTGCCGGGGGCAAAAGCAATCGCCAGTTGCTGGCGAGGTCGCAGCAGCTTGTCCGGCGCCGGCATTTGCCCTACTCGCCCATAGCTGAAGTCGCCCGGATACTGCTCCTTGAGCACCAGCCAATGCCCCGCCGTGGTCTGGGCCAGGATCCATTGCGACACACCACTGTCTTGCAGGCATTTCAGCTTGCCGTCGCTCCATTGCATGAGGGTGTTGCAGTCCGGGTCATAGTTGTTGGACCACAGGCTGACGCCGGAAACCAGGGTATGGTGTTCGAGCTCGACCATCCCTTGATCGGGCATCGATTGCCAATAACGCTTGGTCGGGTCGCGCTTATCGCGCAAGAAGTTGTGCAGGATCCACGCAGCCATGAACAGCAAGGTGGCGAGCACGAGCCAACCAAGGGAGGCTCCGGCGATCAGGTCGAGGTCGACGCCTGGGGCGGATAATCCTTGATAGACCAGCAGCCCCAGCAAAAACACGATGCCCGGCAACACCGGGCCCAGGCACAACGGCGGCACCAGCACCTCGATCCAACTGAAGCGATGCATGGACGCACGCTCACGCGCCCAGGCTTGCTCCTGGGGGAGCATCGGCACCTGCGCCCGAGGGCCAATGTCGGGATCGGGAGTCTGGAAGCGCATGTACAGGGTGTAGGTGTCATCGCTCATGGATCGGATCATGCCCTTGAAATCATCATGGTCGAGCCCCCCTTCGGGACGCCCTGTGACGCTGGAACACGCGTATTATCCGGGTAACCAGGCGCCAAGTAGACACATTCATGCCCATCTCCCAAACTCGCCCCTCACCCGCGCCCTTGCTCGAGCCAGGCGAGACAGTGGTCCTGTTCGACGGCGTCTGCAAGCTGTGCAATGGTTGGGCGAGGTTCTTGATTCACCATGACCGCGACCGACGCGTGCGGCTAGCCGCTGTGCAGTCACCCGCGGGCCAAGCGCTGCTGGCCTGGGCTGGCTTGCCTCAGGATCAATTCGACACCATGGCGGTGATTCGCGATCAGCACTACTGGGTGCGTTCGGATGCATTTTTCGAAGTCGCCGCTCAGTTACCCGCCCGTTGGCGACCGGTAAAGCTGTTGCGCCTATTCCCCCGCGCGTTTCGCGACTGGGCCTATGACCGCGTTGCGTTGAATCGCTATCGGCTCTTCGGAAAATACGATACGTGCCTTCTGCCGGACCCAGATCATGAACGACGTTTCTTGAAGGCGCCCATCTGATTGCCCTCCTACCCCAATAACCCAACCAACTGCCATGGCGTCATCTTGGTCACCATGATCATCACGATCACAAACATCCCCGAAAATCCGCAAATGCCCAACCAGAACCATTTTCTGTACACGGGCAGGTACTGATCATCGAGCGCCTTTGCGGCCTCGACCGCGCTTGAAGCCATCACGTACAACCGCTTCTGAAGCACCAATACCGGCAACCAAAGCGCCCCCACGCACAGGAAGATGATCAGCGAGGTCAGCACCCATTCCGTGGTCAGGGGAAGCCCGGCAAGTTTCATCAGCAGGTAGCCTGTCGTTATCTGGACAAAACCGGCTGGCGTGGTAATCCAGGTGTCGAACTGCACGACCGTCCTGGTCACATGCGCAATCACCTGAGGGTTGGCCGTGCGGCTGGCGGCGATCAGATAGAGGTAGGAGCCCATGCCGAATCCGAACAGGAAAACAGCGGCGATGATGTGAATGTACTTCAGGCACAGGTAGAGCATGGTCAACCCTGCCCGTCAGAGAAGTGCACGGACAGGCTCAGGTTTTCCGGATCGTTGATCGCGGCCATGTATTCGTCAACGGTGATTTCGCCGACGCACGCACGGGCGCCGGGTGCGGGCAAGTAGCCCTGGGCGAGTTTTGCAGCCCAGGCGACGGCGGCACAGCTGGGAATCTCCGGACCTTTGTCATTCAAGGCCGTGAGCTGCGCCGTCATGAACAACGGTTCTCCTTCGGGCCCGATGCCCTGGACATCGATGTACATCGCACTTTTGCCATCGCCGAATCGTTCGAACCACAACCCCCAGCGATGAAGCCTTGCGGCCCAAGGGGCATGGTCACGGACGATGCCTTTGCGCAGTGCCTGGGCCAGCAGGTAGTTGGCCAGGCCACCGAGCTTAAGGCCGGAACCGGCCTTGAAACTCAGGTTTTGTGCGCCATAACGGCCGGCAAAGATATCCATGTCCGGCACGTCGACATTAGCCAACAGGCGAGAGCCCATGTGCGGCATTCTGCGCAGCTCAAGATCCTGCCAGCCCAACACCTCGTGCACTTGCCCGTTCTTGAGCTGCTTGATCGGCTTGCCGGCGTAGGCCAGGACGCCTTCGACGGTGGACAGTCCGGGCATCTTGGCCGAAGAGGAAATCCCATGCTCAATCGAGTCGATGCGTTTAAAGCGATAGCGCTGCTGATCGATGATCGCGGCCGATAGCGTCGGCACTGAACTGCAACCACTGAGGATCGCCACGCCCGCCTGCTTTGCCCGGGCATCGAGAGCGCCAATGCCAGTGACGAAAGCCCTGGAGTCGGACAGGTCACAGTAGTTCACACCCGCGTCGATACAGCTCTCAGCCATTGCATAGGATTGGCTCTGAAACGGCCCGCCGGTATGGATGACCAGCTGGATGTTCATCGAGCCCAAGACGGATTTGAACTCAGGGCCCAGGGCATCGCCGCACCAACTTTCGCAAACAGTGCCCGATTGGGTTTTCAACTCAGCGACTTTGCGTAGCAACTTCTTGGGATCACGGCCCGAGAGCACCAGTTCTATACCTGGCATCACCACCAAGTGCCTGCAAACGATGCTGCCGAAGTTGCCATACCCACCGACCACCAACACCCTGAACGCCATTCAATGCTTCCCTAATAAGTCGATGAGCCTGCGCCCTTACCGCAGCCCTGCCCAGCATCAGTCCATGCCTGCACATCGTATTCGTTAAATATTCAATGACGCTAAATCATTGATCCTATTATCGACTGAGCGCCACCACAAACTCCAGGAACGCTCGCACCTTCGCCGGCGGCAAGTGCCTTGAAGGGTACAAAGCGTAGAGCGGAAAATGTTCATCTGGCCAATCCGGAAAGAGCTCGATGAGCCGTCCTTCACGTAGGGCAGCGTCTAGACCCAATTCCAACACCTGGGCAACGGCATGACCGTCCTCACAGATTCGGTGCATGGTGCCGACATCATTGACCATCAGTCTTCCGTGCGTTTTGACACTCAAACGCTCGGCACCTCGATGGAATTCCCAAATGAAAGGCTTGCCTGTTTGAGGATTTCGAAAGTCCACGCATACATGCTCCGCGCGCTCGAGCTCGGACGGATGCAGCGGACGACCGTGTTTTTCCAGGTAAGCCGGGGACGCGACAGTAAGCACCCGGGTTTGCAGCAACTGCCTGCCGATCAGTGAAGAGGAAGGTTGCTCGCCAAAACGCACAGCCAGGTCCACACCATCGGCCACCAGATCCCCCATCTGCTCGCGGGTCACTAGATCCAGCTCGATCGCGGGGTAGGTTGCCATGAAGCTTCCAAGCGCGGGCGCCAGGATCAGCCTGGAGAAATACGGGTCAACATTGACCCTGAGCCTGCCCCGTACAGCCGTAGCGCTGCCAGATGCGACCGTCGCCGCCTCCTCCAATCCGGCGAGCAATGGCGCTATTTCTTCGTAAAGGCGGCGTCCTTCATCTGTGAGCTTCACCGAGCGAGTAGTCCGGTCGAATAAGCGAATTCCCAGTCTCGCTTCGAGACGCGCGACTGCCCTGCTGACCCCGGACTGAGTCATATCCAGCGCATCCGCAGCCTTGACGAAACTTCCGCTATCGACCACCGCCGAGAGTACCCCCATGCCGCTGACCAAGCGCCCGTCGAAGCTCATTGATGATTCTCCGTCATATAAGCAATGCGACTCATGATATCGAAGAAGGCTTGGAGCCAGCGCAATAATTCCCCCATAGCGGCAACAGGTCGCTCTTCAAGAGGAATTGGTATGTATACGGTTATGGGTGTTACGGGTCAGGTAGGTGGCGAAGTTGCTCGCAACCTGCTGGCTGCAGACAAGCGAGTCAAAGTTATCGTGCGTGATGCTGAGAAAGGCAAAGCGTGGGCCGCGAAAGGTTGCGAAGTCGCGATTGCTGACGCTAACGACATCAACACACTGATCCCTGCTTTCAGTGCCAGTACTGGCGTGTTCATCCTGTTGCCTGCCAACTTCGATCCTTCCGAAGGTTTTGCGCAGACACGCCAGATCATCGAAAACCTGCGCACAGCGCTTGAGACAACCCGGCCTGAAAAGGTGCTGTGCATCTCCACGATTGGCGCCCAGGCACGTCAGCCAAATCTGCTGAACCAGCTTCAAATCCTCGAGCAGAGTTTTGGCACGCTGGACCTGCCCATCACGTTCCTGCGCCCAGCCTGGTTCATGGAAAACAGCCTGTGGGACATCGAGCCCGCCAAGAGCAGCGGCGTGATCCCGAGCTTCCTCCAGCCACTGGATAAGCCCGTTCCCATGATCGCTACCGCCGACGTCGGCAGGGTAAGCGCCGAACTGCTGCAGGAAGATTGGTGTGGCAAGCGAATCGTCGAGCTGGAATCCGAGCACCAGGTTACACCCAACGATATCGCCGCTGCTTTTTCGCAACTGCTGGATAAACCCGTGAAAATGGAAGTGGTGCCCAGCGATACCTGGGAGGCACTGTTCCGCTCTCAAGGCATGAGCAACCCCAGTCCGCGCATCCAGATGCTCCATGGCTTCAATGAAGGCTGGATTCGCTTCGAAGGTATTCCGCGCAAAGGACGTGTTGGCTTGAAAGAAGTATTGTCGGCACTTCTCTCTCGCTAACCACAATGCGGATCAGTGAGTCGCCGCGTTAGCCCCCTGCTGATATTCCCGAGGCGTGCAGCCGAACTCACGGCGAAACACCGTATGCAGGTACTGCGCCGATTTGAAACCGCAACTCTGGGCAATGTCGGCAATCGGCGAGTTGGTGTTTTCCAGTCCGTTGGCGGCAGCGGCCAGCTTGAAACGCAGGATTTCGTCGTGGACGCTGCAGCCGCGCTCCTTGCGAAAGTGCGATTCCAGCGATGAGCGCGACACGCCCACATAGGCCGCCACCTGGGCAGTCTTGATGCCCTGGCAGGCGTATTGGCGGATGAAGAGCATTGCCTGCATCACATATGGGTTGCCCAACGGCTGGTGCAGGCTCGAAACCTGCACATTGATCGCATCAGGCGGTATCAGAATCTGTGTGCCCGTGGACGGCATGCCGTGCAGCATTTGATGGAGCAGGCGCGCGGCGGTGCGGCCCATGGTTTCGGTGCCCTGGATCACCGAGCTCAGCGGCACCCGCGTCAGGCTGCGGGTCAGCGGGTCGTTGTCGATGCCGATCAACGCCACTTGCTCGGGCACGGCGATCCCGGCGGTCAGGCAGGCTTGCAGCAGCTGTCGGGCCCGCGCGTCGCTGACGGCGATGATGCCGATGGGTTTGGGCAGGCTTTGCAGCCAGGCGATCTGCTGTTCGACGGCGCTGTCCCAGAGCGGTGCGCTGGTGCCCATGCCGCGATAGACCTCGGCGTGCAGGCCATCGCGCTGCATCAGCCGGCGAAAGGCCTTTTCCCGCTCCTGGGCCCAGCGATTGGCTTGGGCTTCAGGCAGGCTGAAACAGGCGAAACGGGTCAACCCGGCCTCGACCAGGTGCTCGTAGGCCAATTTCATCAACGCCTCATTGTCGGTGGCGACATAAGGAATGCCCTTCGGATAAGCGCGTTCATCCTGATAAGAACCGCCCACCGCCACCACCGGCAGCTTGATCCCGGCCAGCGCCTCGCCAATCAGCGGGTCGTCGAAGTCGGCAATGATCCCGTCGCCCTGCCAGCGCTCGATGCCTTTCAAGCGGCAGAGAAAATCCTCTTCGAGGAACAAGTCCCAGGACGCGCGCGTGCTGCTCAAGTAGTTGCCGATGCCACTGATGATGCCGCGGTCGTAGATCTTGCTGCCGTTGAACAGGAGGGCAATGCGGTGAACGGGCGGGACGGTTTTCATTGGTTTAACCCTGGGCCGATGAACACAGACTAGGCGCGCAGCCAGCGAATCTCAATACTCAAAATCGAACGACCCGTTGGTGATTTTCGTAATCAGCAGCCATAGGGCCGGCGTTAGTATCGAGACACCGCCAAGAATAAAAAGGAAACTGCACATGCCGTACTTCCCCGGTGTCGACAAGATTCGCTACGAAGGCTCCGCCAGCGATTCGCCACTTGCCTTCCGCCACTACGACGCCAACAAACTGGTGCTCGGCAAACCCATGCGCGAGCACCTGCGCATGGCGGTCTGCTACTGGCATACCTTCGTCTGGCCGGGCTCGGATGTGTTCGGTGCCGGCACCTTCAAACGCCCATGGCAGCGCACCGGGGATCCGATGGAACTGGCCATCGGCAAGGCCGAAGCGGCCTTCGAGTTCTTCTCCAAACTGGGCATCGACTACTACTGCTTCCACGACACCGATGTCGCCCCGGAAGGCCATTCGCTGAAGGACTACCGTAACAACTTCGCCCAGATGATCGACCACCTGGAGCGCCATCAGGAGCAGACCGGGATCAAGCTGCTGTGGGGCACCGCCAACTGTTTCAGCAACCCGCGTTTTGCCGCCGGCGCCGCCAGCAACCCGGACCCGGAAGTGTTCGCCTGTGCCGCCGCCCAGGTGTTCAGCGCCATGAACGCCACCCAGCGCCTCAAAGGGTCCAACTATGTGTTGTGGGGCGGTCGTGAAGGTTACGAAACCCTGCTCAACACCGATCTCAAGCGTGAGCGCGAACAACTGGGCCGTTTCATGCGCATGGTGGTGGAGCACAAGCACAAGATCGGCTTCAAGGGCGACCTGCTGATCGAGCCCAAGCCCCAGGAGCCGACCAAGCACCAGTACGATTACGACAGCGCCACGGTGTTCGGTTTCCTGCAACAGTACGGCCTGGAAAACGAGATCAAGGTCAACATCGAAGCCAACCACGCCACCCTGGCCGGGCACAGCTTCCATCACGAGATCGCCACCGCCGTCTCGCTGGGAATTTTCGGCAGCATCGACGCCAACCGTGGCGATCCGCAGAACGGCTGGGACACTGACCAGTTCCCCAACAGCGTCGAGGAAATGACCCTGGCCACCTACGAAATCCTCAAGGCCGGGGGCTTCAGCAATGGCGGCTTCAACTTCGACTCCAAGGTCCGGCGCCAGAGCGTGGACGAACTCGACCTGTTCCACGGCCACATCGCCGCCATGGATGTCCTGGCCCTGGCCCTGGAACGCGCGGCGGCCATGGTGCAGAACGATCAGTTGCAACAGTTCAAGGACCAGCGCTACGCCGGTTGGCAGCAACCGTTTGGCAAGGCGGTACTGGCCGGTGATTTCAGTCTTGAATCACTGGCCGAGCATGCCTTCGCCAACGAGCTGAATCCCCAGGCCGTCAGCGGTCGACAGGAGATGCTCGAGAACGTGGTCAATCGGTTTATCTACCCCTGACAACGGGCAATGTCCGGGGCACAGGGGCTGTTACATTCTCGCGACAAATCTGTGCCCACGGCGCCCCGCAACGCTCTACAGTTCTATCCCGGTACCACGCTCATCGTCAGGCAGTGTCTTTCAAACAACAATAAAAGGACGCACCACCATGAAAACCTTCAAACGCACGTTACTCGCCGGCGCCCTCGCCCTCCTGTCTCTCCCGGTCATGGCCGATGCGGCCCACCCGAAGATCGGTTTCTCCATCGATGACCTGCGCCTGGAACGCTGGTCGCGGGACCGTGACTACTTCGTCGCGGCGGCGGAAAAACTCGACGCCAAGGTCTTCGTCCAGTCGGCCGATGCCAACGAGCAGAAACAGATCTCGCAGATCGAAAACCTGATCTCCCGTGGCGTCGATGTAATCGTCATCGTGCCGTTCAATGCCACCGTGCTGACCAACGCCGTCGCCGAAGCCAAGAAGGCCGGGATCAAGGTGGTGTCCTATGACCGCCTGATCCTCAATGCCGACATCGACGCCTACATCTCCTTCGATAACGAAAAAGTCGGCGAGATGCAGGCCAGCGGCGTGTTGAAAGCGGCGCCCAAGGGTAACTACTTCCTGCTTGGCGGCGCCCCTACGGACAACAACGCCAAGGTCCTGCGCGAAGGCCAGATGAAAGTGCTGCAACCGGCCATCGACAAGGGTGACATCAAGATTGTCGGCCAGCAGTGGGTGAAGGAGTGGAACCCTACCGAAGCCCTGAGCATCGTGGAAAACGCCCTGACCCGGAACAACAACAAGATCGATGGCATCGTCGCTTCCAACGACGCCACCGCCGGCGGCGCGATCCAGGCCCTGGCCGCGCAGAAAATGGCCGGCAAGGTACCGATCTCCGGCCAGGACGCCGACCTCGCCGCAGTCAAGCGGGTGATCGATGGCACCCAGACCATGACTGTCTACAAGCCGCTGAAACTGATTGCCTCCGAAGCCGCCAAGCTCTCGGTGCAACTGGCGCGTAACGAGAAACCCAGCTTCAGTTCGCAATACGACAATGGCAGCAAGAAGGTCGATACCATCCTGCTCACCCCCACGCCGTTGACCAAGGACAACATCGACCTGCTGGAAAAGGACGGGTTCTACACCAAGGCGCAGATCGCCGGGCAGTGACCAAAGCACGGATCTTTGGTTAAGCAAAGATCCTGTGGGAGCGAGCCTGCTCGCGATGACGGCAGCACATCCACTATTGATGCCAGCTGACCCATCGCCATCGCGAGCAGGCTCGCTCCCACATGCCCTGTGACTTGACTGGCATCGGGGTGATGCCTGAGCCCTCTTTATTCGAGCCTTCGCCATGTCCGACTACCTGCTGCAAATGAACGGCATCGTCAAAACCTTTGGCGGTGTCAAAGCCCTGAATGGCATCGACATCAAGGTCCGGCCGGGTGAGTGCGTCGGCCTGTGCGGCGAGAACGGCGCCGGCAAATCGACGCTGATGAAAGTCCTCTCGGCGGTCTATCCGTATGGCACCTGGGACGGCGAAATCCTCTGGGACGGCCAGCCGCTCAAGGCGCAATCGATCAGCGAAACCGAAGCCGCCGGGATCGTCATCATTCACCAGGAATTGACCCTGGTCCCCGACCTGTCGGTGGCCGAAAACATCTTCATGGGCCACGAGCTGACCCTGCCCGGCGGACGCATGAACTACCCGGCGATGATTCACCGCGCCGAGGCCCTGATGCGTGAACTCAAGGTGCCGGACATGAACGTCTCGCTACCGGTTTCCCAGTACGGCGGTGGCTACCAGCAGTTGGTGGAAATCGCCAAGGCGTTGAACAAACAGGCGCGGCTGCTGATCCTCGATGAGCCCTCCTCGGCCCTGACCCGTTCGGAAATCGAGGTGCTGCTGGACATCATCCGCGACCTCAAGGCCAAGGGCGTTGCCTGCGTGTATATCTCCCACAAGCTCGATGAAGTGGCCGCCGTGTGCGACACCATCTCGGTGATCCGCGATGGCAAACACATCGCCACCACCGCCATGACCGAGATGGACATTCCGAAGATCATCACCCAGATGGTCGGACGGGAAATGAGCAACCTCTACCCCACCGAACCCCATGAGGTCGGCGAGGTGATTTTCGAAGCACGCCACTTCACCTGCTACGACGTCGACAACCCCAAGCGCAAACGAGTCGACGACATTTCGTTCGTGCTCAAGCGCGGGGAAATCCTCGGCATCGCCGGACTGGTCGGTGCCGGTCGCACGGAACTGGTGTCGGCACTGTTCGGCGCCTACCCCGGGCGCTACGAAGGCGAAGTCTGGCTGGGCGGCCAACAAATCGACACGCGCACGCCGCTCAAGTCGATCCGTGCCGGCTTGTGCATGGTCCCTGAAGACCGCAAGCGCCAAGGCATCATTCCCGACCTGGGGGTGGGTCAGAACATCACCCTGGCGGTGTTGGACAACTATTCGAAAATGACCCGCATCGACGCCGAAGCCGAACTGGGCAGCATCGACAAGGAAATCTCGCGCATGCACCTCAAGACCGCGAGCCCGTTCCTGCCGATCACCAGCCTCTCCGGCGGCAATCAGCAAAAAGCCGTGCTGGCGAAGATGCTGCTGACCAAACCCCGCGTGCTGATCCTCGACGAGCCGACCCGCGGCGTGGACGTCGGCGCCAAATATGAGATCTACAAGTTGATGGGCGCGCTGGCGGCCGAAGGCGTGTCGATCATCATGGTCTCCTCGGAACTGGCCGAAGTGCTGGGGGTATCCGACCGCGTGCTGGTGATCGGCGAAGGCCAGTTGCGCGGCGACTTCATCAACCACGAACTCACCCAGGAACAGGTGCTCGCCGCCGCACTCAGCCAGCCCGATGGCCATAACAATAATGCTCGGAAGTCCGCGTAGATGAATCAGGTCAAACAACTTTTCAGCCGCTACAAAATGCTCGCCCTGGTGATCGCCGTGGCGGTGATCTGGCTGTTCTTCAGCTGGCAGACCGACGGCGGGTTCGTGACCCCGCGCAACCTCTCCAACCTGCTGCGGCAGATGTCCATCACCGGGATCCTGGCCTGCGGCATGGTGCTGGTGATCATCAGTGGCGAGATCGATTTGTCGGTGGGTTCATTGCTTGGGCTGCTCGGTGGCCTGGCGGCGATTCTCGACGTGGTCTATCACATCCCGCTGCTGGCGAACCTGAGCCTGGTGGCCTTGTGTGGCCTGGTGATCGGTTTAGGCAATGGCTACATGACCGCCTACCTGCGCATCCCGTCGTTCATCGTCGGCCTGGGCGGCATGCTCGCCTTTCGCGGCATCCTGCTGGGAGTGACTGGCGGCACCACCATTGCCCCGGTGTCACCGGAGCTGGTGTACGTCGGCCAGGGTTACTTGCCGCACACGGTCGGAACCGGGCTCGGCGTGCTGCTGTTCGCCTTGACCCTGTTCCTGACCTGGAAACAGCGGCGCAACCGGGCCCTGCATGGCCTGGCGGCGCACTCACTGGTGCGTGACGTATTGCGCGTGGTGCTGATCGGCGCGGTGCTGGCCGGGTTCGTCTATACCCTCAACAGCTACGATGGCATCCCGGTGCCGGTGCTGCTTCTGCTGATCCTGCTGGGCGTGTTCAGCTACGTCACCAGCCAGACCGTGTTCGGCCGCCGCGTCTACTCGGTGGGCAGCAACATGGAAGCCACACGCCTGTCGGGCATCAACGTGCAAGCGGTGAAACTGTGGATCTTCGGCATCATGGGCGTGATGTGCGCCCTCGCTGGCATGGTCAACACCGCACGCCTGGCCGCTGGCTCGCCCTCGGCCGGCAACATGGGCGAACTCGACGCCATCGCCGCCTGTTTCATCGGCGGTACTTCCATGCGCGGCGGCTCCGGCACCGTCTACGGCGCCCTGCTCGGCGCGCTGGTGATCACCAGCCTGGACAACGGCATGTCCATGCTCGACGTCGACAGCTACTGGCAGATGATCGTCAAGGGCAGCATTCTGGTGCTGGCGGTGTGGGTGGATGTGAGTACGCGCACGGGACGGCGCTAGTGGTCAGGTCAACCGGTGAATTGGCGATACACCAGATCTCAGCCCTTGCTCCTCAAATCCCGCTGTTGGAGACCGAGGCAGTTGCAGAGGGTTTCAGGTTCCTCACCCGTTTGGTAACAGATTGGAAAAACGGCTCCAATCGGTTCGACCGCCCCGGTGAAGGGCTTTTTGGAGCCTTCTGCAATGGGCAACTGATTGCCATAGGTGGTCTTTCTTGCGATCCCTATGCAGGGCCGGATACCGGTAGACTACGCCGGGTGTACGTCGCACCTGCTTCAAGGCGCCAGAGCGTGGGTAAGGTTCTGGTGCAACACCTTCTGGAATATGCGGCCCTGAATTTCCGTGTCGTTCGCCTGTCCACGGATACACCGCAGGGAGCCGCATTTTACCTGCGCTGCGGATTCCAGCAGGTCCAGGACGATTCTGCGACGCATGTCATTTCATTTGTAGATGCCACCTGATCACGGCGAAAACACCCATGCTCATCAACCCCTTCTCCATCGATATCCCCGAACACGCCCTTGAAGACCTGCGGCATCGCCTGAGCAACACCCGGTTGCCGGATCCTTTGGCCGGGCAAGGTTGGGACGAGGGCATCGACATGGACGTGCTTGGGGAGCTTCTCGCCTATTGGTCGAGCGCGTTCGATTGGCGCGCCCAGGAAGCGGCGCTCAATCGCTTGCCGCAATTTGTCGCCGACATCGGCGAGCAGCAGGTCCACTTCATTCATCAGCGAGGCGTCGGACCGAATCCAATGCCTCTCATCCTCACCCATGGCTGGCCCGGGTCCTTCATCGAGATGCAGCGCATCATCCCGCTGCTGACGGACCCGGCCAGCCATGGCGGCGATGCTGCGGATGCCTTCGATGTGGTGGTGCCGTCGCTGCCCGGCTACACCTTTTCCGCGCCGTTCCAGCAACCTGGCATGGGCCCCTATGAAGTGGCCGGTTTGTGGAGTGAGTTGATGACGGGGCTCGGCTATAAGCGGTTTGGCGCCCAGGGTGGAGACATCGGTGCAGGCGTGTCGACGTGGCTGGGCGTGCGTTTTCCCGAGCGCGTGACCGGCATTCATCTCAATTACATCCCCGGTTCCTATCGCCCGCCCCTTGGCGAAACCGAGCCCCCGCAGACAGCGGCAGAAACCGCGTTTTTGCAACGTGCCGGGGCATTTGCCGATGCCGAAGGCGCCTATGCCCACCTCCAGAGAACCAAGCCGCAAACTCTGGCCGTGGGCCTGAATGATTCACCGGCGGGACTCTTGGCGTGGATGGGCGAGAAGATCTTGTCCTGGTGCGATACCAACCCCGCCATCGATCGAGAATGGCTGCTGACCAATGTCACCCTGTACTGGCTGACGAACTGCATCGGCTCGTCGTTTCGTCAGTATGTGGAAGGTAGCAAGCGGCCGTTGCTGTTCAACAGCGGCGAACGGGTGAAGCCACCGGTTGGGGTGGCGTTGTTTCCCAAGGAGCTACCCATGCCGCCAAGGAGCTGGGTGGAGCGCTGCTGCGACGTGAAGCGTTGGACCATGATGCCCCGAGGTGGACACTTTGCGGCGTTGGAACAGCCGGAGTTGTTGGCGGAGGATATCAGGGCGTTTTTTCGGGGCTGTCGCTAGAAATCCGGAAAATAATCACCCTCCGGCGGTGATTTGGCCTTCTGAAAAACTCGTAGGAATTTACCTCTGTGGCGAGGGGATTTATCCCCGCTGGGCTGCGAAGCGGCCCCAAACCAGCGACCTTATTTCGCCAGGTACTCCGCAGGTACCGGTTTTGCGACTGCTGCGCAGCCGAGCGGGGATAAATCCCCTCGCCACAGGAGGCACGTGCGTCCTACAGGTCGGTTGTGGGTGCCGGGATCGACTTCTATAGTTGGGTCGTCGCTGGCTTTGGCCGGTGGCTGGGTTTCGCAGCCCTTGATGAAAAAGATCTAATACCGTCAAATGAAATTCAGGCAAACTTGCCCGCGTTCATTTTATGGCGGTTGTGCGCGGGAGACTTTCGGGTCTGCCGAGTTTTTGGATTCTTTCCTCGGTCTGCGAACCCTCGCGCAACTGCCACCCATTTGATTCGCAGCAAAAAGGTGGCATTTCTTCTTTCTTAAAGGAATTCAACCTCATGACAATTCACTCATCCAGCCGCTTCACCCCTCTCACCCAAACCGCCACCACCCACCCCGTCCTGCTGATCGACACCCAAGCCCCACTCCCCGAACTCCACGCCTGCGCCAGCGAACGCCTGCACGCCACGCTCGATTACCTGACCTTGGTCGCTTGCAGCAGCCTGCGTGATTCGGCATCGAGCGACATCAACACCATCACCAACGTCGCCCGGATCCTGGTGCAGGATGTGGCGGATGTGTTTGGCGTGATCGAGCGGCGCGGCCTCGAAGCCTGATCCCTTCGCAACAAGACCACAACTGAATTGATGTGCTCGTCAATGTTGACGCCGATTACCGGCTCGCCCATCCCATGGATGCACTTGGCCGTCCTATTTCACCGTCAATAACCAATAACTGAAATGCACGCAGCCCCGGCCGGTTCCCTTCGTCGTTGACGAGGGCGCCGGTCGGGGCTGTGCAGGTTCTACAGGACTTTGCGCCTACCACTAGGCCGCTTTTTCAAACTCCGTCAATGCCGCCAACACCAGCGGGTGCAGGACAGCGTCGGGATGTTTCGTTTGCCAGGCCATCAACTCGCGACACATGGCCGGCGTCCAGAAGCTCTTGATGTGCTGGTACACACCACGCACCGCCACCGCCTTGTCTGGCTCGCTGGCGAAGTACTGACCGATCTGGTTGGCCATCTTGATCAGGCTTTCAGAACTCATTGACGCACCTCGGCTTTTTCGGCATGGCGGCGTTCCCTCAGCAAGCGGCTTTGTTCATCACTGAAGGCCTGGTAACGCTTCTGCCATTCCGAAGGCTGGCTGACCCGCACGATTTCGACCGCCGTCACCTTGTATTCCGGGCAGTTGGTGGCCCAGTCGGAGTTGTCGGTGGTAATCACGTTGGCGCCCGATTCAGGGAAGTGGAACGTGGTGTAGACCACACCCGGCGCCACCCGCTCGGTCACCTTCGCCCGCAGTACGGTCTGCCCGGCACGACTGCCGATACCGACCCAGTCGCCATCGACAATCCCGCGGTTCTCGGCATCGGTTGGATGAATCTCCAACCGGTCTTCCTCGTGCCAGGCCACGTTGTCGGTGCGCCGGGTCTGGGCGCCGACGTTGTACTGGCTGAGGATGCGGCCGGTGGTCAGCAGCAGCGGATAGCGGTTGTTGACCTTCTCCTCGGTGGGCACGTAGCCGGTGAGCATGAAGCGGCCCTTGCCGCGCACGAACTGCTCGATGTGCATGGTCGGCGTACCGTCCGGCGCGGCATCGTTGCAAGGCCACTGCAGGCTGCCGTGACGATCCAGTTCGGCGTAGCTGACGCGGGTGAAGGTCGGCGTCAGGCGGGCGATTTCATCCATGATTTCCGAAGGGTGATTGTAGTGCATCTTGTAGCCCAGGGCGTCGGCCAGGGCGATGGTGGCTTCCCAGTCGGCCTTGCCGGCCAACGGGTCCATCACCTTGCGAACACGAGAGATGCGGCGTTCGGCGTTGGTGAAGGTGCCGTCCTTCTCAAGGAACGAACTGCCCGGCAGGAACACGTGGGCGAACTTGGCCGTCTCGTTGAGGAAGATGTCCTGCACCACCACGCACTCCATGGCACTCAGGGCGGCCGTCACGTGTTGGGTATTGGGATCGCTCTGGGCAATGTCCTCGCCTTGGCAATAAAGCGCCTTGAAAGTGCCGTCCAGGGCCGCCTCGAACATGTTCGGAATGCGCAGGCCCGGATCGGGTTGCAAGGTCACGTTCCATGCCTGTTCGAACTGGGCGCGCACCGTTTCGTTGGAAATATGCCGATAGCCCGGCAGCTCGTGAGGGAACGAGCCCATGTCGCAGGAACCCTGGACGTTGTTCTGTCCACGCAGCGGGTTCACCCCGACACCTTCGCGACCGATGTTGCCGGTCGCCATGGCCAGGTTGGCGATGCCCATGACCGAGGTACTGCCTTGGCTGTGCTCGGTGACGCCGAGGCCGTAGTAAATGGCCGCGTTGCCTCCGGTGGCGTAGAGCCGTGCGGCGGCGCGGATCTGCTCGGCAGGCACGCCACACACCGGGCCCAGGACCTCGGGGGAGTTTTCCGCCAGGCTGACGAAATCACGCCAGCGAGCGAAGTCCGCCGCCTCGCAGCGCGCCTCGACAAAAGGCTGGTCTATCAAGCCTTCGGTGGCAATCACATGGGCCAGCGCGTTGAGCATCGCCACGTTGGTACCCGGGCGCAGTTGCAAGTGCAGGTCGGCGCGGGCGTGAGGCGAATCCACCAGATCGATACGACGCGGGTCAATGACGATCAGCCGTGCGCCCTGGCGCAGGCGCCGCTTGAGCTGGGAGCCGAACACCGGGTGCGCGTCAGTGGGGTTGGCACCCATCACCAGGATGACGTCGGCCTTCATCACCGAGTCGAAATTCTGGGTCCCGGCGGATTCGCCCAAGGTCTGCTTGAGACCGTAACCGGTGGGCGAATGGCAGACACGGGCACAAGTGTCGACGTTGTTGTTACCAAACGCGGTGCGTACCAGTTTCTGCACCAGGTAGGTTTCTTCGTTGGTGCAGCGGCTGGAGGTGATACCACCGATGGAGTCGCGCCCGTACTTGAGCTGGATCCGGCGAAGTTCGCTGGCGGCGTAAGTGACCGCCTCGTCCCAACTGACTTCCTGCCACGGGTCGTTGATGTGCTTGCGGATCATCGGCTTGGTGATGCGGTCCGGGTGCGTGGCGTAGCCCCAGGCGAAACGGCCCTTGACGCAGGAATGACCGTGGTTGGCCTGGCCATTTTTGTCCGGGACCATGCGCACCAGTTGCTCGCCTTTCATCTCGGCGCGGAACGAACAACCCACGCCGCAGTAGGCACACGTGGTAATGACACTGCGCTCCGGCTGGCCGACCTCCACGACGCTCTTGTCGATCAAAGTCGCCGTCGGACACGCCTGCACGCAGGCACCGCAAGACACGCATTCGGAATCGAGGAAGTTGTCACCGCCGGCCGCTTCCACCCGGGAATCGAAGCCACGTCCGCTGATGGTCAGGGCGAAGGTGCCCTGGATTTCCTCGCAGGCGCGCACGCAGCGGCTGCACACGATGCACTTGCTCGGGTCGTAGTCGAAATACGGGTTGGAAACGTCCTTGGCCTCGGCCAGGTGATTGGCGCCTTCGTAGCCGTAGCGCACTTCACGCAGGCCCACCTGCCCCGCCACGGTCTGCAATTCGCAGTTGCCGTTCGCTGGACATGTCAGGCAGTCCAGCGGGTGGTCGGAAATGTACAGCTCCATCACGTTGCGCCGCAGCGTGGCGAGCTTGGAGGTTTGCGTGCGAACCACCATGCCATCGGTGACCGGCGTGGTGCAGGACGCGGGATAGCCGCGCATGCCGTCGATCTCCACCAGGCACATGCGGCAGGAGCCGAAGGCTTCCAGGCTGTCGGTGGCGCAGAGCTTGGGAATGGTGGTGCCGAGCATGGCGGCGGCACGCATGACCGAGGTGCCGGAGGGAACGCTGATTTCGCGCCCGTCGATGGTCAGGCTGACCTGCACGTCGCTGTCACGCGCCGGGGTGCCCAGGTCGATATCGGTGCTGGGGTCGAAGATGTTGATCATTGGTCGGCCTCCGTGGTCGCCAGACCGAAGTCGGCAGGGAAATGCTTGAGGGCGCTGGCGACAGGGTAGGAGGTCATCCCACCGAGGGCACAGAGCGAACCGTATTGCAGGGTGTCACACAGATCCTGCAGCAGCAGGGCCTGTTCCTGGCGAGCACCCACTTCCGTGCTGGCGATCAAGCGATCCACCACTTCCACCCCACGGGTGGAGCCGATCCGGCATGGCGTGCACTTGCCGCAGGACTCCTCGGCGCAGAACTGCAAGGCAAACCGGGCCATCTGGGCCATGTCCAGGCTGTCATCGGCAACCACCACGCCACCGTGACCGAGCATCGCGCCCATGGCGGCGAACGCCTCATAGTCCAGCGGCGTATCGAACTGCGCAGGCGGCACCCAGGCGCCCAGCGGCCCACCCACCTGTGCGGCCTTCAGCGGGCGACCACTGGCGGTACCGCCGCCATAGCCTTCCACCAGTTCGCGCAGACTCAGGCCGAAGGCACGTTCCACCAGGCCGCCGTGACGGACGTTACCGGCCAGTTGGAACGGCATCGTGCCCAGGGAACGGCCCATGCCGAAGTCGCGATAGAACTGCGCGCCCTTCTCCAGGATGATCGGCACCGAGGCCAGGGTCACCACGTTATGCACCAGCGTCGGCAGCCCGAACAGGCCTTGAATGGCTGGCAATGGCGGTTTGGCGCGAACCGTGCCGCGCTTGCCCTCCAGGGACTCCAGCAGCGCCGTTTCCTCGCCACAGATATAGGCACCCGCCCCCACACGAACCTCAATGTCGAAGGCGCAGCCGCTACCGCTGACGTTCGTCCCCAGGTAACCGGCGTCACGGGCAATGCCCAGCGCTTCGTTCAGCGTGCTGATGGCGGCCGGGTATTCCGAACGCACGTAGATGTAGCCCATCGTCGCACCTACGGCGATGCCGGCGATGATCATGCCTTCGATCAGCAGGAAGGGGTCGCCTTCCATCAACATGCGGTCGGCGAACGTACCGGAGTCACCTTCATCGGCGTTACAGACCACATACTTCTGTGCCCCCACGGCATCGCGCACGGTACGCCACTTGATGCCCGCCGGGAACGCCGCGCCGCCCCGACCGCGCAGGCCGGAATCCAGCACGCTGGCAACGACATCCGCGCCATCCATCTGGATGGACCGGGCCAGGCCGAGGAAGCCGCCTCGGCCACGGTAATCATCGAGGGACAAGGGCTGGGTGATGCCGGCACGGGCAAACAACAAGCGTTGCTGGCTTTTCAGGTACGGAATCTCTTCCACCAACCCCAGGGCCGCAGGATGGCTGCCCGGATCATGCGCAAGCGCATCGAGCAGGCCCGGCACGTCTTGGGCCGTGACCGGACCAAAACCCAAGCGCCCTTCGGGCGTCTCCAGCTCTACCAAAGGCTCCAGCCAATAAAGGCCACGGGAACTGGTGCGCAACACCTCCAGCGGCTGTTGCCGGCGTTCAGCCTCACGGACCAACGCATCGGCCACCTTGTCCGCGCCCACGGCACGGGCCACCGAATCGCGGGGGATACAGAGCGTCAGCATGCGCCCTCCTCCATACAGTCGTTCACCAACTGACGCAGACGTTCAGGCGTGATCCGGGCATGCAACTCCCCGTCCAGTTCCAGGGCCGGCGAGCAGACGCAGGCGCCCAGGCAATAGACTGGCCGCAAGCTGATGCTCCCATCGGCGCTGGTGCCGTGATCGTCCAGCGCCAATTGCTCGCGCAACTGCGCGGCCAAGGCTTCGGCGCCCATGCTCTTGCAGGATTCGGCCCGGCACAGGCGCAGGGTATGGCGCGCGGGCGGCGTGGTACGGAAATCGTGGTAGAAGCTGATGACCCCGCGCACTTCAGCCTGGCTGAGGTTGAGGGCGTGGGCGATCTCCGGGACGGCGCTGTCGGGGACATACCCGCAACCTGCCTGGATGGCATGGAGGATAGGCAGCAAGGCACCGGGGGTGTCCTTTGCGCGCGCAAGCACGCTATGGATCAAAGGCAGGTGAAGCGTCTCATCAGGCATAAACGTACCTCGGCATCTCGAACGACACCGCCGTATAGCAGCGGCCGTCCGGAGTCTTGGCTGCGGCGTCCGGCCCACGTCACGGTAGCGTGGCACATCCGATCGCCATTCTCGCTCTCCGGCCAGGTGTCTTTGGCGCACCTGGTCCGGGGCATCCTCACAGCTTGCCACTCCCGGGGGTTGGCGATTGCACATGGACGACGAAACGTGTTCTGAAAGCGACTACTTGATAACTTGGCCTCTGGGACGATGCGCAAGTCCTGGTTCACCCACTGAACTTTCAATCGCCTTTCTTGGATGGCTTTGCACAACGCATTGGCACCCCATGCAAACGCGGGTGAAGGCTGTCGTCGGCTGGAGTAGTACAGATAGTAGCCTGGAAACGGCGGATACCAATCTTTCAGGGCGCATACCAACCGGCCTTCATTAGGGTGCGGTTCAAACTCTTCTTCAGGCGGGCACGCAACGCTCGGTCCGGCCACTGCCGCCGGCTCGACAAGGAGCGGATTTTCGAGCGCGGCATTCATCGCCCGCCAGCCGAGTAATCAAGAGCGGTTTCGCCCCGGCAGCATCCGGGCCAGAGTATTGTCACCTACCCAGTAATGGTGGAACAGACCCGCCGCCGCATGCAGACCGATCAGCCAGTAGCCGCTGCTGCCGAGCAATTCGTGCCAATACTTGAGCTGTTTGGCCAAATCGGGATCCACCGCCACGGGAGCCGGCAAGAAGAAACCGAAATACGGCACTGGCTTACCTCCGGCGGCCAGCATCAACCAGGCCAGCACCGGAGTCGCTATCATCAGGCCATACAGGGCTACATGCATTAAATGGGAAACCCCCGTCTGCCAGGCCGGCGGCGCGGGTGTGACGGGCGGGCGCGGCGTCAAGCGTCCGAACAGACGGACCCAAACCAATGCAAAAATGCTCAACCCGAAGAGCCCGTGCAACCCCAGGAACAGGCTGCGCACGCTGCTGCCACGGGGTAACAAACCCTTGATCTCGATGCAGGCATACACACCAACGAACAGCGCCAGCATCAACCAGTGCAGGGTCATTGACAGCTTTCCATAACGGCTAACGGCAATATCGCGGGTCATAACGCGCCTCGTGAAAGTCTGACGGACTGCCGACTCATTCGACAGCCCCGAATCCGGTCGCCGGGAAGCGATGTTGTCAGCCTGCGGATAAAGTCTTAAGGCAGTCTGAAGACCAACATTCAAGACGCTTTAACTTTTAGACGTCGCTAATCAAGTGCGCCCCGGATTACGTCCGGATGTCATGGAAGCACTCGCCAGCCTCGCCCCAATCCTCCATGCACTCACCCGCCACGAAGAACGAAAGCACCGCTATGCTATCTGCGGACAGATAAGTCCGAGAAACGACCGTCTGGGGCTTAATATCAAGGAGGAGCCAATGATGCCGGAAGCAATTACTGGACTCGAAAAACAGATTGATATCGCGACAAAACTGCTCTCCCTGTCAGCAAAAATCGGATTATTGATTGGCGGCACTTGCATCGTCAGTTATCTATTGAGCAACGGGCACTACCCACAGGGTGTATCCATTGGAGACAGCTTGTTATTTCTGGTCGCGGCGTTTTGCTTTGGCTTGGTTTGTGTTTATTTTTCAATCTCCGTTACGGCGGCCGGGGTGTTGCTTTCCCCGCTCTTCATTCCCGTGCTTAGAGGCTTCGCCTGGCTACAGGGGAAAGTCAGCGATAAGAAACCGATACTCGAATTCAAACGCCCCAAGATAACGTTCTTCTCGGTGTTTTTTGGAGTATGCGGCGCAGTGACCATTTATTTCCTGACCCGCAGAGCTCCCCTGGAACACATTCAGCTCATCCTGCTGCCCATTTTCCAGTACATCGTTTACTCAGCCTATCTGGAGCAGAACAAAAAAATAAAAGCGGCGCAGCCATCAGCAACCGAGGTCGCCGACGCCGAAAATCCCGTGGAGAAACTCCACGCCGAAATGAAACGTTTGAAGAAAACCAGGACGGTGATCGCTGGTGTCATCCTGCTGACGCCCCTGCTCATGGGTGGCGTGACCTCAGACTTGCTGCAAGCGGCGATGAGCTTCGCGCAAATACGCATAGAAAGAGCAACGATTCTGGTAAAACCACCTTACGCCAACCTGTTGCCCGCCCCCAAGGATTCCCCCTTGGAAAACTACAAAAGCTTTGAAAATGCGACGGTGATTTTCCGAGGCGTTGGCAATTCGACACTCATTGAAATGCGCACAGAGGAAACGGCGATCCGCTTGGAGATCCCGAATGACTCGATCATTATCGAGCGCCGCGTGAAGCCCATTGCCAACCTCAGGAAAAATCCTGAGAAAACGCAAAGCTGATAACATCAAGAAATTGACAAACCGAGCAAAACAACATGAATCGCCGCAAGAAAATAAACCAGCTATTGAAGGCTAACGCCAAAAAGGCCAGTGCCAAGCTGGCCCCCAAAAGCAAGACTAAGTACATCAGCAAAGCTGACCGACTGAAATTGGCGACTGAAGCCAGCGACGCCCCCGTCGCGTCCCCGGAAAGCTGATCCACGTTACCGCGCACCTTTGAAGCGCTGCGTCAGAACCGCCGCGCCTCGCTGCCATCTCAAGTTTCAACCTAGCTCTTCAGGGTCAACTTCCTGCTGCCACCTCCCTTTGAAGCCCTTCGCCATCAACAAAAATTCGGACAGGCAGTCAAATTGTATCTTGCGATAAATATATGGAAATACGAATATATATTTTTCCATATATCGAACACTCTTCCGGAAATTTGTGATGACCGAGTTTTCAAGCGAGACCCCGCATGATTTTCCAAATCTGGACCTGTCACTCTTCGACGTACCGACACCGGAAAAGCTCGCGAAAAGCGCAGAACCACAGCACAAACCGCGCATACTTTTGCTATACGGATCAACCCGCGAGCGCTCCTTCAGCCAGTTGCTGACTCGCGAAGCGGCGCGCCTGTTGGACCTCATGGGCGCCGAAACTGCAATCTTCGATCCCTCCGGGCTGCCGCTGCCGGACGATGCGCCTGTCGATCACCCCAAGGTGCAGGAACTGCGCGACCTGGTGATGTGGTCGGAAGGCCAGGTGTGGTGCTCGCCAGAACGCCATGGTTCGATGTCGGCGGTGTTCAAGGCACAGATCGACTGGATCCCCCTCGCACTGGGCGCGGTGCGTCCTTCACAGGGCAAGACGTTGGCGGTGATGCAGGTGTGCGGCGGCTCGCAATCCTTCAACACGGTGAACCAACTTCGCGTGCTCGGTCGTTGGATGCGCATGGTCACGATCCCCAATCAATCTTCCGTGCCCAAAGCCTTCCTTGAGTTCGACGAAGCCGGGCGCATGAAGCCATCCTCCTATTACGACCGGGTTGTCGATGTCATGGAGGAACTGATGAAATTCACCTTGCTGGTGCGCGGCCGAGAAAGCTACCTGGTGGACCGCTACTCCGAGCGCAAGGAAAGCGCCGAAGCGCTCTCCAAGCGGGTTAACCAGAGGTCTATCTAGGCGCGGTGGTTGGGGCGCCAGTGGTAAACAATCAGGATCGAAACACCATGGATGAACGTCAGGAAGCTATCAAACACAAGATCCGCGCCGTGGTAACGAGTAGCGAATCCGACGAGATCACCTATCGATCAGAGTGGCTCGGTTACCTGCCCTTCCCGGTTTTTCACTGGGTTGAGTACCAAGGTGAAAGCTTTACCAGCGACTTCCCGTTCGATTGGACCCTTGAGGATTTGCTGATCCTTGAGCGGACAGGGTTCTTGGAAGAGCTTGAAGCTTACGAAAACCCGGAAGACAGTTTTGATCGCGACATCACGTATCGCGTTCACGTTGAGCGCATATAACGCTTGGCTGGAAAGAATGGACGACTTAAGGAAAGGAAATGGGCATTCTTGATCGCTTGTTCGGCGGCCGCTTTACCCTGCCGCCACCGGAAGAAACGGCTGTCAGCGACGCGGCGATCATGCGGGAGCTGCATCCCTATCGCTCCGGGCTCAAGGCCTTCGCCCAAGCCCTATTGGCCCGCCTGCCAGAAGCCGAACGTGCCAGGCTGGTCAGGCGCGTGCTGCGCATCTACGGCTCGGGCCAGGAGCCTGCCACGGCGCTGGTGGAAGGATTGCTGGATGCAGACCGTGGGCAGAAGCTCGAACACTTGGTTCTGCTCGGCGTCGACTGGAAAGGCTTCGATGGTTTCGAGTATCTGGTGCCCTATCTGGTCAGCGCCAGCGGGGTGAAAGAGACTTACGCCTATCGGCATGAGGGCACGCTATCGATGCCGCAGGTGCTGGCGGGTTTCGACCAGTGGCTGGCGGCGCTCGATAAACGCTACCTGCACCTGGACTCCGGTGGCGACGAATACGTGGGGTTCATCACCGATGCCGACCAGGTTGAAGCCATGATCGAACTCGCGCGGCAAGCAGGTGTTGAAGCACGCCTCGAGAGCTTCTGAACCAGGGGAGTCATCGCTGAGTATCGTATCCCGCTGAACGAAGCGAGCAACGTAACAGTCGGAGCAACAGGACCCTCGGCAAAGAAATCTGGCTCATGCCCCTACGACCCGTTGCCCTCGTTACGTTGTTTACCTTGGCTGCCGGCACAGCGGCCGCGGCGCCGGAACCGCTGCGCCTGGAAAGCCTGAACCGCTGCGGCGACCTGCTGGAAAGCCAGCACCAGGACTGGTGCCTGACCGTACGCGGGCTGGGAGACGGAACGCCGCAATTGAACCTGGGCGCAAAGGCGATACCCACAGATGCGGTCCAGCGTGAAGGGGAAAACCTGCGCCTGCGCCTGGACAGCGCCAATTACCAGAGCGGCCCACTCTGGCTGCAGGACGGCCCGCGCGCCAGTAATGCTGCCTGGCTGACCCTGCGCAACAGTCACGTGCTGGCTGCCGGGCCGGACGAAGTGGCGAAGAACATGGACGGCCTGACCACTTACGTCGACCTGGTCAGCGTGCTGGTCGAAGAAGACCGTGATGGCCGCCAGGAAGCCGAGCGCCTGGCCCAGAAGTACGGGGCGAAAGTGGTCGGCAGCATCTCGCCCCTGAATCTGTATCAGCTGCGCCTGCCGGCCAAGGACCTGGTGCAGCGCGACGCCCTGGTGCTGCGCCTGGGCAGCGAGACCAGCGTGGATGCTGTGGTGATCGAGGAGTCCTCGGCCGAAGAAACCGAGCAGGCCGCGGCCCATCCTGAAGAACCGCAGAAGCCAGCCCTGGACTCCGATGAGTGGGCCGCGAATCGCTTTCTCGACGCGGTGAACTATTACCAACGCCGTATCCCCGGGCGACAGCCGCCCATCCAACCGCAACCGGTGCGCATCGGCCTGATCGAGCGCGATGTGGATTTCGACACGACGGATTTCGCAGACAACGTCGGCGCCTGCTCGCCCCCGCGCACCTGTGTCTACGCGCGCGACGCGGACAAGCCGGACAACCACGGCACGACCGTCGCCGGCATCCTCGCCGCACGTTGGGACGACAGCGGTAACACCGGCTTCCTCCGTGGCCTGGACAAGGCCAGTGGTGGCTTCGAGGTCATCGTCGAACGCAATTCCGATGCCGGGATCACCGCCAATATCGCCGCCTCGGTCAACCTCGTGGAAGACGGCGTGCGCGTGCTGAACTGGAGCTGGGGCATCCACCGCGTCGGCGCCAAAGACATCAAGGGCGATGACGTCGACTCGCTGCTGCGCTCGGGCATTGCCATGGGTGGCTACGAAGAACTGCTGGAGGAGTTTTTCCTCTGGTTGCGCAAGGAACATCCCGACGTGATCGTGGTGAACTCCGCCGGCAATGGATCTTCGTTCTCGGGCAGCGATGAATACCGCCTGCCCTCCTCCTTCATCACCGAACAATTGCTGGTGGTCGGCGGGCACCAGCGCAGCGAGCACACCGATGTCGGCGTCGACGACCCGGCCTATGCGGTCAAACGCAGCTCCTCGAACATCGACATGCGCGTCGACATCACCGCCGCCGCTTGCGCCCACGCCTCGACGACCAGCGCCGACCAGGACAGCGCAGTGCATTGCGGCACCTCCTACGCCACCCCCATGGTCGCGGGCCTGCTGGCGGCGATGTTGTCCATCAACCCGCAACTGCAGCCCGAACAACTGCGCATGCTGCTACGCCGCAGCGCCATGACCATCGGCGACAACCACGACTTCGAGCAGATGGACGCCGAAGACCTCACCGCGCCCATCCTGCCGTCGGAACGCCGCTACCAACTCAACGATAAAGACGTCGGCCGCTCGGCGCGATTGGACATGCAAAAGGCCTTGGACCTGGCCGCGCAAAGCCGCGACCGCGTGCGTTGAAGGCCACGCCTAACTCAAGACGATGTCTGCCTTGCGCGGGCAAAACCACCCATGCATCAGCCCCGCCTGGAAGAATTGCACCGGCGCCTCGAACCCGGCCGTCTCGATGAGGGCGGCGACCTGCTGTGTCGGCAGGATAGCCACGTCTCGGGCGTAGGCGGCACGGGCTCTTTCCAGCATCTGCGGCGTTACGCCTGCCGAGGACATCAACGTCATCCAATTGCGCAGCAGCGTCTCATAGGCCGGCGATTCCATGTCTGCGGCAAGATCGACAGATGCCAGTACTCCGCCCGGCTTAAGCCGACGGGCGATCTCGTGGAAGAACGCTATGCGGGCTTGTGGCTCGAGCAAAAACTGAGACACCAGAAAACATGTCGCACCGTCGTGGCCAGGCTCGGCAGGCAGCGCGTCAAGGTAACCTTGGTGAAAGCTGCAACGCGAAAGAAAGCCTCCTTGTAGCGCTTTCTGCCGGCAGATATCGAGCATGGTGCCCGAGGGGTCGACAGCAGTGAAATGCCAACCGGGGCAGCGCTCGGCCAGGTGGACCAGTTCCGCACCGGTGCCCACTCCGACACAGAGTATCCGGGCATTCTCCGGTAACTGCGCGAAGAGAGCGTCGAGCAGGATGTACAGGGCATCACGAATGGGTGCCATCCCCGCCCATTGCTTATCGTAGCCGGCGGCTTGCTGGTCGAATAAGGCCTTGAGTTCTTCATTGTGCATGGAGCACCTTCCTTTTCGTCGTGATGGGACGTACCGCGATGGATGCGGCGACGCTTCCAATATCCCTGGGATGTCAAGCCCACCGGTTGTACAAGGCTACACGCCCCCAGTCGGACTGTTCGGACAGGACCAGGAAATCGGCGCCTCTCCTACGTATTGCGCAAGAAACGATCGAGCACGTTTTTTGTGATCATCACGGTGTAAATATCTGCCTGCATAAGGCCATGGACCCATTCGCACGTGGCGGCAGTCAAGACTTCTCCTCGTCCTTTGTGGAAATGCACCACCATGCCGGCCCCACGACTATGCCGATCGATGCTGGCCTCGTTAAGCTCGGGTGCCAGGATGGAAGCACGAAACCGGGCATCACCATCGCCGAGCATGAATGAATAGGCATCCTCGCAGCGGCCGTGCTCGGCATTGGTCGCCCAGCCCATGGCAAGAATTTGCAATCCGCGGGGCGCACCGTCCGTGCCGAGCGGTTCTGGGAGCCCCTCGACGAAAGTGTATTCCAGGCCATCCACCTCATAGCCAAAAATGTTGGCTTCGTCTCCGAACATGTCCGCGTAACCCAGGCCCGTGCCCCTAAACGCCCAGTGCTGAGGCCTGAAGACGGTATACCCGCGCGGGTTGCGCGGTGCCATTGCCCCAAAGCCGCCGTATATTCCCCGCAATGCATTGACCCCAAACGTTCTCGCCCCGGGATGATCCACCCTCGGATCTTCCCAGGCACCCGTCATCCGACCAGGGTCAGTCGCTGCCACAGGATCAAGCGCGCCAGCATCATACTTGTAGGCCACTTGCCGCTGCCCCCCATCCTCCAGGCGAATCTGCCACATGAAATTGCCGGCGAAGCGCGCGACCTTGCCACCCTCCTCGACAAAGGCATCGACATGGTTGCGCATTTCCCGCGTCCAGTACTCGTCGTGCCCCGCGAACACCGCGCAGGTGTAGCCCTCGAGCGCATGCGGGTCATGATGCAAGTCGTCCTGGGTCAGGATATCGACCGTGTAGCCTTGCTGTTCGGCCCAGACAACAAAAGGTCTTTCGTAGGAGGCCCACCCCGCCAGTGCGTAGTACTTGGCGTAGCCGTTAAGGGATGCCCATTCGATGAACTCGTAGCGCGCCGGCCCGGGCTTGCGTGGCCGTGTCGCGTTGACGGAACGCGGTGCACCCTCGGGCAGCCAGACCTGTCCCCGCGCCCAGGGGCGCTGTGCCGACAGCAACGGCGCGCGGCCGCGGGGCGTGCCGGGGTGCAGACCGAAGTAATGGTTAGCGCCACCCCAGTCGTTATAAGCGGCCCAGGTCGATGTTGCCGCGACCAGCACCAAGGCTTCGGCGCGCTTGCGCACCGTCTTGACGATGAACAGATGATGCCCGAGGACGCTATCAGCGCTATCGCGCACTTCCACTACATAACCACCCGGCTCGGCATCAGCCGGGATTGACCATTGCACAAAGACGGGCCATTGGCACCCATGCTCATAGGCACGCTCGGGCAACGGGAGGAACCGAGCGTCAAGGCTGTCGGTTTCATGCAGCGTGCGAGCGACGGCTCCATCACGATAGATCCTGAGCCTCACCTGCGGGCGGTTCGACGACAGATACAGGCGCACCGAATCGCCCGGGCTATAGGAGCGGCGATCCGAGTAGCACCAAGCGGCTGCCGGGCCCGACTCGGAAGGGACTTCGACCCAAATCTCGCGAGCGGCCTGACGTGGCCCCGACGTCTGGCTGACGGTCACGCTCGCCCCCGGTCGTTCACCTCGTGCAGTAGCGTTCTTGAGGTCTGTTGAATTCATTGAATCGCACTCCTTTGATCCCGCGGATCGGCAAGCCAATTGATTAATCCTGAGAGGCCATCGACGGCCGTGAGCCAGCAGCCACTCGAGCGCCGGGCGCCTCGATGTGCGCAAGATCGATACCCGCCGTTTCGTCAATAAGAAAACCTGCCAGGACGGTGACCAGGCCCAACCCCATGAGATAGCAGGTGTACAGATAGCCAAGATCGGCGCCGCTCAGATAGCTATGCAGATAGGGGGCGGTGCCGCCAAAGATCGCCACCGAAACCGACGACACCAACCCAACGCCCTGCGCCCGCGCCTGGGTCGGCACCTGCTCCGACAGCACCGCGGGGAAAATCGCCGCGATCAACGACCAGGCACCCAGGCCCACGACCTGAGCCAGGAACAGCGTGTAGGGTTCAGTGGTCACCATTATCGAGATGGGATAAGTCAGCAGGATCACGCCCAGGCCCCAGGCAATGACCATGGGTTTGCGACCGAAACGATCAGACAACATTCCGCAGATTGGCAGCCAGCACACACAGAGGATCTGCGCCAGGAGGCTGGCCATATAGGCACCCGTGGCGTCCATGCCGTGGGCGATCGCCGTCGAAGCGCCAAACGTGACCCAAGCGTAGTAGGTGACATTGGCGGCCGCTGCGAGCATGACGATGTTGCGCGCGACTCGCAGCATCTCCCCCCTGGACAATTTGCGCGGCGGCCGAGCCAGGCCCTGCTGCTCTACGAACACGTGAGACTCTTGCGCACCGCGGCGCAAAAACAGTGCATAGATACCCAATAGTCCACCGATGGCAAAGCCGATCCGCCAGCCGTAGTCACCCATGGCCTGTGCGCCCAGCAGCCAGGTCAACGCCGCCGCCATGGCCGTCGCCGCCATCACCCCTAGCGTCACCCCAACATAGACTGAACTGGACCATAAGCCACGGTGTTTGCTTGGGGCGATCTCGGCGACATAAGTGTAGGAAACCCCTGTCTCACCACCATGGGCGAGCCCCTGCATGAGCCGAAAAAACAGCAGCGCGAACGAGGCATACAGGCCAATGCTTTGGTAGTCAGGGATAACCGCGATGCCAAGGCTGCTGATCGCCAGTAGCAACATCGTGATCACCATGATGGTTCGGCGCCCCAATCGGTCGCTCAGCCGGCCAAACAACCATCCGCCGATGGGACGAGCGACAAACCCCACCGCAAACACGGCAAGGGTCGCGAGCATCGCCGAGCGGGCATCGGTCTTGTCGAACAGGTTGCTTGCCAGGTACACCGAAAAGGTTGCGTACAGCGTCCAGTCGAACCACTCGAGCGCATTGCCTATACCTGCCGCGCGCAAGGATTTGAGGCGTCCTTGGTGGGACGTCGTATTATTCATGTTGTATCTCCGGGTTACGGACGGGATCGGAGCGGCTTGGGGAGCCGGATCAAAGGTGCAGCGCCGGCCTGGCCTGGGCACTGCCACGGATAGAAGGGACTCGCACACGCAACGCAATCAGCAACGCGGCCAGCAGCATCAGCACGGCCGCCGCTACGAATACGCCTGCGCTGCCACCGAGGCTGAACATCGCACCGCCAGCGGCCGCGCCTGTTGCGATGGCCGACTGCACAGACGCCACCACCATGCCCCCGGCGCTTTCCGCCTGATCGGGTATTGCGTTGGCGACCCAGTTCGACCACGCCACTGGCACACCACCAAAGGCCAGGCCCCAGATCGCCAGCAGTACCGCCTGCCCCGGCACCGAGGCCGGCAACAGCACCAACGCCAGCGCTGCAACACCCACCAGCGCGGGCATCAACACCAGAGTGGCCAGTGGACGACGCTCAAGCAGCCACCCGGCCAACAACGTGCCAACGAAGTTCGCCACACCGAAACCCAGCAACATCAGCGACAGCCCTTGCGGGCCGATGCCGGTAGTGCCCTCGAGGAATGGCCGAACATAGGTGAACATCGCGAAGTGGCCGCTGTGCACCAGCACACAGCCGAACATACCCATGGCGATACCCGGGCGTTGCAACACCTCGAGTACGGTGCGCAGGCGTGCCGGCGTACGCGGCGCAAGGCGTGGCAGCGTGAACGACTGGAAAGCCAGGGTCACCACACCTACCGCCGCCGCGGCAAAGAACGCGCTGCGCCAGCCATATAGCCCGCCCAGGTAACTGCCCAGCGGGACCGCAACCACCGTCCCGACGGCAATGCCACTGAAAATGATCGACAGCGCTCGGGGCAACAAAGCCCCCGGTACCAAGCGCATCGCCACCGCTGCCGCCATGCTCCAGAACCCGCCAAGGGCAATACCCAGCAAGATACGCATCACCAATAGCACCGCGAGACTGGAGGAAACGGCGACTAAAAGATTGGATACGATCATCAACGTGGAAAAACCCAGCAGCACCCAGCGACGGTCGATACCGCGGGTCAGGCCTGGCACCAGCAGGCCAGCGAACAGTGCCACCACTGCTGTCACGGTTACCGCCTGGCCAGCCAGCGCTTCGGACACACCCAGATCGGTAGCCATCGGCGTCAAAAGGCTGGCCGGAAGGTACTCAGCGGTCAGCAATCCGAACACCCCCATCGCCAACGAGAAGACTGCCATCCACGCGGGGGTTGCAGGTTCCACATCCAGCCCGGCGCCGGGACGGCTGTCGGATACGGCATTACAAACACAGTCAGTCATTGCACGGATCTCCCAATCTTAATCGCGACCCGCAGTCTAGGCGCGAGAAACCGGATGATCTATGATCGAAAACCTCGACTTTTTGACCGAAACACCTGAATGATGCCTACTGATCAGTTTGCTCTCTCCTCGGATCTCATCAATGAGCTGTTGCGCGGCATGCGCCTGCGTGGCGTCGAGTATCGGCGTATCCAAGCCGGTCCAGCCTTCGGCCTGAGCTTCGCCGACAAACCTGGGCATGCCTGGTTTCACTTCCTGGCGGTCGGCAATGCGGTGCTGCGGATGGAGGACGGGACGACGTACGCGCTGTCTGCCGGCAACGCCGTATTCATCTCACATGGCGCGGCCCATCAGCTGCTTTCCCATGCGGACGTGCCTGTTCAGGACATCGACCATCTAGACGGCGCCCCCCTTGGTGATGCTGTCAGCGCGGTGGATACCGGAACCGATGCCAGCCCCACGCCGACCACCGTTCTGTTCAGTGGCTGCATGGAGTTTGAACTGGGCAGTATCCATGGCCTTGGCCGGCTGATGCCGGGCCTGATGCTGATTGATGCCGGTGGCCAGCGTTACCCCGGGCTGGTGCCTATCCTGACCACCATGGAGCGCGAGGTCAGCGCCGCACGTATCGGCTTCGCCGGCATCCTCGCGCGGTTGGCCGACGTGGTGGCCGCCATGGTCGTTCGCGGCTGGGTGGAGTGTGCCTGCGGCAATGCCTCTGGCCTGGTCGCCGCATTGCGCGATCCACGCTTGGCCAATGCACTTCTGGCACTGCATCAACAACCGGGGCGCGACTGGACCGTTGCGCAGTTGGCGGAGCAATGCAACACCTCGCGCTCGGTCTTCGCCGACCGTTTCCAAATGACGATTGGCATGGCCCCGCTACGCTACGTCACCGAATTGCGGATGCGGCTTGCGAGCCAGTGGCTGACGCTCGAAAGACTACCGATTGAAGAGGTGGCGCAGCGCTTGGGCTATACCTCTCAGGCTGCTTTCAGCCGCGCATTCAAGCGCATTACCGGCAAGACGCCTGGATTGAGTCGTCAGTCGAGGCAGTCCGTTGTTTCGTGAAGCCGAGCGGAAGTGGCGGATGATCCATAGAGCGGTTCTGTACTGTTGGTCTTCAAGGCTCAACCGGCAGAATCAGCGATACGCCAGGTTCAAATGGGAATTGTGAGGCTGAAGGTCTCCAGACCTGTCCGGAGCGGCCCAATCTCACAACTCCAGTCGGAACCCCTCTTCAGCCAATAACGATCAATCAATCGCGCCAGTTACATAACACCCATATCGCAATCACATAAATCCGACTGAACTGAGAGGCTTACCTTTTCTCCACCAATCGCAGTGACTGTGAACCTTCCAGGGACAGGTGAATCACGGAAGCCCTGCTTGGGAAATTCGGCGCATCGTCGTCGGTATTCTCCATCACGGGAATGTCGATCAGGGTCTGCTCACCTGCCGGGTCGCTGACCAGCTTGGCATCCAGTTTGTCGATGGCACGCCAGCTGTCGCCACCGATGCGCATCACATCCAACAGGCTGTAATGCGGCACACCTTCTTCATTCTCTTCGGGCGTAAAGGCCGCCAGGTATTGGCTGTAGTTGTTACCCATGCCGAAACCCTCGACGGTGAAGACCGCCAGGGTGACCTGGCTGTCCTCGCCGGTGTCCAGGGTCTGCACCATAGTCGCCTCAGGGTAGCCGGTGGCATAGCTGTCCTTGATGAGTGCCACCAAGTGCCCGATCTGTTCTTCCAGGACTTTGGGAACGGGTTTCGATTCTGCGGCGTGAGTCAGGGTACAAGTGAAAAACAAGGCAGCGGTCAGCAGGCGCAATTTCATGAAAGTGAAGTCCGAGGTGTCGGGAGGTGAGCGCGCAATGGTAACGGTTGGGAAAGGATTTGGTAGCCCATTGTATTGTGCGGGATAAGAAAATGGCGTTTGCTGGGGGATCGTTGCTCAAACCGAAACCTGCCTTGAGCAAATCCGGCTAGGCGCGCTCACCCTGCTATCGTCGATTCTATTGCCGACCGTACTTCCAAGAGCCTTTGCCAGTGTCCGACATACCAACCCATCGCGCTTATACCGAACGCTTCAACACTGTGCTCGCCTACATCGAGGCCAATCTCGAAGGTGACCTGTCGGTAAAGACGTTGAGCCATGTGGCGAACTTTTCGGCCTTTCACTTTCACCGACAATTCACAGCGTTCATCGGTGTGCCCGTCTCTCGTTATGTGCAATTGATGCGACTGAGAAGGGCGGCGCATCACTTTGCCGCCCTTCCCGATCACTCGGTACTGGACGCGGCACTCGCTGCCGGCTTTGAAAGTCCCGAGGCATTTTGCAGGGCATTCAGGCGCGCATTCGGCATGACGCCTAGTGCGTTCAGGAAGGCGCCGAACTGGCAGGTCTGGAATGCGGTATTCACCATCCCTCACTTTTCCAGGACGATCATCATGCAAGTAAGAATCGTGGAGTTCCCTGAAGTCAAGGTTGCAGCGCTGGAGCACCGCGGCCCCACCGGGCTCGTCAATGAAAGCGTGCGCAAGTTTGTCCAGTGGCGCATGCAGAGCGGACAGTCGCCGGTGATATCGAGTCGCACTTTCGGCATTCCCTACAACAATCCCGATACAACACCTGCGCATGCATTCCGCTTCGCCATCTGCGGCGAGATTCACGAGGCCGTGGGGCCGAACGAATTCGACGTGCACGAGCGCCTCATTCCAGGCGGTCGTTGTGCGGTAGTGCGACATACAGGGTCACCGGACCACATCGGCGAAACGATCTATCCGATTTACCGCGACTGGCTGCCCGTCAGTGGCGAGGAACTGCGTGACCAACCCCTGTTCTTCCACTACCTGAGCGTCTATCCCGAAACACCGCAGGATCAATGGCAGACGGATGTCTATATTCCGCTGCAATGATGAGACAGGCAGCCTTCGATTCAATTGAGCAAGGAGATACCTCCTCCGGCTTGCCCCGGGTCAATCGCTGTCATAGCGTCGGCTTGGGAATGGGGGTGCCGCCGGGAATCAACTTGGTGCCTTCAGGCCTCTTGGGGCAGTCGCCGGAGGAGTACCATCGGGTGAGGATCCCCTTTTCAACCAGGAATCTCTGCTCGCAACGGGCATAATCGGGAATGTAGCCCCACTCCATAGAGTGGCTGCCATTGGTCAGCCATGCATAGTTGTAAGAGATGATCTTCGAACCATCACTCAATGCATGGCTACCTTTCGGCGTACCCCATGACATGACCAATTCATCCTCGGTCGCGCCCACCCACGATGCCGTGATGTCCGACGTCGTCTGGTAGCGCTGGTTCGTCACCAGGTTGCTCAAGGGAGAACCGGCACATCCGTAAAGCGTCAGCGTCAACCCAACACAAATCAAGAACCTCATATCCTGCCTCGAACTGATATCCATGCCGAAGGTCGCCATTAGCAACGCGCCTTGTACAAATGCTTGTGTAAAGCCAAGCCATGATGCAGTTCGGTATGGGGTTCTCGATATAGTATGCCTGTGCTATTCAACGCGTTAACCGTGGTCGGCTGGCCGGCCGCGCCATCTCACCCAGCTTCTGCCGTAACGAACCCCCTGCGCAAATCCTCGACCAACGCGCCCACCTCCTCCAGCCCCACATGCAACCGCACCACCGGATTCAACGCCCGATCCTCGGCGCTCTCGCGATCCCTTGTATTTGCCACGGTCACCAGGCTTTCATAACCGCCCCAGGACGCACCCAGGCCGAACAGTTGCAAGGCGTCGATGAACCGCTCAAGGTACGCATCGTCGGCTTCGCGAAGCTCGAAGGACAGCAACCCATTGCTGCCTTGGAAATCCCGCTGCCAAAGGGCGTGACCCGGATGCTCGGGCAGTGCCGGATGGAAGACCCGCTTGACCTGCGGTTGCGCCTGCAACCAGCGGGCGACTTCCAGCGCCTGTCGCTCGTGTATATCCAGGCGTGGCGCGAGGGTACGGGCGCCGCGCAGGACCAGGTAGGCGTCGTCGGGGCTGACGGTATTGCCGAAGGTGTCACTCATGGCCGCCAGTGCCGGCCAAGCCTCCTGCCGAGTGCAAACGCTGCCCATGACCACATCGCTGTGTCCGCTCAGGTATTTGGTCAGGGCCATGATCGAGATGTCGGCGCCCAATGTCAGTGGCCGGTACAGCACGCCCGAACCCCAGGTATTGTCCACTGCCAGCAGGATGCCCCGCGGTTTGCAGAGTGCGGCGATGGCTGGCAAGTCGCAGAGCTCGTACAGCAATGAGCCGGGGACTTCGGTGTAGACCATTTTGGTGTTGGCTTGCAGCCGTCCGGGCAGGTCGCTGCCATCGGGGGCGAAGTAGTCGACTTCTATGCCGAAGGTTTCGAGGAAGTCCCGGGCCACGCGCCGTACCGGTGCGTACACCGCATCGGTAATCAGCACATGATCGCCAGGTCGCAGGTAGGCCAGGAAGGTTTGCGCCACGGCAGCCAACCCAGTGCCGAACAGCCGGGTGCGGTAGCCACCTTCCAACTCCGTGACGAGGTCTTCCAGGGCGAAGGCCGTCGGATTGCCCCGGGCGCCATAACTCAAGACCCGCTCACTGTCGCGCCGGGAACGGGCGTCACGCATCTGTGCCAGGTTGTCGAACAGCACCGTGCTCAGGCGGCTGACCGGTACGTTGACCGAGCGGGCACCGCTGCCTTTTTCCGGGCGCGCGCCCTGGACCAGGCGGGTGCGATCCAGCCCACCGACAACGTTTTGCGGCCCTGGTTGCAGCGGCTTGAGGCTGGCGACTTCGTCTGCGCTCATCTGCGCCAACAGGCCGATTTCCCAGGCCAGGTATTGGCGCGCCGCGTCCTTGTTTCCAGCGTGACGGTCGTGGGTGAAGAAGAGGAAATCGATACACTGTTCATCTGGCAGCGTCTGGGCACCCTCTTGCAATGCAAGGCCTGCCGAACGCCAGGTATCCACGCCGTCGGACAACCAGCGGACTGCCGTGTGCGGCAGCTCCAGCGCCGCCAAGGCGGCGAGCCGGGAATCATCGGCCACCAGCACCACTGGCCGTCGCTCATCTGCCAGCGCGGCGGCCAGCAAGGGCCGGATCGACCAGCGCGCGCCGGCGATATGCGTTTTGCGATAGGCGCTGCTCGAACGCAGGTCGATCAATGCCACCGCGTCATCCTTCAGGGCATCGGCCAAGGTCCGCACGCTGATCAGCGGCAGTTTTTCAGGCGCGACGACTGCTGGAACAGGTAATGCCAAGCCACTGCTCAGCCCTCCCGACAATACAAAAGCCTCATGCCCCAACTGCCGCAACCAACTGGCGATGATCGGTGCGCGCACGCCGTCGTCATCGAACAGCACAACCCGCGCTTGGCGCACGCCAACATACAGGTCGGTGGATTGAATCAACTGCCCGCCCGGCGTGTGTTGTGCTCCCGGCAGCGTGCCGGCGGCAAATTCTTCAGCGGTGCGCACGTCGCAGAGGAAAAGACTGCGTCCGGCGTCCGCAGCCCACTGCTCGACCTGAGTAGCCTCGACGCTAGGCACGCCGGCCCGTTCGGCCAGTCGTGCCGCCGCCAAGCGCTGCGCCGGCAATGTAGCGGCCGATACCTGGTCGGCATAGCGGCGCTCGCTACCATGCTCCAGTTGCAGGTCTTCCAGGTACCAGCCTTGCGTACCGTTCTCCAGGGCATAGATGGGGTTCTTCAGCCCCAGGTCGATCAGCGTCTGGGCGCCGATGATGCTGCGGGTTCGACCTGCGCAATTGACCACGATGGGGGTCTGCTCGTCCGGTACCAGATCGTGCACGCGGTAGCCCAGTTCGCCATTCGGGCAACAGATCGAACCGGGAATGGTCATCTTGCGATACTCCTCCAACGGTCGGCCGTCGAGTACCACCAAGGGTTCACCCCGGGCCTGCCATTGCGCCAGTTGACGGGCGCTGACGTGAGGCGTATGCCGGACCGCCTCCACCTGTTCGCCAAAGGCCTTGGACGGTACGTGCACGCCGGCAAACAGCTGATAGCCGGCTGCCTGCCAACCGTCGGCGCCGCCCTCCAGGCTATACACATTGATGTAGCCCAGCGCTTGCAGGCGTTGTGCCGCTCGCGTCGCCAGATCCGCGCCTTCCTGGTCATAGATCACCAGCCGCACCCGAGGGTTGGGCGCCAGTCGCCGCGCCTCCAACTCCAATCGGCTATAGGGCAGGTTCACCCCGAAAAACAGATGGGCTTCGCCGTACTGGCCGTGCTCGCGCACATCAAACAGGGCGATTTCCTGCCCATCGAACAACCACTGCTGCAGTTGTCCGGGAGTTATGGTCTGGCTCATGGGAGTCCCGCTGGAATAAAGGAATGACTGGTGCACGAAATGGCGTCAGTGGGCGTAGGCCTTGATCGACGGGGCCATTTGCGAGGCGTTGTAATTGAGAATCCGCCCATCGGCCTCGACCCCATAGCGACCATTGAGCGATTCCAGCGGCAAGCCATACAGGTGGAAATGCAGGGTCGGCTGTTCTCCGGCGACCCGAATGCCATGCAGGTCTTCCCCAAGGAACGAAATCGAGGTGCCGGGCTGCACGATCACTTCCTTTTCCAGATGCAGGGTGGTGTAGCCCGGTTCGCTCCCCTCGTCGTCGCGCTGGTAGACGTAGTTGATTTCCTGGCCCTCGACCGCAGTGATAATTGCCCAGGTTTCGTGGTTGTGAGGGATCGTGCTTTTGCCCGGCAGCAGCGAGTTCAGGTACAGCGTCGGAGTGTCGCCATCGTCATTGAGGCGATAGCGGAACGCGGTGCTGCCCTGCCCCGGTACCGGCGCCGGAAAGGTTTCGAAGTTGAACAGGTCACGGCGCTCGGCCAGCCCCTCCAACAGGCCAACGATTTCAGTCAGCGCGGCACGATCGACCCCGCGCTGATGGATGACGCGTACTTTCTGCAGGAAAGCTTCGATGACATCGGGACGGCTAAACACGCTCATGGGCAGGCTCCATTGTTCAGAACAGACAATTAAACGGACAGGCTGTAGCGACTCAGGTTGGTCAACAGGTAAGGATCATCGGCGCTGGGCGGCCGCCGCCCCGGATCACCCAAGGCATGGCGCAGAAACTCCCGGGTACGCTCGCTGGTGGGGTGCTGGAAAATCCGCGCGGCGCTACCGTGCTCGACGATCACACCGTTCTCGGTGAAATAGACGACATCGCTGATCTCCTCGGCGAAGCGCATTTCGTGGGTCACCAGCACACAGGTCATGCCCTCTTCGGTCAGTTCGCGAATCACCGTCAACACCTCGCCGACGGTTTCCGGATCCAGGGCCGAGGTCACTTCATCGAACAGAATCAGCTCCGGACGCATCGCCAGGGCGCGGGCAATCGCCACCCGTTGTTGCTGGCCGCCCGAGAGCTGCCCCGGGTAGGCGTCGGCCTTGTGCTCCATGCGCACCTTGGCGAGCAAGGCGCGGGCGTCTTTCTCGGCGTCGGCCCGATTGCGACCCAGGACCTTGCGCGGGGCGATCACCAGGTTCTCCAGCACCGACAGATGCGGGAACAGGTTGTACTGCTGGAACACAAACCCCACGCGCTTGCGTAACTCGATGCGCTGGGCTTCCTGGGCCAGGGTGTGGACTTCGGTGGCACCGACGCGAATGCTGCCGCGCTGGGGCTGTAACAGGCCGGTAATGCAACGCAGGATCGTCGACTTGCCCGAGCCGGACGGGCCGATGATCGACACGGCCTCGCCACGGTGCACATCCAGGTCAATGCCCTTGAGCACCGGGTTGCTGCCGAACGACAGGTGCAGGTCGCGCAGGCTGACCAGGGGTTCGGCGACGGTTTCAGTAGAAGGCATAACGTCGCTCCAGGTATTGGGTGAGGCGGGAAATCGGGTAGCAATAGGCAAAGAACAGCACCAGCAGACTCAGGTAGATCACCACGGTGAAGCCGGTCTGGTTCACGGTATTGCTGGCGATCTGCGCGGTATCGATCACGTCATGCACGCCCACCAGGGACGCCAGCGCGGTGCCCATGGTGATCACCGCGTAGAGGTTCATCCACGGCGGCAACATGCGCTTGAAGCACTGCGGCAGGATGATCGAGCGGAAAATCTGTCCACGGGTGAACGCCAGGGAGCGCGCGGCCTCCCATTGAGTGCTGGGGATCGAGGCAATCGCGCCCCGGAAGATTTCCGCGACGTTGGCACTGGCCGGCAACGCCAGGCCGAGGGTGACCTTGATCCAGTCGGGAAACGAGACATAGCCGTGGCCGATACGAATCTCGAACGGGAACACATAGGTGGTGAAATAGATCAGCACCAGCCAGGGCGCGTTGCGCAAGACCTGCACCCAGATCCGTGCCGGCCAGCGCAGCAAGCGCAGGGGCGACAGGACCATGGCGCCGACCACCAACCCCACGGCAGAACCCAGCCCAATGGCCAGCAGACTGATGAGAATATTCTGGCCGAAGCCTGCGGCCAGGGCCGGTGACCATTGCAGCAAGGCCTTGAACACCGGGCTGTGCGGGGCGAAATACGCCAGCCAGGACAGCGCTCCGATCCCCAGCAGCACCTTGCCGAAATGTCGACGCGGCCAAGTCAGCGGCACGATGACAGACGAATCAATGGCCATAGCCGGGCATCCTCAGGCGCGCTTCAAGGTAGCGCCCCACGCAATTGACGGTGAAACTCAGCAAGCCGAAAAACCCCAGGATCAGAATCATCAGCTCCAACACGTTATCGCTCTGGGTCCAGATCATGATGGCTGCGTAGGTGATGTCGCCCACGGCAATGGCCGAGGCCACGGCGGTCATTTTCACCAGATCGATCAGGTTGTTGATCAGCGACGGCAAGGCAAAACGCAGGGCCAGGGGCAGTTGCACGTTCCATAACAATTGGCGGTGGTCGAAGGCCAGCGAACTGGCGGCCTCCAGGGTCACCGCGGGCACCGCCTCGATGCCGGCCCGCAGCGCCTCGGCATGGAAGGCGCCCTTGTGCAGCGAGATCACGATCACCACCCAGGCGAAGGGGGTCAGCGGATTGGCCGCACCGACGGCCTCGGTCAGCAGCATGTTCAGCACCAGGAAGGCGCAATACAGCTGGACCAGGGTCGGCGTGTTGCGGGTGACTTCGATGAACACCCGCGCCGGCCTGGCGAGCCAGGGCTTGCCCGAGGTCAACAGTGCCGCCAGGCCGACGCCCGCCAGCAGGCTGCCGACGATGGTCAACAGGCACAACAACACCGTGGTCAATGCGCCCTGCTCCAGCGTGCCGCGCTGATAGGCATCGAGCAAAAAGTTGTAGTTGAGGCCGAGCCCGGCGCTCCAATGGACGAACTGCTCCAGCCAATGGCTCATCGCTCGTCCCTCAATCGGCCGCAAGCGTGGGCAATGCGACGGCCCGCTTCGGCAACGGTTGCGGTCGCCGTGGCGATGGACAGGCGAAACCACGGCGACAAGCCATAAGCACCGCCCGCGACGCCAGCCACGCCCTCGTCCAGCAGGTACTCGACGACGTCTGCATCGTGCTCCAGACGCTGGCCGTCCGGGCGATAGCGCCCCAACAACCCGGCGCAGCGCACAAATACGAAAAAACCACCTTGAGGCTCGAGGACTTCAAGGCCTTCGACATTGCGCAAGCTGCTCACCAACACGTCACGGCGCTGACGATAAGCCGCGACCTGTTCCGCGAGGAAATCCAGCCCACCCTCGAACGCTGCCAACGCCGCTGCCTGGCCGACCGAGGAAGCCCCGGAAGTGGATTGCGATTGCACCACGGTCATGGCCTCGGTCAACGCTTGCGGCCCGGCACCGAAACCGATGCGCCAGCCGGTCATGGCATAGGTCTTCGACACCCCGCCCACCAGCAGGCAGCGCGCTTGCAGATCTGGCGCGACGTTGAGCAAGCTCTGGACCGGGCGCCCGTCGAAACGAATGTGCTCGTAGAGTTCATCCAGCAGAATCAGTACGTGAGCATGTCGCCGCAGTACTTGGGCCAAGCCTTGCAGTTCGGCCTCGCTGTACACCGCGCCACTGGGGTTGCCGGGGCTATTGAGGATCAACCAGCGCGTACGCTCGCCGATGTGTTGCTCCAGTTGTTGTGGCGTGAGCTTACAGCTCTGGTCCAGCCCGCATTCGATGAACACCGGTTCGCCGCCATTGAAACGCACGCTGTCCGGGAACGACGGCCAGTAAGGCGTCGGTACCAGCACTTCGTCGCCGTCATCGAGGGTCGCGGCGAAGGCGTTGAAGATGATCTGTTTCGCACCATTGGCAATCACGATGGATGCCAGCGGATAGTCCAGCTGGTTTTCCGTGCGCAGCTTGTGTTGCACGGCCATACGCAAGGCCTTTACACCCGGCGTCGGCGTGTACTTGGTGGCGCCGGCCGCGATGGCGGCATAGGCGGCCTGCTTGATAGGCGCCGGCGTATCGAAATCCGGCTCGCCGGTGGTCAGGTCGAGGATGTCGCGACCGGCCTCACGCAGGGCCGTGGCCCGGGACTTGGCGACGGCATTGGCGGACAGCGAAACCCGCTGCACGCGCTTGGACAGGTAAAGCGTCATGGCCGCATGTCCTCCAGGACCTTGCCGGGATTGAGCAGATTGCGCGGATCCAGCGCCTGCTTGATCCGACGCATCAGGTCCAGCTCCACCGCACTTTTGTAGCGCCCCAGCACGTTCACCTTGCGCTGGCCAATGCCGTGCTCGGCACTGATCGAGCCTCCGTGGGCGTGGGCGCTGTCGTGGACCAGTCGGCTGAGGGCGGCGTAATGGGCCATGTGCGCGTCAACCGTGGCATCCAGCGGATGGGCAACGTTGTAATGCAGGTTGCCGTCGCCCAGATGACCGAAGGTGTAGTGCCGCACACCGGGGAAATGCTGTTGCAGCAGCGCATCGGTATGGGCAACGAACGCTGCGACCTGGGAAATCGGCACCGAGATGTCATGCTTGATGTTGCGCCCGGCGCGCTTTTGCGCATCGCTCATGTTTTCCCGCAGTTGCCAGAACGCCTGGCTCTGGGCGAGGTTTTCAGCGATCAGCGCATCGGCCAGCAGGTGTTGCTCGAAGGCCTCGCCCAGTACCTGTTCGAAGACTTCCCGTGCATGGCTTTCACTGTGGTTATCGGACAGTTCCAACAATGCGAACCAAGGCTGGCGAGCACTGGAGAATGGCCGCGGACCGTCGGGAAACTGCTCGCGCAATAATGCAAGGCACTCGGCGCTGAGCAACTCGAAGGCCGTCAGGCTGGCCCCAAAACCGGCGCGGGCGTGAGACAACAAGGCCACTGCCTGCTCCAACGAGTCGAACGCCAATAGCGCGGTGACCTGGGCTTTGGGCAGTGGAAACAGCTTCAGGGTCGCGGCGGTGATAATGCCCAGCGTGCCTTCGCTGCCGATAAACAGGTCCCGCAGATCGTAGCCGGTATTGTCCTTGCGCAAGCCGCGCAGGCCGTTCCAGATCTCACCCTGGGCGGTCACGACTTCCAGGCCCAGGGTCAGCTCGCGAGTATTGCCATAGCGCAGCACTGCGGTGCCGCCGGCATTGGTACCCAGGTTGCCGCCGAGGGTGCAACTGCCTTCGGCGCCGAGGCTCAGAGGGAACAAGCGACCGGCCGTACGGGCAACCTCCTGGACAGTTTGCAGGATGCAGCCCGCCTCGACGGTCAGGGTGTCGTTGTCGGTGTCCACGGCACGTACCCGATTCATTCGGTCGAGCAATAGCAACACGGCGCGACCGCTGGCGTCCGGGGTGGCGCCGCCCATCAGTCCGGTGTTGCCGCCCTGCACCACCACGGGCGTATCGGTCGCGACGCAAGCCCGGACCACCGCAGCCACCTCTTCGGTGCTGGCCGGGTGTACCGCGGCAATCACTTGGCCGACGTAACGGCCCTGCTTGTCGGTCAGGTACGGCGCGGCTTCTTCACTGCTCTGCACATGCCTGGCACCCACCAATGCCTGCAACGCCGCAAACAACGACTGGCTCATGGTTGCGCGGCCAGAGGGGCGGCATTGCTGTACTTGGCATGCAGATCACGCAGGGCCTGGGACGGCGCCATGCCGGTACGCTCGCCCAACTCGATCAGCCAGCCGCTGCGGTGCCAGTCGCGCACGATGGCATCGAGTTTCGCCTGGGTATCGTGCTCGCCCTTGCGCAGCCAGATCACCGAATTCGACGGGATCAGATCCCCCGGCAGCGGGATTTCATAGCCGGCCCATTCGTCTTCGCTCAGCAGCGCATGCAGGGTCGGACTCACATGGACCGCGGCCACGCAGCCATTGCCGCGCAACGACAACAGCGACTCGGACTGACTGCGAAAAGCCTTGATCTGTGCACCATAGGTTTCCTGCAGGGGCTTGATGAAGTTGCTGCCCTGGGACACGCACACTGGCTTGCCTTTGAGGTCGGCCCACTGGCTGATACCCGATCCCTTGCGGATCAACGCAGCCCCACCGACCTCCTCATAAGGCGTGGGCACATAGTCGAGCATCTCAGCGCGCTCTTCGGTGAACTGCATGTTGGCGATCAGGATGTCGACTTTGCCCTGTTGCAGGAATTGCACGCGGTTTGGCGCCAGGACCGATACGGTCTGGGTCTCCACGCCCAGCGCCTTGCCGATGCCCTGGGCCAATTCGACGTTGTAGCCCAGGTGTTCGCCAGTCTTGGGGTCGATGGTGCCGAATGGCGCGCCACTGAGCATCACCCCGACGCTGATGGCGTGACGTTGCTCGATCCGGTCCAGCGTGGCATCGGCCTGGGCCAGGCTGGCAGCCGATCCGATGGACCATGCCAGGCACAGGGTGACCAGGGTTCGAGGGATGAAAAATGAAGTCATGGGTGATTACCTTGAGCGTCAGTCGTTGAGAGAGAAGGCAGGCGCGACAGTCCTCAGGCACCGTTGGCCTGGAACTGTTTCTGCAACTCCACCAAGGCCGGTGACGCCGGCGTGATGCGGTTACGGGTCTGGGCCTCGATCAGCCAGCCGCTGCGGTGCAATTGCTTGATGATCGGATCGAGCCTGGCCTGGGTATCGCTTTCGCCCTTGCGCGTCCAGATCACCGAGGGTGCCGGGTTCAACTCCGGGCTCAGGGCGCGGTAGCCCTGCCATTCGGCATTGTCGGCAATCAGCGGATTGATCAGCGTGGCGTCGTGCACCGCGGCAACGCAGTTGTTGCCCCGCAGCGCCAGGAGTGATTCCGAGGAGCTCTTGAAGGCCTTGATCTCGACGCCCAACTCGGTGAGCGGCTTGATATAGCTGCTGCCCTGGGAGGTGCACACCGGTTGATTCTTCAGGTCTTCCCAGCGGCTGATCGTACTGTCCTTGAGTACCGCCGCGGTGCCACCGACGCGGTAGAACGGCGTGGGCACGAACCCGAGGATTTCACCGCGCTCGGCGGTCCATTCCATATTGGCGATCAGCAGATCGACTTTACCCTGCTGCAGGAACTGCACGCGGTTGGCAGGCAATACCGGCACCAATTGCACCTCGGCACCCAGTTGCCGACCCAATTCCTGGGCGAGATCGACGTTCAAGCCACGCGGTTTCTGGGTGGAGGGGTCGATGCCACCGAACGGACCACCGGACAGCAGCACGCCGACCACCAGTTCGTGGCGTTGCTCGATCTTGTCCAGGGTGGCATCGGCCCGGACGATGTCGACGGCCGACAATGAGATCAAGGCGCCCAGCATGACAGGCAGCAATCGTTTTACGGGTGAGCGCTCGAGCAACATGGATTTCCCCTCATGAATGGCCGGCGTCCCCCGGCCTGATGAGTGGGCATCCTAGGTATCACCCGAAGGCAAAGGAAATTCAAATATCTAATATCGTTATAACTTCCAAGGTTTGGCTTTCAGGCAAAAAACGCATAACCGCTATTTTATTGGTTCACAGAAAGCCATGAACCATATTCCTCCCACCAATTCATAAAATTCTGTAATGTTTAGGTTTGCACCCTTGATATGAAGCAATCGCCATGTCGACCCTCGATCTCGAATTACTGCGCACCTTCATCGCCGTGGTCGATCACCACAGCTTCGCCGAAGCGGGCGCCCAACTGTCCCGCACGCAATCGTCGGTGACCCAGCACATGCAACGCCTGGAACAACAGGTCGGGGTGAGCTTGTTCGAAAAGCGCGGGCGGCAAAAACAGCTGACGGAAGCGGGCCAGCAATTGCTAAGGCATGCGCGGCAGATGCTGTCGCTCAATGATGACGTCCTCAGTTCCCTGCGTGAGAGCAGCCTCAGTGGTGTGCTGCGCATCGGTTCGCCCCACGACATCGCCGACACCATCCTGCCACCGATCCTCAGCCACATCGCCCGCTCGGCCCCGCGCCTGCGCCTGGAGATCGATGTCGGGCGCAGCCCGTTCCTGATGGACGACCTGCATCGCGGCAAGGTCGACATGATCATTTCCACCCGTCAGGATCCCAACCTTGAAGGCTTCGCCTTGCGCACCTCGCCGGTGTGGTGGATCTGCTCGGCCCAGTACCTTCACAACCCCGGCGAGCCGTTGCCGTTGATCCTGGTGGACGAACCCAGCATCTATCGCCGCTATGCCCTCGAAGCGCTCGAGCGCGCCAATATTCCCTGGCGCCAGGCCTACCTGGCCTCGAACCTGATCGGCATCAAGGCCGCGACCCGCGCAGGGCTGGGCGTCACGCCCCGCAGCATGGAAATGCTCGGGCCGGATATGCGGGTATTGGGGGAAAGCGATGGTTTACCGCGCCTGCCGGACGTGACTTATTACCTTTGGATTCGGCCAAATACCGTCAATCCATTGGTACGCCGGGCCTATGAGCTGGTCCGCAACAGCCAGGGGCACGGCAGCTGATGCGGCCTGTGCCCCGTCCGGTATCACGCCCCTGAGCGAATGCGCTCGACCAGGCGAGCCTGGAGTGCTTCCAGTTCCGCGGGATCAGCCTTGCCCCTGCCATGCACACCGGGCGCCTCACCTTCCCAGCGAGGAATGATGTGCATGTGAATGTGATAGACCGTTTGCCCGGCCACGGCTCCATTGAACTGCGCGACCTGGACCCCGTCCGGCTGCAATTCGTCCACGATGATCCGCGTCAGGTGCTGCACGGCAGACATCATCGCGCTCAGGACAGCGGGCTCGACCTCGAGGATATTGCGTGCCTGGGAGCCTTTGGGGATGACCAGGACATGGCCGCGCGATTGAGGAAAGATATCCAGGAAGGCCAACACATCGGCGTCTTCGTAAATCTTGTAGCACGGCGCATCGCCGCGAAGGATCAGCGCAAAGATGTTCTGCGGATCGTAATGACCGTGGAGACTCATGATCACTCCTTGAATGGGTTTGGGGACGTTGATTGCCGGTGAGAGATTTAGCACAGTCCAGAGGCAACGTCTCGTAGAGGCCACCGTCATCGCGAGCAGGCTCGCTCCCACAGAGGGTTTGTAGCGGCCACTCCATCACAATCCACCGTTGCCCCATTGTGGGAGCGAGCCTGCTCGCGATGGCGGCGGCTCAGTTGGCATCGCTGCTGGGCGCGTGGCTGCTTTCGCGAGCACCCGTCAGCGTAACGGCGATTTTCTGCTGCAGCTCGCTTTCCGAGAATGGCTTGTGCAGGACCGGGCACCCGGCGTATTCGGCGGCTAGCCCGCTGGCGCCGTATCCGGTGCTGAATAGAAAGGGAATATTGCGACCGCGAAGAATTTCGGCCACAGGGAAAACACGCTCGCCAGCCAGGTTGACGTCCAGGATCGCCAGGTCAACCCGCACCGAACCGGCTATGTCACACGCCGCAGCGAGCCGGGCGACTGACGCCACCACTTCGCATCCGAGCTCCTCCAGCATCTCCTCGATCAACAGGGCAATCGCGCCTTCGTCCTCGACGACCAGCACCCTGATCCCAGCAAATGGGGTCATGCCCCAGATACTCCAATCAGAAACGAAAAGCGGCAGCAAACGCCTTCCGGAGCGTAGATGAGGTCGAACTTGCCCGCCAGGTCACGCTCGATGCAGCGCCTCATCAAGCGAGAACCCAACCCTTCCCGTTCCGGGGGTGACACGGGCGGCCCGCCTTGTTCGCGCCAGTCGAGGGTCAGCAGCGTTCCTTCTGCCTGGGCTTGCAGGTGCCAGGTAACTGAAAGCGTCCCAGTTTCGACTGACATGGCCCCGTATTTAAGCGCGTTGATCGCCAGTTCATTGAGGGTCATCGTCAGATTGAGCGCCACCCGGGTGCCGACGTCCGCAGAAGCACCTTCGATCACGACGCGGCCAGGTTCATGGCCAAAGACCGGCATCAGCACTTCAAGGGCTAGGGTGTGAAGCGGAGTCTGCCCCCAATGGCGCTTGGTCAAGAGATCGTGTGCCCGCGACAACGCCAGGAGCCTGGCCTCGAAACGCCTGTAGCCGTCTTTCGCATCCTCCGCATTGCGTGCCGTTTGGGCCGCCAGCGATTGCACCGTGGCCAGGGTGTTCTTGACCCGATGATTGAGCTCATCGATCAGCGTCTTCTGGCGGTTTTCCGCCTGTTTGCGTTCGGAAATATCGACCAGCATGTTGATGGCGCCCACCAGATTTCCATCGGCGTCATGCAACGGCGTGGGAAACGGCGTGAACGGGACATAGCTGCCATCCGGCCGCTGCGCAACCGCCTCGACGCCGCGTATCGGCCGGTTTTCCTTCAGCGCCACCGCCATCGGGCATTGATCGTGGGGAAGTGCGGTGCCGTCCGTATTGAACAGTTTCCAGGTCACACACCACATCTCGCCCAACTGCGGCGTGCGCCCCGACAACTCGACGGCGGCGCGATTGAAGAACGTGATGCGCCCCTCGGCGTCGGTGGTGTACACCGCGGCAGGCAAGGCTTCGAGCAGATTGCGCATATGCCGCTCGCTTTCGCGGAGCTGGTTTTCCATCCGCCGCGCCAGCGTGACGTCCTGCAGCACCCGCACGCCATAACGAAACGTACCGTTGGCGTCCCTCACTGACGAGCTGTGGATGTCGAGGTAAACCACCTCGCCATCGGGCTTCAGGGCGCGTTTGCGTAGCACGTAGTTTTCCAGCTCACCAGCCACCTGGCGGGCGTACAACCCGGCATCCTGCTGAATACAGTCCGGGTGGGTGTAGTCCAGAAACGTCATCGACAGGAGCTCTTCGCGCGACCGCCCCAGCATGTTGCACAGGGCATCGTTCACCCGGAGCAAGCGACCGTCGATATCGACCTCGGAAATCCCGATCGTCACTGCCTCATAGGTCGCCGAAAGCCGCTCATCACTGTCCTTACGCGCCACCTCGGCCGCGTGGACGCAGCTCCTGTCGATGGTGAAGCAACGGGTGTTGAAGAGCTTTCCGTCCTCGAAACGCCCGTTCGAGGTGATCGTGACATGCTTGATCGAGCCGTCTTTCGCCCTCAGGCGCGCCGGGTAGCTCTCCAGGCAATCGCCACTGCCCAGTTTGGTGAGGATGTCGCCGATGACCGGTTCGTCGACATGAAACTCGGTGATGTGGCGGCCGATGTACTCTTCTGCCGAATAGCCCAGCAGTGCCAGCTCCGCCTTGTTGGCGCGCAGGATGATGCCCTCGCCACTGACGATATGAAGGCCCACTGCACTGTTTTCGAAAAAGTCTTCCAGGTCGGCACTCTTGCGTCGAAGCTCTTCGGCCATGGCGTGGTGCACCGAGACGTCCTGGAAGCAATTGATCACCCCTTGGACGACGCCGCGCCGATCCCTGAGGGCGCGGATGTTCATCAGCGCCACGAACCGTGAACCATCCGGACGCTGGATGATCACTTCCTGATTGCGCGAGGCTATGCCGGTATTGAGCGCCGAGGCGGTCGGGCAGTGGTCGAATGGTAGCGGCGTACCCTCGGTCAGGAACAGGCGATAGGCACCGCAGAAACGGTCGCCGTTCTCTCCGAGTGCTGGCGCCCTTCCCCACAGCTCGGCCGCCTCGCTGTTGTACCGGACGAGCCACCCTTGGTGATCGCACAGGTACACCGCACCAGGAATGGCATCGAGCGCGCTCGTCCCCATCGCGATCAAGCTTTCATACTCGCTTGCCGTGCACGCTTGCATGGGTAGCTCTTCAATGTTCGACATCAGTCTTCCTCAAACCGCCTGGCTGAAACGCCCTCGCTGTCCTGCGCCCCGGCCGCCATAGCCTGGGCCGATGCTTCCAGCGCGCAAATCCTTCTAGAGACGGATACGGCTACTGCTCACAGGGCTTCAATGGAGTCTAGATCCCTATTCACCGGGCGAGTTCAGGAAAACTCGACGTCACAGGCCTTGCGCCTCAAAACCTGAATAATGCCTGGGGGGCCTGGACCATTAACGCATGCATCAGTGACGCCGAACACTGCAATGCGCGCAACTGCCCCATGACCGTTTCAAAGCCGACACTTTCTTCATGCTGCGTGTGCGGCCAGTCGCTGCCCCACACCAAGCGCTCGGGACCGAAAGATTGTTCCAGCAACGTCAACGAGGCGCGGGCGAATTCAAGGTTCTGCGGGGCCGTTGCGCCCAATCGATAAATGCCGGACACCTTCATCCAGACCTGCCCGCCTTGTCCCAACTCCATCAATCGGGCAAAGCCGGGTTGATCCAGCCCCAGGCGCGCATCCGGGCGACCGAAGTGGTCGACCACCAACCGGATACCGAACGGCAGCAGTTGGCCGATCAGCCCCGGCAGGTCCGCCAGGTTGGCATGCAACTCGACATGCCAATCCAGCTCCGCGAGGTGACCCAAAAAACCGTTCCAGGCACCGTCGCGAAAATCAGGCAAGGCTTTGCCCATCAGGTTCAAGCGAACACCGACCACGCCCAGCCGGGCCATGTCGTCCAGCACGGCGCGGCTGACGTCCCGCTCCAGCACCACGACGCCGCGCAACTGCTCCGGCGCTTGCCGTAGTGCAGCGAGCAGGTAGCGGTTATCGGTGCCGAGAAAGCTCGGCTGCACCAACACGCCATGGCTCAAGCCGTGGGCGTGCAGGTGGCTCAGGTATTGAGCGAGCGTGGCGTCATAATCAGGTGTGTAGCGCCGGACAGCGGCCAGTTCCAGCTCGCGGCTGAACACGTGGGCGTGGCAGTCAATGCCGGCAATCGGCGTGGTGCGGGTATCAAACATGGGTTTCATCTATCGACAATAAGGGAAAATCAGGCCCGGGCGCCCTGGCTGTCACTACTCTGCACCACTGGCGCCGATGCAGCCGTGGCTTCCAGGCTACGGCCGCGGGTTTCCGGCAGGCAAAGCGCTGCGATTACCGCCACGCCATAGGCAATCCCGGCGTCGATGCCAATGGCCGAGCCCAAGGACATGGAATCGCTCATGTGGCCGACCAGGAACGGGAACACCGCCGAGAGCACCCGGCCGAAGTTGTAGCAGAACCCCACGCCGGCGCCGCGCACATCCGCCGGATACAATTCGTTGAAAAACGCCCCGAGGCTCGCCGGAATACCGGCCGCGAAGAAGCCGAGCGGGAACCCCAGGAACAGCATCTGGGTGTTGGTCAACGGCAGGAATACATAACACTGCACGGTCACCACACAGCACAGCGCGAACAGCACGATGTTTTTGCGCCGGCCAATGCGATCGATCAACAAACCGCTGACCACGCAACCGCACCAGAAGGCGAAGATGATCACCGCCAGGTAGCCGCCGGAGTTGAGCACCGACAGGTTGCGTTCGGTCTTGAGGAAAGTCGGCAGCCAGGTCATCACGGCGTGGTAACCGCCGTGCGCACCCAACCCCAGCAACCCGCCAAACAAGGTCACACGGATCAACTCGGGACGAAAGATGCCGGCCAGGGATTTGAAGAAACTCTGGGGAATGACGTTGTCTTTTTTCAGGCGCTGGAAACTGTCGGGCTCTTCAACGTTGCGCCGCACCCAGATGATCAGGAACGACGGCAGCAGGCCCACGACGAACATCACCCGCCAGGCCATATCCTGCGGCACGAGGGAGTAGATCAGCGTGAAGACGCCGACCGCCAGCCCCCAACCCACCGCCCAAGCGCTTTGTACGGTGCCCATGACCTTGCCGCGGTATTTGGGATTGATGGTCTCGGCCATCAATACCGCACCGGCGGCCCACTCCCCGCCGATCCCGAAGCCCTGCAGCGCCTTGACGATCAACAACGAGTGGAAGCCGGTGACGAACGCCGACAGGAAGGTGAAGAACGAAAACCACAAGATCATCCACTGCAACGTGCGCACCCGACCGTAGCGGTCCGACAGCGTCCCGCCGACCCAACCGCCCAGGGCCGAAGTGACCAGGGTCACGCCGCTGACCAACCCGGCATCGCCCTTGGTCAGGGCGAACGCGGCGATCAGCGCCGGTATCGCCAGGCCGAACATTTGCACTTCAAGAGCGTCGAGGGACCATCCGCCGAAACAGGCCCAGAACGTTTTGCGCTCCCGCGCAGTGACTTGGCGATACCAACTGAACATGTCTTTTATCCTTATGAGTGAAACAAAAGGCAGCCGAGAGCGAACCGCGCCGCTACAGGGCCAGTGATGGCAAACGATTCAATAAAGACAGCGGCGACCAGCGCGCCGCTGAACGCCCTAGCCGGGCAGGGTCAGCGAATTTCCACGCTGTAGCGGAAATGCTCGGCATGCCCGCGCGAGCGTCGCCATTCCAGCGGATTGCCGGCGTAGTCCCGTGCCAGGCGTTCGATCACCACCACGGGGCTGTTGACCGGTACATGCAGCAGCCGCGCGTGCACCTCATTCACCGATTCGGCGGTAAGGGTTTCTTCGGCATAGGCGACGACCTGGCCACAGGTTTCTTCGTAAATGGGATAAAGCAGCGGGCCCTGTTGACTCAGGTCGATCTCGAGCAAGGGCTGGAAGCGGCTGCGGGGTAGCCAGATTTCTTCGGCGAGCACCGGTTTCACCTCCAGCAGACGCACTCGAACAATGCGAATGACCGGTGCGTCCACCGGCAGCCCCAGCGCCTGGGCCACCGCCGAAGGCGCGGCCACCGGCTCCACGGACAGGATACGGCTCTCGGGAACCCGACGTTCGCCCGATGCACTTTGAAAGCGGAAAAAACGAAACAGCGACGACTGGAACTGCGGCCGGCGAATGAAAGTGCCGCGCCCCTGCTGACGCTCCAGGATGCCCTCGCTGACCAGCGCATCGACAGCCTTGCGCACAGTACCGGTGGACAATTGATACTCCGCCGACAACGCAGCCTCAGTCGGGATCGCCTCCCCCGGGCGCCAGCGATTGTTGGCGATCTGCTCGGCCAATTGGTCGCGCAAGCGTTGATAGAGCGGCAGACGGACATCGCTGGGGAGAGCTTTCATCGACCTTATTCACCTTGTTATCTAGTCATATATATGAATATGGGCGCGAGTATTTGCCCAAGCAGATTGATTGTCAAGAATGCGCAGGCTAGCTGGCTGACAAATGGCCATCAGTCTGCTCACCTGTCATGGTGGCAAGCGGTAGCCAGATCCGCACCTCGAAGCCCTCCTGCCGATCCTTTGCCGGAGACAACAGTTCGATTCGGCCATTGATCCCCTGCACAATCGTTTTGGCAATCGCCAGCCCCAACCCCGATCCATGGGCTTGACTCTCGCCTCGCACAAAACGTTCAGTCAGGCGCTGCAGGACGGGTACGGGCACAACCGGCCCGCCATTGATCACGCGCAACTCCCCCCGGTCATTCAGAATGACTTCGATCGGTTTATCCTCCGCACCGTGCTTCAGTGCATTTTCAATCAGATTACGTAGCAATATCCCGAAAGCATCCGGGTCTATGGTCGAGTACACAGAGGTCTGGGCCGGGAGTTGCAGTTCGATCTGGCGAGTGCTGCTTTGACGCCACTCGTCCACCCCATGGGCCAGCAGCGGAATAAGGTCCTGGTGCGTTTGCGACAACAACCCGCCCCCCTCGGCCTTGGCCAGTTGCATGAGTTTTTCTGACAGGCGCGCCAATTCGCGCAAGGCACTTTCGATTTTTTCCACCCGGCTGCGCAGCGGTCCCTCGGGTGCTTCGCGATGCAAGCGCTGGATCTGCGCCAGAGTCGCGGCCAATGGTGTGCGCAATTCATGTGCACTGTTGGCGGTGAAGCTGCGCTCGGCCTCCAAGGCCTTGCGCATGCGCTCCAGCAAATGATTGACCGCCTCAGCCAGCGGATTGATTTCCGCTGGCAGGCGCGACACCTTGATCGGTGAAAGATCACCCGCGCCACGGGCCTCCACGGCACGACGATAGGCCAGCACACTGTGCAGACTGATGCGTACGAATAACCAGGTGCTCACCAGGCTGACGGGAATCAACGCCAGTAACGGCAACAGCAAAGCCAGCAAGGCTTCCCGCGCGGCCTCGCGGCGATGCCCGAGAGGTTCGGCGATTTCGATGAACACCGACTCGCGTAGCGCACTGGCGCCGTACAGGCGGTATTTTCCCGAAGTGGTGAAACCTTCTGCCGGTTGTTTGCCGAAGATTTTCAGCTTGGCGTCGTGAGACTGCATCAGCACCTTGCCCTGGGCATCGCGCACCACGTAGGTCAGGTATTCCTTGTGCATTTTCAACGCCGCCACCCGTTGGGTCTTGCCCGCGTCCTCACGATTGCTGATTTCCAGTACAGCCAGGGGCAGGATCCGCTGCGCAGTTTCCGCCAGCGCACTGTCGAACATCTCATCCAACTCATGCTGCACCACCCGCCAAGTGCCGACGGTCGCGGCAAGCCAAAGCACGGTCATGCCCAGCGTCAACCCGAGGCAAAGACGTTTTTGCAGGCTGAACGAAGTACTCATGCGGATAACAGCCGGTAGCCCATGCCACGCACGGTTTCAATGAAGTCGCGACCCAGTTTCTTGCGCAACCGGCTGATATAGACCTCGATCGTATTGCTCTCGATTTCCGCACCGAAGGCGTACAGACGCTCTTCAAGCTGCGTCTTGGACAGCAACGCGCCGGGACGCTGGATGAAAGCCTCGAACAACGCCCACTCCCGCGCCGTCAGGTCCACAGGCACGCCGGCCCGTTGTAGCGTCCGAGCACTCATGTCGATGTGCAATTCGCCGATTCTGATCTGCGGGTTGGGGTTGCCACTGTACCGCCGGGCCACCGCCGCCACACGGGCCGAAAGTTCAAACAGATCGAACGGTTTGACCAGGTAGTCGTCGGCCCCGGCATTGAGGCCGGCGATGCGATCGGATATCTGGTCCTGGGCAGTCAGGATGATCACCGGAGTCACATCTCCGGCGCCGCGTTGCTGGCGCAGGAAGTCCAGTCCGCGACCGTCCGGCAGCATCAAGTCGAGCAGGATCAGGTCGTAAGGCGTCGTGCGTACGCCGTTGCGCGCATGAGCCAGACATTGCACCCAATCGACCGCGTGGCCGTCATCGGCGATCTGTTCGCGCACCGCCTCCCCCAACCTTGGCGCGTCCTCAACCAATAAAACTCGCATCTGGGAGCTCCTGTGATGGTGGTCGTGCGGCACCTTATCCGCCTTATCTGACGTGAATCTGAAGATTCAGCTGGTTGTCAGGAATGCACCGTAGGGTATGCCAACGACGAAACCCCGGCAGGAGACAGATCATGAAATCAGGCTTTATCGCTGGCACTGCGCTGGTCAGTGTGCTGGTCAATGGCTACGCCTTGGCCGATGACGACTGCAGCGAACCGGTCAGCGACTGGCAACCACGGGAAACCTTGCGCCAGCAGGTAGAACAGCGATACGGCTGGAGCGTGCAGCGCATCAAGGTTGACGACGGTTGTTACGAGCTCAGGGGGCTGGACCGCAAGGGCAATCCCATTGAAGCCAGTTTCTCACCGGCGTCGTTGCACCTGCGCAAGCTCGAGATCTACTTCCAGGAAGGTGATGACGCCAAGGACTACCTCGGCAACCCGACTGGCCAGTGACGTTCATTTATTTTGTCGACGAGTCTTGCTGTGCTTCAGGTTGCTGTCAGCAAGCGGGGCCAAGCTCTCGACGTGACGATCCAAAGGAAAATCCCATGAAAAAAATTATCGCTGCAACTTGCCTGGCCGGCGTCATCGCCCTACCCGGGGTGGCCCAGGCCCGTGAAGTGACCCTGACCACTCAGCTCAAGCGCTACAGCGGCAATGACGCATACCTGGCGATCTACCTCACAGATGCCACAGGCCAGTATCAGAAAACCCTCTGGGTAGCCGGCAAGAAGGCCAAGTACTACAAGCACCTGGCCGACTGGGCCCGTGGTAGCAAGATGAGCCCGAGCGAGTTCGATGGAGTCAGCGGCGCCAGCGTCGGCAGTGGAGACACGCTCAAGGTCAGCATCGAACTGGCGGACACCCTGATTGATGCCGGTTACCAAATCCGTATCGACAGCGCCGTGGAGGACAAACGTGATGCCCGCGCCGATGTCAGCGTACCTCTGACCTCTGCGGGTGCAGGTAAGCCGGCGGCCGGCAATACCTACGTCGAATCCTTTACCTACGACCTGTAGCACCTGTCATTTGCGGAGGCCCAACATGCTTCGCCAGCTCCACTCCCTGCCCGGCCTGTTCGCCGCCCTGTTGGTCATGCTCCTGGCCATCAGCGGCGCGATATTGTCTGTCGATCCGGCCCTGGAACGCCTGAACGGCACCTCCACTGCGGTCGGGCAAGTCAATGTCGGCCAGTTGGCCGGACGCGTCGCCGACCACTTTCCGGGGGTGGAACAGATCCAGCGCACAGCATCCGGGACCGTCATCGTCTACTTCAATCAGGCCGGTCAGGTCGGGGCCGAAAAGGTCGATCCACTGACCGGACAGGGTCTAGCACCTTACGAGGCCTCCACCTTCTCTCGCTGGACGAAAGACCTGCACCGCTCGCTGTTTCTTGGCACAGCGGGCCACGGGGTGGCGGGTGCCGGCGCGCTGTTCATGCTGATGCTGGCAGTGTCTGGAGCGCTGTTGCTGGTTCGACGGGTAGGCGGCTGGCGCAACCTGTGGCGGCCATTGCGGGGCGACTTCAGCCAGCGCTGGCACGCTGAAGCCGGACGCCTGGCGGTACTCGGGCTGCTGTTATCGGCACTGAGCGGTCTCTACATGTGTGCCACGACCTTCGATTTCATCGCCGACGGCAGTCAGATCGAGCCCGCGCTCCCCGACCGCATCAGCGCAGGCCCGGCCTTGCCGGTGGCGAGCCTGAAAGCCTTGCAGGCCACCGACCTGAATGACTTGCGCGAGCTCGTTTACCCCAGCCCGAGTAATCCGCAAGACGTGTTTTCCCTGCGCACGACCCGGGGCTACGGCTACGTGGACCCGGTCAGCGGCACCCTGCTGTCCTATCAAGCCCACGGTTCGATGCACAACCTCTACGAATTGATCTATCAGTTGCACACCGGTGAAGGGCTCTGGTGGCTGGGCCTGTTGCTCGGCGCCTGTGCGCTCTGCGTGCCATTGATGAGCGTCACCGGTATCCAGATGTGGTGGCGTCGCCGCCAGGCCGGGCCGGACATCCGCCATAACAGCACTGCGCAAACCGCCGACAGCGTGATATTGGTCGGCACTGAGACCAACACCACCTGGGGCTTTGCCAGCGCCCTGCATGATGCCTTGCGCCAGGCAGGCCACCGGGTGCATAGCGCGGCGATGAATCAATACACCAACGACTACATCAGCGTTCAACGGGTGTTCATCCTCACCGCGACCCACGGTGACGGCAATGCTCCGGCCTCGGCTTCGCAGTTCCTGGCACGGCTGGCCAGCGCCGGCCTGAAACCTGGCCAGCCGTTTGCCATACTGGGTTTCGGTGACCGGCAGTTTGCGCAGTTCTGTCAGTTTGCCCATCAGGTGCAGGAAGCCTTGTTGCAGGCAGGTGGTACACCGTTGATGGGGCTGGAAACCATCAATCGCCAATCTTCCCAGGAGTTTGCTCGCTGGGGGCACGCCTTGGGCGAAGTGCTGGGGCAAGACCTGACGCTGGTCCACACCCCGCGGCAGCCACAAACCCACCAACTGGTGTTGGCCGAGCGCATTGCCTACGGCGAACAGGTGGAGGCGCCTACGCACGTACTGCGTTTCAAAGCGACGGGAAAGTTACCGGACTTTGAAGCGGGAGATCTGGTTGGCATTCTGCCGCCGGGCAGCCCTGTCCCACGCTTCTACTCCCTGGCCTGCGATTCACGGGACGGCGTGCTGGAGATCTGTGTGCGCAAACACAAAGGTGGGATGTGTTCGGAATATCTTCACGGCTTGTACATCGGCGCGCCGATCGAGGCCTTTATCCAGCCCAACCCGCAATTTCGTCCCGCGTCGGGCGCTCATCCGGTGATCCTGATTGGTGCCGGTACCGGCATCGGCCCGCTGACCGGTTTTATCCGCAACAACAAGGCCCATCACCCTATGCACTTGTATTGGGGCGGGCGCAATCCGACCTCGGATTTCCTTTACGAGTCCGAGCTCAACCATTATTTGGCGGACCATCGCCTCACGGCATTGCACGCGGCCTTTTCCCAGGTCAGCGACCGTTCTTACGTACAAGACCGGCTGATCAGCGATGCCCAGGTCTTGCGCCGGCTGATTGAAAAAGGCGCCCAGGTATTGGTATGCGGCGGTCGCGAGATGGCCAAGGGGGTGGTGCTGGCCCTGGACGAAGTGCTGGCACCGCTCCACCTGAATGTGAGAACCCTCAAGGCACAAGGACGCTACCGTGAAGACGTCTACTGAATGGCAGCGCTACAGCTTGAACGGCGAGACTATGGGCAGCCGTTATACCGCCCTGTTCTATGCCCGACCCGAGCTCGACACCCGCCAAATCAGTCACAGCCTGACACGCGCCGTGGCCCGGGTGGACCAGCAAATGTCCACCTGGAAACCCGATTCCGACCTCAATCGCCTCAACGCCGCGCCTTTGCAGGAATGGATAACCGTGCCTGATGAACTGGCCACGGTTCTGTCTGCGGCGTTGCGCGTCAACCGGCAATCGGGCGGCGCCTTCGACATCGCCGTCGGCGATCTGGTCGACGCCTGGGGATTCGGTCCCGGCGAACTGTCCATCACCGAACAGGCGCTCGATGGGTTGCCTGCGCCAACTCGACGCTCGACCAGTGCAGCGCTGGTCGTTGATTCTCACCGCAACCAGGTGCGCAAACAGGCCCAGCTGAACCTCAATTTGAACGGCATTGCCAAAGGCTTTGGTGTCGACGAAATGGCTCGCTGCCTGGACAGGTTTGGCATCACGCGTTACCTGGTAGGCATTGACGGCGAGATGCGCGCCCGCGGCAGCAAACCGGATGGGCAGCCTTGGGTCGTGGCCATGGAAAAGCCCCGTCGAGGCGTGCGTGAGGTCATGGGGGTGATGGAACTCAGCGACGCCGCTATCGCCACCTCCGGGGATTACCGACACTGGGTCGACGTCAGGGGGCAGTCCTTCGCCCACACGATGAACCCGGCCACCGGCGCGCCCCTGTGCAACGCCCTCGCGGCCGTCACGGTGGTGGCGAGCTCATGCATGCTCGCCGACGCCTGGGCTACAGCGTTGATGGTCCTGGGCGAAACCCACGGCCCCCGCTTGGCACAAGAGCGCGGGATGGACGCATTGTTCGTCGTGCGCGACGGTTCGCAGCTCAAGGAAATATCCATTGTCGGTGGACACCTGCAGGCCCAGGTCCAAACACGCTGACGCCGAGCCCCGGGTGTTGAGGGTGGGCAGTTGCTCCGGCAGGAGAAAGGCCCGTTTTATCGGCGCAAGCAATCGGATTTCATTCGATCATCGGCACCTTGGCGGCCCGTTGATAAGGCCCATACTCGACCGGCACCCACTGGAAGTGCCCGCCCACTGCACTGATATGCCCCATGCCTGGAAACGGCAGATGTGCCGCCGCCACCCAGGTCTTGGCGGTGGCTGCCTCGTTGAACACCTTGGCCCGGCTCTTGATCGCCCGTTTATTGTCGACATCGAAACGAATCGATACCTCGGGATGCTCGAACTGCACCGCCAGGTTATGCACCAGGTCGCCCATGAACAGGATGCTCTGGCCCTGGGAGGTAAAGCGGTACGTGGTGCTGCCCGGCGTGTGCCCTGGCTCCAGCTCGGCATCGACACCGGACAGCGGTGACTGGCCGCTGGCGAAGGTCTTGAAGCGGCCGGCTGCTACATAAGGCGCGGTGGAATCCTGAGCGATCTTGAAAAACTCCCGGGCACCGGCGGGTGCCTTGGCCATCGCTTGGGGATCGAGCCAGTAATCGGCTTCTGCCTTCGCCGCATAGACCGTAGCATTGGCGAACAGCGGTTGCTGCTTGTCGTCGACCAGCCCGCACACGTGATCCAGATGCAAATGAGTGAGCAGGATGGCATCGACCTGCTCCGGACGATAACCGGCGGCCTGCATGTTCGCCGAGAGCATTCCAGCCGTGGCGCCGATGCACTGGCCGGCACCGGTGTCCACCAGGATCAGTTGCTGACCGGTATTGACCAGAAAAGCGTTGAACGCGGTCTGCACTCCCGGTGTTTCAATCGAGCGACGGGCGAGCAAGGCGCGGATCTGGCTTTGGCTCAGGCCTTCGAGCAGCTTGGGCGACAGATCGTTGTAGCCGTCGAACAGCGCCGTCACTTCGTAGTCGCCCACCGCCAGGCGGTAATAACCGGGGACTTGAGTGGCCTGCAGCGGCGCCTGGGCCAGGGCGCCCAACGATGTCAGCGCCAATGCCAGGCCCGCTCCGCGCAGTGCGCACACCAGAGAATGCTTCATACCTTCACCTTGATCGAGTCGGAAGAACGGCTACTCATGCGCCAGCCGGAGAAGGTCATCATGCACTCGCCTCACAGCGCAAAAATTGCAGCCATGTGCTGAATGAGTGCGCGCTCGGCCGCCGTACCCGAACGCAATTAACAACGTTTAACTCGCATGCCCGCGCTCCGCGCCCAAGAATGAAGTCCTCTGCTCAGACCTGTTTTCTCAAGCGGGAAGCTGCCAACCCACCGTGCGGTGCGCCGGGCATTTCCCAGTGACACGGAATCTTAGTCATGGCTCATCCATCGCACACCACCGTCAAGGTGCCCATCAAGCCAACGCGCAAACCCGCTACTGGTGGCCTGTCTCCCTGGCGCGAAAGCCTGGTCAAGAAAATGATTCTCGACGGCCTGAGCGACACCCTGGAAATCGCTGAACTGGCCAAGGCCTGCGCCCTGTCCCGCAGTCATTTTTCCCGAGCCTTCAAGTGCAGCACCGGTCAGTCCCCGCAGGCCTGGATCCGTAGCCAGCGCATCGCCCGGGCCAAACAACTGATCCGGGAGACCGACCTGACCCTGACGCAAATCAGCCTGGAATGCGGGTTCTGCGATCAGGCGCACTTTTGCCACATCTTCACCCACAGCGAAGGCATCAATCCATTTGCCTGGCGTTGCCGGCAATTGCGTGCTCAACCCTACACACCTGGCTGTGCGTAGCCCCCTTCGCCCACCCATCTCACACGGAAACGAAGCATGTTGCCTGCACCACAATACTCAACCGCTACCTTGAAGCCGTTCTGGCTGCTCGCCGTGCTCACAGGCAGCACCGCGTCGGCGATGGCGGCAGAACCCGCACAAAGCGCACCTGGCTTTCTCGACGGGGCGTCGCTGCAAGTCCTCAGCCGCAACTTCTACCTCAACAATGACTATCGCACCCAGGCCCCGGCGGGCAAAAGCTACAAACAGGAATGGGCCCAAGGCTTCATCGCTTCGTTCGAGTCCGGCTTCACTCCCGGTACGATCGGCGTAGGCATCGATGCCCACGCATTCCTGGGACTGAAACTGGACGGCGGCAAGGGGCACTCCGGAACGGGATTATTGCCCTTGGATGGGGATGGACGAAGCGAAGACCAGTACTCCAGCGCGGGCGGCGCGCTGAAATTCAACACCTCACGCACCACCCTGGCGGTCGGCGAAATGACCGTGGAAAGTCCGGTATTCGACACCGCGGACAAGCGCCTGCAACCGGAGTACGCCAGCGGCCTGCTGCTCTCCAGCCGAGAGTTCGAAGGGATCGACCTGCAAGCGGGTCATTTCAGCGCGTTCAAGAATCAGGACGCCTCGACCGGCAAGGGCGATTTTTCCGGCTATGGGGCGACGACGCGCCACGGCGCCATCGATTTCATCGGCGCCGACTTGCTCACCGGCCAAGCCCTCGGTGGTGCGCTCTATGCCTCCGAACTGAGCGATACCTGGCGCCAGTACTACGCCAATCTGCACGCCACGCTTGGCGAGCTGTTCCTCGACGGCAACCTCTACCACACCCGCGACTATGGCAAGGCCGTCGCCGGGGCCATCGACACCACCGCCTATAGCCTGAGCGGCAAATACCGGCTCAATGCCCAGGCGTTCACCCTGGCCTATCAGAAAATCAACGGCGACACGCCCTTCGATTTCGTCGGCGGCGACTCCATCTACCTGGCCAACTCGATCAAATATGCCGACTTCAACGGCCCCGGCGAGCGCTCATGGCAAGCGCGCTACGACCTTGACCTGGGCACCTTGGGCATCCCCGGCCTGCGCTTCATGGCCCGTTATGTGACTGGACGCGGAATCGACGGCAGCCATGCCCCCCAAGGCGGTGCCTACAACCCGTTCGATAGCGACACCGGCGACTACCGTCCACAACAGGGGGACGGCGGACGTCATTGGGAGCGCGACCTGGACCTGCACTACATCGTGCAGTCAAGCCCGGCCAAGGACCTGTCGTTGCAACTGTCCCATGTCACCCATCGCGCCAACAGCAGCCAGGGCGGCGATGACATCGACCGGCTGTATATCGTCATTGAGTACCCGCTCAAGCTGGGACCGTTCTGACGTTAGCGCCGTGGAAGAGTTGCTGGACAAGCTGCCGTGCAGCGTGTGGGTGATTGCGCCGCAGCTAGCCCTTTCACCGTCTATCGTTTCGCGCCAAACTCCTTCGCTCTCATAGGCAAAATGGTGAGTCATCATGCTCTCTCATGTCTTTTTAGGTATCGCCGACTTTGACCGAGCCTTGGATTTCTACGCAAAGATAATGACCGGACTGGGTCTCAAGTTGAAATTTTGCGACGCCACCAAAGGTTGGGCCGGCTGGGTTTCAGAAACTTCTCCCCGGCCGATTTTCGTGATTGGAAAACCCTTTGACGGCAAGGCAAACTCGCCCGGTAATGGTCAGATGGTGGCGCTACTGGCGCCGAGCCGAGAGATCGTCAGGAGCAGCCATGCAATAGCCTTGGCGCTGGGCGGAACGTGTGAGGGAGCGCCGGGACTGAGACCCCACTACCACCCCGACTATTACGGCGCCTACTTTCGAGACCTCGACGGCAACAAGCTGTGTGTCTGCTGTCATGATCCGGTATCGGGGTAGTCTGCCTCACAGAGCGATCTGTCGGCGTGCACTGGCTCCAGCACAGCAGAGAAAGCAGTCAGGCCTCGCGCGCAGCAGACTCATCGAAGCGCCCAACCGCAAGACGACCGACCTCAGGCCTTGCGTATAAATACCCCTGCATCAGCTCAATCCCCATGCCTAGAAGCATTGAGCTTTCTTCACGGGTCTCGACACCTTCGGCAATGACCAGAATCCCCAGGCGCCTGGCGACCAGAATGATGCCTTCAACGATCGCTTGCTTGACGGGGTCTTGATCGATAGCGCGGGTCAACGCCATATCAATCTTCAGCACTTGGGGCTGGAACATGGCCAGCAGGTTAAGGCCCGAATAGCCAGAACCGAAATCGTCAATGGCGGTCGTGAAGCCTTGACGCTCGTACTCCGCGAAAATGGCTTTGAGATGATCCGGGTCGTCCACCCTTTCGCCTTCGGTGACTTCGAACATGATCCTGTCTGGCGGGAAATTTGTCAGGCGCGCGGCTTCCAGGGTGGCCCGGATACAGGTCTCGGGCCGGTACACCGCGTTGGGCAGGAAGTTAATGCTCAGCAAGCAATCGGGGATGTCCAGAATGCCCAATCTTGCCGCCTCTTCGATGGCCTTCACGCGGCATGCCTGATCGAATCGGTAGCGGTTGCCATCGTTCACCAACCCCAGGATGTAGCCTGCCGACTCGCCATTGACGCCCCTGACCAACGCCTCATAGGCAAACGCGGCGCGTGTTCGGACATTGAAGATCGGCTGGAAGGCCATGGTGAAATCAAACCCCAGCGCCTCATGGTTACGGCACTCGGCGCAACCGAGCGATTGGAACGCAGAGCCTTTCATCATGATCAGTCTTCCGTGGTGGTAATGGCATGTCTTTGCCGCTGCACAGAAGTGTAGCCATCCCCACTGAATGAACATGGGGCCTATTGGAAAGGCAGACCCTGCTCCCTGAAGACTTTGCCCCGCTCTTACCGATCAAGCACCCGGCGGCGGCACTGAAACTTCTTCGAGGGGCCTCTTTTATGGAACTGGCGAGCGGCTGGAATGGTGGTCATGGGCCTCTCGCTGCCAGGCTCTCGCCAGCAAATCGACAACGACTTCATCCGAGGTCTGCGAAAAGTCCTCATACCAATAACCAATTGAAACCATCCAGTCAGGCATAAGCGGGCAAATCACCTCATTGACTTCGCTGCGCAGCGCCTCCACCGTTTCAAGCGGACCAACCGGCACGGCGACGACGATGCGCGAAGGGGCTTGCATTCGCACCGCGTGGATCGCCGCCATCATCGAAGCCCCCGTCGCCAGGCCGTCGTCGACCAGGATCACCACTCGGTCCTTGAGCTGCACAGGTGGACGAGTGCCCCGATATGCCTGTTCACGCCGCGACAGCTCCTGGGTTTCCCGCGCGACCACGGCGTCAAAACTGGCTTGATCGATCGAATGAGCACGCAGCGCATCGTCATTCAGGATTCGTATGCCGCCGCCGGCAATGGCGCCCATGGCAAACTCAGGCCTGGAGGGCACGCCCAGCTTGCGTACCAGCATCAGGTCCAGGTCCACCTTCAGAGCTGTGGCCACCTCATAAGCCACTGGAACCCCGCCGCGAGGTAAAGCCAGGATGATGACCTCCGGCCTTTGAGCGTACTTGAGCAAATGTTCCACCAGCCCTTGCCCCGCGGCGCATCTGTCTTTCAAGACGGTTTGCAATGAGGGACTCTGGTTCATGGGAAAGCCTCCCCAGGCGATGATGCCTGTCATTGTGTTACGAACACTTCCACGAGGGTCAGTGAATGCGCCCATCTCCGTGCAGTTGCAAACGCCAGGGTTTAAACCGCTTCGTCGGCCGTAGCCCTGTGCATTCGCATTGATCCAGCCTCCTCCGATCCGGCCGCCCAGGCGTTGATTTATATCAAATTTCCACGCCAGACAGGCCTGGGGCCCGCGTATCTCAAGCGCCTCAGACGAGTTTGCCTGCGCGCAGTTCGCATTGCCTGCGGACGGATCGTATCGGCCTCTCACAAAAGCCGCGTTCAGCAGCCCCAGCGCCAATCGACAGCCGGCATGCCTTTCGAGGACAAAAAACAGGCACCGCGGGATGGGTCTTCTATGCTTGCTCCGTCAAAGGAGTTTTCCCAATGGCCGACACCGAACCCAGACTTCTGCGTGTGCACGCGCTCAAAACCGCCTGCTCCAATTGCAGCGTGCTTGAACTATGCCTGCCCATCGGCCTGACGGGCGGTGAAGTCGAGCGACTCGATACCCTGATCGCCCAACGGGTGAAGGTCAAGAAGGGCACGGCGCTGTACCGCACCGGCGATCCACTGCGTTCGTTGTATGCGGTGCGGCTGGGCTTCTTCAAGACCAGCGTCCTGTCGGTGGACGGCCGCGAACAGGTCACCGGGTTCCAGATGCAAGGCGAAATGCTTGGCCTGGACGCCATCAGCACCGACCATTACGCCTGTAATGCGATAGCCCTGGAAGACAGCGAGGTCTGCCCGATCCCTTTCAGCCACCTGGAAAAACTCGCCCACGACTTGCCATCCTTGCAGCACAACCTCAACAAGCTGCTGAGCCAGGAGATCGTACGCGACCACAGCATGTTGCTGCTGCTCGGCAACATGAACGCCGAAGAACGCCTGGCCGCGTTTCTCTTGAACCTGTCACAACGGCTTAACATGCGCGGCTACTCTTCCAGGGAGTTTGTGCTGCGCATGAGCCGGGAAGCCATCGGCTCCTATCTGGGCCTGCGCCTGGAAACCATCTGTCGATGCATCGCCCACCTGCGTCAGGAGGAACTGGTGGACGTGCATGGACGCAACGTCACGATCCTGGACTTGCCCGGCCTCAAGCAAAAGGTCGCCGGTTGCCATCGTCACGCCGAACTCTGAAGTTCACCGCCGCACACCGTGCATGACCTCTGATCTAAATCAATGCCTCCTGAAGCCTTTGCGCCGAGATTAATACCAGCGTTCGAACGTTCGCATGGGCGACGGTCTCGGACCTTTCGTCTCGTGGAGGCTCAATCATGGCAACGCACCTGCAAGGCACGGAACCGGTCATCCCGACCGTCACCCCTCATCCTTTAGCTGGCAGTTTGCGAAAGGTCGAACCCAAACGTTTGTCGTTGAGCTTGCTGATCGCCTTGGTGGTCGGCTCGATGATCGGCAGCGGCATTTTCAGCTTGCCCCAGAACATGGCCGCCAGTGCGGGCGCCGGGGCGATCCTGATCGGCTGGCTGATCACCGGTGTGGGCATGCTGTCGCTGGCCCTGGTCTATCAGATGCTCTCCAATCGTAAGCCTGAGCTCGATAATGGTGTATTCGCTTACGCCCGGGCACTGGGGGGCGAATTCCTCGGCTTCAATTCGGCCTGGGGCTACTGGATCAGCGCCTGGATCGGCAACGTCAGTTACCTGGTGATTCTGTTCGCCGCGCTCAGTTACTTTTTCCCGCTGTTCGGCGAAGGCAATAACAAAGCGGCCATTGCCGGCGCGTCTGTAGTGCTGTGGGCGTTGCACTGGATGATCCTGCGCGGCATGCGCACCGCCGCCAAGGCGAACGCCCTGACCACGGCGGCCAAGGTGGTGCCGCTGCTGTTGTTCGTTGGGCTGGTGATCGCCGGTTTCTCCAAAGACATCTTCCTGGTGGACTTCTGGGGCACGCCGGCCCTGGGCAGTACCCTGGATCAGGTCAAGAGCACCATGCTGGTGACGGTCTGGGTGTTTATCGGCATTGAAGGCGCCAACGTATTTTCCGCCCGTGCCGCCGAACGGGCGGACGTGGGCCGGGCTACCGTAATCGGCTTCGTCCTGACCTTGTTGCTGCTGATCGCCGTTTCCCTGCTGTCGCTGGGTATCCTCAGACAGCCCGAACTGGCCGCCTTGAAGAACCCTTCCATGGCTGGCGTGCTGGAAGCAGTGGCCGGGCCTTGGGGCGCGGTACTGATCAGCATTGGCCTGATCGTTTCGGTGGGCGGCGCGTTGCTGGCCTGGACCCTGCTGGCGGCTGAGTCGGTATTCACCCCGGCCAAGGAAAAGGTCATGCCGCGTCTGCTGGCCTCGGAAAACCAACAGGGTGCCCCCGCTAATGCACTGTGGATCACCAACGGCTGCATCCAGTTGTTCCTGTTGTTGACGCTGTATTCGAGCGCCAGCTACCTGGCCCTCATTTCGCTCGCCACCTCGATGATCCTGCTGCCATACCTGTTCAGCGGCCTGTATGCGCTGAAGATGACCTGGCAAGGCCAGACCTACGCCGGCCATCGCGGCCTGCAGCTGCGCGACATGGCCATCGCCCTGGTCGCCACCGCCTATTGCGTCTGGCTGCTGTACGCCGCCGGTCCCCGGTACATGCTGCTCAGTGCCCTGCTCTACGCCCCAGGCTCGTTGATCTACCTGAGCGCTCAGCGGGCCAGGACAGGCCAAGCCCTGAACGGTTTTGGCTGGGCCCTGCTACTGGTGATCTGGGTGGCGGCGATCTTCGCCGGTTGGATGCTCTGGTCTGGCCAGCTCTCGTTGTAAAAGCTTGCAAGCGTGCATTGACCCGTCCGGAACCGGCCCCTGGCAATGGCGCCGAGGGCCATCCGGACATCACCAAAGAGGAAAATCAAATGTCCAATTCAGTGAAAAAAATGCCGGTCAACACCCAAGACAATGCCCAGCATCCCGCCAAGGCCGACCTCTGGCATCCGCTGGAAAAACTCCGCCAACAAGTGGATCGCCTGTTCGATGACTTCAACCGAGGGACAGGGCTTTCCCCCTTCAGTCGCGGGTTGTTCGATGTCGAGCCCTTCTGGCGCCGCGAGTTCTCCACCAGCAGCCTGCCGGCCGTTGACATCAGTGAGAAGGAAAAGAGCTTTGAAATCACGGCCGAACTGCCTGGCATGGATCAGAAGGACATCGAAATCCGCCTGGCCAATGGCAGCCTGATCATCAAGGGGGAGAAGAAAGAAGCCAAGGAAGAAAACAAAAAAGGTTATCACCTGTCCGAGCGCCATTACGGCTCCTTCGAGCGGGTGTTCAACCTGCCCAAAGGCATCGATAGCGACAAGATCGAAGCCCAGTTCAGCAAAGGCGTACTGACGCTGACGCTGCCTAAAAAACCAGAAGCACTGAAAGCGGAAAAAGTCGTGCCGATCAAGGCTGACTGAAAACGCTTGATACCTCGCCCCTCGCCGGCCAACGACGAGGGGCTTTTTTATGGCTCGGCTAATTTCAGGCTGACTGCCTCGTTGCAGTTACCGGCCCCTTCGCGAGCAGGCTCGCTCCCACATTGGGCGGCGGTGAAGGTAAATCCTGCAACCACCACAAATCCCCTGTGGGAGCGAGCCTGCTCGCGATGGCGACGGCTCAGAGTTCCACGCTATCGCGGTACTCCGGCACCGACACCGACCAGCCCAGCTCGTCGCGAATGCGATGGCGCAGGACATCGGAGGCGTTGGGCTCCCCATGCACGACATAGGTATGCCGTGGCGGGGTCTTGAACCCGCGCAGCCATTGCATGATTTCGTCGGCATCGGCATGGGCGGACAACGTCTGCATCGGCACCACCTCGGCATTGATCGGCACGTCCTTGCCATGGATGCGCACTGCCGGTTCACCCGCCACAATTCGTGCACCCCGCGTGCCTCCCGCCTGGAAGCCCGGCATCAACAAGGTATTGATCGGGTTGGGCGCCAGGCTCTTGAGGTGGTGCAGTACCCTTCCACCGGTGGCCATGCCACTGGCGGCGATGATCACCGCCGGGGTGCGTTGCAGGTCCAGTGCCATGGAGTCCTTGGCCGAGCGCACCGGATGGGCGATGTGGCACATGCCTTCGCACTCTTCCCTGGACAGCCGATGCTCATCGCCAAAACGCTGATACAACCGGGTGACATCGATGGCCATGGGGCTGTTGAGGTAAATCGGGATGTCTGGAATGGCGTGGCGCTGTTTCAGGCGATACAGGTGATACATCAGCAGCTGTGCGCGCCCGACCGTGAACGAAGGCACCAGGGTAATGCCGCGCCGCAGTGCCGTGCGGGTAATGACATCGGCCAATTGGTCTTCCGGCGATTCACGCGGGTGTCGACGGTCGCCATAGGTGGACTCCACCAGCAGATAATCCGCCTGCCCGATGGCCTGCGGGGCAAACATCACCGGGTCCTCGGGCCGTCCCAGGTCCCCGGAGCACACCAGCGTCACGCCACCGGCCTGTACCTGCACGGTGGCGGCACCAAGGATATGCCCGGCGCGGCGCAGCAATATCGTCACCCCTCGGGCAATTTCCACCGGATGTTCGAATGCGATCGGCCGCAGCAATTTCAGGGCTCGCTCGGCGTTCTCGAGGGTGTACAGCGGCAACGCCGGGTCGTGCTTGGAGAATCCCTTGCGGTTTGCGTACTCGGCCTCTTCTTCCTGCAGGCGGGCACTGTCGCGCAGGAGGACTTTCACCAGTTCACAGGTCGCCGGCGAAGCATAGATCGGACCGCGATAACCATTGCGCACCAGCACCGGTAGATAACCGCTGTGGTCCAGGTGCGCATGGGTCAATACGATCGCGTCCAGGTCACGCATTGGCAGTTCGAACGGATCCCAGTTGTGCAAGCGCAATTGCTTGTACCCCTGGAACAGACCGCAATCGATCAGGATGTGCTGTTCGTCGTGTTCCAGCAGGTATTTGCTACCGGTGACCGTGCCAGCGGCCCCGAGAAAGGTCATGCGCATGACGGTACTCCTGAACAATCGATAGGCAGCGTATTGGTCACATCGTTTGCCCGGCTTGCGGCTGAACTATGCCGACAACCCAGCGAATCACACCGCCAGAACACTGCATGACACCTGATACAGAATATGCTCGGTCGTGCTGCCCAGCAGCCCATGCAGATCATTGTGCTGGAATCGGCCCATGACGATCACATCCACCTCGTGCTCCAAGGCGAATTCACTCAAGGCCGAAACCGGATGTCCCAATAGAAAATGCCGACGCTCGGCCGGTACACCGAACAGGTTCGCCAGTTCCAGGAAGGTTTTTTCCAGGCTCCTGCGCAGCGCCTTGCTCAGCTGCGACAGCGTCAGGCCGCCCCCGCCCACATCACCCAGATAGACTGACGACACCTCGTAGGCATGAACCAGATGCAGCTCGGCATCGCACTGCAAGGCCAGCCCCATTGCCTGGCGAATGATCCGGTCGTTCAACCCACTGTTCTGGGCAAATTCACTGGAAGCGTCCACCGCCGCAACCACTTTGCGCGGCAGCGCATGACCGGTGGCCCCCACCATATACATCGGCACCGGGCAGTTGCGCAGCAGTTGCCAGTCCAGTGGGGTGAAAAATGCGCGCTTGAGCAAAGGCTCGTGCTGCACCTGCTTGATCAGCAAATCAGGCTGGATCTGCGTGACATGTTGCAGGATCTGCTTGCTCATCTTCTGCGCCCATTCCACTTCCGTGGTGATCCGCAGGCCTCGGCGCCGCATCTTGTCCGCCTCATCCTCCAGCCAATGGCGATGGTCCTGGAGGTAGTTCTGCCGCGCCTCTTCGCGCGGCTCCTCTTCAAGCAGCGACAGGATCTCCAGCGAGGGGATCAATGCCGTGACATGCAAGTGCGCCCCACTGGCCGCCGCCAGGGCCGCGGCATGATGCAGGGCCGGCGAATGGCGCTGTGCCGGATTGAGGATCAGCAGCAGACGTTGATACTGGCTCATGATGGCTCTCCAAAATCAGGCTCGAACGCTACGCGACAGCGTCGATGCCGTCAGGCGTGTAGGTGGTCATTGCGGCGGCGTCCAGCGCCAGTTCAAGACTTCGGGCATGTCTTGCCCATGCTCGATGAGGTACAGCTGGTGCTTTTCCATGGTTGCCCAGTAGCGATCCCGGGCGCTGTCAACCAGCGCCTGCAACCGTGGCACACGCTGGATGACATCGAGCGCCAGTTGGTAGCGATCCAGGTGGTTGAGCACCGCCATGTCGAACGGCGTAGTGGTAGCGCCCTCCTCCATGAAACCGCGGACATGGAAGTTATCGTGGTTGTGGCGTTTGTAGACCAATCGATGGATCAACGACGGATAGCCGTGGAAGGCGAAGATCACTGGCTTATCCACGGTAAACAACTCATCGAACTCGGCGTCCGGGAGCCCGTGGGCATGTTGCTGCGGCGGTTGCAGGGCCATCAGGTCGACGACGTTCACCACCCGCACGCGCAGGTCGGGCACGTATTCACGCAGTAGCGTGACAGCGGCCAGGGTTTCCAGGGTTGGCACATCACCGGCACAGGCCATCACTACGTCCGGGTCCTCGTCGTCATGACAGGCAAAGGCCCAGCGACCGATCCCGATCGAGCAATGCCGGATAGCCGAATCGATGTCCAGCCACTGCCATTCCGGCTGCTTGCCAGCCACGATCACATTGATGTAATCGCGGCTCTTGAGGCAGTGATCGGCAACCGACAACAGGCAATTGGCGTCTGCCGGCAGGTAGATGCGCACCACGCCGGCGCTCTTGTTCGCCACCAGGTCGATGAACCCCGGATCCTGATGGGAAAAACCGTTGTGGTCCTGCCGCCAGACATGGGACGTGAGCAGGTAATTGAGCGAAGCGATCGGCGCACGCCATGGGATCTGGGCGGCGGTCTTGAGCCACTTGGCGTGCTGATTGAACATCGAATCGACGATGTGAATGAACGCCTCATAGCAGGAAAACAACCCGTGACGGCCGGTCAACAGATAGCCTTCCAACCAGCCTTCACACACTTGCTCACTGAGGATTTCCATCACCCGGCCGTCGCACGCCAGGTTCGTATCGCCCGCCTCCAGCTCTGCCATCCAGGTCTTGCCGCTGACCTCATACACCGCATCGAGGCGATTGGAGGCCGTTTCGTCGGGGCCGAACAGGCGGAAGTTGCCTGCCCGCAGGTTGTGCTTCATCACATCGCGCACAAAGCCGCCCAACACCCGGGTGGCCTCTGCCTGCACGCTGCCGGCGGCACTGAATGGCACGGCGTAATCGGTAAACCTGGGCAGTTCCAAAGGTTTGAGGAGCACGCCACCATTGGCGTGGGGGTTGGCGCCCAGGCGCCGATGACCGGTCGGTGCCAATGCGGCAATGTCCGGTAGCAACGCACCGTTGTCGTCGAACAGTTCCTGCGGTCGGTAACTCTGCAGCCACTGTTCCAGTTGCGTCAGATGCACGGGCTGCTCGAAGTGGCTGAGCGGCACCTGGTGGGCGCGCCAGGTGCCTTCGACCGGCTGGCCATCGACGAACTTCGGACCGGTCCAGCCCTTGGGCGTACGCAACACCAGCATCGGCCAAAGCTGGCGCTCCGGCGTACGTCCCGACGAATCCACGCGGGCCATGCGCTGGATTTTACGAATCTTGAGCAACATGCCCTCCAGGGTCCTGGCCAACTGCTGGTGCACCGCTTGCGGGTCGTCGCCGTCGACAAAATAGGGATCGTAGCCGTAGCCATACATCAAGGCCGACAGCTCGTCCTCACTGATGCGCGAAAGCAGCGTGGGGTTGGCGATCTTGAAACCGTTGAGATGAAGAATCGGCAGTACGGCACCGTCACGCCTGGGGTTGAGGAATTTGTTGGAGTGCCAGCTCGCCGCCAACGTACCGGTTTCGGCCTCGCCATCGCCGATGACGCAGGCCACGATCAGGTCCGGGTTATCGAACGCCGCCCCATAGGCATGGGCTAGCGAATAACCCAACTCCCCACCTTCGTGGATGGATCCGGGAATCTGCGCCGAGACATGGCTGGACAACCCATAAGGCCAGGAAAATTGCCGGAACAGGCGCAGCATCCCGTTTTCGTTTTGCTCAACCGACGGATAACACTGGGTGAAACTGCCCTCCAGGTAGCTCTGGGCGACGATGGCCGGGCCACCATGCCCGGGGCCGGTGATCAGGATCATGTTCAGGTCATGGGTCTTGATCAGGTGATTGAGGTGCACGTAAATCAGATTCAGCCCCGGCGTCGTGCCCCAGTGCCCCAGCAAGCGAGGTTTGACGTGAGCCTGTTGCAGCGGTCTGCGCAGCAAGGGGTTGTCCTTGAGGTAGATCTGTCCCACGGCCAGGTAATTGGACGCACGCCAGTAGGCGTCGATGCCTTCCAATTGATCGGGGCTGAGAAATTCGCTCATCACGTCCTCCGCAAAAAACAGGGTTGGCGGCTGACCCTGATCGCTTGAACCGTTCTCGAACGGCTTGCCATGCCTGATTCTGGAACGTCGCAATGAACGCGACTTGATTTACATCAGAACCAGGGACGCTAAGGTCATACAAGGTTCCTGCTCGATGCTCAGGCCCGTTCACACAGGAGAATGCTCATGCGCGCCATGGTCCTGCATACACCCGGCCAGCCCTTGTTACTGGAGGAACGTCCGCGACCGACGCCGGCCGCCGGGCAAATGCTGATCAAGGTGCAAGCCTGCGGTGTCTGCCGCACCGACTTGCATCTGTTTGACGGCGAACTGCCCCAGGCGCGATTGCCTCGAGTGCCGGGACACGAGATTGTCGGTGAGGTGATCGCCGTTGGCGCGCAGGTGGCCTCGGACTGGGTCGGCCAGCGGGTAGGCGTGCCGTGGCTGGGGTGGACCTGCGGAGAGTGTGAATTCTGCCGCTCGGGCCGGGAGAACCTCTGCGACCAGGCGCTGTTCACCGGCTGTCAGTTGGACGGTGGTTATGCCGATTACACCGTCGCCGACGCGCGGTTCTGCTTCCCCGTCCCCGATACGCTGGAGGCCGCCGAAGCGGCGCCCCTGCTGTGCGCCGGGCTGATCGGTTTCCGGGCCTTGCAAATGGCGCAAAACGCCCCTCACCTCGGTCTTTATGGATTCGGCGCCGCTGCCCACCTGGCGATCCAGGTCGCCGTGGGCCGGGGCCAGCAAGTCTATGCCTTCACCCGCCCCGGTGATGACAGCGGCCAGGAGTATGCCCGTTCGCTGGGCGCGACCTGGGCTGGGGCATCGGACCAGGCGCCGCCACACTTGCTGGACGCCAGCCTGATATTCGCCCCCGTCGGCGCCCTGGTGCCGCTGGCCTTGCAAGCCACCGCCAAAGGCGGCTGCGTGGTGTGTGCCGGCATTCACATGAGCGACATCCCAGCCTTCCCCTATCGCCTGTTGTGGCAGGAGCGCAGCGTGCGTTCAGTGGCCAACCTGACCCGCGCCGACGGCGTGGCGTTTTTCCAGCAGATCCAGCGCACGCCCGTGCACTGCAAGGTCACCTGCTACCCGCTGATCCAAGCCAACCAAGCCCTGGAGCACCTGCGCAGCGGACAGCTCAACGGGGCTATCGTGCTCATCCCTTGACCGCCAGCAGGCTGCCCGGCACCGAATACAGGGCCCGCTCCGTCGTGCTGCCGATCATGCGCTCAAGCCCGGCGCGGTGCACGGTCCCCATCACCACCACGTCCACCTCGAATTCCTCGAGGAATTCATGAATCACCGGCACGGGCAGGCCGATAACGAAGTGCCGGCGCTCGGCCGGTACCTCGCAACGCTCGGCGAGGTTGATGAATGCCGCGTGCAGCGATTCGCGCAAGGCGTCGGCAAAGTCGTCATCCCAGGCCCCGGCCAGCAACGAGGTTTCCCCATTGAAGGCCGGCGACAGGTCACAGGCATAAAGTAGGTGCAATGAAGCATCGCAGTGCCGGGCCAACTCAGCGGCCGTGTGGACGATGCGTTCGTTCAAGGCATTGGCCTCGGGATCCGAGGGGTCCACCGCGGCCACCACCCGACGCGGCAAGCCGTGTACTGCCTGGTTGACCAAATGCACGGGGACCGGGCAGTCGCGCAATAGATGACAATCCAGCGGCGTGGCGAAAACACGCTTGAGCAAAGGTTCGAGAGTGACGTCCTTGATCAACAGGTCGGGCTGGAACTGTTCGACGTAGCGCAGGATATCGAGCAGCGGATGAATGGTCCACACCACGTGCGTCGTCACATCCAGCCCTTCCTCCTTGAGCAGCGAGGCCTCCTCCGCCATCCAGCGACGATAACGGTGCAAATAGCGCTGGATCGTCGCCTGGTCGATTTTCTCACCCCACAAATGGGTACGCGGTGGTGGCTGAACGAAGGCGCATAAATGCAGCTCGGCACCACTGGCCCGGGCCAGGGCACAGGCCCGTCGCATCGCCGCAGAAGGATGCAGATCGGGTTCGACGATCAAGAGCAGGCGCTGGTATTGCCCCATCACACACCTCCATCGGGTTGTTCACCTCGAGTCGCAAACCACGCGCCGACGCGTTGCGGCGCGATCTGCAGCGTGCGCTCATCGATGCCCCGAGCGGTTTGATCTGAATCAAATGCGGGGCAATCGACAGTTGGCTACGCGGGGACTGATCCAGATCAGAATCAATTGCCGCCGCGGGCGTAGAACACTATCGGACGCGTAGCTTTTTTGCCGCACCACAGGTTCACATCCGAAGGAGGAGCACATCATGCTCACTGTCAAAGACCACAACGAACGCGCTGCCGCCCTGTATGCCAGCATCAGCGGCAAGCACTGGATCCAGGCACTCAAGGACGGCCGTCACGTATTGATCAGGCCATTGCGCGATGAAGACCGCCAGCGCGAATATGACTTCATCAAGCGCCTGTCACCGGAGTCCCGGCACATGCGTTTCCTGGCGCAAATAAATGAGCCAGGCACGGCCATGCTCGACCAGTTGATGGATATCGATTGCAAGACCCGCATGGCCTACATCGCCTTGGTCCATGACAACGGCGAGTTGATCGAGATCGGTGTCAGCCGCTATTGCGCGACCGGCGAGCACGAATGCGAGTGCGCCGTGACCGTCGCCGATCCCTGGCAGCACCTAGGCTTAGGGACGTTGTTGATGGAGCACTTGATCGAGACCGCGCGGAAAAACGGCTATCGCCAGATGTACTCCGTCGACGCCGCCAGCAACGCTCCCATGCGCGACTTGGCCCACAGCCTGGGCTTTGAAACCCGTTCCGATCCCGACGACACCCGCCAGGTCATCCACCGTCTCTATCTCTAGTTACAACATTGGCGCGGGGCCACGTATCGAGGCCCCGCGCGAAGTTGATCTCCTTACTCCTGCGGCTTGATCGCCAACACGCTGCAGGGCGCCCGTTGCAAGATAAGTTCGGCGGTGGTGCCCAAACGCCGGTCCAGGCCACGATGCTCAGTGGTGCCCATGACGATGACATCGATCTGATGATCGGCGGCGAACGTGCAGATGCTGTTCAATGGCGTGCCTTCAATGAAATGACGTTGCCGCGGCTCGACACCATGGCGCTCGGCCAGGGACTCGAATACCTCGTGCTGCGCCTCGCCCAGCGCTTCGTAAAGCCCGGTGGCCAGGGGCAGCGCGCCGATGCCCATGTCCGAGGCGTACACCGCCGTCCAGTCGAAAGCGTGCAGCAACTCGACCTGGGCGTTGCACTGTTCAGCCAGTTTGACGGCGGCGTCGACGATCCGGTCGTTGAACACCAGGTCCTGGTCTTCACTGCGCAGCACATCGACAATCGCCAGGATCCGCCGGGGCCGGGGGTGGCGGGCGTCCGTGACCAGATGCACCGGCACCGGACAATCACGCAGCAAGCGCCAGTCCAGCGGCGTGAAAAAGATCCGCTTCATCGCCGGCTCCGGCTGGGCGTCCTTGATGATCAATGCCAATGGCATCTCTTTGATGTAGTGCTGCAAGGCTTGATAGGGATCTTTGCCCCAAACCACCTCGCAGGTCACCTCCGCCCCGTGTCGACGCGCCAGCTCAGCCTGTTGCCAGAGCCAGTGCCGATGGGTTTCCAGGTAGCCCTCGCGCGCTTGCTTGACCTGCTCCGGCGCAAAAAGACCGGCCACCGAAAGCAAGTCCAGGTAATCGATCGCGACGATATGCAGGGGTAAATCCAGGGCCAGGGCCAGTTCGGTGGCGCGGTCGAACGCCGGCGTACGGATCATGGCATCAGGCGCCAATAGCAACAAACGTTGAGTCTGGGACATGGAACACCTCGGCACGTGGCGGCTGCCACTTAAGGGATTGAGGGTTCCAGAATGAACGCATGCCAGGCGCGGGACTTGATCTTCATCAAACTGCCATCACTCAGGTCGAACGTCGGGCTCACAAGCGTTGGAGCACAAGCCCGGCCCACATCGCCAGCGTCACCAGCACCTGACCGGAAATGACATAGGCGGCGAAACCGCGCCCGCCACTGAACCAGGCCACCGCGCATTTACTCAGGGAGTTGCTGCTCAGTGCCATTAAGACCGGCACGGCGATGCCGTCGAAGGGCAACAACCCGGCCTTCGCCAGGGAAGCGATGGAGGCTGTCGAAGCATGGGCATCGGCCAGCCCGCTGAAAATCGCAGTCACGACCACACCGGTCTGTCCGAACAGGTCGAGCATCGCCGACGACAAGACAGTGATCCCGGTCATCATGAGCGTCACCATCAACGCCAATCTCAGGCTGAACGCCCCACCCGCCTTGATCGGTTCATCGGCACGTCCCTTGGGGCGAGGAAACATCAGCACACCGCCACAGAGCAATGTCATCAGCGTGCCACAGAGCAATGGTCCCCACATCCAACGCACCAAGGCGGGTTCCACAGCGCCGAGGATCAGCGCCATTTGAGCCAGGGTCGCCAGGTTGGATAACAACGCAGCGGCGCTCAACCCCTTGAGATGGGACGGCTGTTTCGCGGCGATGTTTCCCATGGACGCAACAGTTGCCGTGGCGGAGGCGAACCCCGAGGCAATCGCGCCGAGGGGGTAGCCGTAGCGGGTGCCGAGGGTGCGCACCGCGACATGCCCCAGCGCCCCGACGGCCATGAGCATGACAGTCAGGGCACAGATGGTGCGCAGGTTGATTGCGTTGTATGGCCCAAGGTAGCGGTCCGGCGCCAGCGGTAGCACGACCAGCACGGCAATCAGCAGTATCAGGCCGTCGCGCAGCTCGTCGGCGGTCAATTGGCTGCGGGCGAAATGGTGCAACGTCTGGCGGCTGGCAAGCAGGCCGGCCATCACTACGCCAATCGCTATTGCCAGCGCCGGTACGCTCACGCAGAGCGCACCCAATGCCAACACCGCAAACAACGCCACCTCGCTGGTGATACCAGGGTCCTTGTCGAGGTTTCGCCAATACGCCGCAGTCACCAAGGCACCCAGCGCAAGCGCGACAAGCCCAAGCAACAATGGGCCGCCGACCCGGAACGTGACATACCCCAGCAAAGAGGTGACGGCAAAGGTACGCAGGCCGGCGAAATCGCGCCTGTCGCCCTCACCTTTGCGTCGCTCGCGTTCGAGCCCTACCAACAGGCCGATGCCCAATGCCGCAGCAGCGTTAGCAAAGGCCAGGGTCTCGATCATGATGATGACTCTACTGGCAAACTTGAGCAGGTACTTTGTCTGGCGTTACGCGGGCGCCACCTCTCGCCCCTGGTCGCGAAAGGTTGTCAACCGAGGGCCAGGCATGTGGCGCGTCGATTCGAGCCTGCAATCTATTTACAAATGCTTGAGCATCCCCCAGACGGCTGAAACCCACCTGGCAGGCATCCAGATGCACCACCCAAAGTGTCCCTGGCTGTTGCTCTTCTATCCGAATAATCATGACCTGCCTCCCGACGCCGAATGATGGCGAGAGTGAACAACTCGTTGTAGCTGGCCTGATCCCGTTCAAGGCGTGATGGCAACTTTCATCACACCATCGCGCTGGTGGGCGAACAGGTCGTAGGCCGCTTCGATGTCGTCAAGCTTGAAGCGATGCGTGACCAACGGCGACAGGTCCACCGAGCCGCTGGCTACAACCGCCAGCAACCGACGCATACGCTCTTTTCCGCCAGGGCAAAGCGTGGTGACGATGCTGTAGTCTCCCAGCCCCGCCGCGAAAGCGGCGAGGGGAATTTTCAGATCGCTGGAATACACCCCAAGACTCGACAAGCGCCCGCCAGGACGCAGCACTCGCAGTGCCGACTCGAACGTGCCCTGGGTGCCCAGGGCTTCGATGGCAACGTCCACACCACGCCCATCGGTCAAGGCCATGATCTGCTCCACCACATCGCCGTCCTTGAAGTTGACGACATGGGTGGCCCCCAGTCGCCGGGCCACGCTCATGCGTTCGGCCACTGCGTCGACCCCGATGATGGTGCTCGCGCCCTTGAGCCGGGCACCGGCCACCGCACACAAGCCGATAGGGCCCAGGGCAAACACCGCGACCGTGTCCCCGATGCTCACTTCGCCGCGCTCGGCACCGGAAAACCCGGTGGACATGATGTCCGGGCACATCAGTACCTGCTCGTCACTGAGCCCGTCGGGAATCGGGCAAAGATTAGCCAGCGCATCGGGTACCAGTACGTACTCGGCCTGGCAGCCATCGATGGTGTTGCCGAACTTCCAGCCACCGATGGCACGAAAGCCGTGGCGGGTGTCCGGGCCGTCCTGGGAACCACAGCCACACAGACAAGCATAGCTCTGGCCACTGGGGGTAATGGCGCCGGCGATCACCCGTTGGCCTTCGACAAAACCACGCACCTGGGAACCCAGCCGTTCGATGATGCCGACAGGCTCATGACCTACCGTCAGCCCCCTGGCCACCGGGTATTCACCGCGCAAGATGTGCACATCGGTGCCACAGATGGTCGTGGTGGTAATGCGCACCAGCGCATCCAGCGGCCCGACCTCGGGGATGGGTTTGTCTTCCAGCACGATTCGGTTCTTTTCCACGAAAACTGCGGCTTTCATCTTGGTCATGACGAATGATCCCGTTGTGTGATGAGCCTGGGTACCAGGGTGAGAATCGAGCCTGCGCCGCTCTGGCGTCGGGCGGATTGATCATGATCAAACATCGCGCTGTTGCCTCGACATATCGGCGCTATCGCCCCCTTGTGGGGCGAGTTTGATGCAAATCAAAGTTACCGTGGGGCTGGACGATCAATATCAGGCTCAGACACCACGCCGAGCGAACAATCGCCCGGTGCCAACAGGTCCTTGCCCGGGAGGTTTGTCATGTCTACGCAATCACGCTTGATGCTGGTCGTCTCGCCCCTGATGGAACACAGCCCGGCGTTCGACCGGGCGGCCGCGCTGGCCAAGGCCGAAGGCGCCGCGCTGCATATTGTAGCGTTTGATTACCTCGAAGGCCTGGCCACGGCCGGCCTGGTCAACGAACAGGCACTGGAACAGATGCGCCTGGGCTACATTGAGCGCCATCGGCACTGGCTGGAGGAACAGGCCAGGCCGCTGCGCAAACTCGGTATCGAGGTCACGACAGAAGTGATGTGGGTCGAGCGCCCCTTGCAGGAGATCCTGGTCCACCTCAGGGAAGCGCCCATGGATGCGCTGATCAAGTCGGTAGACCCTGAGTCCTGGTTTTCCCGATTGATGTTCACACCGCTGGACGTGCATCTGCTGCGCGAATGCGAAGTTCCCCTGCACTTCGTCAACAAGGTCGTCCACGCTCGTCCGCGCAAGATCCTGGCGGCTGTCGATCCGTTTCATCAGGACGGACGCTACGAAGGCCTCAATGACCGGATCCTCAGCGAAGCCAACAAGCTGGCCACCAGCTGCGACGCAACGCTTGAAGTCATCTACGCCTATGACCTTTCGTCCATTACCGCCGCTGAGTACGGTTATGGCAACGGCTCGATGTTCTTCTCCTCGACCCTGGCGCGCCAGCTCTACGAATCCCAGGGCGCGGCCTTCGATGCACTGGCCGAACGCAATGGCATCGCCCCGGACCAACGGCGCATGATCATGGGTGACCCGGCCAAGGTATTGGCCAGCTACGCCACGTCCCATGACATTGATGTCATTGTCATGGGGCGCGTGCGCTACGGCAGCTTGGACAAGCTGATCGGCAGCACCGTGGAAGGCCTGCTGTACAAGATGCCATGCAGCGTGTGGGTGATCGCGCCGCAGCAGGTTGGCTAAGACAGACCCGTGCCGATGGCCTGTAGAACAACCGCTCCGTGCCCACAGGAACGCGGCTGATGAACCGACCCAGCGATGCGCCAGTGCTGCCCCCGTCAACGCCACCACAGGCCCTGGCCTGGTACTCGCTGCCCGCCGAACAGGTGCTCAAACACCTGGATGTCGATGAGCAAGCCGGGCTGGAGACTGCCGAAGTCCAGGCCCGGCTTGAGCGCGCGGGTTTCAACCGGTTGTCCGCATCAGGCCGGCGGCCCGCGTGGCGGCGGTTTCTGCTGCAATTTCACAACATCCTGATTTATGTACTGCTCGGTTCTGCCGTCATCACCGCAACGCTGCAACACCTGTGGGATACGGTGGTCATTCTCGCCGTCGTGGTGGTCAACGCGATCATTGGCTATGTCCAGGAAGGCAAGGCCGAAAAGGCCATGGACGCCATCCGCGACATGCTGGCGCCACGTGCAACGGTGATCCGTGCCGGCGAACGCTTGGGCATCGCAGGCGAAGAACTGGTACCCGGCGACATCGTCTTGCTGGAAGCCGGCGACAAAGTCCCGGCGGATCTGCGCCTGCTGCATGCCAATCGGCTCCAGGTCCAGGAAGCCATTCTGACGGGAGAATCCGCACCGGCTGAAAAGAATACCGAACCGGTGCGCATCGAGGCGGCCCTGGGCGACCGTGCCTGCATGGCATTCAGTGGCACCCTGGTGACCTGCGGACAAGCCTCGGGGGTCGTTGTCGCCACCGCGACATCGACCGAAATCGGACGCATCAGCAACCTGCTCGCGCAAGTGGAGCCCCTGACGACGCCCCTGATCCAGCAAATGGATGTCTTCTCTCGCTGGCTGACGATATTGATTTTACTGATCGCCGGCCTGTTACTCGCTTATGGCCACTTTGTCGGGCACTACGTTTTCACCGAAATATTCATGGTCGTGGTGGGAATGTCGGTCGCGGCCATCCCCGAAGGATTGCCGGCGGTACTTACCATTACGCTGGCGGTGGGGGTGCGGGCGATGGCCCGTCGCAACGCCATCGTCCGGCGCCTGCCAGCCATCGAGACGCTGGGCTCGGTATCGGTCATCTGCACGGACAAGACCGGCACCCTCACCCGTAACGAAATGATGGTGGCATCCGTTGTCACCAGCGACCTGACCTTCACGGTCGACGGCGTCGGCTACCAGCCCTCCGGTAACATGAACCTTGCCGATCAGTTGATCGACACTTCCCACCACCCGGTGCTGGCCGAACTGGGGCGCGCGACCAGCCTGTGCAATGACGCAAGGTTGAGGCAGCACGAAGATACCTGGAAGGTCGAAGGGGATCCCATGGAGGGCGCATTGCTGGTGTTTGGCGCCAAAGCCGGCATCAACGGCGAAGAGGAGCGAAGTACCTGGGCCCGCACCGATGCCATTCCATTCGACGCCAAACACCGCTTCATGGCGACGCTGCATCACAATCATGACCGACAAGCGGCGATTTATGTCAAAGGCGCGCCGGAGCAGATTTTGACCATGTGCGCGCGCCAACGTAGCAGCACGGGAACAACAGAACCCCTCGATGCCGACTACTGGCACGCACAGGCCAATGTCATTGCCCGCAAAGGCCAGCGGGTATTGGCGCTCGCCGTCAGGTCAGTCCCACCCGAACATGCCATCCTGGAGTTTGCCGATGTGCAGGGGACACTGACCTTGCTTGGCCTGGTGGGAATGATCGACCCGCCCCGGCCGGAAACGATCCAGGCGATCGAGCAATGCCAGGCGGCCGGCATAGTGGTGAAAATGATCACCGGGGACCACGCCGGCACCGCCTCCGCCATCGGTTATCAGATCGGCCTGCACAACCCCGACAAGGTGCTGACCGGCAACGATCTGGACGCCATGAATGATGCGACCCTCAGGGAATCGCTCAAGCAGGTGAACATCTTCGCGCGCACCAGCCCCGAACATAAGCTCAGGCTGGTAACGTCGCTGCAACTCAATGGCATGACCGTGGCCATGACCGGCGACGGCGTCAATGACGCGCCAGCGCTCAAACGCGCGGATGCCGGTATCGCCATGGGTGACAAAGGCAGCGAAGCCGCGAAAGAAGCCGCGGACCTGGTATTGGCGGACGATAACTTCGCCTCCATCATGGCCGCTGTGCGTGAAGGACGCACGGTCTATGACAACATCAAGAAAGTACTGAGCTGGACGTTGCCCACCAATGCGGGCGAGACAATGACCTTGATTGTCGCGCTGCTGTTTGGCCTTACATTGCCAGTCACGGCGATACAGATCCTGTGGATCAATCTGATTACCGCCATCACGCTGGGTATCGCGCTGGCGTTCGAGCCGACCGAAGACAACACCATGCGCAGGCCGCCGCGCTCAAGGCAGGAGCCGTTGATCAGCGGCGCATTGGTCTGGCATATGGTGCTCGTTTCCATTCTGTTCCTGTGCGGCGTCTACGGCATTTTTACCTATGCCCTGGACCGAGGCTACCCGGTCGAACTGGCCCGCACCCTGGCAGTGAACACCTTGGTCGTGATGGAAATTTTCCATCTGTTCTTTATCCGCAATCTCTACGGCACGTCGCTGACCTGGAAGGGCTTTCGAGGTACGAAGGTTGTATGGGCAACCATCGCGGTGGTAACCGTCGCCCAGTTCGCCATCACCTACGCCCCGCCGCTGCAAGCCGTATTCGCGACCCAAGCCGTCCCGTTCAAGGACGGACTGCTGATCATCGCGGTGGGCATTGCGCTGTTTGCCGTCATCGAAATTGAAAAACAGCTTCGACTGCGTTTAACCGAGTCCGATCGTCAACCGTGACGATCACTCCCCTGCCCACCGACCCCGCAAGGACCTGAATCATGAACGCATCCAGACTCGCCGCCCTCGCTCTGACCGCAGTGCTTTTTCCCACGCTAACCTTCGCCCAGCAAGACACGGACGCCGCCAAGGCGACTCAGCCTTCGATGAGCGTTGAGCAATTTGATCAGCAGATGGCGACGGCCCAGGAAAACCTGAAGAAGATGCAGGAGCAAATGAGCCAGATCCAGAACACCACCGACCCGGCACAACGCCAGAAACTCATGCAAGATCACCAGGCGATGATGCAGCAAGGCATGCAGATGATGAATGGGATGATGGGGTGCTGCGGGGGCGGCATGATGGGCGGCGGCCACATGAAGGGTAACGGCCCGATGATGGGTTGGAAACAAATGGGCAGCCACTATTCCCGGATGACGCCCGAGCAGATGAAGCAGCACCAGTACATGATGGACAGGTACATGGGCATGCAACAGATGATGATGGAGCAGATGATGCAGCATCAGGAACACATGGGCATGCCCTCTCGCTAGACCTGTCTCCCGATGCCCAGGGCAGCGCCTGGTCGCTGCCAGGTTGCCGTCCCCCTATCTGCAAGGAGGCTTCGCCCTTTGTCTACGCTGGCAGAGGGCCGCCCTGCTGGTAAGAGTCCTGGGTTGAAGCGCGTACTGGAATATCAGAACTTGTGTGCTGGAGAACGCTGATGAATCTTGACTGGCTCAACTTTACGCCTTGGTCAGCCCTTGCCGGCGGGATGTTGATCGGCCTGGCGGCCAGCCTGTTCGTGGTCGCCAATGGCAGGATCGCCGGCGTCAGCGGGCTGATCGGCAGCCTTTTGCAGCGTGGCAGCGAAGGGCTGGGCGAGAAAGCCCTGTTTCTCCTGGGGCTGCTCGTCGCGCCGCTGTTATGGGGCGTGTTTGCGACGCTGCCGCCGCTCGAGTTCCAGAATGGCTGGCTCGGCCTCACTGTCGCCGGCCTGTTGGTGGGTATCGGCACTCGTTACGGTTCGGGTTGCACCAGTGGCCATGGTGTGTGCGGTATATCGCGCCTCTCGCCGCGTTCGATGGTTGCCACGGCGTGTTTCATGCTCAGCGGTTTCGTCACGGTATTTGTCCTGCGTCATGTGATGGGGGGGTGAACATGCGCAAACTGACTGCATTCATCGCCGGCCTGCTCTTCGGCTTGGGGCTGCTCCTGGCAGGCATGACCAACCCGAAGAAAGTGTTGGGTTTCCTGGACTTGGCCGGCACCTGGGATCCGTCCCTGGCGTTGGTGATGATCGGGGCGATTGGCACCGCTATCGTCCCGCTGGCCTGGGCGCGCCAACAGACGCACGCGCTGCTGGGCAGCCCCATGCAGCTGCCGGTCAAGCGAGAACTGGACCGGCGCCTGATCGGTGGCAGCCTGGTGTTCGGCATCGGCTGGGGCATTGCCGGCATCTGTCCTGGCCCCGCCGTGGCCATCCTGCTGACCGGACACTGGCAAGCCTTTGTGTTCATGCTGGCTATGTTGGCGGGCATGTTGTTGTTCGGCGTGCTGGAAACCCGGCGCGTCCATTGATCGGGAAATTGCCATGAAAGCTGACATTGGAACCCTTTGAGTTCTGCAACGGACTCTCTTTCAGCCTTAACCAAAGGACTCAGCGTCATGCCCCGCGAACAGCCCGATACATTTGACGTTGTCATCATCGGTGGAGGCCAATCGGCCTTGGCGGTGGCCTATTTCCTGCGGCGCACGCCTCTCTCGTTCGTCATCCTCGATGCCCAGGAAGAACCCGGTGGCGCCTGGCGGCATGGCTGGAACTCGCTGCGACTCTTTTCCCCGGCTACCTGGAGTTCGATCCCTGGCTGGATGATGCCCCCCACACAGGATGGCTATCCGTCGCGAGACCATGTGATCGACTATCTCAAGCAGTACGAACAGCGCTATCGATTTCCCGTGGAGCGGCCGGTACAGGTCACCCGTGTGCAACGCACAGAAACAGGCATGCGCGTATACGCATCGGACAGGCAATGGGACGCCCGGGTCGTGGTCAGCGCAACGGGCACCTGGAGCAACCCCTACATCCCTCGCTACCCTGATGCGGCCTTGTTCGCCGGCCAGCAATTGCATTCGGCGGACTATGTCGAGGCGTCCCCTTTCGCCGGCAAGAAAGTCCTGGTGGTAGGTGGCGGTAATTCAGGGGCGCAGATTCTGGCCGAGGTGTCGAAAATCGCCGAGACCACTTGGGTCACGCCCGTCGAGCCGCTGTTCCTTGGCGACGATGTGGATGGGCGCGTGTTATTCGAGCGTGCCACCGAGCGCTGGAAGGCCCAGCAGGAAGGTCGCGTCATCGATCAGCCTGTGGGAGGGTTGGGCGACATTGTCATGGTGCCGCCGGTTATCGAAGCCCGTGAACGCAACGTGCTTCAGTCCGTCAGGCCTTTCGAACGCTTTACCCGCAACGGTGTGATCTGGGCCGACGGCCACGAATCGGTCGTGGACGTGGTGATCTGGTGCACCGGATTCAGGCCCGCCCTGCAGCACCTTGATGCGCTTGGGGTGCTCAACAACGAGGGCCGCGTGGAGGTCGTGGGCACCCACTCGATACAAGAGCCAAGGCTGTGGCTGGTCGGCTACGGCGAGTGGACGGGGTCGGCTTCCGCCACTCTGATCGGCGTTACCCGTACTGCACGCAGCACCGTCAGCGAGATAGTCGCCTTTCTCGCCGACCAATCTACGGCCGATACACCTGCTTGAATGGCCAACCGGGCGACAACCGGTCATGGCACCGGGAAATCGTTTAAAAGCGCCCTATTTCCAACGTCGCGCACAGCCCGCCTTCGGCCCGATTCTCCAGCCGAATCTGGCCACCGAGGCGATCGGCGATAGTGCGTACGATCGTCAGCCCCAACCCGGCCCCCTGGTCGTTGCCACGGCTGTAGAACCGTTCGAAAAGCCGCTCACGCTCGGCCTCGTCGATACCCGGCCCCTGGTCTTCGACTGACAGCTCGTAGTGGTCGCCCTTCCTGGCCAGCCGTACGGTAATCGTGCCGTTGGCCGGAGAAAAATTGGCCGCGTTGGTCACCAGGTTGTTCAAGGCGATGTCGATGGCCACCGGGTCGATGCGAACCGGGCCGATATCATCGCTGACATCCAGCACCGGCTCGAGTCCCTTGCTCAGCAACCAGGGGGTCAGTTGAACCAGGCTCGCACGAACCGTGGCCGGCAGGTCGATGACCGCAGGCGTCGGAACGCCTGTCTGCGGTTCAAGCCGCGCCATGGTGAGCAGTTGATTGACCAGGCGCGTGGTGCGATCGACCCCGGCGATCAGGTGTTCCAGGGACTCGCGACGGCTTTGCTCGCTCCCCGCCTCCATCAGGTTCTGCGCATGCACCCGCAGCACCGCCAAGGGCGTGCGCATCTCGTGGGCGGCATCGGCGATGAAACGCCGCTCACGGCCCATCACCTCCTGGATCTGCGCCAATACACGGTTGAGTGCCGCCTGCATGGGCTCAAGCTCGGTAGGAAGCGGCATCATTTGCAGGGGTTCAAGTGAGCCGGGATGCCTGGCGCGCAACTTGGCCGCCATATCGACCAGGGGCTTGAGCCCCCAACCGATGGCCAGCCAGATCACCGCGGCCAGCAGCACGCTGCCGATCAGGTTGGGCACGACGGTGTGACGGACAATCCGGTCGACCAGGTCGGCGCGCACGTCGTCGCGCTCACCCACCCAGATCTTCAAGCCATATTGCGCATCGTCCAGGACAAATGCCCGCCACTTACGGTTCTTCTGGTCCACGATCTCACTGAAACCGGGCGCACTCGGCGGCGAGGTGAAAGACGGCGCACTGGACGTATGCACCAGCACCGAACCTTGTGAGTTCCAGACTTGAAAGGCGATCTTGCTCTCATAGGGATGGCCGTCGACTTTCGGCACCGCCTGCCCCAACGCCGAATTGAACGCCTGATACAGCTCGGCATGCTCCTTGCTCGCCATCGGCATGCGCATCACGCCCTGCAACAACCGGGCATTCTGCGCCAACTGGGCATCGTAGACCTCGGCGATTTCATGGTTGCTGTCATGCAGGTTGAACACGGTGATGATCAACAGGCCAAGGAACAGCAGGCCGAGGATCAACGTGAGGGTGCGACGTCGGATCGAACTCATCGATGCTCCTCCACCAGGTAACCGACACCGCGAATGGTACGGATCAGGTCGGTGGAGAATTTCTTGCGCAGGTGGTGGATGTGCACTTCCAGCGTATTGCTCTCGGCCTCCTCGTTCCAACCGTAGAGCAACTGCATCAGATGATCGCGGGTCATGACGCGGCCCGGCGGCGAGAGCAGTTCATGGAGCAACTGATACTCCTTGGGCGTCAGGGCCACCGGTTTGCCCTGGTAGCTGACTTGCTGGGTGCCGGGGTTCAGGCTGATGCCGGCATGTTCGATCAACGCCTGGGCGCGGCCGGCGCTACGGCGCAACAAGGCCCTTAGCCGGGCCTTGAGTTCCGCCAGGTCGAAGGGCTTGACCAGATAATCGTCGGCCCCGGCGTCCAACCCGGCAATCCGATCCTCGGTGGCATCCCGGGCGGTAAGAATCAGCACCGGCAGGTTGGAGCCACTGTCACGCAAGCGCCGCAACACTTGCAGGCCGTCCATCCGTGGCAGACCCAGGTCGAGTACCGCCAGGTCGAAGGTTTCACTGAGCAGCGAATGCAAGGCGCTGCTGCCGTCCTGCAACCAGTCGACGGTATAGCCTTCACGGCTCAGGGCCTGGTGGATGCCTTCGCCCAAGGCCACGTCATCCTCGATCAGTAATAAACGCACACCCGCTCCTGTCAGTTCAGTTGCTTGTTCACATCCACCAGCAAAGCGTCGATCTCCTTGCGGCGCCCAGCATCAGCCGTTTCCCGACCCGGCCGCGGCGCTGCCTGCAAGGCTTTTTGCAACGCCGCCCTGGCTTCGCTGTAACGCTTTTGACGGTAGAGGTGATCGCCCCAAAAGTACAGGCTGTCGATGCCGTTCGGGTTGAGTTGCAAGGCCTGCTTGAGCAACTGCTCGGCCTTGTCCGAATCGCCAAAACCCAGGGGCCAACCCGGCACCCGATCGTAGAGTGCACCTAGGCTGGTGTAGGCCGACCCTTGCAAGGCCTTGGGGTCCAGGGCCAGGGCTTTTTCCAGGTCGCCCTTGGCTTCCTTGACCTTGCCCAGCGCACCGAGCCCGCCCTTGGCCCCGGCCCAACTGCTGTTGACGATGCCGGACCAGATCCAGGCTTCGGCCAGCGATTGACGCTCCTGCTTGAACGCCGCGGCCTGGGTCGCGAGTTTTTCGAACGCCTCGGCCCGTTGGCCCTCGGGCAACTCGTATTGAATGTGTGCCCAGTTCTGCTGGATGTCGCCCAGGCGTTGCTGGTCGGCAGCCTCCAACGCCCAGACGCTTTGGCTCAAGGTGCCGATCAATAGGCAAGCGAGGATTTTTTTCATGGCTTGAGGTGCTCGTTTTCGGGTTTGTGACTGAGGCGACGGATCAGCGGCAACTGCTTGCGCAGGCCTCGGTCCACCAGGTTGGGCAGCAGGCTGTTGAGGCCGACGAAAAAACGTTCGGGCCAACCCAGGTAGAGTTCGCGACGGTCACCGACGATGGCGTGGACCACTGCGGTCGCCACGGTTTGCGGGTCGTCGACGTTGGCCTTGAGCGCCTGGTTGAGCGCATCGGCCGCCGGGCTGTTCATCGCGGTACGGGTGGCCCGGGGCGCCACGTAGAGCACCCCGACACGGGTGTCGGCCAGTTCTCGGCGCAAGGCTTCGGAAAAACCGCGCAAGGCAAACTTGCTCGCGCAGTAGCTGGCATAGCCCGGGTAGCCGATTGATCCATAGGTCGAACCGACATTGACGACCATCGCGCTGTCGGCCTGCTTGAGCAGCGGCAAAAACAGTTTGGTCAGGCAGATCGGCGCGCTGATGTTCAACGCCAGCATGGCGTTGATCTCACTGTCGTCGAGTTGTTCGAGCATGGCGAAGTGGTTCACGCCAGCGGCATTGATCAGCAGGTTGATGCCACCCTGGGCCTCGGCGGCGACCAGCACCTTGCGTCGGTCGGCCAGGAAGGTCAGGTCGGCACCGACCCAAAACAAATGCTGCGGGTAGCGCTCCAGCAAAGGCTGCAAGGCTTCACGATGCCGGGCCACAGCCAGCACCCGCGCACCACTGGCGCACAGGGCGGCGGCGATGGCCTGGCCGATTCCGCCGCTGGCCCCCGTCAGCACGACACGCGCATCACACAGGCGCATGTTCATGCTCCCCGCCACGAGGCAAGCCCCGGAACATGTCGGTGTACAACCGGTACACCACCTTGGAGGCATGGATCACCGCAGCCTGGTCCGCCGGATCGTCCAATCGGTTCATCAAGCCGCGATAGGTCTGCATATGCTCGATGTCGAGCGATCCATGGGAGCTGAGGTAGCTGAACGCCGTGGGCGGCAATTCCAGGCGCTGGCGGATGCTGTCGGCGGCATGGGTCGCCAGGGCGATACTGGTGCCCTCGAGCACATTGACCATGCCGAACAGGCCCACCGGGTTGCCTCGGGCGATCAAGTCATAGAGGTAACTGACCATCAGCTCGATAGGCAACGATGGCTGACCGTTGCGCACCGCATCCTTGTCGCCACCGCACACGGCGATGTCATCCAGCACCCACTGCTCGTGGCCGTACTCTTCGTCAATGTATTCGCACACGGCCTTGCGCAGCCATTCCAGGCGCGTTGGCAGGCGCGCACCGCAGGCCATCATCAACGGCACCGTATGGCGTACATGGTAGTACGCCTGGATCAGGAACCCCCGGTAACTGGCCAGGCTGACCTGGCCGTCGAGGGCATCTCGGATGATCGGCAGATTGAACAGGGTCTGGCGCTCTTGCTGGGTGGCTTCTTGCAACGTGTCAAAAAAACTCATGATGGGGACTCCTCGGACAAGACAGATGAAGTGAGCTGCGCCCGGTAGTGCTCGACAATGGCGTCCCGGCGTGGCCGGCCATTGGCGGTGAGCATGCCGTTGGCAGCGCTGAAGGGTTGATCCAGGCGTGTCCAGCGATGGACCCGGGCGTAATCGGGCAACGTGTCGTTGGCCTTGGCCACGGCCAGTTCCAGGGTTTGATCAGTGCAATCGGCGCGGACGGGCCAGAGCAGCGCATGGTTATGGGGCAAGGCTTCGCCATAAACGAAGGCCTGGGCGATGTCACCGCCCTGGGTGAGTTCGGCTTCAACCCATTCGGGGTTCACGTTGCGACCGAAACTGGTCACGAACTGGTGCTTCTTGCGACCGCGCAGGTAAAGAAAACCGTCTTCGTCGAATTCACCCAGGTCACCGCTGGGCCACCACTCGCTGGTGTGCAGGGGCTCACCCAGGTAACCCAGCAGGGTCGAGCCCTTGATCATGACTTCGCCGTCATCGGCCAGGCGAACCTCCACATGGGGCAGCGGCTGGCCGACACTGCCAGCGCGATGAGCCTGGGGCCGATTGAGACAGACCACCGAGGCGCACTCCGACAGCCCATAGCCTTCAAACACCGGCAGGCCAACCCGCTGGGCCCGTTGCAACAGATCGTGGGACACCCGCGCCCCGCCAACGGCGGCGAATCGCACGATGTGCGGGTTGAACATCTTCTGTTCGGCGGCCGTGACCAGCATCAACAGCAGCTGTGGAACCAGGATCAGGCTGTGCGCCCGACGCTCGGCCAGGCACCCCAGCAGGCGCGTGGCATCGACCCCACTGGCGCCGTGGATGCCAAGGGTCTTCTGGCTGGGCAGGCTCAGCATGGCTCCGGCATACAGCGCCGCGTAGCAGCCAAGGTTCTCCAGCAGAATCGCCAGGGGCAGCAACGCCAAGTGATGCCGGGCCTCGACCGGTTGGCTGGCCTGCTCCAGTTCACGGGCCACCCGCAACAGGCTGTCGGCGCTCAGGCAGACGCCTTTCGGGGTGCCGGTGGTTCCGGAGGTGAACGTCAGCTTGGCGGTGCCCGCCGGCAGACGGCTCGGTCCATCGAAGTGCCGCCGCCAGAATTCACCGCCGTGCTGGTATCCGGCGGCTTGCAGCTCCGCTTCGAACGCAGGCTCGGCAATCACCCGCTCGGCCTGACTTTGTTCCAGGCAGTGTCGACGTTGAGCCTGGCTGAAAAAACCAGGCAGGATGACGCAGGTCAGCCCTTCGAACAGTGCGGCAAGGTCCCAGAGCATCAGTTCGATACCGTTGTCCAGGGCCAGGGCGACAACGCTGATGTGTTCGTCGCGCAGGCGTTGCTGGCGGTACACCACTTCGGAATAAAGCGTTGCGTAGTCGAGCTGCGAGCCGTCGCCCCACAGTGCCACGACATGGCCCCTGCGTTCAGCGTGACCGCGCAGGGTGCGCTTGAACTGTTCCATTTCAGGCGACATGGCTGGTTTCTCCAAGGTCCGTCGGCAGTCCCAGGCGATTGAACAGGCCGGTATTGCGCAGATGAATGAAACCGGCGCGAATGTTGCCGACATGAACCCACGGTTGGCTCTCGTAGTAGCGGCCCCAGAGATGGCGGTCCTCACCGAGGCGCTGCGGGTCGGCCGGGCACAGGGTCACAGGCTTGAGCCCCAGGCGATGGAAGCTGTTGACCAGGCCGATGTTGCCGGTGAACGCGACCCACTCCAGGCCGCCCATGGCCAACAGATAAGTGATCGCGATGATGCTCAGCCGGGCGCTACCGGTGTCGCTGGCGGCCAGGTTGCCCACCTCGACGATGCCGGCGCGGTCCACCGGACGCTCGGCAGCGGCGCTGATCAAAGGCTCGATGGGACCGTCCAGGTAATGTTCGAGAAACAGCGGCTCCTGTGCGGCGCGGCGCACGCCAGCCGCTGCGCAGAGCGTGCCGTGGACATCGTCGAGGCCGAACAGCTCCGGCATGAAGTGACGAATATCGGCGCCATGGACCTGGCGAAAGCGCTGCTGGATGAACGCTTCGAATTCAGCTCGCCGAGGTTGTCCCGGCAGGGCCCGGTGCAAATGGCGCGCCGGCGGAGCCGCGTCGCCAAAGGCCAGCGGCAAATGGATGTTCCAGTCGAAATCGGACATGGGTCAAGGTTCTCCCTCGGGCTATTGGGAGGAAGTATCGGGGCCGTTTCTTAACGAAGTCTGAAGGTGGCAAATTTGCGCCCGCTCAAGAAACAGCCTGCCAAATCTGAGCTGCCCCTTATCGCTATTCCGGTGTACAGTGGCAAAGACCGATAAATATCCACTTTGAGATGACCTGAAGAGTCAGGAGCAACTTCAATGGACCCGACCACCCCGCCATCCCTCTGCCGCGGCGCTAACAACATGATCGAAATCACCGAAGCCTCCATTGCCCAATTGCGCGCTGCGCTGGAATCGGGCCAGACGACGGCGGTGGCGCTTGTCCAGGCCTACCTCGCCAGGATCGATGCCTATGACGGCCCCGACACGCCCACGGCCCTCAACGCGGTGGTGGTTCGCAACCCCGATGCATTGAAAGAGGCCCAGGCCAGCGATGCCCGTCGCGCCAGCGGCCAGACCCTGGGTCCGCTTGACGGCATTCCCTATACGGCCAAGGACAGTTATTTGGTCAAGGGGCTCACCGCGGCGTCCGGTAGCCCGGCGTTCAAGGACCTGGTCGCCTATCGCGATGCGTTCACCATCGAGCGGCTGCGCGCCGCCGGGGCCATCTGCCTGGGCAAGACCAACATGCCACCCATGGCGAACGGCGGCATGCAGCGCGGGGTGTATGGCCGGGCCGAGAGCCCGTACAACGGCGACTACCTCACCGCGCCCTTTGCCTCGGGCTCCTCCAACGGCGCAGGTACGGCAACCGCTGCCAGTTTCGCGGCCTTCGGCCTGGCTGAAGAAACCTGGTCGAGCGGACGCGGTCCGGCGTCGAACAATGGCTTGTGTGCGTATACACCGTCGCGCGGCGTGATCTCGGTGCGTGGCAACTGGCCGCTGACGCCGACGATGGACGTCGTCGTGCCCTTCGCCAGGACCATGGCCGACCTGCTCGAAGTGCTGGATGTGGTGGTAGCCGATGACCCGGACACCCGTGGCGACCTGTGGCGCCTGCAACCCTGGGTACCGATTCCGAGCGTCGCCTCGGTTCGTCCTGCCTCGTATCCGAGCCTTGCCAGCAGCCCGGCTGCGTTGGCAGGCGTTCGGTTCGGCGTGCCTCGGATGTACATCAACGCCGATCCTGAAGCGGGCACGGCCCCAACTCCCGGCATCGGCGGCCCGACGGGGCAGCGGATCGTCACCCGGCCTTCGGTGATCGACCTCTGGGAACAAGCGCGCAAGGCCCTCGAGGCCTGCGGCGCCGAAGTGGTCGAGGTGGATTTCCCCCTGGTGTCCAACTGCGAGGGCGATCGTCCCGGCGCCCCTACGGTGTTTACTCGCGGCCTGGTTTCCAAGGAATTCCTGCACCACGAATTGTGGGACCTGTCGGCCTGGGCATTCGATGACTTCCTGCGGGCCAACGGTGATCCCAAGCTCAATCGCCTGGCCGACGTCGACGGACCGAAGATCTTCCCCCACGACCCCGGCACCCTGCCCAACCGGGAAGACGATCTGGCCGCCGGCATGGATGAATACGTGAAGATGGCCCAACGGGGCATTACGCCCTGGGACCAGATCCCTACCCTGCCCGACGGCCTGCGTGGGCTTGAAGAGACGCGTCGAATCGATCTGGAAGAGTGGATGCAGCGGCTGGGCCTGGACGCGGTGATCTTCCCGACCGTGGCCGACGTCGGGCCGGCGGACGCGGACGTCAACCCGGCGTCTGCCGATATCGCCTGGAGCAACGGGATCTGGGTCGCCAACGGCAACCTCGCCATCCGCCATCTGGGCGTGCCCACGGTCACCGTGCCGATGGGCGTCATGGCGGACATCGGCATGCCCGTCGGGCTGACGTTTGCTGGCCGTGCCTATGATGATTCGAGACTGTTGCAACTGGCTTCGGCTTTTGAAGCGACGGGCTCCAAACGCCTGGTCCCGCCTCGGACGCCGCCGTTGTCGGCTTGATCCGTTTATTGTGGAGGGCTGCAGTGCAGCCCCTCACAACGTTCCTACAGGCGGAAATATTGCTGCATGGCACGGGCAAGCAGGCTCACGGCTTCATCGCCCAGTGAAGCCTGGGCTCGCATGAACACCACCTCGTGCTCCGCGATGGCCGGCAGGTCTTCGAGGATCCGCATGGCATCCGTCACCCGCGCACGGTCTATCAGGCTGATCGCCAGCCCGGCTTCCACGCACGCCCTGACGGCCTGGTTGGAGGGGCTTTCCAGCACGACCCGGGTCCTGCGGCCGCTTTGCCTGAGGGCCTCCATCATCGCTTGCCGATAAGGGCATTGCGCCGCATGCACGGCCAGCGGCAGTGGCTCCATCGAGGCCACTGTCGTGTGGACCGGACCGACCCAGACCGGTGTGGTGGAAACCAGCACTTGTGCCTCCGCGCTCAACGTACCCTTCGGCTGCGCGACGACCGCTGCCTGGAGCTTGCCGCGTTGCACCAGGTCACGTAGCGCATAGCTGGGCGCGGTCTTGAGCTCCAGCACCACGTTAGGCCATGCGGCGGCGAATGTCGGGAGGATGTCGCGGATGACATGGTCTGCGTATTCATCCGGCACGCCCAAGGTAATGCGTCCGGCCAACCGGGTTCCGTGCAGGTCGGCCAGCACCCGGTCATGGGTGCTCAGCAACTCCGTGGTCGTGACGAGCAAACGCTTGCCCAACGCGGTGAGGGATACCGACTGATTGTCCCGGTTGAGCAACCGCCCGCCAGCGACCGCTTCCAAGCGCTGGATATGCACGCTGACCGCCGCCGGGCTTTTGTGCAGTTGTTCTGCCGCCGCACTGAATTTCCCGATCCGCGCCACCGCGTGAAACGTCCGTATCAAGTCGATATCGAGTATGGCTGTCATGATTCAATCTTCGTGAATAACTGATGCACTACATTTTTATTTATTAGATTAGCCGGGTTTCGTAGCCTGTGGTCATGAACCCGAATAAATCGATGACATGCACGTCCCTGCCCAGGCCCGCCTGGTATTGGCTGATTCCATTGCCATTACTCGAGGCAGGCTTGCTTCTGACATGGAGCTCCGGCTTCATCGGCGCGCGCTTTTCCATCGATTACGCGCCAGCATTGCTGGTGGTGTTCTGGCGTTGCGTGGTGGTCACGCTTGTCCTGTTCCCCTTCGTCGCCAGGGAGCTACGCCGAACCTCAGGTGTGGTGCTGTTGAAAAATGCCGGCATCGGCTTGCTGGCTATGGCGGGCTACCTGGCCGGTATCACCCAAGGCATTGCCCTCGGTGTACCGGCGGGCCTGGCCGCGCTGGTCGCCGACCTGTTGCCTCTGGGCCTGGCACTGCTGGCCGCAGGCGTGCTCAGACAACGACTGGCCTGGCAGGTCTGGGTCGGCCTGTTCATCGGCCTGCTCGGCGTCATCCTGGTGACCCAGGGCGCGCTGGCGTGGGGCAACGCGCCGTTGTGGGCCTATGGCCTGCCGTTGCTTGGCATGCTCTCGCTCGCCGTCGCGACCCTGTGGCAGAAAAATCTGACCGCCGAACAATCACTGGGCCTGCTGTCCAACCTGTGGTTGCAATGTTGCGTGTCGGGCCTTGTCTTCGCCTTGGTCGAGGGCGTCCATGGCAGCCTCGCCCCGCTGCCCAGCACAGGCTTTGCACTGAGCGTAGTGTGGACCGCGGGTCTTTCGACGATGGGCGGTTATGGGCTCTATTGGCTGTGCCTGCGTCGCGCGACGGCCACCCGCGTCGCCAGCGTCCTGTACCTCAGCCCGCCCGTTACGATGCTCTGGGCCTGGGCCATGTTCAACGAACCGCTTTCATGGCAGATGGCGTCGGGCATGGCGCTATCCGCCATCGGCATCTGGCTGGTCGTCGGTGCCGAAGCCCGGCAGGCCAGGCGTCAAGCGTCTGAGCGTGAGTCTTGATAGCCGGAGTTCGTTACCCCTGCCCCCCCAACCGTCTGAGCCAGGCTGGCCGTCAGCACCTCCAATAAAGCAGCGACCTTGGGAAGCTTCTCACGGCTTTTCTGCCAGGCAAGATTGATCGCCATCCCATCAGTTGCCAACTGAGGCAGCACTTGAACCAATGTCCCTTCGTCCAGTTGCCGCTGGACCAACCACGAGGGTAATTGCGCAATACCGCAACCGGCCAGTACCGCAACCACCAGGCCCTCGCCATCGCCCATCACCAGCGTTGGCGCTACCTGTTTCCTGACCGTTTCGCCCCGGTGACGCCCGGCAAAATTCCAAGGGCTGACGTTTCCGTCCGGCCAACCGTAGGCGATGCACTGATGCTGCTCCAGATCGAAATCGACCAGGGGCGTGCCATGCCCGGCCAGATAGGCCGGCGATGCGCAGAAAATATGCCATTCGCGACCCAGGTAACGATGCCCCCACGTTTCTGGCCAAATATCCGCGCCGCCCAAACGGATCAGGATATCCAGCCCTTCGTGCACAGGGTCGATGAAGCCGTCGGAGAACGAAATGTGTGGCACCAGTTGCGGGTAATCCTGCAAGCATCGCAAGACGATAGGCAGCACCTGGGAGCGGCCGAAGGCCCCGGGAAGGTCGAGCCGAACCCTGCCACGTGGCTCGGCGTTTTCGGCGTGCAGAGACAATTCAGCCTCTTCCAGGTCTGCAAGCACGCCTGTGCAGGTGCGAAGGAAGGCGATCCCCGCATCGGTCAGCGAAACCTGCCGAGTCGTACGGTCGAACAGGCGAACCCCGAGCCGGCTCTCCAGGCGCGCAACGCTTTTGCTGACAGCAGAACCGGTAAGACTCATCCGCTCGGCGGCGGCCTTGAAGCTGCCGGATTCGGCGACACAGACAAATACATCGATCCCCTTCAATCGCTCCGAGGAAAACATGACCATCCTTTATTCATGAACTGAATTCACTCAATACAAGAAAAATCATCATAAATCAGAACTGAATTCCTCAGTAAGCTTGGCCGCTACGTTTTCGTCCGCAAGACGACGCTATCCCCTATAAACACCCGCAGTCGTATGAGGCAAGGATGCTCGCTACCCTTAAACGCTATCCCACGTCAGTCAATTTGCTGCTTTCAGCGTCACTCATCCTGACGCTGGCCCGGGCAATCACATTGCCCTACCTGGTCATTTACCTGTCGGACAGCTTTGGATTGAACGTGGCCGACATCGGCCTGGTGATCGGCAGCACATTGATCATCGGGTCCCTGTTGAGCCTCTACGGCGGCTTCCTGGTGGACAATATGTCCAGCCATCGGCTCATCCTGGGGTTCAGCGGACTGTTCACGGCGGCGTTTCTCGGAACGTTCCTGGCCCGCGATCTCTGGTCGTTCTACGGCTGCCTGGTGCTGATCAACCTGGCTTATGCCGTCATCGATATCGCGGTCAAGGCCGGGTTTGGCAGCTTGCTTGCAGTCGCCGATCGCAGCGAAGCGTTCTCGATCAAATACACGCTGACCAACATCGGCTACGCCGTTGGGCCGTTTCTTGGCGCGGGGGTGGCCAAGCTGGACATCAGCTTGCCATTCCTGTTGTCCGGCATGCTCGGTGCCGGGTTCTGCCTGGTCTATTTCGTCTGGGGCGACAGAGACCTGGCGGTCGTCGATACGAGTCACAAACCCGTGCCTTTTCTGGCCGTAGGCAAGCTCCTGCTGCGGGATTACCGCTTGGTGTGCTTCACCCTTGGCGGCCTGCTCAGCGCGGTGGTCTTCGGCCAGTTCACGGCCTATCTCTCACAGTACCTGGTGGTCACGACAACAGCCCAGTTCACCTACAGCATCATCAGTGCCATTGTGACAACCAACGCGCTGATGGTGATCAGCCTGCAATACCCCATTGGTCGCAGGATTTCCCATCATCATCTGAACCTGTGGCTGGCGGCGGGGCTGAGTCTGTTCGTCGTCGGGCTGGCCGGCTTCGCCCTGGCCGACACCCTGGTGTTCTGGGTGCTCGCCATGGCGGTGTTCACGGTCGGAGAGATCATCGTCTTCCCCGCTGAATACATGTTCATCGACAACATCGCGCCCGACCACCTGCGCGGCATGTACTACGCCGCGCAGAATCTTGGCAACCTCGGTGCAGCCTCCGGACCGGTGCTGTGTGGCGTCGTATTGGCAACGCAGCCGCCCCACTACATCTTCTACATGCTCGCCCTGTTCATTGTTGCCGGAGGTGTGTTTTATTGCCTGGGGACTTGCCGGCTGGTCGACTCGCCGGCCAAGACGTAACGCAAACCTTATTCGGCGCTTCCTGAAACCTGGCTTGCAGGGTGTGTCCGCTTCAGTCCACACACATTCGCGGCAAGACTCAACACTGCTTTGCTGACCTTGTTTTCAAACGGGCATTTCCATCGAAGCGATCCGCACGTTACCTGGCATTCAATTAGGAACAACGGCATGAAGGGTTAGTTCTCCCAGCATGGGACGGCCCCAATCCATAGGCAACACCAATACATTGCATTGCATATCGGTCTTGGACGCTATAGCTCAAGCGGCAGATGATGGCTTCACCCAAGCGACATCAACCCGCCCCAAACCGATAGGAGCTACGCCATGCAACAGTCCCACGCCTACAACGACACCAGCCTGGCCCTGACCACCGAAGTGCTGGATGCCAAGGCGCGCAAGAACCTGTCCTGGCAGGACCTGGCCGACGAAACCGGCCTGAGCCTCGCCTACGTCACCGCCGCCCTGCTCGGCCAGCATCCGTTGCCGGAACATGCGGCCAAGGTGATTGGCGAGAAACTTGACCTGACCGCTGACTCGGTAGCCCGTCTGCAAATCATTCCCCTGCGCGGCAGCCTTGCCGGTGTGCCAACCGATCCAACGATCTATCGCTTCTACGAAATGATCCAGATCTACGGCACCACCCTCAAGGCGTTGGTCCATGAGCAGTTCGGCGACGGCATCATCAGCGCGATCAACTTCAAGCTCGATATCAAGAAAGTCGAGGACCCGGAAGGTGGCTCCCGTGCGGTGATCACACTGGACGGCAAGTTCCTGCCGCTGCGTCCGTTCTGACCGGTCATTGGCCTGTAGGCTGCGGCCAAACCACTCAACGATCTTGCTACTGGCTGCTCCCCGCAGCCAGTCGCTTTATTCATCTCCAATTTCATTACAAGGCGAACATCATGAAAGCGCTCATCGAAGGTTTCCTGAAGTTCCAGGAAGAGGTCTTCCCACAACGGACCGATCTGTTCAAACACCTGGCCACCACACAACACCCAGGCACCTTGTTCATCACTTGCTCCGACAGCCGCGTGGTGCCTGAGCTGCTGACCCAGCAGGAACCCGGCGAACTGTTCGTGATCCGCAATGCCGGTAATATCGTGCCGTCCTACAGCCCACACCCGGGCGGTGTTTCAGCCACGGTGGAATATGCCGTCGCGGTACTGGGCGTGAAGGACATCGTAATCTGTGGTCATTCCGATTGCGGCGCGATGACGGCCGTCGCCAAATGCGCCTGCATGGATCATCTGCCAGCGGTAAGCGGTTGGCTGCAACACGCCGAGTCGGCCAGGGTCATCAACGGCTCACGACCTCACGTCGATGATGCGGCGAAAGTCAGTTCGATGGTGCGTGAAAACGTTATCGCCCAATTGGCGAACATCCAGACCCACCCGAGCGTGCGGCTGGCCCAGGAGAAAGGCCTGCTGAACCTGCACGGCTGGGTCTACGACATCGAGACCGGATCCATCGATGCCCTGGACGCCGACAATCGCAGCTTCAGGCCCCTGGCTGCAAATCCTCAGGCGTGTGCCGTGCCGGCCCGCACGGCGACTGCAGCATGATGTCCATGAAGGCCATGGATGCCGCGCTGTGATAGTTGTTCTTGCGCCGCAACAGCGCGGCCCCACGCCGAGGGGCCGCGTCCAGCAACGCCAGCTTGCGCAGTGCGCGCTCCTGGGTGGCGATGGGCTCCGGAAGAATGGTGGCAACGGCCGAATGCCTGATCACTTCCAGCAGTGTGTTGACCGAGTTGACCTCGATGCTCACTTTGGGCGTGATCCGGGCCTGGGCGAAGTATTCGTCGATGCACGTACGGGTCGCAAAGCCGGGGGTCAACAAAGCAAATTCCAGTTGCCCGACCTGCTCAGCCGTCAGTGCGACCTGGCAGTCGTATAACGGGTGATTGCGCCCCACCATCAGCCCCAGGTTTTCGCTGAACGCCGGGATCGATTCGATATCGGCATGCCTGGCCTGATCGAAGGCGATGGCGATGTCCAAGGTGTCATTGGCCAGCCCCGCCTCGATGTCGACCATCGACAGCTCGAAGATCTGCAGATGGATATTCGGGTATCGCGCGCTGTAGTCACGCACCAGCGGCCCGACCAGGTAGGCCATGAACGTCGGGGTCATGGCCAGCCGCAAAGTGCCGCGGGAGAGGTCCTTGACGTCGTGCAGCGCCCGCTTTCCGGCCGCCAGTTCCACCAGCACCCGACGGGCACATTCGATATAGGCCGCGCCCGCATCCGTCGGCCGGACCGTGCGAGACGTGCGGTCGAACAGACTCACACCGAGGGTTTCCTCCAGTTGCCGAATCTGTTGCGACAGGGTCGGCTGCGAGACGTGCAGCACCTCGGCGGCGCGCGTGAAGCCACCGTGGTCAGCGACCGCCAGCAGATACCGCAAGTGACGTAGCAACATCGGGACCACCACCTGGAGCATTTCCAGGCATTGTATAGGCGTACACGATGCATCTACATCCGCCATGACGCGCGATGAATCAGCACCCGCATCACAAAGGCGCCCGCCTTCGCCAGCACGGTGCCGTTCGAGCGGCGCCGGCACAGGCCATTGGAAACGGGACCGGCGGACTCGCTTGCCAAGGCGCCCATCAATTGGGGCAACAGGAATCCGCTTTCGTGCTCTGGGTACATCGTGACGCAGGTATCCGGCCAAAGGCTGTCGGTGCAAGTAGCGTCGTTCATGGGAATCTCCTGCTGTGTGCAGAGCGCTGCGACGACCTGAGGCGGTCAATCACTGACAGGATCAGTTTCACTGGCAAACCATTTTTAGAGAATGCCCAGGATTCTCATGACTCAATTGCGCCACCTGAAACAATCGCAGCGGACAGCACAAAAAAAGCCCTGGTACCGTTCAGGCTCCAGGGCTGGGGATCGGGTGCAAATCACGCCGGCTTTTTCAGCGTGTCATAGGCTTCAAGCGACCGCAGCGAGTAGATGTAGGCAGCACCCGCGTTCAACGAGATCGCCGTTGCCAGGGCCGCTGCGACTTCCTCACGGCTCGCCCCCGCCTTGATCGCCGCATCCGTGTGGGCGGCGATACAGCCGTCGCAGCGGGTGGTCACGGCGATGGCGATCGAGATCAGCTCGCGGGTCTTGGCATCGAGCACATTGTTTTCGCTGGCGGCTTCTCCTAGGGCCATATAGGCCTTGACCATTTTCGGGTTGCTGCGCCCCAGTGCGCCAAAGGCTTTCTGGATGGTGGGCAACAATTCGGACCAGTTATTGAACATGGCATTAACTCCTGAGTGGGTTGGGTGTACTGTTTTGACGCCCTCAGTTTTCCACCCTGGCGTCACTCGGGTTTGCTCAATGCGCTCAGTTTTTTTGGCGAAACACTCAAATGAATGCGATCGATAAACTCATCAGCCTGGCCAACGTTCGCGGCAGCCTCGACCTGCGCTGTCAATTCCAGGGCGACTGGGCCCTGGATCACGAGCAACAAGCCCTGGGCACGGCGCCCTATCACATCGTGCTGGCCGGCGAATGTCGCGTCGAGTTTGCCGACGGGCAGCGTTTGCCCATGCGCGCTGGTGACATCCTGTTGTTGCCGCGCGGCGCCCCACACGTCATGCACAGCCCGGGAAAAACGGTGACGCCGACCTCGCCTCGGGTGGTGACCGGGGGCACCTTGCCGATTCATCGCATTGGCGGTGCCAGCGCGGAGCTGGATATGCTTTGCGGTGGTTTTCACTTCAACCGGGCTTCGTTGCTGTTCGGCGCCTTGCCCGAATACCTAGTGATTCCCAGCGGCGCATTACCGGCCAACGGGCCGTTGCCGGCGTTGGTGGAGATCCTTCGCGGCGAAGCGGATGGAAACAAGCCTGGCGCGCGCTTCTTGCTCGATGCCCTGTCCCAGGCCCTGTTCACCCTGATTCTGCGTGCGCACCTGGCCAGCCACGGGCAGGACAGCGGCTCGCTGGCCCTGCTGGGCGATAAACGTCTGGGCCGGGCCTGGCAAGCGATGCTGGCGGACCCTGCGTACGAGTGGACCATTCAAGGCCTGGCGGACATCGCGAGCATGTCCCGGGCCAGCTTCATGCGCGCGTTCGTCAAGGTGGCCGGCGTCTCGCCGTGGGTGCTGTTGACGCAAGTGCGAATGGAGTTGGCCTTCAGCCTGCTCAGCCATTCACACCTGGGCTTGAGCGATATCGCCGTACAGGTTGGCTACCAATCCCAGGCCGCGTTCAGCAAGAAATTCAAGGAAATCTACGGTGAGGCCCCGGGACGAGTGCGCCGAGGGATCCACTGACACTCAAGAAGCGTCAGCGCGCAGGGCTGGGTGCTCGCGCAGGTGCTCGACGATGTAATCCACGAAACTGCGCACACGCATCGGCGCCTTGCGTCTTTCCCGGTAGACCACATGAACCGGTATAGAGGGCGGTTCATAGGGTTGCAGGACCCTGCGCAAGCGTCCGCTGCTCAGATAGTCGTACAACGGATAGCTCAAGCAGCGCGTCAACCCGGCACCATGAGCCGCGGCGTCGATGGCCGCCTGTAGTGTGGCGCAGTCGAGTCGTGTGCGTGCCTTGAGGCAGTTGGCCTCGCCCTGGTGCTGGAAGGGCCACTGGACCCAGTCCTGGTTGGCCTGCGTGGCGATCAGTCGATGATGGTGCAGATCCTGCGGGACAACCGGTTCACCATGCAGCGCCAGATAGCCAGGGCTGGCACAGACAAGCGAGCGAACGCTGCCGACAGGTCGTGCGATCAATGAGCAACTGGGGAGATGCCCCACCAGCACTGCCACATCCAGCCCTTCCTCATGCATGTTCGGAAAACGATCGTGGTAGTGGGCAAATACCTTGATCTCAGGGTACTGGTCCATATAGCCCGCCAACACCGGGGCCATGACATAGCGGCTGAACAGCAGGGGCAGCAGGACCGTCAGGTTGCCCTGCGCCTGGACATGCCAGCCCTTGGCAGATGCCTCGGCCTCATCGATGGCCTCGAGGATACGTGAACAATCGGCCATGAAGCCGACCCCGGCCTCTGTCAGCACCACCCCGCGGGTACTTCGCGACAGTAACTGCACACCCAGTCGCGCCTCCAGCCGAGCTACGGCGCGCATCACGGTCGGTCCGGATACGTTGAGGCGCAGGGCTGCCGAGGCGAGGCTGGGGCATTGCGACAGTGCGTGGAACATCAGCATTTCGTGGTGACGCGCCATCAGGCGAGGCCTCTTTCGACAGGCTTGAGCGTCACGTCGCCGCCCAATCGATCGCTCAGAAAGTCCACGAACGTGCGCACCTTGGCCGGCACTCGATTGCTCTTCTGATACACCACGTGAATCGGCAACGCCGGCGGCTCGAACGCCTTGAGCACTACTTCCAGTTCACCATCGGCGACCTGTCGGGCCACCTGATAGGACAACACTCGGGTAACGCCCCAGCCCTGGCAGGCGATATTGATCGCCGCCTGATTCGCAGTCACCACCAGGCGCGGATCGAAGCGCAAGCTCAGCGAGTTGGCCTCGTCCATGAACTGCCAGTGGCTCAGCAGATGACTGGCCGAAGACATCACGATATTGGCCTTGCTCAACTCACCTGGGTGCGTTGGTCGTCCGTGTCGCTGAAAGTAAGCCGGGGCACCACAAATCACCTGGCGCACTTCTCCTACCTTGATGGCGTGCTGGTTGTTTTCCTGCAAATGGCCGATGCGTATCGCCACGTCAACGCCTTCGTCGGCGATATTCACCACGCGATCGACCAACAAGGCGTTGAGGTGCACCGATGGGAACTGATCCAGGTAATCCGTCAGCAAGGGCGCGATGTACAACTCGCCAAACAGCACCGGAGCGGTGACCGTCAAATACCCGCAGGGGATCGAGTAGCTGCCGGCAGCGGCCTCCTCGGCTTCATCGAGTTCACTGAGGATCCGCCGACAATCTTCCAGGTAGCGTTGCCCCGCTTCGGTCAGGTGCACATTGCGGGTGGTGCGCGATAACAGCTGGGTGCCGATCCGCTCCTCCATCGCCGCAATGGCGCGCGTCACGCTCGGAGGCGAAATGCGCAGTCGACGGGCGGCGGCGGCGAACCCCTCCTCCTCGGCAACCGCCATGAAAACCTGCATTTCCTGGAAGCGATCCATGGGCGATCCAGCCTTGATTGAGGGTAGGTGAATTGAATGTCGTTGTCGGGTAACGCAAGGGGGCTTGCCGGAAGATGACGCCCGGCAAGCCCCCTTGCCTTGAATCAGGCTTGCTGCAAGCCCTTGGCGGTACGCTGCATGCCGACGAAATTCGGCAAGGCTTCGATGCTGCCCAGCCAGGCGCGGACGTTCGGGTATTCGGTCAACGCGACATTGCCCTCCGGCGCGTGGGACACGTAGGTATACGCGGCAACGTCGGCGATGGTCGCTTGCTCACCGGCCAGGAACCGGCTTTGTCCCAACTCCCGCTCCATCACTTGCAACAGGGCGTGGGAACGCTTGATCGCGTCCTCGGCGTCATAACCGGCGCCAAACACAGTAATCAGGCGGGCGTTGGCCGGCCCCTGGTTGATCTGCCCCGCCGCCACCGAAAGCCAGCGCTGCACCCGGGCCTGGGCCAGCGGATCGGCGGGCAGCCATTGCCCCTTGCCGTACTTGGTCGCGAGGTAGACCAGGATCGCGTTCGAGTCGGCCAGGACGGTGCCGTTGTCATCGATCACCGGCACCTGGCCAAAACTGTTGATGGCGAGGAACTCCGGGGTCTTGTGCTCGCCTTTCATCAAGTCCACGAATATCAGCTCGGTCGGCAGGCCCAGCAGCGAGAGCATCAGCTCGACACGATGGGCGTGACCCGACAACGGATGGCGATAAAGTTTGATCGCTTTCTCAGACATGACGTACTCCGTGTTGTTTTTGGCTCGAAGCGGTGATCGCGTCGATGGCGCTATCCTCTGCTCCCGTGCCGCAGAGCGGAATAACCAGCTTTTACAATCCAGCATTTCACCCGGTGAAACAGTCGGCTCGCCAGACTAGTGGCCTGTACGGTTAATTCGAGTACTCAAATTCGAGTGGCGCCGAAGTTGAGTGCACGAATTAGCCACACAGGCCACTAGGCCTCAAGCACCAACGGCTCGCTCCCTTGGGCCGGCACCGCGCAACAGATCAGCACTTCACCTTCGCCAACCGGTTCGGCCGGCATGCTCAAGTAATGCACCTGGCCGCGGCTCAAGCGGGTTTTGCAGGTGCCACAGGAGCCGCCCCGGCAACTGAATTCCGGGTTCAGGCCACGCGCCTCGGCCAGTTCGAGCAACGTCCCACTGCCGGGTTCCCAACGCGCTTCCTTGCCGGAGCTGGCGAACAAGACCTTCACCGCTTCACTCGCGGCCGGCACCTGCTGTGGCGCCGGGACAGTGACTTCGATATCCCGTACAAGCGTGGAGGGACCGAAGGTTTCCGCGTGAATGCGATCGTCAGGAATGCGCAGTTTGCGCAGCCCGTCGTACAGCGCCTGGGTAAAGCTGCCCGGCCCGCACAGATAGAAGTCGTAGTCGTTGAGCGGCAGCAGCTTCTTGAGCAGTTCCACATCGATCCTGCCGGCCAGGTCGTAGCCATCGGCGCCGCCGGCCTCAGTGGGCGGCTGGCTGACCATGCGCAAAACCTGCAGCTTGTCGCCGGCGCGGGCGGCCAGCTCGTCGATTTCGTCGCGAAAAGCCAGGTCGGCCACCGTACGGGCGCTTTGCACCAGCCAGACCGGGCGCATGCGACTGATGCGCAGCCCTTGGTAAACCACCTCGCGCAACATCGACAACAGCGGCGTGATGCCCACCCCCGCTGCCAGCAATACCAACGGACGCCGCTCGGTGGCCTGGACGGTGAAATGGCCCTGGGGCGCCCGCGCTTCGATCTCGTGCAGCGCTTGCACCCGCTCATGCAGGTGGGACGATACCGAGCCATCGCGCTTGACGCTGATACGCAAGAAATCATCCGACGGCGCACTGGATACGCTATAGGTCCGGATCGCTGGCGTGGTCTGTCCCTCCAGCAAGATCCGCACCGGCAAATGTTGCCCGGCTTCGAACCGGGGCAAACCCAGGCCATCGCTCGCCTGCAGGTAGAACGAGCGAATGCCGGGGCTTTCATCGACCACCCGTGCAACCCGCAACGCGCGCCAGCGGCTACGCAGCGCCTCGGCCTGCAAGCGCTCGGCGGCCTGCTCCCAGCTGCCGGTCATCATTGAATTGGGCGACTCGCCCTCGTCCTGATCCTTCCAGCGCAGTGCGATTGCCGCCGGGCGATAAACGATGCGTTGCGGCGTGAAGCGCAACAGCCGCTCGGCGCCCTGGAACGCGCTGATCTCGGGGTCATCCAACAGGACTTGCGCCGAGCCACTCATTTGCAACAGGTCGCCCGTCCGGAAATCGACGAACACCAACCCGGCCCGTGGATTGAGCAGAATGTTGCCCAACGTGTTGAAGAACAGGTTGCCGGAGAAGTCCGGGATGGTCAGCGAGCCGTCCTCATCCATGCGCACAAACCCCGGCTTGCCGCCCCGGTGAGAAGCATCGACCTGCCGCTCGCCATCGCGCACCACGTAGGTGGCGATATAGAACGAATCGGCTGCCGTCACCAGGCGCCGGACTTGCGGGTCTGACACAGACAATTGAACCGGCGCGACGGCCTGTGCGTCGACAAAATGGTATTGGCGCAGGTTGATGTAGCGAGGGCAGTTGCCATACGCCTGGCTCACTGAAATTTCGAGCCCTGGCTCGAGCTGACGACGCACGACACCGTTCATGCGGTTGCGGCGGCGGGTGTGCAATTCGATGCCCAGCATGCCGATGGCATCCCCTTCGCCCATGCCCTCCTGGGCCGGGTCGTTCGGTTCTGGCTCGAGGTTGATGTGAAGAGTCTGCGGATCGGGCGAGTTCATGAAGCCCGGTTGCCCTGCGCGCAAGGTCGCCCACACGTCGCCTTGCTGGTCCACTGCCCCCAGCACTACGAAAGGCAGTTGGGCGTAGAACTCGCGATGCTGGTCCGGCATCCAGGTGCGCGCCAGTTGCCGCTGACCGACACTGGCCATCATGTCGACTGCTCCGACGGAGCGCTGCAACGCCAGCTCTCCTTCATGCCAGGGCGAGTTTTTTGCTTGCAAGGCTTCGTCCATCAGCTACTCCTCGCGCTTCGCAGCATGAACGCCTGCGCCAGTGCGCTACGGTTAGGGATTCTCCGCCATCGTCTGCACAGGTGTGCAATTGGCTGGAGTCATCTTCTGCCCAAAGCGACCGCGCAGGAATACGCACAAACTGCAATCCACCGTTTCATAAAATGGAATGGTGGAAAACCCGGCTGGTGAGTGCTTGGCATGGCTTGGTGGGGTCATGCCCTGACGCTGGCGAAAGTCTTGGTCAGCTCGAGCAAGGTCGCCCGCAACTCCGGGGGGCGCACGGGCTTGGCCAGGATCGAAATGTTCATGTGGTGCAGCGCGTGGCGAATTCTCTCGATTTCATGGCCGGTCATGATCATGGCGGGGACTTCCCAGCCCCGTTGTTCACGAATCGCGGCAATACACTCGGAACCCGAAACCTTCGTACCCAGGTCGAAGTCGGCAATGATGATGTCGCAGTCACTGGTCACACCGACCCCGTCGCTGTGGGTTTCCACTTCGCATCCCCATTTCTCCAACAGCGCGGACGTCGCCATCAGCACGTTGGCGTCATCCTCCACCAGACACACCCGCAAGCCTTGCAAACGGCTTTGCGTGGGCGCCGGCCGGTCCACCGCCGCCCTCGGCGCGACCCTTTCCAGTCCTTGGATCATGGCGCGCGTGCCCTGGCCGAGCCGGGAGTCCAGCTGGATGTCCAGATTGATCAAGAGGCTGATTCGCTTGACGATGGACAACCCCAGCCCCAGCCCCTCGACATCCTTGTCACGGACGTGGCGTACCCGATAAAACTCCTTGAACACTTCGGGCAGGTGTTCGGCGGCAATGCCTCGGCCCTTGTCATAAATGACGATGGCCAGGCCGCTGCCTTTCGGACGCACGCCGATCAACACCGGTTGGCCGGGGGCATATTTGAGCGTGTTGGAGACCAGGTTCTGCACCATGGTCGCCAACAGGCCAGCGTTGACGTTGACCCAATGCCGACAAGGCCGCAGGCGCAACTCGACACCAGCCCAGCGTGCTGCTTCGGTGTTCTGCTTGACCACATCCTGGAGCAACGCGCCCAGGTGCACGGGTTCGGCCTGGGGTTCAAGCTGCCCGTTATCGAGGGTGTAGATGTCCAGGATCGAACGAAACAGCTGCGACACGATATGCAGCGAACGGTCGATGTTGTCCACCAGTCGCAGCTCTTCCTGGCCCAGCCGGGCATCGCGCAGGCAGGCGGTGAACAAGCCGATCGAGTGGATCGGCTGGCGCAAGTCATGGCTGGCCTGGGCCAGGAAGCGGGATTTCTCCTGGTTCGCGGCAATCGCCTCTTCCGAAGCGATGCGGGTACGGGTCAGCAGGATATGCGCGTAGGCAGGCACCACGATGGTGGTGACGATCAACGTCAGGAACAGGTAGGGCTGGCCACGCCAGAACGGCGTGAGCAGGAAAATCACCCCCAAGGTCGACAGCGCGATAGCGGTTGCCAGCGCCAGGTAGCGCGAGCCGAAACGCATGCCATTGCCCAACGTGACCCAGAGCACTGCCGCGTACACCGGCAGCGTGCCCTCTCCACCCACGATCAAGGCGAAGGCGAGGCTTGCATAATCCAGCGTCATGGCAAAAAGCCGACGCAGGAAGAAGTGCCCGGGCCAGTGCTTGACCGCCATGCGCAGCGGGACCGCGACGCCGAAGAAAAACGTCATGTACCAGAGGATCGGTACGTAGGTATCGAAGTCACTGGCCAGACAGGCCACCACTATGACGTAGAGTGAAGCACAGGCCCCGACCGTCAATCTCAACGTAGCCTGATCAAGCTCGCTATTCTTTTCCGTCATGGTCACAGGATTATTCCAACATGAAAGGTTGTATCAAACTTGAAACCCGAGGGGGTAGTTTAGGTTACGATTCGCGGACTTGAAGATCAGAAGGATCTGAAGCATGACGTGCAGAGTAATTGTTGCAGATGACCATCCTTTGTTTCGCGAAGGAATGCTCAGGACCATTGAACGACTTCTGCCAACTGCAACCATAGAACAAGCTGGCAATCTGGACGAAGTATTGGCGCTGGCACGCTCCGGGGTGGAAGTGGACTCCCTGATACTCGACTTACGTTTCCCTGGGATCAAATCTTTGCAAGTCATAGGCCAACTGCGCAGTGAATTCAAACGCACCTCGATCATCGTGGTTTCAATGGTGGATGACATCGAGGTTATTTCCCAGGTGATGGCCCTGGGTGCCGATGGTTTCATCGGCAAGAATATCGACCCCGCCGGTATTGCCGACGCCATCATGGCAATACGCGAAGGCGAAGTGGTGGTGAAGTACCAGGCCGAAAACTCGATCCTGGACGATGCACTTTCCCAACTGACCACGCGCCAACGGCAAGTGCTTGGCTTGATCGCCGCCGGCAAGACCAACAAGGAGATCGCGCGGGACTTGGGCATTTCCCCCTTCACGGTGCGCATCCATGTCTCAAGCCTGCTCAAATCCCTGGGTGTCCCCACGCGCGCGGCGGCCGCGGCGCAATTTTCCAATTTCCCCAGTAATGGCGGATGGTCGGAAAAACAAGACAATTAAATATATGCCGCCGCAATATTAATTGAGCGTTATCCTCTTTGCCCGCCTCCAAGGCCATAGCACACTTGTACTATAGCTTCGCCCCAGTACTCCCCCCTAAGCTGTGGACGCTCCATAAAAAGGCTGTTCGAACAGCCAGACATAAAAGCCAACGCGCCATACGCCGTGCAGTATCACTGTGCCTATTGAAACGTTTTGGCGTGCGAAGCCTATTACTCAAATAAATCGGTAGGCGGCGCAATGCTGGGTCAACTTCACCGTCACCCGGTTGAAATGGAATGGTCCTGACATTAACTCAAGGTAAGTCATCATGTCCTTCGAATATGGAAAAACACTTAAAAATGGATTGGCGCTGTGCGTGCTGGCGGGCGTACTCAACGGTTGTGCAAACACCGGTGACTTGGGTAACTTGATGAGCTCCTTGAATCAGGGCGCCAAGAAATACGACGTCGCTTACCTCAAGCAAACGATCATTCCGGGCAAGACGACAAAAGGCCAGATCACACAGATGTTCGGCGCGCCGACCAATGAAGAACTCAATTCGACCAGTACCAGCAACGAGTCGAACTGGACCTATGAAAAGAGTGATGAGGGTCTGGATAAATACATGAAGCTGGCCAATAAGTACGTGTCGACCGAGACGCGCCAGAAGATGTACGACACCTCGGCACAACTGTCCAAGGCACAAACCGTGGCCAACGACGTGAGCAGCGTGACCGGCACGAAAACGGGCCAAAGCCAGACCCAGGGTTCGGTATTGACCATCTATTTCGTCGATGACGTCGTGAAGTACTACAGGGTCTACTAACGCAATGGCATTGCCCGTTGGGGGCAGCATCAAGCCTGCCCCCAACCCTCATCGCTCACCCCTTCCAGGTCCCCCCGCTCAAAGCACAACCCTTGCGAGTACTGTCCAGCAGTTCAGCGGTACGCTTGTAGTAATAGAAGTCCACGCCCTGCCCGTTCACATTCGAGCAAATGCCCTGGGGATTCTCCGGGCAGGTTTGCGAGTAGGTGATCTTGCCCGCCTCGCCGCCAAGCGCGACCGGCATGTTGGCGAAGGATTCACAGCTGGAGCGGAACTTGGCCACCGGCTGCTTATCGCTCGCCTGCACGCAGTCCTTCGCCTCGATGTGTTGCCCCATGACGGTCATCTCGCCTTCCATCGTGCACGCCTGGCTCCCCCCATGGGCCACCGAAGCGCAGAGCATCGTGGCACTGATCACACTGAAAAAACGAACGACTCCGTTCATGTACTCTCCCGACGTCCTGAGTGGTAATACCCCCTGGAGTATCCCGGCTCGGGCAACAATTCTGAATAGCACGGATGGGCTAGCCGCTACGCTTGCTCAAGGCATCAGACGCTCATGAGGTTCGAAAGCCAGTGGAAAAGAACAGTGAACTCGACCAGGCCACGTTGCGCCTGATCGTCAGCGCCTGTGCGCTGCTGTATATCGCCGTATTGGCCAGTATCCATCCCGGTGGTGCCACAAGCTACGTGCCCATCATCGTCTACATCGTGACGTTTATCGTCGCCTCGGTATTCCTGCGCATGATCATCAAGCGCTGGCCAGGACACTTCTTCTGGCGACGCCTTTTCTCGATGCTGCATGACTACACGGGCATCGCGTTCGCCATGGTGCTGGGAGGTGAAAGCGCACTGCCGATCTACGCAGCGCTGCTCTGGGTCACGCTGGGTAATGGCATGCGCTTCGGCTCGCGCTACCTGGCGCTGGCAACCGTTATCGCGCTGTCGACCCTGGTGCTGATTTTCTGGCTGAACCCATTCTGGCGTACACAGCCCTACATGTTCCTGATGCTGATCGTCACCACCATCGTGGTGCCAGCCTACGCGCACATTTTGCTCAAGCGCACACGCATTGCCTCCGAAGAAGCCATTTCGGCCAATCAGGAGAAGTCACGGTTCCTGGCCCAGGCCAGCCATGACCTGCGCCAACCGATCCACTCCATCGGCCTGTTCACCGCCTGCCTGCGTGACGCCAGGCTGGGGCTGGAAGAGTTGCGGCTGGTGGACAACATCGACCGCTCGCTGCACACCGTATCGCAACTGTTCCGCTCGATCCTCGATATCTACACCCTGGATCACGGCCAACTGATGCCGAAGGCCGACACCGTACACCTGGGCCAATTGCTGCAAGACGTGGTCAAGCAAAACACCGAGGCGGCCCGTTGGGCCGGCGTGGAACTACGTCTGCGCGCCTGTCCTCACTGGGTCAACGTCAATCCCGGCTTGCTGACCACGATGGTCCAGAACCTGCTGTCCAACGCCCTCAAGTACGCACCCGGCCAACCTGTGCTGATCGGCGTACGTCGCCAGGGCAAGCGCCTGGCCGTGGTGATCTACGACAAGGGACGGGGCATTGCCGCCGAACATTTGCCCGAAGTGTTCAAGGAGTTCTACCGCGTGCGTCATGTGCGCGACAAAGATGTCGAGGGTCTCGGCCTGGGGTTGTCCATCGTCAAGCGCATCAGCCAGATGCTCGACGTCGACATACTCATTCGCTCCAAGGTCGGACAAGGCACCAGGGTTGCGATCAGCGGCCTGGAACCAGCGGTACCACGTATCACAGTGCCCAAGGTCGTGCCCGTCCAGAATCGCCTGGACGGTTTGCGGGTGTGCCTGGTAGAAGACGACGCCAACGTGCTGATGGCGACCTCGGCGCTGCTGGAAAAATGGGGCTGCGAGGTCGAGGCCCACAGCGACGGCGAGGGCTTGGCCAGTGATTGCGACATCGTCATCGCCGATTTCGACCTGGGCACAAGAATCTCAGGCTCCGAGTGCATCGCCGCGATACGCGAACAGCGCGGCTGGCAGGTCCCGGCGCTGGTCATCACCGGGCATGAGATCGAGCGGATCCGCCAATCACTGCAAAGCCTGAATATCTCGGTGCTGGCCAAGCCCGTGCGACCACCAGAGCTGCGCTCGGTACTGCTTGAATTGGTCAAGCGCATGGATCGCAAGGGCGAGGCCTCAGCTCACGTCAACCCACCCAGCCGATAGCCGTCTTGGGAATCACCTCGGACTCGTCGAGCTTGGACGCGAACATGCTCACCGCATCGAGGGCATCGGTGGTCCCGTTCCGGATCTGCACGATGACCGATCCGGCCTGGTCCGCCAGGGTGACACCGCGCAAGGCGCCCTCATGGGTCACGTTCATGCTCGCGACGGCGTCGCGGGTTTCAGAGAGGATCATGCCGATCATTTCGGCAATCTCCGAGGTGGAGCGACTGGTGCGCCCGGCCAGTTGCCGGACCTCGTCGGCCACCACCGCGAAGCCCCTTCCCTGATCGCCAGCGCGCGCAGCCTCGATGGCCGCGTTGAGGGCCAGCAGGTTGGTCTGGTCGGCAATGCCGCGAATGGTGTTGACGATGGCCGTGATCTCTTCCGAACGCGCCCCCAGTTGCCCAACCAGACGCGCGGAGGCGCCGATGTTGTCGGCAATCTCGCGCATCTCCTTGGCGGTCTGGTGGATCACCTGGGCGCCCTGTTCGGCCACCCGTTCGGTTTCGGCGGAGATGTGATACGCACGGGAAGCGCCGCGGGAGTCCTCTTCGAATTTCTCCACCCGTTCGCTGATGTCACTGGCGAACTTCACAATCTTGCACAACTTGCCTTCGGCGTCGTAGACCGGGTTGTAGCTGGCCTCCAGCCAGACGACCTTGCCGTTTTTGCCGAGACGCTTGAATTGACCGCTGAAAAACTCACCCGCGTTGAGACGACGCCAGAAATCACTGTACTCCGCGCTGCCCACCAGGCTTGGCTCGCAGAACATCCGGTGATGCTTGCCCTTGAGCTCTGCCAATGTGTAATTCATGACGTTCATGAAGTTGTCGTTCGCGGTCAGGATGTTGCCACCCAGGTCGAACTCGATCACCGCCATGGCACGATCGAGTGCAGCCAGCCGGCCACGGGTTTCGGCCTCACTGGCCACTCTGGCAGTGACATCCAGCGCGTACTTGACCACCTTCACGACGCGGCCTTGCTCGTCCATTACCGGGTTATAGCTGGCTTCCAACCATACATTCTGGCCTGACGCACTGCGGCGCTGAAACGTACCGGAAACGAATTGGCCAGCGCGCAATTGGTTCCAGAATTCACGGTATTCGGCGCTACCCGCCAGCGCCGGGGTGCAGAAATCCCTGTGGGACAGGTTCGCCAATTGATCCGCACGGTAGCCCATCGTGCTCAGGAAATTCTCGTTCGCCCGAAGGACCTTGCCATCGGGGCTGAACTCGATAACCGCCATCGACCGCTCCAAGGCGCCAACCAGTCCCTTGTATGTTGCCAATTCGGCCGTCCTAGCCGCCAGTTCATTTTTTAGTTTCTTATTAAACATGACGTACCCTCGGTGGACCCTGAAAGTAACCGGACCTTCTTAATTTATATCGGCTCGCTGGCTGGAGACTGAACGGTACGCTTTAATCACTTTTCTGCACCAAAACCCACGGAATCCATCAACCAGGTTCTAAAGGCCTGTACTTTCGGGGAGTCGGCCATGTCATGGGGGCTCACGAAATAGAAGCCGAGATCAGACTTCAATCGCAGATCGAAGGGTGCTACCAGTCGTCCTGCCTTCAGGTCATCCTCGACATAAGTAGAACGTCCGATGCAGACCCCCAGTCCGTCTACGGCAGCCTGCACGGCCATCATGGCGAGGTCGAACGTCAACCGGCTGCCTTCGGCCAGTTTTTTCGGTTGGCCGGCGGCACTCAACCATGAACTCCAGTCGTCTTCGGTCACCCCGCTAACCTGCAACAACGTGTGCTGGGCCAGATCCTCCGGGTTCTTCAAAGCCGTTGGCCCCTGCAGCAGCCTGGGGCTGCACACCGGAAAGATTTCATCGGCCATCAGCCAGTCGGCCCGCATCCCCTTCCAGCCCCCATGACCGTAGCGAATGGCCGCATCGACGCCGCCCTGACGAAAATCCACCCATTCGGTGGACGCCGTGACGCGCACATCAATAGTGGGGAATGCCTGCTGGAAAGACGCCAGGCGCGGCAACAGCCATTTGGAGGCAAATGAAACCAGGGTACTGATCGTCAACACGCTGTTATTGCGACTCTCCAGCAACGTCTGCGTGCAATAGCGCAACTCCTGGAACGCCGCACGAACGCCAGGAAAATAGGCATGACCTTCGTTTGTCAGGGCCAGGCCATCCTTGAGCCGCAAGAACAGGCGCACGCCCAACTCATCTTCGAGCCGGCGAATTTGGTGGCTTATGGCTGTTTGAGTGACATTCAGCTCTTGCGCGGCTTTGGTAAAGCTCATGTACCTGGCGGCTGATTCGAAAGCTTTCAGGCCATTGAGGGAAGGGATTTGGTTGGCCATGGAGGATCGTCTTGCTCATGAGATTTTGTCATACGCTAGCACTGAAGATGTCCTTTGAAAATGTTCCTTCCCTCATGGATTCTGGCGGCACGTCCCCCGTCCTCGAGAAAATGATGAAACTGTACTTTGCCCCCATGACCTGCTCATTGTCCCCACACATCGTGCTGCGCGAATTGGGCTTGCCCTTTGAATTGATTCGAGTCGACAACAAGACCAAGCGAACCGCCGACGGCCTCGATTTCCTGGACATCAACCCCAAGGGCTACGTGGCCGCCTTGGTGCTGGATAACGGGAATGTCCTGACCGAGGGGCCCGCCATCGTCCAGTACCTGGCCGACCTGGTCCCCGCAAACACGCTGGCACCAGCCAATGGCACCTGGGAGCGGGTTCGCCTGCAGGAGTGGTTGAACTTCATCAGTTCCGAGATCCACAGCGGATGTGCCCCTCTATTCAACGCCGATATCGCCGAGCCGACCAAAGCCATCTTCAGGGCAAGACTGTTCAGGCGCCTGGACTACCTCAGCCAGGCGCTTGAACAACAGGATTACCTGATGGGCACCTTCGGCCTGGCCGACGGCTATCTGTTCACCGTCTTGAACTGGTTGCCGTCATTCAATATCCAGATCGGGGACTGGCCGGTGCTGGCCTCGTTCATGGCGCGAATAGCCGCACGCCCCAGCGTTAAGGCGGCGATGGCGGCGGAAGCGGCATAGTCATCGGCGCAACATTCAATCCTACGACCTGAGCCGCCGCGATCGCGAGCAGGCTCGCTCCCACAGGGGATCGAGGGTGTCTCTCGAATCTCACTATCACCCCGGAAAACTGTGGGAGCGAGCCTGCTCGCGATGGCGGCGGCACAATCGCCCCAAGCAAGCTCTGACGGGCTGACCCAGTCAGGCTCCAACACCTGCGCACTTGTGCTAAAAAGCATCGTGACCAGTGCAGCCGGCAACCTTGCGGAGCAGGTCAAAGCCGTGTTTCCCGCAGGCGCGCAGGTCATCTTCGACACCACCGGTTTCTGGCTGCAAGAAGCGGTATCGGCATTGGCCAACTTCGGTCGCATCGCGATCATTGCCGCCCCGCCAGATGGAATGGTGCACTTCCCTGCCCTGGCGCTCTATCGCAAAGGCGGCGTCTTGATCGGCGTGAACTCGCTGCTCTACGACAATACCGATTGCGCCCGGATGCTTGAAGAATTTGGCCGCCACTTCGAGGCAGGCGTCATCGACGCCCCCACGGATATCCTTGAAATCCCCCTGGCAGACGGCAAGGCCCAGTACGCACTGATCGCCCATGGCAGCAGCACAAAAGCCGTACTGGTGCCCTGATCCGGAATGACCCGGTTTATTCGCTCAAGGCCTGGCTGAAGGACGTGTCGATAATCCCGGCGGTAGCCAGCGGAGCCGGCAGCGCCTTGACCTTGAACAGGAAGTCCGCCGTGCTTTGCAGGTCGGCGGCCGCCTGTTGGTCCACCGGGCCGACGCTCATGTGGGCCCGGCGCAACCAATGGCGTGAGACGTTCTGGTCGAGATTGGCTTTTTGCGCCCATAGGTCGGCGTATGCATCCGTGTGGTTGTCGACCCAGGCGCGGGCTTGCTTCACGCGCCCGAGGAAATCGGCGATGGCTTCGCGCTTACTGTCGATGGCCGACGTCGAAGCGGCAATGGCGCTGAGGCCGGGCATGAGGTTTTTCGCCGTCAGGATTGGCCGGGCGCCGGAAAACAGGATCTGTTGCGAGATATAGGGTTCCCACACCGGAAAGGCATCGATGCTGCCCTGGGGCAACGCCGCAGCCGCATCGATCGGCATCAGCTTGATGAATTCGACATGATTCTCCGGCAGGCCGGCCTGCTCCAGGGCGCGCAAGGTCAGTTGCTGGCTCCAGGCACCGGGCCAATAGGCGACTTTCTTGCCCTTGAGGTCGGCGATGGTCTTGACCGGCGAGTCCTTGGGCACCAGCAACGCGATAGTGTCCGGGTTCTGGCGCGAAACCCCGATCAACTTCACTGGCGCCTGCTTGGCCGCCAAAAACAGAAAACCTGAATCGCCAAGAAAACCCAGGTCCAGGTCGCCGGTATTCAGCGCCTCGGCCAGCGGCGCGGCAGCCTGGAAATGTTTCCAGTCGACACGGTAGGCAGCGCCTTCAAGCACGCCCGAGGCCTCCACCGAAGCCCGTACGTTGTAATAGTTCTGGTCGCCAACGTGCAGTACCAACGGCTCGGCGGCCTGGACCAAAGGTGCGGCGAACAAGGTGCTGAGGAGCAGACGGCGCAGGGATCGGGAGACCTTCATGAAGACTTTCCTGAGTGAGTTTCATAGAACATAACGTCCTTGTAATTCACATTCTAAATTCTTTTATCGCATAAGCTCATGATCACAGGCAGCCGATGTTGATGGCGCAACAGCGCGGCAACAGACTGTTGGCTGGGCAACATTTCCCTGAAGCCCTTATTCCATGGCAACGCCCGTAAACCACCCTTTCCCGGGCTGTGGCACAGAGCCTGCAATATTCCTTTCAAGCGGGATTTCTCTCGCGGTCCGATCTTTCGGAAATAAGAACATTGCCTTCTCGCCGCCTTGTCTGGAGCTTTTCCATGAAACCCGACGTCCGCTTCTCCCTGGCCCGCGCCAGATACCTGATCAGCGCCTGCGTCCTGGCGCTGGGCCTGCCGTCCATGACCCTGGCCGCAGAAAGCCCTCCGGCCGAAGTGCATCTGGATTACGCCTATTACTCGCCGGTCAGCCTGGTGCTCAAGCACTTCGGTTATCTGGAAAAGGCCCTGCCCCAGACCAAGGTCAGCTGGGTGCTGAGCCAGGGCAGTAACCGCTCCCTGGAATACCTCAACAGCGGCGGCGTCGACTTCGCTTCGTCCGCCAGCCTTGCCGCCGTGCTGAGCCGGGCCAACGGCAGTCCGATCAAATCGGTGTATGTCTACAGCCGCGCCGAATGGACGGCCCTGGTGGTGCGCAAGGATTCACCGATCAAGACCATCGCCGACCTCAAGGGCAAGAAGATCGCCGCCACCAAGGGCACCGACCCTTATCTGTTCACCCTGCGCAGCCTGCAACAGGCAGGGCTGAAAAAAGACGATGTGGAGTTGGTGCACCTGCAACACCCGGACGGTCGCGCCGCCCTGGAAAAAGGCGACGTCGACGCCTGGGCCGGCCTCGACCCGCACATGGCCGCCAGCGAAGTACAGGCCGGGTCGCGCCTGCTGTATCGCAACCCCGCCTTCAACAGTTACGGCGTGGTCAGCGTCACGGAGAAATATGCCCAGGAGCATCCGCAGACCATCGACACCGTGCTCTCCGCCTACGAACAGGCCCGGGCGTGGTCGCTGGAGCATCCGCAAGAATTGGCCAAATTGTTGGCCGACGCATCCGGACTGCCATTGGAAGTTGCCCGGCTGCAATTGTCACGCACCGACCTGGGCAGCCCGCAATTGAGTGCCAAGGATGTGCTGGCCTCCAAGGCTGCCGCACCGATCCTCGTTTCCGAGGAGTTGGTCCGCCGCGGGGTGAATGTGGACCAGGTGATCGATCAACTGCTCGACACCGGCCGCCAGCAGGCCGTGGCCCGTCAATAACCCCTTGCCCAGGTGACAACCAATCCGCGCCTGGCGCGGATTCGGCGTTGCCGGAGAACCGCCATGAGCAGCAACAGCAAAGACCTCTCCAGCCCGCGCCTGGCCCTGCCCGCAGCGGGCAAAACGCCTCTGTTCAACTCCGACCGCTGGCGGCTGCGCCTCAAGGGCTTGGCCCTGCCGGTGCTGATCATCGTGTTCCTGGAGATCATCGTACGTATCGGTTGGTTGCCCGCCTACCAGATGCCGGCCCCCAGCGAGATCGCCCTGACCCTCGGCGACCTGGCCGAAGGTGCGCTGTGGAAACACATCAGCGCCAGCCTGTTGCGAGTACTGCTGGGCTTTGCCATCGGCGCCGGCCTGGCCTTGGTCTTCGCCGCCTGGGTTGGCTTGAGCCGCGAAGCCGAAGCCTATCTGGAACCGACCTTCGCCGGCCTGCGCTCGATCCCCAGCCTGGCCTGGGTGCCGTTGCTCCTGCTGTGGCTGGGCATCGACGAAACCTCGAAAGTGGTGCTGATCGCCATCGGTGCGTTCTTCCCCGTCTACCTCAATGGCGTGGCAGCGATTCGCAACATCGACCGCAAACTGGTGGAGGTCGGCCATATGTATGGTTTCAACCGCCGCCGTCTGGTGCGCCGGATTCTTCTGCCGGCCGCCCTGCCCGGCCTGTTCACCGGGTTGCGCAGCGGCATGAGCCTGGCCTGGATGTTCCTGGTGGCCGCCGAACTGATCGCCGCGACCAAAGGCCTGGGCTATCTGCTCAGCGATGGCCGCGAAACCTCGCGCCCGGACATCGTGCTGGCGGCAATCATCGTGCTCGCCCTGCTGGGCAAGCTCAGCGACGGCCTGCTGGCCGGTCTGGAAAAACGCTTCCTGGCCTGGCGCGACACCTTTAACGGCACCGAGGAGTGAGCCATGAGCCAAGCCCTGCTGGAGATCCACGTCGAGCGCAAGACCTTCGCCACCACCACTGTGCTCAATCACATCCACCTGCAACTGCAACCCCGCGAAACCGTGAGCCTGCTGGGCCCCAGTGGCTGCGGCAAAAGCACTTTGCTGCGCATCGTCGCCGGCCTGGAGAAGGACTTTGAAGGGCAACTGCTCAGCCATACCGAGCAACTGGCCTTTGTGTTCCAGGAACCGCGGTTGATGCCCTGGCTGACAGTGCAACAGAACATCGGCTTCAGTGATGACAACGATTACGACAAGGCCTGGGTCGCGCAGTTAATCGAGGAAGTGGGCCTCAGCGGTTTTGCCGACGCCTTGCCCAAGGCGTTGTCCGGCGGCATGGCGCAACGGGTGGCGATTGCACGCGGCTTGTATTCGCGACCGCGGGTGCTGTTGCTGGACGAGCCCTTCAGTGCGGTGGACGCCTTCACCCGCATGAAACTGCAGGACCTGTTGCTGCAACTGGCCGAGCGACACGCCATCGCCCTGTTGCTGGTGACGCACGATGTCGATGAGGCGCTGTATCTGAGCGACCGGGTATTGGTGATGGATAACCGCCCCAGCAGTATTCGCCAAGAGCTGGCGGTGCAACTGGACCACCCACGCGACCGGCGCGACCCGTTGCTGGCCCGACTCAAGGCGCTGGCCCTGACGGAACTGCATCGCGCCCATGTGATTTGATCAGACGCGCCACTAAGAACACAAAGACATTAATAAATAAACAATCAGTATTTATGGTTATAAACAGAACCACGTACTCTCAGCTCATCCCGTCCCATTGGTCACGACAGTGAAGTGCCTTATGAAACCGACTGACAACGTTATCGACTTCGTCCAAATGCGCAAACGCAAGCAGGCCCAGCAACTGGCCCGGACCATGTGGGAAATGTACGCGCGTAATGCCGGTTACCAGGCGTTCCATTGGGTCCAGGCGTCCCAATCGACCAGGACGTACCACGCGTGAACGCCCAGGAACCCTCGCGCTTTCTGGCGAGTACCGACGAGCCCGAAGTGGACCTGAACAACCTCGAAGCCCTGGATGAAGATCCGATCTGCGAACGGGTCGCGCAGAACCTGCAACGCCTGCGCGGCAAGCGCCACCTGTCCCTCGACGCCCTCGCCCGCCAATGCGGAGTCAGCCGGGCCATGCTGGCGCAGATCGAGTCCGGACGCAGCGTGCCGTCGATCAAGGTGCTGTGCAAAATCGCCAAGGGCCTTAAGGTGTCGGTCGCCGCGTTCCTTGAACACCGGGCTTTCGAAGGTGTGGCGGTGCTGTCGGCCAGCCAGAGCAAACGCCTGGTCAGCGCCAATGGCGCGTTCGTCAGCCGCGCCCTGTTCCCGTTCGATGTGGCACGCCAGTCGGAATTCTACGAGTTGCGCTTGAGCCCCTTGGGCGAAGACCAGTCCGAAGGGCACGGGCCTGGCGTCCAGGAAAACCTGGTGGTGTCCCAAGGTGTGCTGGAGATCAGCGTCAACGACGAGCGCTACCTGCTCTCCACGGGCGATTCGATTCTGTTCTACGCTGACCAGCCTCACCGCTATCGCAACCCGGCGGACAGTGAGGCGGTGGCGTATCTGGTGGTCACCTACCCGGAACGCCTGGACTGAATACACCGCATTGTGGCGAGGGGATTTGCCTTCGCCACAATGGATAGTGCCAGTCGCGACGAATCAGCAGGTGCAGCACATCATCGGCATGCCGTTGCAGCTCATCATCATTGGCATGCTGCAGTCGTTCATCATCTTCATCATCAAGGCGCAGCAGTTCTTCATCATGTCCATGTTCATGCCGGCCATCGGCATGACTTTGCACATCATGCAGTCAGCCATCACCGTGCATTCCATCACGCACTTCATCGACGGCATCGGCATGCCCATCATCGGCATTGGCATCATCATGCTCGCCATCGGCATGGCCATGCTCGCCTGGGACATGCACATCATGCTCATGTTGCCGCAGTGCATCATCATCGGCATGCCGCAGTTCATCATCATCTGCATCATGTCGGCGCTGTTCTTGAACATGGCCATGTCCATGCCGGCAGCGGGCATCATTTTGCACAGCATGCCGTCATCCATCATTTCGCAGGTCATGGTCGCCATCATCATCGGCATGCCCATCATCGGCATCATCGGCATGTTGGCGTTCATCGGCATTTGCATCTGCATGGCGTTCATCATGGTGTGGTTCCCTGTAGGTTCGAGAGTCGGACGAAGTTGATGGGGCGGATTCTAAGGATTGGTCCGGGCCCGACAAGATGGCGATCGAACAGCAGGAATGAACGTTCAAGCAGGCTTACCGGAGCGACGCGCACAAAGTCGTCTGCTACTGCATGCCCTATGCTTTCATTGCAGATGCGTCACCCACGACAGCATCGATTCTCCGGTCATGGATATGCCTTACAAAGCTATATAAATAACCGTAAGAAATAATCGATCTAAATTCGCTCCTGCATCTTGGGCCACGGTGGCAAACCCTGGCTCAGTCAATCAATTTCGCATACACCGAGCGGTCGATATTCCCACCGGACAGAATCACCGCCACCCTTTTCCCTCGCATCGTTTCACGCTCCTGCATCAGCGCCGCCAAGGCTGCGGCGCCAGCGCCCTCAGCAAGGTTGTGGGTGTCGGTGTAATACACCCCCATGGCCGCGGCAATTTCAGCGTCGCTGACCGATACGATTCGCGCCGCTGCGGCCCCGTAGATGGCAAAGGCCTCGGGGATGGGCCTACGCACGGCCAGGCCGTCGGCAAAGGTATTCGCCGAAGCGGTTTCACAGAGCGTTCCAGACTCGAACGATAACTTCGCCGCCGTAGCCTCGGTGGAGACCACGCCCACCACCTGGGTTTTCAAGCCCAAGGCATCGCGCGCGGCGATGACCCCGCAAATCCCCGAGCCACAGCCTATCGGCACGTAGACGGTGTCCAGCTCCGGCACGGCGTTGAACAGCTCCAGCCCATAAGTCGCCACGCCCTTGACCAACTCGGGATGGAACGGTGGCACCAGGTAGAGGCCATGCGCTTGGGCCAGGCGCTCGGCTTCTTCACGGGCCTCGTCGAAATCGCGGCCATACTCGACCACCTCGCCGCCAAAACCGCGCATGGCATTGTTCTTTTCCACCGAGTTACCTTGCGGCACGACGATCAACGCTTTCAAACCCAATGCAGTGGCCGCCAACGCCAGACTCTGGCCATGGTTGCCGCGGGTTGCCGTGACGATGCCTTTCGCCTCGGGGTGCTCGCGCTTGAGCCAATGCACGAAGGTCACGCCGCCGCGCACCTTGAAGGCCCCGATCGGCGTGTGATTCTCGTGCTTGACCCACACCGTGCAACCCAACCGCTCAGCCAGCAAGGGCCAGGCATACTGGGCGGTGGCAGGCATGACTTGGTAGAGATGGCGGGCAGCTTGTTCGATCGCGTCGCGGGTCAGTGTATACATGATTGGCCTCCAGGTTTTTACCCAGCCTAATCGGCCCGACTGCGGCGGGCTTTCAGAAAACTGACCTGACTTTCAGGCCCGCTCTTCACTACTATGCGATTCATGAACCGTCGAAACCGCCAACAACCGCCTCCGCCCGAACCGGTCCGTCGTATCGAGGCTGGACCCTGGGCGATCGAATTGCTGCCCGGCTGCGCCTACGCCACCCGTTATGTCGCGACTCAGTCGGCGATCGGCTTTGCCTTCGACAGCCAGCGCGGCCTGCACGCTATCGGCAGCGATCGAGTGCAGCCCTTCGAGGCGATACCCAACGGCCTGGCATTTGTCCCCGCCGAATGCGACGTGTTCTCCGAATCCCCCAGGGGCGGTGAATACCTGCGGGTGGTGCGCACCGACGGCATGGCGTTGTCGGGGGAACATGCGTTCAACAATCGTATTGACCCGCTGGCCACCACCCTCGCGCTGAGGATGCGCAGTGCATTACTGCGCGCCACCGCCGAACACGACTGGGAGGCCTGGGCGCTCGGTTTGGCTGAGCGCGTGAAGGATCACAAGGCATTTTCGGCACACTCCAACGGCTCCATCACGGGGGGCCGTATGCGCTTGCTCGACGAGTTCATCGACGCCGGTCTCGACGGTCCGCTGGGGATAAAGGAAATGGCGGCACTGCTTGGCTTGTCCGAGGGGTATTTCATGCGGGCATTCAAACAGGCGACCGGCAAAAGCCCACACAGTTACCTGATCGACCGGCGCCTCGCCAAGGCACGGGCGTTGATGCGTGATTCCACCGCCCGGCTGACCGACATCGCGCACACCTGCGGCTTCAACTCCCAGGCGCATATGACCACGCTGTTCAAGCAACGCCTAGGCGTCAGCCCGGCGCAGTTGCGCGGGTATTCAAGGCCCTGAAGCGCGAAGTCGCGCCCCAAGCAGATTGCCATCAAATGGCCTTGCAAAAACATCCGGGCCGTCTAGATTCAAATTTGTCTCAAACCACATCATCAACCGCAAACAACAGCCCCTCGGGCGAGAGCGTCTATTGGCCTAAAACACATAGTTGGCGTTGCTTTCAATTACTGACACGGAATCAGTCATAACGACAAGAGGGATGCTTGATGAAGCACAGCCGTGGGTATCGTTTGCGCTCGCAAAAAGCACCAGCCGGATATTTCTGGCTGTCATTGGTGTGCTTTTCAGGCCTGGTGATCGCCAGCTTCTTGTTGTTCGAACAACAGATCCAGGACTTCCTGACCCATCTCAACCTGTATTTGCCCTCCACGCCTTCGCAGAAGCTCTACCTGGCGTTGCTGCTGATCGTCCTGTTGGCACTGGACGTGGTGCTGCCGGTGCCATCGAGCATGGTCGCGCTGCTGGCCGTGGCCATGCTTGGCAGCCTGGGAGGTTATCTGACGATTTTCATCGGGTTGTGCCTGGGGGCCGGGTTGGGCTATGCACTGGGGGCCGGCTATTTGCGTCTGTTATCCGGCCGCCTGGGCCTGCATCAGCGCCAGCCGGGGCAACTGGCCTACCGGTTGGGCACGCTGTCGCTGATCTGCCTGCGCGGCGTCCCGGTATTGGCCGAAACTTCGGTCGTCGCCGCCGGCATGCAACGCTATCCGCTGCGTGCGTTCATCCTGGTCACCACCCTGGCCAATGCTGGCCTCGCATTGGCCTACAGCGCCATTGGCAGCTTTCTCGTCGAACAGAACGCGCTGTTGGTGACCCTGCTCGCCAGCATGGTATTGCCCGGGGTGTTCATCGCCGGATACAGCCTGTTCAAGAGCGTTCGCCGGCACGACACCGGGCAACCTTTGCATGGGCGCTTCAAGGTCAGCTACGACTACCCGGTGGTGTTCACCGACCATTTGTTCGATCCACTCAATCCCTGCCTGCACCGCCAGCTCATGGCCGGGCACAGGGGTCCGGTAACGGTGTTGATCTTCGCCGATGAGCAGTTGCTGCAAAGCGCCCCGCAACTGCTGGAACAGATCAATGCCTACTTCGCCAACCATTTTCCCGACCTGCATCTGCAGGCGCCCCCCATCGCGGTCCCAGCCGGCGAGGCGAGCAAGGATTCACAGGTATTGCAGCAGCTGTACAGCGACATGCTGCAACATGGCCTGGACCGGCATTGCTACGTGTTGGCCCTCGGCGGCGGCGCGGTGCTCGATGCGGTGGGCTACGCCTGCGCCACCTTCCACCGCGGCATTCGCCTGATTCGTATCCCAAGCACAGTGCTTGCCCAGAACGACGCCGGTATCGGTGTGAAAAACGGCATCAACGCCTTTGGGCAGAAGAACCTGCTGGGCGCCTTCTACCCCGCCACTGCGGTCATCAACGACTTTCAATTGCTGACCAGCCTGACCCGACGCGACCAGATCGCCGGGCTGGCCGAGGCGGTCAAGGTGGCGCTGATCAAGGACCAGGCGTTTTTCCAGTGGATGGAGCAACAGGCCGACGCTCTCGCCCACTTCGACCACGCGGCCAGCCGCTATGCGATCCGCCGCTGCGCCGAATTACACCTGGCGCACATCACCGGTGCCGGAGACCCGTTCGAGCGCGGCAATGGACGGCCATTGGACTACGGCCACTGGGCCGCTCACAAACTGGAAAATCTCAGCCAGCACCGACTGCGCCACGGTGAAGCCGTCGCGGTGGGCATGGCTCTGGATGGACTCTATGCCAATGCCCTGGGGTTGTTGAGCGATGGCGACACCGAACGGGTGCTGCACCTGCTGCTCAAGCTCGGCTTCTGCCTGAACCCGCCGGAACTGGCCTTGAAAGATGCACTGGGGCGCTCCCAGGTTTTGCTGGGCCTGGAGGAGTTCCGCCAGCATTTGGGCGGGCAACTCTCCATCCCCATGCTCAGCCGAATCGGCGAGTCGGTGGATTTGCATGAGATCGATACCGCGCGAATGGAGCAGGCATTGCAGCGGCTGTCCACCCAGGTCGACCTTGCGCTCACCCTGAACGAGAGCTGTGCGCAATGAGCCAGGCATCGTTGAACCTCAAGACCTGGATGACCCTCGGCCGGGTGTCCAACCTGCCCACGGTGTGGACCAACACGCTCGCCGCCGCCCTGCTGGCCAGCAGCGCCGGAGCCTTGACGCCGCCGTCCTCCCTGGTATGGATCCTGCTGCTGGCGGCACTGTCGCTGCTGTATCTGGCCGGCATGCTGCTGAACGACCTGTTGGACGCCGACTGGGACCAACAACACCATAATCCCCGCCCCATTACCCTGGGCCTGGTCAGCCGCCAGCAAGTACGGCTGGCCACTGCGTTGTTGCTGGTGCTGGCAGCGGCCTCGCTGCTGGGCCTGAGTCGGCTGATCGAACAACCGCACTGGCTGCTGGGCAGCGCCACCCTATTGGTAGGCTGCATCCTCGGTTACAACCTGCTGCACAAGAAATACGCCCACAGCGTCTGGCTGATGGGAGCGTGCCGCTCGACGCTCTACCTCACCGCAGCGGCCAGCCTGGCGATGCCACCAGAACCGATCTGGCTCTGCGCGATTTTACTGGGTGTCTACATCAGCGGCCTGACTTACCTGGCTCGCCAGGAACACCGCAACCACCTGATCAGCCGCCTCCCCCTGCTGCTGATGCTGAGCCCGCTGGCCTTGGCGATTTATGCAGGCAACGCCTGGTTTTGGCCAGTGTTGCTGTTATGGCTTGGCTGGTTGGGCTGGCACTACTGGCGCAACCTGGCCACCCCCCGGCAACGGCAGGTCCGCGCCTTTATCGGCGCTGGCCTGGCAGCCCTGCCATTGTTCGATGCCCTGGTGCTGGCCGTGGCTGACCAGCCATTGGGCAGCCTGCTGTGTGTCCTGGTGTTTTTCCTGCTTCCTCATTTCCAGCGCTGGATCAAACCAACATGAACACGGACGTTACTGCACCGACCTCGGCGCACCTCGACATGCGCCACGACTGCCTGAACGAACAACGCCGGAATTTCGTCCAGTCTCTCGATGAAACCGAACGGCAGTGGTGGCACCAAGCCCAGGCGCAGCTTGCCCTGCGCCCGGACGCCAGCACCGCGGCGCTGCTGAGCAGCCAGTGCAAGCGCCACCTCAAGGAGCGCGCGCAGCCCGACACCGACGGCTGGAGCAACGTCCAACTGGCGCGGGCATTGCTGCTGGCCCAGGCCTTGGAACTGCAGCCCCTCGCCGGGCAAGTCCCCCTGCTGCACCAGTTGTTCCGGTGGGGCGATGACCAGGAAAAGATTGCCATCCTGAAAGCCCTCGACTGGCTCGATAGCCGTGGGCAGTGCGTGGAACTCGCACGCCAGGCCGGGCGCACCAGCAACAGCCAGGTATTCGCCGCCCTCGCCCTGGACACCGCCTACCCGTCCCGTCACTACAACGAACAGGCCTTCAACCAACTGGTGCTGAAAGCGCTGGGCATGGGCCTCGATGTGCGACGCCTGATCGGCCTGACGCAACGCCAAAGCGTCACCCTCAATCAGTTGGCCCTCGACCTGTTGGACGAACAACTCGCCGCCGAACGAACGGTGTCCGCCGGCCTGCCCCAAGTGATTGCCTTCGACCTGCTGAGCCCGGCGCAACGCCAGCGCCTGGCCGGCCTGGGCCAGCAACAACGCTTGCCGCCGCCATGGCTCGAGCGCCTGGGCGACGCTTCGCCGAACTGATGCCCAACCGTCCCCCTGTTTTTTTGACGAGGATTCACCATGCTCAAGTACTTCGACCCGCATATCCACATGGTCAGCCGCACCACTGACGACTACCAGAACATGGCGGCCGCCGGCATCACCGGGGTGATCGAGCCGGCCTTCTGGCAGGGCCAGGCCAGGACCAGCGTCGGTAGCTTCATCGACTACTTCGACACGTTGTTGGGCTGGGAGCGTTTTCGCGCCAGCATGTTTGGCATCCACCACTTCTGCACCATCGGCCTGAACCCCAAGGAAGCCAATGACCTGTCGGTGGCCAACGAGGTGCTGGAGATTCTGCCGCGCTACCTGGTGAAAGACGGGGTGGTGGCGGTGGGTGAAATCGGCTACGACGACATCACCCCGGAAGAAGATCGCTTTCTCGCCGCCCAATTGGAGCTGGCCAAGCAATTCAATCTGCCGGTGCTGGTGCACACCCCGCACCGCGACAAGATCGGTGGCACCAAACGCACGCTCGCCGTCATTCGCGAGGTCGGCATCGCCGAACACCTGGTGATCATCGACCACCTCAACGAACTGACCCTGCCCCTGGTGCTGGACAGCGACTGCTGGCGCGGCCATTCCATCTACCCCAACACCAAGATGTCGGAGCAGCGCATGGTCGCCCTGCTGCAGCAGTACGGCACAGAAAAAATGGTCGTCAACAGCGCCGCCGACTGGGGCATCAGCGACCCGCTCAAGGTACCCAAGACCGGTCAGGCGATGCTGGCCGCCGGCTTCAGTGAAGCCCAGGTCGAACAGGTGCTGTTCCACAACCCGGTAGACTTTTTTGCCCAGAGCGGCCAGCTGGACAAAGCCCTGGTCGGCACGCCACTGCCCATCGATCAGCGGCGGCAGTGGCAGGACAACTCGGCCTTGCGGGGCCAGGAGCCGGTGATCAAATGAGTGCCCGCACGGGTTGGACGGCCACGCAGATCGGCTATTGCAGCAACGTGCACCCGACCCGTGACCTGGACGGGCTGCGCGCATCCATCGAGCGGCATTTCCAGAGCGTACGGGCACTGCGCGGGCTGGACACGCAGGATAGCGGCCTGTGGATCAGCGCCCTCGCCGTCGCTGAACTCCAACAGGCGTCGGCCCGTGAGGATTTGCTCGACCTGCTGCAACGCAGTGGGTTACGCCTGACCTCGCTCAATGGCTTTCCCTACGGCCAATTTCACCACGGTGCGGTGAAAGCCGAGGTCTACCTGCCCAGTTGGGCCGACCCGCAGCGGCTGGCGTACAGCCTCGACCTGGCGCGGTTTCTCGCCCAGGCCCTGCCAGCCGACTGTTCCCAGGGGGTGATCTCCAGCGTGCCGCTGGGCTATGCCGCCCACTGGAACCCAACGCTACAGCAACGTGCCGAGCACCAATTGCGCGAACTCACCGCCGCGCTGGCCCAACTGCAACGGGAGACGGGCAAGAAGATCGTGGTCTGCCTGGAGATGGAGCCCGATTGCGTGCTGGAAAACACCGATCAGGCCATCGCCTTCTTCCGCCACTGGCAAGCCACCGACCCACACCATGAACACCTGGCGCTGTGTTTTGACGTTTGCCACCAGGCCGTGATGTTCGAAGACTGCTATCAGTCACTGGACCGATTGCGTCGGGCCCAGGTCCCCATTGGCAAGATCCAGTTATCCAATGCGCTGATTTGTCGGCTACCTGAGGACGGCGCTCGGCGCGAACAGGTGCTCAAGACCTTGGGCGGATTTGCCGAACCCACCTACCTGCATCAAGTGAAAGCCCGCGATGGGCAGGAGCGGTTATCGGCCTGGGCCGACCTCCCTGCGGCCCTGGACGATGTTGAGCAGAACGGCACCTTCCCTTCCGAACTGAGGATTCACTTCCACATTCCGCTATTCAGCGAACACCTGCTGTTGCCCGAACTCAGCGGCAGCCAGGTCGCCCTGGCGCAAACCTTCGACTTCCTGGCCGACCATGGGGATTTTCGCCCCGTACTGGAAGTGGAAACCTACAGCTGGGGCGTCCTGCCCAGCCAGTTGCGGCCCACCACCGAGCACGCCCAGCTCCAGGGCATCGCGGCGGAGCTGCATTGGGTCGAGGAGCAGTTGCGGCAGCGCCAGTTGTTGCAACCCCAAGCACTGGAGGCCTGCGCCGATGCCCTCTGATCCTGCGCGTCAGCCGCTGCTGCTGATCAATGTGGTCGGCCTGACCCCCGCGCTGCTGGGTGCCGCTACCCCCTGCATCAATGCCCTGTTGAAAACGGCCAAGATGGCCACGTTGCAACCGGTATTCCCGGCGGTCACCTCCACCGTGCAAGCCTCGATCCTCACGGGGCTGGCACCGTCGGAACACGGCATCGTCGGCAACGGCTGGTATTTTCGCGACCAGGCCGAAGTGCGTTTCTGGCTGCAACCCAATGCACTGATCCAGGGGGAAAAGGTCTGGCAGGCACTCAAGCGCCAGCACCCCGGGTTTCGCTGCAGCCAGTTGTTCTGGTGGTACAACATGTACGCGGACGTGGACGCCGCCATTACCCCACGGCCGCATTACCCGGCCGATGGGCGCAAGGTGTTCGGCCTGTACTCGACGCCCGCCTCGTTGCATGAGCGTATCGAGCAGCAGATCGGCGAATTTCCCTTTCCGGGCTTTTGGGGGCCGGCGGCCGGCATCGCCTCGAGCCGCTGGATCGTCGATTGTGCCATCGCCGAATTCCAGCTCGACCGACCCGACCTGCAATTGATCTACCTGCCCCATCTCGACTACAGCCTGCAACGCCTCGGGCCCGATCACCCGTCGATTGCCGACGAGGTACGGGCCATCGACAGCGAAGTGGGACGTCTGCTGGACTTTGCCCAAGCGCAAGGCGCGGCGGTGATGCTGCTGTCCGAATACGGGATCGAAGCCGTCACGCAATCGGTTTCCATCAACCGCTTGTTACGTGCCGAAGGCCTGTTGCAGGTACGCCAATCGCTGACCTGGGAATTGCTCGATCCCGGTGCCAGTGCAGCGTTCGCCGTGGCCGACCATCAGGTCGCGCACATCTACGTGAAGCAGGCGCGCGACGTCCCTCGGGTCAAGGCGCTGTTGCAACGCCAGGCCGGCATCGAGCAGGTGCTGGATAAAACCGAACAGCGGGCCTGGCAACTGGATCATCCCCGCAGCGGCGAGCTGGTGGCCGTGGCCGCCGCCGGCTGCTGGTTCGATTACTACTACTGGTTCGACGATCGCAAGGCCCCCGACTTCGCCCGCACCGTGGACATCCATCGCAAGCCGGGCTACGACCCGCTCGAGCTGTTCATCGACCCGGCCATTCGTTTCCCGAAACTGAAAGTGGCGCGCCGCCTGCTCCAGAAAAAGCTCGGCTTTCGCTACTACATGGACCTGATTCCGCTGGACACCCGCCTGGTCCGCGGCAGCCACGGCCGGCTGCCGACGAGCGCGGAGACCGGCCCGCTGCTCATCACCAATTGTGATCTGTCGTTGCCACAGCACCTTGCGGCCACGGCGGTGAAGCAACTGCTCCTGGAACACTTCCAGGGGCACCCTCATGCCGATACGGCGAATGCCAAGGAGCTTCCATGCGGCGAACCATTTCCATCACTGTTCTAAGTGCCCTGGCCGGATTGGCCCAGGCACAGGACACCAACAACTTCGATTGCGGTAACTTCCTGCAATTCGGATACAACGCAGAGCAGACCCGGACCGCGTTCAACAAGAGCCCGGAGACCATGGCCTGGAACTGGTTCGTCTGTTTGAACCAGTCCGACGCCAGGGGCTACAACCGTCAGTGGGAGCTGTTCAAGCCTTCCGATCAGGTCTATCTGGCCAATGGCGCCAACCCCGGTTCGTATGACAGCCGCGTGACGCCGCCGGCCGAAGTGCTCAGGCAAGCCAAAGCCCTGGGGCTGGACCCGAACCGTGTCTTGCATAACATCAACGCCGTGCAGCAGGTCGACGGCCTGAGCCTGGCCATGGGCGGCACCGCCGTGCCTGCCGCACAACAAGGTCACGTCGTGCGCTTTCAACTGCTGATGGGCCGGGACACCTACGACTACATCGTAAAAACCAATGTCTACAACGTGGATGGTCAAGAGGCGCTGACGAGCAACCTGAACTTTCCGGCCACGGCCTGGGAGTTGAAAGCCGCCTGGCTGTGGATCGGCACGGACGCTACCTACAAGAAGCAGCTGGAAAAAGATGGCTACTACGTGGCCCAGGCCTACTACGCCGTGGGCACCGGGTACAGGGTCGGCTATGCGGCGTTGAGCGGCTTGCATGTGGTCAACAAACTGAACGCCGACTGGGTCTGGACCACCTTCGAAAACCTCAACAACCCCAAGTACACCGTGACCAAGGACTATCCGCCTAAGCCGATGACAAATAGCACCGGGCCGACAGCGGACGCCATACCGGTCAACGCACAGTTCCAGGCTAATAATCCGACGCTGTCGAAATACGAGTTGATCGGCGTGGAATTCCAACCCAAGACCCAGGTCCTGGCGAACTCGCAGTTAGAGTCGGCATTCCAGGACACATCGTCCTGCCTGGCCTGCCACGGCACCGCCGCCTACTCGAAGAATAACGGTTACTTCAGTTTCGCCATCCCGGGCTCAGGCGGTCTCACTTACCCCACTACACCGCTGCCGGACAAGGCCTTCGTCGGCTACAAAAAACTGGATTTTGTCTGGTCGTTGAAACACGCCCAGTGGAAACGCTAAGGAGAGCACGACATGAGCATATTGAATTTTCCCCGCATCTACCTCAACGGCGAAATGTTCTGGAACCCGCCGACGGCCAATAACAATGACAAGTTCCCGCTGTATGACGCGGTGAAGGCGGACATCAACTGGCCGTTCATGAAGCACTTCAACGTCGACCCCCACAACGCCCCCGACAGACTGATGCCATGGGCCATATCGACGCAGTACATGGCTGGAATGCCGCTCTACGTACAGCAGGTGCCAGGCAATTTCGATCCGAATCATGACCCGTACATGCCCGCCGAGTGGGATCTGTTCGGCGACAACGGTTGCGGTCTGGTGAACTACGGGAAAACCACCTCGACCGTCATCGGTGGCGAACTGCAGGCCAGTACCTACATCGGCAACGGCCAGGACCCGCTGGTCGGCGCGCAATACCAACTGCTCGGCAGCCCCCTGGGCAGCTCCGCCCCGACTCCGGCGCGCTTCGTGGATATCAGCCCGTGGCAGAACACGTTCACGGCGTTGTACTTCGACAAACTGGTGCTGGGGGATAAGTCCTGCGGACTGACCCTCAACCGCAAGTACCGGATGATGGACCGTTTCCTGAACTTCAACTGGGGAGCCCTGGGTGGGCTGGTGAACGTCAGCACCACCTGGCAGACCTGCTTTCCCAAGGAAAACCTGGAATGGGCGACCGGCAACTCGCGCCTGCTGGCCAACCTGCAGCAGCAGATAACGCAGCAAGGGGCCCAGGGCCTGATGTTCCGGTTTTCTGTCTACCTGACCTGCTACGACAAGAACGGTATATTCAACGATTACCCGCAGCGCCTCAACACCCGTTCCAACGACCCGAATGTCATGGCGAATGTGCGTGATCTTTATAGGCAGGGTTTGAACAACGTCAACCAGATTTTCTTCAATCCCGCCTACAGCCGCACCTCGGCGGTGCTCGGTCTGTGGTTCGCCAACGAATACCCCACCGCCCCTTCCGGGGTGCGCCTGGTACCCACCCAGCCAGTCTCGGTTGTTCAACCGGGCCAAGATGCGAAGAGTGTCCCATTGGGGGTGATCTCGGCGCAGATCACCGGCAATACCCTCTCGCTGGACCTGAGCAACACGTTCCCGTGTTATCCCGTGAACGCCACAGCCGATATCCTCGTGCCGGAGAAATTCAACGCCGGCAGCTTCCTGTTAGGCGTCCGCCAGCAGGGGCAGTTCATGCCGGCGATCGGCTTCGGCTTCGACCAATACCAACAATCGGCTTTCGAGCAACGCTCAGGCATCCTCGACCTCCCGCTCAACGCCGAAGCCAAGGCACTGCTGCAGTCCGGTCCTCTACTGCTGCAACAGCGCAACCCGGCCCCGGTCCCTCCGAAGATGGCCGCCGGGCAGCAGCTGTGGACCGCCGAAGTGATCGAGAGCGGCAGCTTCATCGATGTCGGTGACCGCAAGATTCTGAGCATCATGGTGCAGAAAAATGGTCAGCCGGCCGCCAACACCACGTTGTATGTCGCGGAGTACGGCAACCCCTACATGGTGACCAGCAGCAACTACTACCTGGCTTTCAGTAATGCGGCCGATTTCACGCTGTTCTACGACAACACGTCGGACCGTACGAAGAACACGGCCAATCTGCCCCAGTTCATCGACGCGCCCAAGGTCGCCCTCTATCGCAGCACCGGCAGCGGTCGCCGGCTGACCGATCTGCAGGATGTGCCCGAACCCGTGGGCAACCCGATCGGGTATCAAGACTTCCTCAGAACGTCCGGTACGCCAATCGCCGTCGACCTGCGCCCCTGCCTGGTCTTCGACAAGGGCCTCAATGGCACCGGTACACTGCAGGACAAGAAAGCCAGCAGCGTCAATTACTCCTACGCCGTCATCACCACCAACGCCCAAGGCATCGCCCAGATAAGCTGCCGGGCAGTGGCGCCAGGCTTCCCGACCTTGCGCTTCTTCGTGCAGGAGAACGGCAAGAAACCGGCCATTCCGTTCAGCTTCCCGATCACCCAGGCCTACATCGACTTCCTCGCCCCGATACGGGTGCTGCCGCTGGACATGCAGTTGCAACAGGATTTCATCGATACCTGGAACGCCATCTACGAGCAAACAAACGCGCCAGAGCTGCTGTGGGACAAGTTCATTTATCCAAGGATCCTGCAGACCTTCTATTACCTCTACCCCATCATGAACAAATACATGCCGCTCAATTCCCGGACGCGCGTGGAGGGCGCCGTCGATCAGTTGATCCTGCTGATCAACAAGGATTACCAGGACCAGAGCACCCTCGCGATGCCTATCACCCGGGACATGTCCCAAAGCCGCCGGGCCGTCCTGGAGCTATGGGCCAAGCGTCTGGTGAAGCTCAACTATCCGCCCAAGAAACTCAGCATGAGTGACTACAACGGTCTTTGACGATTTCACCCAGGATCACCGGGTGGCGAACCCGCCGCCCGGCACTGCACAGGAGTGTCGATATGAAAGCCAGCATTTTGAACCGACTGTTGTTGCTGATCCTGTTGTTCAGTCCGGGGCTTTTTGCCCAACAGGACAGCGGCGCGGTGTATTTCACCATGGGCGTGCATAACACCGAGGGCTGCAACGAGCAGAACGGCAACTGCATCGCCAAACGCGCCCCGGGCGAGCCTTCCGATCCGTTTTTCCCGGCGTTCTGGATCAGCGACTGGACCATGTACCGGGTGATGCACAACTACGAAAAGAACCCGCCGCCCTACAGCAATCCTCCCTCCACTCTCACCCCGGCGGACTACACCGTCTCTCGAGGGACCAGCTACTACGACACCACCTACATCCCGGCCGATGGCGATGGCTTCGGCGCGATGATGGAGCACTATGAGAAGTACTGCCTGCCGATCTTCCCGATCAAGAACAACAACTACACCTGCTCCTTCGTGTCCCTGGGCAACAAGGCCTACTTCCTGACTTACCCGCAGGATCGCCCCAAGGACATGCCGGCCTGCTGCATGTTCTCGCCGATGAATCATCCGCCGCGGCAAGACTTCATCCAGCACCTGCCCTACAGCGCCGAGCGCAGCCAGAACCTCGACGCCAGCGTGCTGGCCTACGCGCTGGACCTTCAATCACCCCAGGGTCCGATCCTGTTCGGCTATGCCTTCTACAAGAAAATGACGGGGCAACCGCCCTACCGGCAGCCGCAATCGTTCTTTTTCTCCGGTGACACCAGCGTCGCCAATGCCCCCATCGTCAGCCAGAACTACACCAACTTCCGCATCGCCAAACCGGACCCGGCCCAAACCTGGGCGCAGGTGGCCGCGATGTGCCCGGCGAATCCACCGCCCTGCCAACTGTTCGAGCCACCGGCCTCGCAGAGCAACGGCCAGAAAGCGCAGTGGAACAAGCTCATGCAGCGTAAACCCTGAGCAATGACGGAGGATCGCCATGAATACTTCACTGCGTTTCACCTTGCTTCTGCTGGGTATGACCAGCCTTCCGGCCCTGGCCCTGGAGCAATCCCAGGAACACGCCATGCCACGGGCGCAGGCCACGAACCTGAATTGCCAACCGCCCAGCACAGCGCCGGCGGCCAACGCCAGCCAGGATCTGTTCGATCAATACAGCTGGCAACTGTTCATCGCCGTGAACTGGCCCGCCCAGGCGGGGCAGCGAGGTGATCCCGACTGCAGCAAACAACCGGGAGACCCCGGCTACACCGTCTGGCAGACCTACAAGACCGTGGAAGAAACCTTCCTGCCTCGCGGGGCCGATCCAGGCCCCTGGAACACCCCACAGCTTGCCAAGAGCCTGGGCATCATCAACATCGCCGCCTTGAAGAACAGCTCCCAGGTCAATGCCGTCGACCAGGCCGTCGGCGGCTGGCTGATCGACCAGGCCGGCAACCCGACCTACTACGATATCTCGGCCAACGAGACCTCCTATAACTACATCGTCGCCAACCAGTTCTATAACGCCGATGTGGTTTCCAAAGCCAACAACATCAACTTTCCCTACGGGGTCATCGAAGTCAAATCGAGCTGGCGCATTCTCACCCCCCATGACAACGCCAGCCGCTACCTGACCATGCTTGCGCGTGTGGCCACGTTCGACGACCAGGGCCAGCGCAACGGCGTCACCGAGGCCTACCTGGGCCTGGTGGGACTGCACATCATTACCAAGGTCAACGGATATCCGCAGTGGATCTGGTCGACCTTCGAGCAGATCGACAACGTTCCGCCCAAAGCACAGGTAAACGGCGTATGGGTTGACCAGCCAACATCCGGCACGGCGTATTCCTACTTCAACCCCAGCGCTCCGGCAGCCACCCTCAACCAGTCACCCTGCGACTGGCAAACCCAGGGCGCGCATCTGGTCTGCGTGCCAAAACCCGGCACCACGTTCCAGACCCCGAACCCGCTGAACCGCGTCACCCCGATCGCCGAGATCACCAACGAGGTCAACGCTCGTTATCGCAGCGACCCGGGCCTGCAACGCAGCGTCTTGAAGTACTACCAACTCATCACCACCCAGCGCCCGCTGATGCCGGACAACCCCAGCAACCCACTGGGCCAGCCGACACCGGCCCTTTCGGCCAACGTGACCATGGAAAGCTACATCCAGCCCAACAGCAGTTGCATGAATTGCCACTCCATGGCGACACCGGTCAAAAGCCCCTACAAGGCCGACTATTCCTACCTGTTCAAATTCGCCAATGCGCCTGTCGGCAAACCCTTCAAGGACGAGGAATAAAACATGAGCATCCTGAACGGACCACGGCTGAATTTCTGGGGCGGCATCCGCACCGACGTCAGCCTGCCGAACAACTCCCCGACCATTCCTTACGATGGCAACGATCACTGGCCGCTCTTTGACCTGACCACCTCGACCCTGGCACCAGGCGCCCAGTCCTACACCGACGACCAGTTGAACAACATGATCAATGCCCCCACCGGCAACTACTACACCGCCGGGGGCTGGAATCATTACGGACAGCATGTCGTCGACATGCAGAACGCCTTGATCAGCTCCCAGGGCATCCCTGGCAGCATCAGCACCACCGGCGACCTGGTGGGCCAGGCCGTCTACCTGCTCGGCTCGGTGGACCCGGTGACCGGCCAGGGGCCCGTTTCCGGCCCGATGATGGTGGACCTGGACCCCACCGCCTCGACGACCACCCAAATCTTCGTCGGCGGCCTGCAAATCGGTGGCAACGACAACGTCCAATTGCTGATCCGCAGCAACACCGTGTGCAGCAGTTTCGACGTGGCGGGACGTGTGCTGCTGCCGAAAAAAATGGACGCGCCGGGCTCCTTCCACGCCAGCGGCACGTTTCAACTGACCTTCCCCTTGAGCAGCATTGTCAGTTGGAACCAGAACAGCAGCGGCCTGCGCTCGATCATTCAGGCACCGGGGGCGACGGGCATCGTCCTGCGTTTCGTCATGTTCGAAATGTGCCCCACGATGACCACCGAACAACTGGACGCCGACTACGCCGCCGGCAAGTACACACCCAACCCGAGCATCGGCCGGGTTATCGGCACACTGGCGCCGGCCTTCGCCGACGAACCGCTGAACTGCCAGCCGGGCCGGCAACTGGTCAACCAGAGCACGGACAACGCCGGCTATGCCGACCTGGGCAACAACGGTTACCTGAGCATCGACATGGTGAACGTCATTCCAAAGGAAACCTTCCGGGCGGTCCGGGACGACATCACCAGCCCTATCGGCCCCAATGCCAATTACGGGACCGTGACCATCAGCGCCGGTTCCACCACCCTGACGACCCTCGACCCGACCAGCAGCCCTCTGGTGGACTACTACGTGTATGGCGGCATCGTCGACCTGCCCCTGACCGCCAGCCAGCAGCAGGCGGTGCGCAGCGGCGCCCTGGCGATCACCGCGCCGGGCACGGTCGCCGGCACCACGTTGCAAGCCATCGAATCGACTTATCGGATCTATGCCGACCAGCGCAACGTCTATCTGGAGGACTACCCCAACGGCCTGTCGATCACCCTCCAGGTCAGGTACCTGGGCGGAGCGGTCCCCAGCACCACCGAAATCGCCCTGCAGGCACTGCCGGCAGCTGATCCCCCCGTGTACAAAGAACCGCAGTACTGGGACTTCCTCGACTTCCCTGATTCGTTGACCGTCAACAGTGGCCAGCTTTCCGTCAGCTTCCCCGTCACAGTCAAGCCGGGCAGCGCCGCCCAGGCGGGTTTTGTCGCTCTGACCTGCACGGCCAATGGCCTCGGCAGCAGTGCCTGCTTCACCAACTTTCGCAAGTACGCCCAGACCGACTTCGGCATTCCCCCGGGCACCACCATCACCTGGCCGCTGATGTACCCCAACGTCCTGCGCTTTCACTACCTGGCGTTCCCCGCCATGTCGCGCTATATCCCGCTGAATCAACCCGACGCCATCATGGGCGCCAAGAACCCCATCCTCGCCCGCACCTCGGATGCCTACAAAGGCACCACGCTGTTCATGCCGGTGGTGCGCTCGATGTCGCCCTGCCAACGAGCGTTGCTGCGTGCCTATCTCACCGGTGAGCCCTGGCAACCGCCGCAATGAATGCGTCCCCCTTTTGTTCATGGAGAGAACCTATGGCCGTTCCCCTTCAGATTCCCGTGCATCCCAGCGTAGCCCTGCGTCCCAGCACCTTCATCGCCGAAGACCTGCTGAACCCTCGTGGCCTCTGCCTGCAGGCCGACGGCAGCTTGCTGCTCACCGAAGCAGGCTCGGGATTGCCCGACCAGCCCTTCAGCGGCCGTATCATTCGACTGCGACCGGATCCGCAGCGGCCCGGTGCCTACCTGCCCCGCGAAACCCTGGCGCAAGGGTTTCGCGCCATGAACATGCAGGCACGCATGTTGCGCGATGAAATCATGGGGGTGTCGGACATCGCCTGTGGTGACGGACGCTGCCTGGTCAGCCAGACCGATTACGTCGCCGGCTCCAAGCTGCTGGACCTGCAATTCACACCGCCCGAGCCGGTCTTCCATAGCCGCGGCAATCTGAACGCGCTGTGCTACCACCCGACCCGCCGCAGCTGGCTGGCCGTCAAGCCCGATACCAATCAGTTGGTGGAGTTCGCCATGGGCCAGGAGGAGCGCGTGCTGGCCCAACTGCCGGAACTGGATCAAGGCCAGGAAGCCGTTCCCGTGACCCTGGTGTACGAACCGGCGACAGACGCGGTGCTGATCAGTCTGTTTTCGGGCGAACTGCATGGCGAACCGAGCCGCAAGGGCATCGACTTTGCCGAGAAGGCCGGCCAGGTGATCCGAGTCTGGCCCACCAGCGCGAAAATCGACGTACTGATTCGCGGCCTGCAACTGCCCACCGGGCTGGCGTTGCGCCCCAACGGCAATCTGCTGGTGCTGGAACTCTGCGAGCGCCTGCAGCAACCGCTGCTCCCCGACTGGAACGGCGAACCCCTGCATGGTGGCTTTACCCGGTTCAGTGGGCGACTGCTGAGCTGTGATTTGCAAACAGCCCAGGTCACGGTGCTCGCCCGAGGGCTGGATACCCCGTCCAATCTGTGCCTGTTACCCGACGCGGTACTGGTCAGCGAAGGCATGGGCTTGGTCGGGCGGCCACTGCCTACGCCAGATGGGCACGTGGTGCCGTTAAGCGGCAGGCTTCGTCGGGTGCAACTCTGAACGAACACTCAAGGCCGAAGGCAAAAAAACGGCGCTTATCCTTCATGGGATAAGCGCCGTTTTTCTTGACTCAGCCAGCAGTGACCGTCATGCCTCCATCCGCCATGACAACCGAACCAACGATAAAGCTGGCACGGTCCGAGGCCAGGAACGCCACAACCTCGGCAATTTCTTCCGGCTGTGCGGCGCGACCGATCGGCGCGGCCTCACCATGCTGGGCGAGGAACGCCGGGCCGTCCTCGACCACGTCATTGAGAATGTTGGTGACCACATCGCCAACGCCGATGGCATTGACGCGAATGCCATGCTCGATGGCTTCCAGCGCCAGGGTGCGGGTCAACTGCGCCAGGGCCCCCTTGGACGCGGTGTAGGCGGCAATGGTCGGGAAGGCAAAATAGGAGGCGTAGGACGCAATGTTGACGATGGCGCCCGACTTGTTGGGCATCATCGCCTTGACCGCTTCGCGGGAATGCAGGAAGGCGGCGGTGGCGTTGACCGCCTGGATGCGCTCCCAGTCCTGGCGCGTCATATCGATGACCAGTTTATTGATGATGATCCCGGCATTGTTGACCAGGATGTCCAATCGGCCGAACTGCTCGACGGCCAGGCCGACCGCGCGCTCGGCAGCACCATCCTCGGTGATATCGGCCTCCAGCGGCACCAGCCCCGGACGGGCCAGCTCATGGACAGCGGGGTTGATGTCTTCCGCGACCACCTTGGCACCGCGGGCGTGCAGCAGCAAGGCGATGGCCTTGCCGATGCCACTGGCGGCGCCGGTGACCAGTGCAACCTTGCCTTCGACTTCGTGGGGAATGTTGTGTTGGATATCGGTCATGATCGCTCTCCTGCGTGAGCGGGCAGACGAGGCATTCGCCAGCCCGGCGCCCGTGGGCGCTGTCGTTATCGACGGCTTCACTTTCTCGCAACGACGACTGCCGGGCTTTCGCAGGTTTGCTGGGACTGTCGGGGTTTTGCGCGAATCTGTCCATGAGGGTCATTTCGGCGGGTAATGCTGTTCCGCAAGCCTGTGGCGAGGGGATTTATCCCCGTTGGGCTGCGAAGCAGCCCCACGCGCGACCAACCCGGTGTGTCAGGTTGATCAGGTTGCCCCTTTGAGGGGCTGCTGCGCAGCCCAGCGGGGATAAATCCCCTCGCCACAGGTTAATGAGACCTTCGCCAGCCCGAAGACCTACAAGGTCAGGAACAGCGCGGACGTCCAGACCCGTGACTGATCGCGCTGGCGGGCGCAGATGAACAACGGGTGTTCGCGCCCTGGCTCAAGCCCCAGGCGGGCCAGTTCGATTTTGCCCTGCAACTCACGGGGCAACGGGGCAGCGGTCATCCGCTCCAGGGACATCTTCAACTCCGCGCCCGGCAACGCTTCGACCACTTGCGATGTTGCCAGCAGTTCATCACCGGAAAGTTCCATCAGCACCGTCGGCGCATGTACATATGGTTGGGGTTCGGAGGGGTCGCCAACCTTGACGTAGTTGTCGATCCGGCTGTGGATCTGCAGCGTGGCGCCGGCCAGTTGCGACAGGTCGATTTCGATACTGTCGGTATCGCCGTTGGTATCGGTGCGAAACGCCAGGACCGTTGCATCCTTGCGCCATACGGTCTGTTCGGGATGATCGAGGCCCAAGGCGCGAAAGCCATTGATGACCGCGCCGGTGATGCGGATCTCGCCGGTCCAGTAGGCACCGCGATAACGGTCCTTGATCCTTGCGCCACCCAGGCGCAAACGAATGCGTTGTGTGCAGAAGCCCAGCTCCTGGTGCAGGTTGCGCGACCAGATCAACTTGTCGCCATCGAACAGATCGACCTGCTCCCAGCCCGCCTCTCCCAACAGTCGATAGTCCAGGGGGGCATTCGAGTCGGCGGTAAAGACTTCACCCATCAAGTGCTTGCCCTGGCGCAGGCTGGCGAACGAACGCTCCCCGGTCGTGGCGAAGGTGCGACGGGCGCGCAGGGCCTTGCCGACGCTGGCTCGGTCGAAAGCCTCGGCGAGAACGCCGGTCAACCCGCCCCGGGAGCCGAACACCGCCGTGGCTGGAACGCCGCCACCGCAGCGTCCCTGGTGTTCATCGCTGTTCGCCGCGGCGCCGACCCGATAGCCTCGCTGCAGCGCCTCGGCGTAGACCCAATGGAACTGGCCCCAGGCCGAACCGACCTCGATCAGCCGTTCGAGCTCCGGGTGATGCCAGTCGAGGTTGCAACGGCGTCCACCGACGTGAGGCATCATCAGGTGACCTTCGGGGTCCTTGGCATAGGCGGCGTACAACTCGTCCACCGGCCAGGCGCCCGGCTTGATGGTGCCGGCGGTGAACTCGTTCCACTCGAAGGAACGCACCAATCGTCCTTGATTGTCGAAAGGAAACTCGGGTTTGCGGTCATGCAGGAAGACGACGTTGCGGTCACCGCCCGCACAGGAGTTACCGCACCACTCGGTTCCGGGATAGCACACGAACCGGCCCGGTTCGTTAAGCTCGTGGATCAACTTGACCGCCTGGTCCCAACGCTGCTCGGTGATATTGAAATCATTGGCGGTATAGCCGAGTACATCGAGCCCGGCGACATCACGGCCATAACTGAGGTTGTACAAGGTGTCGTTGGTGCCCACCGTGTCATCGGAGTGCACATGCAGGTCGGCGTAGAGCGGGCGCAACGCAGTACCGGCCGGATCGACGGTGACGAAGGCCTGGGCAGCGTCAACAAAGGGCGCCTCCACCTTGGCGGACAAACGCCACTCGCCTACGGCACCGAGACCAAGCCCCTCGATCCGGGCCGTCGCCCAACCTTCGGACGCCAGCGTGAACGGCTGTCGACGCTCACCGCCCTCCGGATCAACCAGGGTCAGGACACCTTCGAGCGGCAGGTTTCGGCAGGTATTGCCCCAGGCATCGTCCACCCGCAACAGGACATCGAACGCCTCACCGGCGCTGACCAGCCGCGGCACGATCAACTGCACGCGCTGCGCCGGCCCCGGCACGATGTCCAGCAAAGGATCACCGGGCACCTCGGCAAATTTCGAGCTGCCCAAGGGGTCGATGAACAGGCGGAAACGGAAGTCCTTCTCGACGAAACTCTGGACCCGAGTCCCCGCCCCGCCCTGGCGCCGATCGCCCAGGCGGATGATGACTTTATCGCCCGGGTTCAGGTAACCGTCGATGATGTCGATGATGATCGCTTTCTGGAATGGCCGTTCATGGCCCTTCTGGTCGAAGCGCACTTTCAAGTGCTGCACCGTGGCCTGGCTCTGGCCGGGGACCAACTCACCGGCCTGGTATTCGGCGCTCACATAATTGGGACCCGCCGGGTTCGAGGTCTGGAACAAGGCCCAGTCGGAATAGAACTTGAAGGCCAGCTTGAGCCAGGCGCCGTCGGCCAGGCCACTGCCACCGACTTCGTAGACCAGGGTGATCTCATCCCACTGCCCGGCGACCAGCGTGTCACGGTCGCAGTGGATACTGCCCAGGAACGGACGTTTCTTGTTGCGCTCGTACAGGCCTTGCGGGGCGATGTAGTGCCCGGCTTCGCGGGGATCGAAAACATTACTCACATGACACCTCGTGCAGTGGTCCACTGAAGGTTTGAAGGGGCGGCGAAGACAGCGACGGTGCTTATTGCACGCGCCATTTCTGGTAGTGGCGCTCGATACGCCGGAACACAAAGCTCTCCATGAGCCAGGCAATCAGGCCGATCACGACAATGCCCAGCAGCACCTGGCTGCTGTTGCCGATCTGCCCTCCCGTGGCGACCATCCAGCCGATGCCCCGGGACGCGCCGATCATTTCCGCCGCGACCAGCGCCCGCCAGCCCTGGCTGAAGCCGATGCGCAAGGCGGCGGTCACGAACGGCAACGAGGCCGGCAGGTAGACATGGGCCAACAGTTGCCAGGCGTTGGCGCCCAAGGTGCGCGCCGCGCGGACTTCACCACCGCGGATACTCTGCACGCCCTCCTGGATCGTCACCGCCATGGGGAACATCGCGGCAATGAAAATCACCAGCACGATGGAGACATAACCCAGGCCGAAAATGATCATGATCAGCGGCGCCCAGGCAATCGGCGGAATAGCCATGAACAGGCTGTTGAGCGGCGAGATAAAATCGCGAAAGCGCGAGGACAGGCCTGCGGCCGTGCCCAGCAGGAGCGCCACGAGCACGGCGGCGCAAAAACCACCCAACTCTTCCAGGACGCTGGCCTGCAGGTGCTGCCACAGCGAACGGTCGCCCAGCCACCGCAGCGCCTCGCGGGCGACGTCCCAGGGTTGCGGCAGGATGTAGGTGGGAAAGCGGCTCGCCAAGGCGATCCAGATCAACAGCAGGAATGGCAGCGACGCCCATCCCCAATTCGGTTTTGGCAAGGACATGACGGACTCAGTGCGCGGCTTTTTCCAGGTAGGAGGTATCCACGATCTGTTCGGTCTTGAGCGTGGTATCGATAAAGCCCAGGTCGTGGGAGTAATCCATCAGGCGCTGGATGAACTGGATGTCCGAGGCCTGCAACTGCGCCGACCAGCCCAGCCGGGTTCGGGCCTGGGCGACAATAGCCTGCGGCGCGATGATCTCGCCGTCAGTACCTTGCACCGATTCGAGCTTGAACGCCTCGGCGATCAGCCGGTTCGACTCGGCGGGATGCTCATTGAGGAAGGCGATGGCCTTGCGATGGGCACGGAGCAGCTTCACCACCTCATCCGGGCGCTCCTGCAAGGTATTCGGCAAGGCGATCACCACATACCACGGGTATTGGGGCAGTGCCTGGTTCACGTCCAGCAGGATCCGGCTCGAGCCGCGCAACACTGACTGGCTGACGAAGGGCTCCCAGGAAAATGCCGCGTCGACGACGCCCCGTTCAAGGGCTGCGTTCATGTTGCCCGGCGGCATGTCGACGATGTCCAGGTCCTTGTCAGGATCGAGCCCAGCCTTTTCCTTCAGGACATAACCGCGCAGGAGCACATCCATGCCACTGCCCTTCTTGACCCCGGCGAGCTTTTTGCCCTTGAGCGCTTGGAGGTCGGTAATCGGACTCTTGGCGTCGACAATCACCGCGGCCTGGCCGTAATTGACCTTCGCCAGGATCCGGCTTTGCAGCCCGCGGGAAAACCATTGGTACACCGGTGGAGTGCCGACATAGGCCACGTCCAGTTCGCCGGCGGCCAGTGCCTGCTGGATCACCGGGCCATCGCCCAACGCCTTGAGGTCGACATTCAAGCCCTCGTCACGGTAGTAACCCTGTTTATCCGCGATCAGCGCCGGGGCGTTGGCCATGGCGAAGACATACCCCACGCGCAAGGGTCTCTCCTCGCCCGCCACGGCGCAGGCGCTACCGGCCAACGTGGCGGCAGACAAGGTAAGGGCAAGCAGCGAACGTTTGATCATGCTGTCAGCTCAAGTCGAGGGGCGGGATAAGCCGTGGCGTCGCAAGCGTCCATCACCTGGGCAATGCGCGTCATCAGCTCATTGCGGTAATCGAGGAACGCCGGCAGGCGGCGGGTTTTCAGGTTGGTGCGAGGGCGTGGCAGGTGAATCTCCAACTCGCTGTGAATCCCTGCGGGCGCGATGTTGAGTACGATGACCCGATCGGCAAGGAACACCGCTTCGTCGATATCGTGGGTAATGAACAGCACCGTCTGGCCCAGTTCGGCCCAGAGGCGCAACGTCTCTTCGTTCATGCTGTTGCGGCTGATGGCGTCGAGCGCGGCGAACGGCTCGTCCATCAGCAGCACGCTGGGTTCGAGGGCCAGGGTCCTGGCCAGGGAAACACGCTGTTGCATGCCGCCGGAAAGCTGGTGCGGCAACCGATGCGCCGCACTCTCCAGACCGACCAGGCGCAGGTACTGCAATGCCTGTGCGCGCTGCTGCGATTCGTCGGTGCGGGCGCTCATCCGCAGACCGAAACGGACGTTTTCCAAAGCGCTCAGCCAGGGAAACAATTGCGGCGCCTGGAACACGTAACCCAACTCCGAACGCTCCGGGCGTACCGCTGTCTGGTTGATCGTGATGCGGCCGCTTTGCGGTTGCACGAAACCGGACAACAAATTCAGCAAGGTGGTTTTTCCGCAGCCCGATGGCCCGAGGATCGCAACGAACTCGCCAGGTTTGGCGTTCAGGCTGAAAGAGGAAAACACCCGGTGGCCATTGGGGTAGCTGAAGCTGATGTCATCAACCGTCAGGGCATCGGCTTGCGGCGGTGCGCAAGGAAGGGTTTTGAGCATGGCAAGTGTCGTCAGGTCGTTTACAATGGGAATGCCCGACATAATACGTATTAATACAAGTAGTCCCAATAACCTATTTTTATAACCTTAGAAGTGAAGGCCCCCCGCCTCACTCAAGGCCATGGAAGCTGACAGTGTCCACCTCCATTCTTCGCGACAGCAGCACCTCGCTCTACGAACAGATCGCCCATCAACTGCTGGAGGAAATCCAGCGCGGCGACTACGAACCCAGCGGCAAACTACCGTCCGAGGCGCAGTTGGGCGAACGGTTCGGGGTAAGCCGCGTCACGGTTCGCCTGGCAGTGGGCAAGCTCAGCGACGACGGTGTGGTGGAGCGAAAGCAAGGCAAAGGCACCTTCGTGGCGGCCAAACAGGTACGCCACGGCCTGGATGCATTGCGCAGCTTTCATGAGGCGCTGTTGCTGCAAGGGCTGCAACCGAGCATGCAGGTGCTCAGCCATGCCCTGCGGCCTGTTCCAGAAGCCATGCGTGGTTTGTTTGAAGGAGCAGATGACTGCTTGCTTCTGGAGCGACTGCACTTCGTCGATGACGAACCCATCGCCTTGGGACGCAGCCACTTACCGGTAGAGTTGGCCAGTGTGGCCTGGGCTGAAGTCGAACATCAGCCGATCTATTCCATTCTCGAGTCGATCACCGGCCTGGCGGTCAGCCGTGCCGACCTGGCCATCCGAGCACAGGAAGCCGACAAGAGCCTGGCCGGCGCGCTGCACGTCAAACGCGGCGCCGCGCTGCTGGTCATGGAGCGCACGTCCTATTTTGCCGATGGCCGCTGCTGCGACCGCACGACGTTTTTCATCCGCCCGGAACGCTATGCCTTTATCCTTAGCGGGGTTTTCAAATCCAATAGCGCCAATTGATACGATTCAAATGGGCGACACGGCTGGGCCCGGCCTTACAAAACACTGCTCCGTCACCTGCCGCCCCCATTGCTGCCCTTCTTGTTGCTGCACCAACCTGAAACCAAACGCCTCGTACAGCTTGCGGGCAGCGTCGAGCCCCTGGAACGTCCAGAGGCTCGTTGAGCTGAAGCCCCACTCGTCACAGAACTTCATCGCTTCAGCCAACAGGCGTCTACCGACACCCTTGCCTCGCGCCGAATCATCCAGGATGAAGCAGCGTAGCACCGCACTGCCGCCCTCTCCTTCGCCGTCAATGGCAATCGAACCGACCATTCGCTCGCCGTCCAGGGCCACCCAGACTTCGTTGCGCGGGTTGTGCAAGCGCCCCATCAGCTCGGCCATGTCCGAGGCGACCAGGCTTTCGAACGACTGGCCGAAGTTCGAATGCCTGGCGTAATAGTCCGCATGCATTTGCACAATCCGGCCGATGACGCCAGGACGGTAGCCTCGTGCAATCTCCAATTGCGCCGGCGCAGGCGGCTCTGTACCGAGCCGATGAGCCTGTAGCGCGACGGCATAGCTGGCAATCCCCTCACTCACGGTCTGGCATTGGTCGTTGGATAAGTGAGACATGGCCGCGACGACCTGTTGCGTGGCAAAAGCATCGATGGCTCGAAAGGTGGTTTGCCCCTGCGCGGTGAGGCGCAATCGCTTGGCGCGCGCATCTTGTTCATGGGCAATCTCTTCAATCTCACCGGCCTCGATGAGCTTGCGAACCATCCGGCTTACGCTGGATTTTTCCAGGCCGAGCAGCTCGACAAGCTCTCCCGCAGTGAGGGATTGGCGATTGCCAAGCTCCACGATTGTGTGGACTGACGACGGCGGGTAACCCGTTGCTGCCAGTGTGGGATGCATGAACCCCAGCTCCCGCACCATGAGACGAGACGCCGAACGGATTTTTTCAATCAGATCTGGTGGGCAATGGTTCACGGGGACCTCGGACGCAATGAGCGATTAGTTGCACCGCACAACTAAATACCTCTCAATGCATTCAGTCAAGCTGTCGACCCAAACCCCAGGATAATTTCAAGACCTTCCAGGCCTATGGCATTCGCCCCGCTCTACATGCCGCTGGCGGGTGGATTCCGATCGGCTGAGCGTCGGTTGCTGGCTTATCAACGATAACGACAGAGTCCCTATAGAGGCTCTGCGGTCTGAATGAGCGAGTTCAACACCAGCTTGATTTCAACAGCCGGGTCTTTGTGCCCTTGCAATATCAGGCCTTCCGCCAGGGCAGTGAAAGTCTTGGCCAGCGCGGCATTGGCCAGGGGCGGCTTCTTGCCAGCATGATTGAATATGATGGTGATCAACTTGCCCAAAGCCTCGCTGTTTTCTTCATGCAAGTCGTAGTAATGCGGCGAGAATTCTTCATCGCGCAAGGCGATCAATTGCAACTCGGCATCGAGGATCGCGCAGCGAGTATTGTTCTTCAGCGTGTCGATATAGGCATTCAAGCCGTGACTCAACTGCTCCGACGAATATCCCGATGCCAGGGTCGTACTCAATCGGTCGATTTCAACTCGCTTGAAACGCTGAGTCAGTTGCAGCAGCAAGTCCGATTTACTTGAGAAATTCGAAAAAAAGGCGCCTTTGGAAAAACCGGCCTCCTCGGCGATAACGTTGACGCTGGCGGCATGAAAGCCTTTTCGGATCATCAGCTCAGTGGCTGTGTCGAACAATTTGTCTCTCGTTACTTGCTGGCTCTCTTCTCGACCTAGTCTCTTTTTAATCACGCCCTCGGCTCCTTTGGCCAAACAAGATATCTATGTGTAACTGGATGCAACGAATCGTCTACTCGCTGTACGGAACCCGTTTTCACCATCATATCTTATACGCGCCTTGTTCAATCATTTACATTTTAACTTTCAAAAAGTGCCATGTATGTGCCATGTAGTTGCGCCATCGAAAAGGGGTGCTAGATGAGCGGCCTGCCACATTTTTTGCCGTAGAACAGGCGATCACGTCCTGCTGTTTCTTGAGCTGCGCCGCGTCTTTTGCATGGCTTAACCGCGGATTTTCCGCTTCTGCGCCCCCCCGCTCACACTTGGAAAACCGCGCCCGAGGCCCGGCTCAGAGCCATCCGTTCGACAATCCGACGAAATACCACTTGATTTTCAGATACCGCATGGTTTTTACTTGCGCCGTTGGTGGAGCCCAACCCCTGATCAGGGCATCGAGTCAGCGAAACTGGTCTCGATGCAATGGCAGGTCACCTCACAGGAGCGGGATTTTAATGGAATATGCCTTCGTTACAGGCGCTACTGGCCTGCTCGGAAACAATGTCGTTCGTGCGCTGTTAAAACGAAACATCAAAGTAAAAGCGCTGGTTCGTTCCGTAGAGAAAGCCAGGAAACAGTTCGGCAGCCTGCCCGTGGAGTTGGTCGAAGGTGACATGCTTAATGTCGATGCCTTCAGCCATGCCCTGCAAGGATGCGATGCCTTGTTTCATACCGCAGCCTATTTCCGTGACAGTTACAAAGGCGGGAAGCACTGGCAGAAACTCTACGACACCAATGTGGTCGGTACCGAGCGCTTGTTGCAAGCGGCTTATGACGCCGGTATCCGTCGTGCAGTCCATACCTCTTCCATTGCCGTATTGAAGGGCAATAGGGATCAAGTGATCGATGAAACCATGTCTCGCAGTGAGTTGGAGGCTGACGATTACTACTTGAGCAAAATATTGTCCGAACAAAAGGTCCAGCAATTCCTGGCAGAACATCCGGACATGTTTGTCGCCATGGTCCTGCCCGGGTGGATGTTCGGCCCTGGTGATATCGGCCCTACTTCTTCAGGCCAGTTCTTGCTCGACTTTGTCGGACAAAAATTGCCCGGCGTACTCCCCGGAAGCTTTTCCGTTGTCGATGCCCGGGATGTGGCCGAGCACCAAATCGCAGCCATCACCCGCGGCAGGTCCGGAGAGCGTTACCTGGCCGCCGGCAATCACATGGACATGAAGAGCATTTTCCAGGCGCTGTCGAACGTCAGCGGCATAAAGGCTCCGGAGCGAAAAGTGCCGTTGTTCATGCTGCGAATCATCGCGCTTATCTATGAAGGTTATTACCGGATTACCAAAAAACCGGTGCTCATCAGTACTTCCACGGTCAAGCTCATGGAGCAGGAACAAGGCCGTACTCATTTCAGCCACTCTAAAAGTGCAAGGGAGTTGGAGTGCAAGTTCCGCCCTGTCGCTGAAACCCTGACCGATACCCTGAATTGGTATCGGAATAACAACTACACAGATGCTTAATTGAAACAATTCATATATAGCCTGCCTCTGTAGTACTTTTTTGACTAGCCAAACATCCAAGGATTGAGAGAGGTTGGTAAATGAAAAGCCTTTCATATAAAGAAGGTTTTCTGCATCGCTTTGTCGGTTTTTCGGAATCTTTCCCCGAGCAAGTTGCTATTCGGCATCTGGACGCGGAAGAAGATACCGTTACTTACCGCCAGTTGCGAATCAAGGCTGAAGAATGCAACGGCGCCCTGACGGCACTCGGTGTATTGCCTGGAGATAAAGTAGCGCTGGTGCTACCCAATGGGGTGGCGTTTATCGCTTATTACCTGGCGATCATCGGGCGGGGTGCAATTCCGGTCATTCTCAACTACAAGTTGACTCCCTTCGAAATGACCGGTGTCGTCAGCCTCGCCAGGCCGATGCTAGTGGTCACGACCGAAGCGCTATGGGGGCAACACAGTGAGGTGTTCCAGGCTGACAACGGCGTCAGGCATTCCCTGCTGGTGGACGGTGAGAGCGAACCGTCATCGCCCCTGCCCGCCAACGCAACGGCCATCTCTCAACTTCCTCGCCAGATCGAGCCCTTGTTGTTGCCCGAGGGCAATCCGATCGTCTCGGTGCAATTCACCTATCGCGGTATCGGCAGGCCCCTGGCTGTTTCGCATCGTTATCTCGACCTGACGCAATCGAGCGATGGGCTACATGAACACTTTCATCTGCAAGGCGTCGGCTCGGTTCATCTGGTGACGCTGCCGCTGTATGCCATCTTCGGCCTGTCGGTGATGATGGTGTTTCCCTTGAGCGTGGGCGCCACCCTGCTCATGACCAACACCCTGCTCAATCGAGACCTGGCAGAAGTCCTGTCCGAACATCAGGTCACCTTTGCCTGCCTGGTGCCCGATGTCATTCGCTACTTCAATACGCGGCTGGCCAAGCGCAAAGGCGCGCTCTTGCCGTTGCACCCGCAGTTGATGATTTACTCCGGCGGCAGTCACCTGCCGGCCGACGAAGCCGAGAAACTGGGGAAGCTGCTGGGATGCAATCCGGTGCTGCAAGGCTATGGGTTGACCGAAAGCATGCCCGTGATCGTCCAGAGCTCGATTGGCCCAGTCCACCGTGGCGCCATGGGCCAGCCGATCAGCGGCGTGGAACTGCGAGTCGTCGATGCCCAGGGCCAGGACGTGGCGCCAGGGCGCATCGGTGAACTGCTGATACGCGGCTCGATGGTGATCGATGGCTACAACGATGCCGAGGACGCCAACGCGCGGTTCTTCCGCGACGGCTGGTTCCACAGCGGCGACCTGGTCTGGCAGGACGACGATGGGCATGTGTTTTTCTATTGCCAACGCCTGCGGATCTCGAAGATCAAGGCGCAGATGGTCGACCTGGTGGAAATCGAATCCATCGCTCTCAAGCACCCTGATGTGGTGCGCGCCAAGGCCTATATCGTCCCGGACCACAAGGAAGTCAACGTGCTGCACCTGTGCGTCGAAGGGACCGGCGAGCTGCGCCAGAACGCGCTTTCCACCCTGCTTTCGCGCTACCTATCGGGCTTCAAGCTGCCCAAGACCATCGAGATCACTTCTCTCAAGGAAGAGGCACATGCACGCTAACAGCACACAACCGGTACTGGCCGTCTTCGACTTCGACGGCACATTGACCGACCGGCACACGTTCTGGCGCTACATGCGCTTTATCGTGGGAACCCGTTCGTTCTGGCTCAGGATCATTCCCCTGCTGCCCAAGATGCTCAGCGTGATCGTGGGCATCACCCCGCTGATGCAGGCGCGCCTGGCGTTCATTGCCTGCTACCTGGGCGGCCTGTCGGTGGAGCAAGAGCGCGAGCATGCCAAGTACTTCATCAGCGAGCAGCTGCCGCTCTGGCTCAGGCCCGAGGCGTTGCGGCGGCTGAAATGGCATCAATCCATGGGACACGTCACTGCGCTGGTCAGCAACTCGCCGGAGAATTACCTGATCCCCTGGGGCCAGGCCGCGGGTTTTGACTATGTGTGCGGCACCCGCCTGGCAACGGCCAAGAACAAGCTGACCGGCGGGATATCCGGTACCAACTGTGTAGAGCGAGAGAAAGTCACGCGGCTCAAAGGCTGCTTGAGCAACCTTGATGATTTTTACATTTATGCCTACGGCGATTCATCAGGCGACGATGCCCTGCTCAGCATTGCCCACTCCCCCTTCTACAGAAACTGGTACTGATCGATGAACACTCTGAGCACGTTGGCCCCCAAGCATTTCAAGCGACCTGGCAGCGCCCCGACCGTGATGATCGTAGGCGCCGGTCCCATTGGCCTGACCCTGGCCATCCTGTTGAAGAAATGGGGCGTGTCGTTTCGCATCATTGAAAAGAACGCCGGTCCTTCGACGGCGACCAAGGCGATGGCCATCCATTCCCGGACCCTGGAAATCTTTCGCGACCTGGGCGTTGCCGAGCAAGCCATCAGCGCCGGCTTCACGATCAACCAGTTTTCGGTGCAGTCGAATGCCAAGCGGGTGTTGAACTATAACTTCTCCTACCTGGATGCGACCTATCCCCTGCTCCTGAGCCTGCCACAGCCGCAAACCGAGAAAATTCTCCTTGAGCGGCTGAAGGAACTGGGCGCCGAGGTGGAATGGAATACCGAACTGGTGGACATCGAAAACCTGCCGGGTTCGGTGCGCATGACGCTCAAGCATGCCGACGGCACCGACGAAAACTTCACCAGTCGCTGGGTGGCCGCCTGTGACGGCGCTCGCAGCAACATCAGAAAACGCCTCGACATGACCTTCGAAGGTTCATCCTACGATCGCTTCTTCATGCTCGCCGATGCCGATATCCAATGGTCCGGAAGCAAGGATGAGGGGGCTTTCTTCCTGGGTGCGCAGGACGGTTATGTGGCGGTTGCGCCGATCAGCGCCCAATCGCGTTATCGGCTGTTCATCGAAATGCCCTACAACCTGCCGCCAGAAGGCGAACGCCCGTCCTTGAGCCTGGAGAACTTCCAGCGCTTGTGCGAAGGACGCGGGCAAAAGATGACGCTGTCGAACATTTCATCGACCACCATCGCCTCCTTCCAGCATCGCCGCGTGCAATCGATGCAGCAAGGCTCGGTGTTTCTGCTGGGGGACTCGGCGCACATCGGCAGTCCCATCGGCGGGCAGTGGATGAACCTGGGGATTTCCGAGGCCTATAACCTGGCCTGGAAAATGGCTTATGTCGATCAGGGCCTGGCGGATCCGTCCTTGCTGGACAGCTACAACGACGAGCGCTATCCGGTGGCCCTGGAAGTCGAGAACACCGCCCACCGGCTGACAGGATTGATTACCGTCAGGCGTCGTGCCCTGGTCTGGCTACGCGACAATGTCCTGCCCCTGTTGAGCAACCGTAAAAAGGTCCAGCGCAAACTACCGTCGATGATTTCCGGTCATCAGTATCACTACGAAAAAAGTGACTACATTCAAGAATCAGTGCCGAAAAAACAGCGCCGGAACTGGAACAAGAAAGGCAAAAAAACCGAGTTCCAGAGCGCACCGCCTCGCGCCGGGCAACTGGCGCCCGATGTCGAATTGTGGCAACTGCAAGGGATGCCGGCAAAACGCTTGATCGACTTGTTCCATGGAACCTTCACGCTGTTGATTTTCAGCGCGGCCGACCAGTTTTCCCCTTTGCTGCCAGGCTACTACGCGCTGGCCGAGTCGGTGGAAAAGGACTACCCGGGAATCAAGGCCTATTGCGTGATCGATGCCCTGAGCAGCGCCGGGCTGCCGGCCTGGCACTCGACACTGCTGGACCCCGACTGGCGGCTGCACAAGCGCTACCACGCAAAGGAAGGCATGTTGATGCTGATTCGGCCTGACGGCTACATCGCTTTCCTCGGCACCGATGCAATGACGCTGGTGACTTATCTGAACGTAAGGTCGGGGTTGCTCAAGGGCGCCAGAAAAACAATATCTTGCGAGACCGACGCAGTGGAACTCCAACTTTAAGTCGCTCCATGACTACTGCCAGTTTGATTAATTGATATAAACAAGGCCCTGCCCTGGGCCATGATTTCTTGATCTTTCTTATTTATAGAAATTTCGACCGACTTGGTTAGGAGATTCTCATGCGCTTGCAACTTAACGATGTTGTACAGGAATTCATCGTGTCCAATGGAAGGATAGCCCATAGCTATTTCTCTCTTTCAGAAAAGATCATTGATTCATTGTGCGAATCCAATATCGCCAAGGAATCGATATTACTGCGGCTCCTGGAACAGGCCGAAACTGTCACTGCGCATTATTTCAATGCTCACCAACAAGTCCTTGAAGGCGTTTATGCCAATGGGATCGAAGCCCCGGTCAATAAGAGTATTCCAGCCCTGGAGCCGGTTCACTCGAACCCGACAATACTGGCCCCGGCACCCGTAGTCGAAACCGAAGCCGTCGAACAGGCAGCCGCGCTCAGTTACGGACAGTGGTTGCGCGCCGAAATCAGCTCGGTCACCGGATTCCAGGCGCAACAGATCGACTTCGATCAAAGCTTCGAGAGCCTGGGGATCGACTCGCTGGGGCTGGTGGATATTTTCGAGTCCCTGGCCCAACACTTCCCGGAAAAGAAAGACCTCACTTCACAGCTCTTCGACGCCCCTACCCCGACAGCCTTGCTGGCCCGGCTTGAAGCCGATCCGCAGGCACCTGCGGTGAACGTCCAAGCGTGGGTAATCGACCAACTGGCGACCATCACCGGCTTTACGGCCGAGCAGATCGATCCGACACAAAGCTATGAAAGCCTCGGCCTGGACTCGCTGGTGCAGTTGGACTTCCTGGAAGCGGCAGTTGCCATGTGGCCGCAGCTCAAGGCCCACAGTAGCGAGCTGGCCAACGCCAAGTTCCCGCAGGCCACCATCGCTCTGATTCAAGCAGCCCTGGCCGATCCCCAGCCGCAGGCAGCGCCCTCACCTGCCGCGACGGACACTCAAGGGCAGGAAGAAAACCTGCTGCTCAGCGCCCTGTCGCCGTTGATCCCGGACACGGCGCAGTCGATCGACCTCCAGGCGCCCTTCGCACAACTGGGCCTCAACGGTTTTGCCCGAGAGGCGCTCTGCCAATCCATGGCGCAACAGTGCTCTGCCAGCGAGTTTGCCGGCGAAGCGTTGATGTCCCGTCGCACGCCCCAGGATGCCCTGTCGCTGCTGGCCAGGCTGAGCTAGCAGCGGGCAACAGGAATGGAATCCGGGTGATCGAACAGATCACCCAGCATTTTGGCGATCAGGGAGACAGGGTATGAGTGGCGCAGTAACGACAACGGGCGATTTTTGCTTCAGCGCGATGGCGGGCGAGTTTCCAGGGGCGCCGTCAACGGATGCGCTTTGGCAGTTGCTCTCGCATGGGCAGGTCGCACCGATTGAATCAATGCCGACCCGTTGGGAGTTGGACAAGGCATCGATCTATTCAAGCAAGGCCGGCGAGAAGGATCGCATCTATCTGGACAGCGCTTTTTGCCTGGCCGACGACGTGTCGACCCCATCACGGCACGAAGGACGACAGGTCGCCATCGGCAAGAAAGTACTCCAGGCACTGCTTGACCAACTGGCCGGACAAGGCTCGGAGCTGAACAGGGAGCGTACCGCGCTGGTGATCGCGACGTCCTGGAGTGACGAGAGCTATTTCGTCACCGGAGTGTCCGAAAAAACCGCCACGCCGCCGGGGTTTACACCGGGTGAACAGGTCGCGGAACTGGCTGCGACCTTTGCCTTGGGTGGGCCGGCGTTATCGGTGGACACCGCATGCAGTTCGTTCCCCTACGCCCTGGATATGGCCCAGGCACTGGTCAACAGTGGGCAGGCGGACAACGCGATTGTCATGGCCCTCAACACCGTGCTGCCGCCAGCGCTGTTCCTGGGTTTCTCGCAGTTGACGGCCTTCTCCGCCCGGGCCCGGATGGAAGCGTTCGGCCAGGACGCCGACGGCATCGTGCCGGGCGAATGTGCAGTCGCCTTTCTGGTCGAGCCGCTCGCCCAGGCCCTGACGGCGCAGCGCCGTCCCCTGGGCGTCCTGCGCGCCTTGGGCATGTCCGCCGACGGTGCCGAAGGCTCGGTGTTCGCGCCCGGCAAACAGGCCCAGTACTCGGCCTACCAACGTGCCTATCGTGAACTTGATCCACGTGACGTGGACTACATCGAGACCCACGGCACCGGTACTCCGCTGGGGGACGCAACGGAGCTGGCCTCGCTGAACAGCTTCTTCGCCCCCCATCGCCCGGACGGCAAGAAAATCACCATCGGCTCGATCAAGTCGGTCATCGGCCATCCCCTGGCCGCTGCCGGAGGTGCTTCCCTCGCCAAGGCATTGATGATCCTGCGCCATAAAGGCATTCCGCCTCAGCCCGGCTACCGCCCCAGCACCAAGGTCGACGAGACCTGCCTGCGGCTCGCCACCCAGCAGGTGCAACCCCTGGAGGAGCGTCAGTCCGCCATCCGGATCGGCATCTCCAGTTTTGGTTTCGGCGGCGCCAACGCGCACCTGGTGGTGGATGAATACATTCCCGATGACCAGCCTGTCGCGCCCCAGCCGGCCTCGGCCAGCGCCTGCGGCGTGGTGACGCTGGACCTTGCCATTGTCGAGGCTGAAGCAGCGCTGGGCAGCCACCGCTCCTTGCAGTCATTCCAGCAGCAACTTGATCAACCGGCCGCCCCCGCGGTCATGTTCCCTTATGGGCGCTTCGTCGATTACACCCCGGCTCCCGGCCAGCCTTTGCTGGGGCAATTCCTCGCACAAGACCACGTCATCGATATCGACGGCTTTGGCATGGGCCCCAAGCCATTGGCTCATGTCGATCCGTTCAAGCTATTGATCACCGACCGCGTCAATCATTTGCTGCGCCGCTTGCCGGGGGTGGCCGGTTCGCCCGGCACAGCGATGGTCATGTGCTGCAACATGGGTGGCGAGCGCTTCAGCAATGCCTATAGCAGCGCCCATAACTTTTACTCCCAGGCACAAGGTGCGGCACCGGGCGTCGAAGTGACGGACGTGGCAACCATGCTGCCGAACATGTTGTCCGGCTATCCGGCGCAGATTTTCGACTTCAAGGGTTTCCATCAGACCCTGGTCGGCACGACGGGCCTGTTCTGGCAAACCTTGCTGGCCTCGCCGCAATGGTTCAACGACGGCATCACCACGCTCCTTCTCGGCGCAGGACGCTTTGTCAGCGCTGAAGTAGAAGTAGAGCGTGCCCGGTGCAGCACGACTACCCAGGGTGAAGGTCTGGGGCTGGTCGCACTGCGTCGTTATCAACCGGATGCCGCCGACAAACCCTTGCTGGTGATCCACGCCGCGGTCCTCGCCCATGCCGCCGACTCGTTGGAAGAGGCGTGCCAACGGCTGGGCAAGGAGCCGAGCGACTATTCGAACGTTGAGGTCTGCGAGTTGCAGCCTGTTGCGGCGCCCGCCAGCGGATCACTGCGGGAGTTGACCGGTTTCCTGGCTGAGGCCAGTGGCATCGAGACTCTGTTGGCGGTGATGTTGAGGGGTGCGCGCCATACCGTGATCGAGGTGCGCGACGCCGGCAAGACGGTGATGTGGCTGTTTACCGAGAAGCTTCGCCAATGGAGCCCGACAGCGGTCGAAGCCAGTTCGCCTATCAAGCATCCTTTCATGTTGCGCTTTGCCCATTCGTCATCCCACGAACTGCAGCAAGTCATCACGCCTGTCAGCCTGGTTCGCGAACCGCAGAACGATGGCGTCGACGTGCAGCAACTGAGCGACATGCTCACCAGCACCCTGCTCTCCGGGCTGCGGGTACGAGTACGCGCGATGGAAAGCCTGTTCGCCCTGCACCGGGGCGACGCAACCCAGCGCCCGGCGCACTGGCAGCGCAGCGCGGAACATATCGTGATCGCCAACGCACAGCGCAACCCTCAGTCGCTGCATGCCCAGCTCCTGGTGAATGAAGCGCACCCGTACTTCTTCGATCATCCCCTGGACCACATCCCGGGCATTTTGTTGCTCGAGGGCGTACTGCAACTGATCGAACTGGCCATGCCTCCCCTGAGCGGACGGGTCGCCTACATCAAGAGCCTGACGATCAAGTTCCAGCAATACGTACAAAAGCAGGGCGTGATCGATCTGCACGTCGAGCAAGGCCAGGATCCCCAAGTGTTCAATGCCAAGGTCATGCAAGACGGGAAAGTGATGTGCACCTGCGTCCTCGGGATGGCCTACAGCTCGGCGTTCGAAACATCGCCAGCCGGCGAGTTCACCGCCACGCCCTGCCGCGACAAGGCCCTGCTGCACAAGGCCAGGGAGGAGAACGTCATCGTCAGTGACATGAGCGGCGTCGCCCAGGGCCTGAGCGTGGACACTGTGAAACTGCCGCCAAGACACTTCTTCCAGGCAGGTGATCCCGAGCACTTTTCGATGGTGTATTTCCTCGAAGTGGCTCGCCAGTGCTACATGCAGATCGCCCACAGCCATCTGCGCATTCCACTCAATACCCCAATGAATCTGCTGGCCTTGTGCTTCACCCTGGATCGTCCCATCCCCAGGAACAGCCCGCTGTCATTGGCGCCGCAAGCCGGTTTTGATGCGTCGCTCCAGGCATTCAAGACCAACCGCATCTATATCGACCTGTTCAACCGGGGCGAAAAAATCGGTCAAGCCAACATTACCGCCCAGGTGCTGAGTCAATCGGCGCCGGCCGCCTGAACATTGAATGGATCTGTCCCATGACCGTGCCCCCTACAACCAAGGTATCGCCGTGAACGACGTCAAAGTGCAAGTCATAGTCAAATCGCCCCCTTCTGAAATCTGGAAGATCTGGAGCAATTTTTCAGAAGCGCCGTTATGGGATACCGACGTTCGCCAGTGTCGACTCGACGGTCCGTTCCAGGCGGGAACGCACGGCCAGTGCGTCCTCAAGAACGGCTTGAACATGCCACTGAAACTGGAAGCCGTGAGCCTGCACGAAAGCTATCGCAACAGCGCACGACTGCTTTGGATCGACCTTGAATTCGATCATCAGATGCGCAGGCTTTCTGTCGATGAAACCCATGTCATCCATAGCGCGAAGATTTCCGGCCCGTTGAGTTTCCTGTATCGCGGGTTACTGCGCAAAGCGTTGACTGCGGCGATGACCACCGCACTGGACAACCTGTGCACGCTGGCCGAACAACGGGCCCTCGGCACCTCGCGGCACGAGAAAACCGCGACGACGCCTTTGCATCTCGTATGAACCCTTCCGGATGGCTGCGTGCTGAACGCGTCCTCCCGACTCGCTTTGCTTACTTATCGATAACAGTACATTTCGGATCTAGCATGAACCTACAGAAAAAAACTCAGTATCTCGTCATGGGCATCGTTGGCCTGGGTGTCATCGCCCCAGCATCGAGTTTCGCCGACACACTCGGCCCCTATGTCAGTGCCATGGGCGGGGTGAACTGGGTCGCTGACCAGGACCTGACCCAGAACGACAGCGATTTCGTCGAGATGGAGTTCAATCAACCGCTGCACTCTGGCTTCGCCACCGGCCTGGCACTGGGCTGGCGGTTCCCGGTCGGGCTACGGCCCGAGGTGGAACTGAGCTATCGCCGCAACACCCTGAAGCAGTTCAATAACCGGATCTATGAGGGCGGAAGCAGCATCGATGGCAAAGGCGAAGAGCAAGCCAGCAGCCTCATGGCCAACCTCTGGTATGACATCCCGAACCTGCCTGCTCCCTTGAGTCGCTTCACGCCTTACGTTGGTGGTGGCCTGGGCTACGCGGTGCTGACCATCAAGGGCCTGGAGGCTGGCGGCGTCGAGTTCGGCGGCACCCATCGCGACACTGTCTCGGCCTGGCAACTGGGCACCGGCGTCGGTTATGAGCTCAACGAGCATTGGTCCATGTCCCTGGATTATCGCTACTTCAAGACTCGCGAAGCGAACTTCGGCAAAATCCAGGGCCTGCCCCAGGTCGATGTAGAAACGCAGTACAACACCCAGTCCTTGATGCTCGGCCTGCGGTACTGGCTGTAAGCACTGGACGGATCGGCGCCTTGGGTGCCGATTCGCCCTTCATGACAGATTGCCGCTGTGCACACTTGGTATGCGCGCGCCTGTTCCAAGGCTTGTGGGTTTCCATCAGCGCAAGGTAGCAGGCGTCTGACGCCCGGCAAAACGTGCAGCGGCCACCGCTCTGTTGGGGACATTCAGCGCGCGGATCAACGAAGAGACATGAATGCGCACGGTAAAGGGAGAGATCTCGAGCGCCGCGGCGATCTCCTTGTTGGTCTTGCCCTCGGCAATCAACTTCCAGACCTCCCGCTGCCGGGAGGTGAGCTTGCTCATGTCATCGTTGGGGCCGAGCGGCAGCGGGTCCGAAGGCTCGTACTTGACCAGTACTTCGCCCCGGCGAATATCGTCGATGGCCTTGCCGACCTGCTCGGGAGAAAGGCTCTTGCCGACAAACCCGTCTACACCCGTCGCCATGACACGACCAATGAGATCGCCGTCATCCAGGGTCGAAACCACGATCATCGAGGTGTGCTTGAGCTCCTGGCGCAACTGCGCGAGCTCGCTGACGGAGCCCAGGCCGGGAAGACGTATTTCAAGAATCAGTGTATCGAGCGGTTGTCCATTGGTTGCGAGCGTCCGTACTTCCTCCAGATTTCCCGCCTGTTCGATCATGGCGTCAGGTATCAGGCGGCCCAGCAGCACCATCATCCCTTCCCGGAACAGCGGGTGTTCGTCGGCCACGATAATCCGGCAAATCTTCCGGCCCGAGACGCGTCTCTCATCGCGTCCCATACTGCATCTTGACGACTTCAGTGATTCTCTGTGCAACGCCATGGGCAGGAGGCGTGACGGATCGGATCGACTGACCACGATAAGGTCCGTCCGCGGGAAACCAATTCTGCACAACGACCACGTTTTTGGGCTGATTGGCGGAATCCGAGCCGGTAGAGATTTCATTGGTGAACTTGCAGGTATCGAACGTCCCGAGGGCCGTCTTGATCGTTTCACGGCCGTTGTAAGTCAACTTCTCAACGACATCGAACTCGACGGTTGCGCCGGCACTCACCGCCTTGTTTTTGTAGCTGACGGTGACGGTCTGCCCGGGTTGCAGATCAATCGGTGTGGAAGCGGGAGGCAGGTAGGTGGTGGTCACCAGCGATGCACCGGCGCCATGACGATCACCGTAGCGAACCAACCGGCCATCCTTGATCTCGGCGAAGGTTGTCGTCACAAAGAACGGCGCGTTATTGAGGAACGAGGTGTGCGCCGAAGCCACCGGATTCGCGCCGGCAAATGCCTCACGCCCTAGCGTTTCGGTTTTACCGCGACTGGTGGCTGGCGACAGGTTGTCACGGCTTTCATACTCCACCACCGTCCCGGCCTGGAAATCCGCTTCGTTGGTGCAAGCCGCAGAGGATGTCTCGCTGGCCGTGGATGCCGATGCACCGGCGATAGAAGAACCCCAGGCACTGGCGGCAAGGGCCGAGGCGGCGAAGACCTTTGCGAGGCGTTTGCGATAAGCCAGGCAGATGTTGGACTTTCTGGCAGGTGTGCTTTTCAAAAAACAGGTCCTTGTTCAAATATGCTCGTTGCAACCGGTCGAAAACCCGATAGCGCTCATAGGTTAGGGTCGAGCACCGAGCGGCGCTATAGCGCAAGTGTGCTATAGGCCTTGCCTTTGTATTGAAGGGGGGGATGATCAAGGCTGCCGATACGCGCCCGACTACAACGTCATGAAGCCACTATTTTGCTCGAACCTGGCGCGCTCATTCTTCAATCTTGAAACCGTACAAGAGGCTCGCATGACCGAATCACTGGAGCGTTTTGTCCAGGCGCAAGCGTCAACCTATGATCGCGCCTTGCTTGAGCTACGACGTGGCAGCAAGGAAGGCCACTGGATGTGGTTCATCTTTCCCCAATTACGCGGCCTGGGTGTCAGCGAGAACGCTACCTACTATGGCCTGCGCGGTATGGAGGAGGCACGCGAGTATTTGCATCACCCGCTTCTGGGACCGCGACTTGAGCGCGCGACCCTTGTCGTACTGGACTCGGAAGTCGCTCTAGAGCAACTCCTGGGAACACTCGATGCCATGAAGTTCGCATCCTGCATGACGCTTTTTGCGGCGGCCGCGGGCGAGCATTCCGTGTATGCCCAGGCGTTGGATGGTGGGGTGCGTGTCGACTCGAGGACACTGGAGTTACTTAAGGAGCCAGAGGGAAAAAACTAATTACGAAACATGGACGTCGGTGGTACAGGTGGCCAACTCAATGGCTGTCCTGCGTGAATCGAATAGCTAGATCGACAGCGCAAAGCGGCGTCCGCCCTCGACTTCCTCGCTACCCGACAGCACTTCAGGCAAAAAACCGCACCGCTCAAGGACCTTCCTTGAACCGACGTTGTTCTCATAGACATAGGCCACCAGCCCCGTAAGCCCCCAATGTATCCGCGCCGCCTCGATCAGATGTTTCAGGGCCAGCGTTGCCAGCCCTTGCCCACAAACGCGTTGATCAATGCGATAGCCCACCTCGGCGCAACCGTGTGGTGCATGGATGCCTTTCAAATTCGCCCGCCCCACTATTCTCCCGCCGGCATCTTCGATCACAAACGGGTGCCAGGCGCCCGCGGCAAAATCGGCCAGATAGCTTTCAATGTGATCGGTGACACCCGCCCATGAATAAAAGGCAGGGTCCCGTGCGTCGATCTGCGACTCGAACCATTCACGGTTATGGATTTCGAAGGCCAGCAGCGCCTGCGCATCGGTGATTTCCAGCTCGCGAATCCTGAAGGGTTGCACTGATTGTTTCTCCTGGGCCGTGAAGCGCAATCGTAAGGTCGAGTGATCGTTCATGGCGAGGATTTTTGCTTGAGCGATCCTGTGTCGGGGGATGGAACACCGAGGGGCTTTTGTGGCGAGGGGATTTATCCCCGCTGGGCTGCGTAGCGGCCCCAAAAAGCTGAATGCGGTCTACCTGAAACACCACAGGGCCTGACTTCAGGGCCGCTGCGCGCCACAGCGGGGATAAATCCCCTCGCCACAGGTTATCTGTTTGATGGGCCATAAACGAAAAATGCTCCGTACCTTTCGATACGGAGCATTTCTTCAAGGCTTCCCGCGGATTGCCAGGGATTCACGCGACGGTGAGTCTCCTGGTTCAATCGCCTGCAGGATCCGGAGCGATTCTGCAGTTCCTATCGGGGAAGCCAGGGCGGAACCTGCCTGGAATCCTTCAGGCGTTCTGGTTCCAGGGACGGTCTCCATGCTCGTCCTTGATGCGCGTCGGCAAGCCCATCACATCCAGCGCTTCGAGGAACGCCTCGGCAGGCAGCTCCTCGACGTTGACCATGCGCTGCACGTCCCACTCGCCACGGGCCACCAGCAAGGCTGCGGCCACGGGTGGCACGCCTGCGGTATAGGAAATGCCCTGGCTGTCGGTTTCGGCGTAGGCCTCCTCGTGGTCGGCCACGTTGTAGATGAACATTTCGCGCGGCTGGCCATTCTTGGTGCCCTTGACCAGGTCGCCGATGCAGGTCTTGCCGGTGTAGCCCGGCGCCAGCGAACTCGGATCAGGCAGCACGGCCTTGACCACTTTCAGCGGCACGACTTCCAGGCCTTCGGCGGTCTTGACCGGTTGCTCGGAGAGCAGGCCGAGGTTCTTGAGTACGGTGAACACATTGATGTAGTGCTCGCCGAAGCTCATCCAGAAACGCACGTTGGGCACATCGAGATTCTTCGACAGCGAGTGCACTTCGTCGTGACCGGTCAGGTACAGGTTCTGCGAGCCGACGACCGGCAGGTCATCGGTGCGCTTGACTTCGAACATGGTGTTGCTGGTCCACTGGCTGTCCTGCCAGCTCCACACCTGTCCGGTGAATTCGCGGAAATTGATTTCCGGGTCGAAATTGGTGGCGAAATATTTGCCATGGGAGCCGGCATTGACGTCGAGAATATCGATCGAATCAATGCGGTCGAAATGCTGTTGCTGCGCCAGTGCCGCATAGGCATTGACTACACCCGGGTCGAAGCCCACGCCGAGAATGGCGGTGATGTTCTTTTCCTGGCACTCCTGGAGGTGGTTCCACTCGTAGTTGCCGTACCAGGGCGGCGTCTCGCAGACCTTGCCCGGTTCTTCGTGGATGGCGGTGTCCAGGTAGGCCACGCCGGTATCGATGCAGGCACGCAGCACCGACATGTTGAGAAAGGCAGAGCCGACGTTGATGACGATCTGCGACTCGGTTTCGCGAATCAGCGCCTTGGTCGCTTCGACATCCAGAGCGTTCAGTGCAAAGGCCTTGATGTCGGCGGGTTGCTTGAGGCTACCCTTGGCCTTGACGCTGTCGATGATGGCCTGGCATTTGGAGATGTTGCGCGACGCGATAGCAATACGACCGAGTTCGTCGTTGTGCTGCGCGCACTTGTGGGCCACCACCTTGGCGACACCTCCTGCACCAATGATAAGTACGTTCTTCTTCAATTTCTTTATTTCTCCTTCCGCCAGCTCAAGAGAGGCTGGACAAGTAGTCGTCGTAAACAAACTCGCGAACCACCTCGACGCTGCCGTCGAGTTGCTTCACAACGATGGACGGCATTTTCAGGCCGTTGAACCAGTTTTTCTTGACCATGGTGTAGCCCGCCGCGTCGATGAACGACAGCCGATCGCCGATGGACAGCGGACGATCGAATTGGTACTCGCCGAAAATGTCTCCGGCCAGGCAGGATTTGCCGCACACCATATAGGTGTGTTCGCCCTCGCTCGGCGCCAGCTTGGCGTTCAGGCGGTAGATCAGCAGATCGAGCATGTGCGCCTCGATGGAGCTGTCCACCACGGCCAGGTGCTTGCCGTTATAGAGCGTGTCGAGCACGGTGACTTCCAGCGACGCGCTCTGGGTGATCGCGGCCTCGCCCGGCTCCAGGTAGACCTGCACGCCATACTTCTGCGAGAAGGCCTTGAGCCGTGCACAGAAGGCATCCAGGGCATAGCCCTCACCGGTGAAATGGATGCCGCCACCGAGGCTGACCCACTCGACCTTATGCAGCAAGTGACCAAAGCGCTCTTCGATAGTGCCCAGCATCTGGTCGAACAAACCGAAATCGCCGTTCTCGCAGTTGTTGTGGAACATGAAGCCGGAAATATGCTCGATGACTTGCTCGACTTTCACCGGATCCCATTCGCCCAGGCGGCTGAACGGTCGCGCCGGGTCGGCCAGCAGGTAATCGGAGCTGCTCACTTGCGGGTTGACCCGCAGGCCACGGACCTTGCCGGCCGATGCCTCGGTGTAGCGCTGCAATTGGCCGATGGAGTTGAAGATGATCTTGTCGCAGTTGGCGAGCATCTCCTCGATCTCGTCGTCGGCCCAGGCCACGCTGTAGGCATGGGTCTCGCCAGCGAACTTCTGCCGGCCGAGCTTGAGTTCGTAAAGCGACGACGACGTGGTGCCGTCCATATACTGCTGCATCAGGTCGAACACCGACCAGGTGGCGAAGCACTTGAGCGCCAACAAGGCCTTGGCCCCGGACTGCTCACGCACATAGGCGATCTTCTGCATGTTCGCCAGCAGCTTTTGTTTGTCGATGAGGTAGTACGGCGTTTTGATCATTTTCGAGGCCTCCGGGCAAGGCGAGCCAAAAAAGGATGCGCATTGTGCCTTCACTGACTGCATATCGAAAGAGCGAAAAGTCCCGTTCATGCAATCACCCTGATCCAGGCCGACGCTTGCGATAAGCGGACGTAGCTGCTGCCCAGGCGATGAAATGCTGGAGGTTGCGGCAAACAAGGGACAGCCGAAGAGGCGCTGATGCCCGAAATTGAGCCGTCGCTGATAAACGGTAATGGCAGCGACCGTCCGCGATCAGTGCTGATGCATCAGGCCATGAAGAACGCCGAACCTCAGGCCCGGTTCGGAAGCGATCATGTTCGAGATACCGAAAGTCTTGAAGGCCGCCAGCATGATCGCCAGGCCACCGGGCAAGATGCCCAGGCGATGGCTCTGCAAGCCGGCCAACCTGAGCCGGTTGAGATGACCGGCTTCCAGCAGCCGCAATGACAGACGCAACAACCCACTGTAGGTGATGCCGCCTTGCCCAAAGTCGTTGAGACCATTGGCCTTGAGCACCTTGGCCAACATCCGCGCAGTACCGGAAGAGCCAATCGCCTGCTGCCAGCCCTGCGCGCGATAACCAGCCGCCACTTTTTCAAACTGCTGGGCGGCCACTCGCTCAGCCTCCAACAAGGCTTGAGCGGTAATGCAGCCACCCGGAAAGTAACGTGCGCCAAAGGTGCCGCTGCCGATGGCGATGCTTTCGGTCGACAACGGTTGAGCGCCCTGCCCCAGAATCAGTTCGGTCGAGCCACCGCCGATGTCCACCACCAGTCGCGTACGCTCGACACCGGGCACCGTATGGGCAACACCGGCATACACCAGCCGGGCTTCTTCATGACCGGACAGCACATCGATCCGAAACCCCAGGTGCCGCTCGGCACTGGCCAGGAACAACTGGGCATTGGCCGCTTCGCGCACGGCACTGGTCGCCACTGCCCGCACCCTTGTGGCTTCAAAGCCACGCAGTTTTTTGCCAAATCGGGCGAGGGCCTGCCAACCCCGATCCAGCGCCAGCTCGTCCAGAGCCCCGGCTTGCAGGCCCTCAGCCAAGCGGACCGGCTCGCGCAGGGTTTTCACCTCCTGGATCACCAGGCGTCGATTGCGCTTGACCGACTGACCAATCATCAGGCGAAACGCATTGGAGCCCAGGTCAATGGCCGCGAACAGAGGGGCGTCGCCTTTCATAGCGGTGTTCCTTGATTCATCAGCCAGCAGGCACACGCGCTGCCGGACATCCCACGATGGTTTGCGAGGATCCTGCCACGGTGTCGATGACATCTGGATGACACACCGTGCACTTTGCCATGCAAGCAGACGCGTGGCGGCGCGGGCAAGCTCGCGCCCACAAGGGGTTTGGGTGAGTTCAAGGCCGGAAACGGTTAATATCCCTCTCCTTCGTCTACCCTCACAGAACGGCGTACCGCTTCCCCGTGGGCGTGATGCGTCAACATTCCTGCCTTCATGTACCGGAGATCTTCCATGCTCAAGCGTTCCCTGGCATTGGCCGTCGGCGTTGCCCTGTCTGTTTGCAGCCTGCTGACCCAGGCCGCCGATACCCTGAAAGTCAGTGCGATTCCCGATGAGGCCCCGACCGAGTTGCTGCGCAAGTTCAAGCCGCTGGGTGCCTATCTGGAACAGCAAACCGGCATGAAAGTCGAGTTCGTCCCCGTCAGCGACTATCCGGCCGTGGTCGAGGCGCTGGCCACTGACCGGATCGACATGGCTTGGCTGGGTGGCTTCACCTTCGTGCAGGCACGCCTGAAAACCGGCAACGCCATCCCGCTGGTACAGCGCGAACAGGATGCTCAGTTCACCAGTAAATTCATCACCGCCGACCCGGCCGTCAAATCCCTCGCCGACCTCAAGGGCAAGACCTTTGCCTTCGGCTCGGTGTCGTCGACATCCGGCAGTCTCATGCCGCGCTATTTCATGCTCAAGGACGGCATCAAGCCGGAAAGCTATTTCAGCCGCGTGGGCTACTCGGGCGCCCACGACGCCACCGTCGCCTGGGTCCAGGCCGGCAAGGTGGACGCCGGGGTGCTGAACGCCAGCGTCTGGGAAAAACTGGTGGCTGCCGGCAAGGTCGACACGACCAAGGTCAAGGTCTTCGCCACCACCCCCGCCTATTTCGACTACAACTGGACGGTGCGCGGAACCCTCGACCCAGCGTTGGCGGCGAAGATAAAGGCGGCATTCCTGGCACTCGATCCGGCCAATCCGAAGGACAAGGAAATCCTCGACCTGCAGGCCGCCAGTCGCTTCATCGAAACCAAGCCTGAGAACTACAAGGGCATCGAGGAAGCCGCACGCGCCGCCGAACTGCTCAAATGACCCTGCAACTGACCCAGGTCAGCGTCACCCATGCCAACGGTGTCCAGGCACTGCGGGGCATAGACCTGCACATCGGCGCGGGCGAACAGGTCGCGGTCATCGGCCCGTCCGGCGCAGGCAAGTCGAGCCTGCTCAACCTGCTCGCCACCGCCCTGCGCCCGGGGAGCGGCGAGCTGCAACTGCTCGGCGAACGTGCCTGGCAATTGTCTGCCCGCCAGCGTCAGCGCCTGCGCGCGCGTATCGGCCTGATCCACCAAGCGCCGCCCCTGCCGCCACGCCAACGCGTGGTCACCGCAGTCCTGGCCGGAAAACTCGGTCAGTGGGGCATCGGCAAAAGCCTGTTGAACCTGCTGCATCCGCTGGATATTCCAGGCGCCAGGGCGGCGCTGGCCCGGCTGGACCTGGGTGACAAGTTGTTCGCGCAATGCCAGCAGCTGTCCGGCGGACAGTTGCAACGCGTTGGCATTGCCCGGGTGTTGTATCAGGCGCCGGAGGTGTTGCTGGCCGACGAACCGGTCTCGGCCATGGACCCGGTTTTGGCCGAGCACACGCTTTCGGTGCTCTGTCGCCACGCCCGGGAGCACAACGTTACGCTGGTTGCCAGCCTGCATGCGGTGGAACTGGCCTTGGCGCACTTTTCTCGGGTCATTGGCCTGCGTGATGGGCAGATCCTGTTCGACCTGCCCACCGAGGCGGTCGACCGTCCGTTGCTCGACACGCTCTACGCCAACGAACAGTTGCAGTCTTCGCCAACGCCCCTCTCGCCCTTGAGCGTGCAGATCCCCCGATGCTGATGCGCGATACCCGAGACCCCGCCAGCCGCCCTCGCCTGCTGCTCAGCCTGCTGGCCCTTGTCCTGCTCTGGCCCGGCATCCAGTTCAGCGAACTGGACCTCCGGGTGCTGGTGACCCGTGACAGCCAGAGCGAAATGGGCCGGTTTGTAGCGGCCTTCTGGCCTCCCGCCCATGGCGACGAATTCATCGAACTGCTGTGGCAGGCCACCTTGCAGACGCTGGCAATCGCCACGGCGGGCATGGCCCTGGCGCTGCTGTTGGCGGTGCCTGCAAGCCTGCTGGCCAGCCGCGCCCTGTCACTGTCGGCGGCCTCCCGTGCCGGGCATCCGGGTTATTGGGGGCAACTGCTGCGTTGGCCAGTACGCGGCCTGGTGATCTTCCTGCGCAGCGTCCCGGAAATCGTCTGGGCCTTGCTCTTCGTACGCGCCGTCGGCCTCGGCCCCACCGCCGGCGTACTGGCTATCGCCATCACCTACAGCGGCATGCTGGGCAAGGTCTACGCGGAAATCTACGAGTCGGTCGACCAGCGCCCGGCCCACGCACTCTTGCAGTCCGGCAGCAGCCGGCTCGCGGCCTTCTGCTACGGGATCCTGCCCAATGTCGCGGCGGAACTGCTGTCCTATACGGTGTACCGCTGGGAATGCGCCATCCGCGCCTCGGTGGTGATGGGGTTCGTCGGTGCCGGAGGCCTGGGCCAGCAAATGGATTTGTCGTTGCGAATGTTCGCCGGCGGTGAAGTGGCCAGCCTGCTGCTGACGTTCCTGATGCTGGTGCTGCTCGCCGATCAACTCAGCCGCCTGCTGCGCTGGAGGCTGGCATGAAGCGCCTGCTCAACGCGGTCATGGTCCTGTGCATCGGCGCTGCGGTCGTCGCCTCGTTCGTCTACCTGGGCATCGACCTGGGCGAGCTTGGCGACAGCGGTAACCTGCATCGGATGGGGGCTTACGCGCAGCGTTTTCTCAGTCCGGACCTGAGCCCGGGTCATCTGAAGGCGATCGCTCACGGCGCCCTGGAAACCCTTGCCATGTCAGCCCTTGGCACCCTGCTCGCGGCGGTGTTTGGCCTACTTTTGGCCCTGCCTGCGGCCGGTCGCTTCGGCTGGCCCCCGCAGAGCGCTTCGCGCCTGCTGCTCAATGCCTTGCGCGCCGTTCCAGAACTGGTGTGGGCCGCACTGATGGTCCTGGCCGCCGGGCTCGGCCCCAATGCCGGCACCCTGGCCTTGGCCCTGCACACCACCGGCGTGCTCGGCCGGCTGTTCGCCGAGGCATTGGAAAATACCCCTTCCGAACCGGCCGACGCGATCCGCCTGCAAGGCGGCAATGCCGTGTTGGCGTTCTGCTACGGCACGTTGCCCAACCTTCTGCCCCAACTGCTGGCCTATGTTCTGTACCGCTGGGAAAACAACATTCGCATGGCCAGCGTGCTCGGCTTCGTCGGCGCCGGCGGCTTGGGGCAAATGCTCTACGTCAGCCTCAGCCTGTTCCAGGAAGCCCAAGGCAGTACGGTGATCCTGGCGATGTTGCTACTGGTGTTCGCGGTCGATACGTTGAGTAGCTGGAGTCGCCAACGTTGGGTCAAGGCTTGATGGGTGTCGCGCAGCGGCCAGGTTGGCCATAAGCTCGAGCCGGGTCTGGCGCTCTTGCTTCCAGGCGGGTTGGCCGGGAGCGTTGCGCCAGGATTGACTAAGCGGGCTGCTGTCGACAGTGTCGAAACCGAATTGGTCGTACAGTCGCGTCACGAGTGCCACCGCCTCAGGAAAATCACTCGAAACCGCCAGGGCCAGGCGCTCGGCGGTGCCCGCGGGCTGGCCCCAGGTGATGATCCGGGGCGCCTGGATATGAGTGAAGGCCTTGACCACCTTGGAAGTGGGGAGTTGCTCCTGACGGAGTTCGTGGACGGTCTTTTCGCCGGAATCGATGAGCGGGATATGCCCATCCCGCCATATCATGTAGTTGTTCGTATCGAGCACGACCTTCCCCGCAAGCGCTTCCACTGGCATGTCATTGACGACCTTGAGTGGAACCGCCACGACGACGAAATCGCCCGCCATCGCAGCGCCCGCAGCAGTGGCTGCGCGCGCTGACGGACCCAGCGTCTCAATCAGGCTCTCCAGGGTCTCGGGGCCGCGCGAATTGGCAATCACGACCTGATAGCCGTTCGCGATGGCCGCGCGTGCGATGTGACTACCCACCTCGCCTGCGCCGATGATGCCGATGGTCGTCATGGGAGTTTGCACCTCTGGTTCCGATTGAACGTTGGGGTCAGATGCTCAGGCCGCCGGCTACATCGATCGCGCTGCCGGTGATATAGCCACCGCTTGGCCCCGCCAGGAAACAGACCGTAGCCGCCACCTCCTCGAGTGTTGCAATCCGGCGAATCGGATGCAGGTCCAGCAGCGCGTCGGGCACACTGTCGCCCAATACCTCTGCCGACATGTCGGTTGGCATGATGCCGGGCTGGACGACGTTGACCGTGATATTGCGAGCACCCAGGTCCCGGGCGACGCCCTTGGCATAACCGACGATAGCCGCCTTGGTTCCCGCATAGTCGGCGGCGCCGGCAAACGGGACATGCCCGCCCAGGAGTGAGCCGATGAAGATGATCCGACCGCCATCCGACAGCACCGGGGCGGCCGCGCGCGTGGTCGCCACGGCGCCCATCACGTTGGTCTGCCACTGGCGATCGAGGTTGACGGTATCGAGATCGGGGGCGTCCACCGTCTTGCCCTGAACCGCGATCGCCGCATTGTTCACCAGGATGTCGAGTTGGCCGAAATGCGCTATCACCTTGTCGATCAACGGTCGGGCCGCCGCCATGTCCGCCTGGTCGCTCTGGACTGCCAGCGCACGAACGTCCTTCGCCTTGAGTTGCTGGACCACCGCCTCGGCCTTCTCGACCGATGCGACGTAGCTGATTGCAACATCCGCTCCCAGGTCGGCGAGTGCCTGCGCCAGGGTGGCACCGAGGCCACGTGATCCACCTGTTACGAGTGCAACCTTGCCTGCCAGTAATTTCTGCACGGTAAAAACCTCTTCATGAATGTTTGAATGCCCCTCGTGGAGGCTACCGATAAACCATAACGACCGTTAACGTAACGGACAGTATGAATTTGCGAAGCAATCGTCAAGGGGTTTAATATCGATCGTTATGAAAAAGCTTGAGGTGATCTGATGGGGCGACAGCGTGAGTTCGACGTGGAGAAAGCGTTGGAAGCGGCGCTTTGCGTGTTTTGGCGCAAGGGCTACGAGGGGGCGTCATACACCGACCTGACCCAGGCCACAGGCGTTGAACGCCCTGCGCTTTATTCTGCGTTCGGCAACAAGGAGGCCTTGTTCCGCAAAGCGCTCGAGCGCTATTACACGCATTATCTGGATTTCTTCCCGATGGCGCTGGAACAACCCACTTCGCGGGAGGTAGCCGAACACATCCTCCGCCGGGCGGTGGAATTGAATACCCGGTACCCGGACCGCAAAGGCTGTCTCGGAATCCATGGCGCCTTGGCAGGCTCGGACGATGCCGAACCCATTCGATGCGCCTTGATCGACGCACGAGCAACCGCAGAGGTGACGTTGCGTGAGCGCTTCGAACGGGCAAAAGAGGATGGGGATCTGCCGCAGAGCGCCAACTGCACGGCGCTGGCCGCCTTTGTACTGGCAATGACTCACGGCATGGCTGTTCAGGCCAAGGCCGGCTTTAGTCGCGAGCTTCTGGAGATGGTGGTTGACCAGGCTCTGTCGACCTGGCCGTCGAGCACAGTGCACAAGCCTACACCCGCTCCATCAGCGCCCCCTGCGCATCCGCCTCGCCGTGCAACAGCTCGATCACCCAGTCGATAAACACCCGCACCCTGGGCGACAACTGCCGGTGCGGCGGGTACACCGCTGAGATCGGCCACGTCGGCACGCGATACTCGCTCAATACTTCGACCAGCCTGCCCTCGGCCAACTGCCGTTGCACGTGGTAACGCGGCACCTGGATCAAGCCGAATCCCGCCTCACAGGCGGTCACATAAGCGTCGGCGTTATTGACGTTCAGTTCACTCGGCAATTGCATTTCGCGCACCCGCCCCGCCACCTCGAATTCGAACGGGAAAAACCGTCCATTGCCAGACGCAAAGCCAATGACCTGGTGCGCCGACAAATCCTCCAGCCGCCCAGGCGTCCCTGAGCGGGCAAGATAGCCGGGGCTGGCACAGGTCAGCTGGTGCAGGCGCACGATGGGGCGTGCCACCAACGCCTGGTCGACGACGTTACCGGCACGGATTGCACAATCCACACCCTCACGCTGCAGATGGACCTGGCGGTCATGAAAGCCCAGATCCAGTTGCAACGCCGGGTAGCGGCGGTAGAAATCCGCCAGGCGCGGCAGGATCCAGGTGCAACCAAAAGCGATGGGCATGTCCACTTTCAATGTGCCGCGCGGCTGGCTTCGCTGCGCCGACAACGAACTTTCCAGTTCATCGAGGTCGTCCAGCAACTGGCCACTGCGCTGGTAATACGCTTGACCATCAAGCGTTGCGCGCACCTGCCGGGTGGTGCGCTGCAACAATTGCACCCCTAGATGCGCTTCCAGTTGCTGGATCAGCAGGCTGACGGTGGCCCTGGGCAACCCGAGGTCATCGGCCGCCTTGCCAAAACCACCCAGTTCAACGATGCGCCGGAACACTTGCATGGCTTGTAATCGGTCCACTGTCGCGCCTCATTATTCAGATATCACGAATAGTTAAACCAATAATCGTGGGTTTATCCAGGATAACTCCTTGTTGGAGACTGAACGGGTCGTTCATTTCCAGGAGTAATCATCATGAAGACCCGCCAACTCGGCCATCGTGGCCCTTACGTTTCCTCCATCGGCCTGGGCTGCATGGGCATGTCGGATTTCTACACCACGGGCGTGGACGAGCGGGAAGCGATTGCCACGCTGCACCGCGCCGTGGAATTGGGCGTGACGCTGTTCGACACCGCCGACATGTACGGGCCATATACCAACGAAGAACTGCTCGGGCGCGCCCTGCGTGGCAAGCGTGAAGGCCTGTACCTGGCGAGCAAGTTCGGCCTGGTGCGTAGCAGCGATCCCCACGCCCGAGGCGTCAATGGCCGCCCCGAATACGTCCGGCAATCTGTCGACGGCAGCCTCAAGCGCCTCGACACCGATTACCTGGACCTCTACTACCAGCACCGCATTGACCCTGAAGTGCCCGTCGAGGAAACCATCGGCGCCATGGCCGAGCTGGTCAAAGCCGGCAAGGTCCGCCACATCGGGATCTCGGAAGCCAGCGCCGAGACCATCCAGCGGGCCCACGCCGTGCATCCATTGGCAGCGGTACAAAGCGAATACTCGCTGTGGTCCCGCGACCCCGAACAAAACGGCGTGCTCGCTACCTGCCAACGCCTGGGCATTGCGTTCGTCGCCTACAGTCCCCTGGGCCGGGGCTTCCTGACCGGCGAGCTGAAATCACCCGAGGACTTCGCCGCCGATGACTATCGTCGCTTCAGCCCACGCTTCCAGGCCGACAACTTCAATCGCAACCTGGTGCTGGTAGAGCGGGTCAAGGCCTTGGCCTCGGACAAGGGCATCAACGCCTCGCAACTGGCCCTGGGCTGGGTATTGGCCCAGGGCGAGCATGTCATTCCGATTCCGGGCACCAAGCAGCGCAAGTACCTGGAGAGCAATGTGGCAGCGGCTTCGGTGGTGTTGAGTGCTGACGAACTGGCCCAGCTGGATGGGATTTTCGCAGGCGAAGGTGCGGTGGCCGGTGACCGATACCAGGCGCAAACGATGACGCTATTGAACGGTTGATCCCGCGGCTGGGCTGTCGCTTTCGACAGGCAGGATTCAAGCAGGCGCCCGCCCAGCCGATAACCCTATCAGTGATAGCTCCCAGGCCCCGCCGGGTTCTGCCAGTTGCATAGGGTAATGATCAATGGGTTTGCCGCTTAATCGCCTGCTGATGTGGGGCGTCCTGATGTTCCTCGCTGCAAGCGCTTGCGCGGCAGAGGTACCGCTGCGCATCGTCACCGAGGAGCTGCCGCCCTACAACATGACGCAGAATGGGCGAGTGACCGGCATGAGCACCGAGGTGGTCCAGGCCGTGCTCAAGGAGGTCGGCCTGGACGCGCCTATCCAGGCCATGCCTTGGGCCCGGGCGTATGAACTGGCGCTCAATGAAAGCAACGTACTGATCTACTCGATCGTCCGTACACCGGCACGCGAATCGCTTTTCCAGTGGGTCGGCACCATTGGCCCAACGCAGTGGTATATCTACTCACTGGCGGACCGGCCGGTAAAACTCGCTTCGCTGGCCGATGCCCATGGTCACCAGATCGCCACGGTCAATCAGGACGTGGGCGAGCAATACCTGGTGTCGAAGGGCTTTCGCATCGGCGAAGAATTACAGTCGAGCACCAAGTACGAACACAACTACCGCAAGCTCAAGGTCGATCACGTGGAGCTGTGGATCTCCAATGAGCTCAACGCGTTGTACCTGACGCGCCAGAATGGCGAAGACCCGGACAAAGTGCTGATCCGCTCGCTGCCGCTGCCCGAGCTGAGCAGTACAGATGGCTTGAACATGGCGTTCAGCCGCAAGACGCCGACCGAAACAGTGGAGAAGTTCCGTGTTGGCCTTGAAACCATACGCCGCAACGGCGTCTACGATGCCATCCTGCGCAAATGGTTATGACATGGGGGGCGATTTCCGTACGGTGTCCTCCTTACAACCACAGACCAAGGCATTCAGCTCCCTGGGGCGGCGCCTGGTGCTGGCAACGCTGTTGTTCTGCCTGCTCTTTACCCTGGCGATGGTCACCTGGCGAACCTGGCTGGCCTGGGAAAACAACCTGGCGGAAATGAATTCGGAACTGGCGCTGATCGACCAGGTGTTCCAGAACACCCTGGCCCACGCCATTTGGGAGCTGGACCGTGAATCCCTCGACCAGCAAATCACCAGCGTCGCCACGGCCCCGCCCGTGGGTCGCGTGGTATTGAACATCCTGCGCCCCGGCCAAGCCCCCGAAATCATCGAACTCAATCGATACACCGTCGCTCAATCGGGCGTGGTACCGGTGCTGCATCGCCAACTCATCGCGCAGCCCTACGCCGGAGCCCAGGAAAAAGTCGGCGAGCTGACCATCGAAGGCGACAATAACCTGCTGTGGGAGCGCCTCTGGAGCGAAGCACGCAGCATCGTCATCACCCAGCTCATCCAGTCCTTGCTGCTGGCCGGGTTGGTCATGACCATGTTCAACCGCCTGGTGACCGTGCACGTGGTGCACATCGCCCGGCACTTGGGCGAACTTGCGCCGCAAACCCTCAAGCATCACCTCAAGCTGCAACGGGCGGTGTTGCGCCAGGACGAACTGAGCCTGCTCGAATCCCAGGTCAATGCACTCCAGGACAATCTCCACGCCCATCTGGAACGCCAGCGTTCGGACGAACTGGCTCTTGCCGCCAGCCGCGATCAAATGGCCGAACTGGTCGAGGCACGCACCGCTGAATTGAAGGCGGCCAACCAGTCGCTCGAAACGTTGTCACGTCACGATGCTTTGACGGGCCTGGCCAACCGTCGCTACTTCGACGAATTGAAGGAAATCGAGTTTCGCCGGGCGATCCGCCATAAGACCCCCCTGGCCGTGCTCATGTGCGATGTCGATTTCTTCAAGATCTACAACGACACCTATGGCCACATGCAGGGCGACCAGTGCTTGAAAGAGATCGCCGAGACCCTGCGCGATGTGTTCGGCCGCTCTGGCGAGCTGACCGCACGCGTAGGCGGCGAAGAGTTCGTCGTGGTCCTGCCCAACGTCGACGCCGCCCAGGCCTGCGAAGCCGCCCAACGCTTGCGTACAAGCCTGGCCGAACGTGAGTTGCCCCACAGCGGCTCCAAGGTCTCGCCTTTTGTCACCGTCAGCATCGGGGTCGCCGAGCTCGACCCGCAGACCATGGATCATTTCGATCAACTGCTGCAACGCGCCGACCAGGCGCTGTACCGGGCCAAACACCAGGGACGCGACTGCGTCGCCCTGTAACAACCATCGCGCGCCACGAGGTCTGCATATGCACATTCGCCTGACACTCTGCTCATGTTTGCTACTGGCCTCGATCAGCCTGCAAAGCCACGCCGAGGCGATCGAAGTCGTCACCGAAGACTCGCTGTACGCCTATCAGCGTGACGACAAGGTTGTCGGGCCGGGCATTCGCATCGCCGAAGAAACGCTGAAAAACGCGCAGCTCACCGACTACAGTCTGTCGCTCTACCCGTGGGCCCGGGCCTATGAAAAAGCGCTGCACGAACCTAACGTGCTGATTTTCCCGCTGGACCGCACCCCGGCTCGCGAGCAACTGTTCAAATGGGTGGGTGAAATACATCGAGTGGCGAGCCGGCTCTATAAGATGCGTGACAGCCAAGGCATTGCCGTCAACAACCTCGAGGATGCCAAGCAGTACAGCATCGGCGTGGTGCGCAATGACGCCAAGCAGATTTACCTGCAACAGCGTGGGTTCACCCGGCTGGTCATCTCGGCCAACAACCACGACAACTTTCAAAAGCTGCTCAATCGCCAGATCCAATTGCTACCGATGCCGGAGAACACCGCACGCCTGATGAGCAAAGACGCCCAAGTGGATTTCACTTCTCTGGAAGAGGTCTATACCCTCGACGAGCAACCCCACAGGGTCCACCTGGCCTTCAGCCTGAGCACACCGGATGAAGTCGTCGCCAGGGCCCAACGCGCGTTCGAGCAGCTCAAGGCTTCCGGTGAAGTGGCGCGGATCATGAACGAACAGCGGTAGACTCTGGGGGATCACACCACAAGCAACCGATGAGGTATGTCCCGATGAGCAAAGCGTCCTACGTTCCGCCCAAGGTCTGGAAAAACGACGCCCCGTCTGGCGGCCAGTTCGCCAGCATCAACCGCCCTGTTGCCGGCCCGACTCACGAAAAGACCTTGCCGATTGGCAAGCATCCACTGCAGCTCTATTCCCTGGCCACGCCCAATGGCGTGAAAGTGACCATCCTGCTGGAAGAACTGCTGGCGCGGGGTCATGCGGGCGCGGAATACAATGCCTGGCTGATCCGCATCAACGAGGGCGATCAATTCTCCAGCGGCTTTGTCCAGATCAACCCCAACTCCAAGATCCCGGCCCTGGTGGACCACAGCGTAGAGCCGGCCATCCGCGTCTTCGAGTCCGGTTCGATCCTGCTTTACCTGGCGGAAAAATTCGGCGCCTTCCTGCCCACCGATCCGGCAGGTCGCACCGAAACACTGAACTGGCTGTTCTGGCAGATGGGCGCCGCCCCGTACCTGGGTGGTGGCTTCGGGCATTTCTACGCGTATGCGCCGGAGAAGCTCGAATACCCGATCAATCGCTTCACCATGGAGGCCAAGCGTCAACTCGACGTGCTGGATCGCCGCCTTGGCGAAAGCCACTACCTGGCAGGCGACGACTACACCATCGCCGACATCGCGGTCTGGCCCTGGTATGGCCAACTGGTGCGCAACAACGTCTACGGCGCCGCCGAATTCCTCAGTGCCCACGAATACACCCATGTGCAGCGCTGGGCGGAAGAAATTGCCAAGCGCCCGGCCGTCCTGCGTGGACAACGCGTCAACCGCACGTGGGGTGACGAGGCGAGCCAGGTGCCGGAGCGGCATGAGGCTGGGGATCTGGGCTGAAGACGCTCACAGGTCGACCATCGGCAGCGTCCAGCGCCCAACCTGACGCGCTCAAACCGGCAGTGTCAGGCCCCGGTCGCTGAAATACTGGCTCAAGGTTGCCGTAGACGCTTGCGGATCCGCCAGGGCGACGTAGGTATCGGGACGCAGCAGGTAGGCGGCGTCCTGACACAACCCGGCTTGGCGATGCTCATGCTGCCAGGCGAACGTGTGCAGGGGGATCTGGTGCTGGCGGCTCCAGGCTTTCAGGTCCCCCCGGGCCTCACCGTAGACATGCACCTGCCAGCCGATGGTCGCGAGCGGTTCGTAGTTGTCGGCACCCGGCAGCGGTACCCATGGCAAACGGTCACCGCCCTGCACTTCACCCGCCTTGCCGGCACTCAATGGGCTTTCGTGATAATTCAAGGAGGTCTGGGACACCATCCGGAACAGGTACTCACGCACGTTCTCGCTCTTGTAGGCAACGCTTGCGAAGAGCGGTGCGATGCGCGTGCGCACGAAGTCGGCAAAATTGCCTTGGGCGGTGGCAAAGGTGAACAGCCGGTCTGTGGTTTCCACAAGCTTTTGCGCAAACGCCTGGCGTTCCGCCTGGTAACTGTCGAGCAGCGAGTCTGTTGCCCGCCCCTTCACCACCGCCGCCAGTTTCCAGGCCAGATTGATCGCGTCGAGGATGCCGGTATTCATGCCTTGGCCGCCGGCCGGGCTGTGGACATGGGCAGCGTCTCCCAGCAAAAACGCCCTGCCCCAGCGGAACTGATCCGTGACGCGATGATGAACCCGGTAAGTGGAGAACCAATTGACGTGATCGACTCTGATGTTCAGGCCGTTAATCGCGTCGTGACCCACGTCCTCGAACGTAAGCGTCTCCGGGTGTTCTGCGCGCTCGTCACGAACCGTGCCGATCAGGCGATATTGACCAGTTTCGCCATAGAAAAACACCAGCACGAATTCGGATTTATCAAACGCTATATGGGCCTCGCCCGCAGGCTCGAAACCGCTGGCAGAAACGTCCGCCACGTAGAACAGCTGCTTATAGGTACCGCCCTCGAAACCGCTCCCCACCTGATGCCGCACGAGCGAGCGCGCGCCATCGCAGCCTGCCAGGTAAGCGGCCGTGAGCGTCTCTTCGCGACCATCCGCCTGCTTCAAGCGCGCGGTAACCCGATCGCCATGGTCCTCGAAAGACAGCAGTTCGGTCTGCCGCTCGACTTCGACGCCCAGGGACTTAAGCTGCTCGACCAACAGCTGCTCATGACGATCCTGGGGGTATATGAGGACAAAAGGATAAGGCGATACATCCCCGCCGGCATCCACCAGCGGAATCCGCGCCTTGCGTTTTCCCAGGGCCCACATGTTCATGGCCGGGGTCTTGTACCCGGCTTCGATGACCGCACCGGCCATGCCGAGTTGGCGATACAACTCAAGGGTACGGGCCTGGACGGCCATGGCCCGCGATGTTTCGCCCGGCCCATGGCTCTTGTCGATGATCCTGACAGCCACTCCCTGCCGGGTGAGCCATAACGCCAGGACCAATCCAGTAGGGCCGGCTCCCACAATGAGAATGTCGGTTTGTACCATGCTCGTGCCTCTGGAGGACTGATGACGCTGGAGGCACTTAATAATGGTCGAGGAAGGCTGAATGTCAACGAACGGCCGGCGGGCAAGTAAGGCACATCGTTCTGCGGCTACTGTGGGAGCGAGCCTGCTCGCGATAGCGTCATGACCGTCAACATCGAAGTCGCCTGACACACCGCTATCGCGAGCAAGCTCGCTCCCACCAGTTTTTCATCAGGTGGTCAGCGATTGGCCTCCAGCTTATATCCATCACCCGCCGACGCCGGAGTCGTTTCATTGGCCAGGGCGAAGATACACTCATCCAGATACGGCCTGACGTCCGCCCATTTCTTGCGATCCGCGATAAACCCCCTCAGCTTCTTGCCGGCATCCACGACATCCGGCTCATGCGCCATCAGCATCAGCCTGGCAACCGAACTGGCATCGGCGTCCTTATGCTTGGCATGGTCCTGCCGGGCGTAAGAATGAAACTCCTCGATTCGCCCCAGCACAGCTTCGGTCCCGCCCATGCACTTGTCACCCAAAACCTCTTCGCGCCGCTGCGCATGCCCGCCGGCAAAACTGTCCTGGACAAGATGAAGCAGGCTGCCAAACGCCACCTGGCTCACATTCGCCCGCAGCCATGGGCGCCCGACCGCAAAAAGGTCCTGCACCGTCTGCCCATTATTGAAATGCTGCTCCCAGCCTTCGATCTTGATGTCTTTCAAATAGGTATTGATGGGGTAGGTTCCGTCGGCAACCCCCCAGGCGAACTCGGCCCACATCATGATTTCACGCTTGGTCTGCTCTGGCGTGGCGCCCTCCTGGGAAGCCATTGCATGCAAGAACTGCAAGTCGCCGAAATGCGAACGAGAGATGTAATTCCCCGACCCCATGAATGCCATCGGATCGGAGGCGCTTTTGTCCTCGGCTTTCTCGAACAGATTTACCCAGCACCGCGTCTGCGAGATAAAGCCAACCGAATAACGCCCATCACAACCCTTGGTCTTGGCATCTTCCGCGCCAGGCATGAACACCGGATCATCGTTCCAGCGAACCCCGGCAATAACATAAGCGCCGGCATTCTCCAGGTTGGGATTGCTGCACTCCTGCCAATCCCCGTCGCACCCATAGATTTTCTGCGTCAACGCCTCATGGGCCGGATCGGAAAAATTATGCAGCGCAAAGCTGGCGAAAGGCACCGTCGCCTTATAGGAAACCCCGTATTTCTTGGCCATCTCTCGCTCAGCCAAGGTGCCATCCGGTGAAAGTTGAAAGGCATTGGCCTGACCGATGCAACCCAACAAAACACCCCACACAACTCCCGACACGGCTTTGTATGTATTCATGGATCGTCTCTGCAAAGGGCGATGACGGACAAGTTCTGGTCTCGCGCCTGGGGTTGATTGTGATGGGCGTGGCGAATGGCAAGACGCCACCATCGAAGCATAGCGGGTGGCGCTTTGTCGTCCAGCGGATGAGAACTGATTTTTTCCATAGGTTTCTCCAGAGACTTATACGAAAGTCGCTGACCAACAGACGTAGTAAACCCCAACCAAAAGCCCCTATGGACCACCCCCGCCAATAGCCCAAGCTCACGCCCATACAAGCCCCCCAGCCGTGACCGCTATAGAGAAAGGACTCCGCCCCATACCCATACGCCTCACGTCGCGCTCAACCGAGTCCAGCCATGAACCTACTGAGCCTCTTCAACAAAGCCCGAGCCCGCAACCAGGGGACGGTCAGCGTGGTCTGCACTTCGGGTGAACTTGACCAGACGCTGGCCAACCTACGCATCACTCCCGTGTTGGTCACCGGGTTTGTCTCCCCTCACCTGGACATCGACCGAGTAGCTGCCAAGGTCAAGAAGCGCTTTCCCAACAGCACCATCAGCCTGTGCACGACCTCGGGTGAGTTGTGCAACGGTGCGAATACGCTGTACTGCCAAACCGGCGAGGCCTGGGACCGGGTGGTGCTGCTGCTGTTTGACGCCAGTGTGATTGTGTCGGCCGAGGTGGTGATGGTGCCGCTGGAGTGCGAGGACATTCGCGGTGGCGGCAAGCGCCTGGCCATGCGTGAGCGAATCACCCGATTGGTGAATAACATCAAGCAGGCGCAAGTGAGCACGCCCATTGATCATCGCGATACCTTGGCCTACGTGGTGTTCGATGGTCTTTCGGCCTCCGAGTCGTTCTTTATGGAGGCGCTCTATGAATCTGGACGTTTCCCTTGCCTGTTCGTCGGCGGGTCGGCCGGTGGCAAGACGGATTTCAAAAAGACCCTGATCAGTGATGGGCAGCGCAGTTATCAGAACCATGCGCAGATTGTCTTCCTGAAAACCGCGGCGGATGTGCGCTTCGGGGTGTTCAAGAGCCAGAACTTCCAACCTGCCGGGCTGACGTTCAATGTGCTGACCGCATCGGTCGAAGACCGCACCATCGACCAGGTCATCGACAGCCGTGGGAACATCAAGAGCATGGTCCAGGCGCTGTGCGATGCGTTCGAGTGCAGTGCCCAGGCGCTGGAAAAGAAGCTGGCCGATTATTCATTCGCCATCCGTGTGGGTGATGAGCTGTTCGTACGCTCGATTGCCCGTATCGACTATCAGCAGCAGATCATCCAGCTGTTCTGCGACGTGGCGCCCGGCGAAGAGCTGGTGATGGTCAAGCGCACCCCCCTTCGCGAGGCGACCAGACTCGACTACGAGAAATTCCTCAAGGGCAAGGGCGGCCGTCCGGTGGCCGCCATTCTCAACGACTGCATCCTGCGCCGGCTCAACAACAGCAGCGACCTGGGCAGCATGGCCGGTATTTTCGGGGATGTGCCCTTGGCCGGCTTCTCGACCTTTGGTGAAATCCTCGGCTTGAACCTGAATCAGACGCTCACGGCGATTTTCTTCTTTCGAATCACCAAGGGCGCCAGTTTCGTCGATGAATACGTCGATAACTTCATCGCCCACTATGGCGAGTTCAAGGCGTTTTTCCTGCGCCGCCAGGTCAAGAAGCTGGCGGGCCTGAACCATGTGGTGGTCAAGCAGATCATGGCGTTCAAGATGAATGACTTCAGTAGCGCCTTGGACACTCGCGGCCTGGATAACACGATCCTGCCGGTGTTCGACGGCCTGACGGACCTGGGCCAGGTATTGGCCCACGCCAGCCAGCAGCAAGCGCAGATCGCAACGCAGATCAAGCATTACTCCGGCGAGCTGCACCTGTCGATGGATGACCTGACGGGCACGATCGACCGGCAAAACAACGTCGCCGAGCAGGCCGGCACGACTGTCGAGCAGCTTGCCACCCAAGCGGGTGAAGCGGTGGTCGGCGCCCGGGCGCTGGCCAGTTCGAGCTTGCGTATCCAGTCGATCGTACAGGTTATCCAGCAAATCGCCGGACAGACCAACCTGTTGGCCCTCAACGCCGCCATCGAAGCGGCGCGCGCCGGTGAGATGGGCAGAGGGTTTGCGGTGGTGGCTGACGAGGTTCGCAAGCTGGCGGAGATCACCCGCAAGAATGCCGCGGAAATCGGCGTCGACATTGACCTGCTCTCCACGGAGATCCAAGGTGTCGCCCAACAGATCGAAGACCAGTCCATCGCCGTGAGCGCCCTGCGCGAGATGCTCGATGCCCTGGAAGACTCGAGCCGCACCACCGAAGGCACGGCGCAACGTACGAAGGCTATCGCGGACACCTTGACCGGGCTGACCCACGCCAATGCCTGAAGTCGAGCACGGTAGGATGGCCGGACTTGGCAATATGGTTCCAACAGGTCTGCTTGGAAGGCCGATAGCACCGGCTTACTGACGGGCGAGATCGCGCGTCCGCCGCAGATCCCAGTGGATGCGGGCTTGCTCGCGATAGCGGTGGGTCAGCTTGCATTGATGTTGGATGTGCTGCCGTCATCGCGAGCAGGCTCGCTCCCACAGGTTATTTGTGGTGATTCCAAATGCCGTGAACACCCGCAATCCCTTGTGGGAGCGGGCTTGCTCGCGAAAGCGGTGGGTCAGTTGGCAGTGATGTCGGATGTGCCGCCGTCATCGCGAGCAGGCTCGCCCCCACTGATTATTTGTGGTGACTCCAAATGCCGTGAACACCCGCAATCCCCTGTGGGACCGAGCCTGCTCGCGAAAGCGGCTGGTCAGTTGGCAGTGATGTTGGCTGTGCCGGCGTCATCGCGAGCAGGCTCGCTCCCACAGGGTTTGGTGATCACTGCAGAGACCTTGAACGGCTACCTGGGGCTCGGTGTTTTCCAACGCCGGAAGTGCCTTCCACCCAGCCCGAATCAACGGGATGTCACGCGCCCTCCTCGATCGATGCACCACGGCGGCGGCGCAAGCGGTTCGCCATGGACAGCACCTGGACGTAGAACACCGGCACGAACAAAACCCCGAGCACGGTCGCTGCCAACATGCCGCCGACCACGCCGGTGCCGAGCGCTCGCTGGCTGGCAGCACCGGCACCGCTGGCGAACGCCAGGGGCATCACTCCCAGGATGAAGGCCAGGGAGGTCATGACGATCGGTCGGAATCGCAGGCGTGCCGCTTGAGCCGCCGCCTGCGCAAGGCTGGCGCCCTCAGCGTGGAGGGCCTTGGCAAATTCGACGATCAGGATGGCGTTCTTGGCGGAAAGACCGATGATCGTGATCAAGCCCACTTTGAAATAGACATCATTGGACATGCCCATCACCGTCACCGCCAATACCGAACCGAGCATGCCCACCGGCACGATCAGCAGCACGGCAAAGGGAATCGCCCAGCTTTCATACAGGGCGACCAGCACCAGCAAAACCATGGTCAACGACAACCCTACCAACAGCGGCACCTGATCGCTGGCCTGTTGTTCCTGCAACGACAGCCCCGCCCATTCGAGACTGAAACCGGCTGGCAACTGCCGGGCGATGTCCTGCAACGCCTGCATCGCCTGCCCGGTGCTGTAGCCCGGCGCGGCATCCCCGGAAAAACGCAGCGATGCCGAGCCGTTATAGCGAGCGATCTGCAACGGCCCGACCTGCCATTCAAAACGGCTGAACGCATCCAGCGGCACCAGGCGCCCCTGGCGGTTGGGCACTTGCAGGCGCAGCAGCGCTTGCGGCGTCTGCCGGCTCATGCCATCGGCCTGGATGATCACCCGCTGCATCCGTCCCTGATTGGCGAACTCGTTGATCTGCTCCGAACCCAGCGCCGAGGACAGCGCCGCACTGATCACATCGAAACTCACCCCCAGCGCCTCGGCCTTTTCACGGTCGATGCTGACGTTGATTTGCGGTGCATCGGCCAGGCCATCCTCCATCAAATGGTCAATCACCGGCGAGGCCTTGGCTGCCTCGAGCAATTGGTTGCGCGCCTTCAATAGCGCTTCGTGCCCCTGCCCCGCCAGATCCTGCAAGCGCAACTCGAAGCCGCTGGAGGTGCCAAGACCGTCGACTGGCGGCGGCACCACGCTGAACAACGTGCCATCGGCGACCTCTTCAAAGGCGTCGTTCGCGCGTCGAGCCACCTCGTCGCTGGCCTGCCCACTACCGCGCAGCGACCAATCCTTGAGGGTGACATACGACAACGCCGCATTGGCACCCTCCCCGGAAAAACTGAACCCCATGATCGCCAACACCTGGTCCGTGGCTGGTTGCGCCAGGGCATATCGCTCCCATGCCTGGACCGTCACGTCGGTGCGCGCGGCCGATGCGGCGGGTGGCAGCTGTATATCGGTGACGATGTACCCCTGGTCCTCCGCTGGCAGGAACGAGGACGGCAACCGGGCATAGGTGAAGCCGAGTACCAGCAGCAACACCAGGTACAGACACAGGCTGCGACTACCGCGTCGAACCCAGCTCGCGCCCAGTCGCTCATAACGCTGGGCCAAGGCCTCGAAGCGTCGATTGAAAGCGCTCGCCCAGCGGTTGGGCCGGGTCGGGTGCGCCGAGTCGAAAGGTTTGAGCACGGTGGCACACAGGGCCGGCGTCAAGGTCAGCGCCAGGAACCCGGAGAACAGGATCGACACCGACAAAGCCACGGCAAACTGCTGGTAGATCACGCCCACCGAGCCGCCCATGAACGCCAGCGGCAGAAACACCGCCGCCAACACCAGGGTAATGCCGACAATCGCCCCGCTGATCTGGCGCATGGCCTTGCGGGTCGCGGCCTTGGGCGACAGGTGTTCTTGGGCGATCAACCGCTCGACGTTTTCCACCACGACAATGGCGTCGTCCACCAGGATCCCGATCGCCAGCACCATGCCGAACAACGTCATCATGTTGATCGAGAAGCCCAGCGCGGCCATGACCGCGACCGTTCCCAGCAGGCAGACCGGCACCACCACCGCCGGAATCAGCGTATAGCGCAGGTTCTGCAAGAACAGCAGCATTACCAGGAACACCAGGACCATGGCTTCGGCCAGGGTGTAGATGACTTGCTTGATTGCCACCTCGACAAAGTACGAGGTGTCATACGGCACGCTCAGGACCATGTTCGCCGGCAAGGTGCTCGACAGCTGTGCGAGCCGCGTCTTGATCGCCTCCGCCGTTTGCAGTGCGTTGGCGCCCGGTGCCAGTTGCACCGACATGGCCGCCGCCGGCTTGCCGTTCAGGCGCGCGTCGAAGCGGTAGTCCTTGCGCCCCAGCTCGACCCGCGCCACGTCGTGGATCCGCACGCTGGAACCGTCATCGTTGGCCCGCAGCACAATGTTGCCGAACGCCTCCACCGATTCGAGCTGCCCTTGCACCATCACCGTGGCAGTGATCTGCTGGTCGGCGGGCCCCGGCCTCTCCCCCAGGCTGCCAGCCGGCACCTGTATGTTCTGCCCGGCGATGGCCCTGCCGACATCGGCCATCGACAGGTTGTAGCCCACCAGCCGCGCCGGATCGACCCAGATCCGCATGGCCCGTTCGGCGGTGTACATCTGCACCCGTCCGACCCCGGCCACCCGGCGAATTTCGTTGTTGATGGCGCGGGCGGCATAGTCGGCCAACCCGACGGAGTCCTGCTGGCCATCGGTGTAGGACAAGGCATACACCAGGAGGAAGTTGGAACGTGCCTGCTCCACTTCCAGCCCTTGCTCGATCACCGCCTGGGGCAAGCGGCCGATCACTCGCTGCAAGCGGTTCTGCACATCGACCTGGGCCATGTCGGGATCCGTGCCCGGCTTGAAGGTGATGGTGGTTTCGGCGCCGCCGTTGGCGCTGTTGGATTCGTAATAGATCAAGCCCTTGAGGCCGTTGAGCTCCTCTTCGATCAGGCTGGTGACGTTCTGGCTGACAATCAGCGCCGAGGCCCCCGGATAGTTGGCGCTGACATTGATTTGCGGCGGCGCCACGTCCGGGTACTGGCTGACCGCCAAGGAGCCCAGCGTCAGTACGCCGGCCAGGGCGATGAACAAGGTGATGACCCAGGCAAAGTTCGGACGGTTGATGAAAAAATCCGGCATCGTTTTCTTCCCAAGGCCGCTGGCCGTCAGTTACGGGCCTGTTGCTCGGCCAAGGTAACCACGTGGACCTGCGTCCCCGCGCTGAGTTTGTCGGCCCGCTCGATCACCACCTGCTCGCCCGCCGCCAGTCCCTGGGTGATCTGCCAGTCGGTGCCGAACATCGCACCGGTGCTGACCACCCGTTCGCGCACCACTCCACCGACATCCACCAGCATCAACCGGGCCTGGCCGTCAGCACCGCGCTGTACCGCCTGCTGTGGCACGAACAGCGCTTGTGGGTCGACCCCTGCCGGCGCCACCACCCGCACGTACATGCCTGGTAGCAGCACGTTGTCCGGGTTGGGGAATTCGCCGCGCAAGGTCACTTGCCCGGTGCTTCGGTCCACGGAAATATCGGAAAACATCAACTTGCCGCGTCGGGTCTGGGCGGGATTGCCCACCTGTACCGTCACCTCGGCCGCACCGCTGCCATCGAGGGTCAGGCGCCCACTGGCCAGCGCCTGCTGCAAGGCCACCACCTGATCGGCGGATTGGGTGAAGTCTGCATAAATGGGGTCCAGTTGCTGGATCCGCGCCATCTGCGTCGCCTCGTCCTGCCCCACCAGCGCGCCTTCGCTGACCAGGGCTCGACCGATGCGGCCGCTGATCGGCGCGCGCACCTGGCAGTAATCCAGGTTGAGCCGGGCACTGGTCAGGTCGGCCTGGGCCGCCAGGCGATTGGCCTGGGCGCTCTTGAGATCGGACATGGCTTCGTCGAACGCCTGCGGGCTGACGGCGCTGATCTCCACCAGTTGCTTGAAGCGCTGCACCTGGGCGTTGGCCCGATAGACATCGGCCTCGACCCTGGCCAGCGCACCTTCGGCGCGCATCAGCGCCGCCTTGAGCGGCGCCGGGTCGATGCTGAACAGCAACTGGCCGGCCTTGACGTCACTGCCCTCCTGGAAGTGCCGGGTCAGCACCACACCGGCCACCCGCGCGCGCACCTCGGCGATGCGCACCGGCTCGATCCGACCGGGCAAGTCAGTGGTCATGGCAAACGCTCGCGGCTGGACCGTCAGCGTCTTGACCTGCGGCAACGCCGCACTGGGCCTGGCGCGCGGTTCCTGGGCACCACAGGCGCTTAACCCAAGCACCAGCAGCAACAGCGAGGCGGGTTTCAGCGAGGCGAAATTCTTCTGCATTGTCACTCCCTGCCCCATGAAAAAAAGGCTTGCCGATGGCAGTCGGCAAGCCCTGGACATCGCTGGATGATTAACCCGCAGGACGCTCGTTGATCGTGCTCGCGGCCTGGAACAGGATTTTCGCGACAAAATCGATTTCCTGCTCGGTAATGATCAACGGCGGCAGCAAGCGCACGGTCGCGCCGTGGCGTCCGCCCAGTTCAACGATCAATCCGTGCTTCAGGCAGGCCTGCTGGAAAGCCTTGGCCCGGGCCGTGTCCACCGGCGGATGGCCCTGTACATCGAGGGTGCCCTGGGGGTCGACAATTTCCATGCCGAGCATCAGGCCGCGACCGCGCACATCGCCGATCCAGGCAAACTCGCTTTGCAGTGCCCGCAGTTGTTTTTGCAAGTGCGCGCCCACCGTTTCGGCGTGCTGGACCAGGCCATGGTCACGAATGAAGCGCAAGGTCGCGGTGCCTGCCGCCATCGCCAGCTGATTGCCACGGAACGTGCCGGCGTGGGCACCCGGTTGCCAGACATCCAGCGACTCGTGATAGACCATGACCGACAGCGGCAAGCCACCGCCAATGGCTTTGGACAGGGTAATGACATCCGGCGTGATGCCCGATTGCTCGAAGCCGAACATCCGGCCACTGCGGGCGATGCCGCACTGGATCTCATCGACGATCAGCGGGATGCCATGGGCCTGGGTCAAGCGGCGCAGCTCCTGCAGCCAGCGGTCCGGCGCGGCGATCACCCCGCCCTCGCCCTGGATCGGCTCCAAAATCATCGCCGCCGGTGCGGTCACTCCGCTTTCCGGGTCGTTGAGCAAGTGTTCGAGGTAGCGAACGTTCAACGTGACCGCCTGATCGCCGGCCACCCCGAACGGGCAGCGGTAATCGTGGGGGAACGGCAAGCGCTGCACACCTGGCATCAACGCACCGAGGGCGTTTTTGGGCGACAGGTTGCCACTGATGGCCAGCGTGCCCAGGGTCATCCCGTGATAGGCCCCTTCGAACGCCAGGACCGAATGCCGCCCCGTCGCGGTACGGGTCAGCTTGAGCGCGGCCTCGACCGCATCGGCCCCGCTCGGGCCGCAGAACTGGATGCGTGCATGGCGAGCGAACTCGCTGGGCAGGCATGCGAAAATCTCTTGGACGAATGCGTCCTTCACAGGTGTCATGAGGTCCAGGGTATGCATCGGCACACCAGCGGCCATGACCTGGGTGATGGCTTCGATGATCACCGGATGGTTGTGCCCCAGCGCCAGGGTGCCGGCACCGGCCAGGCAATCGACGAACACTTGCCCGCGACTGTCCTGCACATAAATGCCATGGGCCCTTTCAAGCACCAGGGGAATGCGTCGCGGGTAACTGCGGGCGTTGGATTCCTGCTGTTGCTGACGTTCCAGCAACGGTGTCGAATCGAGGCAGTAAGGACTCGACAGGCCAGTGTGCAACAGGCGTAGCTGTTGCGCGCCACCCGCTGTGACATTCGAAAAAGCACTCATGATTTCCTCCATGGAGGCTGGGTTTGGAAGGGAACAAACAGCCTGGAAACACACATCCGGGAAGCAACAAGCCAGGCGCGGGGAGATTGCCTCCCCGCGCCCATGGGTTTACATGTCGTAACGCAGGATCATGCCGAACGTGCGCGGTGCGCCGACGTCGATGATCTCGTCGTTGCGATTGTTGGTGACGTACTCCTTGTCGAACGCATTCTTGACGTAGGCGGACACGGCGACGTTCTTGGTGACTTTGTACTCGGTGTTGAAGTTCACCAGCACATAGGCGTCGCTCTTACGCTCGCCACTGACTTTGCCGTTTGAGTCGAATTCGTACTCCGAAGGCGCAGTGCTCTGATAGACAATGTCCGTGCCGAATATCAGGCGATCGTCGAAGCGATAGACACCACCCACCGAGGCCTTGTATTTAGGCGAGTAGAGGAACGATTCACCGCTCCTGTCCTGGCCATTGTCAGCGACGAAGTCCTTGTATTTGCTGTCAGTAATGGCACCACCGACGTTCAGGGTCAGTTGTTCGGTGATGTCTTTTTCGACGAAGACTTCCAGGCCCTTGATGTCACTGCGACCGGCGTTGTAGATATCAATGACGTTGCTGCCAGACTGCCGCACGCTGACCTGTTGGTCTTTCCAGTCGGTGTAGTACAGGTTGGCGCGGGCGCGCAGGGTCTTGTCGAAGAACGAACCGCGATAGGACAGCTCGTAGTTGGTGGTGTATTCCGGGTCGTAGGCCTGGTGACCGCTACCGGAGCGCAGGTTGACACCACCACCGCGATAGCCCTTCTGCACCATGAATCCGAGGTACTGGTCCGTGGCCAATTCATAGTCGATGCCCAGTTTCGGCAGTACGGCATCAAACGACTTCTTGATTTTCTCGGGAACGAAACGGCCGTCCTCCTCGATATCGGTATTGTTCGTCTCGTGGTCGTAACGCAGGCCGGTGATCAACGTCCAGCGCGGCGCGAACGTCCAGTTGACTTCACCGAACACCGCCTTGTTTTCAATCTTGGTATCACCTTTGACGGTACGCACCAGCACGTCATCGAACAACAGCCGGTCGTGGAACTTGTTGGTGTTGTGGCCATAGTAGGCGCCGACGAAACTCTTCACCGTGTCCGAGGCGTAATTCAGACGCAGTTCCTGGCTGAACAGGTTCCCGTCTTGCTTACGCAGAACGACCTCGTTGTCCACCGCATTCTGGTCAAAATCCAGACGGTTGCTGTAGTCCGTGCTGGTATTGGCGGTCATGCTGGTCAGCGACCAGGCATCGTTCAGGCGATAATCCACCTTGGCGCTGAGGGTGTCTTGCTTGAGGTTGTCGAAGGCTTCGGTATTGGACGCGATGTCGTAATAGCTCGGCTTGCCATCGGAACCGCGCATCGTCGAGCGGTCACCCTGGCGGTGTTCGTTATGGGCATAAGTCAGCAAGACGTCGGTGTCGTCATTGGGCAGGATCAGCAATTTACCGCGGGCATTGCTGGTGCGATGCGGGTTGGCATCCTTATCGAGCGTGGTGTTGCGGATGTAGCCGTCACCGTCGGAATAATCCACGGCAATACGCCCGGCGATCTTCTCATCCACGATCGCTCCGCCACCCGCCACGGCCGCTCCGTGCTCACCATAGTTCCCCACATTGGTTTGCGCCGAGAAGGAAGGCTCGAAGGTTGGATTTTTAGTCTGGATAACCACCGCACCGGCCAGGGAGTTACGCCCCTGGGTGGTGGACTGTGGACCCAGGAATACTTCGACCTGCTCGGCATCCCAGAGCGGGACCGGGCTGAGGGTCAGCGCGCGGTTCGGCTGCACGGCGCCGTCGACATATACCGATACCGCACCGTTGAGGGCCGCCGGGCCCTGGTCGTCGAAACCGGACACCGGCACGCCACGAATCCCCCAGTTCTCATTGCCGGCCTGGCTATAGACGCCGGGCGTACGGGCAAAGACATCCACCAGGTCCTTGTCGCCATGCTCACGCAGGTTCTTGTCGGTGACGACCACGACGCTGGATTGGGTTTTCTCGAGGGTACGGTCGATTTTTTCACCCGTCACGGTGATGGGAGCGATCTCCATCTTGCTCGCTTCTTCAGCCGCCCATGCGCCGTTGCTCAAGCCGATGGCCGACCCCACAGCCAACGCAATTGTGTTCTTTTTGAAATTCACGCCCCGCTCCCCTGCGACAGATATTTTTAGGTTTTTTGAGCTGGCCGAAGGCTGTTTGGCGCCAGCGGAGCGGAGTCTAATCCAAAAAAAAAATTAAATAAATAGTATTGATAATCCATCTCATTTGTACCTAGTATGTCGTCTTGTATTGATCTGAATACATTACAGACGAGTCCTACACACCCGACCGCTGCCCTGCTTTCAAGGTCCTGTGACTGGTCGACGAAGACAAAAGAGGATGCACAAGGATGACCTCAATCGAACACCTGAACGGGCGTTCCGAGCTTTTTTCAATGGCGCCCACGGATGCAAGCGCGCAGTTGTTACCCGTGCTGGTACAGGCGGCACCGGGACAGTCGATCCACGATCTGGACGCCTCGATCCGCGACAGCCTGGCCCATGCCCTGACCACGGTCGGCGGCGTGTTGTTCCGCGGCTTCACCGTCGCCACGCCCATCGATTTCAAGCGCTTCGCTGCCAGCTTCGGTGCACCGCTGGCCAGTTACGAATTCGGCTCCACGCCGCGCAGCAAAGTCTTCGCCGGGATCTACAGCTCCACTGAGTACCCGGCCCATCAATTCATCCCGTTGCACAACGAGCAGGCCTACACCCGTCCCTGGCCTTCGCGCATCTGGTTCCACTGCATCAAGGCCAGCGAAACCGGTGGCGAGACCCCGATTGCCGACAGCCGCCTGATCTACCAGCGCATGCCTGCCGAGATTCGCGAGCTGTTCGCCAGCCGCGAGTTGCTCTACGTGCGCAACTACAGCGGCGCCCTGGACCTGCCCTGGGAGAAAGTCTTCAACACCCAGGACCGTGCCCAGGTCGAACGCTATTGTCAGGACAACGACATCGAGTGGGAATGGAAAGCCGATGGCGACCTGCGCACCCGCCAGCGTTGCGCCGCCGTGCAGCAGCATCCCGAGACCGGTGAATGGGTCTGGTTCAACCAGGCGCACCTGTTCCACGTCTCGGCCATCGAACCGAGCGTACGCGCCAGCCTGCTGGCTGCGGTGGGTGAAGAGAACCTGCCGCGCCATGTCTATTTCGGCGACGGTTCGCCGATTGCCGACGACATGCTCGATACCGTGCGCGAGGTCTACCGCGAGACTGCCATCAGTTTTCCCTGGCAGCCCGGCGATGTCCTGATGCTCGACAACCGACTGGTGGCACACGGTCGCAATCCTTTCACCGGTGACCGCAAAGTCATCGTGGCCATGGCGTGAATTGCACATGTTTTCATTCGAACATTGGATCGACGTGCTGGAAGCCAACGCCCAGCACTTCCCTCAGCGTGCCGCCCTGCATTTCCTGCCGGACGGCGTAGAGATCGGCGAAACCCTGACCTTTGCCCAACTGCACGAGCAATCCCGATCCCTGGCCGCCGCGCTGCAAGCGCGTTATGCAGCGGGCGACCGGGTGTTGCTGATGCTGCCCAGCAGCCTCGACTACGCCCGCGCCTTCTGTGCCTGCCTGTATGCCGGCTTGATTGCCGTGCCGTTGTTTCCGCCGCCGTCGCGCAAACCGCGCCACCTCGACCGCGTCCGGAACGTGGTGGTGGATGCCGAGCCGGCGTTGATTCTCGCACCGGCGGACTATTGCGAAGGCTTGCTGGAACTGGTGGAGGGTCGCGTCGAGGTGCTGACCGTCCAGGACCTGGGCACACCACCGGCCAGCCAGTGGCAACGCCCGGCCATCGATGGTTCGACCGTGGCCTTCCTGCAATACACCTCGGGCTCTACCGGCTCGCCCAAAGGCGTCGAGGTGCGTCAGCGCAACCTGATCGCCAACGTCGAGCTGATGCGCCAGGCGTACGGTTTCGACGAACACGGCGCCATGGTCAACTGGCTGCCGCTGTACCACGACATGGGTCTGATCGGCGGGATGCTGGCCCCGCTCTACAGCGGCATGCCCTGCTATCTGATGGCGTCCCAGACGTTCGTCAATGCGCCGTCGACCTGGTTGCAGGCGCTGAGTCGCTACCGCGCCACCGCCAGTTTCGCCCCCAACTTCGCCTATGCCCTGTGCAACCGCGTGGTCAGCGATAGCCTGATCGCACAGCTCGACCTGAGCGCCTGGAAACACGCCATCAACGGCGCCGAACCGATCCACCCAGGCACCCTGGAAGCCTTCGCCCAGCGTTTTGCCGCATGCGGCCTGAACCCGTTGGCCATCAGCCCCGGTTACGGCCAGGCCGAAGCCACCCTGTGCGTCAGCGCCACACCGGCCGACGCGCTGCCGGTGGTGCTGCGCCTGGACAAAGCCGTGCTGGAGACCGGCCGCGTGGCCCTGGCGGCCGCCGATGCCGCCGCCGTGGAGTTCGTCGCCTGCGGTTACCCGCAAGCCTTGCACAGCATCGCCATCGTCGACCCGCAAACCTTTGAGCGCTGCGCTGACGATCGCATTGGCGAAGTCTGGCTCAAGGGCCCGAGCAACGCCGAATCCTATTGGAAGAACCCTGCGGCCACTCGCGAAGCCTTTGAAGCACGGATCGTCGGCTCATCGGAGCATTACCTGCGCTCCGGCGACCTGGGTTTCATGCACGAAGGCCAGGTGGTGATCTGCGGGCGGCTCAAGGACCTGCTGATTCTCAATGGTCGCAACCTCTACCCCCACGACATCGAATTCGCCATTACCGACGCCGAGCCGGGCATCCGTACCGGGCGCATCGCCGCCTTCTCGGAAATGGACCCGGCACTGGGCCGCGAGAAACTGGTGATCATCGCCGAGCCGCAACGCAAGTTCGTCGACCCGGCCCATCACCCGGCGCTGTTCGCGTCGATGCAAAACGCCGTGCGCGAAGCCGCCGACTGTGGCATCGACCAGATTGTGCTGGTGCAAGCCGGCACCATCCCGATGACCACCAGCGGCAAGATCGCCCGTCAAGGCGCGCGCAAACAGTTGGCCGCGGGCACCCTGAGCATCATTGCCCAGAGCGCTGGCGCTCTCGCCGACAATAACGAGGCCGTCGACCTTGACCAGCTCAAGCGCCTGGTGACCGAAGCATCGCACCTCGCCCCGGCGGCGTGCCGTCAGTGGCTGGAACAGACGCTGCGCGAGGTCAATCCGTACTTCTCGGTGAACCTCGAACTCAGCCTGGTCGGCCAGGGCCTGGACTCCATCGGCCTGGTCGACTTCGCCGCTCGCTTGCACCGGGACCTGGGCTGGAACCTCGATACCCAGGATCTGTTCGGCGAACGAACCCTTGGGCAATGGGCGCAGGCCTTGCAGGATTTCCTGGGACAGGCGTCGCCAACCTCCGAGGCCTCGAGCGAGCGCCTCGACACCCAGCAGAGTCGCCAGTCTTTCGCCCAGAGTCGCTTGTGGTTCCTGCGTCAATTGAACCCGGACGACACCCAGCACAACCTGGTGCTGCACCTGCATCTGCAAGGGCCATTGGACATCGAGACTCTGGCACTGCGCCTGAACACCCTGGTCGAGCGCCACAGTGTCTTGCGCACCGTCTACCGCGACGGTGTCGAAGGCCCGCAACAACGGGTGCTGCCGGCTTCGGCGGTCCCGCTGGCGCACCATGACTTGCGTGACCAGAGTGAGGCGCAGCAACGGCAGGCACTGCGCGACCACCTGGCCAACGAACACGCCACACCTGTGGACCTGGACGCCGGCCCCGTGCTGCGGGCGCAGTTGCTCAGCCACGATGACCAGCACCATGACCTGCTGCTGACCCTGCACCACATCGCTTTCGACGGGCGCTCGGCGCAAGTGCTGCTGGCGGAACTGGCCGGTTCGGCAGATGCCTCGTCGCCGGTGCAATACCTCGACTTCGCCCAATGGGAAGCCCGGCACTGGAGCGAACAGCGGATCGCCGCCGAACAGGATTTCTGGCGCGCGCACCTGGCCGACATGCCGCAGTCGCTGGACCTGGGTGGCAACGGCAAGACCCAAGGCCAGCACAGCCTGGACTTCAGCGTGCCCCAGGGCAGTTGCGAACGACTGACGACGCTGGCCCGCGAGCAAGGCATGACCTTGTTCATGCTGTTGCTGGCCAGCTACCAACTGGTGCTCAAGCAACTGGGCGGCCAGCCGCAGTTCCTGCTGGGCACCGATGTCAGCGGCCGGCCGCTGGCCGAGCACAACGACGTCATCGGCTTCTTCGTCAACCAGTTGACCCTGCGCTGCGACCTGCGCGGTGAACCGACCCTGGCCGGTTTCCTTGGACAGGTTCGCGATGAAGCGCGCCTGGCCTACGCCCACCAAGGCCTGCCCTTCGACCTGGTGGTCTCGGCCCTGGCGCCGCAGCGCCGTCCCGGTCACTCGCCGCTGTTCCAGGTCAAGCTCAACTACCAGCCGTCGCGGGTGGCCCCGACCACCATCGCCGGCGCGCACTTGTCCGCGCTGGACGTGGCACAGGCACCAGGGGATTTCCACCTGGTGCTCGACCTGGTGCACGGCAGCGAAGGCCTCGCCGCGACCCTCAAGTATCGCGGCGAATACTTCGACCAGGACCGTGCCTTGCGCCTGCAACACCTGTGGACGTGCCTGCTGGAACAGCTACACGGCCTGCTGGACGAGCCATTGCCGGCGTTGGCCGAACGCATCGACAACTGGGACCAGGCCTTCGCCCGCCAGCGGCAACAGTCCCAGGCACTGGCCGGTCGCAGCCAGCTGATGCAAGCCAAACGTCGCTCCTTGTCCCTTTAACCGAGTCGGATGCCGTTATGTCTATCGTGCCCCCATCGCCACGCGCCCTCGGCGCCGTGCGTCGCAAAGCCATGAACGTCTCGGAACAACAGTTGGTGACCGAGCGCCTGCTCAGCCCGGACCACGCCCTGCCCCTGGTGATCGAGCCGGCGGTCAGTGGCGTCGACCTGGTTGCCTGGGCCGCCCGGGAACGCCAGTCGCTGGAAAAGAAACTGCTGGAGTACGGCGCCCTGCTGTTTCGCGGCTTCAACGTCGCGTCCGTCGAACAGTTCGACCAGGTGATCGCCGCCCTCTCCCCCGGCGCCCTGGAATACATGTTCCGCGCCTCGCCCCGGACACGGGTCGGCGGCAACATCTACACCTCGACCGACTACCCGGCCGACCAGATGATTTTCCCCCACAACGAACACTCCTATTCGCCACGCTTCCCGCTGCGGCTGTTCTTCTACTGCCAACTGCCGTCCGAGACCGGTGGTGAAACACCGATTGGTTCGACCCGCGCCGTGAAGGCCAGGATCAGCCCGCTGATCGAAGCGCGGTTCCGGGAAAAAGGCGTGTTGTACGTTCGCAACTACGGCGACGGTTTCGGCCTGCCGTGGCAGACCGTGTTCCAGTCCGAAGACCGCCGCGAAGTGGAGGCCTACTGCGCCAGCGTCGGCATCGAAGTGGAATGGAAAGACAACAATCGCCTGCGCACCCGCCAGCGTGGGCCGGCCGTGGTGCGCCACCCGCGTACTGGCGAAGAGGTCTGGTTCAACCACGCGACGTTCTTCCATATCAGCACCCTGCCCGAACGCATCCGCGACTCGCTGCAAAGCAACTTCAACGACCTCGACCTGCCTACCAACACCTTTTATGGCGATGGCGAACCGATCGAGCCGCACGTACTGCAATCGCTGCGTGCGGCCTACCTCGACTCGCTGGTGCGCTTCAGTTGGCAACAGGGGGACGTGTTGTTCATCGACAACATGCTCGCCGTGCACGGTCGCGAACCCTTTACCGGCAAGCGCGCCATCATGACCGGCATGGCTGAAGCCCTGCTGTCGAGCGACGTTGCCGTCTGACATTCAACGGGTCCACCCGCCGTTCGCAGGAGGCTTGCCTGACGCGTGTCCAGCAAGCCCCGACGTCTGTGCGGTGATCCAGGCTCAAGCCCTTTTCCAGTCGAGATGAACATGAGCGGACTTCAAGGTTTTCGTATTTCACCGCAACAGGCATCGGTTTACCCCCACATCAACGGCGCGGCGGAGCACCCGTTCAGCTGTCATTTGCAATGGTCGCTGTCGCAACCGCTGGACGTCGACGCATTGAACAACCGCTTGCAAGCCTTGGTGGCCGGCAGCGAAATCCTGCGCACGCGACTGATGCCCGTGCTCGGCCTGCGCGACCCGGTGCAGGTGATTGACGAAGCCGGCTCACTGGCGGTGAACCTGCAGGACCTGCGCCAGCACAGCCGCGCCGACCAGGACGCCGCGCTGACACGGCTCGCCGACCAGCCCCGTGACTGGACAACTCCACTGTACGTAACCCTGGCGCGCCTGTCCGACGAGCAAGCGGTCCTGGACCTGGCGGCGGCCAGCAGCCACTTCGACCTCGCCAGCCTGAAATGGCTGGCCGGTGCACTGCTGCAGGACACTCCCACGGACCTGTCCGAAACCCTGCAGTACGCCGATTACGCCGAATGGCGCTGGAGCCTGGTCGAGGAGGCGCCGGACCATCCGGGCGTGAGTTTCTGGAAACCTTCGGGCGAAACCGAAGCGGCCACCTTGCAGCTTCCGCTCGAATCGGCCCTCGATGGCGGATTTGCCCCCGCCCGACTGGACCTGAGCCTGCCGACCAACCTCGCCCGTCACCCGGCCCTGGCCCCGGACCTGCTGCTGGCGGCATGGGCAGCGGTGCTGGGCCGACTGGCCGGCCAGCAACAGGTGCCGCTCGCCCTGATCCATGAAAGTCGCGGTGCGGAACTGGCGGATACCCTGGGCCTGTTCGAGCAGTGCCTGCCCGTGAACATCGAACTGGATGCCCAGGCGACCCCGCTGGAGCAGAGCACGCAAGTGGCCGCCACCCTGGAACGGGCAGTCGGCTGGCAAGACTATTACACCGGCCACCTCAACGCCGGCTATGCCTTTGCCTGGCGTCCGGGCGATGCCCGAGAACGTCATGCCAGCGCGGTGATGAACCCGTTGAAGGCGTGCCTGAACGTGCGCCAGTTGCCCGACAGCCTGCACGCGCAGCTGGTCTACGATCGCCATGTCCTCAGTGCCGACGCGGCGGGTTGCCTCGCCGAGCAATGGCTGCAACTGCTGCAAGGCGCCCTGGCTGAACCGCAACGGGCCTGGGCTCAACTGCCCCTGGGTGGAGCGCTGCAATCGCAGTTGATCGGCACCAACGCGAACGTGCCTTCCATCGAACCGCTGACACTGGTGGAGTTGATTGCCCGTCAGGTTCGCCAACAGCCGGACGCCATCGCTCTCAGCGACAAGGACGGCGACCTGAGCTACAGCCGCCTCGACGCCTGCGCCACGCAACTGGCCCATCGCCTGGTCGCTGCCGGCATCGGCCCCGGAGTGCCCGTCGGCATCCTGTTCGCCCGCAGCAACGCGGCCATTGTCGCCATGCTCGCCGTCTTGAAAGCCGGTGGCGCCTACGTGCCAATCGACCCGACCTACCCGGCCGACCGCCGCGCCTACATGCTCGCCGACAGCGCCATTGCCCATATCGTGGTCAGCGCCGAACTGGCCGACAGCGTGCCGGCCAGCCTGCAACGCTTCGTGCTGGATGACCTGGCGACGCCGGACCTTGGCGATTTGCCAACACTGCCGTTGCCAGACGCGAACGACCTCGCCTACTTGATCTACACCTCCGGCTCCACCGGCGCGCCAAAAGCCGTGGAAATCAGTCACGGCGCCCTGAGCTTCTCGACCCAAGTGCGCATGGCCGCCTATGCGACGCCGGTGCGCGCCTACCTGCTGCTGTCGTCGTTTGCCTTCGACAGTTCGGTCGCCGGGATTTTCTGGACCCTGGCCCAAGGCGGACGCCTGGTATTGCCCGCCCCGGGTGAAGAGCTGGAGATGTCTCGCCTGGCCCAGTTGATTACCCAGCATCAGGTCAGCCACGGCCTGTCGCTGCCGTCGCTCTACCAGGCCCTGCTCGATCAGTTGCAACGCAGTGGCGGAGCCGACAGCCTCGCCTGCTGGATCGTCGCCGGAGAAGCCTGTCCGCCGTCGCTGATCGCGCAACACAGCAAGGCCCTGCCCCACGCCCGGCTGGTGAACGAATATGGCCCCACTGAAGCCACCGTCTGGGCCACCTATGAGGTGTTGGAGCCCAACCGGAACGTCAGCATCGGCCGTCCGATCGCCGGCATGGACCTGCGCCTGCTGAACGAATTCGATACCGCCTGCGGCATCGGCGAGCCGGGGGAAATCGTCCTCGCCGGCCCGACCCTGGCCCGCGGCTACCGCAACAAGCCCGAAGAAACCGCCAAGGCTTTCGTCACCCTGGCCGACGGCACCCGTGCCTACCGCACCGGCGACCTGGCGTGCTGGCTGGCCGACGGACGCCTGGCGTTCCTCGGACGCAAGGACCATCAGGTCAAGGTCCGCGGCTACCGCATCGAGCTGGGCGAAATCGAACGCCAGTTGTGCAGCCACAGCGACGTGCGCGAAGCCGCGGTGATCGTCCAGGAACAGGCCGCCGGCAAGCGCCTGCTCGCCTACATCCTGGCCGCTCATGGCTACGCACCGGACTCCGAGGCGATCAAGCGTTTCCTCGGCGAACGCCTGCCGTCGTACATGGTGCCGGCCCTGGTGCTGACCCTGGCGAGCTTTCCGCGCACGCCCAACGGCAAGCTCGACACTCGCCAGTTGCCCGACCCGGACCAGTTCGACGAAAGCGCCCATGTGGCGCCACGCAATGCCATGGAGACCACCCTGCAAGCCATCGTCGCCAAGGTCTTGAAGCTCTCGACCGTGAGTGTCACCGACAACTTTTTCGCCATCGGCGGCGACTCGATCCTGAGCCTGCAAGTGGTGGCCCAGGCCCATGAGCAAGGCATCGCGCTCTCGGCCAAGCAAGTCTTCGAGCGCCAGACCATCGCGGCCATGGCCGAGGTCGCGCAACCGCTGGCCCCGAGCGCCGCCGAGCCGCAGGCCGACAGCACCGAGTTCAGCGCCTCGGGCCTGTCCGATGACGAAATGCAAGCGTTGCTGGCCGAACTGGACGAGGCCGACCTGTGAACGGCTCCTCCCGTCGCCATGCCATCACCGCTGCCCCTTTTTACGCAGGACGCTTTCAATGACCACCGAAAAAACCGCCGGTAACCCGATCGAAGACATTTATCCGCTATCGCCGCTGCAACAAGGGATGCTGTTCCACTCCTTGCTGCACGAAGACTCCGGCGTGTACCTGATGCAGGATCGCTACCGCATCGGCGGGGCCATCGATGAAGGGGCGTTCCTCGAATCGTGGCGCCAGGTGGTGGCGCTGCACCCTTCCCTGCGTGCCAGTTTCCAATGGAAAAGCCAGAAACAACCGGTGCAGGTGATCCATCGCCAGGTCAAGGTGCCGCTGGACACCCTCGACCTGCGTGGGCTCGCCCCCCATGAGCAGGAAGCGCGAATCCGCACGCTGCTGGAAGACGAGCAAAAAGTCGGTTTCAACCTGTCGAAACCACCACTGATTCGCTTCCGGCTGGTGCGCCTGGCCGATGAGTCCTACGAGTTCATTCGCAGCTTCCACCACATCCTGATGGACGCCTGGTGCATTTCCCTGGTGACCGTGGACTTCCTCAAAGTCTACGAAGCACTGTGCAACGACCGCACGCCGGAACTGAAAAGCCCTCGGCCATTTCGCGATTACATCCAGTGGCTGCAACGCCAGGACGCGGGCAAGGCCGAGCAATTCTGGCGCGGCCAGTTGCAAGGCCTCAACGCCCCCACGCCACTGACCGTGGACAACGGCGTGACCCGCGACCGCTACACCGATGCAGTGCTGGTGGACGACCAACTGATTCACCTCGACGCACAGGAAACCCAAGCGCTGGCAGCGTTCTGCCGCAGTCGCCGGATCACCCCGAACACGTTTTTCCAAGGCGTCTGGTCGTTGTTGCTGTCGCGCTACAGCGGGCAGCGGGACGTGGTCTTCGGCGTCACCGTGGCCGGGCGTCCGGCCGACCTGACCGGCGTCGCGGAAATGATCGGCCTGTTCATCAACACCTTGCCGCTGCGGGTTTCGGTGGACCCGAACGCCGCGCTCGGCAATTGGCTGGGCGACCTGCAAAAGCTCAACGTCGACATGCGCGACTTCGAGCACACACCATTGACCGACATCCAGGGCTGGAGCGATTTCCCCCGGGGCGAAACCCTGTTCGACAGCATCCTGGTATTCGAAAACGCCCCCATCGACGAACAGATTCTCGAAGGCGGTTTCCAGTTCAGCCTCGAAGGCATGGACCACAGCGTGCATACCCACTACGGCTTGACCGTGGTGATCCTGCCGGGCGAACAGCTGGGCATCCGCGTGTCCTATGACCGCGAACGTTTCGCGGCCGCCACCGTGCAGCGCCTGCTGGGCCATATCGCCAGCCTGGTGCACAGCATGCTCGCCGCCCCCGACGCGCCATTGGCCAGCTTCGAGCTGCTGGCCGCCGAGGAACGCCAGCAGTTGCTGGGCGAATGGGCGCTCAACCCCCACGCTTTCCCACTGGATCAAAGCTACGCCGAGCTGTTTGCCGCCCAGGTGGCCCAGCGCGGCGAACAGGTCGCCGCGATCTGCGCCGGTGAGTCGTTGACCTACGCCGAGCTGGACCTGCGTTCCACGCGCCTGGCCCACGCCCTGCGCGAGGCCGGCGCCGCTGAAGATCAACTGGTGGCGCTGGTCGCCCCCCGTGGCCTGGCGTTGTTGACCATGATGCTGGCGGTGTTCAAGGCCGGCGCGGCGATGCTGCCTCTTGAAGTCAATCATCCGCCCGAGCGCCTGCGGGAAATCCTCGGGCTGTCCGGCGCACCATTGCTGGTCGCCAGCGAAGCTTGCAGCGGCCTGCTCGATCAACTGCTCAGTGGCCTGGACCAGGCGCCCGAGGCGCTGTTCGCCGAAGCCTGCTGGACGTCCGGCAACGACGCGCCGCTGCCGGTGCTCGCGGGCCCGCACAGCCTGGCCTACGTACTGTTCACCTCGGGTTCGACCGGCACGCCCAAGGGCGTGATGATCGAACAGCGCGGCATGCTCAACAATATCTTCGGCAAGGTGCCGGCCCTGGGGCTCAGCGCCACCGACCGGATTCCCCAGACCGCGTCGGTGGCGTTCGACATTTCGGTGTGGCAGTTCCTCGCCGCGCCGGTGCTCGGCGCCACCGTGCACATTCTTGCGGATGAAGTCGCCCACGACCCGCAGCGCCTGTTGCAAGTGCTTGCCAGCGAGCGCCTGAACGTACTGGAAATCGTCCCGAGCCTGATGCGCACCTTGCTCGCGCTGTGCCCATGCGATTTGCAGCTGCCGGACCTGCGCTGGGTCCTGCCCACCGGTGAAGCCCTGCCGCCGACCGTGGCCCGGGACTGGTTCGCGCGCTTCCCCGACATCGCCTTGATGAACGCCTATGGGCCGGCCGAATGCGCCGACGACGTGGCCTTCCAGCCCATTTTCGAAGCACCGGGGGCCGAGGTCAGCCACATGCCCATCGGCCAGCCGACCGCCAACAACCGCCTGTATGTGCTGGACGAATCCCTGCGCCCGCTGCCGGTCGGCGTGGCCGGGGAGATCTGCGTCGGTGGCGTCGGCGTCGGCCGCGGCTACCTGCATGACCCGCAACGCACCGCCGAGGCCTTTATCGACCATCCTCAGCTCGAAGGTCGCCTGTACCGCACCGGCGACCTGGGACGCTGGCGTGCCGACGGGGTGATCGAGTACCTCGGCCGGCGCGACCAGCAGGTGAAACTGCGCGGGCACCGGATCGAACTGACGGAAATCGAACACCGTCTCGCCCAGCACCCGAACGTCCGCGAGGCCGCTGTCCTGCTGCGGGAAAACACCGTTGGCGAAGCCTGGCTGGTGGCGTACTGGTCGGCCCATGACCAGGCCCTGGGCAGCGACGGCCTGAGCGAACACCTGCGCGCCCAACTGCCGCCGTACATGGTGCCGGCAGCCTTCGTCTGCCTGGACAAACTGCCCCTGAACAATAACGGCAAGGTCGACCGCAAGGCCCTGGCCGCCCGAGAACTGGACTGGCAGGCCGACACCCAGCAAAGCATCGCCCCGCGTAACGCGCTGGAAACCAGCGTGGCGTCGATCTGGGCCGAGGTCCTGGGGCGCGACACAGTGGGCGTGGAAGACAACTTTTTCACCCTCGGCGGGCACTCGCTGCTGGCGACCCAGATCGTGGCCCGCCTGCGTACCCAGTTCAAGCTCGACCTGCCGTTGCGGGTGCTGTTCGAACAGCCGACCGTGGCCTTGCTGGCCGAAGCCATCGGTGCACGCCAGGCCGAGGCCGCCGCACCGCAAGCCTACGCGACCAGCGTGCCCAAGGCCCAGCCACGCCCGCCGCTGCTGCCGCTGTCGTTCTCACAACAACGCCTGTGGTTCATCGAGCAACTGACACCGGGCACCACCCTGTTCAACATCCCGTTCGCCCTGCATCTCAAGGGTGAACTCAATGTCGAGGCGCTGCACGCCAGCCTGAACGATCTGCTGGTGCGCCATGAAATCCTGCGCACCGGCATCCACAGCGTCGACGGTGTGCCGTGCCAGCGCATCAGCCCAGCCCTGGACATCGCGCTGCCCTTCGAAGACTTGTCGGGCCTGACCGCCACCGCCCGCGCCGGCGCGCAGTTCAATGCCTTGCAAGACACCTTCGAGCAGCCGTTCGACCTGACCTGCCCACCGCTGCTGCGTGCACGTTTGCTGCGCCTGGCGCCAGGCGAGCATGTGCTCGGTATCGCCCTGCATCACCTGGTCTCGGACGCCTGGTCGGCCACCATCGCCCTGCGCGAGCTGGCCCTGGGTTATGAAGCCCGTTGCAACGGTGCCGCCGCCGAACTGCCGGCCCTGCCGCTGCAATACGCCGACTTCGCCCTCTGGCAGCGCGAACACCTGCAAGGCGCCGAACTCAAGCGCCAGCTCGATTACTGGACCACCACCCTGGACCGCCGCGACAGCGACGCCAGCCCGCTGCTGGCCTTGCCCACCGACCATCCACGGCCATCGGTGCAAAGCTACCGCGCCGGGATCGTGCAGCGTGAACTCAGCGCCGACCTCAGCGCCCGGGTACAGGCCTTTGCCAGTCGTCTCGGCACCACGCCGTTCAGCGTCATGTTCGCCGGTTTTGCCGTGTTGATGCACCGTTTGAGCGGCGATGACGCGGTACTGGTCGGCACCCCGGTCACCCACCGTGAACAGCCGGGCACCGAAGGGCTGCTGGGCATCTTGCTGAACAACCTGGCGATCCGCGCCGACTTCGAACCGCAAGCCGACTTCACCGCCCTGGTCAAACAAGTGGCCGAGCGCCTGCGCAATGGCCTGTTGCATCAGGACCTGCCGTTCGAACAATTGGTGGACAGCCTGCAACTGCCACGCAGCCTCAGTCATGCGCCGCTGTACCAGGTGATGGTCGCCCAGCAACTGGCCATGGAGTCGCGGTTGCGCTTCCCCGGGCTGGAATTCGAAGCGCTGGACACGCCGCTGCGCCACTCCGAATGCGATCTGGACCTGCACGTGCTGTGCCCGGCCAATGCGCCGATCCAACTGGAGCTGATGTTCGCCCTCGACCTGTTCGTCGCCGACAGCGCCCGCCAGACCCTCGCCCGCCTGGAACATTTGCTCGAACACATGCTCGCCGAGCCACAGCGCCCGGTCGCCGCCTTGCCATTGCTGATGGACGCGGAGTGGCAACGCACCGTGGTCGAGTGGAACCGCACCGAGATGCCGGTGCCGACGCACCTGACCTTCGCCCAGTTGTTCGAACAACAGGCCGAGCGCACCCCGGAACGTGATGCCCTGTGTTTCGAAGGCCGCAGCCTGAGCTACGGCGAACTGAACCGGCGCGCCAACCAGGTGGCGCATTACCTGCGCAGCCGTGGTGTCGCTGCCAACCGCTCGGTGGCGCTGTGTGTCGAGCGCTCGCTGGAACTGCTGGTCGGCCTGCTGGGCATTCTCAAGTCCGGTGGCGCCTATGTGCCGCTGGACCCGACCTATCCGGTGGATCGCCTGGCGTACATGCTCGAAGACGCGCAACCGGCGCTGTTCCTCGGCCAGCAAGGCCTGTTGGAACAACTGGGGGCCGGACTGCCGCGCCTGCGCCTGGACAGCGACGCCGCCCTGTTCGCCAACCAACCGGACAGCAACCCGACTCCACTGGCCGGGCCGCAAGACCTGGCCTACATCATGTACACCTCCGGCTCGACCGGTAAGCCCAAGGGCACCCTGGTAACCAATGGCTCGGTGGTCAACCTGGCCTGGGCGCGTATCCATGGCTTGTATCGCCGCTACACCGACCAACCGATGCGCACCAGCTTCAATTACTCGTTCGCCTTCGACAGTTCGGTGGCCGAGCTGATCCTGTTGCTCGACGGTCACAGCCTGTACCTGACCCCGGAAGAGGTGCGCTACGACCCCGAGGCCCTCGCCGGATTCTTCCGCAACACCCGCCTGGAGGCCTTCGAGTGCACCCCGGCACAGCTCAAGGCCCTGCTCGAAAGCGACGGCGTTCGCCGTGGCGAGGTGTACCTGCCGCGCTTCGTGCTGTTCGGTGGCGATGCGGTGGACGCGCAACTGTGGCAACGCCTGCCGTCGATTACCGGCAGCCGGTTCTTCAACACCTACGGCCCGACCGAATGCACGGTGGACGCTACCGGTTGCGCGGTGGATGACTTCCCGCTGCGGCCGATCATCGGCCGCCCCATCGCCAACGTACGCACTTACGTGCTCGATGCCTTCCTCAACCCGATGCCGGTGGGCGTCCCGGGGGAGCTGCACATCGGCGGTGCCGGCGTGACCCTGGGCTACCTCAACCGCGCCGAGCAGACCGCGAAGGTGTTCATCGAAGACCCGTTCTCATCCGTGGCAGGCGCGCGGATGTACAAGTCCGGCGATCTGGTGCGCTGGTTGCCCGATGGCCAGCTCGAATACCTGGGCCGTATGGATCATCAAGTGAAGATCCGTGGCTTCCGCGTCGAGCTGGGAGAAATAGAAACCTTGATCGGCGCCCAACCGGGCGTGCGCCAGGCCGTGGTGCTGGCCCGTGAAGACGTGCCCGGCGACAAGCGCCTGGTGGCCTACGTGACGTGCGACCAGCAGGCCGACATCCATGCCTGGCGCAAAGCCATTGGCGCCGCCCTGCCCGACTACATGGTGCCCTCGGCGTTCGTGCTGCTCGATGAGCTGCCGCTGACCGACAACGGCAAACTCAACCGCAAGGCTTTGCCGGCCCCGGACATCCAAGCCGCGCCAGACGCCCTCGACCCACCTCGCAGCGCCGCCGAACAGCAACTGGCCGCCCTCTGGGCCGAGTTGCTGAACCTGCCGTCGGCGCAAATCGGCCGTGACAGCCATTTCTTCTACCTCGGCGGCCACTCGCTGCTGGCGGCCACGCTGTTTGCCCGCCTGCGCCAACAGTTCGCCAGCGTGCCGCCGTTGCGAGCAGTGTTCGAACACCCGACCCTCGAAGCCCTGGCCGCGCTGCTGGGTGATCCGCTGCAATCCCCGGCGGCAACCTTCGTCCCGGCGGCACGTCCGGCGCGCCTGCCGCTGTCGTTCGAACAGCAACGCTTGTGGTTCCTCGAACAACTGAGCACTGGCGGTGGCGAGTACAACGTGGTCAGCGCCGTGCAGTTGGACGGCGAACTCAATGTCCAGGCCCTGCAAACGGCCCTGAGCAATGTGGTCCAACGCCACGAAATCCTGCGCAGCCGCATCGTGCGCGATACCGACGGCGAGTTGCGCTTGGTGGTCGAACCGCAGGTCGATGTCACTCTGCGAGTTACAGTGTTGGAGGCGAGCAGCGACGCGCAGTGGCAGCAACTGACCGACACGGCGATCCGCGCGGAAACCGGCCGTCGCTTCGACCTCGCCGCCGACGTACCCGTCCGTGCCACGTTGCTGCAACGCCGCGACGGCACCCAGTCGCTGTTGTTGCTCAGCGTGCACCACTGCGCTATCGATGACGCCTCCAGCCAGAACCTGCTGGATGAACTGCGACAGTTCTACACCGCCCAGTGCCAGGGCACCCCGGCGACAGTGCCAGAGCTGGCGCTGCAATACCCCGATTACGCCCTCTGGCAGCGCGAACCCGGCCAGCAGACAGCGTTCAGCGCTCAACTGGAATACTGGCGCGACCAGCTGGAAGACGGCGACTACCTGCTGGACCTGCCGACCGAACAGGGCCGTCCAAACCAGCTCGCCCCAGCGGCGGGCGCGGTGCAATTGCAGTTGCCGCCAGAGCTGGTGGAACGCCTGCGGCAGTTCGCCCAGCAACGCGGTGCCACCCTGTACATGCTCATGCTCGGTGCGGCGCAATTGCTCTTGGGACGCTACGCCAACCAGCGCGACGTGCGAATCGGCAGCCCGGTGGCCCAGCGGCCATTCGCCGAGCTGCAACCGCTGATCGGCTGCTTCGTCAACACCGTGGTCATGCGTGCCGACCTCGATCCGACGCTGGATTTCGAAGGATTGCTAGGCCAGGTGCGCAACCGTGTGCTGGATGCCCAGCAGCATCAGGATGTGCCGTTCGACCAGGTCGTGGAACACCTGAAACCTTCGCGCAGCCTCGGCCAGACGCCGCTGTTCCAAGTGCTATTCGCCATGCAGAACGCCGATTCGTCGAGCCAGCCGTGGCCGCAGTTGCAGGTCAGCGAACGGGCGGTGACCGCCCAGGCCACCAAGTACGACCTGAACTGGGAAGTGCACGACGGCGAAGTGCTGTCGGTGTTGCTGGAATACCGCGCCGCGCTGTTCAGCGAAACCACGGCCCGGCGTTGGCTGGAACAATGGCAACAACTGCTGGAAACCATGCTCGATGCGCCACAGACCCGCCTCGGGGATTGGACACCGCTGCCGGCGGCCGAGCGTCACCGTCAACTGATCGAGTGGAACGCCACCGAACGTCACTACAGCGGCCCGACCAACCTGCACACTGCCCTGAGCCAACAGGCAGCCCTGAGCCCCAACGCTCCGGCACTCGTGTTCGAAGGCCAGCGCCTGAGCTATGCCGAGCTGGACCAGCGGGCGCACACCGTCGCCCGAGCCTTGCGCGCAGCCGGCGTGGGCACCGACAGCATCGTGCCGGTGTGCATGGAACGTTCCGTGGAGATGGTCGTGGCCTTGCTCGGCATCGTCCATGCCGGCGCCGCCTGGCTGCCGCTGGATCCGGAACTGCCTGCCGCGCGCCTGGCGTTCCTGATCGAAGACGCCGATGCCAAGGTCACCTTGACCCAGGCACAGTGGTTGTCGCGCCTGCCCGTTGGGCATCAAGCCTGGACACTGGATGCGTTGCCGAACGCTGAAGTTGGAGAACCGATCAGCGTCGAGGCTAACGACCTGGCCTACGTGCTCTACACCTCCGGTTCCACCGGCCAACCCAAAGGCGTGATGAACGAACACGGCGCCTTGATGAACCGCCTGCACTGGATGCAGGACGCCTTCCCGATTGGCCCGAACGACCGTGTGCTGCAAAAGACCCCGTACAGCTTCGACGTGTCGGTGTGGGAGTTCTTCTGGCCGCTGATCACTGGCGCGACCCTGGTGGTCGCCCGTCCAGACGGTCATCGCGACCCGGCCTACCTCAGCCAGTTGATCCAGCAGGAGCGGGTCACCACCCTGCACTTCGTGCCGTCGATGCTCCGTGCGTTTGTCGAGGAACCGAGCCTGGTCGACTGCCACAGCCTGCGCCAGGTGTTCGCCAGTGGCGAAGCCTTGCCGGTGGACCTGGTGCGGCGCTTCATGGGCCAACACCCGGCGGCCCTGATCAACCTGTACGGCCCGACCGAAGCAGCCATCGACGTCTCGGTCTGGCGTTGCTCGGCCGACGACGTGATCGTGCCGATCGGCAAGCCCATCGCCAACCTGCGCCTGTACATCCTCGACGAGGCCCTGCAACCGCTGCCGATTGGCAGCATCGGCGAGCTGTACATCGGCGGCGTCGGCGTGGCCCGGGGTTATCTGAAACGTCCGGACCTGACCGAAGAACGCTTCCTCGCCAGCCCGTTCGTGGCCGGTGACCGCCTGTACCGCACTGGCGACCGTTGCCGCTTCCTGGCCGATGGCAACATCGAGTACCTGGGGCGCCTCGACCATCAAGTCAAGTTGCGTGGACAACGCATCGAGCTGGGGGAAATCGACGCTGCGCTGCTGGCCCAGGCCGGTGTGCGCGACGCCGCCACCTTGTTGCTCGACCAGCGCCTGGTAAGTTTCTGGTGCGGTGACGCCGATGAAGCGACCTTGCGTGCCGACTTGAGTGACAGCCTGCCCGCGCACATGCAACCAAGCCTGTTCGTGCAGCTCGAGCGCCTGCCGCTCAACAGCAACGGCAAGCTCGACCGCAAGGCACTGGCCGCCACGCCGCTGCCCCAGAGCCAAAGCGACCAGCCGCGCACCGCGCCGCGCAATGTCACTGAAACCGTGCTCTGCGAACTGTTCAGCGAAGTACTGGACTGTTCGCAAGTCGGCATCGAGGACAATTTTTTCCAACTCGGCGGCCATTCCTTGCTGGCTACCCGCCTGGTCAGTCGGGTCCGTGAACGTCTTGGGGTTTCCCTGCCCTTGCCGCTGGTGTTCGCCCAACCGACGGTAGCGGCCCTGGCCGAGCATCTGCGCACGGCCATGCCCGGTGAATCGATCAGCGCACAACCGCGCCCGGCGCAATTGCCCCTGGGTCTGGCCCAGCACCGGTTCTGGATGCTCAGCCGCCTGGTGCCGGAATCCCGCGAGTACCACATGCCATTCGCCCTGACCTTGCGCGGCGAGCTGCAGGTCCAGGTCTTGCGCGACGCCTTTGAACAGGTCAGCCAACGCCACCTGGTGCTGCGCAGCCGGATTGTCGAAGTCGACGGCGAGCCGCAACTGCTGATCGACTATCATGCTCCGGCGCTCGCGGTCACTTGCGTCGCAACCCAGGACTGGGCAACGACCTGCGCCAAGGCTCAGGACGAACTGATGACACCGTTCGACCTGGCCGCCGCCGCGCCTTGGCGTGCACACTTGCTGCAACGCCAGGGCAGCGACGAAAACCTGTTGTTGGTGTGCCTGCATCACAGCGCCACCGACGGCTGGGCCATGCAGTTGCTCATCGATGAACTGACCCAGGCCTACGCCGCCGGCCTCAACGGGCAATCGCCCGCCTGGACGCCGCTGGAGATCGACTACGTCGATTTCGCCCTCTGGCAACAGCACCCGGACACCCAGGCCCGGCGCAGTGACAGCCTGGACTATTGGAAAAACCACCTGGGCCAGGACGACTACCAGCTCGACCTGCCCCTCGATCATCCACGCGGCGCCGAAGCGGACCGACGCGCCCGGCAACTGACCGTTCGCCTCGGCACCCCGCGCGCCGAAGCCATCCGGCAGTTCGCCCGTCAGCGCGGCACGACCAGCTATGTGGTGCTGGCAACCGCCTTGAGCGCGCTGCTGGCCCGCTACAGCGGCCAGCGGGAAATCCGCCTCGGCACCCCGGCGGACCAACGTGACCATGCGCAAACCCAGACGTTGCTGGCCTGCCTGGTCAACACCCTGGTGATTCGCAGCGAGGTAGACCAACGGGCCCCGGCCGAGCGATTGCTCGCCAGCCTCGAGGCCGATCTGCGCGCCGCCCAGGCCCACGCCGATCTACCCTTCGCCACCCTGGTCGGCGCCGTCGCGCAAAACCGCGACCTGAACCGTACGCCCCTGTTCCAGGTGCTGTTCTCCCTCAACTATGGCCGCGTCGACAGCAGCCAATGGCCGGGGCTGAACGTCAAAGAACAGATGCTGCCGGTGATCGACGCCAAGTTCGAACAAAGCTGGGAAGTCCAGGACGACGGCAGCGACATGACCCTGGCGCTGGAGTACCAATCGGCGCTGTTCGACGAAACGACGATGCAACGCTGGAGCGCACAGTGGTGCGCGCTGCTCGACGCCCTGGTAGCGGCACCGGAGCGCACCCTGGTCGAACTGTTCCCGCAGCAGCAGGACCAACAGCAACTGGATCGCTGGAATGCCACTGAACGTCACTACAGCGGCCCGACCAACCTGCACACCGCCCTGAGCCAACAGGCCGCACTGAGCCCCAACGCCCCGGCACTGGTGTTCGAAGGCCAGCGCCTGAGTTATGCCGAGCTGGACCAGCGGGCGCACATCGTCGCCCGAGCCCTGCGCGCAGCCGGCGTGGGCACCGACAGCATCGTGCCGGTGTGCATGGAACGTTCCGTGGAGATGGTCGTGGCCTTGCTCGGCATCGTCCATGCCGGCGCCGCCTGGCTGCCGCTGGATCCGGAACTGCCTGCCGCGCGCCTGGCGTTCCTGATCGAAGACGCCGATGCCAAGGTCACCTTGACCCAGGCACAGTGGCTGTCGCGCCTGCCCGTTGGGCATCAAGCCTGGACGCTGGATGCGTTGCCGAACGCTGAAGTTGGAGAACCGATCAGCGTCGAGGCTAACGACCTGGCCTATGTGCTCTACACTTCCGGTTCTACCGGTCAGCCCAAAGGCGTGATGAACGAACACGGTGCCTTGATGAACCGCCTGCACTGGATGCAGGACGCCTTCCCGATTGGCCCGAACGACCGTGTGCTGCAAAAGACCCCGTACAGCTTCGACGTGTCGGTGTGGGAGTTCTTCTGGCCGCTGATCACTGGTGCGACCCTGGTGGTCGCCCGTCCGGACGGGCATCGCGACCCGGCCTACCTCAGCCAGTTGATCCAGCAGGAACGGGTCACCACCCTGCACTTCGTGCCGTCGATGCTCCGTGCCTTTGTCGAGGAACCGAGCCTGGTCAATTGCCACAGTCTGCGCCAGGTCTTCGCCAGTGGCGAAGCCTTGCCAGTGGACCTGGTGCGGCGCTTCATGGGCCAACACCCGGCAGCCCTGGTCAACCTGTACGGCCCGACCGAAGCAGCCATCGACGTCTCGGTCTGGCGTTGCTCGGCCGACGACGTGATCGTGCCGATCGGCAAGCCCATCGCCAACCTGCGCCTGTACATCCTCGACGAGGCCCTGCAACCGCTGCCGATTGGCAGCATCGGCGAGCTGTACATCGGCGGCGTCGGCGTGGCCCGGGGTTATCTGAAACGTCCGGACCTGACCGAAGAACGCTTCCTCGCCAGCCCGTTCGTGGCCGGTGACCGCCTGTACCGCACTGGCGACCGTTGCCGCTTCCTGGCCGATGGCAACATCGAGTATCTGGGGCGCCTCGACCATCAAGTCAAGTTGCGTGGACAACGCATCGAGCTGGGGGAAATCGACGCTGCGCTGCTGAACCTGCCGGCCATCACCGGTGCCTGCACCCTGGTCATCGATAATCGCCTGGTGGCGTTCTACAGCAGTAGCACCGCGCAGTCGGACCTCGACACCCAGCTCGCGGCCGAACTACCGGCGTACATGGTGCCAGCGGTGTGGGTGCAAGTCCCGGCCCTGCCCCTGAGCACCAATGGCAAGATCGACCGCAAGGCCTTGGCTGCCTTGCCCCTGCCGAACACCCAGAAAAACTACGCGGCACCGCGCAATGACCTGGAGCGCCTGCTCTGCCAGTTGTTCGGCGAACTGCTCGGCGAATTGCTCGACAAAAACTTGACCGGCGGCCGTGAAGTCGGGACCTCGGACAGTTTCTTCGCCTTGGGTGGTGACTCGATCCTCGGCCTGAAACTGATCTCGCGCTTGCGGGAACAGGGTTATTCACTCACCCCACGGGACCTGTTCCGTGCGCCGACCCCGGCGGCCCTGGCCCACGTGACCACGGCACTGCTGACCCAGGCCGAACAAGGCGAGGTGACCGGGCCGATGCCGCTGATGCCATTGCACCAGTGGTTCTTCGACCAGCAGCAATCTCAGGCCGCGCACTGGAACCAATCGGTACTGGCCGACAGCGACCGTCGCCTGCAACCGGCCATCGTGCAAGCCACGCTGGATCGGCTGGTGGCCCACCACGACGCCCTGCGCCTGCGCTTCACCGATGTCGACGGCCAATGGCAAGCCCACATCGCGCCGGTGGCACCGGCCCAACTGACCTGCTGCGAGCACCCGGAACAGCTGCTGCAAGTCGCGCAAAGCCTGGACCTGCAACACGGCCCGCTGTTCGCCGCGGCCCTGCTGGAAGGCACACCGCAGCGCCTGTACCTGGTGGCTCATCACCTGGTGGTCGATGCCGTGTCCTGGACGCCGCTGCTGGAAGACTTCCAGCAGCTGTACCCCGCACTGGAGCGTGGCGAAAGCCCAACGCTGCCGGCAAAAACCACGTCCTATCGGCAATGGGCCGAGCACCTGCAAGCCCATGGCGCCAAGGTCGCTGCCGAGCATCGCTACTGGAGTGCCCAGACCGGCGCGAACCCACCGCCAAAGGCCACCGTCGCCGAGCGCCAGACACTGTCGGCCCGCTGGGATGCCAGCCGCACGCACCAATGGCTGACCGAGTCCCATGCCGCATACCGCACGCAACCGGAAGAGCTGCTGATCGCCGCCCTGGCCGCGACCCTGGCCGAGGTCGAACAGCGCAGTGACATCGTGGTGGACCTGGAGCGCCACGGGCGTGACGCACCGTTTGCCGGGCTGGACGTCGGCCGCACCGTCGGCTGGTTCACCACGCTTTACCCACTGCGGGTGAATGCCAGCGGCGCCGCCGGCGATCAGGTGCGCAACGCCAAGCAAGCCTTGCGTGACGTACCCGGCCTGGGCCTGAGCTACGGTTTGCTGCGCCAGCGCGGCGAGTTGCCGGCCAGCCATGGCGATGTGCTGTTCAACTACCTGGGGCATGAGCAAACGCCAGAGGGCTGGTTGCGCGCCAGCAGCCTGACCCCGCCGGCGGACGTGGCCCCGCAGAACCGAGTGACCCATGCCCGTGAAGTGGTGGCCTGGCTGGAGGACGGCGTGTTGCGTGTCGAATGGCACAGCGTCACGCCGAATGCCGACAGCCATTTGCCCGCGCGCCTGCTGGAACGTTTGCAGGCGCTGGTCGAACACTGCCTCGACCCACAGGCCGGTGCGCTGATGCCCGCCGACTTCCCGCTGGCCAAGGCGCTGAACCAGAAATCCCTGGACAAACTGCTGGGCAAGCTCAAGACCAAACCCAATTCCCAAAGCTAGCGAGCGACGCCGCGCCCGCGCAGGTCTCGAACCTGCGCGGCGCCTCGATCGACCTCACTTGAGTTTTCAAGACTTTGAAATGGACCAAGCAAGCATGAACAACATCGAAGACATCTACTCCCTTTCGCCGACCCAGCACGGCCTGTTGTTCCACAGCGTCTATGAACCGGATTCGCGGGTGTATTACCAGCAATTGAGCCTGGACATGAACGGCCCGCTGCAACTGAGCGCGTTTCGCGGCGCCTGGCAGGCGTTGATGCAGCGCCACGCGGTGCTGCGCAGTGCTTTTCTCTGGGAAGAACTGGACGATGCCTATCAGGTGGTGCAACAGGAAGTGCCATTGCCCCTGACCGAACTGGACTGGCAGGACCGCACCGAGCCCCAGGCCGCGCTGGAACAGTTGGCACTGGAGCAACGGGCGCAACCCCTGGAGCTCAATGACTCGCCACTGATGCGCGTGTGCCTGGTACGCCTGGCCCCCGAGCGCTGGCACCTGATCTGGACCTTCCATCACATTCTCATGGACGGCTGGAGCGTCGGCATCGCCGTCCAGGAGTGGCTGGCGCTGTACTACGAACAAGCCCATGGCCGCCCTGCCAACCTGGCACCGACCCGCCCTTATCGGGACTACATCGCCTGGCTGGCGGAACAGGACATGGCCGCCACCGAGGGTTTCTGGCGCGAGCAGTTGCAGGACGTGAGCGAGCCGACCCCGCTACCCACCTTCGCCGTACGCCAACCGGCACCGGCAGGCGCGCCGTTCGCCGAACGGGAAAGCCTGCTGGCCGCCAGCGAAACCGAGCAACTGGCGCACTTCGCCCGCCAGCATGACCTGACCCTCAACACGCTGATCCAGGGCGCCTGGGCACTGCTGCTGGGCCAACATGCCGGGCGTGACGACGTGGTCTATGGCGTCACCGTCGCCGGGCGTCCGGAGAACCTGGCGGCGGTGGACAGCACCGTCGGCCTGTTCATCAATACCTTGCCGCTGCGCGTGCAATGGGCTGACGAACCGACGCTGGTGGGCTGGCTGCAACGCTTGCAGCAAGCCAACAGCGATGTGCGCCACCACGCCTACCTGCCGCTAGGCAAGCTCAAGTCGATGACCCGCATCGCCGCGGAACAGGCGCTGTTCGACTCGATCCTGGTGTTCGAGAACTTCCCGGTCACCGATGCGCTCAACCAGGACACCGGCGGCTTGAGCTTCAGTGCCCCGAGCAACGACCAGCAGGTCGACGGCATCACCCACACCCAAGGCCGCAACCACTTCCCGCTGTCGCTGATCGTGGTGCCGGACAAACAACTGCACTACCTGATCAGCTACGACCGCAGTCGCTTCAGCGATGCCGAGGTCGCGGTGCTGTCGGCACAATTGCGCGCCATCCTGCTGGCCATGACGGCGCAAGCGCATAGCCGGGTCAGCGAGCTGGAGTGGCTGAGCCCTGAAGAACGCCAGCAACTGCTCGTACAGGGTCGCGGCGTGCAACTGCCGGTGCCCGCTGCGTGCCTGCACCAACGCTTCGAACAACAGGTGGCCGCCCACCCGGAACAATTGGCAGTCCAGGACCGCCAGGTCGCCCTGACCTACCGTGAATTGGACCAGCAGGCCAATCGCCTCAGCCAGTATTTGCGTACCCAGGGCATCGGCCACGACAGCGTCGTGGCACTGGCCTTGGAACGCAGCGCCGAGTTCGTGGTTGCCCTGCTGGCCACCCTCAAGGCCGGCGCCGCCTATCTGCCGCTGGACCTCAAGCAACCCGCCGGACGCCTGGCCGACGTGCTGGTGGACAGCCGCGCCGCGCTGCTGATCGGCGCCGCCGCCTCGCCCTTGCTCAAGAACCTGGCAGAACACACGCCAACGCTGTGGCTGGCGGAACAGGCCGACGCCATCGCCTCCCAGCCAGACACCCCACCGGCCGTGGCCCACAGCCCAACTGACGCCGCCTACGTGATCTACACCTCAGGCTCCACCGGCACCCCCAAGGGTGTAGTGGTCGAGCACCGGTCCATCGTCGATTACCTGACGGCGGTGCACGCGGTACTCAATCCGCCGCCGGCGGCTCGCTACGGCTTGCTGTCCAGCATCGCCGCCGACCTGGGCCACACCCAACTGTTCGGCGCCTTGTGCAGCGGCGCCAGCCTGTTGCTGGTGGATGAAGACAGCGGTTTCAGCCCCCTGGCACTGGCCGAACTCTTCGACCAACACCCAGTGGATGTGCTGAAGATCACCCCAAGCCACCTGGCCGGCCTGTTGCAGGCACTGCCCGATGCCCGCCTGTTGCCTCGCGCCCTGCTGGTCTTCGGTGGCGACGCCCTCAGCCCGGCGCTGTTGGAGCAGGTCAACCGTCTGGCCACCGGGCTGAGGGTGTTCAACCACTATGGGCCGAGCGAAGCGACGGTCGGGGCGATTGCCACCGAGCTGCCCGCCGGCCTGCGCAGCATTGCCCTCGGCCGCCCGCTGCCGAACCGCCAACTGCAAGTGGTGGATGCCAAGGGTCGCCTGGTGCCCACCGGGGTGTCCGGTGAGCTGCTGATCAACGGCGCTTTGGCCCGGGGTTACCTGCACCGCCCGGACCTGACCGCCGAACGCTTCCACCTCGACGCCGATCAGCAACGCTGGTATCGCACTGGCGACCGCGTGCGCTGGCAAGTGGACGGTCAATTGGCGTTCCTTGGCCGGGTCGACAGCCAGGTCAAGATCCGTGGCAACCGCCTGGAGCTGGGCGAAGTCGAGGCGCAGCTCAAGCGCCTGTCGCCACTGATCGAGCAGGCGCTGGTCCGTGCCGTGGAACTGGACGGCAGCCTGCGCCTGGTGGCCTACCTGGTCGCCAGCCAGTCGCTGTCCGCCACGAAACTGCGTAACGACCTCGCTGCGCGGGTGCCGGATTACATGGTGCCGGCGCACTTCATCACCCTCGACGAACTGCCCCTGACCCGCAACGGCAAGGTCGATGTGCAGCGCCTGCCGCTGCCGCAGAAACCCACGGACGACAACGCCACCCACGTGGCCCCGCGCAATGAGGTCGAAGCGCAACTGGCCGCCATCTGGCAGGAGGTCCTGAAGCTTGAGCGTGTCGGCGTGCATGACAACTTCTTCGCCCTGGGCGGCGACTCGATCATCAACTTGCAGATCATCGCCCGCGCCAACCAGCAGGGGCTGAAACTCACCCCGCGCCAGCTCTTCGAGAACCGCACCATTGCCGACATCGCCCGGGTGCTGGGCGCCGATGCCAACCAAGGCGTGACGCAAGCCATTTCCGATGGCTATGACCTGCCGCTGGCCGCCGGGCAACTGGCGCGCCTGCAACAAGGACCGTTGCAGGCGACTTGGCGTTGCGTGGCGCTGACCCAGGCCATCGACAGCGAGCTGCTGACCCAGGCCATCGTCGCCTTGCAGCAACACCACCAGGCCCTGCGCCTGGCGCTCAAGGCCCTGCCGGAGGGCGAGTGGCAGCAACGGGTACTGGTGGCGGCCAAGGCCCCGGTCATCGCCATCGAAAAACTTGCGACCTGCGCCCCGGCGCAACTGCAAGCCCTGGCCCAGGCCGGTGTCGATGGACTGGACTTGGATGCCGGCCAAACCCTGCATGCCAGCCTGCTGGAAGTGGACGGCAAGCATTCCCTGCTGCTGGCCGCTCATCCGCTGAGCCTGGACGAAGCGTCCTGGTCGCTGCTGCTGACGGACCTCAACCTGGCCCTGGCGCAGCTGCGCTATCAACGCCCGGTGCGCCTGTCCTACACCGGTGGCGATTTCACCCAGTGGACGCGGCACCAGCAGGCCCATGCCCAGGGCGACGCCCTGGATGACGCCTGGGAGCACTGGCTGCAATACGCTGGCCTGGAACCGCTGCAACTGCCTGCCGGCCAACAGCCGGCCAGCATGATCGAGCAGGCCCTGCCGGCCAACACCTCGGGCGAGCTCAAGCGCCTGGGCGAGGTGCTGCAACTGGACTGGCATAACCTGTTGGCCGCTGCCGTGGCCGAACAATGCCGTGAGCTGTGCGGCGATGGCCTGGTCGCGCTGAGCGTGCACGGCGCCCGTCCGAACGCCGAACGCTTGCCGGTCACTGCGCCGATTGCCGTCGCCGACCTTGATCCGGCGCGCATCGTGGGGCCTCTGGAATTGGCGGTGCCGTACTTCCTCCAGCCCACAGGCGACAGCCTGCTGCAACGCTTGCAGGCACTGACCACGCAGATGTGCGCCTACCCGCAACACGGTGTCGACTACGGTGCCCTGCGCTACCTGTCGGACAATACCTACCTGCAAGAACCGCTGCGCGAGCTGCCAGCGGCATCGGTCGCCATTCGCTGGCTGGGCAACCTCGACAGCCACCGCGAAGAACGCGGCATCCTGGCCAAGGTCGAGGCCGCAAACCCATCGCCGACGTCGACTTGCCCGCTGACCCTGGACGCCTGGTGGCAGGACGATTGCCTGCACCTGCGCAGCCAGGGCGCCCTCGCCGCCGACTGGGCACCGCGCCTGGCTCAACGCCTGAACGACCTCGCCGGGCTCGCTAGCGCAACCGACCTGCGGCCTGTCAGCCAAGCGTTCCCGCTGTGCCACAAGCAAGCGGCGACCCTGGCGGCCGAACCGCTGGACTGGTTGAACATCGAAGACGTTTACCCGTTGTCGTCGATGCAACAGGGCATGCTCCTGCATACCCTGTTGCAACCCCACAGCGGCATCTACCTGATGCAGCAACGCTACAGCTGGGACGGGGTCTTGCAACGCCCGGCGATGGAAGCGGCCTGGCAGTTGTTCCTCCAGCGCCATCCGATGATGCGCACCGCGTTCTGGTGGCAGGACGACCACGAGCCGCTGCAATGCGTGTATCGCCAGACCCACCAAGCGTTCGACTGGCAGGACCTGCGCCATCTCGACGAGGAGCAGCAGCGCCAGGCGATGGACCAGGCCCTCGAAGCACAGCGCCTGCAAGGTTTCGACATGGCCTGCGCGCCATTGACCCACCTGCGGGTGTTCCAACTCGATGAGCGACGCTTCGCCGTGGTGCGCAGCTTCCATCACATCCTGACTGACGCCTGGTGCTTCGGCCTGCTGATGGAAGATCTGCTGGCGATCTACCAGGCCATCGTGCGCCAGGAGCCGGTGGCCCGTCCGCGCCTACGCTCGTTCCGCGGCTACATGAGCTGGCTGGAACGTCATGACATGGCCGCCGCACACGCGTTCTGGCAGGCCGAGATGGCCGGTTTCAGCGAGCCGACACCGTTGCATGTGGACAGCCCCGTGGCCCGTCCGGAGCAGGCACCGGAACAGGTGGGTGACTTCGACCAGACCCTGAGCATCGCCCAGACCCAACGTCTGCAGCAGCTGTGCCAGCAATACCAATTGACCCCCAACACCTGGATCCAGGGCGCCTGGGCGCTGTTGCTGTCGCGCTACAGCGGCAATCGCGATGTGCTGTTCGGCGTGACCGTCGCCGGCCGCCCGACGGACCTCGCCGGTGTAGAGGAAATGGTCGGCCTGTTCATCAACAGCTTGCCACTGCGCATCGATGTCGACCCCGAGGCGCCAGTGGCCGATTGGCTGCAGGCGCTGCTGTCCCACAACGCACAATTGCGCGAACACGAAAGCGCCTCGCTGGTGGACATCCAGCGTTGCAGCCAGGTGCCGCGCGGCCAGCAGTTGTTCGACAGCCTGGTGGTGTTCGAGAACGCGCCGCTGGACATCAGCAGCGTGCAACTGGATGCCTTCAGCATCGACATCTATGAAGACCGGGTGCACACCAACTTCCCGATGACGGTGGTGCTGTACCCCGGCGACCGCCTGGGCATTCGCCTGTCCTACGACAGCATGCGTTTCAGCACTGACACCGTGCAGCGCATGCTCGGGCATTTGGTGCAGCTGCTTTCGGGCATGCTGGAGACGCCCCAGGCGCCCCTGGGTAGCCTGCACATGCTGCCCGGGGCGGAACGTCGACAGTTGCAGATTGACTGCAACCGCAGCGCCGTCGACTTCCCGCTGGAACGCGGTTATGCGGCGCTGTTCGCCGAGCAAGTGCGTAGCCGCCCGCAACACCTGGCTGCCGTCTGCCAGGGACAGTCGCTGACCTACGCTGAATTGGACCGTCGCGCCAACGCCATCGCCCACGCACTGCAAGCCGCCGGTGCCGGCCCGGAAACCCTGGTGGCGCTATTCGCCGAACGTGGCCTGGCCCTGCTGACGATGATGATCGCCACGCTCAAGGTCGGCGCCGCGTTCCAGGCCCTGGACATCCAACAGCCCCACGCACGCCTGGCGGAGCTGCTGGACCTCGGTGAAGCGCCGCTGTTGCTGGTGTGCGAGCACGCGACGTCGACGCTGGACAACGTCCTGCCACAGATGCACAAGCAACCCACCTGCCTGATTGCCCAGGCGCTTTGGCAAGGTCGCGAACAACCGCCAGTCAGCTACATCCACAACCCTGATCAACTGGCCTACGTGATCTTCACCTCGGGCTCCACCGGCACGCCAAAAGGCGTCATGGTCGAACAGCGAGGAATGCTCAACAACATGTTCGGCAAGGTCCCGAGCCTGGGCCTGAGTGAGCACGACCGAATTGCCCAGACGGCTTCGCCGGCGTTCGATATCAGCGTCTGGCAGTTCCTCGCCGCGCCGCTGTTCGGCGCCACCGTACACATTCTTCCCGATGCCCAGGCCCACGACCCGGTGGCCCTGCTCGATGCGGTAGAGGATCAGCGGCTGACGCTGCTGGAAACCGTGCCGGCACTGATTCGCGGCATGCTCCAGGAAAGCCAGCCCCATCACACCCTGGCGAGCCTGCGCTGGCTGTTGCCTACCGGTGAGGCGTTGCCGCCGGCCCTGGCCCGGGACTGGTTCGCCCGCTTCCCGGCCATCGCGTTGATGAACGCCTACGGTCCGGCCGAATGCTCGGACGACGTTGCCTTCTACCCCATCACCCAAGCCCCGGGCGACGACTGCCTGCACATGCCCATCGGCAAGCCGACCGCCAATAACCAGGTGTTCGTCCTCGACTCCGAACTGCGCATGGTTCCCATCGGCGTACCCGGTGAGCTGTGCATCGGCGGTGTCGGCGTCGGTCGCGGTTACCTGCGCGACCCGCAACGCACCCGCGAAGCCTTCGTCCCGCATCCGTTCCAGGCCGATGCGCGCCTGTATCGCAGCGGTGATATCGGCCGCATGCGTGCCGATGGCGTGATCGAATACCTCGGCCGTCGCGACCAGCAAGTGAAGATCCGCGGTCACCGCATCGAGCTGGGTGAAATCGAAAACCGCCTGATGCAACACCCGGCGGTGGACAGCGCGGCAGTACTGGCGCTGCCCGACGCCCGCGGCGCGTTGCAACTGGTGGCCTGGTATGTGCTCGACGAAACGGCCGACCTGGGCAGCGAGTCTGCTCAACAGGTCTTGAGCGCTTACCTGGGCCAGCAACTGGCAAGCTACATGGTCCCGGCCCGCTGGCTGGCCCTGGCGCAATTGCCACTGAACGCCAATGGCAAGGTCGACCGTCGCGCCCTCGTCGCCCTGGGTGTACCCCAGGACGAGACGGCACAGGCGCAAGGCATGGCACCACGCACGCCAACCGAGAAAGTGCTCGCCGAACTCTGGCAGGAAATCCTGGGCCTGGACGAGGTCAGTGTGCATGACGACTTCTTCGCCATCGGCGGTCATTCGCTGCTGGCCACCCAGGTGTTGTCGCGGATCCGTCGACGGTTGAACGTGAACCTGCCGCTGCGCACGTTGTTCGAGCGTGGGACCCTCGAACAACTGGCCGAGGCGGTGGATCAGCAGCGCGATGCCCAGACCGAGGCCGACGACACCGAGATGGCCCTGGCGCCGCGCGACCAACCGTTGCCGCTGTCCTACAGCCAACAACGGTTGTGGTTCCTGGATCGCTTCGAAGGCCCGAGCGCCGCCTACAACATGACCACTACCGTCAGGCTGCGCGGCGCGCTGGACGTCGCGGCGCTGCAAGGGGCCTTGCAAGCGGTCTTCGAACGCCATGAATCCTTGCGCACCGCGTTCCACCTCCACGGCGACCAACCGTGCCAGGTCATCAGCCCGGCACCGCTGGTTGACTTGACGCCGACCGAGCTGAGCCACCTCGACAGCGCGGAACAGGGGCAAACCCTGCAACGCCTGATCGACGAACAGGCCGCACGCCCGTTCGATCTGCAACAGGCGCCGATGTTGCGCGCCAACCTGTTGCGCCTGGGCAGCGATGATCATGTGCTGCAACTGGTGCTGCATCACATCGCCACCGACGCCTGGTCCATGGGCATCCTGATGCAAGAGCTGATCGTCGGCTACCAGGCCCGCACCAGCGGCTCGACACCGCTGCTGCCGACGTTGCCGATCCAGTTCGCCGACTACGCCTACTGGCAACGCAGCGAAGCGCAACAGCGCCTGCTGGCACGGGCCATCGACTACTGGCGCCGCCAGCTCGACGGCGCGCCAACCCTGATCCCGCTGCCATTGGACCTGCCACGCCCGGCGCGCCCCGACTACCAGGGCGCGGCCCTTGAACAACGCTTCACCGCCGCCCAGACGCAAGTGCTCAAGGCCTATGCGCAAGAGCAACGGGCGACGCTGTTCATGGTCCTGCTCAATGCCTTCAACAGCCTGTTGCAGCGGGCCACCGGGGCCAACGACTTTATCGTCGGCACCGACCTGGCCAACCGCGAACACCCGGCCCTGGAACACCTCATCGGGTTCTTCGTCAACGTGCTGCCGATCCGTGCCCGCCTGAGCGAGGGCGAAACCTTCGATGCCCGCCTGCAACGCTTGCGCGAGGATTGCCTGTCGGCATTCCAGCACCAGCAAGTGCCGTTCGACAAACTGGTGGAGGAATTGCAGCCGCCGCGTACACCGGGGGTCAACCCGCTGGTGCAGGTGCTGTTCGTCATGCAGAACACGCCCAGCGGCAATGCCAGCCTGCCGGATCTCGAGGTGGAACATTTGGTATCGCGCCAGGAAAGCAGCAAGTTCGACCTCGCCGTGTTCGTCGAAGAGGACGAAGAACAAGGCTTGAACGTGCGCTGGGTGTATCGCACCAGCGTGTTGCAGGAACAGACCATCCAGCGCCTCGAACAAGGCTTCGAGCACCTGCTGGAGCAAATCGTCGCGGCCCCGGCGCAGGCACTGGACCAGTGGTCGTGGCGCCTGGAGGGCAGCAATGCCAGCGCGCCATCCCAGCCTGATTCGGCGCTCGACGAGGCTACGACTCGTGGCGCGCGCAAGCAGTCGAAACTGAGCAAGCTCAAGCAGACCCGTGCAACCGCCGTGAGCCAGGTGGCCCACGAGCAGGTCCGGACCCGCACCCTCAACGCCGGGCAAGCCTTGCCGTTGGTGATCGAGCCGTTGCTCGGCGACCTGGACCCGGTGCACTGGGCGCTGCAAGCCCGGGAATGGATCAACGCACAGCTGCTGACCCACGGCGGCCTGCTGTTCCGAGGTTTCAACCTGCCGGATGCCGCCGCCTTCGAGCAGTTCGCCCAGGCCATCGAGCCCGACCTCTACGGGACCTACGGCGACCTGCCGAAAAACACTTCCGGCAAGAACATCTACCACTCCACGCCGTACCCGGAACAGCACATGATTCTCTTCCACAACGAGAGCTCCCATCTGCCCCAGTGGCCGCGCAAGCAGTGGTTCTACTGCGAAACGCCGGCACCCCGTGGCGGCTGCACGCCCATCGTCGATTGCCGGCAAGTGTTGGCACGTTTGCCGGAAGACATCGTCGCCCGCCTCAAGACCCAGGGACTGCTCTACGTGCGGCACTTCACCGACAAACTGGATGTGCGCTGGCAGGACTTCTTCAAGACCGAACAGCGCGAGGAAGTCGAACGCCAATGCCTGGCGTCGGGCATGCGCTGGGAATGGCTGGGGGCCGACAACCTGCGGATCGCCCAGCACTGCCCGGCCATCGTCGAGCACCCCGATACCCGGGAACTGTCGTTCTTCAACCAGGTGCAACTGCACCACACCGCCTGCCTGGAACCGGAGGTGCGCAGCAACCTGATTAGCTTGTTCGGCCCCGGACACCTGCCACGCAACGTCTACTACGGCGACGGCAGCGTGATCGAGGACGCGGTGATGCAAGTCATCGGCGAGGCCTATGAGGACTGCGCGGTACGTTTCAGTTGGCAAAAGGGTGACATGGTGATGCTGGACAATATGCTGGTGGCTCACGCCCGGGACCCCTTCGAGGGCGAGCGCAAGATCTGTGTCGCCATGGGCCAGATGATGCGTCGTGAGCAATTGACCGGGCTGCTGCCTGAAGTACAACTGTCGCCGGTTGTGGAGGTGCAGGCATGAGCGCTTTTGAAAAACGTGAAGAAGCCTTCGCCCTCTCGCCGCAACAACGCAGCCAGTGGTTGGCGGGATTGCCAGCGGTGCGCCTGGAACTGGAAATCAAAGGCCCGTTGGCCCTGGAACGCCTGCACCAGCGACTCGTAGCCCTGAGCGCATGCCACGAGGCCCTGCGCCTGCGGGTGCGGCCTGAGCCGGGCTTGCTGACGCCGTTACAGGTGGTTGAATCCACCGTCACGGCAGCGGACGCCATCGGCGTCGAGGTGCAATCGATCAGCGATGATCGGCACCGGGTGACGCTGCAACTGCCGGCACTGAGCGCGGATCGCGGGACTTTGCTGCGCTTGGCACAGGCATTGGCCTCGACGGATGCGCCATCGCTGGATGACGAGGCCATGACCTATACCCAGTACAGCGCCTGGCTCTACGAATTGCAGGCCGATGAAGACGCCGAGCATGGCCGGCGCTTCTGGGCCAGCCAGACCCTCGATGAGCCGGTTGCCAGCGAACTGCTCTACCGCCAGGTACGCAGCGACTGCCCCGACGCCCCGGTGACCACGCGCCTGAGCGCCAATGCGCAGTTGAGCATGGCCCTGGACAGCTTTTGCCAGCGTCACGACGCAACACCCGAGCAGGTGCTGATGGCGGCCTGGGGCGTGCTGTTGCAGCGCCTGAGCAGCGGCGACAGCCCGGCACTGACCTTGAACTGGGTCCACGATTGCCGCGACGACTACGAAGAGCTCGCCGACTGCTGGGGATTGTTCGCCAAGCCCCTGCCCCTGCGCTGGCAACCGGCGGCGGACAGCGCGTTTGCCCAGGCCCTGGCGAACCTGCAGGTGCTCTGCGAGCAAGCCACGGAATGGCAGGAATACTGCGCTGTCAGCACGACACCGCCAGCCGACGCCGCGCAGTACGGTTTCCAGTGGGCTGGGCAACTGCCCGATCGGCTCGACACCTTGGGCAGTATGGCATCGACACTCACGGTGCTGGACGCCCAAGCCATCCCGGCGGGCATGGAGCTGCTGCTGGTAGCCGAAACCATCGCTGGCGACTATCGCCTGAACCTCTGCCACCTGCCGGGCCGCTACAGCGAGCAAGCCGCCCGGATCCTGCTGGAGCAGTTCCAGTCGCTGCTGCTCGATGCCCTCGTCAACCCCGGCAAGCCCCTGGCCGAGCTGTCAGTGCAGGCGCCGAGCTTCACCGCGACGCTCGCCGCCCGGCAGGCGCCACTCGACGATGCGACGCTGGCGTTTGCCAGTGTGCCAGCGAGCTTCGATGTGTGTGCCGCGCAATTCCCCGAGCACTTGGCCCTGCGCGACCACAACGGGCAACTGAGTTACGCCCAATTGCAGGCCCGCAGCAACCAACTGGCGCATTACCTGCGCGCCCAGGGCGTGGGTCGCGAAGATCGCGTGGCGTTGTACCTGGATCGCTCGGCGCAGATGGTCCTGGCCATGCTCGCGGTGCTCAAGAGCGGCGCGGCGTTCGTTCCCCTGGACGTGCATCAGCCGGCGCAACGCACCCTGGCCATCCTGCAACAGGCACAGCCCGCCTTTGTCCTCAGCGGTTCGGCCGGCAGCGCCCCGGCGTTGCCCACCATCGGCAGCCTCGACCTGCGGGATGAAGCGACCTGGCAGCAAGCACCTGCCACGGCAATCAACGTCGAGATCCAAGCCCAGGACGCGGCCTACGTGCTGTTCACCTCCGGCAGCACCGGCACGCCCAAGGGCGTCATCGTCGAGCATCGCCAGCTCGCCAGTTATGTCACCAGCGTGTCCCGGCGCCTGGCGCTGGCCGCCGGCGAACGCAGTGCGGTGGTCACGTCGCTGGCGGCCGACCTGGGCTACACGTTGCTGTTCCCGGCACTGCTCAGCGGCGGCGAATTGCACCTGCTGGACAAGGAAACGGCCATGGACGCCCAGGCCTGGGCAGCCTGGCAGGCGCAGTACCCGATCGATCACTTGAAAATCGTGCCGTCGTTGCTCGACGCCTGGTTGATTCACGCCCAAAGCGCTGCGGTGTTGCCGCGCAAGCAATTGATCCTCGGTGGCGAAAGCTGCTCGCGGCGCCTGCTACAAAGCATTCGCAGCCTCGCGCCGGCACTGGCGATCTTCAACCATTACGGCCCGACCGAAACCACCGTTGGCGTGGTGATGCACAAAGCCGAGCCGGCCATGGATTATCGCCGCCTGCCCCTGAGTGACCGCCTCGACGGCATGCGCCTGTACCTGCTCGACGAGCAGCAAGCGCTGGCCGCCCCCGGGCAAAGCGCCGAGCTGTATATCGCCGGCCCGCAACTGGCTCGCGGTTACCTGGACGCGCAACAAAACGCCGGGCGTTTCATCGAGCTGGCGCAACTGCCTGGCGAACGCCTCTATCGCACTGGCGACATGGCCCGCTATCGCCATGACGGCAGCCTGGAAATCACCGGACGCGCCGACCGCCAGGTGAAAATCCGTGGGTTCCGTGTAGAGCTCGATGAGATCCAGGCACAGCTGACCGCTCTTCCCGGTGTCGCCCAGGCGGCCGTGGAATGCATTCCCCGAGGCGAACTCGGCCAGCAACTGTTCGCCTTCATGACCCTGGCACCCGGGCATTCGACCACGGTCGCCCGGCTGCACGGCCAGGCCCAGGATTGCTTGCCGGACTACATGCTGCCCACCCTGCGGATCGTCGAAGCCTTGCCACTGATGGGCAACGGCAAACTCGACCGCAAGACCTTGCAGCAATGGGCCGACAAAGTCCTCGACACGGTCGGCAGTGCCCTGCCACGCACACCGCTGGAAGCGTTGCTCGCCGAGGTCTGGGCACAGGTGCTGGGCCTGGAGCGGGTGGGCATCGACGATGATTTCTTCGAGCTGGGCGGGCACTCCCTGGCAGCGGTGACGCTTGCCAGTCGCTTGCAGGCCGCACTGTCGGCCCCGGTAACGGTCAACGCCGTGTTCAACGCCCCGAGCGTCTCGGCGTTTGCGGCGCTGGTGCAGGCCGAGCTCAAGCTTTCGCCGTTGGTGCGGTTGTCGGCGCCCAACGCCGTCGGAGCCGCCAACCTGTTCTGTTTCCACCCCTCCACCGGCCACGTGCAGGACTACCGCACGCTGCTGGCGCCGCTTTCGGATTGGCATCTGTGGGGCTTGCAGGCCGCCTACCTCACCGACGACAGCGCAACGCTGGACGGCGATATCGAGAGCCTCGGTGCGCTTTATGTCGAGCACCTGCGCCAGCAGCAGCCGCAAGGGCCTTATCACCTGCTAGGCTTCTCCCTCGGCGGCCTGCTCGCGATTGCCGCGGCCGCGCGCCTGGAAAGCCAGGGTGAGGAAGTGGCATTCCTCGGTATCATCGACTCGCAGTACCAGCATCAAGCGCCGCAAGACAGTGTCGAAGCGCTGCTGGAATCGGCCTCCCAAGCACTGACGCCAGACAGCCAGGCCGTGTTGCGCCAGTTGCCGGCACCGATCATGGCTGCGTTGCTGGAGCGACTGGACGCCCTGCCGCCAGCGGCACGCCTGGCGGAACTGGTCCAGTGGGCCCGGCAACAAGGCCTGCAACTCGATGGCGACAGTTGGGAGCATTTGCAAACGCGGCTGCGCTACCAGCAGCATACGCAGCATCTGCTGGCGACCTTCAAGCCTGCCCGGCTAAGCTGCCCGGTGCATGTCTGGTGGGCCAGCGACACCCTGGCCCAGGCCGACTTCGCCGACCCGCATTGGGAAGGCCTGAGCAGTGGGCCATTGACCCGCGAGGTCATCTCGGCGCAACACCTCACCATCCTTGAGCAACGCGCCTTGCATGAACAATTGGCGGCGCGCCTCACGGCCATTGCTACACACGGAGCGGTTTGAAATGGATCTGTTGTTACTCATGGCTAAACGCTCATGGCGGGCACTGCTGGTGGCGACCCTGACGGGGCTGACCTGCGGGCTCGCGGCGGCCGGCCTGATCGCCAACATCAACCACAGCCTGGAGGTGTTCGATAAGCTGCGCCCGGCGGATGGCCTGCTCTTCGCCGGCCTGGTGGTGTTGGTCGCGGTGTCGCGGATCGTCTCCGACATCAGCCTGCTGCGCCTGGGCCAGGCCGCGGTCAACGACATGCGCCTGCACCTGAGCGCCAAGCTGATCGATACGCCCTACGCGCAATTGCAGCGCCTGGGCAAGCATCGCCTGCTGGCGATGCTCACCGACGATACGCAAACCATCAGCCAGGCGGTGGAATTGGTGCCGATCCTGCTGGTCAACGTCGGGATCATCGCCGCGTGCCTCGGCTACCTGGGCTGGCTCAGCATGCCGCTGCTGGGCCTGACGCTGCTGCTGATCGCCCTGGGCAGCCTGAGTTTTCACTGGCCGCAACGCCGGGCACTGACCTCGATCTCCCGTGCCCGCGAACTCAAGGACCAGTTGTTCAATCAATACCGCCTGCTCACCGATGGCAGCAAGGAACTGCAACTCAACCATCCACGCCGGCAACATTTCTTCACCCGCCTGCTGATACCGGTCAGCCAGCAATACCGTCGCGACTTCGTACGCGGCATGAGCATCTACGCCCTGGTGCTGAACTGGGGTAACGCGGTGTTCTACCTGCTGATCGGCGTGGTGCTGTTCGCCGCGCCGCATTTCATCGACCTGGGCGTAAGCCTGGTCACCGGTTATATCCTGGCGATCCTCTACATGATCACGCCGCTGTCGGAACTGATGCATGCCTTGCCGACTCTAGGCCGGGCCAGCGTGGCCCTGAACAAGATCCGCGCCCTGGAAGGCCAGATGCAAACCGCTGACGAGAGCATCGACACGATCTCGCCGACCCAGGTTCGCAGCCTGGTGTGCCGCCAGGTCACCCATACCTACTACCGCGAGCGCGAGGACGGGCATTTCACCCTGGGGCCCATCGACCTGACCCTCAATGCCGGCGAAGTGGTGTTCATCACCGGTGGCAACGGCAGCGGCAAGACCACCCTGGCCTTGCTGCTGACCGGGCTGTACCGGCCCGAAAGCGGCGACATCATGCTCGACGAGCAAGTGTCCTCGAGCAACGACAATCACCATTACCGGCAGCATTTCTCGGCGATCTTCACCGACTTCTGCCTGTTCGAGAACCTGTTCGATGGCGATGACCCGCACCTGATGAAACAGGCCCAGGACTATCTGGTGCACTTGCAGTTGGACCACAAGGTGAAAATCGAGGAAGGCAAACTGACGACGCTGGCGCTGTCCACCGGGCAACGCAAGCGCCTGGCGCTGCTCAGTGCGTACCTGGATGATCGCCCCTGCTATCTGTTCGACGAATGGGCGGCCGACCAGGACCCGGTGTTCAAGCACTTTTTCTACACCCGGATCCTGCCGGATCTGCGCGAGCGCGGCAGATTACTGATCGTGATTTCCCACGACGACGCCTACTTCGGCCTGGCCGACCGGCTGATCCGCATCGAACATGGCAAGCTCAGCGAAGTCGCTCCGCAGGCTGATACGCCGCGCCTGGCTGAAATGCTGTCCACCTGAGAGTGCGCCCCCCATTCCAGGGCGCCCCCCAGTCCAAATGTGGGAACGAGCTTGCTCGCGATGGCGTCGGCACATTCAGCATTGATGCCAGCTGACCCGCCGCTATCGCGAGCAGGCTCGCTCCCACAGGGACTTGCTGTGCCAGAAAAACCAAGGGGGGTAAGGATTGAACTCGCGCTCAACCCTCCTCATAGATGTAACGCAGATAGCTCACCTGCTCTGCCAGCGGCAGGCGGTGCAGCTTGGGGCAGGATTCGCAGAGCACCGGCGGTTGGCCTTCGACCGGTTCGTGCAGTTGGTAATGCAGGCAGCAATGCCGGCGCAAGGGCAGGCACGGGCAAATCTGCGGTGCCGGTGACTCGACCATGCGTTGCAGGCCGCGCAACTTCAAGCGTCCATCGTTGACCGTGACCGGTTCCAGCCACTGGTGCGCCTCGGCGAAGCCGTCCCTGGACAGGTCGGGGTCCATCCTGGCGAACGCCCCGTCCCAGATGGCGACGAAGTTGCCCCACAATATCTTCGGAGCCAGGCCACCGGCAGCGGCCAGGGTGCCGAACAACGGCGCCAGGTGCTCGTGGACCAACCGCGACCAATACACTGCCCGGCCATCCGCGCCCAAGGCCGACAGCCCGGCGGCCAGGCCCAACGCCGAAGGTTGACCGTCGTCGTGCAACAGCACCGCGTCCTCGCCCCAGAACTCGATCGCGCAATGGCGCGTAAGCACACAGGCCAGGGTGGCCGGCAGGACAAGGCTCATGTAGTTCATCGACCACTGTGAAACCACGGCGGCGCGGTTCACCCCTGGGTAACGCAAGGCAAACCGGGCCAGCAAGGGTTGCAGTACCGCAGGGTCGGCAAGCTGGCTCAACGCGACGCAAGGCTGATCGCCAGGTTCCTGCCGGATGACCCGCTGTATCGGCGGCCAGGCCTGGTTAAGCCATTCTGGAAATTCGATAACGGGGCTCCCGTGGCTTTCCCTAATTAATGCAAACGATTAGCATTGGCTGATCCTATCCTCCCTCCCCTGCAAACTCAACGTCGTTAGCGACCAGGCTCATCAAGACCCCATGCACACACTTCGCAATTTCTGGCGTCTCGCGCGGCCTTTCTGGGCATCCGAGGAGAAATACCCGGCCCTGTTGCTGCTGTTGGCTACCGTGGCGATGACCCTGTGCCTGGTTGGCGTCAATATCCTCACCAACTTCTGGAACCTGCATTTCTATAACGCCTTGCAGGCCCTGGACTACCACGGCTTCATCGTGGGCAGCCTGCAGTTCATCCTCCTGCAGATCGGCATGGCCGCCTTTACCGTGGGCGCGTTCCACTTCCAGCAGAAGCTGACCATCCGCTGGCGGCGCTGGGCGACCCGCAACATGCTCGATCAATGGCTGGGCAGCCAGCGCTACCAGAAGCTGAAACTGACCGAGACCGACGTCGACAACCCCGACCAGCGGATTGCCGAGGACATCGACCTGTTTATCGTCAAGTCGCTCAAGTTGAGCTTGGGCCTGTTGACGTCGGTGGTGTCGCTGTTTTCCTTCCTGCATATCCTCTGGCAGGCTTCCAGCCTCGTCAGCGTGCCGTTCAACGACCAGTCGGTGGTCATTCCGGGACTGCTGGTGTGGATCGCCCTGCTGTATGCACTGCTGGGCACCGGCCTGGCCTTCTGGTTGGGACGCGCGTTGCCCAGCCTCAATTTCATGCAGCAGCGGCGTGAAGCGGATTTCCGTTTCTCGCTCATCCGCCTGCGGGAGAACGCTGACTCAGTGGCGCATTACCGAGGCGAAGTCGTGGAGAACGAACGCTTCAACCAACGCCTGGAGGCGGCGCTGGAGAACTTCTGGGCGCTGGTGAAGAAACAGAAGCTGATCATGGGCTACTCGACCTTCTACTTGCGCAGCGCGACGGTCATCCCGATGTTCATCATGGCGCCACAGTTCTTTGCCGGGGCCTTCCCCCTCGGCCGCCTGACACAGATAAGCGCAGCCTTTGGCGAGGTGCACGCGGCCATCGCCTACCTGGTGAGCGTGTTTCCGGAACTGTCTGAATGGAAATCGGTGATCGACCGGCTGGTCGGCTTCCAGGAGCGCCTGGACAACGTCGAGGTCAAGTCCCAGGTCAGGTTCGAGCAGCAAGCCAGCGGCCTCGACATCAAGGACCTGGACATCTGGTTGCCGAACGGCCGGCCATTGTTCAAAGGCTTCAACCTTTCCCTCAAGCCCGGTGACAGCCTGATGATCAGTGCGCCGTCCGGCTACGGCAAATCGACGCTGATCCGCACGATTACCGGGCTTTGGCATCACGCTCGCGGCTCAAGCGGCTATGACCGTGAGCGTGCCCTGACACTTTCGCAGAAACCCTACCTGCCGTTGGGCAGCCTGCGCGAAGCACTCTGGTACCCCAACCCACCCCGCCGCGAAGAGGATGGCGCGCTGCGCCAGATCATGGAGCAAGTCGGCCTGCAACACCTGGCCGAGCAGTTGGAAGAGGAACGGGACTGGGCACAGACCCTCAGCGTCGGCGAACAGCAACGCTGCGCGTTCGTCAGAGCCCTGCTGGCCCGTCCCACGGTGCTGTTTCTCGACGAAAGCAGCTCGGCGCTGGATGCGGCAAACGAAGCGCGCTGCTATCAACTGCTCAAGCAGACACTGCCGGACACGATCCTGATCAGCGTCGGGCACAGCGCCTCCCTGGAGCACTTCCATTGGCAAGTCCTCGAATTGCAGGACGAGGCGCAGTGGGTGCATCGAAGGGTCAAGCAAGCGGTGTGAGTCCGCCAGGACAAACGCTGAACCTCTTGTGGCGAGGGGATAAATCCCCCCGCCACACAATCCTCCGAGCCCCAGTCAATCGAAACTCTCTTCGCACATTGGCATACAGAGTTTGTGGTCTATAGTTGCTGACAGATTCAGGATTTCGCTCGGACCCTCAGGAGCAACACCCCCCGAGCCGTAACCGTGTCGGGCCCACCAGCCTTCGGTAGTGAACAATGCAGGGAGCACACCATGCCGATCCAGCGGCCTGAGACACTGAGGTTGGCCCCTGGCGCTGTCCATCGCGTGCAGGCCGATGGCGCTACCGAAGCCGGCGTCCTTCGGCGCGGCTTCGACCAGGCCAAGGAAGCCTACATTCTGTTCCCGTTGCTGGCTGCGCTCCTGTTGCTGGCCATCTGGACCGCGACGCTGTATCTGATCAAGGTCGAACATATCCGCGCACAGCAGAGCGCGGCGACGGCAAGCCAGGAGATGGGCGCCACCTACGAAGCGCAAATGTTGCGCGCCATTCACGAAATCGATCAAACCCTCAAGCTGGTCAAGTACACCTACGAAGCCGAGGGTGAGCCTAATCCCCTGCGCCGCCTCCAGGAACGGGCCTTGCTGCCGCCGGCCTTGGTGTTTGACGTCAGCGTGGTCAATCCGGACGGCAGGCTCGTGGCAAGCACCCGGGTCAACGACCGGGAAAACATCGCTGACCCGGATGAGCAGCAAACGCTGCGGCACAGCGACTCACTGTCCATCAGTCACCCATGGAAAAGCCCTGTCACCGGAGAATGGCGCTTGCGCTTCAGCCGGCGACTCAACGCGGCGGATGGCGGGCTTTCCGGGATCGCCAGGGTCGAGGTCGATGCCGCCTATTTCGTCAGCAGCTACGACGCCTCGAAACTCGGCGACCAGGGTGCGCTCGGACTCCTCGGCACCGACGGCATCTTCCGCGTGCGGCGCACCGGGGAAACGGTACTGGCCGGTGATACGGTCGATTACACCGCCGTGGTGCCGGACACTGAAAACACCGAGGCGGTGCTCTCGGTCAATGGCTGGGACGGGGTGCGGCGCTACACCAGTGCCCGTCAGCTCTATGACTTGCCGCTGGCGGTGATCGTGGGGTTGTCCGAAGAAGAACAACTGGCCGCGGTGAACCAGCAAGCGCGAACCTATCTCTGGCGCGCCGCGGGCGGCAGCCTGGTACTGGTGCTGTTGGTGGGCTTGCTCGCCCGGATGAGCTGGCAACTGGCACAAAGCCGTTTGCGCGCCGCCGAAGCCCAGACTCAACTGGCCGCGGCCGCACGCCAGGCCGGCATGGCCGAAATCGCCACCAACGTCCTGCACAACGTGGGCAATGTGCTCAATAGCGTGAATATCTCCGCCGACCTGGTCACCCGCAAGCTGCGCACCAGCAAGGCCTTGGGGCTTGGCAAGGCGGTACAAATGATGAACGAGCATGCCGAGGACCTCGGCGACTTCATCTCCCACGACGAGAAAGGCAAGCTTCTGCCCAGCTACCTGAACCAACTGGTGGACGCGCTGGCCCTCGAACAACAGAGCATGACCGAAGAACTCGGCCAACTGAGCAAAAGCGTTGATCACATCAAGGAAATCGTCGCCGCCCAGCAATCGTATGCAGGCACCTCCAGCCTTGTCGAAACCGTGCAGATAAAGGAACTGATCGAGGATGCCCTGCGCATGAACGCCGGCATCATCGCGGCGCATCGAATCACCGTGGTGCGCAACCTGGCCGAAACACCCGTGCTGCAACTGGACAAGCACCGGGTGTTGCTGATCCTGATCAACCTGATAAAAAACGCCAGCAGGGCCATGGATGACCGGCCGGAGTCTGCCCCTCAAATCATCCTGCGCAGCGAGATCCCCCAAGAAGGCACCCTGGTGATCAAGGTCATCGACAACGGCGAAGGCATCGCGCCCGAGAACCTGACACGGATCTTTGCCCATGGCTTTACCACACGCAAGGACGGCCATGGCTTTGGTCTGCACAGTTGCGCCCTGGCGGCCATGGAGATGGGCGGTTCGCTGGAGGCCCATAGCGATGGCCCGGGAACAGGGGCGACCTTTACGCTCAAATTGACGGTCTAGAACGCTTCGCTGCGTGGTAGCGCGCAGTTTCAGCCAACGTTACAAGGAACAGACGAATGGCGATCCACGCAACGAGGTTACCTTGAGCCCATGGTAAACAAGCCCAATGCAATGGCCCTGGTAGTCGTGACGCTGTACGTCGGCGTCGCCAGTGCTGACGCGGCCGATATGTTCTCGCTGAGCAGTTTCGGCACGGTGGGGATCGTCCATTCCAGCGAGAAAAAAGCCGACTTCACCTCCAGTATCTTCAAGCCCAATGGCGCAGGGCATTCACGCAACTGGAGCGCCGACGTCGACAGCCTGATCGGTGCCCAACTGACCACCACCTTCACCCCGCAGCTTTCGGCCGTGGTGCAGGTCATTTCCGAGCAGCGTTACGACAACAGCTACCGCCCCTTCGTCGAGTGGGCCAACATCAAGTATCAGTTCACACCGGATTCCAGTGCACGCGTCGGTCGCACCGTATTGCCGGTTTTTCTGCTCTCCGACACCCGAAAAGTGGGATACACCCTGCCCTGGGTGCGTCCGCCGATGGAAGTCTACAGCCTGATTCCAATCACCAGCAGCGACGGCGTAGACCTCAGCTATAGATTCCATGTCGATGAAATCACCAACACCGTGCAGGGTAATTACGGCCAGCACGACAGCCGCCAACCCGACGGGGCCGGCAAGGCGATGGCGAGGAACCTTTGGGGCATTACCAACACCACCGAGTCCGGCGCCCTGACCACCCGCGTCACCTACATGAGAACCCACCTGACCGTGGAGCAATTCAACTCACTCTTCGATGCATTCAGGGCATTCGGCGCAGAAGGTGATGCTATCGCCGATCGTTACGACTCCGACGGCACACCCGTCGATTTTTTCGGGGTGGGCGCCAGCTATGATCCGGGCAACTGGTTCGTCATGAGCGAATGGGGGCGCCTGAGTAGCCGTTCCGCGCTAGGCGAAAGAAGCGCCTGGTACGTCAGCGGCGGTTACCGAATCGATGCGTTCACGCCCTACCTCGCTTACGCTCGCTCCAAGACGGAGTCTGACACCTGCGCTTCGGGCTTGACGGCTTCCACCGGGGCTGCGGCCAGCCTCAACGGTGCCCTCAATTCCATCCTGGGCTCGGACGAAGGCCAGCAAACGCTTTCCCTTGGCGTGCGCTGGGATTTCACAAAAAACATGGACGCCAAATTACAGTACGATCACACCCGTCTTAAGGGCGCCTCCGTTGGTCCGTTGATCAATACCGAGCCGGACTTCGAGTCCGGAGGCTCGTTCAGCGTGATCAGCCTAGCTATCGATTTTGTATTCTGATGGAGCAGGTCATGTGGTTCGTGAGGCTCATCGGATTCGCCGTAGCGGGGCTCGCCATGTGCGCGGCCAGCGCCGCCGTCAAGGCCGATGTGGTGGTGGTCGTTGCCACGTCCAGCCCGGTCAAGGCACTCGGGCGCAACCAGGTGGCGGATATTTTCCTGGGCAAGATCAGTCGTTTCCCCGATGGTAGACAGGCCGTTCCGATCGATCAGGCTGAGAACTCGGCGACCCGCGACGAGTTCTATACAACGTTCACCGGCAAGTCCGCGTCCCAGCTCAAGGCGCACTGGTCGAAAATCATCTTTACTGGCCGGGGCCAGCCGCCGCAGGCTGTTTCGAGCAGCGCAGAAGTCAAGAAACGTGTGGCCGAGAATCCCGACACCATCGGCTACATCGACGCTCGGGAGGTGGACGGCAGCGTCAGGGCACTGCCACTCGATCCGCAATGAGCGCTCATCGTGACTCAAGCTGTCGAACCCTTGCCTATCCCGGCTGTGCTTGCAGCAACATCGTGAACTGATCGGCGGGCACCGGCCGGTTAAAGTAAAAACCCTGAAATTCGTCGCAGGCATTTTCCCTGAGGAAATCGGCCTGTTCCTTGGTTTCCACACCTTGGGCAACCACGGTCAGACTGAGGGTTCTACCCATTGCAATAATGGCCTCGGTCAAGGCTTTGTCTTCCGACACACTGGTGACATCACAGATAAATGAGCGATCGATCTTGATGGAGTCGAGCGGAAATTGCTTGAGGGCAGAGAGCGAAGAATAACCGATACCGAAATCATCAATGGCGATCCGGATCCTCAGGTGTTTAAGTCCGGTCAACACACTCAACGCTCTTTTGACATCCTGCATGAGCAGGCTTTCAGCGATTTCGAGCTCCAGCAGACTGGCCTCCATACCGGTTTCAGCCAGTATCGCAGCGAGGTCCGTGAGTAAATTCTCATCGGCGAACTGGCGCGCAGTCAGGTTCACGGCCATCCCCAGATGCGGCAGGCCTTGTTGTTGCCAGGCAACGTTTTGCAGGCAAGCGGTCTTGAGTACCCATTTGCCGATCGGCACGATTAAACCGGTCTCTTCGGCAATCGGAATGAACTGCATCGGCGCGACGATGCCCAGGTCGGGGTGATCCCAGCGCAGAAGCGCTTCCATGCCGGTGATCTGGCCGCTGCGAATATCTCGCTTGGCCTGATAGTGCAGCTGGAACTCCTGACGCTCCAGGGCATGGCGCAAGCTCAGCTCCAGTGTCAGTCGTTCCAGTGAGTCTGTGTTCAGCTTCTCGGAATAGAACTGGAAATTGTTCTTGCCTTGTTGCTTGGCCTGATACATCGCGATATCGGCATTTTTCTTGAGCGTCTGCTCATCCAGGCCATCCTGCGGAAAGACACTGATACCGATACTGGCGGTTACACGGAACTCATGGCCCTGGAGGTTAAAGGGCCGGGCAATGGTGGACAGGACTTTCTGGGCGGTGATCGCCACGTATTTGTCCTCGGACAGCTCTGGCAGCAATATCACGAATTCGTCGCCGCCCAGTCGGGCGACGGTATCGCTAGCCCGCAGACAGGCCGTGATTCGCTGTGCGACTTCTTGCAGCAACTGGTCGCCGGCATCGTGCCCAAGCGTGTCATTGATGAGCTTGAAACGGTCGAGGTCAAGGAAAAGCACCGCCAGTTGCCGATGATAACGGCTTGCCTCGCTGATACTCTGACTCAACATCTTACTGAACAGACTGCGATTGGGCAGCGACGTCAAGCCGTCGTGATAAGCGAGGTACTCGACGCGTTCGGCGTAGGCTATTTTCGCTTCGGCGGCTCGCAAACGGCTTTGCACCAGTTGCCAGCTCATCCGGCTCAACAGACTCACCAACAATACCAGCAACAGGCTTGCGCCCGCCGCCCTCCACAGATAGGTGTGTGCTTGTCGATTCACCGCCGACAGTTGCTCCTCCTCGGATAAACCGACAATGATCGCCAGCGGATAATCGTAGAGTTGGCGGGCACTGGTGTAGCGCCGTACGCCGTCCCATCCATTGATCGCGAGCACCGCCTCGGTGGTTTCATCGTCCGGTACCACTGTCACGTAATCGACCGTATCACCGGCCAGTACCACCTCCCCGGTGCGCCGCACGCGGAAGATGCCATCGGTTCCGAGCAGCCCGAGTGTGCCCTGATAGCCGAGTTTCGAGGCATCGTAACTACTGACGAAATAAGCCGCATCGACCTCGACCATCGAGATCCCGGAGAACGCGCCGTCCGCCGAATTGAGACGCCGACTGAAACGCAGCTTCCATTCCCCCGTTACAGGATCTTTCCAGGGACGGCTGACCGACAATGCACTGTCACGCTTCAACGCTAGCAGCTCATCCTCAGCGATCCTGCTTCCAGCCTCGCTCGGCTGCGTACTCGCGACGACCAGGCCATCCGAATCAACCACGCTGACGTCAAACAGGAAAGGCGGCGGCAACAGTGCCCGCGCCTTGAGTTTGGGCAGCGGGTTTTGTTCCCCTTCGGACTCGTAGGTGTATTTGACGAGCTTGAGGGTCTGATCGATTTCACGCACGGCCCGCAGGATTTGCGCTTCGTACGTGGCCGCGATTTCCACACTTGCCGCGGCGGCGCTCTGCTGCGCGCGCACCTGTTCGACCTTGATCAGGTACAAGGTGGCCGCCCAGATGCTCAGCAACAGGAAAACCGCCAGCAGCGGAAATAAAATGTAGATTTCTTTGGCTTGGTCAAACCCGCGCCGAAACAGGCTGTTCGTGGTAGCTGAAACAGAGTTTGCAGAAAGGGCGATATCAGTGGCCGACCTCAGTATATTCGACCGTTGGACCGGCATGGTGTGCTCCCTGCATCACTTCACTGCTGACGGCTTGCGGGAATCCGACGCGGTTACGGCTCAAGGAGTCAATTGCTCCTGATCGGCCACACGAAAGGATTCCGGGTCTGGTGAAAACTATAGACTACAAACTGCGTCTGTCAGGGCCAGGGCTTACTAGAGGGCCAGAGCGCTATTTTCAAGCAATCGCATCAATGTGATGTTGGCGGTTATCAGGCTCCCCCCCAGGGAGCCCCCTGCTGCCAGGATTTTATTGTCGGGTTGTCTTTTGCGTAGCCATATCCATTTCTCTTTTAAAGTAAGGATGGGGCTACAGATATAGGGTGAAAACCTCTCGCCTCACTACTGTCAGAGATGACAGTAGTGACAGGCGGCATGTCCTCAGGCCGTTTCTTCCTGCACCAGCCGCTTGAGCAGCGCTTTGGCGGCAGCTTCGGATGAAGCCGGATTCTGACCCGTGATCAAATGCCCATCCTCGACCACATAGCTCGCCCAGTCGGCAGCCTTGGAATACTCGCCGCCTTTGGCTTTGAGCATGTCCTCCACCAGAAACGGCACCACGTGCGTCAACCCCACGGCCTCCTCCTCGGAGTTGGTGAACCCGGTCACCTTCTTGCCTTTCACCACAGGCTGGCCATCCGGGGCTTGAACGTTCTTGAAAACGCCAGGGGCATGGCAAACAGCAGCCACAGGTTTATTCGCGGCATAAAAGGCTTCGATGAGGGTCTTCGAATCCGTGTCCTCGGCCAGATCCCAGAGCGGTCCATGACCTCCAGGGTAAAACACCGCATCGAAGTCATAGGGGTCAATCTCGCCCAGCGGCACCGTGCTGGCCAGTACCGCTTGGGCCTTCGAATCACTGCGAAAACGGCGAGTAGCCTCAGTCTGGGCGTCCTCTTCATCGCTTTTAGGGTCCAGCGGCGGCTGTCCGCCCTTGGGAGAGGCAAGCGTGACGGTTGCCTTGGCGTCGACAAATACGTAATAGGGAGCAGCGAATTCTTCCAGCCAAAATCCGGTTTTCTTGCCGGTATCGCCCAACTGATCGTGGGATGTAAGGACCATTAGAATGTTCATATGAGCCTGTCCTCCAAGTGTTGACGGGCAGCGAGATCGCCACCCTGCACTACTTTCAGAGGTCGCCCGGGAGCAGACGTTCAGTGGGCGTCACGATGCCCCTTCCAACCGGCCGGCTCCGATGAATTTTCCGGGACTCTCGTTTTACCAGCTGACAAGTACTACGGGGCCGGGCAAACCGCGTAACGGCCCATCCGGGCGGCCTGCTGGGTGTTTTTCCTGGTAAATCCTGTGCATCCGCGGGTCTTTGCTACCCTATGGTATGACGCATGTAAGCGTTTCCCTGATATCCAACTCCAAAAAGAGTGCATTTGTGTCAGTGATTCCCCTAGTGGTGTGTGACGACTCCAACATGGCCCGCAAACAGGTCCTACGTGCTCTGCCCGCGGACTGGCCGGTGTCCGTTACCGAGGCCGTCAATGGTCGCCAGGCCATGGACGCCATACGCCAAGGCCTGGGGCAAGTTGTGTTACTCGACCTGACCATGCCGGAGATGGATGGCTACCAGGTGTTGAGCGCTTTGCGCGCCGAAGGATTGAAGGCGCAGGTCATCGTGATCTCCGGTGACGTCCAGGATGAAGCGGTACGCCGCGTGCTCGAGCTGGGCGCACTGGCGTTCCTGAAAAAGCCTTTCGACGAAAACGAACTGTGCCAGACCCTCACCCGGGTGGGACTGTTGACCCAACCCGGCAAGGTGCCGCTGCAGAATCGTTCGGCAACGAACACGGCCATCAGTTTTCACGATGTGTTCCGCGAGACAGTCAACGTCGCCATTGGCCAGGCAGCCGCCCTGATCGCCAAGGTCTTGGGCGTCTTTGTGCAACTGCCAGTGCCCAATGTGAACATCCTCGAAGTCGGTGAGCTGCATATGGCACTGAACGATGCCAGCAGCTCACAGCAACTCACGGCTATCTGCCAGGGTTTTATCGGCAGTGGCATCGCGGGTGAAGCCCTGCTGATGTTTCACGACTCGGAAATCGCCGACATCGCACACCTGATGCAACGCCAGAGCAGCGACTATTCCGACCTGGAAATGCTGCTGGACCTTTCCAGCGTCCTGATCGGAGCTTGCCTGACCAGCATTGCCGATCAGATCGATGTGGGATTCTCTCAAGGTCACCCACAGATTCTGGGCCAACACGCGGCGATCGATGAGCTGATCCGAGTCAACCGCAAGCGCTGGAAAAAAACCCTGGCAGTGGAAATCAGCTACAGCCTGGAAGGGCACGATATTCGTTTCGACCTATTGCTGCTGTTCACGGAGGACTCCATCGAACGGTTGACCCACAAACTCGCCTATCTGATGAACTGAGCCATGAACGATTCCATTGATCTGAACGAGTTTCACTGGTTGCTTGCCGTGGTTCAGAGCATCGATGTCGGTGTGGTGGTGCTCGACCGCGACTACCGCGTGCAGGTCTGGAACACCTTCATGGAGAACCGCTCCGGGGTGCAGCCAAAGGATGCCCACAATCAGCTTATCTTCAGCCTGTTCCCCGAAATCGATCGCCAATGGTTCAGCCGCAAAGTGGAAAGCGTCGCTACCCTCGGCACGCCAGCCTTCACCGTCTGGGAGCAGCGGCCGTATCTGGTGCGGTTCGAGAACTATCAGCCGATCACCGGCAATGAAGAATTCATGTACCAGAACACCACGCTGTTACCGCTGCGCTCGCCCGACAACAACATCAAGCATATCTGCCTGGTGATCTATGACGTCACCGACGTCGCCACCAACCGGCATCAGTTGCAAGCCGCCAATGCGCAACTGCAACGGCTCTCCAGTACCGATCGCCTGACGGGCCTGTACAACCGCGGCCATTGGGAGGAAAGCCTCAGGGCCGCCTATGCCCGGCACCAGCGCTATGGCAATGCGTTGAGCCTGGTGATGCTCGATATCGACCACTTCAAGCGGGTCAACGACACTTACGGTCATCAGGCCGGCGACAAAGTCATCGAGCAGGTCGCCAGGCTGCTGCGCGAGCACGCGCGCGACTCCGACGTGGTCGGGCGGTATGGCGGCGAAGAGTTTGGCGTGGTGCTTTCGGATACCGACAGCAGCGGTGCGCAAACTTTCGCCGAACGCATGCGTCACTCCATAGAGGCGCTGGTGGTGATGTACAACGACCAACGAATTCGTTTCACCATCAGCCTGGGGGTGGCCGACCTGAGCCAAGCCTCGAACAGCCACGCCGACCTGATCGCCTGGGCGGACCAGGCGCTGTATACGTCGAAGAAGACCGGGCGTAACCGGGTGACGGTGTACGAGCAGGCTTAGCCTGCGGGAGATTGTTCTATGAGCACATTGAATGCAGTTTCGGATTCCGTACAGGCCCTGATATTGGAACGCAACGGCTGGGTACCCAACAACCCGCGCCTGCCCGTGCTTGTCTACCCCGGCGCCATTGCCGTTCGGGACGGCGATGCGGCGGCGTTGATCGAAGAGACTTTCCGCACCAATGGTTGGCCCCCGCAATGGCGTTACGGGATTTACAGCTACCACCACTACCATACCGAAGGCCATGAGGTGCTAGGCGTCGCCAGTGGCCAGGCGCGCTTGATGATTGGCGGTCCGCAGGGACATGTCCTTGAGGTAAAAGCCGGCGACGTATTGCTGCTCCCCGCCGGTACAGGCCACTGCAACCTGCACGCCAGCGAGGATTTCCTGGTGGTCGGCGCCTACCCTCCCGGCCAACAGGCCGACATCTGCCGTGAAGCACCGAGCGAAGCCCAACTGACGAAGATCGCCAGCCTGCCATTTCCCGACAGGGATCCGGTGCAGGGGCGCGAAGGGGCTGTCGTCCGGTGTTGGACAAGCCGGCGATAGCACCCAGGCGGCGCTATCAGAATCCGTCCAAAAGTACTCTCGCAACACAAAGCGACCGCTAGTCCCACGGCCCGTCATCTCTCTGAACTTCCGTCCGGAATCGCCCCTCTGCCCTTTACCAACTATCGAGAGAGGCAGGACGTCATGAGAGCACTTACCTATCACGGTGCCCACAGTGTGAAAGTCGATACGGTCGCCGACCCCATCCTGGTGGACAGCGACGACATCATTCTGCGCGTTACCGCAACGGCGATTTGCGGTTCCGACCTGCACCTCTATCGCGGGAAAATTCCCGCCGTCGAGCACGGCGATATCTTCGGACATGAGTTCATGGGCATCGTCGAGGAAACGGGTTCAGCGGTGACCGCAGTGCAACCCGGCGACCGTGTGGTGATTCCGTTCGTGATCGCCTGCGGCAGCTGTTTTTTCTGCCAGATGGATCTGTTCGCCGCCTGTGAAACCACCAACACCGGGCGTGGCGCGATCCTGAACAAGAAGGCCATTCCACCGGGCGCGGCGCTTTTCGGTTTCAGCCACCTGTACGGCGGCATACCGGGCGGCCAAGCCGAGTACGTACGTGTTCCGAAGGCCAACACCGGGCCGTTCAAGGTGCCGGGGACCCTGTCGGACGAAAAGGTCCTGTTCCTCTCGGACATCTTGCCGACCGCGTTTCAAGCGGTCACCAACACAGGGATCGGCAAGGGTTCGAGTATCGCGATCTACGGCGCCGGGCCCGTCGGTCTGTTGAGTGCCGCTTGCGCGCGGATGTTGGGCGCCGACCAGATCTTCATGGTCGATCATCATCCCTATCGCCTGGCCTACGCGCAGCAAACCTACGGCGTGATTCCGATCAACTTCGATGAAGACGACGACCCTGCGGACACGATCATTCGTCAGACCAGAGGAATGCGCGGCGTGGACGGTGTGGTCGATGCGGTGGGCTTCGAAGCCAAGGGCAGCACCACCGAAACGGTACTGGCTACGCTCAAGCTCGAAGGCAGCAGCGGCAAAGCGCTGCGCCAATGCATCGCGGCAGTCAGGCGCGGCGGCGTGGTGAGTGTGCCGGGGGTGTATGCCGGCTTCATCCACGGCTTCCTGTTTGGCGATGCGTTCGACAAAGGCCTGACCTTCAAGATGGGCCAGACCCACGTGCAGCGTTATCTGCCCGAACTGCTTGGCCATATCGAGACCGGTCGCTTGTCCCCTGAGGTGATCATCAGCCACCGGATGTCGCTGGAGCAGGCCGCCGAGGGCTACAAGCTTTTCGACAAGAAGCAGGAGGATTGCAGGAAGGTCATTTTGACGCCGGGCAGCCCGCACGTGGCGTTGCCGGAGGGTGATGTTCTGAACGGTGCGATGGCGCTTACTTGAGACTTGGCGAGTTCATGGTGGTGAGGGGAACCCAAGGGCTGCTGCGCAGCCCGGCGGGAGCAAGCCCCCTCGCCACGGTGTTCAGTCTACGGCCTGGTGGTGAGTGGGGTTGCGCCATACTTGCTCATCAGTTTCAGCGTCACCCCGTTGGTCCAGCCGAAACCGTCCTGCAACTCATACTCGCCGCCTCCCCCACCATTTCCCTGGCCGGATAAATCGTATTTCTCCACCAGCTTGTTCTCCTTGCGGTAGAGGTTCTGAACCTGCTGCAAAAAGCCGCTGCCAATCTGCTGCGCCAGCGCCGTTTGCTGGTAGCGGTCCAATCCCTCCACTGCCACCCATTGCAGCGGTGCCCAGCCGTTGGGCTCATCCCACTGCTGGCCGTTGCTGACCTGGGTGGTGGCGATGCCGCCGGGGCGCAGCAGGCCTTCGCGTACCGCATCGGCGGTGCGATTGGCGTGCTCGCCGGACGCCAGCCCCGTGTACAGCGGGAACAGCGTCGCGGCCGTGAGCTGTTGGCGTTGCTGGTTGCGTTGCCAGTCGTAGTCCCCATAGAAGCCTTTGTCGGCATTCCACAAGTGCTTCTCGATGGCATGTTGGCGCAGCTCTGCACGCCGACCGTAAGTCTGGACGCAGGAGACGTTCTGCACCGTCTCGCAAGCTTTGACGATGGTGTTTTCGAGATGATAGATCAGGCTATTGAGGTCCACGGGCACGATGGCCGTGGTGCGTATGCTCGCCAGGTTCTGGTCATCGTCCAACCAGCGGGAACTGAAATCCCAGCCACTTTCGGCACCGGCGCGCAGGTCACGCCAGACCTCTTCCTTGGGCCGGTGCGGCACTCGCTCGGCAGTGCTGACATCTTGCAACCAGGATTCCTGTCGAGGCGTCGGGCTGGCATCCCAATAGCGATTGAGCACACTGCCATCGGCGAGTTTGACCACGTGTCGCGCGGCCGCGCCGGGTTTGAGCGCCTGGGCGCCCTCCATCCAGTAGGCATACTCTTTCTGCAACTGTGGCAGGTAGCGCCCATAGGCCTGGTCGCCTTCGATTCGCGCCTGCAACTCCACCATATAGGCAAAGAACGGCGGCTGCGACCGGCTCAGGTAGTAGGTGCGATTGCCATTGGGAATATGGCCGTAGGTGTCGATCATGTAGGCGAAATTGTCGGTCATCTGCCGGATCTGCGCCTTCTCGCCGCTTTGCTCAAGCCCCAGCATGGTGAAATATGAATCCCAGTAATACATCTCGCGAAAACGTCCGCCGGGCACCACATAGGGTTGTGGCAGGGGCAGCAAGCTGCTGTGGGCCGGCACCTGGCTGTAGGATCGGCTCAGTACGGGCCAGAGGCTGTCGATGTGTTCCTTGATCGGCGCGCCGGGCTTGGGGGCCGGACTTTCGGCTTGACCGGACTCGATGAAGTTGTCTTTCACGAAGGCCTTGATATCGAAGCCCTCGCTGCCACGCTGGGCCAGGTAATCGGCGCGGATCTGCGCCGGATCACGGTTGGGCAGTGCGTCCACGAAATGCTTCTGGTCGGTGAACACCTGCTCGCGCTGCACCGCTTCAAAGAGCTCGGGGTAGGCTTGGTCGGGAGGGAGATTGGCCCGTCCTTGGGCGTCTGCATAGCTCCATGTCGCGGGAGGTTGGCTTGAACACGCTACGCACAGCAGCGCGGCAAAGGAAAGGCTGGTGAGGTCCATCGGTCGCATCGGCGGCTCCATCATGTTGTCGTTCCTGACAAACGAGTGACATGAGCGGCTGGACCTGGGTTCATTAAATGATCTTCGATAGCCTCACTCGTCCTGACTCAACGCATTCCATTGTCCGTTGAAGACGCTGCCGTTCTGTATCGAGGCCAGGGGCACACCGACCATGGACGGCCTGGATGATGTCTTTCGACCGGCCCCAGGCCTGGCAGGTTGATCCTGGGTACGGTAGTCCCAGTCCTTCTAAAAGCAACCCGCCGGTTGCATCAGAACCAGGTTTCCATCTGCATGCCGTATTGCCAGACGCCACCGGCGTTGAAGTCGGTCTTGCCGAAGGAATCCGTGGTGCTGTACCGGTCCAGGTCCGACGACCAGTTCATCACGCTGGCGAACAGGCGTAGCTCGGGACGCGTGAGCAGATCGCCCAAGTCAGGCTTGAAGGTCGGGGCGACCGTGAACTTCCAGAAGTTACCGTCGACCGCATTGCGTTGCAGGTAGCCCTTGGGGTCGAGTTGCATGGTTTGCCAACTCACCTCGTAGGCCATTTCGAAATTGCTGTTGATTTCGTTGGCCAACCGCACGTTCAGGGTCATCCAACGGTAGTCGTCGCCCTTGACGTAGCGGTCCTTGCTTTGCTCGGCCAACAGGCTCGGGCCGATGCGCCAGTTGGGCGCCAGGGGCGTCTCGCCGTACAGCGCCACACGCAGGGCGCGGGCATCGTCGATCAGTTCGCCATCGGCGCCGATGTTCTTGACCTCGGCCCCCAAACCCTGCCCATAGAGCAGCGCGGTCTTGAAGAAGCCCTCGCGGCCGAAGAAAGTTTTCTGGTGATTGGCGACCATGCTGTGCAAGCCGGAATCGGCCGGCGTCAGCCCCGCTTCATTGGTGCGGGTGCCGAAGTCGTTTTTCTTCGAACCAATGGCGTTGAACATCCACTGCCACTGCCCACCGTCGAAAAACTGGTTGGACGTCAGGATGTAGCTTTCCACATCGGCATTGACGCCGCCCTCGCTGAAATCCCCGTAGTTACGACCGATCAGCGAATAATTCGAGCGCCAGTTCTTGTTCATCTGCACGTCGTAGATACCGCCGCCGGTGCCGGCCAGGTAGACAACATCGGAATCCAGCCAATGGATGTCGAAGTTGTCCCTGTCGAAGCGCTTGCCTGCCCACAGGGTGGAGTTTTCGAACATCGAGTTGCCCTTGAATGCCGCCAGGTGATCGAGTTCGGTAAACACCTGGCGCACGTTCAGGTTGCTTTCCTCGGCGGTCCAGTCGTTGGAACTCTCCACGCCATCGGCGATGGACACCGTGAATTTGGAACGGGTGCCGTTCTGCGCGTACAACTCTTTCGACAGGTCGATGCGCATGTAGGTGTCGTCCTCGTTGCCTAGTCGCCCGACGGCGCCACCGACAGAGCCGGCGGGGGTGGTATACGGGCCGCCCCGACCGCCGCCCAACCCATCATTGATCAGCAACCCGGAGCGGGCGTAGCCCTTGAAGCTGAAGCCGTCAGTGAGGTGTGGGCCACTGCCCTGCTTTTCCGTGCTTTGCTGGCGGGCTTCGAGTTTGGCCAGGCGTGCATCCAGCGTGGGGGCCTCAGCGGTGGACACCGACGGTTGCATGGCGGGCGCGGCGAGTTTGATTTGCTGCAGTTCCCTGGCAAGCGCCTGGGTTTGTTGTTCGGCAGCGGCGGCACGTTTTTCCGCTGCGCTGGCACGGGCCTCGAACGCTGCCATGCGCTCTTCCAGAGTCGCGGCCTGAGAAGTGGCCGTCGAGGCGCCGAGCACGCTTGCGAGTAGCCAGCTTGATGCTTTCTGCATGTGGATTTCCCTGTTTTGTTTTTATTGTTCTGTTGCCGCGAGCGGTCTTTTTCACCCAGGTTCTGAATTGTCAAACCTAAGGAAAAAAAGGATGCCTCATCGCAAATACATTGCTACATTTGGCGATGTTAACGTTAACTTTTCTAAAAACAAAAATAAAGAGGGCTTTATGAAACAGCTCAAATCGCTCCTTCCAGCGGCGCTGCTCGGCCTTTGTGTCGGGTTTCCGTCCCTCTCCACAGCCGCCAACCTGACGATTTCCTGCGGTGCCGTGGGTGCTGAATTGCAGCTTTGCAAGGAAGCCGTCGAGGCGTGGTCGAAGCAGACCGGCAACAGCGTCGAGGTGGTTTCCACGCCTAACTCGGCGACCGAGCGGTTGTCGTTCTATCAACAGATCCTCAGCGCGCAGTCCAGCGACATCGACATCATCCAGATCGACATGGTGTGGCCGGGAATGTTGGCCAAGCATTTGATGGATCTGCGCGAGGTGCTGCCTGCCAACGCTACCCAGGGTTACTTCCAGGCCCAGGTGGACAACGCCACGGTGAACGGCCGCCTGGTGACCATGCCGTGGTTCACCGACTCGGGGTTGTTGTATTACCGCAAGGACCTGCTCGATAAATACAACAAGCCCGTGCCCCAGACCTGGGAGGAAATGACGGCGACCGCCAGGACAGTCCAGCAGGCCGAGCGCGATGCCGGGAACGCCAATGCCTGGGGTTATGTATTCCAGGGACGCGCCTACGAAGGCCTGACCTGTAATGCCCTGGAGTGGATCAGCAGCCAACCCCAAGGCGGGCTGGTCAACGCGCAAGGCGACATCGTGGTCAACAGCCCGGCCTCAAGGGCGGCGTTGACCCTGGCCAAGAGCTGGGTCGGGGACATCGCCCCCCGTGGCGTGCTCAATTACACCGAGGAGGAAGGACGCGGCGTCTTCCAGTCAGGCAATGCGCTGTTCATGCGTAACTGGCCGTATGTCTGGGCCCTGGTGCAAAGCCAGGACAGCGCCGTCAAAGACAAGGTCGGCGTCGCTCCCCTGCCCCGCGGCGGCGCGACGGGTACCCACGCGTCCACCCTCGGCGGCTGGGGCCTGGCGGTATCGCGCTACAGCGCCAATCCCAAGCTCGCCGCAGAACTAGTGAGCTACCTGAGCAGCGCCCAACAGCAGAAACACCGGGCCTTGGTTGGCGCCTATAACCCAGTGATCGAATCGCTGTACCAGGACCCCGAATTGCTCGCGGCCATGCCTTATTACAGCCAACTGCGCAGCATCCTCAATGATGGGGTCATGCGCCCCGCTTCAATCACCGCCGACCGCTATCCACGGGTCTCCAATGCGTTCTTCGATCAAGTGCATGGCGTGCTGGCGGGCGAGCGGCCGGTGGATCAGGCGCTGGCCGAACTGGAAAGCGAACTCACGCGCATCAAACGCCGGAACTGGTAAGCCACAAGGAAGGAAATCACCATGTCTGTCTCCACTACACTCGCCCTCGGCGACGATGAGCACCTGCTCACCCGGGAAACGCCGGTACAACGCCGTCGCGTTCGCGCCGCCTGGCTGTTCCTGACCCCGATGCTGCTGTGCCTGGCCCTGGTGGCGGCCTGGCCGCTGTTGCGCACATTCTGGTTCAGCCTGACCGACGCCAGCCTGGCCGACACCGGCGATGCAAGCTTTGTCGGCCTGAGCAATTACCTGTTGTACAACGGCTCCGGCTGGTCAGGCCTGCTTGTCGACCCACAGTGGTGGAATGCGGTGCGCAACACCTTGCATTTCACCGTGGTGTCAGTGGGATTGGAAATCGTCCTGGGCCTGCTGGTGGCGTTGCTGCTCAACGTCCAGTTCAGCGGACGCGCACTGGTGCGGGCGTTGATCCTGATTCCCTGGGCGATCCCGACCATCGTCTCGGCGAAGATCTGGTCATGGATGCTCAACGACCAGTTCGGCATCATCAATCACCTGGTGCTGAGCCTCGGCCTGATCGACGCGCCCCTGGCCTGGACCGCCGACGCCGATCTGTCGATGTGGGCGGTGATCATCGTCGACGTCTGGAAGACCGTGCCCTTCGTCACCCTGCTGATGCTGGCGGCCTTGCAGATGTTGCCCAGCGACTGCTACGAAGCCGCCAGGGTCGACGGCATTCATCCGCTGAAAGTGTTCTGGTGGGTCACGCTGCCGCTGCTGATGCCAGCGTTGCTGGTGGCGGCGATCTTCCGCATCCTCGATTCCTTGCGGGTGTTCGACGTCATCTACGTGCTGACCTCGAACTCGTCGAGCACCATGAGCATGTCGGTCTATGCCCGCCAGCACCTGGTGGAGTTCCAGGATGTCGGTTACGGCAGCGCCGCCTCGACCTTGCTGTTCCTGGTCGTTGCGGTGATTGCCATGGCTTACCTGTACCTCGGACGCCGTCAGCTGGAGGTCCGCTCATGAGCCCGCGCCTGCTAAAAAAAAACCTGCTGCGTCTCGGGTTCTGGTGCCTGATCGGGATCTTGCTGGTGTATGCGGTCTTCCCCTTCTACTACGCCATCGTGACATCGCTGAAGCCATCCAGCGCCTTGTTCCAGGTGAGCTACTGGATCGATAACCCGGACTTCTCCAACTATGCCGCCGTGCTCAACCAGGCCTCGTTCCTGCGGGCCATCGGCAACTCACTGGTGGTGGCGCTGTGCGTGGTCACACTGGCGCTGTTCCTCAGCCTGACCGCCGCCTATGCCCTGGGCCGGGTGAAGTTTCGCGGACGCGGTACGGTGTTGATGATGGTCCTCGGTGTTTCGATGTTTCCGCAAGTCGCGGTGCTGTCGGGATTGTTCGAGGTGATCCGTGCCCTGGGCCTGTACAACACGTCCTGGGCGTTGATCCTGAGCTACACGATTTTCACCCTGCCCTTCACCGTCTGGGTGCTGACCACCTTCATGGGGCAACTGCCTCATGAGCTGGAAGAGGCCGCCATCATGGACGGTGCGTCACCCTGGGTCACGCTGACCCGCGTGCTGCTGCCGCTGCTCTGGCCGGCGCTGGTCACCACCGGCCTCCTGGCCTTCATCGCCGCCTGGAACGAGTTTCTGTTTGCCCTGACCTTCACCCTGACCGACTCGCAACGCACGGTCCCGGTCGCCATCGCGCTGATTTCCGGGGGCAGCCCCCATGAGCTGCCTTGGGGCCTGTTGATGGCGGCGTCGGTGCTGGTCACGGTCCCATTGGTGATTCTGGTGCTGATCTTCCAGCGCCGCATCGTTTCCGGCCTCACTGCCGGCGCGTTAAAGGGTTGAGGCCCAACACAGACAAGAAAGGAACAGCATCGTGATCAAGTTGAAGCTGGACAACGTGAACAAAAAACTGGGCGGCGCACGCATTCTTCGCGACGTCAGCCTGGAGATCTCGGCGGGTGAATTCGTGGTCTTCGTCGGCCCTTCGGGCTGCGGAAAGTCGACCCTGTTGCGATTGATCGCCGGACTGGATTCGATCTGTGGCGGCGACCTGCTGATCGACGGGCGCCGGGTCAACGACTTGGAACCGCGCGAGCGTGGCGTCGGCATGGTGTTTCAGTCCTATGCGCTGTACCCGCACATGAGCGTCTACGACAACATCAGCTTCGGCCTCAAGCTGGCCAAGACCGAAAAGACCAGCCTGCGCGAGCGGGTGCTGAAAACCGCGCAGATCCTGCAATTGGACAAACTGCTGCAACGCAAGCCAAGGGAACTGTCGGGAGGCCAGCGCCAGCGGGTCGCCATGGGCCGGGCCATGGCACGGGAACCGGATATCCTGTTGTTCGACGAACCGCTTTCCAACCTGGACGCCTCCCTGCGCGTGCAGATGCGCAACGAAATCGCCCGGCTGCATGGGCGACTGGGCTCGACCATGATCTACGTGACCCACGACCAGGTCGAAGCGATGACCCTGGCCGACAAGATTGTCGTGCTCAATGGCGGGCGCATCGAGCAGGTCGGCTCGCCACGGGAACTCTACGAGCGTCCGGCCAGCCGTTTTGTCGCCGGTTTCCTCGGCTCGCCCAAGATGAACTTTCTGCCGGCACGCCTGCATACTCCCGGCGAAACCAGCCTGATCGATAGCCCTTTATTGGGGATGACATCCCTTCCCTTCGACAGCGCCCACCTGGCAGCGGACAGCCTGCTGACCCTCGGGGTTCGCCCGGAACACGTGTCGCTCATAGCCGCGCAGGGAAACGCGGGAGTCGTCGTGGCCGCGGTCGAATACCTGGGCAGCGAGACCTACGTGCACCTGGAGACAGGCGAGGATGAACCCTTGATCTGTCGCTGTGAGGTCAACGCCGGATGGCACGTGGGCGATCGGGTTGAACTGCAACTGGCGTTCGACAATCTGCACCTGTTCGATACCGACGGTACAGCCCTGAGACGCCATCCTGCCGTCATTGAAGTCCTTGCGCAGGACATCCCCCAGCGCTCGCCAAAAGCAGGCGCTCTATGACCCTGTCTGTGAATACCATGAACGCCCCCATGCCAACTCCCCTCGAACGCGCGCAGCAAGCGCTGAGTGACAGTCAGTCCCGCGTCATCGACGATTATCGACCTGACTATCATCTGGCGCCTGTCGCGGGCTGGATGAACGACCCTAACGGGGTGGTGTTTTTTCGTGGCGAATACCACGTGTTCTACCAACACCACCCCTTCGACGCCAAATGGGGTCCGATGTACTGGGGTCACGCCAAAAGCGCCGACCTGGTCCACTGGCAGCACCTACCTATTGCCCTGGCACCGGGGGATGACTTCGACCGCGACGGCTGTTTTTCCGGTAGCGCGGTGGTGTGTGGCGACACCCTGGCGCTGATCTACACCGGGCACACATGGTTGGGAGAAGTCGGCGATGAACGTCTGATCCGCCAGGTCCAGTGCCTGGCCACCAGTGTCGACGGCGTCCGGTTCGTCAAGCATGGCGCCGTCATAGAGGACGCGCCGCAAGCCGCGATCATGCACTTTCGCGACCCCAAGGTCTGGCAGGCGGATGGCTATTGGTACTTGATTGCTGGCGCGCGCCTGGGCGACACGCCGCTGCTGCCGCTGTTCCGCTCCACCGACCTTCGCGCCTGGGAGTTCCTCGACTACGTGTCCAGCGGCAACGAGGGCGATGGCTACATGTGGGAATGCCCGGACCTGTTTCGCCTCAACGGGCGCGACGTACTGCTGTACTCCCCCCAGGGCATGCAATCAGCAGGTTACGACCGGCTCAACAAGTACCAGACCGGTTATCGCATTGGCCGGCTCGACAGTGAATGGCACTTCACCGGCGGGCCGTTCATCGAACTGGATAACGGCCACGATTTCTATGCCGCGCAAACGCTGGAGGCCGCCGATGGTCGGCGCCTGGTCTGGGCCTGGCTGGACATGTGGGAAAGCCCGATGCCGAGCCAGGCCCATCACTGGTGCGGCATGCTTGGCCTGCCCCGCGAACTTGAACTGCAGGGCGATCGCCTTGGCGTGTTTCCGGCGCGGGAACTGGTCGCGCTGCGCCAGGCGCCGTTACCGAGCATCGCGCCGTGGGGCGAGTCGGGTAGCCGCTGGGTACCGCAGGTGGAAGGCGACAGGCTCGAAATCCACGTGCACCTGGATCTGCTCGGCTGCACCGAAGGCCACCTGGGCATCGCCTTGCGCTGCAGTGCCGATGAGCAGGAGCAAACCCTGCTTTACTACGACGCGTCACTGCAACGCCTGGTGCTCGATCGCAGCCGCTCGGGCGCCCAGGTGACCGGCCAGCGCAGCGTGTCGATAGAACGGGCACAAACGCAACTGCACCTGCGGGTGTTTCTCGATCGCTCGTCCATCGAAGTGTTTGAGGAAAACGGCCGCTTCAGCCTCAGCAGCCGCCTCTATCCGCGGCCCGACAGCCTCGGAGTGAAACTGTTGGCAAACGGCACCGGCGGGCGCGTCGCCATTCCCAAGGCGTGGCCGTTGGCCTCGGGCTGGCTGTGAGTACCGCCATTGGAGTCGCGAGAAGCCCGGGCCCTGTGTCATGATTCTGCGTCAACCTGACTGGCCGCACCTCGCATGACTTCCGTGAAAGACGTTGCACAGCTGGCCGGCGTATCCCTGATGACGGTTTCGCGAGCGCTCAACACACCGGAAAAACTGAGCCCCGAAACCCTTCAGCGGGTGCGTCGCGCCATTGATGAACTGCAATTCGTACCGAGCCTGTCGGCCCGCAGGATGCGCGGCGACAACCTGCAGGCGCGCACCATCGGTGTGTTCGCATTGGACACCGCAACCACGCCATTCGCCGTCGAGTTGCTGCTGTCCATCGAACAGACCGCGCAGCAGGCAGGCTGGAACGTCTTCATTCTCAACCTGCTGAGCAACCCGCCCACCGACCAGAACATCGACCTGATGCTGTCCCACCGCCCCGACGGATTGATCTTCAGCGCCATGGGATTGCGCCAGGTGAGCATTCCCGAACGACTCAAGAGCAAACCGCTGGTACTCGCCAACTGCCTGGCAGACGACAACCAATTGGTCAGTTATGTGCCGGATGATGAAGCTGGACAGTATCGAGCCATGGCACATGCGTTGAGCCAAGGCTATCGGCGCCCGCTGTGCATCAATTTGCCCAGGAAGAGTGTTGCCTGGCGCCTGCGCCAACAAGGCCTGCAACGTGCCTGCCAGGCATTCGCGCTCGCGCCCGAGGCACTCCTGCAATACGACCTTTCCGATCACGACGCCTATGGTGAAACCGCCGCCATTCTTGACCGGCATATCGTCGACGGCCGTCCGCAATTCGACATCCTGGTCTGCGGCAACGACCGCATTGCCTTTTGTGCCTATCAGCTGTTGTTGGGCCGTGGCCTGAAGATTCCCGACGATGTCGCTGTGCTCGGTTATGACAACATGATCGGCATCGCCGAACTGTTCATCCCGCCACTGACGACGGTACAACTGCCGTACTACGAGATCGGTCGCCAGGCTGCCCGGCACCTGATCGAGAGCCTCGAGGTATCGGGCCCCCAGCCCGTGGATTGCCCACTGGTAGTCAGGGCGTCGCTCTAAGGTCAATCGGTACCCAACGCCCTCGCATCAAGGCTGCTTCGCCGGCGACGGAGGCAGCGCCGCGATTATCCGGGCACGGCAAACCTCGAGTATTTCATCGGCCAGCGCGGAATCGTCCGGGCAGGCGCGCGACAACATGATCGCACCGACGGCATGCGCCAACGTGTCGAGCATCTTGGCCCTGATCGCCTCCTGGGGCGCGTCTTGCCCGGTCTCGTAGTGGCGCTCCAGTGCGGCCAGCGTGTTTTCTACGCCGCTGGCGAAGGTGGCCTTCAGCTCAGGCGATTGACGCGCAGCGTCCCCACACAGCGCCGCCAGGGTGCAACCGTCGCCCCGGCCATCACGGTGGTCCCTGGACACGTAAAGATTGATGAACTCAGGCACGCCGAGGCCCGCGCTGTCGGTCAGCGATTGCGCAAGGCTGCTGGCGGCCGCTTCTGCCATCAAGTCGGCCTTGGAACCGAAATGTTTGTAGAAACCGCCATGGGTGAAGCCGGCGGCTGCCATCAGGTCCGCCACCCCTATGCCGTCAAAGCCTCGCTCGCGAAACAGGACAGAGGCCGTCTCGACGATGTGCTCCCGATTTGCCTGGGCCTGGGCCTTGGTCACTCGCATTTTTCACTCCCTCGTGCTGCTCGAAAATCATGCTCGCATCATACATAGATGTCGAGTGTAATCAAATTCGTTGACAGCTTAGATTTCGATCATCATCATAATAACAAGACACTAGCAATGCAGCGCATGACTCGCCCCTCAATCCTTGAAGAAGAGACTGCCCCATGGACACTCGCACAACCGTTCTCATCACTGGCGCCTCCACCGGCATCGGCGCTGTCTATGCCCAGCGCTTTGCGCAACGTGGACACGATCTGGTCCTGGTGGCCCGCGACAGCGCGCGCCTGGAAGTGCTGGCTGCCAAGCTGCGCAGCGAACACAACGTTGCCGTCGATATTCTCCAGGCCGACCTGACCCAGACCAGCGACCTGACGACCGTCGAAGCCCGGCTGCGCGACGACGCCAACATCGGCATCCTGGTCAATAACGCCGGTGCCGCCCAATCCGGATCCTTCATCGAGCAATCGACCGACAGCGTCGCGCACCTGGTGTCGCTCAACACCACCGCGCTGGTCCGGCTGGCCAGCGCCATCGCTCCACGCCTGGTCAAAGCGGGTGACGGTGCGATCATCAATATCGGCTCCGTGGTTGGCCTGGCACCGGAGTTCGGGATGTCGGTCTACGGGGCGACCAAGGCCTTCGTGTTGTTTCTGTCCCAGGGACTCAGCCTGGAACTCTCGCCTAAAGGCGTCTACGTTCAAGCTGTCCTGCCAGCGGCCACCCGTACCGAGATATGGGAACGCGCGGGCATCGATATCAATACCCTGAATGAGATCATGGAAGTCGGTGACCTGGTGGATGCCGCGCTGGTTGGTTTCGATCGGCGCGAGCCAGTGACCATCCCACCCTTGCATGAAGAGGCACGCTGGGATGCCTTGCAGGCCGCGCGCCAAGGCCTGCTCGGGCAAATCAGGCAATCCCATGTTGCCGAACGCTATCAAGAGCCGGCGTGATCATCGTCTAGCAGGCGCCGGCGCGAAGGAAAGCGCCGGTATTTCTGGATGCCTGGCCGGGTGATCACTGCGCTGCATCCCTTATGAGAGCAAAGCACCATGAAGGCATTTTCAATCGACCGCTACGGCAAGAACAATGGCCGTTTGGGCGACCTACCGGCCCCTGAGGTGGGTGACCACGACGTTCTGGTCCGCGTGCATGCCGCCAGTGTCAATCCACTGGATTCCAAGATCAGCAAAGGCGAATTCAAACTGATCCTGCCCTATTCATTTCCCTTGATACTGGGCCATGACTTGGCCGGGGTCGTGGAGCGTGTGGGATCCGGCGTCCAGCAATTCAAGCCGGGTGATGAAGTCTATGCCCGCGCCCCGGACGGGCACATCGGCACCTTCGCCGAGCAGATTGCAGTGAACGAAAATGCCCTGGCCATGAAACCCATGAACGTCAGCATGGAAGAAGCCGCCGCCCTGCCCTTGGCCGCCCTGACGGCCTGGCAGGTACTGGTTGAAACAGCCCGGTTGAAGAAAGGACAAAAGGTGTTCATCCAGGCCGGTTCAGGTGGCGTCGGCACCCTCGCCATCCAGCTTGCCAAGCACCTCGGCGCCTTCGTTGCGACCAGCACCGGTACCGGCAATGTGCAGTGGGTCAAAGCCCTCGGCGCGGACGTTGTCATCGATTACAAACAACAGGATTTCGCCAGCGTCCTGCGGGACTATGACGTCGTGTTGAACAGCCTGGGCGCCGATGAGCTGGAAAAATCCCTGGAGATCCTCAGACCCGGCGGCCAGCTCATTTCCATCTCGGGCCCACCCACCCCGCAGTTCGCCCAAGCCCAGGGTTTTTCCTGGGTGCTGAGACTGATCATGGGCCTGTTGAGCAGCGGCATCCGCCGCAAGGCCCGCCGAAAGGGTGTGAACTACACATTCATGTTCATGCGCGCCAGTGGCCCTCAACTGCGCGAGATCACCCCGCTCGTCGAGGCCGGCATCCTCAAGCCGGTGGTTGACCGATCTTTCCCCCTCGACGCGACGGCCGATGCCCTGGACTACGTCGAACAGGGGCGGTCCAAGGGCAAGGTCGTCATCAAGATCCACTCAGGAATGACCGATGAGTGAACCCGGTTTACCTGCGGGCATCACCAAACGGCTATGTGTGAATCCGCCCGGGGTTCGGTCCCGCCGCACAGCACACCACTGGCCGGGTCACGCAGGATGATCTGGCCACGGCCATAGTCGGTCAGGTCGCTGGCGATCTGAACCTCATGCCCCCGTCGCGCCAAGGCATTGGCCAAGTCCCGTGACGCCCCGTGCTCGATCCCGACCTTCATGTCCCCCAGCCATTGCCAGCGCGGTGCGTCCAGGGCCGCTTGCGGGTTCAGGCCGAAATCCACCAGGTTCATGACCATCTGCACATGCCCCTGGGGCTGCATGTAGCCGCCCATTACGCCGAAGGGGCCGAGGGCCTCGCCATCGCGGGTGAGAAATCCGGGAATGATGGTATGGAAGGTCTTCTTGCCCGGGGCCAGGCAGTTGGCGTGGCTCGGATCGAGGCTGAACTCCTGCCCGCGATTCTGCAGGGCGATACCGCTGTCGGGCAGCACCACGCCGGAGCCGAACCCGTGGTAGTTGCTCTGGATGAACGAGACCATATTGCCCTCACCATCCGCTGTCGCCAGGTACACCGTGCCGCTGGCGTGGGGGTCGCCGGGCTTGGGTGGTTGGGCCTGTTCGCCGATTTGCCCGCGCCGGCGGGCGCTGTAGTCATCACTGAGCAGGTCCGCCACCGCCACACGCATGTGCAGCGGGTCGGTGATGTAGTGCAGGCCATCACTGTAGGCCAACTTCATCGCCTCCAATTGGCGATGCCAGGTCTGCTGGCTGTCACGGTGATCGAAGTCGAAGCCCTCTAGTATCTTCAGCGCCATCAAGGCCACCAGGCCCTGCCCACTGGGCGGGATTTCCCAGACATCCACGCCTCGGTAATTGACGTGGATGGGGTCGACCCACTGGGCGCGGTAATCCCTGAGATCCGAGGCGCGCAGGTAGCCGCCGCTGGCTCGGGAATGGGCGTCCAGGCGCTCGGCCAATGCACCGCGATAGAGGCTTTCGCAGTAGGTGTCGGCCAACTCCTGGAGCGTGCGGGCCTGGGCCGGGTTGCGAAAAACCTCCCCGGCCCGTGGCGCGCGACCTTCGATCAGAAAGGTATCGAACCAGGTCTCCAGGACGGCATCGCGATGGGGCGTGAACTCCTTCACCGCGACCTGCCATTGATGGGCAACCACCGGCGACAATGCAAAGCCGTCCCGCGCCAGGCTGATCGCCGGTTGCAGCAGCTCGGCAAAGGGCAGCTTGCCAAAGCGTCGGGACAACTCGGCCCAGGCCGATGGGCAACCTGGGACGGTCACTGGTGTCCAGCCATAGAGCGGCATCTGTTCATGACCCGCGGCTCTGACCGCTTCGATACTCAAGGCGGCGGGTGCATGGCCGTTGCCGTTGAGGCCGTGCAACTGCCCCTTGCACCAGACCAGGGCGAAGGCGTCACCGCCGATGCCGCAACCGGTGGGCTCCACCACCGTCAGCGTCGCCGCCGTGGCGATGACGGCGTCGATGGCATTGCCGCCTTTTTGCATGATCTCGATGCCCGCCTGGGCAGCCAGGGGCTGGGACGCGGCGACCATGCCCCGGCGGGCGAAAACGCTCTGGCGTTGCGACGGATAAGGGTATTCGTGGGCAGAAAATTTCAGCATGGCGAAGGCTCTTCAATACAGGAATTGATTGACCGGACTCAGGGGATAGACAACCTTGCAGCGGTCATAGCACCCGGCTGAGAAAAGCCCGGGTACGCGGGTGGATGGGGTGACAGAAGATTTGCTCTGGCGGCCCTTGCTCGATGAGCTCGCCCTGGTCCAGTACCACCACGCGGTCGGCCACTTCCCGGGCAAAACCCATTTCGTGGGTCACCACGACCATGGTCATCCCCTCCTCGGCCAACTCCTTCATCACTTGCAACACCTCGCCGACGGTCTCCGGGTCGAGGGCGCTGGTGGGTTCGTCGAACAACATGGCCTGGGGTTTCATGGCCAGGGCCCGGGCGATCGCTACCCGCTGTTGCTGGCCGCCGGAGAGCATCGATGGGTAGTGATCGGCCTTGTCCGCCAGGCCGACCCGCTGCAGCAACCCGCGGGCCTGCTCCAACGCGGCGGAGCGAGCCACGCCGAGCACCTGGATCGGCGCCTCGATGATGTTCTCCAGGGCAGTCATGTGGGGGAACAGGTTGAAACGCTGGAAGACCATGCCGATGTCCCGGCGCTGGCGGGCGATGTTGCGCTCCGACTCACGCACCAGGCTGCCGTCGGCCCGCTCGCGATAACCCATGGCCCGACCATTGACGCGGATACGTCCGCCCTGGATGTCTTCCAACAGATTGATGCAGCGAATGAATGTGGTCTTGCCCGAGCCGGAGGCACCGATCAGCACCACCACTTCACCGCGCCGCACTTGCAGGGAAATACCCTTGAGAATCTGCAGCTCGCCGAAGGACTTGTGGACGTCCAGCGCCTCGATAATCAGCTCTTCGCTTTTGTGCGCCATGGTTAACGAGCCCTCAGCAGGTTCAGGGTGCTGCGACCGAACATCCGCGTCGACGCCGGCGGTGGCGACGAAGGCCGGTCCGACTGGCCGAAACGGGCCTCCAGCCAGCGCTGGAAAAAGCCCCACAATGTAGTCAGCAACAGGAAATAGATCGCCACCACCAGGTACAGCTCGAACACCCGGAACGTCGCCGACGTGACCATCTGGGTACTGAGCAACAGTTCCTGGACGCCGATCACGCTGACCAGCGTGGTGTTCTTGAGCATCACGTTGAACTCGTTGCCCAACGGCGGAACGATGACCCGGAACGCCTGGGGCAGGACAATGCGGCGCATCAGCTTGGCGAAGGTCATGCCCAGGGAACGCCCGGCCTCGTATTGGCCCTTGTCCACCGCGCCAATGCCGGCGCGGATGATCTCGGCCATATAGGCACCCTCGTTGAGGCCCAGGGCAATGATCGCGGCCTGGATATTGCCAGGAATGACCAGGCCGAACAGGTCGATGTCTTCGAAACGGAAGATCCCGCCGGCGGCCAGCGCGGTATAGAGAAAGACAATCTGCACCAGCAACGGCGTGCCGCGCATCAACCATACATAGAAGCGCACCGGCAGGTTCAGCAACGGGTTACGCGACAACCGCAGCAACGCCGCGGCCAGCCCCAGCACACAGCCCAGGAGCATCGCCAGCACGCTGATCAGGCAGGTCAGCCAGAGCCCGGTGAGGTAGACCCCACTGGGCTGTAGCAGGTACTGCCAGAACACATCCCAATTGAAATTCATCGATGGTTCACCTCAATCGAGTGTGTCACTGGCGACATGCCATTTACCGAGCAGTTGGTTGTAGCTGCCATCGTTGCGCATATCGCCGATCACCTGCTGCACGGCGGCGGTCAGTTGCGAATCGTCCTTGCGAATACCCAGGCCGGTGAGAATCCGGCTGAAGGCCGGCACCCCTTCCTCGAACAGGTCGGGTGCCATGGCGGCGTAGTAACCGGCGGTTTCCACGGTGGTGCCGTAGGCGTCCACCTGGCTGATGCGCAGGGCCTGGAAAGCATCGGTGTCGGTGTTGTAGACCACCAGCTTCATCGCCGGCTTGCCGGCCTTGGCCAGGGTTTCGTTCTCGGCGTCGAGCAGGGTCTTGATGGTGGAACCGTTGAGCACCGCGACCTTGTGCCCGGAGAGATCCGGCAATGTCTTGAGGCCCTTGGGATTGCCCTTGGGCACCACCACCGCCTGGCTGGAATACATGTAGTTGACGATGTCGATCACCTCGCGGCGCTCGGGCTTGTCAAACAGCTGGTCGACGATCATGTCGCACTGTCGGGCCAGCAACGCGGGGAGCAACCCGGAGAAGGGAATGACCCGCCATTCGACCTTCTTGTCGCCCAGGCGCTTGGCGATTTCAAGCCCCAGGTCCACGGTCAATCCCTTGGGTTTCTGCGCCTCATCGAAGGACACCAGCGGCGGCGAATCCATGCCTGAGCAGTAGACGAGTTTATCGACCTTGAGCAAACGTTCCGGGACAACGGGCGCGGCAACCGCCCACTGCGCACAGAAACCCAAGGATATAGCGGCAACCAACAGGCGAGGCTTATGCATGACCAGACACTCCAGTTCAGTAAGTAACGGGCAGTACTCAAAGTCAAAACACGGGCAGGCTCTAACGTCCTGCTCTCGTTATTTTTTCGATTGCAGGAACTCGATCAATTCAGGAACGGTGCCTTCGATGTGTGCACGTACCACCGCCTCGGCCTTCTCGGCGTCGCCAGCACGCAGCGCGTCGAGGATCAGCATGTGCTCCTGGCGTGCGCTCAGGGGCTTTTCCACATGCTGCAACCACAGACGCATGGGCGCTTCGATCAGGGAATAGAGCGCGCTGATCTGCTTCAACAAACGGGGGCGACCACTGAGGCTGCACAGGTACTCATGGAAAGCGCGATGACGGCTGACCCACTCGGCGCTTTCCTCGCGGTAATCGTCCATCTCGTCGAGCAAGCGCTCCAAGGCGGCCAACTGGCGTTCGCCGATTCTGGCTGTCGCGACACGGACCGCCAGGCCTTCCAGGGCACTGCGCATTTCGAAGACTTCGTGCAACTCTTCGATGTCCAGGCCGCTGACAATCGCTCCCCGATTGGGCCGCAGAGTCACCAGGCCCTGGGCATCCAGACGGCGAAAGGCCTCGCGCACCGGCATCCGGCTCATGCCGATCTCGTTGGCAATGTCCTCGGCAATCAATCGGTCGCCTTTGCGTAACCGACCGCCACAAATGGCATCGAGCAGGAAGTTGTACGCCTCCTCTTCGGCAGTCATGGGCGGGCGTTCAGCGTAAGTCGGAACGAACTGCATGGCAGCACCTTCTGCATTTTTGTATCCAATTATCCATGAATTCAAAAAAGCAGAATGCGTGCCAACTTCGCAAGCATCTGTGCAAGCCGTTGATCTTAAGGAGTTTGTTCGAAGAAGCAGCAGGCAGCACTGAGGGCTTACCACCGGCTCAACCGCACACCGGTGCTACTAAATAGCTCAGCGAGTGATCTTTAAGTGTGCAAGACGGTGGATCGGTAACACCGCAGGCAGCGGTCCATCATGCCGATGCCCTGGGCGTATCTGACGGCGACTCGCCGAACAGCGCCCGGTAATGGGCCGCAAAATGACTCAGGTGGTAAAACCCCATCGCCATGGCAATTTCACTGACGTTCAATGTGGCCGCATGGGTTGCGATCAGACGCCGGCGCACGGCGTTAAGCCGCAGGTTACGCAGGTACTCCATCGGACGCATCCCGGTGACCGCCTGGAAACTGTTTTGCAGGGTCCTGCGACTGACCCGCAATTGCTCGCACAGATCGAGGATGCTCAAGGGCACCTCTGCGCTGGCGTCGACCAGTTCCTGGCAGCGCTTGACCAGGTAGGCGCTGACGGCAAAATTGCCGCGGCGGCCACGCACCTCGTCCGAGGCGTGACTGAACAGGTCGAGGAAGGCGTTGAGCAGGACGTCCTCGAGGATTTTTTCCGAGGCGGGATTGACGGCGTCCGCCTGTTCCAAAAGGTGGCCAAACATTGGGTGGATCCTTTGCTGCACCCTACGCAGTACCACCTCATCCACGCTGACTTGGGACACGCTTTTCAAGCGCTTGAGTTGTTCACTCGACAGTTCATAGGCCGCCAGCTTGGCGAACCGTACCGTGTCGACATTGGCCGCGAAGAAGTGCGTACCTTCCGGGGCGTGCAAGACGAAGTCTTCACCATCGCGCAGCAGCACGACGCTGTGGGCGCCCACCTGGTGCCCCTGGACCACCGGCGCACCGCCCAGCGACATGGCAATGCACAGGCGCCCTTTTGGCGCGCAACCACGCTGCACCACCCGTTTATCCAGCACCTCCTGGAAGATCTGGAAACGCTCGGCGCACACCTGCCGCAGCTCACTGGAGAGGCATCCACGCCCGAGCTGGTCGTAGACTTGTTGCCAGCCCAGGATGGAGCCGGCGTGTTGCTGAGGATCATTGAAAGTACGAACTTCGGCGAACATGATCATTGTTCCTCGGTGGCCCTGCCCTTACTGCCTGATGCTGCAGGGGCTGCCGAATGCTACGAGGCTGCGATCTTTCCCCAGACACTTGAATCTCGAGCGAAAGATCAAAGGATCGCAGCCTTCGGCAGCTCCTGCGTGAACAGTACCTATTGCTGGAAAACCAAAGCCAGTTCCATGCCAAGCATGTGCAACCGGTATTCGGCGGCCTGGATGTCCAAGGGCGCTAACAAAGAGCCGGAAAGCACCACCTGACCCGCTTCAACGCACTGCCCATCGGCCAGCACGCGCCGCACCAGCCAGCACAGGTTTGCCTGGGGTGTGTCCTCACGCGCCTGGGCATTGCCTTCGCCACAGGGCTCCCCGTCGCATTCCAGGCGATAGTTCACGTGGGCCAATTGCTCAGGATGAAACCTGATTCGCGAGCCAAGGCAGTAAAGCCCCGCGGCGGCATTGTCGGCCAGAAACGCGCCGACGCCGAAGCGCCAGCCCTGCCAGCGACAATCGGCAATTTCAAACGCCGGCGCGACCTCGGACACGGCGGCCAGAATATCCTCGTCACTGTAAAAACCGGGCACCAGCGTACGCCCCAGGACAAACGCCAATTCGATTTCCAGCTTGGGCTGGATCAGCCGTGCAAGCGCCAGCGTACTGCCGGGCTCCACGCTCATGCCATCGGTCAGTCCGCCCAATACCGGTTCATCAATACCGAAACGGTCCTGGGCGGCGCGGCCCGCGAACGCCACCTTCCATCCGGTCAACTGCTCACCAGCGACCTGGCGTCGGCGCATTGCCTCGCGCTGCAAGGTGTAGCCCGCCGACAGGTCGAAGGCGTGAGGCTCCAACGAAGGCAACGGGTGTACGGCCTGCGCGGCATCGTGAAGCCGGACCAGCAGATCGTCTTCGCGCCTCATGAGAGTTGCTCCGCCAGCTTACGCAATACGCCTTCGAGCCGCTCGGGTGTGGTGATCGCCGCGACAAACCGATCCGGCCGCACCACCACGATGCAATCACGCACCTTGGCAAACCATTCGCCCAGGCGGTTATCGACATCCTCGACGCAAATGGCACCATCGACAGACAAGGGTTGGTTACGCCCTACGCCACTGCGCGAACGATTGATCTGGATGAAGCGTGTGTCCCAGCGCGCCCACCAGGCGGCGGTTTGCTCGCTGAGCTGTTCGCTCGGATTGACCCGATACCCCAGCACCGCATAGGAATGCCCTAACACCTCGTCCAGGCGCCGGCGCTGGCCCTGGGCATCTTCGATAGACGGTTGGATGAACAACTGCCCGACCAGATCATCCTCATGCAGCTCGGCGCGCTCGTGATACACCAGGCCTTTGGTGATGGTCGCCTTGGGTTTGAACTTGAACTCCAACAAGTGTGAGCGAAGGTTGTCGACGCTGTTGACGGCCTGGAACAACCAGTCCCGGACACCGGCCATCAGCGGATTGGTCAGCCCCAGGACGGCGCCCATGTTGTCGGCCAACGCAATGAGATCGGTCGCATGCCCACGGCGTTCCTGATCGTAACTGGCAAGAATCGCCGGCGACGCCCGCCCTTGGAGAATCGCGGCGAGCTTCCAGGCAACGTTGGCGACATCTCGCAGGCCCGAATTGAGCCCCTGCCCGGCCCAGGGCGGGGAAATATGCGCCGCATCCCCCACCAGAGCCACCCGCCCCTGGACAAAGCGCGCCGCGACCCGGGAGTTATGGGTGTAGGCGCGGATCCGGATGATTTCCAGTTGATCGACCGCATCGCCGATATGCCCACGGATCAAGTCCCGGATCGTTGCCTCTTCGCACATCCTGGTCTCGTCTTCGCCCTCCAGGAGCATGAACTCCCAGCGCCGTTGCTGATACGGCAGGTAGATGCAGACAAAGGGGCGTTGAGGGTCGGCATGCAGGGCCGTGTAGGGTGCATCCAGGGTGTCGTTGGCCGTGTCGATCACCACCCATTTGCGCGGATGGGTCAGCCCCAGCAGTTCAATACCGAGCTTCTTGCGCACGCTGGAACGACCGCCATCGGCGCCGATCACGTACTGCGCCTGCAATTGATACGGCTCACCCCGGGCATCGCGCACCTGCAAGGTCACGCCCTCGGCATCCTGCTCCAGGTCGAGCATTTCATGGCCCTGGCGCAACTCGACGCTGGTGTGTTTGCCCAGTTGTTCGCGCAACGTCGTTTCAAGTAACTGTTGCATGAAGATGTTGCGCATCGGCCAGCCATAGTTTGCGGTGCTCGGCTTGACCTCGGCAAAACAGACGCCTCGCGCATTGTAGTAACGCAAAGGCACGTTGCAGATCATGTCGCGCGCGGCCAGCTCGGCGATGCCGATACCCTGCAACACACGCAGCGCCTCGTCATCCATGCCCACCGCGCGCGGATACGGCAGGACGCCGTCAGCCAATTCAAGGACGATGCAGTCGATTCCGTACAGCCCCATGTAATGAGCGGCCGTGATCCCGTTCGGGCCGCCGCCCACGATGACAACCTGGGTTTTCTCCTGCTTCATCGCTATTCACCGCTTTGTTGTTGTGGTTTTAGGCATTGGTCGTGCAAGTAGTCCCTGACGACACGGTTGAAGGTGTCCTCCTGGTCGTCATGGACATAATGGCTGGCATCGGCGATTTGTGCTGTGCGCACCTGCGGATTGGCCTCTTTCATAGCCTCCAGGGTCGCCTGGGGCAGGAAATCGGAACGCGCGCCGCGGATGAACAGCGTCGGGCAATCCAGGGCCCGAACCGCCGGCCACAGATCGGTCGGGGTGATGCTCAAGCGCGCCTCGGCAATCCCGGCCTGGTCATGGCGCCAGCCGATGCCTTCCGGTGTTTCCTTCATCGAGTGGGTCAATCTGGACGTCAGCCCCTGGGCAGACAGACCCGGCCGCGATCGGCGCCAGAATTGCGCGGCGCTTTCCCAGTCGGGAAACGACAGCGGCGTCTGGCTCATCTCGCGACGGATGCGCTCTGCACCGTCGCCGCTGACCGACGAACCGGGGCCGATGTCTTCGATCACCAGGGCTTGCAGGCGTCCGGGATTGAGCCGGGCATACTCCAGCGCATTGGTGCCGCCGAGGGAATGCCCGATCAGGACGAAACGCTCCAGGCCCAGGTGCGCGACCCAATCTTCCAGATCACTGACATAGGCCTCGGTCCGGTAGCTGGAAGCTTCTGCCCAGTCACTGTCGCCACGACCGCGCTGATCCAGGGCATAGCAACAGTACTGCTCGCCCAGTGCATTGGCCAATGACGTCCAGGTCTGGGCATAGGCGCGCAACCCATGCAGCATCAGGACGGGAATGCCCGATGCATTGCCCCAGGACAGATAGTGCAGGCGCATCCCGGATCGATTGGTGAAGAACTGGCTGTTTGCAGACATTCGTTTGCTTCCCACGATCAACGCACCTCAATACAGGCCGTCATTACCCTTCACGTCCGCAACCTGGAGGCCACCGAGACGTGCATGCAAGCGCCCGCGCGTGGCGAAGGCCCAGATGATGACCAGCTCGTCGGCCGAGGGACCATCACCGAACGAAAGCGAAATGCTGTCGTAGTGCGAGCGGACATACAGCGCGTCCTTGTGGGCCAGCGGCACATCGATGGTCACGCCAGGCCCGCCACGCTTGCCTGTGGAAGGCACCCAGGACTTGCCGCCGCCCAGTGCGACACGGATCGGATCCGCCGCCGGATTGGTCAACAATGCATTGCCATGCTCGTACTCGCCCTGGCTGCCCACCAGGCACGCCTTGCCGTAACTCACGATTTCCCGCTGGCCGGCCAGAGCCTGGATGCGTCGACCAAACTCCTGGCCCAACAACGGTGAAGGCTCGATCAGCTCGGCCAGGCTTTCACTGAAACGGCCGGCATAGGGGTTGGCGATCACCGCGCCAATGGCGTACTTGAACAGCGGCTCACCATCGGCCAACTGGCCCGTTTCATTGGCCAGGGTTTCCTCGACAAAGCTGTACCATTTGCGAATGTGGTAGCTGGCGAAATTTGCGGTTTTCATCAGACGTATCTCCTTAAAGTGGGTCGAGATCAAAGTGGCGGCTGGGCGCCCCAGCGGCCTTGAAGCGGGCCTTGCCGCGTGCATCGTCGTGTTCGGACTCGAGGAAAAATTCCATGCGATTGCCATCGGGGTCGTTGAAATACACGCCGTTGCCGATCTCGTGGTCGGTGATCTTCACCACCTCGACGCCCTTTTTCAGCAACATGCCGTAGAGCTTGCGCAGGGTGGTCATGTCGCCCGCGATCTCCAGCCCGTAGTGCTGCAACCCCAGGCCGCCCTGGTGGGCTCCGGGTTCCGCGCGGAGCAACGCGATGTCGTGATGCTTGGCACCAAACGCCATCATGATCCAGCTTTCACCCCGGGCGCTTTCATGCATGCCCAGCACGTCGGCGTACCAACGTGCCGACACTTCAGGGTCGCTCACGAACAACGACAGGTGAGTACGAACGACTTCGACTTTCATCGCGCGATACCTCAGTTCTTCTTGATGATGGATTGATGCCCGGACTTGATTTGCGCCACGGCGGGCGTCCAGAGCACATCAGCGATTTCACTGAATTCACGCCACTGCTTCTGCCAGCCGTCACCGCCGTTCTCGGAGGTGAACAGATGCCCGTACTTGGTACCAGCGACGATCTGGCGAGGGTCGGCAGGGTTCAAGGCAATCGCCCAGACACAGGAGTTGGGTTGTTGCGGCAATGGCAGCACTTCCCAACTGAGGGCGGCATCCCGCGAAACCAGCACCTTGCTGGTCGTGCCCGGTGTGCCGTCGGAAATGCTCAGGTAAAGGGTATCTTCGCTGCCCAGCGGGGCATTCATGGCGCGCACGTAGTACAGGCCGAAAGCTTCCCGGGCGACGATGCCGGTCCAGGTCAGCCCCTCGTCGAGACTGCGGTAAACGGCGTTGACGCACACCACCACAATGACCTTTTGCCCATGGTTGGGCAAAACCAGGATGTTGTGCACGTCCGAGTTGAAGTCCCATAGCAAGCGGTCATCGACGCGGGTCCAGCTATCGCCACCGTCGCGGCTGTGGAACAGCCCACCCTCCTCCAGGCCGAACCAGAGCTGGTTGCGATCCGTCGGGTCGTAGGCGAAGGCTAGCAAGCGCGGACGACTGACGCCATCGCAGAACTCCGGAATCTCCACCGGGGCACGATCCCAGCTCTGGCCGCCGTCCAGGGTGCGCCACAGCACCGCTCGCGAAGGCGCGCCGGTGCCGACGAAAATGCGCTGTGCATCCTGTGGATCCACGGCCACCTTCCAGACGGTCTGCCCATTGAACGGCGAATCCACCCGCTGCCAATAGCCTCCGGTGTCACGGCTGATGCACAAGCCGACGTCGGTGCCGGCGTAGATCACCTCCGGCGTCCCCGGATGGACACTCAGGGATCGGGTGATTGCATCGAATTCCAGATCCTGGCCCAGCCCCAGGCGATGCCAGGTACGACCATCGTCGGCGCTGCGGATTACCGCCTGCCCTACGGTGGCGACCAAAAGGGTTCCGTTACTCATCACTGTTGCTCCTCAAATGAAGATGCCACGGGTCAAGCCGCCATCGATGCCAATGGATTCCCCGGTCACGGCACCGGCCTTGGGGGATGCGAGGAAACCGATCAACCAGCCCATTTCGATGGGCGCCAGGGTGCGTCGAATCGGCGTCGCGTCGATGTAACCCTGCTCCACCTGCTCGGGCGTCTTGCCCTGCTTGACCCCTTCGCGCTCGTACAGCTCCTGGATGTGCGGGGTATCCACTACACCGGGGTGGATCAGGTTGACCGTGATGCCCGATGGGCCCAACTGGTCGGAGAGGGTCTTGGTCATGTGGGCGATGGCCAGGTTGCGCATGCCCGAGAGGACTTTGCTGCCACGCCCGGTCAGGCCACCGATGTTGATGATGCGACCGAAACCGCCGGCCTTCATGTGCGGGGTCACCGCCTTGGCGCAACGGAAATAGCCGATCACCTTGGTGTTCAGGTCCGAGAGCAATTCGTCGTCACCGGCGTGTTCGATGTCGTTGCGCACCACACCGGACGGTGCCGCGGCGCCGTTGACCAGGATGTCGATGCGGCCGAAGTGCTTGTGGGCCGCCTCGACCATGTCGGACACCGCCGACATCTGGTTGGTGTCACAGAACAACGGCAGCACTTCGTTGCCGGTCTCTGCGGTGATTTCCTCGGCGGCCTGCTGGAGAAACTCCATGCGCCGCGCACAGATCACCACCTTGCAACCTTCCTGGGACAGAAAACGCGCGACTTCCTTGCCGATACCCATACCACCGCCGGTGACGATCGCCACGCGGCCTTGCAATTCCAGATCCATAGCAGTTCCTCTTGTGATTGTTCGGCTCAGGCGAGATCGACGAAGACACTTTTGGTTTCGGTGTAGGCATCGATCACGTTCTTGCCCATTTCCCGGCCCCAGCCGGATTGCTTGTAGCCGCCAAATGGCGAGGCTGGGTCGACGACGTTCCAGCAGTTGATCCACACCGACCCGGCCTTCAACTGCGCAGCCACGCGATGGGCGGAACGCAAGTCACGGGTCCAGAGACCGGCGGCCAGGCCGTAAGGCGAGTCGTTGGCGCGCAGCACCAGCTCGTCGATTTCGGTCCAGCTCATGACGGTCAGGACCGGGCCGAAAATTTCTTCCCGGGCGACACAGGCACGCTCGGCGCGGTCGAGAAACACGCTGGGCTGAATGAAGTGCCCCTGTTCCAGATGAGCCGGCCGGTCACCACCGCAGATCAGTTCGGCGCCTTCTTCCTGGCCCCGCTGCAGGTAGCCACGCACCGTGCCCAATTGCCGGGCCGAGACCAGCGGGCCCATGCTGCTGGCCGGATCCAGACCTGGCCCCAACACATGGGCGGCCGCGTGGCGCTGGAGTTCTTCCAGCACCTGGTCGAGGACGCTGGCGTGCACGTACAGGCGCGATCCGGCGGTGCAGACCTGGCCTTGGTTGTAGAAAATGCCGTCGGCGGCGCCTTTGGCGGCCCGGACGATATCGGCGTCCGGCAGGATGATGTTGGGAGACTTGCCACCCAACTCCAGCGAAACCTTCTTCATGTTGCCGGTGGCGGCCTGGGCGATCAGCCGTCCCACCTGGGTCGATCCGGTGAAGGCGATCTTGTCCACGTCCGGGTGCTGGGCCAGCGGTGCGCCGGTATGCACACCAAGACCGGTGAGCAGGTTGACCACCCCGGCCGGGAAACCGGCGGCCTCGATCAGTTGCACCAGGCGAATGGCAACCAGGGGCGTCTGCTCGGCGGGCTTGAGCACCGCGACACAACCGGTCGCCAGCACCGGGCCGAGCTTCCACACACACATGGTCAGCGGGAAGTTCCACGGCACGATCAACGCACAGACGCCCACCGGCTCGCGCAAGGTGTAGTTGAGCATCGGCGCGCCACTGGAAGGCGATACCGGCAGCGTGCTGCCTTCGATCTTGGTCGGCCAGCCGGCAAAGTAGCGAATGATGTTGGCGGCACTCGCCGCCTCCCCGCGGGCGTTGGCAATCGGCTTGCCGTTTTCCAGGGTGATCAGTTGCGCCAACTCTTCGCGGTGCTGGTCGAGCAGTTCCGCCAGGCGAAACAGCAACAACCCACGCTGGGCCGGCGACTGCTGCGCCCAAGTCCCCGTGAAGGCCGCGCGGGCAGCAGCGACAGCGGCATCCACGTCGCGTTCGCCGCCTTCGGCGACTTCAGTCAGGGTCTGTTCAGTGGCTGGGTTCTCCACGGCAAACCGGCGGCCATTGGCGGCGTCCTGCCAGGTGCCGCCGATAAACAGGCGTCCCGGTTGCGACAGGAACTTCTCGACGGCAGGTAATAATTGGATCTGGTTCATATCCACTCCTTCACAGCGCCATTTCAATCAGGCAAGGACCGCCGTCGGCCTTGGCATTGGCCAGGGCCCGATGCAACTCACCATTGGTGTGCACGGTGCTGGCCGGCAAGCCATAGCCCTTGGCCAAGGCTTTCCAATCGATGCGTGGACGGTCCAGTACGGTCAGGCTCAAGGCCTCGGGGCCCAGTTCGGTCATGCCGAAGCGGCGCAGCTCGTTCTGCAAAATGGCGTAGCGATGGTTGGCCGCGATCAGGATCACCACCGGCAGTTGCTCGCGGGCGATGCTCCACAGGGTCTGGATGGTGTACTGGGCACTGCCGTCCGATTGCAGGCAGAACACCTGGTTGCCACGCTCGGCCATGGCGGCGCCAAAGCCCACCGGAATACCCTGGCCGATGGCCCCGCCGGTGTTGGTCAAGACCCGATGCCGCGCGGCGTGGGCCGAGGCGGTGAAGAATGGATAGCCACACGTCCCGCCTTCCACCGAAACGATGCAATCGTCCGGCAGCGATGCGGCCAACACTTGCCCCACAGACTGGGGCGTCAACGTGGCATCGCCTGGTGGCAGCTCGATACCCATTGGCGTTGGCACATAAGCCGGCGCCTCAAGCGCATCGGCAAGCGCAGTGAGCGCTCCGGCGACGTCGTCCCCGACTTCCGCCAGGCAGAGCAGGCGTTCACGTTCAGCCAGGCGAGAAGCGATGCCTTCGTAGCCGAAATAACTGATCGGGTCCGGCACACCGGCGCAAACCACCGCGTCGTATTGGTCAAGGATCTCAATGGCCACTTCGGGGAAGTAAGGCAGACGATCCAGGTCAGGCAGGCCACCACCGCGATAGCTCAGGCGTGGAAAGGTTTCGGCGAACAGGCGCACACCCGGCAACTGGGCCAGGCGCCCCGCCGCTTCGAGCCCGGCGACGGACAAGCCTTGGTCGCCAACGATAAACACCAGGCGCCGGCCATCACGCAATGCCTGGGCGACCGCCTCGATCCGGTCACCGGCAAAACGCCGAACCGGGGCCTGCAACACGGTGAAGGCGCGTTCACGCTGTACTTCATGGGCTTGCAGGTCCATTGGCAGGATCAGGCTGGAAATCTGCCCCTTGGCTTGCCAGGCCGCGCGCACGGCTTCCTGGAAATCTTCCCCTACGCCTGACGCGGTGCGCGACGTGCGCACCCAACCGGAAACGCTCCCGGCCAGCGCCTGGATATCACTGGCCAGCGGCGGATCGTAATTGACGTGCCATGACGCATGATCGCCGATGACGTTGACGATCGGAGTATTGGCGCGCCGCGCGTTGTGCAGGTTGGCAATGCCATTGGCAAAGCCAGGCCCCAGGTGAGTCAGGGTCATCGCCGGTTTGCCGGCAATCCGGCCGTAGCCGTCCGCAGCACCGGTGCATACCCCTTCGAACAAGGACAACACCGGCTTGAGGGCTGGCGCACTGGCCATGGCTGCCACCAGGGGAATTTCAGTCGTTCCGGGATTGGCGAAGCAGTATTCGATACCGCTCGCCACCGCCGCCTTCACTATCAGTTGCGCACCATTCATTTCCAGCCCTCTCGATCGAGCGTTTGCAGTGGCTGAGATTTATCACACAGGATAATCGACAAAACAAGCTATTTTTCTGCATAAAAATCATATTTTGAGATTTATGCATTTTTATTGAGATAAAACCGCCACAAATGCGCTTGTATTTCTCAGGCATTGGGTTACCGTGACAACGCGCTCCTGAGCGAGCCCGCGGGCTTTTCATCACCGCCGCGGCTACCTATAGTGCTCACCCAACGACCACCTACGCGCCATTCCCCCCTTTAGGAGCGAAATGAGCAGTCTGAGCAAAATGCTGAGTGTGCTGGACCTCTTTGGCCCGGCAACGCTGAAGATCGACCCCGATACCATCGCCGAGCGCATGGGCCTGTCACGGGCGACCGTGTACCGCTACGTCAAGGATTTGTGTGACGCCGGCCTGCTGGTGCGGGTGGATGCCGGCAGCTATGGCCTGGGGCCGCGCATCATCGAACTCGACTGGATGATGCGCCAGTACGACCCGATCCTCGTGGCGGGCCGCGAGTTGATGCACGAGCTGTCCGAAGCCACCGGCCTGGCGGTGTTCGCCAGCGTTTTCTATGACGGACACATCATCAACACCTACATCGCCGAACCCAATGACACCTACCAGTTCGCATTCGGACGCGGCCAGCCGCTGCCGTTTTTTCGCGGTGCGCAGTCCAAGGTGTTGATCGCCTTTCAAAAGGGTCGACGCCTGCAACGCCTGTTCGAGGAACACCTGGCCAATGACCCTGACAGCACCTACGACTGGGCCAGCTTTTCCAAGGCAGCGAAAAAGATCCGCAAGGACGGCTATTGCCTGACCCACGATGAACTCAACCTGGGGCTCACCGGTATCGCGGCGCCGATCGTCAACCCAGGGCTCGACGAGGTGGTGGGCAGCCTTTCGGCGGTCGGCAGCACCCACAACTTCAAGCTGCTGCGCCAGGAAACCGTGATTGAGATGGTGATGGACACTACCCGGCGGATTGCTGAACGAATGCACAATCCGCCCGCTGCCGGCTAGAAACCCGAGGCTGCTCACTCAAGAGAAACGCTAACACCGTGGCAAGGGATTTATCCCCGCTGGGTTGCGCAGCCCCAAAATGCGCTCACATCCTGCCCATAATCAAGATGAACGTCGTCGCCTTGCCGATGGAGGTCACGGTGACCTCCACCAAACTATATTTGTTGCCAGTCGTCTGGTTCAGACACTGTGTCACTACTGTTGGCCATCACTGTCGCTCTCTTGCGACACCCACCTTCAAAAAGAACGTGGCCGTCCTATCGCTAGACATGGCAGTGACCTGCAATACACCCGTTCTGGAACCGGCCACCAGCGTCGGCGACGTTGCATCACCCTCGGCGTTCGTCTGCACGATCGGAGTCTGATCGTCCCCGTCGAACCGCGTCCCTGTCCCACCATCATCAGCGACCGCGAAGGTGACATCCGCGCCCACAACAGCCGCGTCCAGCGGGTCTTTCGCCCGCGCGGTCAATGGATTCGGGAACCGGCTGCCCACCGGGGCTACCTGAAGGTTCCCCGCCTGCACCTGTAGCGACTGAACCTCGCCTGGGCCCCGCGACATCACGTTCAAGGAGATATTGTTTCCCCCGCGGGCTTGCCCTGTATCGGACAGTAACCGTACCCGGCCGTCGGTGATTTGGCCGTCGGGGACGGTGTCATCCACGCGGAGCGTCACCGACTGTGCCGTGGTCCAGTCTGCCGCGCTTGGCAGGGTGCATGACGCGGCATTACCGTCCTCGGCAATCCACTTGGTGGTTCCACTCTGGCAGGACACGTCGGTGACCGTGGTATGTGTGGGGGGCTGGTAATACAGCTGTTCACCGGCCGCTCCTTCCACCGGAGCCTGCCCGTCCACCTGCGTCACTCGTACCGGCACCTGTACTGCAACTGCACCAGGCTTGGCCACCGGCACCGTCGGCTGTTCCACTGGGGTACTGCCCTCGGGCAACCTGCCATCGAAATACCGCGCGATACGGGGCCAAATGCTACTCATCTGCGCGCCAGCGTTATATCCTGAACTGAAGCCAAAATTCAGGGCAATTACCGTATTGGTCCCCGCGTCGATCACTGGCGATCCGGAAGAACCCGACTCAGTATCGCAATTGTATTTTGCGAAATCGCTGAGGTCGTTGTTTTGCACTTCAGTCACCCAGCAGGGACGCCCGTCATCGTGAAGGCGCGAGATCCGCTTCGGCCCAGCCTTGGGATGCCCCACAACGTAAACCGGGTCGCCAACCTTCGAGATACGCGTATCCAAGCCCAGATAGCCGAAGGAATCCAGAGCGCCGCTGTCGACCACATCCTGATCCAAAGCAAGTAGCGCAAAATCCTCCCATGCATGGGAGGCCACGACTCGCTTGACCGGCACCCGAATAGCAGGCCGCATGGCATCCGACTCACAACTGGACTCCTCGTAATCGAACGCCACGACCATCCGAGTCAGATCCGGGTTCTCACCGACAACATGCAGGTTGGTGAGCACAAGGTTTCCGGGGCCTACCCGCCACGCAGTCCCATAGCTGCGCCCTGTATAGATCCTGCCCACCGCGCGCGAGCGCTGGTACTTTGCCGGATCCGACGCCTGTACGCACCGAGCCTTCTCGAGCTGACTCTCCCCGATGATTTGACCCGGTGTAATCGGGGTGGGAGGCAGTGGCTGCATGCTAGCGACCGCCGCCCCAGCACCCAATACCAACCCAACAGAGGCCAGCATCAATCCACATACAGCCGAGCGCATGGCCAGCGACACGGGCGTTTTTTCCGGTTGGGTCGGCATGCGGGTACTCCAATCGCGTAAGGGACGATGGAGCGATTTATGAGATGGAACGTACTCGCTGCCTACTGTCAGAGCTGACAGGTTTGAGCAGGTTGCAGACGGATGGTCGGGGCTGGCTGGACACTGCCCCCTTGGCGAGGAAGCAAGCTCGCTTGCCACGGGCTCAGGGAACCAGTCCCCCGCTTCAGAACGGAACGGCCACCGTCACCTGGCTGTACACGTTGGTGCCATTGCCCGTCACTTGATTACCCCCCGTCGTTGCATCCCGATCCGGCTTGTAGAGGCCTATCAGCGGGGTGATGATCAAATGCTCGTTGACAGCCCACTCGGCATACACATCCAGCTCACGGGCATCCAGGTTCAGGGCGTTGTCTTTACGCACGGTGTTGTAATCGAAGTACAACGCACCAAGGGTCAGGTTTTCCAATGGCGTGGCCTTCAAGCCTACATGGTGGATCGCCGTATTGCTGTTGAATGGCCCGGCGTAGTTGCCCCCGACTTCCCCCTGGAACCAGGTGCCATAACCCGTGCTCTGCCCGGTGAACAGCGAGTCCCACTTCTGCGAATAGCGGGTGTAGCGGTACGTCAGCTTGGGCGCCCAGGCGATATCGGCAAAGGTGTAGCCGGCCTCGGCGTACCAGGCGTTCTGTGGGCCGGCGTTCTTGTCCTGCCAGGCGTATTCGAATGCCAGGCTGGCATTGTCGATACCCGCGTCGCCTTCCCCACGAATGCTGTAGACGTTCATGTCCTTGCGTTGCTTCTGGAAGTCGCTGGCCCACCGCTCGTTCACGTCGAGGCCATGCACCCATGTCAGGCCCAACGTACCGGCCTTGGCAGTGTAATCCAGCGTGCCGGCGGCCAATTCGGTTTCGGCCTGGGCACGGTTGTCGGACTTGAGCCATACCACACTGCCATGCAACCCATCCTGCCCGCCCAGGCGCAACACGGCGGTTTGATCGAAGGCGTGCCGGGCCGCCAGGTAATAGGCCCCACCACGATTCAAGCGACCATCGGCCGGCCCTTTGCCCAGGTTCGGCCCGTCATCGTTGATCAAGAATCCCCGGCCCAGCTTGACCACCTGGCGGCCACCGGAGATATCGATACCGTTCTGCCCCAGCACAGGGAACAGATCGGCGGAGCGCCAACCCAGGTAAGCGTCTTCGATCTTGGTGGTGCGCTCGGACCCAAGGGAATTACCGGCCGGATCGCCATCGCCCCAAGTGGCGGAACTGATCAGGTTGAACGCACCGTAGGCAGTGCCATGGCCGGCCAGGCCCTGGTCGCCGCTGACGCCATACTTGATGAAACCTTCGCGCCAGGTTGAACCGCCGGGCGTGCCGTCGTAGTTCTTGCGGCTGTTGAAATGGCCGAACACCGCCAGCAGGTCGGCGTTGAGGTGAGTGTCTTCATCGGCATACAACTCATAGGCCTGAACCTGACTCGTGGCACAAAGCGCCAGCGTACAGGCAAGGCCACTGCCGAAAAAATCCATACGAGATAGAGACCGCATGGCTGGAGCTCCTTGTGGTGCACCTTTGAAGGCCGTCTTTATATTCAGGAGCCGGCGCAGGACTCTGCGCCGGCTATCAGGCTAGCGGCAATCGGCGAGCGCGCTGTCCAACGCGCCGACCATCAAGGCGGCCTCGTCGCTGGTGAGGGTCAGTGGTGGCGACATAACGATTTTGTTGCCGATCGGGCGCATCAAAACGCCGGCCAGGCGCGCTTGCTCGGCGATGCGCGAGGCCAGGCCGTTGGCTGGGTCAAGCGGCTCGCGCGTGGCCTTGTCCGCCACCAGGTCCACGGCGATCATCAAGCCTTTGCCGCGTACCTCGCCCACCACCGCATAACGTTCGGTCAGCGGTTGCAGTTGCTCCAGCAACTGGGCTCCGACTGTTCCCGCGTTACCCGGCAGATCCTCGGCCTCGACAATGTCCAGCACCGCCAGGGCCGCCGCACAAGCGGTCGGATGCCCGCTGTAGGTGTAGCCGTGCATGATCACGCTGCTGAAACCCGGGCCGTTCTCGATGGCATCGACGATACGCTGGTTGAAGACCGTGGCGCCCATGGGGATGTAACCGGCAGTGATGCCCTTGGCCAGGCACAGGACGTCGGGCGCGACACCCCAGCCGCGACTGCCGAGCATGCAGCCGGTGCGGCCGAAACCGGTGACCACTTCATCGGCGATCAACAGGATGCCGTGGCGGTCACAGACTTCGCGCAGCCGCTTCCAGTAATGCGCGGGCGGCACGATCACGCCGCCGGCGCCTTGTACCGGTTCGGCGATCAGCGCGGCAACGGTCTGTGGGCCAAGCAGCGCGATCTGGTCTTCCAACTGACGAATGCAATGAGCGGTCAATTCTTCCGGATCGCGGCAGTCCCAGGGGTTGCGGTACAGCCAGGGCGTATCGAGCAGATGACAGCCGGCCAATAGCGGCCCGTGGTTGTAGTGATAGACCCCATTGCCGCCCACCGATGTACCGCCCACGTGCACGCCATGGTAGCCATTGCGCAGCGACAGAAAGCGCGTACGCCCTGGCTCACCGCTGGCGATCCAGTATTGGCGGGCCATTTTCAGTGCCGTCTCGACCGCATCGGAACCGCCGGAACTGAACAACACCCGCGCCATGTTTTCCTGGGCGAACATCGACGTCAGCCGCTCGGCCAGATCGAACACCCGCGGATGGGCGATGCCGTCAAAGGTCTGGTAATAGGCCAGCTCGTCCAGTTGCGCAGCGATGGCCGCCTTCACTGAAGCCCGGTTATGACCCACGTTCACGTTCCACAGACCGCCGACACCATCGAGCATGCGATGGCCCTCGATATCGGTGATGTAGTTACCGTCGCCACGGGCGATGATCAACGTCTTGGAGCGATTGGCTGGCGCCGAAGAACTCATCGGGTGCCAGAACTTCTTCTGTGCTGTCTTGTATTGCTCGTACATGGTTGCAGTCCTCATTCTGTTTCACGCTTGCGTACGTACAGCAGTTGCTGGCCGGTGAACTCCAGCAACCCTTCAAGGCCGAACTCGACGCCGAACCCGGACATCTTGCTGCCGCCAAACGGCGTATTCGGCTGGATCTGCGCATGGCAGTTGACCCAGGCCATGCCACATTCCAGGCGACTGGCCAATGCCTGTGCCTGCTCGCTGTCGCGTCCCCAGACCGATCCGCCCAAGCCCATGTCGCCGGCGTTGGCGCGGCGCAGGACATCCTCGATATCCTGATAGGCAATCAGGGGCAGCACCGGACCGAACTGTTCCTCGTCCACCAGGCGCTGCCCATCGGTGACATCGGCGACCAGCGTCGGCGGATAGAAAAAGCCCGGGCGGTCCAGACGGGCACCGCCACACAACACCCGCGCCCCATGGGCACGGGCATCGGCCACCAGTTCCTCCACCAGCGCCAACTGCTCGAGGTTCTGCACCGGGCCAAAAGTGACCCCAGGCGCCAGTCCGTCACCCACCACCTGACGCCTGGCGATAAGGGTCAGGGCCTCGGCAAAGGCCTCGTACTGGGATTGGTGGATGTACAAACGCTTGAGGGCAGCGCAGGTCTGCCCCATGTTCAGGAAGGCCGCCTGGAAAATATCTTCGGCGACCGCCTCGACCGACGTGCCCGGCAGCACGATGGCGGCATCGTTGCCGCCCAGCTCCAGGGTCAGGCGCTTGAGGTTGCTCGCGGCGCCGCGCATCACGCTTTGGCCGGTGGCGGTCGAGCCGGTGAAGACAATTTTCTGGATACCGGCGTGGGCGGTGATCGCGCTGCCGAAACCTTGTTCACCGGTCACGCTACTGATCACGCCACGAGGCACATGGCGAGCGATGATGTCCACCAGGCGCAGGGTGCTCAAGGGAGTCAGGCTGGACGGTTTGCTGATCACGCAGTTACCGGCCCGCAACGCCGGCATGATGTGCCAGACGGCGATCATGAATGGCCAGTTCCAGGGCGTGATCGACGCCACCACGCCCAATGGCTTGCGGTGCAGTTCAATGCGCTGGGTCGGGGTTTCTTCCACCAGTTCGACGGGAATCTGCTGCTCGGCGGCATAACGCGTCCAGGCCACTGCGCCCATCACTTCGGAGAATGCCAGTTCCAGTGGCTTGCCCTGCTCCAGGACAATGAGCCGGGCCAACGACTCGGCTTCCTGTTCAAGATCGGCAGCGATGCTCAGCAGACGCTGGCGGCGGTCTTCGTGAGTGCTGTGTCGCCACTCGACAAAGGCCGCTTGCGCCGCTTCGACGGCCAGGTCCAGTTGGGCCAGGGAACCGGCCGGGCAGCGGGCGAACACGGTACCGGTCGCCGGATTGAACACATCGAAGTGGCCGTTTTCACCGTCGACCCGAGCCCCATTGATGAGCATTTGATAATCGTGCATAGCACCTTCCTTTCACGCGCTGACGAACCGTCCGGAACGACAGCGGACTTGTTTTCTGGGTGGATAGACGTTGTCGCTTGACGCCTTAGAGCTTGTGGCTTCCCAGCGCCATGAATCGCTCGGGCGAAGCCTTGCGCAATCGAGCAGCGAGGAGCACGCCGACGATCAGCGCGGCGGGAATCACGGCGCAAAGGCCGTAGGACAAGAGCTGGCTGGCGCCGGTCAGCACATCGAAATGAATCACCGCTAGGGCCAGGACCGCCAGCAATGCCAGGCACGAAAAGCCCGGAAGAATCCGACCGCGCCAGAACCCCAGCTTCAGTTCCGGATGCGCGCGGAAATAGACAAATACCGCCGCCGAGGTCAGGGCCATGAGCAAGATCACGCACAGCGTGGCCAGGTTGGAGAACCAGGCGAACAGTTGGAGGATAGGATCGGCGTCCAGCGCGGCGAAAATCAGCACCACCACCGCCGCGATCAGGCTTTGCAAGACCGAACCCATGTGCGGACTCTGGTGCACACGATGGGTGGTCCCCAACCGGCTGTGCAGCAAACCGTCACGGCCGATGGCATAGAAGTAACGAGCCGCGGCATTGTGGAACGCCAGCAACCCGGCGTAGATGCTGACCATGAACAGCACGCGGATGATCTGGGTCAGGTACGGGCCGACAAAATGATCGGACATGCCGTAGATGAAGGTGGTGGGATCCTGGAGCGCTTGCAGGGTCGGCACGATCTTGTCCGCCCCGACGCCGACGATCATCGACCAGACCGACAGGGCATAGAAACCACCGATCAACAGCACCGAACTGTAGGTGGCGATAGGAATCGTACGGTGCGGGTTCCTCGCCTCTTCGCCATAGATGGTGGTGGCCTCGAAGCCAATGAAGGCGGCGAAACAGAACAGCAAGCCGATTGACGGCGTACCGCTGAACACATGGCTGCGATCGAACGAATCGAGATTGATGCCGCTGTCGCCACCGGTCTTGAGAATGGCGAAATCCAGCGTCAGGATCGCCAGGTACTCGGCAACCACCACCACCGACAGGACCCGGGCCGACAGGTCGATCTTGCGATAGCCGAGGATCGCAATGCTCGCCATTGCCAGGAGCGAGTAAGTCCACCACGGCAAGTCCAGGCCAAAGACGCTGGCCATCGTGCCACTGACCACGCCACCGAACATGCCATACAGGCCCACCTGAAGGATGTTGTAGGCAAACATCGCCAGCACCCCCGCCGCCCCACCGGCCAGGCCACCGAGGCCACGGGAGGTGAACGCGTAGAAGCCACCGGCGTTGGTCATGTGCCGGGACATGGCGGTGTAGCCCGCCGAGAAGGCCAGCAACACCAGCAGCGCCAGGAGCAGCAATGCCGGTGTGCCGGCGCCGTTGCCCAACATGATGCCAATGGGGAAACCGCCGGCGATGACACTCAAGGGGCTCGCCGCCGAAATCACAAAGAAGATGATAAAGCCGACGCCCAGGGCGCCGCGCTTCAACTCCGTCGAGCCGCTGATCGGGAAAGATACACTCATTGTTCTTGACCTTATTGTATGAGGCAGTTGTTGCTGGATCGGAGACGGCCAGCTTCGCCGACTTCCAAAAGCTAATTGTTCTGCTTGCACGCTGGATTCGATGCTAGGCCCTTGCCAAAACCCTTCGCTATCCCAAAACGGCAGCATCCAAAGCCATGCCCCAAAACAGGTCAGCCCTTGTGGTGAGGGGATTTATCCCCGCTGGGGCGCGAAGCGGCCCCTGAGCAGTCAACTCAATCTGTCTGATACACCGGGTTGCCTGCATTTGGGGCCGCTTCGCAGCCCAGCGGGGATAAATCCCCTCGCCACAGGGGTGTCGTTGCCCCAGGTGAACCGCGTTAGCCCAATGTCGGAGCACAACGGCTGCCGATTCGGGATAACGGGAAGGCGCATCCTGCCGCAAGATAACCTCGCCCACCGCTCAGACAGCGCTGGGCCCAAAACAATAAAAGCCCCTAAGCGCAGGAAAATCTCAGCATGTTCTTCGCTCGTCTCTCTATCCAATGGCGGATCACGCTCCTGAGTGGGCTGTGCCTGCTGGCCGTCGTCGGGGCATTGACCGGCGCCTCCCTGTATCAGAACCAGCAAGGCGCGACGCTGCTCAAGCAGCAAAGCGGTCAACTGTTGGGGCGCTCGGCCCTGGAAGGCCTGCAGGCGCAAGCCCTGGCTCATGGTCAGCGGGTGGAACGCTTTTTCAGCGAAACAGCGATCTACGGGGAAGGTTTTGCCCAGCAGGTCTTGCAACTGCGCGCCCAGGCACTGAACGGACGACTGACACCAGGGCAGTTGCGCCAGGACCTGGTCAGCGCGACCCGCCAGGCACTGATGGATCGCGGGAAAGTGCTCGGTTTCTACGTCGTGCTGCTACCCGATGCACTGGCCGGTGACGATGCCGGTTTCGCGGGTCAGCGCAGCCTGGCCGGCAACGAAAACGGTCGCTTTGCCCTGTACTGGTCGCAGAGCCAACCCGGGCATCTGGTCCAGGAAGTGCTCAGCGAAGCCCAGATCAGTGCCAACACGGCGCCGCCGGGCAGCGAGCCGGCAAACGCCTGGTACGTCTGCCCACAGACCCAGGGGCACACCTGCGTGACGGAACCCTACGCGATTGAAGTCGAAGGCCAGAAAACCCTGATGAGCAGCATTTCCATCCCGCTGTCGGACCAGGGCAAAATCATCGGTGTGGTGGGCATGGACATCAGCCTCGGGACCCTTCAGGAACTCGCCGCCCAACTGGCCGACGACCTGTATCCCGGCCACAGCGAGATCAACATTCTTTCCCCCTCAGGGCAAATTGCCGGCCATAGCGGCAGTGTGACCGACACCTCAGTCGACGTTCGACAAGCCGTGCAAACCGTTCCCGCCAATACCCCCTGGCAGTTGCAGATACGCGTGCCGCAAGCACTGGTGCAAGCGCCGGCCCTGCAAATGCAGGCACAGCTGGACGACAAGCATCGCCAGGCCAACTGGTTCAACCTCGGCCTGGGCTTGCTGGCTGCCGGTTTGGGGCTATTGCTCATCTGGCTCACCGCTTACGGCGTGACCCGGCCGCTGCTGAGAGTGGCGCATATGCTCGATGCGATTGTCGAAGGCGATGGCGATCTCACCCAGCGCCTGCCCAACGACCGCCACGATGAGTTGGGCCAACTGGCGAAGGGCTTCAACCGCTTTCTCGACAAATTGCAGCCCATTATCCGCGATATCCAGCAAGCGTCCCTGGACACCCGCAACACCGCCGATACGTCGGCGCAGGTGGCCCGGGAAGTCAGCGCGGGCATGCACACGCAGTACCGGGAAGTCGAGCTGGCAGCCACCGCCCTGCATGAAATGAGCACCAGCGCCCAGCAAGTGGCCCGCCACTCCCACCAGGCGGCCGATGCCGCTACTGTCGCCGAAAACGCCAGCCGTTCGGGGCGTGAACTGTTCGCCGATGCGGTCACCAGCATCGATCACCTCGACCGGCGCCTGGAGACCACGCTCGGGCAAGTGCAGGCGTTGGCCGGCAGCAGTCAACACATTGGCCAGGTGCTGGACGTGATCTGCGCCATTGCCCAGCAGACCAACCTGCTGGCCTTGAATGCCGCCATCGAAGCAGCCAGGGCGGGTGAACAGGGCCGCGGCTTCGCGGTGGTGGCTGACGAAGTCCGTCATCTGGCCAGCAACACCCAGAACTCGGTCGAGCAGATACGCACGGTGATCGAAGCGCTGCAGCAGTTGAGCCAGGAGGTCGTGCACAGCACCCAACTGAGCCGCGAACAGGCCAGGGACAGCGTCGCTCAAGTCGGAAAAACCCATGCGGCGCTGCAGCACATCAGCGACGCCGTGGCAGTGATCGAACACATGAACCAACAGATCGCCAGCGCGGCCCTGGAGCAAAGTGCCGTGGTGGAAGACATCAGCCATCGCGTCAGTGACATTCGCGGGATCAGCGAGACCTTGACCGGCCGAATGGAGGAAGCCTCTCAGGCAAGTCACTCGCTGCATACCATGGCCAACCGTCAACAGCAGTTGGTGGGGCATTTTCGGATTTAGCGGCCTGTGTGATTACACAATTTCACAGAGCGCCTACAAAGCTTCACCCCTGTCATGGGCCTGGATCCCTACCATGAGCGGCTCAATATTGGGGAAGCACCATGTCCAAGATTCCTTTCGTCACACTGGGCCTGTTGGTCGGGGCACTGCTGCTCAGTGGCTGCGATAGCGCCTCGCCCCCGCAAGCGTCCACCTCGCTGGCAAGCGTGCGTGTCGAAACCGTCCAGGCCCGGCCACTGTCGATCAGCAACGAGCTGAGCGGCCGTATCGCCGCGCCGCGAGTGGCCGAAGTCCGGGCGCGGGTGGCCGGCGTGGTCTTGCAGCGAGTGTTTCGAGAAGGCAGCGATGTGAAGAAAGGCGATGTGTTGTTTCGCATCGATCCGGCGCCGTTCAAGGCCGACCTGGACAGTGCCGAGGCGGCGTTGCGCAAGGCCGAGGCCAATGCGTTCCAGGCCCGCTTGCAGGCACAGCGTTACGCTCAGTTGATCGATGACAAGGCGATCAGTGGCCAGGATTACGACAACGCCCGGGCCAGCGTGCGTCAGACCGCAGCCGACGTCGCTGCCAGCAAGGCCGCCGTGGAGCGGGCGCGGTTGAACCTGGGGTACGCCACGGTGACCGCGCCGATTTCCGGGCGCATCGGTCGCGCCCTGGTGACGGAAGGCGCCCTGGTGGGGCAGAACGAAAGCACGCCGTTGGCGCTGATCCAGCAACTGGACCCGATCCACGCCGACCTCACGCAGTCGACTCGCGAACTCAACGACCTGCGCCGCGCCTTTCGCGCAGGGCTTTTGCAAGCGGTCGGCCAGGGCCAGGCCAAGGCCACGTTGATTCAGGACGACGGCAGCCCTTACCCGCTGCCCGGCAAGTTGCTGTTCACCGACCTCAGCGTTGACCCGAGCACCGGCCAGATCACCCTGCGCAGCGAATTCCCCAACCCCGACCTGGACCTGTTGCCCGGCAGCTTCATTCGCGTGCGCCTGGAACAGGCGGTCAACAGCCAGGGCATCACCGTGCCGCAACGGGCGATCCTGCGGGACAGCGCCGGGGTCGCCCAGGTGTTGCTGCTGGACGCCGAGCAGAAGGTCAGCCAGCAACCGGTGCAACTGGGCGCCGCGCAAAACGATCGCTGGGTCGTCACCCACGGCTTGAAACCCGGCGACCGCATCGTCATCGAAGGCCTGCAACACGCCCGGCCCGGTGACCAGGTCGAGATCGATGACACCCCACTTCCCCTCGCCCAGGTTCCCGGGCCACAGGCAGGACACTAAGCCATGCCGCAGTTTTTCATCGACCGTCCGGTATTCGCCTGGGTCGTCGCGTTGTTCATTCTGTTGGCCGGTATCCTGGCCATTCCACAACTGCCGGTGGCGCAATACCCGGTCGTGGCCCCGCCACAAATCGAGATCTACACCGTCTATCCAGGCGCTTCGGCGCAAACCGTGGACGAAAGCGTGGTCAGCCTGATCGAGGAGGAGCTCAACGGCACCGACAACCTGCTGTACTTCGAGTCCCAGAGCAGCCTGGGCAGCGCCACCATCACCGCGACCTTCCAACCGGGTACCAACCCGGAATTGGCCCAGGTCGACGTGCAGAACCGCCTCAAGGCCGTGGAGTCGCGCTTGCCGCAAGCGGTGACGCAGCAAGGCTTGCAAGTGGAAAAGGTTTCCGCCGGCTTCCTGTTGCTGATCACCCTCACCTCCAGCGACGGCAAGCTCGACGACGTAGCCCTCAGCGACTACCTGGCGCGCAACGTGATGAACGAGATCAAGCGCCTGGACGGTGTCGGCAAGGCGCAGCTGTATGGGGCCGAGCGGGCCATGCGGATCTGGATCGATCCGCAGAAACTGGTGGGCTTCAACCTGACCCCGGCTGACGTCAATGCCGCCATCGTGGCGCAGAACGCCCAGGTGTCGGCCGGTAGCCTGGGGGATTTGCCGAGCCGGAGCACCCAGGAAATCACCGCGACCATCGTCGTCAAAGGTCAGCTCAACACGCCGCAGGAGTTCGCCGACATTGTGCTCAAGGCCAACCCCGACGGCTCGACGGTGCGTATCGCCGATGTGGCGCGGGTGGAGATCGGCAGCCAGGAATACCAGTTTTCCACGCGCCTGAACGGCAAGCCGTCCACTGCGGTGGCCGTGCAGCTGTCGCCGGGCGCCAACGCGTTGAACACCGCGACCCTGGTGCGCAACAAGATGGACGAGCTGTCGCGCTACTTCCCGGCCGGCGTGGAATACAAGATCCCCTACGACACGTCGCCGTTCGTCAAGGTCTCGATCACCAAGGTGATCTACACCCTTGGCGAGGCAATGTTGCTGGTGTTCGCAGTGATGTTCCTGTTCCTGCAGAACATCCGCTACACCCTGATCCCGACCCTGGTGGTGCCGGTGGCGCTGATGGGCACCTTCGCCACGATGCTCGCGCTGGGGTTCTCGATCAACGTGCTGACCATGTTCGGCATGGTGCTGGCCATCGGCATCCTGGTGGACGATGCCATCGTGGTGGTGGAGAACGTCGAACGGATCATGGCCCAGGAAGGTTTGTCCCCCAAGGAGGCCACGCGCAAGGCCATGGGGCAGATCACCGGCGCGATCATCGGCATCACCCTGGTGCTGGTGGCGGTATTCATTCCGATGGCCTTCATGCAGGGTTCGGTGGGGGTGATCTACCGGCAGTTCTCGCTGTCGATGGCGACGTCGATCCTGTTCTCGGCCTTCCTCGCCTTGACCTTGACCCCCGCGCTCTGCGCGACCTTGCTCAAGCCTGTCGCCAAGGGCGATCACCACAGCCAGGGCGGCTTCTTCGGCTGGTTCAACCGTGGCTTCGAACGATTCGGCGACCGCTACCAGGGTTGGGTGGCCTATGCGTTGAAACGCAGCGGCCGTTATCTGCTGATCTACGGCGTGTTGCTGGTAGGCATGGGCCTGCTGTTCAGTCGCCTGCCCTCCTCGTTCCTGCCCGTGGAAGACCAGGGCTACACCATCACCGACATTCAGTTGCCACCGGGTGCCAGCAAGAATCGTACGGTGCAGGTGGTGGAGCAGATCGAAGCCCACAACGCCGGCGAACCGGGGGTTGGCGACAGCACGATCATTCTCGGTTTCAGCTTTTCCGGCAGCGGGCAGAACGCGGCCCTGGCCTTCACCACCCTGAAGGACTGGTCACAACGCGGCGCCGATGATTCGGCGGCGTCCATCGCCGAGCGTGCCAACCAGGCGTTGAGCCAAATCAAGGATGCCATGGCGTTTTCGGTACTGCCGCCGCCAGTAGACGGCCTGGGCACCTCCAGCGGTTTCGAGTTCCGTCTGCAAGACCGTGGTGGCCTCGGTCATGCGACCTTGATGCAGGCCCGCAGCGAATTGCTCGCCGCCGCCGAAAAAAGCCCGATGCTGATGAATGTGCGCGAAAGCGCCCTGGCCGAAGCACCGCAGGTGCAATTGGAGGTCGACCGCAAGCAGGCCAATGCCCTGGGCATTTCCTTCGCCGACGTCGGCAGTGTGTTGTCCACGGCAGTGGGTTCGGCCTACATCAATGACTTCCCCAACCAGGGCCGCATGCAGCGGGTGGTGGTCCAGGCCGAGGGCGACCAGCGCAGCCAGGTCGAGGACTTGCTGAAGATTCATGTGCGCAACAACAGCGGGAAGATGGTCCCGTTGTCGGCATTCGTCCAGGCCCGCTGGACCCAGGGGCCGGCGCAATTGACCCGCTACAACGGCTATCCGGCGGTGAGTATTTCCGGCGAACCGGCACCGGGTTATAGCACCGGGCAAGCCATGGCCGAAATCGAACGACTGGTGGCCCTGGGGCCGACAGGCCTGGGCCAGGAATGGACCGGGCTGTCATTGCAGGAACGCTTGTCCGGCAGCCAGGCGCCCATCCTGTTGGGCCTGTCGCTGCTGGTGGTGTTCCTGTGCCTGGCGGCGTTGTACGAGAGCTGGTCGATCCCGACCTCGGTGTTGCTGGTGGTGCCGCTGGGTGTGCTCGGCGCGGTATTGGCCGTGTCGTTGCGCGGCATGCCCAACGATGTGTTCTTCAAGATCGGGCTGATTACCATCATCGGCCTGTCGGCAAAGAACGCCATCCTGATCATCGAGTTCGCCAAGAGCCTGTACGACGAGGGCCACGACCTGATCGACGCAACGCTCGAGGCCGCACGCCTGCGCCTGCGACCGATCATCATGACCTCGCTGGCGTTCATCCTTGGCGTGGTACCGCTGGCGATTGCCACCGGCGCCAGTTCGGCGAGCCAGCAGGCCATCGGCACCGGGGTCATCGGCGGGATGGTGACGGCGACGTTCGCGGTGGTGTTCGTACCGGTGTTTTTCGTGGTGGTGATGAAGCGAGTCAGGCGTGTTGATCCCAAGTGAGGCTAGGCGTTATAGCCGGCCTGGTTTTCCCGGCCGTACTCCGTTCCCATTGTGGGAGCTGGCTCGCGATGGCGGCCTGGCTCTCCTGGTCGTACACCTGTCAGATCTGTGGGAGCAAAGCTTGCTCGCTCCCACAGTTTGATCTTCGACAGGCACAGAATTCATCTGCCCCACAGGCCCCTGTGGGAGCGAGCAGGCTCACGAAGATGGCAGCGCGCCCAGCGATCAGTCCGCCTGCACCGTGACCTGGCGCTGTTCGCCCAAGCCCTCGATCCCCAGGCGCATGGTCTGGCCCGGACGCAGGAACACCGGGTTGGGCTTGATGCCCAAGCCGACGCCAGGCGGCGTGCCGGTGGAGATAACATCCCCGGGTTGCAGGCTCATGCACCGGCTCAGGTAGGCAATCAATTGCGGCACGCTGAAGATCAGCGTTCGGGTATTGCCGTTCTGGTAGCGGTGTCCGTCGACCTCCAGCCACAGATCCAGCGTATGCGGGTCGGCGATTTCGTCCCGGGTCACCAGCCACGGTCCAAGAGGACCGAAGGTATCGAAGCCTTTGCCCTTGTCCCAGGTGCCGCCACGCTCCAGTTGCCACTCACGCTCCGATACGTCGTTGATGACGCAGTAGCCGGCGACATGTTCCATGGCGTTCGCTTCGTCGATGTAGCGCCCGCCTTTACCGATGACCACGCCCAGCTCGACTTCCCAGTCGGTCTTGAGCGAGCCGCGGGGGATCTGGATGTCGTCGTTCGGCCCGCAGATGGCACTGGTCCACTTGTTGAAGATGATCGGTTCTTTCGGCACCTCCATATTCGACTCGGCCGCATGGTCGGCGTAGTTCAGGCCGATGCAGATAAATTTGCCGACCTGGCCGACGCAGGCACCGATCCGTGGCTGGCCGGCAACGAGCGGCAGGCTGCACGGGTCGAGGGCGGCGAGCGCTGCCAGGCTGTCCGGGCCGAGGACCTGTCCGGCGATATCCGGCACATGGCCCGAGAGGTCACGGATCCGATTGTCGGAATCCAATAGCCCGGGTTTTTCCGAACCTTTTTCGCCATAGCGCAATAGTTTCATGACGTACTCCTGCTCAAGTGAAGACCGGGGTTCAGATACTCATGCCGCCGTCGACGATGTGGATGGCCCCCGTGGTGTAGGCAGACGCATCGCTGCCCAGGTACAACGCCAACTGCGCGATCTCTTCAGTGTTGCCGATGCGGCCCATGGGCTGGCGGTCGAGAAATTGCCGGTAGACCTGGGCCTCATCGATGCCCTGTTGCACGGCCTGGTCGGCGATGCGCTGGCGCAGCGAGGGCGAATCCACGGTGCCGGGGCATATCGCGTTGCAACGAATGCCCTGGCTGACGAAGTCGATGGCGACAGACTTGGTCAGGCCCACCACCGCCGCCTTGCTGGAGGCATAGGCGAAACGATTGGGCACGCCCTTGACGCTGGAGGCCACCGACGACATGTTGATGATCGAGCCGCCGCCACGGGCCAGCATGCCCGGCAGGAACGCACGGATCATCCGGTACATGGCCGTGACATTGAGGTCCATCGAACGTGCCCAGGCTGCTTCGTCGCACGCCAGAATGTTGCCACTGTGCACGTAGCCCGCGCAGTTGAACAGCACGTCGAGCCCGCCGATGCGCTCGCAGGCAGCGCTGATGGCGGTGGTCGAGGTGACGTCCAGGGCCATGGCGGTGAGCCCTTCGATCTGCGCCAATGCTTGAATATCGATGTCAGTGGCGAACACCTCGGCCCCGGCCCGGGCGAAGGCCACGGCGCTGGCCAGGCCAATGCCCTGCCCCGCGGCCGTCACCAGTACGCGCTTGTTCTGTAGACTCATGCAGCCTCCAGTTGCGCTGTCGTGGTCGCGCCCTTGGGGGTCCTGCCGAGCATCGAGGCGGGAATCGCCAGGATCAGCCCGCCGCTGACCAACAGACACAGGGCCAGTACATAGGTGCCGTTGTTGATGTTGCCGGTAAGGGTTTCCGCCACGGCGGTGATCATCGAACCGGTGAAGCCCGACAGGTTGCCGATGGCGTTGATCATGCCAATCCCGGCTGCGGCGGCGACGCCCGACAGCACGGTCCCCGGCAGGGTCCAGAAAATCGGCATCAGGCTGAGAATCCCCGAGGCGGAGACACTGAGAAAGAGCACGGACAACACCAGGTTGTCGGCGAAGAAGGCACTGAGGATCAGGCCCGCACCGCCAATGAAGGCCGGAATCGCTGCGTGCAGGCGCCGTTCACCGGTGCGGTTGGAGTGCCGGGCGTTGAGCAGCATCGCCACGATCGCTACCGAGTAAGGGATGGCGGTCAGCAAACCGATGTGCAAACTGTTGGTAATGCCGGTGCTCTTGATGATCGAAGGCATCCAGAACGCCAAGCCATAAAAGCCGGTGTTGAAGGTCAGCAGGATCAACACCAGCAACCACACCCGAGGATTGAAGAACACTTCGCTCAAGCGGGTAGCCTTGCCCTGGTTGTCGGTTTGCAGATTGGCCTTGAGCAGGGCTTTTTCCGCGACGCTCAGCCACTTGGCCTTATCGATGTTGTCCGCCAGGCAGACGATCACCACGAACGCCATGATGATCGAAGGAACGCCTTCGATGAGCAGCATCCATTGCCAGCCGGACAGGCCATGCACCCCTTGCATGCTATTCATCAGCCAGCCGGAGAGTATGCCGCCCAGGGTCAGGCTCACTGGCAACGCCAGCAGGAACCCGGACATCACCCGGCTCTGCCGATGGGTTGGAAACCAGTAGTTGAGGTAGAGAATCACGCCGGGGAAAAAGCCCGCTTCGCAGATCCCCAACAGGAAACGCAGCACGTAGAACATCGTGCTCGATTCGATGTGGAAGAAAGCCGCCAGCGGCACGGTGTAGGCCACGGCCATGGAGATCACCGCCCAGCTGAGCATGATCCGGGCGATCCAGAACCGCGCGCCGAAACGATGCAGCAACAGGTTGCTGGGGACTTCGAAGAGGAAATAGCCCCAGAAGAACATACTGGCGCCCAAGGCGTAGACGGTGTTGCTGAATTGCAGCTCGTTGAGCATGTCGAGCTTGGCGAACCCGATGTTCACCCGGTCCAGGTAGGCCGCCATGTAGCACAACAGCAACACGGGAAGAATCCGCCAGATGACCTTGCGGTAGGTCCGGTCTTCAAAATCGAGCTCGCCAGCTTGCGCCTGGGCGGGCAACTGCTCGGAGATGGTTTGCATGAGGTAACCCCTGATTGTTTTTATTGGGTCACGTCGAATGAGCGAATCATCCGGCGATTGAACGAGGACTCTACTGTCGGGAATCGATTCTTTCCCAATGGCATTTTTGGATTAGTCGATAACAGTTGGTTATCAAAGTAATTGTTTGGATGAGTCATTGTGGCGAGGGGATTTATCCCCGTTGGGCTGCGAAGCAGCCCTGAACCCAGCCACCGCAGTCTATCGATTGGGTCCATTCAACCTTTTTTGGGACTGCTGCGCAGCCCAACGGGGATAAATCCCCTCGCCACAGGTTTATCTACGGACTCAAGTGGGCAACATGGCTGCCAGACGGGCGTTATCCTTGAGGATCTCGGCAAACTCCAGCGCCGCGCCCACCAGCGGCTCATCCTTTCGCGTGAGGATGCCGTAGTCCTGTGGCACCAGGTGCAACGGGGTGTCGAGGGTCTTGAGCTGGCCGCTTTCGAGCAGCGGATCGACCATGGCATTGGGCAGCATGCCGATCATGGGCCCGCGTTGCAGCACCTGGAGGAAGGTCTGCATGGAAATGGTGTCGATGGTGTTGCGCGGCATCCCCACCCCGGCCTCGGCAAAGGCCAGTTCCATGCGTGCGCGAATCGGTGTGCCGACCGGGTAGAGAATCCACGGCAGGTCCACCAGTTGCTGCAAGGATGTCGGCCCGTCGTTCGCCAACGGATGCCGGCTGTTGACCACAATGCAGAACGGTTCCGGGGCCAACGCCTGGAAGTCATAACGCTGTTGCTGGCTTTGGTCGGTAAAGCGTGCCACCGCCAGATCGAGCTTCTTCTCTTCGAGCATCTCCATCAGGTGATTACTGGTCTGCTCGACGACTTCAATGGACAGCAACGGCCAGCGTTGCTTGATCTGCAGGATCGCCTCGGGCAAGGCCACCGCCGTGGCGGCAAAGATCCCACCGACCTTGAGGTAGCCGTGACCACCCTCGCGCAGGCTGCTGATTTGTTCGACGAACGAACGTGCGTCGTTCAAGGCGATCTGCGCGTAACGCAGCACATGTTCACCCAACGCGGTGGGCGGCATGCTCCGGGGGCGACGTTCGAACAGAGCGAAGCCGAGCAGGCTTTCGATTTCCTTGAGCATCTTGCTCACGGCCGGCTGGCTGAGGTTCATCTGCTCGGCCGCCAAATGCATGTTGCAGGTGCGCCCCAAGGTATCGATCAGCAGCAGATGGCGGAATTTGAGCCAGCCGCAGAAGCTGGAAAAGGACAGGTCGGACATGGGCAATCCTCGACGATGCAATAACCGGACGTTATCAGATACTGAATATATCTCATTGGAGTTCATCAACAGCGCGCCCTAGCTTGAAAGCTTTACGAACCAGGAAGACTGCCCATGTCGCTGATGCTTACTCCCGAGAACACCCTGCCCGTCGATGGCGTGGCCGGCACCTTGATTGGCCGCGCCTGGGTACCTGGCCGGATCGCCGGGCCTTCGCCCATTGCGTTGCGCAGCGACGGTGTGTTCGATCTGTCGGATCGTTTTGCGACATTGAGTGATTTGCTGGAAACCGAATCGCCCTTGGCTGCCGTGCGGCAGACACCCGGCACCTTCATCGCCAGTGTCGAAGCGCTGCTGGCCAACACCGGCCCCGATACCGACCCGTCCAAACCGTCGCTGTTGCCCCCCCTGGATCTGCAAGTGATCAAGGCCGCCGGCGTGACCTTCGCCGCCAGCATGATCGAGCGAGTGATCGAGGAACAGGCCGGCGGTGACGCGGCAAAAGCCGAAGCCGTGCGCGCCACCGTGCACAGCGTGATCGGCGACAACTTGCGCTCGATCGTGCCGGGCTCCGAGCAGGCCATGCGCCTGAAAGCCTGGCTCATCGAACAGGGTATGTGGTCGCAGTACCTGGAAGTCGGCATCGGCCCGGATGCGGAAATCTTCACCAAGGCCCCGGTGCTCTCCGCCGTCGGCAGCGGCAGCCGCATCGGCATTCATCCCGGCTCGCAATGGAACAATCCGGAACCGGAGGTGGTGCTGGCGGTGAACAGCCGCGGCCAGATCCACGGCGCCAGCCTGGGTAACGACGTCAATCTGCGGGATTTCGAAGGTCGCAGTGCGCTGCTGTTGAGCAAGGCCAAGGACAACAATGCGTCCTGCGCCATCGGGCCGTTCATTCGCCTGTTTGACGAAAGCTTCAGCCTCGACGATGTGCGGGCCTGCGTGGTCGATCTGGAGGTTCAAGGCGAGGACGGTTACCGGCTGCGCGGCTCGAGCTCCATGAGCCAGATCAGCCGTGACCCGCAGGACCTGGCAGGCCAGACACTCAACACCAATCACCAATATCCGGATGGCTTCCTGTTGTTTCTGGGTACTCTGTTCGCCCCCACCGCAGACCGTGATCATGCCGGCAGCGGTTTCACCCACAAACTGGGAGACCGGGTCAGTATCAGCAGCCCGTTGCTCGGCAGCCTGCATAATCAGGTGACCCATAGCTGCGACGCCACACCCTGGACCTTTGGCGTCGGCGCCTTGCTGCGCAACCTGGCCGCCCGAGGACTGCTCGCCCGCTGAACCGTTTGCCGATTCGCCTAATTACAAGAGAGAAATGAATCATGACTGACACGCCAAAACGCCGCCTGCGCAGCGAGCAATGGTTCAACGATCCCGCCCACGCGGACATGACTGCCCTGTACGTCGAACGCTACATGAACTACGGAATGACCCGCGAGGAGCTGCAATCGGGACGCCCGATCATCGGCATCGCCCAGACCGGCAGCGACCTGACCCCCTGCAACCGTCATCACCTGGAACTGGCACAACGGGTCAAGGCTGGCATCCGTGACGCCGGTGGCATTCCCATGGAATTCCCGGTGCACCCGATCGCCGAGCAATCGCGCCGGCCCACGGCGGCACTGGACCGTAACCTGGCCTACCTGGGGCTGGTGGAGATCCTTCATGGCTATCCATTGGACGGCGTGGTGCTCACCACCGGTTGCGACAAGACCACCCCGGCCTGCCTGATGGCGGCGGCGACCACCGACCTGCCGGCGATTGTCCTGTCCGGCGGGCCGATGCTCGACGGCCACCACAAGGGCGAGCTGATCGGCTCCGGCACTGTGCTCTGGCATGCGCGCAACCTGATGGCCGCCGGCGAGATCGACTACGAAGGCTTCATGGAAATGACCACCGCCGCATCGCCATCGGTGGGTCACTGCAACACCATGGGCACCGCCCTGTCGATGAACGCCCTGGCCGAAGCCCTGGGCATGTCGCTGCCCGGTTGCGCGAGTATTCCGGCGCCCTATCGCGAGCGCGGGCAAATGGCCTATGCCACCGGCAAGCGCATCTGCGAACTGGTCCTGCAAGACGTCCGCCCGTCACAGATCATGACCCGCCAGGCTTTCGAGAACGCCATCGCCGTCGCCTCGGCCCTGGGTGCTTCGAGCAACTGCCCGCCGCACCTGATCGCCATCGCCCGACACATGGGCGTCGAGCTGAGCCTGGATGACTGGCAACGGATTGGCGAGGACGTGCCGCTGCTGGTCAATTGCATGCCGGCAGGCAAGTACCTGGGTGAAGGTTTTCATCGGGCCGGCGGCGTGCCCGCGGTCATGCATGAACTGCAAAAAGCCGGACGCCTGCATGAAGACTGCGCCACGGTCAGCGGCAAGACCATCGGCGAAATCGTACGCAGCAGCCTGACCAGCAACGCCGATGTAATCTACCCCTTCGACACCCCGCTCAAACACCGAGCCGGGTTCATAGTGCTCAGCGGCAATTTCTTCGACAGCGCGATCATGAAGATGTCGGTGGTCGGCGAAGCGTTCCGCAAGACCTACCTGTCCGAGCCCGGCGCAGAGAACAGTTTCGAAGCCCGGGCCATTGTGTTCGAAGGACCGGAAGATTATCACGCCCGGATCGACGACCCGGCGCTGGACATCGACGAGCGCTGCATCCTGGTAATCCGTGGCGTTGGCACCGTGGGCTACCCTGGCAGCGCCGAAGTGGTGAACATGGCCCCTCCGGCGGCGCTGATCAAACAAGGCATCGACTCCCTGCCTTGCCTGGGCGATGGTCGCCAGAGCGGCACATCGGCAAGCCCATCGATCCTCAATATGTCCCCTGAAGCGGCCGTGGGTGGCGGCCTGGCGTTGCTGAAAACCAATGATCGCCTGAAAGTCGATCTGAACACCCGCACCGTGAACCTGCTGATCGACGAAGCCGAGATGACCCGGCGTCGACTCGAGTGGACGCCGAACATCCCGCCTTCGCAAACGCCCTGGCAGGAGCTGTACCGGCAACTGGTGGGGCAACTGTCCACGGGGGGCTGCCTGGAGCCAGCCACCTTGCATCTGCGCGTGATCGCCCGCAGCGGCGAGCCGCGTCATTCGCACTGAGCCAAGGCTGCCGATTGTTCACGCATGTTGAATGCTGATGACAATCCAGAGGGATTTATTCCATGGACCTAAAGGGGAAAGATGCGCGCCAGGGGTCGTTGTCCCTACCGCATCTTTCCTACACCCACGGAGTCGATCCATGCCATTCGCCAACTACAAATTCCCCGAAGGAATCCTGGACCACGCCCGCAAAGAAGAAATCATCCATCGCACCACCGAGATGTTCGTCGAGTACTTCGGCGAAGGGGTCCGCCCGTTCACCATGGTCCTTGTCGAAGAGGTCGCAGACGGCGGATGGGGGCGCGCCGATGAAACACTGACACTGGCGAAAATGGGCCTGCCCGCCAAAGGACAATAGCGCCTTCGGAGTATTCGCAGAGGTATCGCCCCTCGCATCGTGCGGGGGTCGTATCGAACTCATGCGCCGGCGCTTCAAGCCACCCTGCCAGGGATTCCCCATGACAACTCAAGTCTTATCGTCGCTGCGCCACGCGCAGGCCACCGTGACTGCACGGGTCGCCAGCTTCGAACCCTATTTGTACGCCTTGCTGCGGATTGTCTTCGCCGTGGTCCTGTTGACCCACGGTTTGCCAAAGGCTCTGCGCAGCTCACACGGTTCGATGGCGGATCCAATGGCCGCCTCGATCAACCTTATCCAGAACGTGATGGGGCTGCCTTTCGCTGCGCAGCTTGCCTTTCTGGTCATGCTTCTGGAGACGATCGGTGCAGTCATGCTGGCGATGGGGTTGGGTACGCGACTCGTCGCCCTGCTGATCGCCATTCAAATGCTTGCAATCAGCTATGCGCTGGGACCGACATGGCCTTGGATAGACCGAGGCATTGAATTTCCTGTACTGATGGGCTTTCTCGCCCTCTACATCGTCGCGCGCGGCGGCGGAGCCTATTCATTGGACTCGCGCCAGCGGTAGACGCCGATGATGGCGGCCCCGGTGTCAGCTTGTAGCGTCGTGCGCAGTTGCCGCCACTGCCTGGAGGCCGCCAAGGGCATAGCTCATCATGTGGTCTATCAAGCCCTGCGGCTCGAGACTCAACCCCTGCAGTACATGCTGCTTTAGCGGCTGATGGGCTATAAGCAGGAAAAGACAGGGTGCGAAGACGCTGATGGCGCTGCGCAACGTTGTCGGGTGATCCGCCGGCAAGTTCATGATTTGTCCAAGCAAGCCACGCAGGATGTGTGCCTTGGGAAACGATTGCTCCTTGAGCACCACCTCAAACTCGGGAGAAGGCGAAAGCACTTCGCGCGTGAGCACTTTCAGCGCCCAACCATCGGGATGATTGTGCAGTCGCTCGACCAGCACGGTAATGAGCGCACGCAATTTGTCCTGCGGTGAACCTGGCCGCTCGTTAAGCGAAACCAGCGTTTCCAGTTGCACCAACCGAGCATGGGCTTCGAGCAACACTGCGCGATACAGGCCCTCTTTATTCACGAAGTGATAGTTCACCGCCGCACTGTTGGCTTGCGAACGTTCACAAATCTGCTTGCTGGTGGTGTTGGCCAACCCCTGCTCGGCAAACAGTTCACCCGCCTTTTCCAGAATCTGCAGCCGCGTTGCCTGCCCATCGAGCCGCGAAGCACGAGGCAGGGAAGGCTTGCCAATGGCATTGTCCATGAGCTCATCTCTTTATAGTTCTAATTCAAATTTGACTTTTTATTTCAGTCTACCTATTTTGGTCCCGTCATTGTCCCTTTACAACACCGCGTGAGGACTTCGCAGCCGATGCCGCGGCTTCTCACGCACTATCAAGGAAATATCGTCATGGAAGCGCGCGTAATGACACCTTTCACCTACTTCTCATTGCCAATGCAGAAGCAGTTCCTGGCCAATCAACAGGCCATTCAAGGCAAACCCTACGCCGAATTTTTCCGCTCGAAGATCAGCGTGCCGCTCAGTGCTGTCGAAAAAATACAGCAAGGCCCCATGCCGCTGGCTGACACCTTGACGCCCAGTATTGAAGACCTCAACCGCATGCTCGCTGCTGATTTCATTAGCGAAGAGGCAGGCTACGCCTTGCTGCCAGGGCCGATGGCTTATGTGCAAAGCCGCAAGTTTTTTCCCAACTGCACAGCTGAGATGCTCAAGTGGTGGTTCATGTGGCATCCATTGGAGGCTGAACGCTACACCTTGTGGTTTCCTTATGCCCATGTGGAAAACCCCTGCGTTCATCACGAGCGTCTCAGCGACACTACCTTGAGCTTTGAGGAAAGCTTGTATGGGAATACCTTTTGCGCCTCTGAATACGTCGGCGACCGTCTCATGCACCTGCACATTCATTTCAGGGATCCCTGCGAGCTGGGCTTCTGTCCGGATCTGTATCGCGAATCCAAGATAGACGGCAGCGTTAGCGCCTTGATGAGCCTGGCCCACGAACCGCAAGTGCCGGTGTCGCTGATGGCGCACTTGTTCAAGGAATGCCCGGAAGGTTTGTACCTGACGAGCCGTTACTGGGTCGGTAGCCACCCTGCCATGCAGCGTTTCCCAGGCGCCGAGCGAGCCGCCCAGCTCCTGGAAGAAAGCGGCCTGGGGGAAGTGGAGTTGGAAACCCTGGCTTATGAATTTGCAGTGCATGACATGTGCGAGTTCAATCACCTGGCCAGCATCCTGCCGAGCCTTCATGCGCAATTCAGTGGCGCAAAGTAAGGACAACCCCACCCGATAATCAGGCTTCGGCGGCGCCCTGAACCGCTGCCGAAGTCGGGCGCAATACCCCGTTCAGCAGAAGTGTCGTGAACTCATTGATATCCGCTTCCACCTCCAACTGCTCAGTCAACAGCCGATACCAGCAGAACCCAAAGATCATGTCCAAAAGCAGTTCACGCGACGTATCCTTTGGCAACTCGCCTTGCTGAATGGCATTTTCCACCAGCTTGCGAGGCAACTCCCTACGCCGCTCCATGAATTCATCTTTCAGTTTTGGCAGCGTACTGGGATCGAGTTGGGCCTCAGCGATGACGCACCGAAAAGCCTCCCCGCAAATCGTTTCTCGCCAGACCTTCCATAGATTGAGCAGCAAGAAATTGAGGTTCTCCTTGAAGGAGCCTTTATCAGGCTCTTTGCGAATCTGCTCGCTTTCACTCTCGTAGACCTCGGCGATCAAGGCTGCCTTGTTACCCCACCACCGATAGATGGTCGGTTTACTCGCGCCAGCACGGCGAGCCACCGCCTCGATGCTCAACCCCGAATAACCGCACTCCTTAAGGGTTTCTATGGCGGAAATAATGATCGCTTTATGCGTGTGAGGGCTCCTCAATGAGCCAATGGAGCTCCGAGATGGTTTACGGGCCATAATTCAAAATCTCCAATATGGCGCTTGACAAAAGAGACTCAGGGTATAGGATTCTCTCGAAAAGCAATGAAACGGATCGTTTCGTTTTGTATGTTTATTTGATCTCAGCTTCTGCTTAGCAGCGGGCCTCTGGAGCGCTTATTGCCTCTATGTAGGGAAATCGGAGAAGGAAAGTCATAAAATTTTAACGCAACCTTAACGATACGGCACGTTTCGTATCATACATAACAATTGTACAAGAATAAACCCATTGTTCACATGCTGACCGGTAGGTTCCGCCTTGTGAACCTGCCTATTTACGGGCATAGGAGCGCCAGTATCACTTTGCGGGCACCAATAGATAGTTTCTAAATATTTCATGCGCTTGTCACGGCCCCCGGCCAACAGGTGAAAGAACGGAATCTGGAGGATGTACACATGAATAAGGTAGGAATTGTGAGCTATGGCGCGGGTATCCCGGTCTGCCGGCTCAAGGTGGACGACGTGATCCAGGTGTGGAAAAACACCGATCTGAGTTTGGTAAAGGGCCAATTGGGCGTTATTGAAAGGGCCGTCCTGCAACCCGACGAAGATGTCATAACCTTGGGTGTCCTCGCCGCCCAACGCGCGCTGGACAAGGCACCACCTTGTTCTCTCGAAGCGCTTTATCTCGGCACCTGCACTAATCCTTATGACTCCCGGGCCTCGGCCGCAATCATCCTGGAAATGCTCGGCTGCGGCTATGACGCCTTTTGCGCAGACGTGCAGTTTGCCGGCAAGTCAGGCACCAGCGCCCTCCAGATCGCATACGCCTTGGTAGCGTCGGGCATGGTGGGCAACGCTTTGGCGGTGGGTGCCGATACGATCAACCGCAACACCGCCCCCGGTGACTTGACGGAGTCCTATGCCGGAGCCGGGGCCGCGGCCTTGCTGTTGGGGACAGAAAATGTGATCGCGCATTTTGACGCAAGTTTTTCTTGCGCGGCGGATGTCGCTGACAACATCAGGCCTCAAGGGGACCGCTATATCCGCTCGGGAATGGGATTGGGCTCGGACAAGAACAGTATCGGCCTCGAGGACCAGACTCGCCGCGCCGCCTCGGGATTGATGGCCAAGATCCATGCGCAAGCCGATGATTTCGATTACGTCGTCTTCCAACAAAACCTGGTGTCGACCCCCTACTCTCTCGGCAAGCACCTGGGATTCACGAAGGCCCAAATCGAACCTGGCATCTACGCCCAGAGTGTCGGCGATGCTGGAGCCGCGAGTCCTTTACTGGGCTTGGTCAACGTACTCGATCAAGCGCGTCCTGGCGAAAGAATCCTGGTGGTTTCCTATGGCTTCGGTGCGGGCAGCGATGCCATCGCCTTGACCGTCACCGATGCCATCGAAGCCTATCAAAAGACCAACGTTCCGCTGCGCACGCAGCTGGAGGATAAGTACTACGTGGATTACGGGACGTCGATCAAGTACGAGTTCAAATACTTGCGGCCCGACTATGCCCTGACGGCCTATCTCTGATTCCAATCATCCAGCAAGGAGCACCTTTTTATGTGCGCACGACGCGTTGCTATCGTTTCGGCTGCCTATACCCCTAAACCTGGCAGTTCCAGAGTTCGCCAGACTTTCAAGGAGATGATCGTCGAGTCCGCCTACCAGGCACTCAACGCCATCAAGATGCACCCTCGCGAACTTCAGGCAGTTGCCTATGGGTACCATGGTGAAGGTATTTCTGAATACGGAGGTCTGGGCCCAACCATCTCCGATGCCTTGGGAATCAGCCCTGCCCCCACGTTCATGAGTACGGCCAACTGCACCAGCAGTTCGGTGTCTTTCCAGATGGCTCACCAAATGGTCGCCTCAGGTGAATACGACATCGTTCTGTGTGGCGGCTTTGAAAAAATGACCGATCACTTCAACTATGCCGAGTACATTGGCTCAAGCACTGAGTGTGAATACGATTATTTTCTAGGCATCTCTCACACAGACGCCTTCGCCCTGGCGACCGCCGAATATTTTGAAAAGTACGGCTATGCAGGACGCGAAGCGGATGTATTGGCCACTTTCGGGCGGCAGATGCGCATTTATGCCCATAACACTCCCACGGCTACCCGTTATGGCGTGCCGATCCCGTCTCTCGAAACACTCAAAAGCAGCGAAGCATGCGGCTCCATGCTGGCCTGGGGTGAAGCCAGCGGTTGCGCCATCCTGGTTGCCGAACACCTTGTGCACCGCTACACGACCCAACCGGTATTTGTCCGTGGCTGTGCCTACACCGGTGTGTCGCATTATTTCGGCACTCGCTATCACAACCCGACGTTGCAATTTCCGGGGCTGCCAAAAGATGTCGGCATGGCGGTTTCCGCCAACTCGCTGGCCTGCGCCGAAATCGCCTACAAAAAAGCCGGTATCACCGCAAAGGATATCGATGTGGCGCAAGTCTACGACTTGCTGGGCGCCGGGTTGATTCAAATGGAGTCCATGGGCGTATGTGGTCCAGGCCAGGCAGGCGACTTTGTATTGGAAGGCGGCATAGCCCTTGATGGGCAACTTCCCCTGAACACTGACGGCGGCAACATCGGACGCGGCCACGCTTCCGGTTGCGATGGGATTTTGCACATTACTGAATTGTTCCGGCAGCTTCGCGGCGAGTCCAACAATCAAGTCAAAGGCGCGCGTATTGGCGTCTCGCAAAACCTGGGCGGTTACGCCGCGCACAACAGCGTCATTGTGCTTTCCAACGATTAAGGAGCCGACCATGTCCCTTTACCCTGAACAAATTCACCGCATGACCACCGCCAGCATGTTGCGCGAATGGCGCGAACACGGTGGCAAATACCGCCTCGAAGGCAGCCGATGCCAGGATTGCGAAGAAATCTTCTTCCCTCGGCGCACAGTTTGCGGCGCGTGCAACTCGTTGAATGTAGAACCGTATCGCTGCGCGCGCACCGGCACTATCCAGGTCAGCGCACACGCCGAGAACCCCATTCTTGCGGCCATGGGCTACGGCGAAACCGTGCCCCGCTTCATGGCGATGGTGCGCCTGGATGACGGTCTGGTGATTGCCTCGGAAATAGTAGACGTCATCGATCCGCGACAAGTCGTCAGCGGTGCGCCCGTGCGCATGGTCATTCGAAAACATGTCCGGGAAAGTAACTTGGCCTGGCAATATGCCTATAAGTTTGTATTGGTGAAATAACAAACTTAGACGCCGCCATACCCCGCGTTATTGATAACAACAGTCAAGTTTTTGGCCTCCAAGCCCGTTGCTTTGATTCTGTCTTTCAGAGTCCAGCTTTGCTGTTATTGCCTTAAACATGTTTCTAACTTTATTGGCTTTTAGCCGAGGACTTGTCATGTCTACTCTTTGCAAACCCAGTCTGCTGTTCCCGCAATATAAGATCACCCAGCAACAAATGATCGAGCATCTAGAGCAGTTGCATGATGATCACCCGAGAATGGCTCTTGCCAAACGCATGATTCAAAACACACAGGTGAACGAACGATACTTGGTCCTGCCCATCGATGAACTGGCGGTGCATACCGGCTTCACCCATCGCAGCATTGTTTATGAGCGCGAGGCCCGCCGCATGTCATCCATCGCGGCGCGCCAAGCCATCGAGAATGCCGGGCTGACCACCGACGACATTCGAATGGTCGCTGTGACATCGTGCACGGGTTTCATGATGCCTTCGCTGACGGCCCACTTGATCAACGACCTGGGCCTGCGAACGTCGACCGTACAACTGCCTATCGCTCAATTGGGATGCGTGGCAGGCGCTGCGGCGATCAATCGAGCCAATGACTTCGCCAGCCTCGCGCCGGACAACCATGTGCTCATCGTCTCCCTGGAGTTCTCGTCGCTCTGCTATCAACCCCAGGACACCAAGTTGCACGCATTCATCTCAGCGGCATTATTCGGCGATGCTGTATCGGCCTGCGTAATGCGAGCCGACGATCAGGCGCCTGGTTTCAAGATCGCCAAGACGGGGTCTTATTTCCTGCCTGATAGCGAGCACTATATTAAATACGACGTCAAAGACAGTGGCTTTCACTTTACCCTGGACAAGGCGGTCATGAACTCCATTAAAGATGTCGCACCCATGATGGAGGAATTGAACTACGAGACCTTCAATCAACATTGCGCTCAAAATGATTTTTTCATCTTCCATACAGGCGGACGGAAAATTCTTGATGAACTGGTCCTGCAATTGGACTTGGAACCCGGCAGGGTCGCGCAATCCCGCGACAGTTTGAGCGAAGCCGGGAACATCGCCAGCGTGGTGGTCTTCGATGTGCTCAAGCGCCAGTTCGACAGCGGACCTGACAATGGCGCGACGGGCATGTTGGCGGCCTTCGGCCCGGGTTTCACCGCTGAAATGGCCGTGGGCAAGTGGGTCGCCTGACAGACCGGATAAAACACCAGCACCCAGCCAGGGGCACACCTGCCCCTGGCTACAGGCGTATTGATCGCAGGCGTTCAACCTCGTTCGAGAGAGCTTCGAAAGCGCTAGGGAAAGAAGGGGAAAGAACATGGAGATGAAGTATCTGGTCGCTCGACCTTGGGGCGGCTATGAAAGACGCATGATCATACTTTTGTCGCTGAGCTTCGGGCTGGTAGGACTGGACAGGTTCATCATCATGCCGCTGTTCCCGGTGATCATGCGTGACTTGGCCCTGGACTATCAGGACTTGAGCATGCTGTCGGCCATCCTGGCATTTGCATGGGGAGGCTCGGCCCTGTTCATGGGTGCCGCCATCAGGGTATTGGGCACCAAGAAGTTGCTGGTGCTGTCGATCACCCTGCTATCCCTCCTGGCCGGTGCGTCCGCATTGATCACCAGCCTGGTGGGCCTGGTGCTCTTGCGTGCCTTGATGGGCGTCTGTGAAGGTGCATTCACCCCGGTCAGTATCATTGTTACCGATGAAGTCTCGCAGCCCTGCCGGCGCGGACTCAATCTGGGTATTCAACAGGCATTGTTCCCCATCATCGGCCTGTGCCTCGGACCGCTGCTGGCCGGCGTCTTGCTGGAAGTGTTCGGATCCTGGCGTGCCGTGTTCGCTATCATTTCGTTACCCGGCCTGTTAGTGGCCTGGTATCTCTATAAAACTTACCAACCCACCCAGGCGCCCAGCACGGCGTCGATTGCTCGCGCCTCCAGAAGCCAGTGGAGGACGGCCCTGTCCAGCGGCAATGTGCGGCTCAATATTGCCTTGATGCTGTGCATCCTGACGTGCCAGTTCGTGCTGTGTGCCCTGCTCCCCAGCTACCTGACCGACATTCTGCACCTGAGCAATTTCTCCATGGCCATGATCATTTCCGCCATTGGCCTGGGTGGTTTCTTTGGCCAACTGGTCATTCCCGGCTTGTCCGACCAACTGGGTCGCAAGCCCGTGGTTTCCATCTGCTTCATGGTCAGCGCATTGTTAGTGGGCTTATTGATCATCAGCCCTGCGCTGCCCTGGCTACTGTTTCTTCAATTATTTTTCTTGTCCTTCATCAACTTCAGCCTGATCTGCATAACGGTTGGCCCGCTGACCAGCGAATCAGTACCGCCCAGTTTATTGGCCACCGCGACAGGGCTGGTGGTGGGCTGCGGAGAGATCCTGGGCGGAGGCGTCGCGCCTGTTATCGCCGGCTACATCGCCATGACGTGGGGCCTCACCGCAATCCTGTTCCTGGCACTGGCCGGAAGTTTGACCGGTGGGTTGCTGTCCTTGTGGCTCAAAGAGGCCAACCCGGTCTTCAACGGGCTCAAGGACTATGCCCCCCTATCCGCACGCTTGACCCTGGAGGATAAGTAATGACCCATTATGTGATGTTGCTGGACTCTCCAGTGCCGCAAGGAGGCCTTGGTGTCTTTGACTTCAAATCCGGTCAAAGTCGGGAAGTGCGCCCTCCCCAGGGAAATCTTTATGAAGCCCTGGCCCATTGTGCTGAGCGGAATATGGACTGGGAGTCCTATCTAAAGGGCCTGCCGTCCACGCCCTACCCGCTTACGCCAGCGGCGGTGAAATACCGACCGCCGCTAAAGCCCGATAACAATCTGTTGGTTCAGATCAGCGAAATCACCCTCTGTACCGCCAAGACAGAACAAGCCTGGTACTACAAAGGCAACGGTCGACTGCTCAAGACCGACGGCGACCCTTTGCAGGTGCCTTATCATTCACAAAGCATCAGTAGCGAGCCGTGCATTGTCTGCCTTTACTGGGTCGACCAGTTTGGCGCGCTGCGCTTCATTGGTTTTACCCTGGGCAACGATATTCACGATCATGTATTGCACAGCCGTGACGCCATTTCTTCAACCCATGCCCACTTGCGTACCTGTGCGATTGCCCCGGCCTTGATCGTGGGGGAATTGCAGGCTGATCTGGCCATCAACGTCCAGATAGAACGCGATGGCCAACCCTTGACGGCAAGTCACCATCGGATGAGCTTGCATCGCTGGCAGAGTTTGCGCCGATATTCCCAAGAGTTCCTGGAGAAACACGAGCAGTTTCTCGAGCCCGGACTGGTCCACTACGTGTTTCACAGCTTGAGCCATCGCACTGCGAATGTGCCGCTCCAACACGGTGACTGGCTCAGCATCGACTGCCCCGAGCTGGAGCTGGCCATGAACAATCAAATCGTCGAAGAGGAGCTCGTTTCGCTAGTTCCATTGCCTGCGCGGCGCACGCCTGACCATGGCTGTTTTGACCTGCCCCTGCCCGTGCCTAAGAAGTTCTGATCAACCTCTATGAGCATCGATTGGGTCAGCTCACCATCGAGCAACGTCCCTTCCCCCATCAAAGGTGTGCCGGGGCACCGGGCTGTGAAACGCGTCTAGGCACGAAGGTCTCGGGCAGCGCCAGCAACAGGCCGAAGGCCAGCGCGGCAATCGCCGCCAGGGTCAGGAACGCGGCGCTGTAGCCGGCCCCTTGCACGACAAAACCGGCCAAGCTGTTACTCAACGCCGCGCCGAACCCGAACACCGTCGAGAGCACTCCGAGACTGACGTTGAAACGTCCGGTGCCCTGGGTCAGGTCCTTCACCACCAGGGGAAACAGCGCGCCAAACAAACCGGCACCGATACCATCGAGCAACTGCACCGCCACCAACCAATAGGGGTCATCCGAGAGCACGTACAACACACCTCGAATGGGCAGGATCAGGAAGCCGGCCAGCAACAACGGCTTGCGTCCCCAGACATCGGCCTTGACGCCGACCAGCCACGCCATAGGCACCATGACCAGTTGCGCGGCGACGATGCAGGCCGACGTCAGCGGCGTGGCCAGGTGTGCATTGGCCTGAGCGAGCTTCTGACTGACCAGCGGGAGCATCGCCGCATTCGCCAGGTGAAACAGCCCGCAGCAAATGGCGAACAACAGCAGCGTACGGTTATCCAGCAACACGCGCAGCGCCGAGGGTACCGGGCCCTGCATTGATTGACCGACCTCCAGGCCCCGGGCCACATCATGGTCGATGGCCTCGGCGGACACGCAACTGACCGCTACGATGCTGGCCAGTGCCATCGCGGCCATCAGGTAGAACACCGCGATAGGACCGAACAACCAGGCGAACCCACCCGCCAGCAGCGCCGCGCAGGCATTGCCCGCGTGGTTGAATGTTTCGTTGCGTCCAGTACGCCGCGTAAAGGCCCTGGCGCCGGTAATGCCCAGGGAAATCGCCGCAATTGCCGGCGCGAAGACCGACGCCGCCACGGCGCCGAGCGCCTGGGTCAACGCCACCAGGCCGAAGGAAGAAGTGAACGGTAGCACCAGGCAGCCCAGCGTCACCAACAAGGCCGACACGGCCACCACGGCGCGCTTGCTGCGCACCCGGTCGATCAGCGCTCCAGCGGGCGCCTGGGCAACCAGTCCGGCCATCGCCGCCACTGTCATCACCACGCCAATGCTGGCCGGGTCCCAGCGATGCACCGCCAGCAGGTAGATCGCCAGGTACGGCCCCAACCCATCACGCACATCCGCGAGAAAGAAGTTCAGGCCATCCAGGGAAAGGTTGTTGCGTCGGTCCAGGTTTCGATCCACAGCGGTCTCGATGAGGGTTTTGCCCAAAGTTGATTGACGCCATGATGTCGCAAAGAATCGAACCGAACCACCGTGACGAACCCGAGGCCACTGAGGAAACCGTGGCCAGGGATTGCTCCCGCTGGGTCGCGAAGCGGCCCCAAACCTGCCGAACGCGTAAACAGACATACCGCACCCACCGGTTCACGGCTGCTTCGCAGCCGAGCGGGAGCAAGCTCCCTCGCCACAGGTCCATCGTTTTTCTTAGGTAAACTGCATCACCTACCAAAGCGCGATGTCGTAGGTGAAGTAGATCCGGTTGCTGTCACGACCACGTGAATAATCCGAACGATAGACGTAGTTGCGCAGCTTCACCCCCAGCCCCTTGAACGTGCCCTGCTGCACCACATAGGCAATCTCGGCGTCACGCTCCCACTCTTTGACCGTGGTGTTGGACTTGCCGTCATTACCGCTCAGGTAGCGGGTGGAAAACGTCAGGCCGGGCACACCGAGGCGAGCGAAGTCATAGCCGTAACCGAGCATCCAGGTCTTCTCGTCTTCCTCGATGAACTTGCCGATCCCGACGTTGCTGAAGGAGTACACCGTGGCACCGCTGATATAAGGCAGACCTGCCTCGCCACTGAGGGTCTGGTAACCAGCACTCAATGTGTGGCCGACAACGGCGTAGGACAGCGACCCGCTGAGCATGTCGTTGTCGATCTTGCCGCCGTAGGCCGACCCCGAATCGACGCTGTTGAAGTAGCGCAGGTCGCTGGTCAATACCCCGGCGCCCAGGGGCAGATCATGCTGGATGCCAACAAAGTTCTGTCGATAGAAATTCTCCAGCTCACCATAGAAGTAGCTCAGGCGGATGTTCTTGCCCAGCTTGTAGTCAGCGCCGGCATAGCTGAAGTCACCAGACTCATCGCCACCATAGCCATCGGGCACGATGGGCATGCTGTCGCTCGAGTCCCGTAGCTTGAAGCGCTCCAGATGCCCGCCGGTGAGGGTGAGGTTGTCGATGTCGCTGCTGGTGATCTGGGTGCCCTGGTAAGTCTGGGGCAACAGTCGCGCATCGTTGTAGACCAGCACCGGGGTCTTGGGCAGCAAGGTGCCGTATTTGAGGGTGGTCTTGGCCAGCCTGGCCTTGGCGGTCATACCCGCACTGGCGAACTCATCGGCGGCGCGGCCATCGTCATGCACCGGTAGCAGGCCGGTACCGCTGCGGCCACGCCCTGAGTCGAGCTTGACCCCGAGCAGGCCCAGGGCATCGACCCCGAAGCCAATGGTGCCCGGCGTAAAGCCCGACTGGTAATCCAGCAGGAAGCCTTGGGCCCATTCGGTGCGCTCACTCTTGGCGGTCCTCGCCGCCCGTGCACTCATCCCGTGCTCGTCGCGAAAATTTTCGTTGAAGTAGACGTTGCGCAATTGCAGCTTGAGCTTGCTGTCGTCGATAAAACCTTCAGCGCTGGCCGTGGCCAGGGGCAACAGCCCAAGGATTGGAAACAAAGCCCCGCGGGTAAGCAAAGTGGTCATTCGAGTTACTCGTTGTTGTTATTTGGCGTGCAGGCCGGCGCACACCCGCTTGCGGGGGTGTGTCAGGCAAGAAGCTAAGGTGTCGGGTGAATCAGGAAAACAGGGTCAGCGCCCCGGTCAGCAGAGCCAGCGCGGTAATCACCAGGGACGTGAGCACCGCCCATTTGACGGTGGCTTTCTGGAAGTCGCCCAGGTCACGGTCGACCATACCCACCAGCAACAAGGTCGAGGCCACCAATGGGCTCATCAGGTGCACCGGCTGGCCGAGAATGGAGGCCCGGGCAATTTCCACCGGATCAATCCCGTAGGCCGCCGCGGCATTGGCCAGGATCGGCACGACACCGAAGTAGTAGGCATCGTTGGACAGCACGAAGGTCAGCGGCATGCTGGTAATCGCCACCACCAGCGGGAACAGATGGCCCCAGGAAGGCGGAATCCAGTCGACCAGGGTTTGTGCCAGTGCATCGACCATTTTCGTCCCGGAAAAAATCCCGGCGAAGATGCCCGCGGCAAATACCAGCAGGACCACGGTCATGGCATTGCCCGAGTGGGCGAGAATGCGTTCCTTCTGAATATCCAGCTGCGGATAGTTGATCATCAGCGCCAGGACGAAACCGATCAGGAACAGGATCGCCGAGTGCATGATCCCCATCACCAGCGCGACCATCACCGCGACCACCAGCAGCAGGTTGACGTAGGCCAGCTTCGGACGCTTGTGCGGCGTGTCCTCCATGATCGCGTTGATATAGCAGTCACCACCGCCGCTTTGCAGTTGGACGTTACCGATGCGCTTGCGCTCGGCACGGCCCAGCAGGAACCCCGTGAACACCACCCACGCCGCACCACCGATCATGGTCGGCAGCAACGGCACGAAATACTCGCCGGCATCCAGGCCCAGCGCTGCGATCGCACGGGTCGCCGGGCCGCCCCAAGGGGTCATGCCGCTCATGATGCTCAAGGAGAGCATGGAAATGGTTGCCAGGATCATCGGATTCATGCCGATGCGCTTATACAGCGGCAACATCGCGGCACAGGTGATCATGTAGGTTGTCGTGCCGTCACCATCCAGCGCCACCAACAGCGACAGCAGCGCGGTGCCCACGGCGATTTTCATCGGATCGCCATTGACCCGCTTGAGGATCTTGCGGATCAGCGGGTCGAACAGGCCGGCGTCGATCATCAGGCCGAAAAACAGGATCGCGAACAACAGCAGTGCCGCCGACGGCGCGACCATTTTCAGGCCATCCAGCATCATCTTGCCGGTGGTACCGCCAAAACCGCCGATCACCGCAAAGACTATTGGCACGACCGTCAGGGCGACGATCGGAGACAAGCGTTTGGTCATTATCAGGAAGGTGAAGACCACCACCATGGCCAAGCCAAGTAAAGCGAGCATATGTCAGATCTCTTGTTGTTATGAGTAGCTTGGCAGACACCCAGGCGCACGCCCTCCCACCCGCCAGGCAACACGCGAAGGTGTGCCTGGCGCAGAGGGATTGAATAAGCTTACGCGGTGCTGTCGAATCAGCCGTGAACGGCTAGATGTGTTTGGCGACCTTCGCGCCGTCCCAGCTCGAGTCCGTTGCCGGGGATTGCGTCAGGGCAGGTTTGCCATCCAGGGTCTGCAGCAGGACTTCGCGGTCACAGGCATTCTCCGAGAGGGAGATCACCACGGTCGCGACGGCGTTGCTCGCCAGGCTGGTCAACGCCCGCGCTTCAGACATGAATCGGTCGATCCCGATCAACAGGGCCAGGCCCGCCAGGGGAATGTCGTGGATGACCGTCAAGGTCGAGGCCAGGGCGACAAACCCGCTGCCAGTCACACCCGCGGCCCCCTTTGACGACAGCAGCATGATCGCCAGCATGGTGATGACCTGGGTCAGCGTCAGGTCGATGTTGCAGGCCTGGGCAATGAAGATCGCCGCCAGTGACAGGTAGATCGCCGTACCGTCGAGGTTGAACGAGTAACCGGTCGGCAGCACCAGCCCTACGACGCCTTTCTTGCAACCCAGGGCCTGGAGTTTTTCCAACATCCGCGGCATCACCGGTTCGGTCGAGGACGTCCCCAATACCACCAGGAACTCCTCACGCAGATAACGCAACAGCTTCCACAGGCTGAAACCGTGCGCGCGGCAAATACCGCCCAGCACCACGAAGACGAAGAAGGCGCAGGCGATGTACAAGGTCATGATCAGCTTGGCCAGCGAGCCCAGCGACGTGATGCCGTACTGCCCCACCGTGAAGGCCAAGGCCCCGAAAGCGCCGATCGGAGCGAAACGCATCAGGTAGGAGAAAATCTTGAACACCATGTGCGAAGCTGACTCCAGCACCTGCAGCACAGGCTTGCCGCGCTCGCCCAGGGACGACAGGGCAAACCCGCAGAGCACCGCGATAAACAGCACCGGCAACACCTCGCCTTTATTGAAGGCGCCGATGAAGGTGTCGGGAATGATGTGCATGAAGAAGTCCACCACGCTCAGTTTCGCGGCGGAGTCGGTGTACTGCGACAGTCCTTTGGTGCTCAACTGCGTCGGGTCGATGTTCATCCCCGCGCCAGGCTTGAACAGGTAGACCGACACCAGGCCGATGATCAGGCTAATCACCGTCAGCGCCAGGAACAACAGCATGGTCTTGCTCAACAGACGCCCCAGCGAGCGCTTGTCACTCATGCCGGCGATGCCAGTGACAATGGTGCAGAACACCACCGGCGCGATCATCATCTTGATCAGCTTGATGAAGGCATCGCCCAGCGGCTTCAAGGCGATTGCCTGTTGCGACCAGAAGTGCCCGACGATCACGCCCAGCAGCACGGCGCAGATGATCTGGAAGTAGAGCGATTTTACAACTTTCATGGCATCACCCATTTTTAGAATTGTTCTGATGCAAAAGACCCCTGGCGGCCTGGGGCTATCCGGCCAGCCGCTGGGCCGTCGTGGCGTAGACGTAACCTGAGAAGAGCCGGCGCGCAGTACGTACTACCGAGGCCTGAATGGTCTCACCCTTTTCACCGGTGTAGGACAGTACGACATCGATACCTCCGCTTGGATGCTCAATACGAACCTGTTGCAAGCGCGGCTCACTGACGGTGCCGAGCAACTGTGCGACGACGCTGCCCTCGGTCACGCATGCGGTGGCCAGGCCGATGGAACCGGTGATCGCCAGGGCGCGATGACAGTTGTGCGGCATGAAATAACGCACCTGGACCGTCCCGCCGGACTTGGCCGGAGACACCAGTACCGGCTTGGGAATGACCTTGTCACTGACATCACCCAGGCCCATGGCCAGGCCGGCTTTCAGGCGCAAGGCCTCCAGGCGCTGCAGGAAGGCTTTATCGGCGTCCAGTTCGGCGGGGCTTTCATCGCCGCGCTTACCCAGCTGACTGGCCTGAACAATCATCATCGGCATCGCCATGTCGATGCAGGTCACCGGGATGCCGTCGATCAGGTCCTGGGTTTGCCCGGTCGGGAAGAGTTTCCCCGTCTTGCTGCCCGCGGCGTCGAGAAAGGTCAGTTGCACCGGAGCGGCGGTGCCAGGCACGCCGTCGATGGCGGTATCGCCCTCATAGCTGACCTTGCCACCTGGGGTTTGCACTTCGGAATTGACGAAGGTCCCGGTATTGAGGTTGCGGATACGCACCCGAGTCCGCTCGCCCGAAGCCTTGACCAATCCCTGCTCGATGGCGAACGGGCCAACGGCGCAGAGCATGTTGCCGCAGTTGGGTGCGGTATCGACCCGACGCTGGGAAACCATGACCTGGACGAACAAATAGTCGACATCGGCGTCAGGGTGCAGCGATGGGCTGACGATCGCCACCTTGCTGGTTTGTGGACTGCCGCCGCCGATGCCATCGATTTCCAGCTCATGGCCGGAGCCCATCAGGTTGAGCAGCAGCTCATCACGTTCGGCGATGGCGACCGGCAGATCCCAGGCGAGAAATACCGGGCCTTTGGACGTACCGCCGCGCATTAACACACAAGGAATTCGCTGCATGAATACTAACTCTTGTTAATCAATCTGAATAATTGATGCTCTGGACACAAGAGTGGCAGGGTTTGAAAAGTGTTTCCAATGCAAAGATCGGAGCGATTATTGCGTTTCACAAATGAATTACTTTACGATGACTGGCATCGCGCATTGCCTTACCTCGGTGAGAAAACAAATGGAATATGAGCTTCAGGACATCCGATCTTTCGTGAAAATCGCCGAATTGGGCAGTTTCCACGAGGCCGCAGATGCGCTGCACCTGTCCCAGCCGGCATTGAGTCGGCGGATGAAAAAACTCGAGGAAGGCCTGGGAACCGCTTTGCTCGATCGCACGACCCGCAAGGTCAGCCTGACGAGTGTCGGCCGTGATTTCCTGCCCAAGGCGCGGCGCTTGCTGGATGATTTCGACGACTCGATTCTCAACATTCGCGAACTGGCGGAGCGGCAGATCGGCCGGGTGACCTTGGCCTGCATTCCCACGGCGGCTTTCTATTTCCTGCCGTCAGTGATCCGCCTCTACAACGAGCGCTACCCGAAAATCCGCATCCGCCTGCTCGACCTCAGCGCCAACGAGGGGCTCGAGGCGGTACTGCGCGGCGAAGCCGACTTCGGCATCAACATGATGAGCGGCCAGCACCCGGACATTGAGTTCGTGCCCCTGGTCAACGAACCCTTTGTGCTGGCCTGCCGACGCGACCATGAATTGGCTGGACGCAGTGCGATCACCTGGTCGGAACTCAGCGATTATCGGCTGATCGGCGTCGGTCGCCTGAGCGGCAACCGCATGCTGCTGGACCACGCGCTGTCGGGCCTGAGCTGGCGCCCACAATGGTTTTACGAAGTGCAGCACTTGTCTACGTCGTTGGGGCTGGTGGAGGCTGGCCTCGGCGTTTCGGCGATGCCCAGCCTGGCCATGCCGGCCGGGGATCATCCAACCCTGGTCAGCGTGCCGCTGATCGAGCCGGTGGTAAACCGCTCGCTGGGCCTGGTCTACCGTCGGGGCTCATCGCTCTCCCCTGCCGCGGAGAAATTCGTCTCGATCCTGCTTGAACAGTGGCCGCAATGAAGCGAGGCCGAACCCCTGGATCGATGATCACCGCGAAAGGTCACCCATTCGTACCGAACGCTTGAGCGCAGTGAGGGCACGCTGTCCGTACAAGCCGACACCAAGCCCCGCCACGATGAGCACGACGGCAATGAGTTTGTTGAGCGACAGGCGCTCATCAAAAATCAGCACCGAACCCAGCAGGCCGAACACCGGCACCAAAAGCGACAAGGGCGCGACGGTAGACACCGGATAGCGTTTCAGCAGTGAGTTCCACACCCAGTAGCCGAACAGTGTATTGGGGTAGACCTGGAACAGGATCGACAGGACGGCGCGGTAGTCGAGTTGATTCACCAACGCGCTGTAACCCGTCGAACCGTTCACCGCATAATCCAGCGCGAACAGCGGGATGGGCGAAAACGCGCTGGACCACACCAGGAACGCGAAGACCTGGGTGGTCTTGGCTTTTTTGCTGATGACATTGGCCACACTCCAAGCCACTGCCCCCAGTAGCGCCAGGCACAACCCGGTCGTCGTCACGGTGCCATCAGCAATCGAGAGGATGCTCAACAAGCCACAGCAAGCGATACCGATACCCGCCAGTTGGTAACGGGAAATCGACTCCTTGAAGGCCCACGAACCCAGCACAATGGTGAAAAACGCGCTGAACTGAAGCACCAGCGACGCGATGCCGGCTGAAAGACCGGCCTTGATGCCCATGTTGACGACACCCCAGAGCCCGATACCGAAGACCAGGCCGTAGCCGACGATATAGCGCCACTGCACATCGGGTTTCGGAATGAAAAGAATCGCCGGCAATGCGCAGAGCGTGAAGCGAATACCCGCCAGGACCAGCGGATCGACGGCGATGAGGCCCAGCTTGATCACCGAGAAGTTCACGCCCCATATAGCCGTTATCGAGATGGCGAGTAACAGGTGTCCGATTTTCATGCTGATCTTCCAGGCAGGGTCGTTGAAAAATGCATCGAGGCCATCCACAGCGCCAACGCGGCGAGGCTGATCAAGGCGCCCAGCAGGCTGACCGCCATCCAGCCCCACAGCGCATAGACCTGGGTCGCGGCAGCCGCGCCCAGTGCACTGCCCACCGAGTAGAAACACATGTAGGCGCCGACCATGCGACTTTGGGCGTCGGGCCGTGCAGCGAAAATCAGGCTCTGGTTGGTGACGTGCACGGCCTGTACCGCGAAGTCGAGTAGCACCACGCCGCAGACCAGCGCGATCAAGGAGGTTTCGGCAAACGTGATGGGCAACCAGGAAAGCGTCAGGAGCCCCAGCGACAAGCCGGTAACACGTTGCCCAAAGCCTTGATCGGCCCAACGACCGGCCCTTCTGGCCGCCAGGGCCCCGGCGACGCCCGCCAGGCCAAACAGGCCGATGGCCGTGTGCGAAAGCGACAGCGGCGCGGCGCTCAACGGCAGCACCATGGCCGTCCATAACACCGAAAAAGCGGCAAAGATCAGTAAGGCCAGTAGCCCCCTGGTCCGTAGCATCGGCTCGGTCACGAACAGCATGAACAGCGAGCGGATAAGCGCCAGGTAGGGCTGTCGGTTACAGGGCGACACGGCGGCAGGCACCGCAGCCCAGAACACCGCCGCGATGGCCAGCATCAAACCCGAGGACACGAAATAAACCCCACGCCAACCCGCCAGATCGGCGATCACCCCGGAAGTAAACCGCGCCAGGAGAATCCCCAGGACAACGCCACTGGTGACGGCTCCCACGGCCTGCCCCCGCTGGGAGGGCGAGGACAACACGGCGGCATAGGCCACCAGCACTTGGACGACCACCGCCAGCAAGCCCATCACGCTCATGGCGCCCAGCAAAGCCAACCAATGCCGGGCTGCGCCGACGGCCGCCAGCACAATCGCAGACAGCACCAATTGCGCGAAAACCAGCCGTTTACGGTTGATCTTGTCTCCCAACGGAACGATGAACATCAAACCCAGCGCGTAACCCACCTGAGTCGCCGTCACCACAACCCCGATCACCCCAGAAGCGACGCCCAGGCTCTCGGCCATCGAGGCGAGCAAGGGTTGGGCAAAGTAGACATTGGCGACGGCCAGTGCGCAGGTCACGGAAAACAATAACGTGAGCGATGGCGAAAGCCCCGGACAATGCTGTTCGTTCAAGGAACCGGTGGCGTGGGCGCAAGCGCCCTCTTTGCGCGGATTTCCCGAAGGCTGCTGGATGAAACAGTCGGCATCTGCTGTCATGCACGCCTCCTTGGCGCTAAACTGGTTTCAATTGAAAACCTGTACAGATTGTTGCTCGATCAGGTTTCAATTTGCAACCACAGATATGCCTGGCGATCCTTTTTCATAAGGTCAACAAAATGGAAAACGCTTCACCACAAAACAGCGAATGCCCGGTAGCCAGGACACTGGATGTGATCGGCGATCGCTGGTCGCTGATGATCATTCGCGATGCATTCGACGACATTCGCCGCTTCAGCGAATTTCAAAAAAGCCTGGGCGTAGCCAAGAACATTCTGGCTTCGCGACTCAAAGCGTTGGTCGAGGTCGGTGTGTTCGACGTTCGCCCCGCCTCGGATGGAAGCGCCTACAAGGAGTACGTCCTGACGGAAAAAGGCCGGGAGATCTTTCCGGTGGTGGTCAGCCTGAGGCAGTGGGGCGAACGGTTCCTGTTCGAGCCGGGAGAAACCCGTTCGGTGCTGCTGGACAATACGTTTGGGCAGCCCCTCACGCCGATGGATGTGCGCTCCTCGAACGGTCAGAAACTCGGGCCGGCCGATTGCCATAGGGTGAGGGTCATTGCCGACAAGCCGACATGACGGTTTCCATCCCTAAAGCTCCGCGCATTACTCCTCGGCAGGTCTCATATGAAAAATCGTATAAGGCAGGATCAACGTATCGGCGACGATACTGAAAGGCAGGTCAATGATTGCAAACGGTGCCAGCGCGCGTGAATACACGTCGTTGTCGTTCGTCGAGCCCTTGATGATCTCGATATCGGTTGCCGCACCGCAGTAAGGCTGACGGCCGCAAAGTTGCCCCATGCCAAAGGTTTCATTGGCCGTCGCGCAGCCTGCCAACTGCGCCATTGTCAAAGCCATTACTGCGATCCGCATGCCGCTTCCTCCCCTGGAAAGACCGGACTGTAGCACCGATGGCAGACGCCCCATACGGGCAAGCGTTGTGACCGGAATGAGAAGCGCAAGACTGCACCGACGCCCCCATTCTCTCCCTGCACCGATCCCACCACTGAAAACTGTTGCCGTAGAAACAGCGGACCAACTGTTGCCTGAGCAACAGCCATTCAACAATTCATCCGCCAGACCAACAGTCGCTCCCCCTCCCTGCCCCGCGAACCCCAGCAAACACTGGGCTTTTCGCGTTGGTACGGCCCTTGCTCAAGCCTATGTAAATCGATCAACAGTCCAACAGGAACACCTAGGATGAGCACTCCCCTGAAAGTCGTCGCTATTTCCGGCGGTACCTCCCGCCCCTCGCGCACTTTGGCACTGACCGAAGCCATCCTGGGCGAACTCGGCCAGCACCTGGTCATCGATACCCACCTGATTGAACTGGGCAACATTGCCCGGCCGCTGGGCGGTGCGTTGTGGCGCAAGGAATTGCCGGAAACCGTCGAGCACGAACTGCGCCTGATCGAGTCTGCCGATCTGTTGGTGGTAGCCGCGCCGGTCTATCGCGGCACCTACCCGGGCCTGTTCAAGCATTTGTTCGACCTGGTCGGCCAGGATGCCCTGGTCAACACGCCGGTACTGCTGGCCGCCACCGGTGGCAGCGAGCGCCATGCCCTGGTCCTCGATCACCAACTGCGCCCGCTGTTCAGCTTCTTCCAGTCGCTCACCCTGCCCATCGGCGTGTACGCCAGCGAGACCGATTTTACCGACTACCGCATCGTCAACGCGGCCTTGCAGTCGCGCATCGAGCTGGCGGCCGCACGCGCCGCGCGCTTGTTTGCCGGCCAGGCGCACGCCTTGCGCAAGATCGCCTGAGGAACCCGCATGAATCACCACTGCATTTGCCTGGAAGGCCTTTTTGCGAGGGATATCGCGTGAGAATCCAACAACAACCCACCGTGCTGACCCCGCTACAGACCGCCCGCCGCCTGGCTGCGGAATTTGCCGAAACCGCCGTCGAGCGTGATGAGGCCGGCGGCACCCCCAAGGAGCAACGCGACGCCATTCGCCAGAGCGGCCTGCTGGCCTTGAGCATTCCCACCCAATTTGGCGGCCTCGGGGCCAGTTGGAGCGAAACCCTCGGTGTGGTCCGCGAGTTCGCCAAGGTGGACAGCTCCATCGCCCATGTCTTCGGTTTCCAGCACCTGATGCTGGCCACCGTGCGCCTGTTTTCACGCCCCGATCAGTGGCAACCCTGGTTCGAACAGACCGCCCGCAAAAACTGGTTCTGGGGCAACGCGTTGAACCCGCTGGACACCCGCACCGTGGTCAAGACCTTCGACGGCTGGCGCGAATTCTCCGGCAAGAAGAGCTTCTGCTCCGGCGCCAGCGACTCGGAAATGCTGATCGCCTCGGCCATCGACGAAAGCGCCGGCGGCAAACTGCTGATCGCCGCGATCCCCAGTGGCCGCACCGGCATCACCCTGCACGGCGATTGGGACAATATGGGCCAACGCCAGACCGACAGCGGCAGCGCCACCTTCGAACGGGTGCGGGTGGAAGAGAACGAACTGCTGCTCGACCCCGGCCCCCTGAGCACGCCTTTCGCCTGCCTGCGCCCGCTGATCGCCCAATTGCATTTCTCCCACATTTTCCTCGGCATCGCCGAAGGCGCCCTGGAAGAGGCCCGCCATTACACCCTCAAGGAAGGCCGGCCGTGGTTCCGTTCCAAGGCTCAGCACGTCAGCGAAGACCCCTATGTGCTGCGCCACTACGGCGAGTTCTGGGTCGGCCTGGAAAGCGTGCGCCTATTGGTGGAACGCGCCGCCGAGCAGCTCGATGAAGCCTGGCACAAGGGCCACGCGCTGGGTGCCGAGGAACGCGCACAACTGGCGCTGTCCATCGCCACCGCCAAAGTCGCCGCCGTGCGCACCGGCCTGGATATCTGTAGCCGCCTGTTCGAAGTCACCGGCGCCCGCGCCACCCACGCTTCGCTGCGCCTCGACCGCCATTGGCGCAACCTGCGCACCCAGAGCCTGCACGACCCGGTGGATTACAAACTCCACGAATTGGGTGACTGGGCGCTGAACCAGACGCGGCCTACCCCCTCCTTCTACTCATAGGGATGCCCATGCAACTGCTGACTCTCCCCCCTTCGCCGACACTGGCTACCTCGATCCGGGCGACCGCACAGGTCTTCGAAGACCCTAGATCGCAGGCGCTGCTCGCCCACGTGCAACAGGTCGCCCCCAGCGAGGCCAGCGTCCTGATCATTGGCGAGACCGGCACGGGCAAGGAGCTGGTCGCACGCCACATCCACAACCTCAGCGGCCGCCGCGCCGGGCCGTTCGTTGCCGTCAATTGCGGGGCCTTTTCCGAATCGCTGGTGGAAGCAGAGCTGTTCGGCCACGAAAAAGGAGCCTTCACCGGTGCCCTCGCCGCCAAGGCCGGCTGGTTCGAGGAAGCCAACGGCGGCACGTTGTTCCTCGACGAGATCGGCGACCTGCCGATGGCCATCCAGGTCAAGCTGCTGCGGGTATTGCAAGAACGCGAGGTGGTGCGCCTGGGCTCGCGAAAGAGCATCCCGATCAACGTGCGCGTGGTCGCCGCCACCAACGTGCAACTGGATAAGGCCATCGGCGCCGGCCACTTCCGCGAAGACCTGTATTACCGCCTCGACGTGGTCAGCCTGCAACTCTATCCATTGCGTGAGCGACCGGGCGACATCCTGCCGCTGACCCGTCACTTCATCAAGACCTACTGCAATCGCCTGGGCTATGGCGAGGTGCGCCTGACTTCGCAAGCCGAACGCAAACTGGTGGACTACAGCTGGCCGGGCAACATCCGCGAACTGGAAAACGTCATCCACCACACCCTGCTGGTGTGCCGCAACGGCCTGGTGGAGGAGGACGACTTGCGCTTGTCGTCCCTGCGCATCGAGCGCCAGGAGCAACCCCAGGCCACCCACGGCGAGAGCGCCGACGAACAACTGCTGCGCACCTTCCACCGGTTGTTCGAAGAACAGGCCGGCGGCCTCCACGAGAAGGTCGAAGACAGCCTGCTGCGCGCCGCCTACCGCTTCTGCCACTGCAACCAGGTGCGCACCGCCAGCCTGCTGGGCCTGAGTCGCAACGTCACGCGGGCGCGACTGATCGCCATTGGCGAGCTGGTGGTCAACCGACGCCGCCCGGACACCCACACACGCCCGGACCGAGCCCTGCAACTGTCGATCTGATCACGATAAAAACAGGCAATGCGGCCCGGCCGACAAAGCCCCGATACGCCAAGCGTTGCGATACAGCAAGGGCGCCATGCGCCTTTTCATACTCTCAACCGCACAAGGATCAAACTTCATGAGCCTGGATATTTTCTGGTTCCTTCCCACCTCTGGCGACACCCGCTACCTGGGCCATTCCGGCAGCGGCCGGCCGGCGACCAACGCTTATATGCGCCAGATCGCCGTGGCCGCCGATCAGCTCGGCTACGATGGCCTGCTGATCCCCACCGGGGCCAGTTGCCTGGATCCCTGGGTGACCGCTGCCAGCCTGGTTCCGGTGACCCAACGGATCAAGCTGCTGGTGGCGCTGCGCACCTCGCTGGGTAACCCCACGGCCTCGGCGCGCCAGGCCGCCAGCCTGGATCAGGCCAGCGGTGGTCGCCTGCTGCTCAACGTCGTCCCGGGCGGCGATGCCACCGAACTGGAAGCCGACGGTGTGTTCCTCACGCACGACGAGCGTTATGACGCCTCCGACGAGTTCCTGACCATCTGGCGGCGCCTGCTTCAAGGCGAGACTGTCGACTTCGACGGCAAGCACCTGAGGGTCCGTGGCGCCCAGAACTTCTTCGCCCCCGTGCAGCAACCGCACCCGCCGCTGTACTTCGGTGGTTCATCAGAGGCCGCCCACGAATTGGCGGCCAAGCATGTGGACGCCTACCTGACCTGGGGCGAGCCGCCAGCTGCCGTGGCCGAGAAAATTGCCGACGTGCGCGCCCGTGCCGCCAGGCATGGACGCTGCGTGCGCTTCGGCGTGCGCCTGCATGTGATCGTGCGGGAAACCAACGAGGCCGCCTGGGCCGCGGCCGACGAGCTGATCAGTCACCTGGACGATGCCACCATCGCTGCGGCCCAGGCCAACTACGGCAAGATGGATTCCGAAGGCCAGCGGCGCATGGCCGCGTTGCACGGCGGCGACCGCAACAAACTGGAAGTGGCCCCCAACCTGTGGGCCGGTGTCGGCCTGGTACGCGGCGGTGCCGGCACCGCATTGGTGGGCGACCCACAAACCGTCGCCGCACGCCTGCTCGAATACGCCGAACTGGGTGTCGACAGCTTCGTACTCTCGGGCTACCCGCACCTGGAAGAAGCCTATCGCTTCGCCGAACTGGTGTTCCCATTGTTGCCGGGCAAGGGCAAGGTCACCGTCGAAGGCGCCTTCACCGGTGGAGCCTTCGACGTTCGCGCCGGCAAGGAGAAAGTCGCATGAAAGTCATCGACCTGCGTTGCCGCCCGGCCTACCTGCACCCGTTCTTCGGCGGTGTACCGGGCTCGCCCGAACACGCCGTGGCGCGCTGGCTCAATCGACGCGTCGGCACCCGCGGCCCGGACATTCACTTCGAGCGTTCGCTGACCCCGGAGGGTTTTCTCGCTGAAGTAAGGGATGCCGGCCTGGACAAGGCCGTGGTGGTCGGCCGCCACACCCCGGGGCAGCATCTGCCGAACGAACGCATCCACGAAATCGTTCATGGCCACGACGAGCTGATCGGCATCGGCTCGATAGAACCGGTGCTGCAAGGCATCGAAGGCGCCCTGGCAGAAATCGACCGGGCGATCGACCAGTTGGGCCTGGCCGGCATCGACCTCGAGCCGGGTTTCGCCGAGCCGGCCCGGCACCCCGACGACGCACTGTACTGGCCGATCTACGAACACCTGCAAAAGCGCGGTATCCCGCTGTTCCTGATGAGCGGGCCGACCACACCGGACCCGAGCTACAACGACCCGGCACGCCTGGCTGCGGTGGCTCGGGCGTTCCCGGACCTGACGATTGTCGTCTACCACGGCTACTGGCCCAACGTGCAGCAGGCCCTCGGCGTTGCGTTCCGCTTTGAAAACATTCACCTGGTGCCGGACATGTACCTGTTCCAACCGGGCAGCGAGGGTTACGTGCAGGCCGCCAACGGCTATCTGGCCGAGCAGTTGTTGTTCGGCTCTTCCTACACGTTCCGCCCGATCCGCCAAAGCATCGAAGATGCCCTGCAACTGGGGCTCAAGGACGAGGTGCTGGAGAAATTCTTCCACGGTAACGCGCGCAGGGTGTTAGGGCTGGCCTGAGCCGACGTCGATTCTATTTCTCGCGCAGCATTTCCTGCGGTTCAAACCCAGCCGCAGGAAACCCGGGGAGCGCTCCAGCACTCCCCGGATCCATTCATCTACCCAGCCTTTCTCCGTGTCCGTCGGCCAATGCAGCGCCGTTGAGGAAATGGTCGCCAAGCAGTCGACGCTGGGTCAGCAATGCCGGCTCGGGATTGTCCGGCAAGGGCCGCGGCAGGTTGCGCCCGGCCAGCTCGAAATACACATGACCGCTCAAGCGCGCCGCTTCGGCGGCGGCCAGGCGAAAAGCGATGGCGGCCGACTGGGACTCGTCAGCGGACTCCAGCAAGGCATCGGCAGCGTCGATGCGAATGCGCAGTTCACCGACCGCGGCGATCACCAGGGCTTCATGACGGGCACTCTGCGCCCGCAGATAGTCGAGCAACGCCGCCTCGACATGACGGGCATGGGCCAGGTCGCTGCGGCCTTGGGAATGTAAGTTGGACATGCGCGATACCTCAGTTCCAGGAATGACGTTGCGGCTTGATGCCGTTGAGAAGCTGATTGCCGACCAAGTGATATTTCCAACGCACCGGATCGTGCAGGGTATGAGTCCGCGCATTGCGCCAGAACCGATCCAGCCCCTGGCTGGCCGAGACGCTGCGAGTGCCACCCAACTCCAGCAGGCGGCTGGAAGCCTCCAGGGAAATCTCGGTGGACAGCACCTTGGCCTGGCCGACGATCACCGAGGCTTCGGCAACCCGTTCCTCGCTGGGCTCGGCGACAGCACGGTCGACCGCGTGCGCCGCGCGCCGCAGGATCGCTTCGGCCGCTTGCAGGCGCCAGGCCAGCTCACCGATCAGTGCTTGGCCAAGCGGGTCCTGCCAGCCGTGTTGCAGCCCGCTGTCCACCCATGGACGCGCCTGGCGTGCCACGCGCAAGGTTTCGGCGAAAGCGCCACGGGCAATGCCGGTGTCCACCGCAGCCTGGATGATTTGCGAGATCGGGCCGTCGGAGGTGGGCTGGTCATAGGCCTTCCAGGCCGGCACCACGTCGCTCGCCGGCACCCGCACGCCTTCGATGCGCACCTGGCCGCTGGCGGTGATGCGTTGGCCGAAACCGTCCCAACTGTCGATCACTGTCAGGCCTGCGGCATCGCGCGGAACGAGGGCGATATGGACGTGCCCCACCTCATCCACCCCGGCGACCGGCACGATGTGGGCGAACAGCGCACCGGTGCAGTAGGCCTTCTCACCGTTGAGTACGGCGGTATCGCCATCGAAGCGGATCTGCGTCTGGAAGGTGGTGACGTACTGGCTGCGTGCCTCGGAAAAGGCGTTGCCGAAGCGATAACCCTGCAACACCTTGGCGTAGTAGCGGCGCTTCTGCTCCTCGCTGCCGGTCAGGCTGAGGTTGCTGAGCACGCCGAAGTGGTTCTGCGGCAACTGGCCGAGAGACGGATCGGCAGCGGAAATGATCGCGATCACTTCACTGAGGGTGGCATAGGACACCTCGGCGCCACCGTAGGCCTTCGGCACGCGGATCGCCCACAACCCGCTCGCGGAAAAGCGTTCGAGTTCTTCCCAGGGCAGGCGCCGCTCGCGATCGCGCAGGGCAGCCTCGCGGGCGAAATCCTCGGCCAGGCGCTGTGCCACCTCGATGGCCTCGGCGTCACTACGGATGATGTGGGCCGGACTGCGTGGCGCCGGACGCGCCTGCCCAGGCTGATCGAAAGACGGTGAGTCGGTCATGTGCTACTCCATGCATAACGGGTTCACCCAGAGCTAAAGCACAGCCCGTACCAACCTTTAAAACGCTTTATATTCAATAGGTTGAAGAAATATCCGGGTACATTTGAAAGCCTCGGGAGCGGCAAACTGTCGATGGACTGTTGCCCAGCGAACAGTTGCGCCACGCCCCATCAACGAGCCTTGCCACCCAGGTAGAAATGCTGGATGTCTTCCCGCGCCGCCAGCTCCGTGGCGTCGCCCTCACCCACCACCCGCCCGTTCTCCAGGATGTAGGCGTAGCTGGCATGGCGCAGGGCGACATTGATGTTCTGCTCGGCCACCAGAAAGCTCATGCCCTCCTGGGCGTTGAGCTGCGCGACGATGGCGAAAATTTCCTCGACGAGGAGCGGCGCCAGCCCCATCGAGGGTTCATCGAGCAGCACCAGTCGAGGCTTGGTCATCAGTGCCCGGCCAAGGGCAAGCATCTGCTGCTCGCCGCCCGAGGTCAGCCCGGCCTGGGTCTTGCGTTTGGTCTTCAAACGCGGGAACCAGGCGTAGATACGCTCCAGATCCTGCTCCAGCTCCCGTCGTGTCGGCTTGCGCAGGAAACCACCGCTGCGCAGGTTATCCTCGACAGTCAGGTGGGCGAACACATGTCGTCCCTCCAGCACATGGACGATGCCCTGGCGCGCCAGCAGATTGGCCGCAACCCCGGCGGTGTCCTGTCCCTGGAAGACAATCCGTCCACGGCTGACTTGCGCCCGATCGGCCTGGACCAACCCGGAGATGGCCTTGAGCGTGGTGCTCTTGCCGGCCCCGTTGGCGCCGAGCAGGGCGACGATGTCACCCTGTCCGACCCGCAGGGAAACCCCGGCCACGGCGAGGATCGCGCCGTCGTAGATCACTTCGATGTCTTGCACCGCCAGCAACTCACTGTTTTCGGTGCCGGCAAGGGCCGCGTTGGTCATGATTCCCTACTCCTTGGGCGCGGTCGCGCCCGGTTGCGTTTCGATTTTCCGAGCCATGCGCATGGCTATTGCGCCGCGCAATCGCGGGCGGTCACACCCTTCTCTTTCGCGTACTCGGCGGCCTTGGCATCGATCAGTGGCCGCAACGTCACGCGGTCGGCCTGGACCCAATCGGTGATCAGGTTCCACTGCTGGCCGTCCCATTGCTGCACCTTCGCCGCGCCACCGCCCTCGTGGTCGCTGCAGGACAGCTTCAGCGGCTGCATCAGCCCAAGAAAACCGATTTCCTTGAGGCGTGCATCGTTGAGGTCGAGGTGCTCCAGGCCCCATCGACCTTCCTCTCCGTTGAGCGGACGATTGCCGAAATGCTTCTGCCCGGTGCGGATCGCCTCGACGGCAATGGCGGCGTTCACCAGGCCAGAGTTGTAGTAGACGCTGCCGAAGCTCTTCGGATCCTTGAGGTCGCTCTTGCCGGTATCGAGGATGTACTGGCGCAGGCGCTGGTGAATATCGAAGTCGGCGCCGCCCGGATAGGGCGTCAGTGCCAGGTAGCCCTTGCCTGCCTCGCCGGCCGGCAGCACGTCTTCGTTGGAACTGGCCCAGATGTCGCCGACGATGCGCTCCACCGGGTAGCCGAACCTTGCGGCGGTCTTGATCGCCACCGGCGTGGACACGCCCCAGGTCCGCAGGAACACCCAATCCGGCTTGAGCTGCCGCACCTGGCGCCACTGCCCGGCCTGCTCATTACCTGGGTCGGCCACCGCGATCTGGATGTTCTCGAAGCCGTATTTCTGCGCCAGCAGCGCCAGTGGCCCCTGGGTTTCCCGGCCGTAGGCGGAGTCGTGGTAGACGGTGGCGATCTTCTTGCCCTTGAGCTTGTCCAGTCCGCCCTCGCGCTCGGCCACATAGTTGATGAACGCCGAGGCCTCGCTGTAGAACGTCAGCATGGCCGGGAAGTTATAGGGAAACACCCTGCCGTCGGTGGCTTCGGTGCGGCCATAGCCGAGGGTGATCAAGGGAATTCTGTCGGCGGCGGCCTTGTCCGCAAGGGCGTAGGCCGCCGGCGCTCCATTCGGCTGGTAGACCGCCACCGGCGCGCCATTGAGGCCGTTCTTGAAGCGCTCGTAGCATTCGATGCCCTTCTCCGCCGTCCATTCGGTCTCGCATTCCTGCCAGACCAGCTTGACGCCATTGATCCCGCCTTCCACCTCATTGATGTAACGCAGGTAGTCGATCATTCCGGCCCAGACTGGAATGCCGCTGGAGGCATAGGCGCCGACCCGGTAGGTGGCCAGGGGGAAGAACTGTTCGTTGGCTGCCTGGGCGACCGGTACCAGCACCGCGCAGGCGCTGAGCGCCAGGCCAACGACGGCGAAACTGCGTTTAAGGGTTGCATGCATGATTTTTTCTCGGCTTGAGTGCCCGACCGCGCCATGGCCGCCGGACGACAGTTATCGACGGTGGCTCATTGTTCGCGGGCGCAATCACGCGCGGTGATGCCCTTTTCCTTCGCATAGGCGGCAGACTTGGCTTCGATCAATGGGCGCAACGTGGCGCGGTCGGCCTGGACCCAGTCGGTCACCAGCACCCACTTCTCACCGTCCCACTGCTGCACGCGCGCCGCGCCGCCGCCCTCATGGTCGGAGCAGGACAGTTTCAGCGGTGGTAGCAGGCCTTCAAAACCGCTGGCCTTGAGCCGCGCGGCATCGATGTCCAGGTGTTCGAAGCCCCAGCGCGCTTCCTCGCCGTTGAGGGGGCGATTGCCGAACTTGGCCTGGGCCGTGCGCAGCGCTTCAACCGCAATGGCTGCATTGATCAGACCGATGTTGTAGTAGACCTTGCCGAAGTAGCTGCGATCCTTGAGGTCGCTCTTGCCGGTGTCGAGGATCGACTGGCGCAAGCGCTTGTGGATCTCGAAACCGTCACCGCCCGGAAACGGCGCAAGGGCCTGGTAGCCCTTGGCGGCAGGGCCCGCCGGGATCACGTCGGCCTCGGAGCCGGCCCAGACATCGCCAATGATGCGGTCTACCGGGATGCCGAACCTTGCGGCGGTCTTGATCCCCACCGGGGTGGAGACGCCCCAGGTCCGCAGGAACACCCAGTCCGGCTTGATCTGCCGCACCTGGCGCCATTGCCCGGACTGTTCATTGCCGGGATCGGCCACCGGAATCTGGATGTTCTCGAAACCGTACTTCTGCGCCAGCAGGGTCATCGGCGCCTGGGTTTCCCGGCCATAGGCGGAGTCGTGGTAGACGGTGACGATCTTCTTGCCCTTGAGCTTGTCGAAACCGCCCTCGCGCTCGGCGATGTAGTTGATGCCCACCGAGGCCTGGCCGTAGTAATTGAGCAGTAGCGGGAAGGCATAGGGAAACACGCTGCCATCGGTGGATTCGGTACGCCCGCCAGCGCCGTCGATCAGCGGGATCCGGTCCGCCGCGCCTTTCTCCATCAGCGCATAGGAGCCCGGCGTGCTGTGAGTGAAAAAGAACGCTGTCGGCGCGCCGTCGAGCCCGTCCTTGTAGCGCTCATAGCACTCGACGATGCGGTCGACGTTCCACTCGGTCTCGCATTCCTGCCAGACCAGCTTGACGCCGTTGATGCCGCCTTCCACTTCGTTGATGTAACGGAAATAGTCGATTTCCCCCGCCCACCAGGGGATGCCGCTGGAGGCATAGGCACCGACCCGATAAGTGGCCATGGGGATGAATTGCTGGTTGCTGGCGGCCTGGGTGATGGTCGGCAGCAGGGCCTGGACGCCAGCCACGAAGAGGCTGGCGAACAGGAGGCGAGGCAAGGTTCTACGCATGGTCTGTACTTCTTGTGCAGTGTTGGAAACCTCCTTTCCCTGGGCCGGGTCAAGGTCTGTTGGAGCGTGGGTCGGCGTTCAGAACCGCAGCGGCCAGACCCTGACGCGTTCGCGCAGGTCACCGAGCAGGCGGGCCAGCCCTTCCGGCTCCTTGATCAGGAACCAGATGATCAAGGCGCCGAAGAGCACTTTCTGCAGGTTCTGCAGTTGCCCGGCATCGACATTGCCGTTGAACAACCATTGCCCGGCATGACTGAGCAGGATCGGCACCAGGCTGATGAAGGCCGCGCCGATGAAGCTGCCGACAATGCTGCCCATGCCGCCGATAATGATGATGAACAGAATCTGGAACGAGCGATTGATATCGAAGCTGCCGGCACTGGCCGTGCCCAGGTAGGCGAACGCCCAGAGCGCTCCGGCGATCCCCAAATAGAACGAACTGACGGCAAAGGCCATGCGCTTGTCGCGCTCCACGGCAATCCCGATCACCGCCGCAGCGGTGTCCATGTCACGAATCGCCATCCAGTTGCGGCCGACCTGGCTGCGCACCAGGTTGACCGCCACCCAGGTCAGCAGCACCACGCAACTGAGGGTCAACAGGTAGCGACCGACCGGTGCGCTCAGGTCATGGCCGAACAGCTCCAGGCGTGGCGCGCTGATAGTGCCGGACGAGGCGTAGTTGTAGAACCAAGGGAACTTGGCGAACACCCACTCCAGGAAGAACTGTGCGGCCAGCGTGGTGACCATCAGGTAGAAGCCCTTGATCCGCGAACTGGGGATGCCGAACAGCAACCCCACCAGCCCGGCGATCAAACCACCGCCTGTCAGCGCCAGTGGCAACGGCAATCCGGGTACGCGCAGCAGCAGGCCATAGGTGGCGAACGCCCCCACCGCCATGAAGCCGGCGGCGCCGACTGACGTTTGCCCGGTGTAGCCGGTCAGCAGATTCAGCCCCAGGCCGGCCAGCGACAGCACCAGGAAAGGAATCAGGATCGCATTGAGCCAATAGTCGTTGCCCAGCCACGGCAGGCCGACAAAGGCCACCAGCAGCAACAGCAGCAGGCCCGGTCGCCAGCGCCGGCGCACCAGGGTCAGCGGTGCTTCGTCGAAACTGGCAGTCAGGCGCGGAACAGTAGCGGTCATGGCGTCATACCCGTTCAATGATCCGGTCGCCGAACAGGCCGGACGGACGGATGTAGAGGAAGATCAAGGCGAGGAAGTAGGCGAACCAGGGCGTGATGCCTCCGCCGATCAGCGGGCCGATGTAAGCCTCGGCGAGGTTCTCGGCGGCCCCGACGATCAGACCGCCGACGATGGCCCCGCCGATCGAGGTGAAACCGCCGATGATCAGCACCGGCAGCGCCTTGAGCACCACCAGCGAGAGCGAGAACTGCACGCCCTGGCGCGCGCCCCAGAGCAGCCCGGCGACCAGCCCGACCATCCCGGCCACGGCCCAGACGATCTGCCAGATGCGGTTGAGGTTGATGCCCAGCGACAGTGCCGCGCGAGTATCGTCGGCCACGGCGCGCAGGGCGACACCGATGCGGGTCTTGTTGAACAGCACGGCCAGCACCGCCACCGTCAGCGCGGACACCCCAGCGGCGATCAGGTCGAACTGGCTGACCATGATCTCGCCGACGAACAGCGGAACGTCCTCGATGCCCAGGTCCAGCGCGCGCACCTGGGCACCCATCAGTCCTTGGGCCAGGCCTTCGATGATGAACGACAGGCCGAGGGTCGCCATGAACAAGGTAATCTGCGAGCGGTTGACCAACGGCCGCAATACCAGGCGCTCGATCAACAGCGCGCCGACAATCATCACCAACACCGTCAGGAGCAGCGCCAGGGCAAAGGACAGGCCTTGTTCACGCAAGCTGACAAAGGTCAGCGCGGCGAACAACAGCATGGCGCCCTGGGCGAAATTGAACACACCGCTGGCCTTGTAGATCAGCACGAAACCGATGGCCACCAGCGAATACAGGGTACCGGCCAGCAGCCCGCCGATCAGGGTTTCCAGAAAGAAATTCATGAATGAGGCGCTCCCAGGTAGGCAGCGATCACCTCGGGATTGGCCTGGACTTCGGCCGGCGAGCCATCGCCGACCTTGCGTCCGTAGTCCAGCACCACCACATGATTGGACAAGCCCATGACCACCTGGATGTCGTGCTCGATGAGAATCACCGTAGTGCCAAGATCACGATTGATGTCGGCGATGAAGCGGCTCATGTCCTGTTTCTCCTCGGCGTTCATGCCGGCCATCGGCTCATCGAGCAACAGCAGGGTCGGCTGCGCGATCAACGCCCGGCCCAACTCCACGCGTTTCTGCAGGCCGTAGGCCAGGCTGCCCACGGCGACATCGCGCCAGGCCTGCAATTCGAGGAATTCCAGCACCCGCTCGGCCCGCTCGGCGAACGCCCGCGCCTCGCGTCGGGCACGTGGCAAGCCCAGGGCCTGTTCGAGAAAAAACGTTCGTTGGAAACGCGACAGACCGGTGAGCAGGTTGTCCACCACACTCATTTTCTTGAACAGCGCATTGTTCTGGAACGTCCGGCCGATGCCGAGCCTGGCCGCCTTCAGTGGATGCGGGCGGCGCAACGGTTCGGCGGCGAAGAACAATTGGCCGGCGTCGGCCCGGTAGACCCCGTTGAGAATGTTCAGCAGCGAACTCTTGCCCGCGCCATTCGGCCCGATCAGCGCACAGATCTCACCGAGCTTTACGCTGAACGAGAGGTCGGAAATCGCTTTCACGCCCCGGAACGACAGCGACACGTTGCGCACCTCCAGCAGCGCACTCATGCCGCTCGCTCCAGGTACTCCTGCAACCACGATTGACGCGCCGGGCCGTGCAGCACCGCGTCAGCGGGCGCGCTCGGCACCTCGATCCGACGCAGCCGCTGAAAGCCCAGCAGGTGCCGCACCCGCGCCTTGAGCCAGCGGCGCAGGCCACGCCGTGGATCGTTCAAAGTCCATTCGCACAGGCGCCGCCGCCAACTGCCTGGAAGTGGCAGGCGAGCTTCGATTTCCGCGGCCAGCGATTCGACTCGCGCGGCGGACAGCAGCAAGGCGGTCGGGGCGATCTCGCGGCGATCGCGGCTGGCTGACTCGCAGTTTTCCGGAAACGCCAGGCCTTCGCCGCCCTCCAGCCAGCGACTGAACAAGTGGGCCAGGCCATCGCGCCATTCGGTGCCTTCATCGACCCACACCACCGCGTCCTCGGCGACCTGGGCCCAGCCCTGGCGTTGCGCTGTCGGCGCCTCGGTGACGAACAGCACCGACAGCGACTGCACCTGCCACAGGCCACGACTCGCCGCGCTAACCTGGGCCGAATACAACCGCAGCGGCCAATCCTCATCCAGGCCGCACTGCAACCAGTGCGACACGCTTTCGCGGCGCTGGACAAAAGCGAACGCCGGACGGATCAGGCGTAACTGGCGTTGTAGCGCCTCACCACGACTGTCGCGGTCGATCACCACGCTGTGCCCGCCCAACTGACGCGCCGCCAGTGCCAGGATCAGCAGGCTCGGCTCGAAGGCGCCACTGAGCGCCAGCCGCGCGCCAGGGGCAAAGCCTTGCTGGCGCAAGCCATCGCAGACACGCTCGACCTCGCGCTGCACATCGATCCAACGCCAGGCCTTCCAGACGCCTAGGCGCCGATGGCGCAGGGCGATCTGCGTCGGTCGCTCCCTGGCCCAGCGTTGCAAGGCCACCAGGGCGCTGTCAGTCACTCCGTCGGGCAGTGGCGAGTTGAGCTCAAAGACACTCATGGGCTTACTCCTCCCCGGCCAGGACCGGCTCAGCGAGGCTGGTGTGCCGGACCAGGCGCTTCAAGTCCCGATAGCCAGCGCCAGGGTGGTTGGCGGGCAGTCGCGGACCGTCACCGAACAGCTTGTCACGCAGCGTGCCTGGGCGGTATTCGGTCTTGTATGCACCGCGCCGTTGCAACTCGGGCACCAGCAGTTCAACCACATCGTGGAAGGTTTCATGGGCCAGGGCGTAGGCCAGGTTGAAGCCGTCCACATCCGTGTCCTCGACCCAGGCTTGCAGCTCGTCGGCCACGGTTTGCGCACTGCCGACGATCAACGGGCCGAACCCGCCAATGCCGACCCAGTCGGCCAGTTCCTGGACGGTCCATTGCTTGTCCGGGTCGGCGGTAGAGAAGGTTTCCACTGCCGACTGGATGGCGTTGGTGTGGATGTGCTTGAGCACCTGGTCGGGCCGGTACTGACCGAAGTCGATGCCGGTCCAGCCGGAGATCAGCGCGAGCGCGCCCTCGTAGCTGCTGTAGGCTTTCAGTTCCCGCCACTTGGCCTGTGCCTTGGCGTCGGTCTCGTCGACGATCACCGTCTGCAAGTTGAAGATCAACACCTTGCGCGGATCGCGCCCGGCTTCGGCGGCGCGCCGGCGTATGTCGGCCACGGTCTTTTTCAGGATCACCTTGGACGGTGCGGCGACGAACACACATTCCGCATGCCCGGCGGCGAAGTCCTTGCCACGACTCGACGCCCCCGCTTGGTAGAGCACCGGCGTGCGTTGCGGTGACGGCTCGCAAAGGTGGATACCCGGTACCTGGAAGTGCTTGCCCTGGTGGCGGATCTCGTGGACCTTGCTCGGGTCGCTGAAAATCCCGCGCTCACGGTCGCGCACCACCGCACCCTCCTCCCAACTGCCTTCGAACAACTTGTAGAGCACCTCCAGGTATTCGTCGGCGTAGTCATAACGCGCATCGTGATCGCTCAGCGCCTTCTGCCCGAGGTTGCGCGCCCCGCTGTCGAGGTAAGAGGTGACGATGTTCCAACCGATGCGGCCCTTGGTCAGATGGTCCAGCGTGGACAGGCGACGGGCGAAGGGATAAGGGTGTTCGAAGGTCAGCGAGGCAGTGAGGCCGAAACCCAGGTGTTCAGTCACCAATGCCATCGGCGTGATCAACGCCAACGGATCGTTGACCGGCACTTGGGTCGCCTGGCGGATGGCGGCATCGCCGTTGCCGCCGAGCACATCGTAGATACCGATCACATCGGCGATGAAGATGCCGTCGAACTTGCCGCGCTCCAGCAGCTTGGCCAGGTCAGTCCAGTAATCCAGGTCCTTGTACTGCCAGGCGCGATCCTTGGGATGCCTCCAGAGACCGGGCGACTGGTGACCGACACAGTTCATCTCAAAGGCATTCAAACGAATTTCACGTGGCATGGGAACTCCTGCTCGATAGATTCAGCACCACTTCCCGGTGCTTCTCATTGCTCTATCAACACGATTCGTGCCAAGTAATAATTCGTTTATTTACAAACAGTTAGACATGCATTCAGGCAGTGGAAATGCCTGCACGGGGACAACCTTGTTGATCAACTGTCTGGTGGCAGACAGTGTGCAGTTGATGCGTATGAGCTTCTGAAAGCCCCCGATGGCTCTTGCAGCGCCTCCCAGGCTGCGGCGAATCCGATAAGCGCAATCCGCGCAAGAGGCTCCTCGCGCCTATACCGAAATTCCCCCGAGATTTAACTTGACGCATCAGATTACGACCATCATATTTAGCCAGAATATTATGACCATCATGTTATTGACGAGACGTTACAGCGTGATGCTCACCCCAGCGACGCCGCGGGCCGCAGACTCAGGTTGAGGCACGCCATCCACCAGCGCAGGAGATGACGTTATGGAAGCCCGGACTTCATTGGCGATTGCCGATATGCAACCCCACGCCTCCACCCAACCCTTGACCGGCAAAGTCGTGGCGCTGCTTGCCGGCCTCGCGGCGATCAGTATGCTCTCCACCAATATCATCCTTCCGGCGTTTGCGGACATCGGTGAAGATCTGGGCGTGACCGCTCGCGAGCTCGGCCTGACGCTGTCCAGCTTCTTCATCACCTTCGCCTTGGGTCAACTGGTGGTCGGGCCACTGGCCGATCGCTACGGGCGCCAGAAACTGGTGCTGGGCGGCCTCTCGGTATTCGTTGTAGGCACCGTCATCGCCGGTCTTGCCAGCACGCTCGATGTATTGATCGCCGGACGCGTCGTGCAGGCGCTGGGCGTATGCGCAGCCTCGGTGCTGTCGCGCGCCATCGCTCGGGATCTGTTCGAAGGCGAAACGCTCGCCCGCGCCCTGTCGCTGACGATGATCGCCACTGCCGCGGCGCCTGGCTTTTCGCCGTTGGCCGGTAGTGTCCTGTCCGTCACGCTCGGCTGGCGTGCCGTCTTCATTCTGGTCGGGATGGCCGCCGTTGTACTGGCCTTTTTCTATGTGCGTGACCTGGGAGAAACCCATCCCGCCGATCGCCGGGCGCCGCACTCGGCCAAGAGCGTGGTCCTGGCCTATCGCCGATTGGCGCTGGATAAGCGCTTCATCCTCCCTGCCCTTTCAATGAGCCTGCTGATGAGCGGCTTGTTCGCATCGTTCGCGGCGGCACCTGCCATCCTGATGAAAGGTATCGGCCTGACGTCGGTGCAGACCGGCCTGTATTTCGCCTCTACGGTATTCGTCGTGTTCGCAGCCGGCATGGCGGCTCCGCGCCTGGCGCATCGTCATGGTGCCCGGATCATCACACTGCTGGGCATTGCCTGCGCCATGACCGGCGGAGGCCTGCTTCTCGTCGGTCCGGCCGCGCCTGGTCTTGGGTGGTATGCCCTCTCGATGATCACCTTTCTGTGGGGCATGGGCCTGGCCAATCCGCTGGGCACGGCAATCACCATGGGACCTTTTGGCAAAGAAGCCGGCATGGCCTCCGCACTGCTGGGGTTTCTCTCCATGGGTGCGGCGGCGCTGACCACCTGGCTGGCCTCGGTCTTGAGCTTCGCGCCAGTCACGACGCTGGGCGGGATCCAGGCGACGGCCTGCCTGGTGGCACTGGTATTGTTTCTCTTGCGGGGCAGCCGTTGAAGATGGCCGCCATGCTCCGGGCATTACCCGCTCCGATCAATACACGGGCCAGGTTTCGACAATCTTCCCACCGCGCACGGCCAGCAAATCACCAAATTGCAGCAGCACGGATTCCGTCTGTGTCGGCCGCAAAAACACCTGGTCTTCCACATTCAGCCCTACGGCGGGTGAGCCGTTGACCATTTCCTGGTTGGAACTGCGGCCATAGAGCTCGTTGCTTTGAAGCCCCGTGGGGGACTCGAACTCGGCCATCCAGTTGCCGCCATAGATAAAGAAAGTCGCGCGCTGATTAGGGTCCCACCAAGAGAACAATCGGGACTTGCCATCCAAGGCTGGAAAATTCACAGCTCCAGTACTCTTTAGCACTGGCGTTGCGATAAAGGCCGCCGGCACATGCTCGGCCAGCGATGGCAGGTCGTAATGGGTCGGCTTGAGAAACGCCGTCCCCACCGAGACCTCGCTGCTCAAGCGTTCCTGCTCATGCATGCGGTAGCTGGGGCTGCCGGCGGTATTGAGCGTGAGCCCTTCGTGCCAAAGCGCCGGGAAACGCTCCCGTAGGTAGCGCACATGAGCGTTGTAGATGACCATCACCTTGTCGAACAACGCCTGGGACGAACCGAGGATCTTGGGCACACCCATGCCGACAAACGGGTCATACCCCATGAAACCGGCGAATTCGAGATGCTGCGGATGGGCACTGATCAGTGTCAGCATCTCGCCGAGCACCGTTTGGTCAGCGACACCGCCGCGATGCAGGCCGACATCCAGCTCGATATTGACCCGCATCCGGATGCCCAGGCCTTGCGCCAATGCCAGGTAATCCATCAGTCGCTGGGGGGTATCGAGCAGCCATTGCAGTTGCCTGGAAGGGTCGAAGGTTCCCTTGTGGGTTTGGTAAAACACCTCGGCCGAGCGTACCGGTAAAGGTTTGCCGACCAAGATGTCCGCCTCGGGAAAGGTCACTGCATCATGATTGAGGAACGGCTGATGAAACGACATCAGCCGCCGGGTATCGGTACGTTTGGCGATGTAGGCCAACAGCCCCGGGGATGGCAGGGATTTCTCCACCAGGCGCAAGTGTTTACCGGCGCGTGTGACGGATTGCATGACCACATTGATGTTGTGATCGAGCAGGTCGAGGTCGATCAGCATCACCGGTCGCATCGGCCCATGGCTCTTCAGCTCCTGGTTCAGCGTGCGGAAGTACTCGTTGTAAGGGCCGCCCCGATCGCTCGGCCGCAACAACGCCCCCGCCCCTACCATCAATGCCCCCACTCCCGCGGTGCCGAGCATAAAGGTTCTACGATTCATCAGGACGCTCCCTCGGCGTGCGCAGTCAGGTGCACGTTACGGCAGCAGCATCTGGCTGTTGAGGCTATGGGAGGTCAGAAAGGGGACTTTGGCGGCCATGCTTTGCCAAGAAGCCCGCAACCACATCGGCGCCCCCAGAACTTACAAATACCCAGCTGCGCTATCTCGCAATTGGGCTCGCACAAATTTCTTGTAAAAAAGCACGCGCGATTACATATACACGGAAATAGTTTTTCGCCCCATTCCAAAACGAATGAAAGATTAAATCTTCCACAGCAGTTGACAGCTCAAGGGACACGTTGGTAGTTTCACCGCACTGCCAATTATTCCCGCAGTGTTTAGCCAAGACTGGGATGTCTAAAATGTACTATCACCTTTCTGCTATCAGTTCCTCCCACAGCTATCCCGATAGCTGCTCCCCGGCCATTCTGGCCATCTTCAAAAGCAATATCTGGCGTCGCTAATCCAGCGAAGACCGGAGCCTGTCTGCTGCCTGCCAGCAACGCCCTGATCTTTCCCCACTGAACTCGAAGACGCTCGCGCCTTGTGCCCTGCGCATCGCCTGGCTGCAATCCATTGCAAGCCTGGTCATGCGCGCGACATGAACAGCGTCCGTCCCGAATATTCAGAATATCCGTCAACACGTATTTAAAGTGCCTGCGCGCTTTATATTCCCGTGGTGCTCTCTTAATGGAGCGCCTGAATCGTTGCACCTTTAAAATGGTATTAACCATGAATAGAAATTTAATTGCCGTGAATGTTCTTCATCACGAGGAACCTCGGCCTGCGGATGCACTTGGCATATATGCAAATGCACTGGAACAATTAGGTCGCGAATCTGTTTTCATTCTCGAATCACTGTCCGGCCCAAGCCGTGACCGCCGGGCGACGATCATCGGGCTCGAGCCGCTTTTCGAAGTGTGCATCAACGAGGGCCGGGCACAACTGCGAGGCTGCGCCGCCCTGTGCGAGCATTTGTCCGCCAGCCTGCGGCAAGCGGGCGTGCAGGTCGACCCGGCATACACGATCCATCTGCCCGACAGTGAGGCGGCATGGAACCTGCTCCGAGCTATCCAGGCGACATTCCAGCCGGCGCCCTACGCCCCCACCAGCCTGGCCTTCTTCGGCTATTTCTCCTACGACTGCGTTCGCCTGATCGAGCGGCTTCCCGACCTGGCCAAACAGACCTGCGACTACCCGCTCATTGCCCTGTCGGTCTATCAGACGCTGGTGTATTTCCACAGCAATGGCATTGTCGAAACCCTGATCAACAACCACGACCTCTGGACGCCCCGCACGCTGGAGGACTATCCCTTCCTGAGCACAACCCCAGCATGCGAAGCGCAGGATCCGCCATCGTATCCCGAGGCGTTCGAGGAAGAACGCACGGTGTCCCCGGAGCAGTTCGTCGAGCGTGTCGAAGTGGCGATGGAGCACATCCGCGCCGGTGACGTCTACCAGATCCAGCTCGGCCATGAGGTTCGTATCCGCTCGCAGGTTTCGCCGCTCGCTGTGTATCAGAACCTGCGCCTTCGTAACCCCTCCCCCTACATGTACCTGGCCCACGTAGGCGGCATCGACCTGATCGGTGCCAGTCCCGAGCTGTTCGTCAGGATCAAGGCCGACTTGATAGAGATGCGCCCGATCGCCGGCACCGTCGGCAAGAAGCCCGGTGTCGATCCGGCTCAGTTGGTCCTGGAATTGACCCACTCGGAAAAGGAACGTGCCGAGCACCTGATGCTCATCGATCTGTGTCGCAACGACATTGGTCGGGTGTGCCAGGCCGGCTCGCTGGAGGTCGATGAGTTCATGCTGGTGGAAGAGTACTCGCACCTCTATCACATGGTGTCCAACGTTCGCGGCCGGCTGCGCCCGGGCCTGGATGCCTACGACGTGATCAAGGCATCGTTCCCCGCGGGAACCATGTCCGGCGCGCCCAAGGTCAGGGCGATGGAGCTGATCGAGGGGATGGAAAGCAACCGTCGGGGCATCTATGCCGGAGCCCTTGGCCTGGTGGGTTTCGATGGCAGCGTCAACACCGCGTTGTGCATTCGCTCGACGGTCTTCGACAAGGGCACATACCACTTGCGTGCATCCGCCGGGGTGGTGGCCGACTCGGTGCCTGAGTTGGAGTGGAAAGAGACGCTGTACAAGATGGGTTCCGTCTATCGGGCAGTGACCGGCCAGGAGATCGCACTGTGAAAGTATTCCTGATCGATGCCTACGACAGCTTCGTCTTTATCATCAGCCAGTACCTGGAACAACTGGGGCTGGAAACCCGCGTCGAGCGCCACGACGTGCCGGATCTCATCCAGCGCATCGAAGCGTTCTCGCCGGACTTCTGCGTATTGGGCCCCGGGCCTGGGCATCCGGCCGACGTGGGCTACATCCAAGTGATCCAGCACTTTCAAGGGCGCCTGCCGCTGCTGGGTGTGTGCCTGGGTCACCAGGCCATCGGCCTGGCCTTCGGCGCCCAGGTTTGCCGGGCCCCGCACGTGATGCACGGCAAGGTGAGTACGATCGAGAACGACGGCAAGGGCGTCTATGCCCACACCCAGGCACGGCCAATACAGGCCACCCGTTATCACTCGCTGATGATCAGCGACCAGCCATTACCCGACTGCCTGCAGATCACCTCGAGATCCACGGACGACGGCTATGTGATGGGTGTACGCCATCGTCACCTGCCGGTGGAGGGAATGCAGTTCCACCCTGAAAGCATCCTGACTGAAAACGGCCTGGACCTGTTCCGCAGTTTCATCCGCTGTTACGTGCACAAGTGACCCCACCAGGAAGGGGCATGCGCCCCTTCTCCAACCATTGACTCGCCGGCTGACGGGAGCCAGGAATGAGCACGATGGGTTGCTTCGACGCTCCATCCTCAGGAATATCCTGATGGCATATTCAACTCAGCGATGGCAAGCTTGCGACCGGCAACACAGGCCCGTGTGCAGCTGGACAGCACGTTCATGCTGGCTGCCATTCACCTCGGGTACCCATCACCTGTCACTCAACTGAACAAGGATGTCGGCATGAAAATCTCCCTTGGTATCGTCACCCTGGCCGGGTGCCTGTCCACCTTTTCTGTCTCGGCCGCAGGTCCGAGCCACAGCGATCTGTTCAAGGCCCTGGCCCAGTGCCAGGCCAGTGCGCAGCAAGTGAGCGAGTTCAATGGCCTGGTTGACACTGAGCAACTGACGCTCCCCAAGGATGAAGCCCACAGCCCGTGGGGCGGTGGCGCCTGGCAAGCCACCCCGGCGCTGACGGTGCACGGCGTGTCGTCGACCACCTTGGTGATGACCGACCGCTTCAGTTTCTTTCTCCAGGCCAAAAGCAGCAACCCGAAGGCCGATGCACAGAAGCTCGCCAGCACCCTGAAATTGGAAAAGACCTTGGATACCGACGGCTACGTTGACTACCAGCGCGACCTCGGCAACGGCGCGACCATGCGCGTGGTCTCCACGGAAAACAAGGACAGCGACCTCTACGTGGGTTGCAGCTATGAGCAGGATGCTTCCTGAGGCCTGGCGATACCCTCCCCCGAGAATACCGAAGGACCGAGTCGTTAATGCCCGGACATCGGACTGTCTGGGTGTTTTACATCGCGTTGTTGCCTTACCGAGTCAGGGTTGGCAATGCGGTTCGATTGAGGCCCGCGAGACGCACGCAATAACAGAGCGATTTCCTGCGCGCTGACCGCCTTGCTGAAAAAGTACCCCTGGATTTCATCGCAGCCATTCTCGCGCAGGAAGTCTTGCTGCTCTCGGGTTTCGACACCTTCGGCAATGACCTTGAGGTTCAGTTTGTGCCCCAACGAAATCACCGCGGTGGCAATGGCCTTGTCGTTCTCGTTGTCGGGCAGATCGCGCACGAAAGACTGGTCGATCTTGAGTCTGGCGATCGGGAAGCTTTTCAATGCGGCGAGACTGGAGTAACCGGTGCCGAAGTCGTCGATCGAGAGACTGATCCCCATGGCTTGCAGTGCCTTCATCTTGCTGATGGCTTGCTGAAGGTCCTGCATGATCAGGCTTTCGGTCAATTCCAGCTCAAGGTACATCGGGTCCAGTCCACTTTCTTGCAAGGCATGCTTCACCCGGTCGATCAGGTCCCTTTCGATGAACTGGCGGGCGGAGATGTTCACCGACACGGTGATCGGCGGCCAGCCGGCGTCCTGCCACGCCTTGTTCTGTCTGCAAGCGGTACGAATCACCCAGTCGCCGATGGGCACGATCAACCCGGTATCTTCGGCCTGGGGAATGAATTTGATCGGAGACACCATGCCCAGATCGGGGTGTTGCCAACGGATCAACGCCTCTACGCCGATGATCCGGCCTGACTGCAAATCCACCTGGGGCTGGTACAACAGCAGGAATTCATCATTGTTGAGTGCGCTTCGAAGCCCGTCTTGCATGGCGAGCTTGCCCTGGACCTTGTTATTCATCTCGCTCGTATAGAACTGAAAACTGTTGCGCCCCAGTTCCTTGGCCCGGTACATGGCGGCGTCCGCATTGCTGAGCAACGTGTCGGTATCGTTGCCGTCGGCCGGGTAAGTGGCCAGCCCCATGCTGCAGGTGACGTGGAGTGTATGGCCGGCGAGCTGAATCGGCCGCAGGATGGCTTCCTGGATTTTATGCAGGACTGGCGTCACACCGTCGAGATCCGAGGGCTGGTCGAACAGGATGATCACAAACTCGTCGCCTCCCAGTCGCACGACGGTATCGGTACGACGTACACATTCCAGCATGCGCTGGGCGACGGTTTTCAACAGTTCGTCCCCGGCACTGTGCCCAAGGCTGTCATTCACCAGTTTGAACTTATCCAGGTCGAGAAATACCACCGTCACCAGCCGGTTGTAGCGCTGGGCATAAAGCATCGCCTGCTTGAGACGGTCTTCGAGCAGGGTGCGATTCGGCAGCCCGGTCAGTGCGTCATGGTCGCCCATATAGCGAATGCGCTTTTCGGTCAGTTGGCGTTCTATCGCAATGCCGGCAAGCGGTGTCGCCATGTCGATCAATTGTGTCTCGGCCGGGCTGGGGCTGCGTACGGTGTTGGCGTACAAGGCAAACGTACCCAGGACCTTTCGCTCATGGGACAGGATCGGCGTCGACCAGCAGGCGCGAAAACCATAGGGTTCAGCGAGTGAACGGTACGCTTCCCACAATGGATCCTGCTGGATGTCCGTGACGATGACCGGTTCTCGTCGATAGGCCGAGGTGCCGCATGAACCGACGTTCGGACCGATCTCCACCCCGTCGATGAGCTGGCTATAGGATTTCGGCAAACTGGGCGCCGCCCCGTGCAGCAGGTGCTTGCCCTCCTCATCCAGCACCAGGATGGACACCTTCATGCCCTCCAACTGGGACTCGACCAGGTGAGCCAGGCTGTCGAGCACTTCTGCAAGCTCGGTGCTCCTGGCGATCATTTCCAGGACATGACCTTGTCCGGCACGGACAATGGCTTCTTGCTCCAAGCGGTCGTTTTGCACGGCGAGCCGTTCTGTGGCGATACTCAATTGCGCCGTTCTTTTTTCCAATTGAAATCGATCTTCGAGGAATTGATTCACCGCGCGCGCCATGTCGCCGATCTCGTCCCCGCCATGGTCCGCCATCATCAGATGAGTTTTGTCAGCATGTTCCTGGCGCAATTGCCGGCTTATTTCATTCAGGCGCACGAGCACATGGCGGCCCATGAAGACCCGGGTCACGAACCAGGCGAATACCAGGCTGGCCCCCAACATGATCAGCACCCATCGCTGGCTGCGGTTCGAGGCTTCGACCAGGCGCTGCACGGCCTGGCGATAGTCTTCGGTGTAGGCGCTCGATTGCGCTCGGGCCACCGCGACCAGGCCCTCGGCTTCGCTCTTGAGTTGCTCATTGAAGCGCTGCATGACGTTATTCTGATTGATGAGTGTCTGGCGCAGGGCGAAGAGATCGGGCATCGCCCCATCAGCGTCAGGCAACTTGCCTGCGGTGCGTGACAGTCCCTCATATTGGATCCGCAGTCGTTGCACAGCCTCGCTGTCAGCCGCTTGCGGCAGCTCGAAAAGCAACATCGCCAGTTCCAGGTTGGCCCGGGCCTGGGTCGCGGTAAGCCGGGCGGTTTGATCCTTGAGGGCCTGCTCGAAGGTGACCTCGGTTTGCAGCTGGCTTTCTCGCAGTTGCGCAACGATGTTGGCGGTATTGCGGAACATCTGACTCGACTGGTGCATGTCGAGTATCGCCACGCCACTGTTGGCGGCAGTCAGTTGCTGCACCAGGTGATCGAGGGCTTCAAGCTGTTCGACGGTCGCCGCATAGCTTGAACGCAGGATGTCGGGGGAACGGGTTGTCAGAAGCTGGTCGGTCTGGCGTTCGATCAGCAAAGTGTGCTGCGCCATGTCTTGCCCATCTTGCATGCGGACCAGTCGTTCATCGGTCAACTGGCGAGTGGCGCTGTTCGAGGTACGCAACGCATAGACCGCTGTGGCGCCCCCTGCCAGGATCAGCAGCGCCAGCGTCAGGAACGCCAGCGTGAACTGTGCCCGCAGCGATTGCGGCAATAGCGGGCGTCCAAGTCGGAAATTCATGTCCAACGTCAAGGATTCCATTGGTGGCGATAGATGTCTCGATAGCCATTGTCAGGATCGTAGTGAAATTTTTTCCCGCCATCGAAGGCCATGTTGTCGGCATTGACCAAGTGCACCGGCGCTACGAAGCCGCTCACCGGCTGGCCTGCGAACAAGCGGTTCAATTCATCCATCACTTGCCAGCCATGCAGGTTGAGCGGCTCAGCCACGGTAACGGTCTGGTAGGTTTTTGCCTGTATGCGCAAGAAAGCCGAAGCGCTGCCGTCACCGGCAGACAACAGACTGAGACCGTCACTGGGTATGGCCGCATTGGTCAACGAGGCAATCGAGTAGTCGAAATAGATGTCGTTGATGGCCAGCGTGTGGGTCCAGCGCTTGCCATAGCGCCCAAGCAATTCCTTGGTGACCGCCGGCATCTTCTCGCCACTTTCGGAGATCGCGACATCGCGCACCTCCAACAGCGTACATTTTCGACAAGCCCGGATGACGTCCTCCATGGCCTTGGTTTTCGCCACGGCAATGCTGTACTTGGAATCGGTCAGGATGACCACGCCGGCGCGTCCGTTTGATTGTGCCACTGCCGCCATGGCCGTGAGGCGAGCCACTTCAAGCGGGTCGGTGGTGACATTCATGGCCACTGGCGTGCCGTCGATCGGCCCAGGGCGTACCCCGGCGTGCCAACCGACCACCGGCACCTCCCGATTGGCGAAAAGGAGCAGCGCGGAGTTGTTCTCAAGGGCATCGGAGCCGCACAGAATGAGGCCGTCGGGCTTGGCGGCCAGGGCATCGGAAAAGGCCTTCGCGCGCCCAGCCGATGATCCGGCGCCATCGAATATCTTCAGCGTCCAGCCCAACGCGTTGGCAGCCTCCCGAGCGCCCTGCGCGACACCGACAATGCCGCCATTACGCAAATCTTCTGCGACGAGCGCGATGCTCTTGCCCCGCTGGGCTTGCGGGCCGGACGCTGGGCCGCTCCAACGAACGGCGCCGAGGGAGGCCCTGGAAACGACTTCTCGCGCTTGCGTCACCGTGATCTTGTCGTTCTCGGCATCCGCTGCGCTTGGCAGGTCCTGGCCGTATCCGGAAGTTGCCGTGAAAAGACAGGCTACCGTTACGCAAGCCATCCCCAGTAGCCAGGGACTCAGTAATCTGGGCCTGATCAAACAGGTTGGGTCACCGCATGTGGTGCCGGCTCTGGGGCCGGTGACGCGATCATAGTCTGGCATGACGTCCCTTTTTGCCGAGAATGCAGTGTTCCCAAAGGATAGTCGGTTCTGCTGCCATCAGGTCCTTTGTGGGTAAAAGGGTGCTCCCACAGATTTCGCTTCGCCTACCCCCAGAAAGCGTTTACTTCAGCCCGGGTGACGCCAACTTATTGGCACAAAAATCACCGAGATAAAAATAAATTAATACAGCGACGGTTTCCCGACACACGGTAGCCATGCGCCATTGCTGGGGGTTCAAGTCGAGGCTCATCATCCGCTGGCAACCCCCCCATAAAACGTTCAGGCCGCCGACCTGAACGACAGGATGTATCAATCGCATCGCTCAATGGAGCAACACCGAGATGATGACTGTATATTTTGTTGTCATGACGATTTGCAGTGGCATCGAAGGCTGTGTCGAGGAACGCAAACAAGGGCCAACCTTTGCTTCCAAGGCAATATGCATGGAGACGGCCAGAGGCATGGCACCGCGCAAAGGCGTGAAGTTCAAGTGTCGTAGCGAGCGTTTGTGGGTGGTCGATGAGACGCCTCCGGTAGAAGGTTACAGCAAGATTGTCTCGACCAAGACCGCAGGTCAGCCTTAGCCACCGACGTGGGCAAATCGCGCCTACGATCAGTTGCCAAGCATCTGCCACAGCGACGCCCCGACCCCGGTAATGCTCTCCCCGGCAATCAACCCCGCCGCCGCGGTGATGGCGAAGCGTTCTGTGAGGGTCGGCCAGCGACAGCTCACCAGCCAGGTCAGCACCGCACCAAGGGCCATCATCAGCGACACCGAGGCCGGCAAGACGAAGGCCAGGCCCAGGGCCGCCGTGCTCGGCAGGTACCGGGCCCGGTTCGCCGGCAGCACGCTGTCGAGCACGCCCAACCACAAGCCGACCAGACCGCCGATGAAAATCGCCCAGCGAATGCTCGCGGACAATGAATCCAGGCCCAGGGTCAGGGTTTGCGCCACGGCCTTCCAGGTCGCGACCGCCGGGGCCGGCCACTCTTCGGAGAGGAGCATGGCTTGCGGGTCCGGGATCAGGGCCAGGTACGCCAACACCCCGACGATGCTACCGACAAGAATCCCCAAGGTCTGGGCGATCAGTTGTTTGCGCGGCGTGGCGCCAATCGCCCGGCCTACCTTGAAATCGTTCATCAAGTCGGTGCATTGCCCGGCCGAACCGCCGGCGGTGTTGGCACTCATCAAGTTGATCGGCACCTGCCCCGGCGCGACGATGCCGAAGCTCAACTGGGACAGTTGTCCGATGGCTCCGATCGGCGGGATGCCCGTGGCACCGACCACCCGGGCGGCCACCGCCGCCAGGCAGATCGCCAAGGGAATGGTCAACAAGGCCATCCACGGGTTGATGCCGAACAACAGCACTTGCAGGCTCACCACCAGGACAATCGCCAGTCCGAAACCTGTGGCAGGCCCGGCCTTGGGTATCGTCCAGATCGCCCCGCCGCCAGCCTTGGTGGACCTGTGCAATGCCCACAAGCGAATTGCCAATGAGGCCAGGGTCGAACAGACCATCAGGCTCACCCCCGGCCAGAGCAACCACTCCACCAGCGCAGCGAACTGCGGGCCGCTACTGCCCTGCGGCAACTGCACCAGGCCTTGGGCCAGCAGCCACGGCGCCAACCCGCCCCACGCCAGCACGGCGCCGAGCAGCAGGGTCAGGCCCACGCGAATGCCGATGATCGCGCCGAAACCGACCAATAGCAGCGAAGGGTCAGCGGTAAAGGTCAGGCGCTCCAGTTGGGCAGTTGGAGACCAGCGCGGGATGGCCCACATGAAGGTGTCGACCCCCTTGGCCACCCCGGACAGTAGCGCGGCGCTGAGCAGCACCTTCAAACGCGTCGCGGCTTCGTGGCCGTGGTTGTAGATGTGCAGCAAGGTTTCCAGGGTTGCCATACCCTCGGGAAATTTCAGCGCCTTGTCATTGAGCAGTGACGGTCGCAGATACCAGGCAATCCAGATCCCCAGGAAACTCACGGAAAAGACCCAGGCCACCATGGGAATGGCGTCCAGCTGCTGGCCGGTCAGCAAGGTATAGGCCGGGATTGGCGCGACCAACCCACCGGAAATGATCGACGCAGCGGCAGAGGCCACGGTCTGGTTGATGTTGCTTTCGTGCAGCGTCCAAGGCAGCCGCCCCGCCGATCGACTCGCCAAGCCTTGCCAGATGCCATAACCGACCAGCAAGGCAATGATCGACATATTGAACGACCAACCGATCTTCAATCCGGCATAGACATTGGACGGCGTCAGCAGAATACCCAGGACAATTCCCGTACTGACCGCGCGCAGGCTGAGTTCGCGTTCGACAGGGGCGTTCAAGGGCAATGTGGACGAGGTTGGGTGCATGCGAAGTCCTTATCGGCACTGGGAAGCAGCCGCCAGAGGCAGACAGGTCCCCTGTGGGTCACATAAAGCGGCAACTTAATAAGTGAACGCAGTATTGGCGCAAGGTTCACATGGCGAAGGGAAACCCTGGCGAACGTGCTCGCCAGGATCCTCAATTGATGGGCATGAGGTAAGGAATGTCGCGAGCGCCGCGACGCATCGCGCCCCAGACAGCGCTCGACTTATTGCCTGCCCTCGCAATTGACCATCCAGGCAATCCCGAAACGGTCTTCGAACATGGCAAAGCGTTCCGCCCAGAAGGTCTTCGCCAAAGGCATGTGCACGCTGCCACCGGCGCTCAAGCCTTTGAACAGCCGCTCGGCCTCCTCCACGCTGTCGACGTTGAGGGAAACCGACACGCCTTGCGGTTTGCTGTACGGCTGGCCTGGCGGGCAGTCAGAGGCCATCAGGCTGAAAGCACCGACGGTCAGGCAAGTGTGCAGGATCAGGTCGGGATCCTTGGGCATGCCGGTTTCCTCGGGCGCCTCGGCAAAGGACATGGAAAACAGCTCGCCACCCAGCACCTGCTTGTACAACGCAAAGGCTTCCTTGCAGCGGCCGTCGAAGGTCAGGTAGGGGATGATTCTCATGGTGGGATCTCCTGTCTCCAGTTTCATGATTGAGCGCACATCTGTGCCCGCAAGCGTTCTTCCTGCTCGCGCAATTGCGGGGTAAAGGACTCGCCGAACTCCTCGAGCTCGAAGATCTGGCGGATCTCGATTTCACTGTCGCTGACCATCGGGTTCGGGCAGCGCTTGACCCAATCGATGGCCTCCTGCAATGACTGGACCTTGAAGATCCAGAAACCGGCGATCAGCTCCCTGGTTTGAGCGAAGGGCCCATCGACCACCGTTCGGTCCTTGCCGGAAAACTGCACACGCACGCCCTCGGCACTGGGATGCAGGCCTTCACCGGCGAGCATCACTCCGGCCTTGACCAATTCTTCATTGTAGGCGCCCATGGCGGCCAACAGTTCTTCGCTGGGCATCTGTCCGGCTTCCGATTCCGGACTGGCTTTGACGATCACCATAAATCGCATGCTCGTATCTCCTGAGAGTGGATGGATCAAGCCGTCCTTTTGGCGGCTCTATGGACTAATCGAATGGCGTAGGCCGAAATCGACAATCCGATGCGAATATTTTTTCGACAGACTCCGAGCCAGATTGCAGGACTGACGATCACTCACTCGACATCCATTGTTCGACGCGCCTCGAAGTGAGGAACCTGTCGAGCCCATAGGCTATGAGCCAACTTGGAGGAGCTGGCGATGACACACACCCGTTTTTTTGGAAAAACCGTACTGGCCTGCACGTTCATCCTGGCGATGATCGGTTGGGGGATCGGCTTCTATGGGCCGCCGATCTATATGCAAACGGTCATGGAGCGCACGGGTTGGCCGATCGCCCAGGTCTCGACTGCCGTGACCTTGCACTTTCTCAGCGGCACGATTGTCATCGCCAACCTGCCACGACTTTACGCACGCTTCGGGATACCCGTCATCACCCTGCTGGGCTGCATTGTCCTGGGCATCGGTGTGAACATCTGGGCTCAAGCCGACCGGCTATGGGTGCTGTATGCCGGCGCCGTCTGTTCGGGTATCGGCTGGGTGACATTGGGTGCCGCCGCCGTTAACACCCTGATCGCTGCGTGGTACGTCAAGGACAGACCCAAGGCCCTGGGCAAGGCCTACAACGGCGCCAGCCTGGGTGGCGTGATCTTTTCGCCGCTGTGGGTGTTGCTGATCGAGCGTTTCGGCTTCGCCATGGCGGCGTTGGCGGTCAGCGTTGTCGCCGTGCTGCTCATCGGTGCCTTCGCCTTCCTGGTCTTCAATAAAAGCCCACAAAGCCTGGGACAACATCCCGATAATGCAGACCAGCCCGAACCCCTGCCGATCAACGCCAGCGCCACGCCGTGGAGCACCATGCAAACGCTCAGGTCGGCACGTTTCCGCACCCTGGCAGCCGGCATGTCCCTGGGGCTGTTCGCCCAGATCGGCTTGATTGCGCACCTGTACTCGATCCTGGTCGGACGCATGGGAGCCCATGACGCCTCATTCGCCCTGGGCCTGGCCACTGCCAGTGCGATGGGCGGGCGATACGTCGCCGCGCGCCTGATGATCCAAGGCATGAACCGCCGACAACTGGCCTGCCTCGGTTATGCCATCCAGGTGCTGGGCACGCTGATGCTTCTCGGCCTGGACCTTCACCCGACAGTGGCCTGGATAGCCGTGGTGCTGATCGGTTCGGGCATCGGCAATGCCACATCCTTGCCGCCACTGATTGCCCAGGCCGAGTTCAGCCGTGAACAAACCGCCAGGGTGATCGCCCTGATGGTCGCGATCAGCCAGGCCACCTACGCCTTCGCCCCGGCGTTTTTCGGCCTGCTGCGCTCCGCCTTCACCGATTCGAATCACGCCATCGGCGCCGTCGTGACAGGCGCGGTCGTGGTGCAGGTGCTGGCCATTCTGTCGTTTTATCGAGGTGTATCCGCGCGTCCCTTCAAGAAAACCGCTTACTGACCTCTTCCCTGGCCGGGCAGTGCCCAGACCAATCACTACCCGACCTGGTTTCGCAAGATGAAGCTGTTCGCCGACCACTTAATTTAAGTGCTCGAAGATTTCTTTTTCAGGCTTTCGTGACTGCCAGCACATAGACCATCCATGACCCGGTTCATCAATCCGATGCAACCGGCTTCACCACGCTTTGACTGGCAGCATTCGGCTGTGAACTCAATCAATCGACGCAACCAACAGGCCGACTAGCAAGGCGTGCGCATTGTTGTAAATGCCGGGCTTTTTAGCATGGTCAAATTGTCCTCATTCGCCGCCAGGGGACCATTGGTGCTTATCGCCGCAAACAATCAAACCGGGGCTTTCAAGTCCACGCCCAATGCCTGGGCAAATGCCTTGACCAAGGGGCTGCGTACTATGTTATGGCGCAGTATCAAACTGAACGGCGTGACGATGTAGAACAGGTCTGGGCGCACCGCGCGAAACTCTCCCCGCGCCACCATCGGCGCGGCATAGTGCTGGGGCAGGAACCCCAGAAAACGCCCCGTCTTGATCAGCAGTGCAACGGCCTCCACCTGGGTTGCCGAGGCGGAAAAGCTGTCGTAGTGGGCAAATTTCAGTTTGTCGCGATGAATCGCGTAGCGATGGTTGATGCACTCGTAATCCTTGAGCACATTTTCCCCCATGTCCGCGTCCGCCATGGAGAACAGCGGATGGCCGAGCGCGCAATAAACCTCCGAGCGCTCTTCGTATAGCGCGTAGTAATCGAACTCTTCGCGTTTCTGATAAATCGGCACGATTCCCGCCACCAATCGGCCCTCGACGACACCTCTTTCAACCTCATCGAGTTGCGTAGCCTTAAGTTGAAACCTGACCTTCGGAGATTGTTCGTTTATACGCTTAAGTGCGGCAACTAAGGGTGAATTAGAATCGGAGATCGTATTATCAATAACCCCCACCCCGAGATCACCAACAAGTTCATTCTGCGCGGAACTAAGACGATCGCGAAAGTTGTCGACCGAGGCAAATAAGTCTATTGACGCCTGATACACCAGACGCCCCTCTTCCGTCAGGTGAAAACCCTCTCGCCCGCGTGTGCAAAGGCGCATGCCGATACGGATTTCCAGGTCGGAAATCTGTTTGCTGATGGCTGCCAACCCCACATTCAGCTCATTTTGCGCGGCACTGAAACCTCCTGCCTCGACCACGGCCTTGAACACCTTGAGCAGTTTGAAGTCCAGACCACTGAGGGCTAACGGTGCCCGTTGCGGCGGTTTCGGCGGCGGGTTTCCGGAATTGGAAAGTGGGGTTTCCATAATGCTTATTTACCTCTGGCGCCCTATTCAACAATCTGTGCCCAACAACAAAAATACAGCTGGCCTAATAATAATGAACACAGAAAACCAGCCTTGGCAACCGCCAATAAATCCCGAACATCAGTGCCAAACCACTGATCTCGAAACATTAAAAGCTGGCACTTCGATCAGCTCTCGCTCCGTTGCAACTGCCCTCTTGAAAACTGCCCTGGCCTGATTTCGCTCGCTTATTTTCCAGCGACGTTGCGGCCCGCAATCCCTATTTCAGTTCGCGTTACCGACGAGGAAAACAACAATGTCCCAAACCACCGACCGTCTCTGGGGTGCTCGCTTCACCAGCGGCCCATCCGAAGCCTTGGCGGCCCTGTCCCGTTGCCCTGAGCGCTACTTCCGGCTCACCCCGTACGACCTCGCCGGCTCCAAGGCCCATGCCCGGGAGTTGCAGCGCGCCGGACTGCTGAACGAACAGGAAACCCTGACCATGCTCGACGCCCTGGAGCGCATCGGCGTGGACTACCGCACTGGCAGCATCGCCCCGACCCTGGATGACGAAGACGTCCATACCTTCATCGAGCGCCTGTTGACCGAACGTCTCGGTGCCCTGGGCGGCAAGCTGCGCGCCGGTCGTTCGCGCAACGACCAGACCGCCAACGACCTGCGGCTGTTCCTGCGTGACCATGTCCGCACCCTGGCCGTTGAAGTGCTGGGCTTGCAGCAGGCGCTGGTGGCGCAGGCCGAGCAACACATCGAGAGCATCTGCCCCGGCTTTACCCACCTGCAGCAGGCCCAACCGATCGTGTTTGCTCATCACCTGCTGGCCCACGCCCAGTCAATGCTGCGCGACGTGCAGCGCCTGGTGGACTGGGACGCGCGTACGTCGCTGTCGCCACTCGGTGCCGCGGCCATGGCTGGCTCGGCGATCGCTCGCCTGCCCCAGCATTCGGCAAAAGAAATGGGCTACAGCGGTGTTTGCGAAAACTCCATCGACGCCGTGGCCAGCCGCGATCACGTCGCCGAATTCCTGTTCATTGCCAGCATGCTCGGCATCAACATCTCGCGCCTGGCCGAAGAGTTTTGCCTGTGGTCGTCGCGGCAGTTCCGCTGGGTCGCGCTGGATGATGCCTACGCCACCGGCAGTTCGATCATGCCGCAGAAAAAGAATCCGGACATCGCCGAACTGGCACGGGGCAAGGCGGGACGCCTGATCGGCAACCTGACCGGCCTGCTGGCCACCCTCAAATCCTTGCCACTGTCCTACAACCGCGACTTGAGCGAAGACAAGAACGGCGTGCTCGACAGCGTCGATACCCTGTTGCTGGTGCTGCCGGCCATGGCCGGAATGGTTGCGACCATGACGGTCAACGTCGAAGAACTGCGTCGCCAGGCACCGCTGGGCTTCACCCTCGCCACTGAAGTCGCCGACTGGCTGGCGGTGCGCGGCGTGCCGTTCAAGGAAGCTCACGAGATCACCGGTGCATTGGTCCAGGCTTGCGAGAAACACGACATCGAATTGTGGGAAGCCTCGCCCGCACTGCTGGCGGAAATCGACCCGCGCCTCACACCGCAAGTACGCGAAAGCCTGACCCTCGAAGCCGCCATCGCGGCCCGCAGCGGCTGGGGCGGAACCGCGCCACAACAGGTGCGCGAACAGATCGGCCGCCTGAAAACCGCCCTCGCCGCCCAGCAGCAATGGACCGAGGACTATCAGGGCTTCCGCCTCTGACGCAGCACATCAAACCTGTGGGAGCGAGCTTGCTCGCGATTACGGTTTCACCTTCAACATCAACGTGGACTGACCCACCGCTATCGCGAGCACGCTCGCTCCCACAGCGATAGCGCCGAAACCGAGTACGGAGAACCACCATGAGCCAGACACAGGCAGAACGACTCCAGGCGGAGCGCAAGCTGGCGGAAAACCAGTTCGACATCACCCAGTACGATCATGTGCCCCGGCGGTACTACGGGCGGATCTTCTTCGCCACGGTGATCGTCATCGCAATCATCGGCCTGGTGCGCGCCTTCGCCGAAGGCAAGATCGAATGGTCGTACATCGGCCAGTTCCTGACTTCCCAGGCGATCATGTGGGGCTTGCTCAATACCATCGTCATGGCGGTACTGGCGATGGCGTTGGGCATCGTCTTCGGCGTGATCACCGCGATCATGCGCATGTCGGCCAACCCGATCCTGCGCTACGTGGCGCTGACCTACACCTGGCTGTTTCGCGGCACGCCGCTGATTCTGCAACTGCTGTTGTGGTTCAACCTGGCGCTGATCTTCCCCACCATCGGCATTCCCGGCCTGTTCGAACTGGACACCGTGAGCCTAATGACCCCATTCGCGGCGGCCCTGCTTGGCTTGAGCATCAACCAGGGCGCCTACACCGCCGAAGTGGTACGTGCCGGCCTGCTCTCGGTGGACACCGGGCAGTATGAAGCCGCCAAGTCGATCGGCATGCCGCGCCTGCAAGCGCTGCGGCGAATCATCCTGCCCCAGGCGATGCGCATCATCATTCCACCGGTGGGCAACGAGTTCATCGGCATGGTGAAAATGACCTCGCTGGCGAGCGTCATCCAGTACTCGGAACTGCTCTATAACGCGCAGAACATTTACTACGCCAACGCCCGCGTGATGGAGCTGCTGATCGTCGCCGGCATCTGGTACCTGGCCACCGTCACCGTCCTGTCCTTTGGGCAAAGTCGCCTGGAGCGTCGTTTCGCCCGCGGCGCCGGCAAGCGTTCTTGAGGAGCCCCCCATGAGAAGCATCGTCAAGGCCGTGAGCCTGAACAAGTACTACGACCAATACCACGCGCTCAAGGACATCAACATCGAAGTCGAGCAAGGCGAAGTGCTGTGCATCATCGGTCCGTCCGGCTCGGGCAAGAGCACCTTGCTGCGCTGCGTCAACCAGCTGGAAAAAATCGATAAGGGCGGGTTGTGGGTCGACGGCGAACTGGTGGGTTACCGGATCGTCGGCAACAAACTGCACGAACTCAACGAAACGCAGATCGCCCGCCAGCGCCTGTCCACCGGCATGGTGTTCCAGCGTTTCAACCTGTTCCCGCACATGACCGTGCTGCAGAACATCATCGAAGGGCCGTGCCAGGTGCTCAAGCGTTCACCCAAAGAGGCGAACGAAGAAGCCCTGGAATTGCTCGCCCGCGTCGGCCTGGCCGACAAGCGCAACAGCTATCCGATCGAGCTTTCGGGTGGCCAGCAGCAACGCGTCGCCATTGCACGGGCATTGGCCATGCGCCCCAAGCTGATGCTGTTCGATGAACCCACTTCGGCACTCGACCCGGAACTGGTCGGTGAGGTGCTGTCGGTGATGCGCGACCTTGCGCAGACCGGCATGACCATGATCGTCGTCACCCATGAACTGGGCTTCGCTCGCGAGGTTTCCAACCGCATGGTGTTCATGGACGACGGGCAGATCATGGAGGCTGGAAGCCCCGAAGAAATACTAATAAGTCCGCAAAACCCTCGCACCCAAAGCTTCATTTCTGCCGTTCGAACCTAGGCGCCCGTTGGCGCTCACAACACTCATAAGAGAACGACCATGAAGAACTTCGTTATTCCAGCAGTACTCGCAGGCGTTATGGCATCCGGCTTCACCTTCGCTGCCGAACTTCCGGCCAGCATCAAGGCCAAGGGCGAAATCGTCGTAGCGATCATGCCGAACTACCCGCCGATGGATTTCAAGGACCCGGCCACCAACACCCTCACCGGCCTGGACTATGACCTGGGCAATGCCCTGGCCGAACGCCTGGGGGTGAAGATCAAATGGCAGGAAACCGGCTTCGAACAAATGATCAACGCCCTGACCACCGACCGCGTGGACATGGTGCTGTCGGGCATGACCGACACCGTCGAACGTCAGGCCAGCGTGACCTTCATCGACTACTTCACCAGCGGTCCGCAGTTCTACACCCTGCAGAAAAACAAGGACACCAACGAGATCGTCGACCTGTGCGGCAAAAAGGTCGGCACCAGCCGCCGCACCAATTTCCCGACGGAAATCGCCGAGTGGAGCAAGGCCAACTGTGAAGCCGCCGGCAAGCCTGCGATCAATGTGATCGGCACCGAAGGCTCGGCCGATGCCCGTGCGCAACTGCGTCAGAGCCGCATCGATGCGGCCATGCAGGGCAGCGAAACCCTGCCCTACCTCAAGACCCAGGAAAAGGACATGTACAAGACCGTGGGCCTGCCGATCTCCGAGCAGTACACCGGGTTGGGCGTGAGCAAGAAAAAACCTGAGCTCAGTGACGCGGTGAAGGTCGCGCTGCAGAGCATGATCGATGACGGCAGCTACCAGGCGATCCTGAAGAAGTGGGACTTGGAACTGGGTGCGATCAAGACTGTGACCATCAACGCCGGGAAGTAACCGCGCGGCCTCCCCTAATCCAATGTGGGAGCGGGCTTGCTCGCGAAGGCGGTGTGTCATTCAACGTCAATGTTGCCTGACTTGACGCCCTCGCGAGCAAGCCCGCTCCCACAAGGGTCTGGTGTTAACAGATAAACAATGGAGCACTACAGATGTCCTCCTCACCCCAACCCACCTGGCCCGACCAGCACAAGGCTTGTCTGGCCCTGGCCTTCGACCTCGATGGCCCGACCGGTGACGCCATGCTCGATGGCTCGATCTGGCGCAAGCCCGAGTACTTCGGTTTCGGTGGCTATGGCCCTTACCGGGCACTCCCACGCCTGCTCGACCTGCTCGACGCGTTCCGCATCCCGACGACTTTCTTCGTCCCGGCCTGGGTCGTAGAGAACTGGCCGAGACAGTGCCAGGCGATTGTCGAGCGCGGGCATGAGGTGGCATATCACGGCTACAAACACGAATCCTTTTACGCCCTGACACCGGATCAGCAAAAAGCGGTGATGGAAACCTCCCGCAAGGTGTTCTGGAAACACCTGAACATCCGCGCCGAAGGCTTTCGTACGCCGTCCGGTGACTGGCGTACCGACACCCCGGCCATACTGATGCAAGCTGGCGTGAGCTACTCCAGCAGCATGCGCGGCGATGACCGACCGTACCTGGTGAACGTGCCGGGGTTCGATACGCCGTTGGTGGAAATCCCTGGCCGCTGGGAAATGGACGACTACGCCTCCCTCGCCTACACCCGCGCGCCGAACTTCCCTTCCGGGTTGGACCGCACCGCCAGCTACGCGCTGACCCTGGATAACTGGTGCCGCGAATACGACGGCGCGATGGACGAAGGCTTATGCCTGACCACCCTGTTCCACCCCAAGATTACCGGTAAGCCGGGGCGTATCTTGCTGCTGGAAAAACTCTTCGAACACATGCGCCAGCGCGACGACGTGTGGTTCGCCACTTGCCGCGATGTCGCCCAGTGGTGGCTGAAGGAGCATCACCATGGCTGACTCCACTGTCTGGCCGAAAGGCTATCGCTGCGCCGTGGTACTGACCGTCGATTACAACGACATCCACGGCATCCTCACCCAAGCCCCGGAAGTCGCCGGGCGTGACAAGACCTTGTCGGTCTGGCGCTACGGCAGCCAACGCGGCGTGGCGCGCTTGCTCGGCCTGTTCAAGGAACTCGGGATCTGCAGCAGTTGGTTTGTCCCCGGCATCGTTGCCCAGGAAAACCCCGAACACATTCAGGCGATCCTGGCCGACGGCCATGAAATCGCCTGCGCCGGTTATCGTCATCAGAACTACGACACCTTGGACCTGGCCGCGCAAAGCGATGACATCGCCAGGGGCTGTGAGGCCTTGGCCGGGTTGACCGGCCAGCGACCGGTCGGTTTTCGCATTCCGGCGGGCAATGGTGCGCCGGGGTTCATTGAGGCCTTGAGCGAGCAGGGCATTCTCTGGTCTTCGTCGTGGCGCGGCGATGACCTGCCATTCGCTCACCCGACCGCCCTCAGTGTCATTGAGCTGCCCCTGCATTATGAACTGGAGGACGAGCCTTACTTCGCCTTCAACCTGAGCCCGGCGGTGCCACCGGCGCAGTCACGGATCGCGTCCTACAGCCACACCTTGGGCAACCTGCAAATGGACTTCGCCGGGTTTCATCGGTTTGGCCTTTGCTATGTGCTTCGCCTGCACCCGGAAATCATCGCCACGCCGGGACGGATAAGCGTGCTACGCGAGTTGATCGAGGGAATTCAACAGCACGATGACGTATGGATCGCCACGGGTGCCGAGGTCGCGCAGTGGTGGGCGGAGACCGCCGCGCCGGTCGCTGAGGATCACCCGGCGTCGGTTTACGAGCGACATTATCGGGATTACGTTTTATGAGCGAGCGTCTGCAACGCCTGGTGCAATTCTGTGTGGATCTGCGCTTTGAAGATCTACCGCCTGCGCTGGTGGCGCAAGCCAAGCGGCACATTCTCGATACATTCGGCGCAGCGTTGGCCGGAGCCGACAGCGGTGTCGCGGAACAGGCACGCAAGGCGTTCGCCGGAGAAGCGGGTGAAGTGTCGGTCTGGGGCACTGACTTGCAGGTTTGCGCGACTCAGGCAGCGCTGCTCAACGGTGTCGCCGCCCATGTCCTGGAGCTGGACGACACCGGCGGCTGCGATCACTCCGGTGCCGTTGTGCTGCCGGCGGTGATGGCGGCGGTTTCGCTGCTCGCGCGGCCAGTGAGTGGTCGTGAGTTTATCAGCGCCGTAGTGATCGGCTACGAAGTCGGCCGTCGGGTGCTCGAAGCATGCGGTGGCTACTCGGCCCACAACGGCGCCGGTTGGCACTCCACGGCGACCTGTGGGGTGTTCGGCGCAGCGGCAGCCAGTGCGCGCATCCTGGGCCTGGATGCGCGCCAGACCCTCGCGGCGCTGGGTATTGCCGGCAGTTTCAGCGGAGGGCTGTGGGCCTTCATCCACGACGGCTCGCAAAGCAAAAAACTGCACAGCGGACGCGCCGCAGAAGGTGGGCTACTGGCGGCGAGGTTTGCCCAACAGGGCATCAGCGGGCCTACGCAGTTGTTCGATGAGGTCTGGGGTGGTTTTCTAAAGACCCTCGCCCCAACGACCTCGATGCCAGAAGCGCTGGATGCAGACCTCGGCGAGGTCTGGAAACTCGCCCGCTGCTCGATCAAACCCTACGCCTCCTGCCGTGGGACCCATTCGGCCATCGACGCCCTGGGCCTGCTGCTGGATCAACTGAATGTGCGGAGCGACCAGGTCGAATCCGTACAGGTTGCGCTGAGCGGGTTTCTCCACAACATGTGTGGCGGCCAGGACGTCAGTACCCTGGCCGCCGCGCAAATGAGCCTGCCGTATGCCTTGGCCGCGCGGCTGGTGCAAGGGCATTGCCGATTGCAGGCCTATGACGATTTACAACGCAACGATCCGCGCATGACCCAATGGCTGTCGCGCATTCAGCTAGAAGTGGACCCACGCCTGTCCGAGAATGGCGAGCCGGTGGTGACGCTGCGCACCGTGGATGGCCGGCAGGCGAGCTTATGCGTAGAAATACCATGGGGCGCGCCAGGCAATCCGCTGAGCGATGTGGCCCTCGAGGAGAAGTTTTTCAGCCTGACGATGCAGGTGATGTCGCGAGAACAGGCTGAAGGATTACTGCGGCAACTGTGGCGCATCGAAGGACTGCAATCGGTACGCACGCTGGATCGCTGGCTGGTCCGCGACGGCAGCGATGGCAACGACGGGACATTACGGCGAACGCCGAAAATCTGAATAAGGACATTTGCATCACCGTGGCCACTTACTCGCTCGTTATTCGACGCTTGATGATCGTTTCGCTGACAATCGTGGTCAGCCGCGCCATTACCAGTCCATTGCTCACGTTATTCCTGAGCAACAAGTTGGGCCTCAACCAACAGGACGTCGGCTTGCTGCTGGGTATCGCAGTGTTCATCGCCACCCTGTTGGCGCTGTATGGTGGCTATGTCATCGACCGCCTGGAAAAGCGCCGACTGCTGATCCTGGCGATGCTTTCCAGCGCCATCGGTTTCATCCTGCTGACCTTTGCCGAAAACCTCTACCTGACCACCCTGACCGTGGTGATCACCGAGACCGCGTCAGCGTTGTTCCTTATCGGCTCAAAGGCGATCCTCAGCGAAAACCTGCCCGTGGGCCAGCGCGCCAAGGCGTTTTCCCTGCGCTACACCCTGACCAACATCGGCTATGCCACCGGTCCCATGCTCGGCGTGGTGATTGCCGGTGTCTATCCGATCGGGCCATTCCTGATCGCCGGTGGCATCGCGTTTTTCAGCATCTTCCTGATGACCGGAATCCCCAGGGATGCCGCGCCAACGCCGGTCATTGGTCAGCCGCCAAGTTTTCTCAAGACGCTCAAGACCCTGAAAAACGACCGTACCCTGATCATGTTCACCTGCGGCTGCCTGCTCAGCACGGTGGTGCACGGACGCTTCACCCTCTACTTGTCGCAATACCTGCTGGTGACCCACGATTCCAAACGCGCGCTGGACATCATGGCCGCCCTGCTCGCCTGCAACGCCATCAGTGTGATTTTGCTGCAGTATCAAATCGGTCGGTTCCTCGATCGCGAGAAGCTGCGCTACTGGATTGCCGCGGGCACCAGCCTGTTCATTCTTGGCCTGATCGGCTTCAGCCTGGCGGACAGCCTGGTGAGCTGGTGCGTGGCGATGTTCGTTTTCACCCTCGGTGAAATGATCATTTACCCGGCCGAATTCCTTTTCGTCGACACCCTGGCCCCGGAAGAACTGCGCGGCAGCTACTACGGCGCGCAAAACCTGGCGGCGCTGGGTGGCGCCCTGAGCCCGGTGATCTGCGGATACCTGCTGATGCACACCCCGGCCCCCACGATGTTCTATGCGTTGAGCGCACTGACCGCGATGGGGGGCCTCTTGTGTTTCATGAGTGGTCGTCGGATGGCTAAAGTAATCTGAGCCAGGCACTGCACGAGCGCGCAGCACGATGAAGTTTGTTGCAGACCGGGCTATGCTAAGGCGCCACCCGCCCCGGCTGGCCTGGCTTGCAAGGAATGCGTCATGGAGTTCGTGGTTCATAGTTATTGCCTGAAAGGCGCACGCCAGGAGCCTTTGCTGCCGCCTGTCACCCTGATACCGACCTCGCTGACCTTGACGGTCGCCGAGCTCATTCGCCTGACCGTTTCCGAACAGATCGCCGCGCTGTCGGTCCAGCACTGGCTGGCACAAGTGTCGGTGCGCGAAGTGCTCGACCGCCAATACCTGAGCGAGCGGGACGTTCTTCGGCAAGCCAGTGAAGGCGCGGTTGTCATGCCTCAGGCCAGCGCGCCTCTAGACCTGGATGTCAGCGTTGAGGTCGAACGCGCCTTGAAGGGTTTTGAAGCCCGTGCGTTCCGCGTTCTGCACAACGGCGTCATGCTGCAAAGACTCGATGAATCCATTGAATTGAGTACCCCTTCCACGCTCGCGTTCATCCGCCTGGTGCCGCTGATTGGCGGTTGATCCTCGTCGCTCACTTCCCCGGATACCCTCATGCAATCACGCCGTCCTGCGCCCGAACAAACCACACGCCTCGCTACGCTGCGCGCCTTCTGTGATAGAGCGCTGGGTGACTATCCCGAGCTCAGCCTATATGACGAGTTCGAGCCCGATTTCTGGGACGGCATCGACTTGCTGCGCATCGCCGGTGACTGGGTCAGGCAGCACCCCAAGGATGGGCCCAAGGCACTGGCGGATGGTTTTGTGTTCCCGACCGTTTGGGACGATCTGGAGGGCCGCCGCGATCAACAGCGCTATGGCCTGCAATATCGACTCTGCGATGCGTGGATCACGGCTCGCCCGGATGCCTATGCACTGGAGCAGATCGGTGCGCGACTGCAGCACATGCTGCAATATGCCTTCGAGGACAGTGACTATCCCTTGCCCACTGACGAAGATGACCCGGCCTATTACCGAAGAAGCCCGGACCAGGCCTGGGCCTTCCCCGACGTTCACGCCTGCATCAATCGCCTGAGCAATTACCCATCCACCCCGGCCTGGCAGACCTTCGCCGAATGGTTGCTGGACGGCAGCTGGAACCGCGAACAGCCCCCTTCAGCGCCCGGTGGCGAACAAAGGAAGATCGCCGACGCGTATATCTACGTGCACAAGGAAATCCAGCGCATCGCACTGGGCCTGCTGGAAGCGGGCCGCCTCGATTACCCGCGCTTCGTCCGGGCAGCCAATACCTGGGGCCGCGCCATGATGTTCTACTCGGACGACGCCGGGCTGGACAGCGATGATGTGGATCTGAATCGGTACACCGATGAAGAGTACGACGAGGACGATTCAAACGACGAGGCCACGGAAGACATCGATGATGAGTCGTCCCTGCCTGGTGACACCACCACTGAAGAACCCGCTGCAGTGCCGCCTGAGCTGGCAAACTTCACCGTTCGTTACGTCGAGGACGCCCTGGCTGGATTGCCCGATAACGCCGAGAGGCTGGCTGACACCTTCCGCTCGGTCGAGGTGTATCAGACCCGTTGGTTGTTGCAGGCCCTGGCGGTCATCGAACGACTGGGCATAACGCCGGATGACTTTGACAGCTTCGGCTACACGGCTGCGGTGCTCCAATACTTCCTACTGCTTCAGGATTTGCCCAAAAACCAATCCCCAGAGCTGCTCGCGGCGTTGTCCGGCTTTTCAAGAAATACCCTGCTCACCGCCCTGCCCTACGCCGGCCAAGCCAGCCGGGTGGTGCTCGACGCGCTCGGCTGGAGTGATCTGCAAGGCTTCCAGCGTGAATACCTGAACATTGCCCTGGCCCCTCGGTCCGGCTGGGGCAGCGACCTGCCCAATACGCTGGATGAAACCGTGGGCGTGGTGGACCGCTACCTGCTGGACAAGGCCCTGGCCGAAGCCGACCCAGACCACCTGCGCGAGTACCTCGCGACACTCGAACCCTCGCACTGGGCGTTTCCCGAGACCCGTGTACTGCTCGACGCCTACCAGGGCATCGGTCGAGCGGCGCTGGAAAAGAAGTTGACCCGCCACGCACAGCCGGCCATGCGCATCTATGGCTTGCTGCCCGTCACAGGGCCGGACGACGTACGCCAGCGCTACCTGACGCTCAAGAAACTGCACAAAGAGGTGCGTAAATACGGCGCTCAGCGACAGGCCAACTCCCACGCAGCGGTGCAGGCAGGCCTGGAAAACCTGGCGCGTGTCGCCGGTTACCCTTCGGTGATTCGCCTGGAATGGGCCATGGAATCGGAAATCGCCGAATCCACCGTGACAGCCGCCACCATCGATGGCTATGACGTCACGCTGGAAATCGACGGCTTGTCGCCTACGTTGCACATCTGCAAAGCCGGCAAGACGCTCAAAAGCGCACCGCCTGCGATTCGCAAGCACGCCGACTTCATCGCCCTCAAAACGCAGCAAACCCAGCTCAAGGAACAGATCGCCCGCTTCTGCCGCACCCTGGAAGCGATGATGAGCAGCGGCGAAAGCCTGGCGCTGGACGACCTGAAGCCGCTGTTGAAAATGCCCGCGGTTCGCCTGCTGCTCGAACAGCTGATCATGCAGGCCGACGACGCTGCGCTGGGCTGGCTCGATAGCGCGACGCTGACGGTGACTGACCTTGAAGGCCGCCAACACATCGCTGAAAAGCACCTGCGTATTGCTCACCCTTTTCATCTGTTCATGGCTGGACAACTGTCGGCCTGGCAGAAAGAAGTGGTGACCCATCGCCGCGTGCAGCCGTTCAAACAGGCCTTTCGCGAGTTGTACCTGCTGACACCTGCCGAGCGAGACACTGGCTTGTGGTCCAACCGATTCGCCGGCCACCGCCTGAAAGGCAAGGTAGCTGCCCGGTTGCTGCAGGTCCGCAACTGGTCGACCTCAAGCGTCGAGGACATCTACTACGAGAGCAAAGAGCACGGCATCCATGCCATGTTCAACTTTCTGGATACCGGCCATTACCTCTCGGAAACAGAACACTTTACCTTCGACACGATTGCGTTCTACCGCGACCAGAAGGCCATCCCCCTTGAGCAAGTACCGCCGCTGCTGTTCTCGGAAATCATGCGTGACGCCGACCTGCTGGTCTCCGTGGCCCACGCCGCAGACGGCTACAGCACCAGCAACGAAACCCTGCAACGACGCGCCGAACTGGTCGGCGAGTTGATTCAGGGTCTGGGGTTACGAAACGTCAGATGCGAAGGGCATTTTCTGCACATTACCGGCCAGCGCGCGAACTACCGCATTCATCTGGGCAGCGCAGCCATCCATATCGAACCCGGCAACTACCTGTGTATCGTGCCCGTCGGCAGCAGCTCTACGGAGTTCTACCTGCCGTTCGCCGACACCGACAAGAAAATGGCCGAAGTGCTGAGCAAGATGTTTCTGCTGCTGGACGACCTGAACATCACCGACAGCCTGATACTGGAGCAGATACAGCGCGCGGATATACCAGGAGCCGGGCACGCCATCGACGCCTGAACGACATCAATCAGCCCTCTCGCGCATCGGCCAGGCGTAAGCGATCTACTTCGTCAAAGAGATTACAAAAGATGTCCACCAGGAAAGGATCGAAGTGGGAACCCGCTTGTTCGATGATAAATCGTCTCGAACTCTCGATATCCCAAGCCTGTTTATAGGCGCGAGGCATTCTTATGGCGTCATACACATCACATATCGCCACAATCCTTGCGGATAACGGGATCTCCTTACCCCGCAATCCCTTGGGATAGCCCGTGCCATCCCACCGCTCGTGATGGGACAGGGCAATTTCCGCTGCCAGGTCTGTCAACGGCGAACCCTCTGGGTCATGCAGGATTTCATAACCAATGCGCACATGCTCCTGCATGATCGTCCGTTCTTGCGGCGTCAGAGCGCCAGGCTTTTGCAGAATGACATCTTGAATGCCGATTTTTCCCACATCGTGCATCGGTGCAGCCATCCTCATAAGCTCGCACCATTGAGTGGGCATGCCGATGGCCTTGGCCAACAACGCAGCAGACTCGCCAATACGGACAATGTGGTGCCCCGTGTCGTCGTCGCGATAGCTGGCGGCTCGACTCAAGCTGCTGCTGATCGCCTTGTAGCTGGAAGCCAGCTGGGCCGTGCGTAACTCCACTTTGCGCTCGAGTTCAGCATTGACGTCGCGCAGCAGCTTCGCCGCCTGGGCCAGCTCCAGGCAATTTCGCACTCTGAGCAACACTTCGGGTAGGTCAATGGGTTTGGAGATGAAGTCGTTAGCGCCCTTTTCCAGTCCTTTCCGCCTGTTCTGCTGATCATTCAAGGCCGTTACGATGATGACCGGTGACTCAGTGCGGTCGCGTGTACCGAGACGATCAAGGATTTCAAAACCATCGGGCGCGGGCATGTCCAGGTCCAGCAACAGCAGGTCCCAGGCGTTCGAAAGCAGCCAGTCCAGTCCTTCGCCAGAATCGCTGAATGTCGTGATGTTATTCAGGCCCACGGCTCGCAAGCAGGAGTCCAGAAGCCGCAGATTGGTGGCCACATCGTCGATAATGACGATCCTGCTTTCAGCCTTTATTTTGGAAAACATACATCTGCCCTCCCCATGGCGAGCCTCAATACCAGACTACGAATACTCTGCATCTCCAAGGGAGAAGACACGATGGCCTGGCATTCCAGGTGGCCCATCGAAGCGTGATCGGCAACCGCACGGACCACGACGATCGACATGGCAGTCGTTGCGATACGGGTGCGCAAGCTATTGAAAAAAGTGTGCAGCACAGACACAGAGTCCGCAGTGGCGACGATCAGAACACGGACCGTTGTGGAGTCGAGCACGAGGCTGGCGTCGGGCAACGTATTGACCCACTCCAACTCGAAATCGCCGGCTAACGCCTCTCGAGCCACCTGACCATCCTCGGCGTTTTTACTCACCAGCAGGACCCGTGGCAGGGCTATCGCCGACACTTTGGATGTGCTCCCGGGCACAGGAAAAGCCGACGAACACAGGTCGATCCAGAAAGTCGTCCCCACTTCGACGTTGCTTTCCAAGCCCATGGTGCCGTGCATCAGCAGCGCCAAGTCTCGGCACAGCGCCAAGCCAATGCCCGTTCCCTGGATGGAAGAGTTCTCTTTGCCCAATCGCTGGAAGGGCCTGAAAAGCTCGCCCTGCAAAGCCGGAGAAATGCCCATCCCGGTATCCGTTACATAAAGTCGAAGCCTGGCTCCGTCCTCGACAGCCAAAGCCCCCAGAGTGATATCTCCGCCGGGCCGGTTGTACTTGATTGCATTGGATAACAGATTGATCAGGACCTGCTTGAGACGGCGCTTATCCGCCCAGACATGCCATGTATCCAGGGGAACATTGATGTGCAAGGTCTGGCCGTGCGCCGAGACTTGCTGCTGGACCATGTCAGCGCAGTTGGATAACAGGCTTGCCACATGCACGGGCTTGAGGTCCAGCAGGGGCTTCTCGGCCTGCAAACTGGAGAGTTCAAGCAAGTCATCAACCAACTGCATGAGGTGTTCACTGGCCTCAATGATTTCCTGCAGATTGGTCGTCTGCTGCGCTGCCTGGGCAGACGACTGCATGAGCCCCAACTGGGCAAACCCGTAGATCGCGTTTAATGGCGTACGCAACTCATGGCTCATGCTGGAGATGAATTTGGACTTGGCAGTACTGGCGGCTTCTGCCTCCAAGGTCTTCTCTCGCAGATCCAACTGAGTCTGCTTGAGTGTCGTGATGTCGACACACGCCACGACCACGACATCGGAATCATCAAGCCGGGAGGGTTCCAGCGTACGGCCCCGGCAAAGTATCCAGATCAGTTTTCCGTGCACGTCCCGGATCCGGAACTCCACTTCCGGCGCCACGCTTGCACTGCCCCTGGCCTCTTCAAGGAACTGCGTAAAGGTCTGCCGATCCTCAATGGGAATGTTCTCCAGCAGAGTTGCCATCGGCACTTCATTGGCAGCAAAGCCGAAGCGTTGGCACAAGGCCCCCTTGAGAATGAAACGCTGCCGTTTCGGGTAGTACTCCCAAAGCCCTTCGGCAAAACTCTCCATGACCAACTCAAGACGCTGCTGCGTGGAACTGCGAATAAGCTCAGCCTGAGCCAACTGCCTGCCCATCCCCAGTGCCTGGTTGGACATTGACGACAGTTCGGTGATATCGGAAGGAGTTGTCGCCGGCTGCCAGTTACCCCGACCGATCTCTCGTATCATTCGTGAGACGCCTTGCACCGGCGTGCTCAACTGGCGACTGAGGTCCCGTGTACGCCACCACATGAAGGCGAAGAACAAGGCATAGAACAGAACCAAGCCCGCGACCAACAGATACCCCACTTCGCGGTAATGACTGGCCAGCAGATTGGTTTCCTGCATGACCGCGGCTTCATCCACCACCGCCAGCAAGAACCAGCCGGTGGAAGGGATAGCACTCCAGGCGAGCAGATGCGGCCGCCCATTCAATGTCAGCGCAACGAGACCTTCTGGGTGGTCGGGTAAGTTCTTGTTGAGACTGGCGAGGTCCGGATGACGGGCGAGGTTCAAATCCGGCGATTGCAAGCGCTCGCGCTCGACAGGCTCTCCAGCGGGCTGGTTCTCGACGGCTTGCAGGGAAAAATCACGCTGCCCCGCCTCGGGTACGGCCATGATATCGAGCTTGTTGTTGACCAGCATCAGGTAGCCATCCCAAGGCATCTTCAACTGCTCTATTCGCTTCAAGATGCCATCGACCGTTACGTCGACCCCGGCTACGCCCTCCAGGAAATCCGCGCTGTAAACCGGCGCAACGGCAGACATCATCCAGCCCTGGCCGGCGGGATCCAGGTAGACATCCGTCCAGACTACTTTTTTATCCGGGTTATGTTTGGCATCGGCCAAGTAGTAGAAGTTGTATTGGGTGATATCCATATCATGCGGGTACTGCTCAAGCGTATTGAACCAGGGATAAATCCGGTTATAGCTGTCCCAACTATTGAAATAGATGCTGGCAATCAGAGGATCCCCATCCTTCAACTGCTTCATCATGAAATCCTGGTTCGCCAGAAGAGATACTTTGTAGAGGTCCTGCTTTTGCAATGGGGTGACATTCGAATAAAACGAGGCAGACGCCCCGTCATTGGCTGCGCTGTAACGAACACCGTCGGCACTTACTGAAAGCGATGCCGCCACGGGGTGCTGGTTTTCGGTGAGTTCATGTTCAGTGGCCTTGGCATAAAGGCCAATCGCATGGTGAATCTGCTCCAGTTGTCCTTGCACCAACAGCGCGTTTTGCTGAACCGACACCTGTATGTCTCGGGTCGCGCTTTGATGCAGGTACTCGATCTGGGAACTGCGAATGGACTGGTTGGTGATGAAATAAGTGGTGATCAGCACGCCTTCCACCAAGACGAGCGGCAACAGGCTGGTACTGGCAAACGCTCGCCAGATCCATCTGCGTAAACTGATCCTTTTCTTTGAAGTTGCTTGCATAGGCACGCTCGCTGCGTTGGCCACACAATTGATATCGCAGTGACATCATTGTGGTCTCATCCTTGATTTCTGTCCAAGGGCCCCCTCTCCTTTCGTCCGCCAGCTGAGCAACCTTGCAGGGACACCAAGCATCGATCAAAAACCCTGTGTCAGCCTTATGACCATAGTCGAACACTCGATTTCGTTCCCAACGACTTAAGCTATGCTCAAGAGCGGGTTACCAGAGGATGAGGCGAATGGATTCAGCCATGGCGGTAGCAACGCCGTTCACGCAGGACGCGGATGATGTGGGTGTATTGTTGCTGGATGCCCATGGGGCGCTACTCATCATGGATGACTGCGCCAGTGCATTGTTAGGGCTAAGCGAGACCGCCGCCTCCCTTGCGCCCTTGCCCTCCCTGTTTTCTCTCAAGCCGCTGACGTTTGAGCAGCACCTCACCCATGCACGACTGAAGGGGAACTGGCATTTCCAAAGTATGTCGTCCAATGGCGACACACTGAATGTGAAGCTCGACTACCAAGCACATCAGTCCACGTACCTGATAAAGATCCGCCGCGCCGAACACGTTCACCCTGCCGAACAGGATTATCGCCTGGCATTCGACTCCGCCGGCACGGGCCTGGCCTTACTGCGAATGAGCGGTGAATGGATCGCTGCCAATCGAATGCTGTGCCAGATGCTCGGCTACACCGAAGAAGAACTTCGCGCCACGTCTTTCCAGCACTTGACTCATCCGGACGACGCAGATGTCAGTAAGGACGAATTACACAGGCTCATCCAGGGCCAACGCACCAGCCTGACCCTGGAAAAACGCTATATTCGTAAAGACGGCAGCACCCTGTGGGCACGCTTGACGGTAGGCATCGCCCGTAACTCCCAAGCCCAAGCGCTTTACTTTGTATCGCAGCTGGAAGACATCAGTGAACATCTTGCCCTGCGCCAGGCTTTGTTCAATAACGAAAAGAAATACCTTTCACTGGCTAAAAACTCACAGAGCATCATCCTTCGCTACAACCGGCTTGGACAACAGATCTATGCCAACCCCGAGCTTGAACGCGCTCGAGGCTTTCCCAATACGCACATCACGGAACGTACCTCGACACCCGATCCGCTCGACGAGTACTTTCGCACGCAAGTAAAACTCACGTTATCAACTGGTGCAGCGAACACGTTCCTGCTGGAAAACAGAAACTCGCATTCAGGTCGTTCCGGGGATTTCCTGTGCAACCTGACGCCGGAGCATGACGAAACAGGCGAGCTTTGCGGGGTGCTTGTCACGGCCCAGGATATCAGCGCGTTGCGCCGGCAGGAGCGCGCCGAAAATGCACGCTCTGCCATCTTTCAAAAGATGGTCACTAACGACACGCTGCTCGAGGTGCTGCCGCTGCTCAGCGCCTACCTGGAGATCCTGACGCCCGATTTTCGTAATGCCATGGCTTTCAAGGCTGTGCCCGGTGACGATCCCCTTCACGCGTACGCCGCAGACACCTCCTCGATTGAAACCTGCCTGGCCGAAGATCTTGATCGACATCCCGAGCTGTTCGAGCACCATCATTTCATTCGTGATCTAAGGAGCGATGCCCCTGACCTCGCTTTCAGCCAGCCCGCCTTGCAGGCAGGCTATCGAGGTTGCTGGGTAGAGCCGGTGGTCAATCAGACCGGTGTCACGATGGGGGCCATCCTGTTGTTCGTCTGCGGTGAAAGCCAACTGAGCGAGCAGGACCGCAAGCATGCACAAATGGCCAGTCATATTGGCGCCATCGCGTGGGAGCGCAGCTGCGCCCACAGCCACCTGGCGCAAAGCGAACGTCGTTACCGTGAAGTCTTCGATCATTCGCAAGACATGCTTTGCCTGCTCGCCGTGGATGCCGACCAGCAACTCAGTTGCCTGGAAGCCAATCCAAAGCTGTGCGAGATGCTCGCCAAAAGTCATTCGGACATGATCGGCCAACCGTTGGGCCAGTGCGTGGAAAAAGAAGTCGCCAACATCATCGAGGCGATCTGCCTGCATTGCATAGCCGTGGGTGCCCCCATCGAACTGGATGCCCATCTGCCTTGCGGCCAGCGCTCACTCGTTGTCCATTTCAACCTGGTACCGGTAGCCGACTCGAATGGGCGCTTGCATCGGCTGGTTTGCATTGCTCGCAACATTACCGATATCCGCGAAGCCCAGCGCAACGAACTGGCACGGCAGCAGGAAATCGGCACATTGGTCGAGAATTCTCCGGATGGTATTGCACGACTGAGTCGCACGGGAGAAGTGCTGTTCGTCAATCCGGCGCTGGAAGCCTGGTTGGATCGCCCGCAAATCGATTTGCTGCACAAGGATCTGCTGGAGATTCTGCCGAAAAACCTGCAGAGCCAATTATTCAGTGCTGCAGTCATCGAAGCGGTGGAAAAGGGCCAGCCCCTGGAGCATGAATATGTGCTCACCGAGCAACATCGACTGCAACGCGTCTATCACATCAGCCTCGTTCCCGAGCAGGACATTCAGGGAAAAATCGCCACCGTGCTGGCTGTCGTTCGCGATATATCCCAACTGCGCCTGGCCGAACTGCGTCTGGCATCGCTCAACAAGCAACTGCGCCAATTGATGTCCAGTCGAGAAAGTGCACGGGAAGAGGAACGCAAGCTGATTGCGCAAGAGATCCACGATGAGCTCGGACAACATCTAACCGCGATACGCATGGGTACATCGCTGCTGCGCTTCCAGTATGGCGAGCAACTGCCCCAGCTCAGCGAACAAGTCGCACGCCTGCTGCAGTTGATCGACCAGACGGTGCAGGTGGTCAGGAACATTTCCACCAGCCTGCGACCTTCCATTCTCAACATGGGTATCGCCGCCTCACTGGAATGGCTGACCGACACGTTCAAGCAGCAATGGGGCATCGACTGCAACCTGCAGATTCATCCGCAGAAAATCCGTTTGGACGATGCCAGTGCCACAGCCGCATTTCGCATCGCCCAGGAGTCGCTGACCAACATCGCCCGGCACGCCGAAGCCACTCGGGTCGATATCACGTTTGAGCAAGGCGAGCATGGCTGGTCGCTGGAAATCACCGACAACGGCAAAGGCTTCGACCAGCGCGAACAATCGTCCAGGACCCTCGGTTTGCTGGGAATGCGCGAACGTGGCCTGACCCTGGGAGGAACCACCACCGTATCCAGCAATATCGGCAGCGGTACCACCATTCAACTGCGCGTCCCTGTTTCAAGGAGTCAAGACTCATGATCCGTTTAATGGTGGCCGACGATCACACGATCATGCGCGAAGGCCTCAAGCAATTGTTCGCACTGGTAAAGGACTTTTGCGTGGTGGCGGAAGCGGAGAACGGTGCCCAGGTCCTGGAGTTGTTGCGCCATACCGAGATCGATGTACTCCTGCTCGATATGACCATGCCCGGTTCAAGTGGCGAGGATTTGATCGGCCGTATCCACGCCCATTACCCCAAGCTGCCTATGCTCATCTTGAGCATGCACAATGAAGCCCACATTGCCCAACGTGCCCTACGCGCCGGCGCTTCCGGATACATGACCAAAGACCGTGACCCAGAAGCACTACTGGCCGCGATCCGTAAGGTGAGCACCGGCGCACGTTACCTCGATCCACAACTGGCCGAACAGATCGCGCTTCAGAGCAGCGGTGTGACGCCCGAGAACGTTTCGCAAAGCCTGACCGCGCGTGAATTCCAGATCCTGCGCATGCTGGCTCAAGGGCTGAGCGTCAACCAGATCGCCGAACAACTGGTGATCAGCAATAAAACCGTCAGCACCCACAAGACTCGGCTGATGGAGAAAATGTGCTTTGCCACCAGCACAGACCTGGTGCGTTACGCCTTGAGTGAAGGCCTGGTCTGAAACGACGGCGCTCGCTCAGGGGTGATTTGCACGAACGCCAAGGATGGCCGAAGCAATCTGCTCCAGTGGCAGCTCGCGCTCGACCGCTCCCAGCTTCAAGGCCTCCCGTGGCATTCCATACACGACACACGAGTCTTCATCCTGGCCCAGGGTCCTGGCGCCGGCATCGCGCATTTCCTTGAGGCCGCGAGCGCCATCATCCCCCATGCCCGTCATGATGATGCCAAGGGCATTGCTGCCCGCGCTACGAGCGACCGAGCGGAACAGTACATCCACCGAGGGTCGATGCCGACTGACAGGCGGCCCCTGCACGATATCCACCTGGTACTGGGCACCACTGCGCTTGACCAGCATATGGGTTCCACCGGGTGCGATCAGCGCGCGTCCGGGGATGATTCGATCGCCTTGCACCGCCTCGCGGACCTCGATCTCGCAAACCTGATTGAGGCGCTCGGCGAACGCAGCGGTAAACTTCTCTGGCATGTGCTGCACCACGACAATGCCCGGACATATCCGCGACAACCCTTGGAGTACCTGTTCCAGGGCCTGCGTGCCGCCGGTGGAAGTGCCAATGGCAACGATGTTTTCAGTCGTGCGGGCCATGGCCACGTTCGCGGGAGACAGGATCGAGTCGGCACTGAGCCGGGGTGGCACCTCAACAGGCACCCGAGCGCCCGCTACACGCCGCATGTTGGCCTTCGCCGCGGCCCTGACGGCGTGTACCAGGTCGTCCGCGCTTTCAATCAGGAACTGTCGCAGGTTGGACTGTGGCTTGGTGACGATACTGACGGCACCAGCCGCCAGTGCCTGTAAGGTGGTCTTGGCGCCCTTCTCGGTCAGCGTCGAACAGATCACCACCGGCGTAGGCTTTTGCGCCATCAGTTTTTTCAGGAAGGTAATGCCGTCCATTCGTGGCATCTCGACGTCCAGCACGATGACGTCAGGCCACTGTTTGCTCATCTTCTCGATGGCGTACACCGGATCGGCGGCAACGTCGATCACCTGGATACCGCTGGCCTGGTTCAGGGTCGCACTCAGCACCTGACGCACCACGGCCGAATCATCAACGATCAACACCTTGATATCCGTCATCTGACATTACTCTTGGACGATTCGATTACTTTGAATGTGGAATCGGCATGATTGAGTTGAAGGCGTCCGGTACCCACATCGAACACCAAATGGCGATGCCCCCGGCCACCGACGTGATAAACCCGGCATTGCAAGCCATGGGCCTGGATCAGGCTTCTGGCGGCATCGACATTCTGCTGGCCGATCCCGATACCGTTACCGCGCTTTACCCCGGGAAACATGTCAGCCCCGCCAAAAAGGCTCACCTCGAACTGCTCGGGCCGGGCCCCCGCGCGGTGAATGCACTCGAACAGCAGCGCCAACGCATCTGCCGCGTAACGGCCGTTCAAATGTCCCGCACCATGCGCCCCTCGACGAGGCAGCATGAAATGACACATACCGCCCAACAAGCGTTGCGGATGCCAGAACACCAGTGCGACACAGGAGCCCAGCACGGTACACAGGCGCGTTTGGCGCTCTCCGAACGCCACGTCACCGGGTTGCAGGAAATATTCGATCACCCGGCCCATCTCAAGCGTCCGGCTTGCGGTAGATGGAAGGTTTGACCAACTGCAATTCATCACTGATGCCATTCAGACTCTCTGAATGGCTCACGATGAAGTAACCGCCAGGCCTCAGGTGTTTGCTCAAGCGCTTGACCACCTCGGACTTGGTCTGGTTATCGAAATAGATCATCACATTACGCAGGAAGATCACGTCGAACTGCCCCACCGAAGGCAGCGCATTGTTCAAGTTGATCGACGTGAACGTAATCCGAGACGCCAACGCGCGATCCACCATGAAAATGCCGTTGTTGCAGCCCACGCCCCTCAGGCAGTACTTGTTCAAAAGCACCTCGGGAATGCCGCGGATACCATCCAGTGGGTAACGTCCGCTTTGGGCTTTTTCCAGCACCCGGCTACTGATATCCGAAGCGAGGATCTCCCATGGCCGGGTGCCCAGGCTGTCGGCCAGCACCATGGCCAGGGTGTAGGGCTCTTCTCCCGTGGAACAGGCACCACTCCAGACGCGCACCGGGCCATTCCCACGAAGCTCGGGGAGGACCACATTGCGCAGAAAGTCAAAATGCTTGGGTTCGCGGAAAAAGTAGGTTTCGTTGGTGGTCAGCAAATCCACCGCCATTTGCAACTCGGTGCGGTCCTTCATCAGCAAGCGGTAATAGCTGCCATAGGTGGTCAGGTTGAAGAACTGCAAGCGCTTGGCCAGGCGGCCACTGACCAGCTGTTTCTTGGCAACGGACAAGCTGATCCCGGCAATTTCATGGATCATCGCCCGAAACTGCTGGAACTCATTGTCGGAGAGAACGACATTCATAGTCTCAGCCCGTCTGCGTCGATGTTCGAAGGGAGCAGCGTCGACCAGTCTTCGCTACTGAGCATGTGCTCGATATCCAGCAACAAGACAAAACGGTCGCTGAGCTTGCCGATCCCCACCACAAATGCGGGGCTGAGGCGCCCCTGCAGCGCCGGGGCCGGTTCGATCTGCTCGGCCGGGATCTCCAGCACTTCGCTGACGGCGTCCACGACGATGCCCACCAGGCCTGCGCCGCCGCTGCCGTGGACCTCCAGCATGACGATGCAGGTGCGTGGATTTGCCAGGGTCTGAGTGCCCCCGAAACACAGCCCGAGGTCCAGTACTGGAATGGCTGCTCCGCGCAGATTGGTGATGCCGCGAACCTTCTGCGGCGCCATCGGCAACGGGGTAATCGGACCGTATTCGACAATTTCCCGTACACACAGGGTACCGACCGCAAACATCTCCTGGCCCACGCTGAAGGTCAGGTACTGTGGCGCTGTCGTCCCTGGGGCCGGCAAGCGCGAGGCGGATGTGGACATGGTTTACTCCTCGGGATCCACCGTAGACGGCAGCCTCCCTTTCAAGACAATGTAGGCACGCCTGAGCGCTATACCTCAGTGCAACTGACTGGCGATTTCACTGACACACAGCACCTGGTCGATCTGAAGCACAGTCAGGAACGCCCCGCGCACCTTGACCATCCCGCGAATGAAGTCTTCACGGATCCGGTTCCCGATCGCCGGAGCGGCCTTGATGTCGGCCAGCTCGATTTCGATCACCTCGCTCACCGAGTCAACTACGATGCCCAGCACTTGCGGCTCGCCTTCCTGAACCAGTTCCAGGATGACGATGCAGGTCCGGTTACCTTGCTGCGTGGCGCCCTTGCAAAAGCGCGCCTGCAGATCGATCACCGGTACCACCGAACCGCGCAGGTTGATCACCCCCCGAATGAAATCCGGCATCATCGGTACGCTTGTCACCTGGCCATACTCGATGATCTCGCGCACGCACAAGGTATCGATTGCATAGACCTCCCTGGCGGAGACGAATGTCAGGAACTGCAGGAACTCGCTGTCACATGGACTCTGCGGCGCATGCTCGAAATGGCTGAAGACTGCGGCTTCCATGTCTCAACTCCCGAAGCGGATGAAACCGCCTTCCTGGGTATGCTCACTGCTTTGCATCCCGCCCAGACTGGAAGAGGCGGCCCGAGGTACGGCGCAAACCGCAACCCGACCGTGCAGGGTGAAAAAGCCCATCAACTCCTGCAACTGTTCGGCCTGGCTACTCATTTCCTCGGCGGTAGCGGCCAGTTCTTCGGAAGCCGAGGCGTTTTGCTGAGTGATCTGACTCATTTGCGACATGGCGGTATTGATCTGCTCCGAGCCGATGGACTGCTCTTCAGATGCAGCGGCGATTTCCTGGACCAGATCGGACGTCTTGGTGATCGAGGGCACGATTTCATCGAGCAGATTGCCGGCCCGTTCTGCCAGGGCAACACTGCTCTTGGCCACCTGGCCGATTTCCTGCGCCGCGACCTGGCTGCGTTCGGCGAGCTTGCGCACCTCCGCGGCGACGACCGCGAAACCTTTGCCGTGCTCGCCGGCCCGGGCCGCTTCGATGGCCGCGTTGAGCGCCAGCAGATTCGTCTGATAGGCAATCGAGTCAACGATCCCGATCTTCTCGGCGATGGTTTTCATGGCCGAGACGGTGTCCTTGACGGCCTGTCCACCCTCACTCGCTTCCTTGCTCGCCTTGCCGGCCATGCCATCGGTCACTTTGGCGTTTTCGGTGTTCTGGGAGATCGACGCCGACATCTGTTCCATCGACGCCGAGGTTTCTTCAACCGACGCAGCCTGTACCGAGGCCGATTGACTGAGGCTTTGGGCCGTGGCGGAAATCTCTTCCGAAGCGCTGGACAGCGAATCGGCGGAGCTGCGCACCTCGCCAATGATCTGCGAAAGTTTGCTCACCGTTTCGTTGACCGCATTCTTCAGGTCTTGCAGGCTGCCCTGGTAATCACCTTTGACGCTGCGGGTCAGGTCACCACTGGACAGGGCCACCATGACTTCCATCGCCTCGCTGAGGGGGGCAACGATAGAGTCCAGCGTACTGTTGATCCCGGCCACGATACGGCGGAAATCACCTTGGTGACGAGTACTGTCGGCACGGGTATCGAGCTTGCCGATCACAGCATTGGCGCTCAGCATCTGAGTGTCTTCGATCAGCGCCTGGACGTTGCTGCGCAGTTGTTCGATGTTGTCGTTGATAAAGGCTTTTTTGCCAGGGAAACGGGCCAGTGGTGCCGACAGGTCCCCTTCGCCGAAAGAACGTATGCAAGCCATGGCCTGTTTTTTCACGCTGATGTGGCCATTGACCATGTCGTTGATGCCCTGGGCAATCTGACGGTACGAGCCTTGGAATCGCTGTACGTCGATCTGCACATCAATGTCGCCTTTCTCGTGCTCGTCCGACATGTGACGCATCTCTTCGATCAACGCCATGATGGTGCTGCGAAGATGCTCGATGGTGACGTTGATAAAGGCTTTCTTGCCGGGAAACGCTTGCAGGGGCGCTTGCAGATCGCCTTCGCTGATCGACTTGATGCAGGCCATGGCTTGCTTCTTCACGCTGATGTGCCCACTGACCATATCGTTGATACCTTGGGCCATCAGCCCATAGCTGCCAGCAAAGCGTGTGGCATCGATCTGCACGTCGATGTCGCCTTTATCATGCTCTGCCGACATGTGATTCATTTCGCTGATCAATTGATTCAAGGTCCCGCTCAGCCGGTCCATGGAACCCAACAGTCCGGTACGCTCAGGGCCATTGCCGCTGCCCCGCACATCCAGTTGCCCGGCCACGAGCCGGTCGGCCAGCAGTCGAACATCGTCGGGTTCACCACCCAACGCGCTGAGCAGCCGGCGTACCAGGAAGAAACCGATCAGGCCGATGGCCAGCAAGGTGGCGCCACCGATCGAAGCGATGCTGTAGACCGCGGTCTGTTCGGTCGAAGCCGCGACCGCTGCATTTTTGCGTCCCAGCTCCAGGTTGTACTGACGCATATCACTCAAGGCAGAAGTGACTTTTTCGCGGGTCACCTCCAGGTCGAGCAGCAAACCACGGGCTTCCGGGGCGGCATTCTTGAGGGCGTTATCGAACCGCTCCACACCTCGGTAGTACTCGTTGACCGCACTGCGCAAGGCGCTGAGCAGCGTCGCATCATGATCGTCGGACACGAACTCTTTCTGGTAACGATCCAGTGCCTGGAGCACCGATTCCTTGTCGCTTTGCTGGGGAATACCGGCAGGTCCGGACAGACTGCGCCATTGCCGGCTGTGGCTATCGGCCAGAGTCAGGGCCACTTGCTCCAGCAGTTGCAGGCTGGGCACCGTATTGACTTGCGCGTAGCTGGCCGTGTTCCTGACCCCGCCCATCAGATAAAGACTGAGGCCGACCAGGATCAGGATGCCCAACAGAGCGGAGGCGACCAACAGCGAGACATTTTTTTTAACGGTCATGATGCTGTACTCCAAGGAGAACTATTGAGTCAATTCAGGGCTGAGGGGCGTACCGTGCTTCTGCCGGCTGGCGACTTGCCCAAGTAGTTTTGGAATATCCAGGATCAACGCGACTGCTCCGTTCCCCAGGATGGTGAAGCCGCCCAGTCCATGGGCTGTACCGAAAATCTTGCCCAACGGCTTGATTACTGTCTGGAACTCCCCCAGCAATTGATCGACGACCAGGCCCACTCGCATTCCCGCGTAATGCACGACCACGATGTTTTCACGGCCATGGTTGGGCTCATCGATGGCAAACATCTCGCGCAGGCGCAGGACTGGCAGCACCGAGCCGCGCAGGTCCAGGAAATCCTGATTGCCGCAGTCGTCGGTCGACAGCTCGATGCACTCCTCGACCATATCCAGAGGCACGACATAAGAGGCATTGCCCACCCCGATCAGAAAACCATCGATGATGGCCAGGGTCAGCGGCAGGCGGATACGCACCGTGGTGCCCACCCCCTCCTCGCTTTCCAGATCGACCGAGCCTCGCAGGGCGACGATGTTCCGTTTGACGACGTCCATGCCCACCCCACGCCCGGACAGGTTGCTGACCTGATCGGCAGTGGAGAAGCCTGGCTCGAAAATCAGATTGAGAATGTCGCCGTCGGCCAGCTGCTGCCCTTCGGCAACCAGGCCACGCTCCATCGCCTTGGCCAGGATGCGTTGCTTGTTCAGGCCACCACCGTCGTCACTGACTTCAATGACGATGCTGTTTGCCTCGTGATAGGCATTGAGGCGAACCGTACCCTGCTCCGGTTTACCCCGGTCACGGCGCAGCTGCGAGGGCTCGATACCGTGGTCCATGGCGTTACGCACCAGGTGAGTCAGGGGATCACCAATGCGCTCGACCACCGTTTTGTCCAGCTCGGTCTCCCCGCCATGTACCTGCAAGGCGATGTCCTTGCCCAGCTCCTTGGACACATCGCGCACCACCCGCTGGAAGCGGTTGAATGTGCCACCGATCTGCACCATTCGCAGGGTCAGGGCACAGTCGCGCACCTCTTCGACAAGGCGCGAGAGCGAGCTTGTCGCTTCAATCAGATCGCCGATGCCGCTCTGGATGGCCCCCAGATTGGCGCCAGCGCCAGCGATGATCAGCTCGCCCACCAGGTTGATCAATTGATCCAGTTTGCCGGCGTCGACACGAATCAGATTACCTTCGGCCGGACGGGCCTCTTTTGCCCCCCGGCTCTTGGGCGCGTCATCGTGGACCGCATGCTCTGGTGCCACGAGAAGGGGCGCAACTGGCGTCGATTCACCAGAGGACGGACTCGCCAACCAACCCTCACGGGTCACGGAACCACAGGCTATAAAGGCCTCGACCATGACATCGGGTTCAGCCTCGAGACGGTCAATCAACGCCCGGAAACCTGTCAGGTCGCCATTGCACGGCAACACGCAGATCTGGCTGCCCTCGCGAACGAAGTCGAAGGCCCCTTCAATGGTGGCCTGGTCGGCATCGCTGACAAACCCCAGCTCAAAGCCCAGGTAACAGGTTTCCGGATCCATCTTCGAGATGTCCGGCATGCCATCGGTGATGCACACGACCGCGCTGATTTCACCGAAGCTGTTGAGGTAGCGCAGCAACGACAGCGGATCCATGCCGTTGCGCAGGACGTCGGGACACAGGCGCAGGGACAGATGCCAACGCGCGGTACAAGCCGATTGCACCAGCTCAACCGTTGCCGCGCACTGCACCGGCTCGTGACGGTGCTCCAGGTAGCCGTTAAGACGCTCCACCAATGCCGCGCCCTGCCGCTCATGCTCTGCGGTCATGCCTTGCAGGTCACCGTTGCAGGCAAGCAATTCAATCAGCGTGCACAAGTGGTCCCGCACTTCGAGGAACAAGGCACTCAGTGACTCGTCCACCCGCAGTTCATGTCCACGGACCCGATCCAGCACGCTTTCTGCCACGTGGGTAAAGGCAACGATCGGCGTGAAGCCAAACAGGCCAGCGGAACCTTTGATGGTATGGGCGACGCGAAACAGCGCGTTGATGGTGTCGGCATCATCCGGCGCCTGTTCGATCTGCAACAGCGCATCCTCCATCAGAAGCAAAAGCTCCTGGCTTTCGGCGATGAACGTCTGTAGCACGTCGTCCAGATTCATAGGCGAACTCATGGTTTCAACCTCTCTGCTGACGGGTCGGGGCCGACGCGTCGAAAAAGCTGTGCAACCCACTCATATCCAGCGCATCGAGCACCGCTGCGCTGGGGTTGCTCAGCAACAGGCTGGAGCCATGGCGCTGTGACTCCTGCTTGATCAGCACCAACAGCTGGAGCCCCGCCGTATCCATTTCGTCCACGCCACCCAGATCCATTTCGACTTCCTGAGCCAAGGGAAACAGCTCCAGCAACAGGTCTTTGCGTTCAGCGGCGGTGTAGATGGTCAGCGGCCCTTCGAGAACCAGAATCCGACGCAAACTAGCCGTGGTGTTCGTCATGACAACCTCCTTTCCAGGGACTCTGGGCGGCGTTACGGCATGATCAGTTTGGAGACGGCACCGAGCATCTGAGCCGGCTGGAAGGGCTTGACCATCCAGGCCTTGGCTCCGACGGCCTGGCCCTGTTGCTTCATGGCATCGCCGGTTTCGGTGGTCAGCATGATCACTGGCGTGAACTTGTAGGCCGGCAGTTGTTTAGCGGCCTTGATGAAGCTGAGGCCGTCCATGTTCGGCATGTTCACGTCACTCACAATCAGGTGGATCTTGCGTCCGTCGAGCTTGGTAAGGGCGTCGCGACCGTCAACACCTTCGATGACCTCGTATCCGGCGCCTTTCAAGGTGATGCTCACCACCTGGCGAATGGAGGCAGAGTCATCGACAATCAGGATGGTTTTGCTCATGGGGAAACTCCCTAGAAGAAAGTGATCTCGGATGAAGTGCTGCTCACCACAGGCTTGCCGTGATGGATCGCATGCTGTTCAGGCATGGTGTAGGTGCTTGCCAGTTGCTCAAGCCAGGTATCGGCGATGATCGGGGCAGGCGTACCGCCGGTGAGAGCCAGTTGCTGGCGTTCGGCGATATGCTCATGCAGCTTGCGAAGATCGTTGTTGACCAGGGAAAGCATCTGGCCGACCCGGTCCTGGAACTGCAGGGCGACCAGTACCCCCGCTATCTCGGTGGCAACGTTTTCGCTCTGCTGCTGAAGACTGCTGCTGGTATCGACGATGGCCTGGGCGTTGTGCCGGAAGTGCTCGATCACCTGGGACACCAGTTGCTCTGAATGAGCCAGGGTTTGTGAATCCTGCTGCGCCTGGTGCCGAGAAAGCTCGACAGTGCGTGAGATGGCAGCATTGACGGTGTTGACCGTCTCACTGATTTTCTGCCCTGTCTCCCCGGACAGGCTGGACAGCTTGCGCACTTCATCCGCCACGACCGCGAAGCCGCGTCCGGCATCCCCTGCCCGGGCCGCTTCAATGGCGGCATTGAGTGCCAACAGATTGGTCTGCTGGGCAATATCGCCGACGAACTTGGCCATCTCTTGCAATTGAGAGGTGAAGTCGGAAAGGAGCATTACTTCCTTGAGTTCCGACTCCTTGCGCAACAGCGCGTCGCGCAGGGCAACCATGATCGAATCCAGGTCCCTCTGACCAACTTCAAGGATTTCCAGCAACCGTGCTCCCGAACTCTGGCCCGCGTCCTGGGAAGCGGAAGCACTGATGTCCCCCGACAGCGTCGCAAAGCGGTGACTGAGCTTGAGGATCGACTCCTCGCTAAGGATGCGCGCTGCGTCGATCTGGTGACTCCAGATCGGCAGTACCTGCACGCACACCTCGCCCAATCCATCATCAGGCGAAGCTGCCAGGTGAAGTGGCTGATCGTCGTCTGGCTGGGCGTGCTGCCGGGTGCTCGATACACGCTGGGCCCAAACGCCCATCAGCAACGCGCCAAGCAAGACAGGCACGCAACTGGCTGCACTGCGCAGGCTGAAGCCCGCGGTGATCAGAATCGCGACACAACCGAGCACTCCCGTCAGACCCGCGGGCAGCATCGTCAAGATCAGGGGGGAGGAAATTGCCTGTCCTTTCACCTTCATCTCTCCAGTTCAATGCGGATCCGATGGGATCCGGTGCAAGACATCCACCGTGGGGATGCGCGGTTTTGTTGGCCTGGAGAAATAATGGCCAAGTGATGGCCGTGAAACTATCGGAGCATCCTGATTTACAACTAAGGATTGCGGCTGCGCGGTAGGACAATTCCTACTCGACGGCGACAGGAACTCAAAACGACAGAAAAAGAAAACCAGCGACTAGCGCTGGTAAAAACACACAGACGCGCACCGCGTCATCCAAATCGCGGCTCGCCGCCTAGCCTCTCGCCCACCCAGAGCGCTTCAAGATTCTTCAAACCCCAGGTCTTCTCTGACTCAAAGCTGACAATGCGGTCCTGCCCACAGGCCAGATCAATGCATTCGGGAGACAACGGGATACGAGTCAACGCCGAGTAGAAAACCTTTACCGTGGGCGTCAGCAAAGATTCGGCGTGCTGCTCTATTACCACCGCCAACCTGTCACTTTGAAGGCGCACCAAGGCACCAACCGGATAGATGCCAATGCATTTGACGAAGGCGTGAAACACTTTCTGGTCGAAATGCCCGATCCATCCGGCCATTTTTCGAATCGATTCGGCGGGGCCCCAGCGATCCCGATAAGGACGGTCAGACGTCACGGCGTCATACACATCACAGACGGCGGCCATGCGCGCGAACAGGCTGATCTGGGTTCCACATAACTTATGCGGGTAGCCACTGCCGTCCACCTTCTCATGGTGATGCAGGCAAACGTCCAGCACCCGGGAAGTGAAATGCCTGCTGTCCGCCAGCATCCTGGCGCCCTCCTCCGGGTGGGTGCGCATCTTCGTATGTTCGTGGTCATTCAGTGGTAATGGTTTGGCCAGGATGGCCGCGGGTATCGCCATCTTGCCAACGTCATGCAGCAAGCCCGCCAGCCCGGCTTCTTGGACCAGGGGCGGTGGTAAATCCAGCTGACGTGCCAAACCAATCATCAATCCACAGACGGCCACGGAATGCATGTAGGTGTATTCATCGGCAGCCTTGAGGCGCACCAGGCTGAGCAGCGCATCCGGATGACGTAACAGCGAATCGGAGATTTCACCCACCATGTCCGTGACGCGATCCAGTTGAACGATCCGTCCCATCCGCAGATCGCCGAACATCTCCATGACAGCGGCCTTGGAACTGGAGCAAAGGTTGATCGCCCTCAACAGCTCTTCGCTCATTGCCACCCTTGGACGCGGCCCGGGGACTTCTGCACAAGGTCGGCTCGAGAAACGAGCGGGTCGCTGGTCACCTTGACCGGCCTGCACCAGACTTTCATCAAATGTAGATGCTTGCACGTCCGCGCCCTTGGACGGGTCGATCCAGGCATCGACAATGCCCGAGGCAAGGACGTTCTCCAGCACCTCTTCATTCAGAATCAGGAAGCCTTTGCTCCAGAACGGACGTTCCTCACGAGAACCGGACAGCTCCTGGACATACATTCCTACGCAAAGATCGCTCACACCGATATGTTTCAGCACGATGCAGATCCCTCTCTGTTAGCAACCGCCCTCCCTGAATTGCCCGAACGCATTCCCAAGCACGGGTATGTCTTGAATACGCATCAGGATGCCACCCTGGCCCTTGAATAGTAGCCATGCGCTATCAAGCAAAGAATCAGAGCAATCTTATTTAGATCTAGGGATTACAGATGGGCGCGTAGGAATTTTCCTACGCGGTAAAAATGCTCAATACGCCTTCCTACGAAACCTGTTGCGATGATTCGCCTAAGATAGTCTGCTCGATACCAATATCGCAGCTATCTCAGCCGAGCTGAGGGCAGTTAATTCGGTAGCCGTACTGGCTGCTGAAGCTGTATGACTTATGCCCATCGCAAGTTCCTTGACTTGCATGAGGCAGACGAAGGCAAGTTAGCCGGACAGGCGTTGAACGTGGTAGAGCCCCGAGAGCGACGAACACCGAGCTGGCGCGATTCTGGTCCAGCAACACAGCCGCCTGGATCGACGCCATCGCGACTGCGACGGATCGGCCCATCGATGAATCGACTCTGGAGCCTGCCACGCTCGCCCTTTACCGGCTCGGCTGTGAGCTGAGCGCAACCCAATTGCTGGAAGCGATGTACCAGCGCAATGTTGTGACCCGAAAAGTTGGAGATTTTTTCTGCAATTACGATGTGCTTCTGACGCCGACCTTGCCTGCCCCCCAGCCCCTCGTGGGCCAATACAATGCGAGTCAGGAAACGCTCGATGGCCGAGGGCGGACGGCCCATGTCTTCGACCACTGCCGTTTCAATGTCAGCGGATGCCCTGCCATATCGATGCCACTGACGCAGGATCTGGCATCCGGTTTACCTATCGACATGCAGTTCGGCGCAGCTTATGGTCGCGAGGATTTACTCCTGCAGTTGGCAGCGCAGCTTGAACGGGCGATGCCCTGGACTGATCGACACCCGCCCATCTGGGCGGGCAACCACTAGTAGCTCAATCGGCGTTGAATCGAAATGAGCCGAGTAGTGAGGCTGCATGCACTAACCTCACTGCTCGCGTCCGCTTTGGGTAACACCCCGCCATCAACCTGCCAACAACGCGAGCCCTGTCCCCGCCGACGCCAGGCCGAGCACACGAACCAGTGCAGCAGCGCGCGTCGGCAACCCCCGCGCCAGTGCAAAGCCAGCGGCATGCAGTGCCGATGTCGCGATCAGGAAACCGACCGCATAAGCCGCAGGGCTACTCATCTCCGGAAATTCCATGCCGTGGGCGATGCCGTGGGCCAGTCCGAAAAGGCCGGTAATGGCGAGGGCAAGCGCCACAGGTGGACGCGCCGCCACCGCGACCAGCAAGCCAAAGGCGAGCACCGATGCAGCGATGCCGGTTTCCAGATGTGCAATGGCGAACCCTTCGAACCCCAACAAGCCGCCGAGCAACATGCCGGCGACAAAGGTCAGTGGCAACATCAAGCGCGCCTTGCCGGCCTGCTGCGCGGCCCAGAGACCGACCGCGAACATCGCCAATAGGTGATCCATCCCGCTCAAGGGGTGCGCCACGCCCGCCATCAAGCCTGATTCGTCATGCCCTGGATGGGCAAATGCGAACACCGGCAGCAGGCATAAGGCCGCGCCCAGAGAAAGCCGTATCGATTGAGTCAATCCCATGAAAACACTCCTGAATCCTGAAAAGGGCAAGGTGCTGGCACTTACGCCGCCAGCACCCGGCCAAGACCGGCTTAACGACGCGGCGGTTTAGGGAATGGGCCACGGGCTTGCTCGTAGGCCTGAGCCACGCGCAAGGCCAGGGCGTCCTGGAACCGTGGGGCGACGATCATCATCGCCACCGGCAAGCCATCAGCCAGACCTGTAGGAATCGAAGTCGCCGGGTGGCCCGTGAGGTCGAACGGCGCGGTGTTGGTCAGCATGTTCAGCGCGCTGTGCACGTACTCCTCGATCGGCGCATCGGCAGCGGTCAGCGGCGTCGCCACGAAGGGCATGGTTGGCATCACCAGTACATCGAAATCCTTGAACGCTTCGTCGTATTGACGAGTGAGTTCCGGCACCAGCATGCGCGCCTTGGCGTAATAGGCGCCGTGCAGATTTTTCAAGCTGTAGTGGCCGGTCAACGCCACGGCGCGGACGCTGCTGGACAACGCATCGGCGTGCTCGCGACGCTTGGCACCGAAGTAGCTCATGATGTCCGGGTCGTAATAGCCATCCACGTTCATGCCATAGCCGTTGCCCTGCAGCATCTGATACGCCGCGCCATCGGTGGCAATGACATTCCACATGTCCAGCGCCACCCCCGAATGCCAGGGCGCGCTGGCTTCGCCGACCGTCGCGCCAAGGCTTTGCAGTTGCGCGACCGCCGCTTTGACCTGAGCATCCACCTGATCCTCGGACACGCCGGGAATCGCGAAGCCTTCGCGCAGCACGCCAATTCTGAGGCCCGCGACGCCTTGATCAAGCGTGGCGACACAGGCAACGGCTGGTGGGTTCTTCTGACGGGAGTCAAGGCCGTCGGCCCCGGCGATGACATCGAGCATCACGGCCACGTCACGCACGCTGTTGGCCATCGGGCCGACGTGATCGATGGTCCTTTCGATCGGGAAAGCCCCGGTGTAAGGCACCAGGCCGTAGGTCGGCTTGTGGCCGACGATGCCGCTCCAGGCCGAGGGCATGCGGATCGATCCTCCCTGGTCCCCGCCGATCGCCATGTCGACCTCCTCCAAGGCAACCAGCACAGCGCTGCCACTGGAGGAACCGCCCGCGTTGCGGGTCAGGTCCCATGGGTTTTTCACAGGACCACTGGCGGCGGTGAAGCTGGCGCCGGAGAAGCACAGGTCCTCGCAGACCGACTTGCCCACCACTGTCGCACCCGCAGCGAGCAGGCGCTTGACCACGGTTGCATCCTCTGAGGGGACATAACCGTCCAGGCTCAGCGAGCCGTTGGCCATCGGCACGCCGGCCACGGAAACGTTGTCCTTGATAACCACCGTCTTGCCGGCCAGCGGGCCTTGGGCGGCGCCTGTGATATGGGTTTTCACGTACCAGGCACCGTGCAGATTGTCAGCGTCCGGCGCCTTGCTGAATTCACGCTCCGGGGATTGCTGCGCGATGGTTTGCGCATACAGTTTGTCGATGGCGTCGTAGGAACCGAGGGTCTCGTCAGCCAAATTGAGGAAGCATTCCATCTGACTGTCGCTCAGGTGATAGCTGTGGTCTTCGGCGGCGATTAGAAAGTCGGCTTTGCTTGGGCGTTTTACGGACATGAGGTGTTCTCCAGATATCGGTTAAGGGCTGCCCGCAATCAGGTAGCCATTGACTCGAACCCACTGCGCGGATACGCAGGTTGCGGTTCGCTCCGGAGGACTCCGTTGTCCAGGCCGGTCGCCACACGGTGATCCATACCTGCCGATCAAGGGCGTATGGCAATCCTCCGTGCAGAAGAGGGTCAGGCTCGTGGGGCCGGACGCTCAGGAACAGGCTTGTTGAAACAGTTCGTGGGCTTTCACCAATGCTTCGGCGATCTTCTCCACCGGTTCGCGTTTGGCCATCGCCTGATCGCGCAGGGCGTTGTAAGCGTCGATTTCCGACATACCCTTGGTTTCGATCAGGATGATCTTGGCCTGCTGCACCGTGCGCATCACGGCCATCCGCCCTTCCAGTCGCTTGACGTGTTTTTCGCGCTCACGGGCCTTGCGCGATTGACTCAAGGTCAGCGCCAACGCCGTGAGCAGGCCGAACGAGCGAACTGGCGACGGGATCACCGAGCAGGCGTTGAGCTGCACCAACGCCTCGACAATGATCGGGTTTTCGTAGGCGATCACCGGAATGATCGGCGATGTGCTGGCGTGTAGCAGCCAGGGTGTGTTGGTCGAAAGACTTTCGGGGGAAACGGCAAGCACGATCACGTCCACCTCGGTGTTGAGCCGCTCGGGAATCGGCCACTGCACACGCACCTGACAGCCGATGCGCTGCAGTTGCTCGATCAGATTGCGGCCATCGTCGTCATCCGGGTGCACCACCAGCACGCTGATGTCGCGCAGGTCCTTGATCCCCGCGCTGCTGTCATTGCGTTGCCGTTTCTTTGCTGCGCGCAAGGTCATAGCGGCCTCCCAGTGCCGCTCGACCAGTCGTTCAGGCGCGGCGCGATGGCGTATGGATCGGGTTTGAGGGCGTTCTGGCTTTCATAAAGAATGTCGAACTGACCCTGGGCATTGGCCCGCCCGATGCGCGAAAAAAGGTAGGTGTGATGGTTGTGCGCGTCGACCCTGACACGCCCTTGAGGCGCCTCGAATTCGAGACCGCGCATGGCTTGCAGCACGTCATCGACGTTGGTACTGCCTGCACTGAGAATCGCCTTGGCCAGCAGGTGCACCTGAAAATAAGCAGCCTCCCAGCATCGGTCGGTGACCTGCTCCTGACCGAACAGTGCACGGTATTGCGCGATGCACTGGCGGTTGATCGCAGTGTCCACTGACTGAAAATAGGTCGCTGCCGAAATGTGCCCTGCTCCCAGGTGAACCCCCATCTGCTTGATGTCGGTCTCGCTGGTGGTCAGGCTGGCGATGGGCATCACGGCCGGATCGAAACCGGCATCGGCATAGGCCTGATACAAGTGCGCCATGGTCTCGCCCACAACCGTGGAGAAAATGAACGACGGCTTGAGCTCCCTGGCCTTGACCATCAGCTTGGCGAAATCCTCGGGCCGGGCGTTCTTGAGCGGCAGGTAATATTCACCCAGCTTGGTGCCACCGCGCTCATACAGAAGGTCGCTCATCAGCCGATTGGTTTCGTAGGGATAGACGTACTCTGAGCCAATCATCAACACCCGGTTGCCGAAGTTGTCGAGCATGTAATTGCCCAGTGGCACCGCGTTGTGATTGGGTGTCGCGCCGGTGTAGATGATGTTGCGCGAGTACTCGAAACCTTCGTAGTACACCGGGTACATCAACAACGCGTCGTAGCGCTCCACGATCGGCAACGCAGCCTTACGCGCAGCAGAGGTGTAGCAGCCGAAGAAGAACCGCAGGTTTTCCTCGCGGATCAACGACTCGATATGCATGGCATACAACGCGGGGGTCGAATCGGGGTTGCGGGTGACCAGTTCCAGAGGCCGCCCCCCTACGCCACCGGCTGCGTTGATCTGCTCGATCGCAAATTGCGCACCGCGCATTGTCGAGCGCTCGGCGGCCGCCGTGACGCCAGTGTCGGAAAACAGACCGCCTATGCGGATCGCCTGGTCAACCATGCCTATCAACCTTGTTCAACGTGAGATCAGACGCCCGGCGTCCGCAAGGGGGGCGGGCCATCTGCAAAGAGTCATTGTGCAAAGAATCGGTGAGCGGTGGCCGTGGATTCAACGGCTGCTCTCAGGCGGCTTGTGCCTGAAACCGGTGCGACTGCGCTGTCGGGGCCGGCCATGCGAGGGGCCTTCCACACCTGCCGGGAACGGGCGTGTGACAAGGGACCCTGCGAGGGTAGTGCCGTGTCCTCATGCAGATTGCGGGCCACTCCCCTTCCAGCGGCCTGATCGCTGAGCCACGCATAGGGTGCGCTGACCGTAGGTAGGACAATGCTGCTCGCACAGCACCGATGAAACCTTCACGCTTTTGGTGCGCAAGCAGGCCCCTTGCGCCAAACCGGCGCAAGGCCCGTCAAGTTTGCAATAGATGCAGTGAATGCCGACCGTTGTGCCCGATGGCCCCTGATTGTGCCCTCATCGGCAATTGGCACTGCCCTTGCAGATACTCTCCCGAGACATCGCGCCGGCTGTCTGCCCTACGCCCACTTGGCAAGTAGGGAGACACTTGGCGTACGACTGGATCGGACACAGTTGTCCCGCCAGATTCGGCACAAGAAGCCTGACCTCCCGATTATTCGTTTAACCGGGACGTCGGGCTTTTTTTATTCCTGGGGAGAAATGAAATGCACAACGACAAGCGCCGTTTGATCAAGCATGCCCTATTACTGGGGGCCTTCAGCCTGTTGCCGTTTTCCCTGGCCAGCCAGGTCCAGGCGGCAGAGACCGTCAAAGTGGGGATCATCCATTCGCTCACCGGCACCATGGCCATGAGTGAGGCCTCGGTGGTGGATGCGGAAAAACTCGCCATCGACGAAATCAACGCCAGCGGCGGTGTACTGGGCAAGACCATCGAACCGATCGTCGAAGACGGCGCCAGCGATTGGCCGACCTTCGCCGAAAAAGCGCGCAAGCTCCTGGAAAACGATCACGTGGTGGTCACGTTTGGCGCCTTCACCTCGGCCTCGCGCAAAGCCGTGCTGCCGGTGTTCGAGCGTAACAAGGGCCTGCTGTACTACCCGACGTTCTACGAGGGTCTGGAGAAATCCCCGGCCATCATCTACACCGGCGCCGAAGCCTCGCAGCAGACGCTGGCCGCTGTCAGCTGGTTGATGGCCAACAAGGGCAAGAGCGTCTATCTGGTGGGCTCCGACTACATCTGGCCGCGCACCACCAACAAGCTCGCCCGCGCGTCGGTGAACAAGCAGGGCGGCTCGATCGTCGGTGAGGACTACCTGCCCCTGGGCAACATCGAGTTCTCCTCGGTGATCAACAAAATCAAGGCCGCCAAGCCCGATATCGTCCTGTCGACCATCGTCGGCGGCTCCAACGTGGCGTTCTACAAACAGCTCAAGGCCGCGGGCATCGACAGCAGTAACCAGACGCTGATGGCCCTGGCTGTCACCGAGGAAGAAGTCACCGGCATCGGCGCAGAAAACCTCACCGGTTTTCTGACCTGCATGAGCTACTTCCAGAGCCTGAAAAATCCGGTCAACGAAAAATTCGTCGCGGCATTCAAGGCCCGGTATGGCGAAAAACGCGTGGTGGGCGATCCGATGGCGGCGGCCTACACCGCGGTGTACCTGTGGAAGAAAGCCGTGGAGAAAGCCAACAGCTTCGACGTCCCGGCCGTCATCGCTGCCTCTTCGGAACTGACCCTCGATGCGCCTGAAGGCGAGATCAAGGTGCACAAGGACAACCACCACCTGTGGAAGCGTGCGCGCATTGGCACCATCAACGCCCAGGGCCAGGTCGATGTGATCTACGAGTCCGCGCCGATCGAGCCCAACCCATTCCCGAAACTGTGAAGCGAGGCCCGGCGCGAATCACCTCGCGCCAGCGGCCACCCAGGGTTCCTGAAAACGGTCCGCCCATGAGCAGCGACAGGTAGCGACGCAATGACTCTCGATATTTTGATAATGCAGGTGTTCAGCGGATTCTCGCTGTTCTCGGTGCTGGTGCTGATGGCGCTGGGACTGACCATCGCCTTCGGCCTGATGGGCGTGATCAACATGGCCCACGGCGAGCTGATGGCGATGGGGTCGTACATGACCTACGTCACATCGCTGGTGTTCCAGCGCTATTTCCCCGAGTTCATGGGCTGGTACTTCATCATCGGCATTGGTGTCGCCTTCGTGGTGACCTTTGCCTTCGGTTTCCTGCTCGAACGTTGCTTCATCCGCTTCATGTACAACCGCCCGCTGGATACCTTGCTCGCCACCTGGGGCCTGTCGCTGGTGCTGCAGCAAGTGTTTCGTCAGGTGTTCGGCCCCAAGGAAGTCAGCGTGCCGACCGTGGAGTGGCTGCAAGGCGCCTGGAAGATCAGTGAGGGACTGGAGTTGCCCCTCAACCGGATCTTCATCATAGGCCTGACGTTGGTCATCGCCGGTGCCGTGTTTCTGTTCCTGTATCGCAGCCGTTGGGGGCTGCGCATCCGCGCCGTCACCCAGAACCGCGCCATGGCCGGTGCCGCCGGGATCAACACCGCCCGCGTTGACGCCGTCACATTCGCTCTGAGTTGCGGCCTCGCGGGGATTGCCGGCAGCTCGTTCACCATGCTCGCCTCAACAGGCCCCGTAAGCGGCCAGCAGTACCTGGTGGACACGTTCATCGTCGTGGTGTTCGGCGGCGTCGAAAGCCTGCTAGGGACTTTTCTTTCCGCCTTTGCCATCGGCCAGACGCAGATCTCGCTGGAGTACCTGACCACTGGTTCCATGGCCAAGGCGATCACCCTGATGGTGGTGATTGTGTTGCTGTTCTTCCGCCCCAACGGCCTGTTTGCCGCGAAAGTGAGACGCTGAGATGAATGACATGACTGAAAAGCCGCTTATCCGGCCACAGGCGCCCTCCCGTGGATCGCGCATGCTCAGCGCGGGCTGGTTGCCCCTGATCGAACGACATGGCCTGGTCTGGCTGTCGATCCTGTTGCTGGTCATTTTGCCTTTGAGCCTGGGGGATTTTCGCCTGGGGCTGGCGGGCAAATACCTGAGCCTGGCGTTCTGTGCATTGGGCATGGTGCTGATCTGGGGCTACGGCGGGATTCTCAGCCTGGGCCAGGGCATCTTCTTCGGCCTGGGCAGTTACATGATGGCCATGTACCTGAAGCTGGAAGCGACCGCCACTGATGAAGCGGCCAGCGCCTTGGCCGCTTTCTATGGCTCGGCCCTGCCCGACTTCATGATCTGGAATAGCGTCGATGCCTTGCCCTGGTGGTGGAAACCGTTCGAATCGGCGACCTTCACCATCGCCGCGATCCTGATCATCCCGACCCTGCTGGCGTTTGCGTTCAGCTACGCGTACTTCAAAAAGCGTGTGGGCGGCGTGTACTTCTCGATCATCACCCTGTCCCTGGCGGCGATCATGTCGATCATGATCATCGGCCAGCAAGGCTACACCGGCGGCGTCAACGGCCTGACCGACTTCAAGACCGCCTTCGGCCTGAGCCTGCAAGCCCCGCAAACGCCCTGGATCCTGTACCTCATCACCACCCTGCTGTTGCTTGGCTGCGTGGCGCTGTGTGGGTTCATTCTGCGCAGCCGGCTGGGCAAAGTGGTGGTCGCCATTCGCGACCGGGAAGACCGGGTGCGCTTTTCCGGCTACAACACGGCTCTGTTCAAGGCGTTCATCTTCGCCGTCGCGGCACTGATTTCGGCCCTGGGCGGGGTGATGTTCACACTCCAGGTCGGCCTCGCCTCCCCTTCCCTGGTGGGCATTATCCCGTCCACCGAAATCGTCATCTACGCAGCCTTGGGCGGGCGTCTGTCACTGGTGGGCGCGGTTTACGGCACGCTGCTGATCGGCGTGGCGAAGACCTACCTGTCGGAAAACTTCGTCAACTTCTGGCAGTACTTCATCGGCTTTCTGTTCATGGCCGTGGTGCTGTTCCTGCCGTCGGGGCTGGCCGGGCTGCTGCAACGCCTAAGCAACAAGGAGGTGCAGCCGTGAGCGCGATGATACTGAGTATCGAAGACCTGACCGTGTCATTCGATGGCTTCAAAGCCGTGGACAGCCTCAACTTCTACGTCGAGGAAAATCAGGTGCATGTGGTTATCGGCCCCAACGGCGCCGGCAAGACCACGCTGCTGGACATGATCTGCGGCAAGACCCGCCCCAGTGCCGGGAGCATCCGGTTCAAGGATCTGCAACTGGCCAACATGATCGAGTACCAGATCACTCGCGCCGGGGTCGGTCGCAAATTCCAGAACCCCTCGGTGTACGAAGACCTGACCGTGCGCGAGAACCTGGACATCTCCTCACCGGACAAGCGCGGCATCTTCAACTGCCTGTTCGCCCGCAAGGACAAGGCCTTGCAGGCTGAAATCGAACACATCGCCGAGATGATCTTTCTGCACGACCAACTGGGCCGCAAGGCCGGGCTGCTGTCCCACGGCCAGAAGCAATGGCTGGAAATCGGCATGCTGCTGATGCAACGCCCCGAGCTGCTGTTGCTCGATGAGCCGGTGGCGGGCATGAGCGCGGGCGAACGGGAAAAAACCGCAGGCTTGCTCAAACAGATCGCCAAGGGCCGCGCCATGGTCATCATCGAGCACGACATGGAATTCGTGAAATCGGTGGCCGACAAAGTCACCGTTCTGCATCAGGGCAAGACCCTGGCCTACGGCTCGATGGATCAGGTGCAAAACGATCCTCGCGTCATCGACGTCTACCTGGGGCACTGAGCATGCTGACCGTCAATAACCTCAACGTGTATTACGGCGACAGCCACGTGCTGCGCAATCTGGACCTGAATCTGGCGCCCGCCGAATCCCTGGCGATCATGGGACGCAATGGCATGGGCAAGACCACCCTGCTCAAGAGCCTGGTGGGCATGCTCCCCGCGCGCAGTGGCAGCATCAAACTGGCGGGCGAAGAACTGACCGGGCGCAAGAGTTACGACCGGGTCGCGGCAGGCGTCGGCTTTGTGCCCCAGGGCCGGATGATTTTTCCTTACCTAAGCGTCGAAGAGAACATTCTGACCGGCATGCAGAGCGCACCGGCCGCGCCGATCCCCGACTACATCTACGAGTATTTCCCGGTCTTGTTCGAGATGCGCCGACGCAAGGGCGGCAACCTGTCCGGTGGCCAGCAGCAACAGCTCGCCATCGCCCGCGCGCTGGTTTCCAACCCCAAGGTGCTGATCCTCGACGAGCCCACCGAGGGCATCCAGCCGTCGATCATCAAGGACATCGCCCGGGCCCTGAACCTGCTGAAAAAAGAGCGAGGGTTTTCCTTGATCGTCTCCGAGCAGGTGCTGTCGTTCGCCATGGCGGTGGCCGACCGTTACCTGATCATCGAGAAAGGCGAGTTCGTTCACAGCGAGGTCCGTGAAACCATGGACCGCGAGCGCATCCTGCGCTACCTGACCATCTGATTCGGCACTGGAGACCACGCCATGTTGATACTCGATCGCATAGTCGGCCAGGCCAGCGACCCCGCTCTCGCCGAGCGGCTGCACGACCTGGACCACAACGGCCAGGTCGAAACCCTGAGCCTTTCGGCCAGCGACATCCAGCGTCATCGCCTGCGCCTGGCCAGTGACCGTGGCACTGACTGCGCCATTCGTCTTGAGCGCCATCAACAGTTGCGCAACGGCTCGGTGCTGATGCTCGACGGTGAGCGCGCCATCGTCGTGCAGATGCTGGACCAGCAGTACCTGACGCTGCGCCCTCGCGATGCTGGCGCAGCGCTGGAACTGGGGTATTTCGCAGGGAACATGCACTGGAAAGTGCGTTTCGCCGGTGATCAGCTACAGATCCCGCTACATGGCCCGCAAGCGGATTACCTGGAGCGCCTGGCACCGATGTTGGCCGACGGCCGGGTGTCGCGTTCATGAGTCCGCTACACAGCAGCCTGTTGGCGTTGCAGCAGGCCGACAGCTTTTTCCCAGGGGGCGCGGTGGCCTGGTCATGGGGGCTGGAGACGCTGGTGGCCGATGGTCGTCTGGGCGCAGAGATCTCGGCCCCTCGTCGCCAACGGGGCGTGCATCGGGATCGCAGTGTGCAGGTCAGCGGATTCGTCGAGGGACAGCTGCGCCACCGATGGGCCGGTTTCGACCGGGCGTTCCTGTCCGCAGCCTGGTACGCGGCCACCGACACTCAGGGGTTATGTGCGCTGGATGCACAGATCGAAGCCTTGACCCTGGCCGAGGAACTGCGCCTGGGCTCGCGCCGTGTGGGTCAGTCACTGCTGGGTGTGCATGTGGCCATGGGTACACCAGGCGCCGAGGCCTACCAGCAGTGTGTACTGGCGGGCGACGCACCGGGGCATCTGGCCGTGGTGCAAGGGTTGCTCTGGCAACGCCTGGGCATGGACCACGACCACTGCCAACTCGCCGCCGCTCACGGGCTGTGCACGGGGCTGGTCAGTGCCGCCGTACGCCTGGGCGTCATGGGCCATCTGGATGCGCAAAGGGTGCTGACCACTATCCAGCCTCTGCTGCTGGACATCCTCACCTGGCCCGTGCCCGAGCTTGAAGACGCCTGCGGTTTTACCCCCATGGCAGAGATCGCCGTGATGCGTCACGAAACCCAGGAACTCCGACTTTTTGCCAATTGAGGCGATGGGCTCTGTGCCTGCCGTCAACACAGGAGCTTGAACATGCTGCTGACCCCGACAGAACTCGAACGGCTGACGCTGTACACCGCCGCCGAGCTATCGCGCAAACGCCGCGCCAAGGGCTTGCGCCTGAACTTTCCGGAAGCCAGCGCCCTGATCGCCGACGAGATTCTCGAAGGCGCGCGTGAAGGTCGTAGCGTCGCCGAGCTGATCGGCTTCGGCTCGACCCTCCTTACCACCGACGACGTGATGCCCGGTGTCGCCGACCTGCTGCCGGTGCTGCAAGTGGAAGGTACGTTTCCCGACGGCACCAAGCTGGTCACCGTGCACCAGCCGATCCGTCCCGGCCGACTGGCGCTGGCGATCATGCCGACGCCGGGGGAGATCATCTCGCCAGAAGGCGACATTCAGCTGAGCAGCGGCCGGCCCACAGCCACCCTGCGCGCGATCAATACCGGCGATCGCCCGGTGCAGATTGGCAGCCACTATCACTTTTTCGAGGTCAACAAAGCGCTGGATTTCCCCAGGGAAATCGCCTTCGGCATGCATCTGGATATCCCGGCCGGGACTGCCGTGCGTTTCGAGCCCGGCGAGTTGCGCGAGGTGCAACTGGTGCAGTTTGGCGGCAGCGGCGACATCCACGGCTTCAGCGGCCTGACCAACGGCAACCTGCATGATCCGGCCTGCAAGGCCGCAGCGCTGGACCGCGCGCGTGCTCAACACTTCAAGGGGGCCTGAACCATGGCAACGATGACTCGCAAGGAATACGCCGCGATGTACGGCCCCACCGTTGGCGATGCCGTGCGTCTGGGCGACACCTCGCTGCTGGCCGAGGTCGAGTTCGATCACTCGGTGCCGGGCGACGAATGCCTGCACGGCGGCGGCAAGACCCTGCGCGATGGCATGGGCCTGATGCCGGGTCACGACAGCGACGACGGGGCACTGGACATGCTGATCTGCAATGCGCTGATCATCGATCCGGTGATCGGCATCGTCAAAGGCGACATCGGCATCAAGGACGGCAAGATCGTCGCCATCGGCAAGGCCGGCAATCCGCAGGTCATGGACGGCGTGCACCCGCAACTGATCTGCGGCGTGGCGACCACAGTGCGCGACGCCGAAGGTCTGATCGTCACCCCCGGTGGCATCGATGTGCATGTGCATTTCGACTCGGCGCAACTGTGCGAACACGCCCTGGCGGCAGGGCTGACTACCCTGATCGGCGGCTCGCTGGGCCCGATCACGGTGGGCATCGACTGCGGCGGGGAATGGAACGTGGGCAAGATGCTGCAAGCCTGCGAAGCGTGGCCGATCAACTTCGGTTTTCTGGGACGCGGCAATTCCAGCAAACCCGAATCGTTGCTCGGGCAACTGCGCGGTGGCTGCCTGGGATTGAAGATCCACGAAGACTGGGGCGCGATGCCGGCAGTGATCGACACCTGCCTGAAGGTCGCCGACGAATACGATTTCCAGGTGCAGCTGCACACCGACACCCTCAATGAATCAGGGTTTCTGGAAGACACCCTGGCGGCCATCGGCGATCGCACCATTCACATGTATCACACCGAGGGTGCAGGGGGTGGGCATGCGCCAGATATCATCAGCGTGGCCGGCAAGGCCAACTGCATCCCCTCCTCCACCAACCCGACCAACCCCTACACCGTGAACACGTTCGACGAGCACCTGGACATGATCATGGTTTGTCATCACCTCAATCCCGACGTGCCGGAAGACGTCGCCTTCGCCGAATCGCGGGTGCGCCCGCAAACCATCGCCGCCGAGGACATCCTGCATGACACCGGGGCGATCTCGATCCTCGGCTCGGACAGCCAGGGCATGGGCCGGATCAATGAAGTCATCTGCCGCACCTGGCAACTGGCCTCGAAGATGAAGGACCAGCGCGGCCGCCTGCCTGAAGAAAGCACCGCGCTGGGCGACAACGAACGGATCAAACGCTACATCGCCAAGTACACCATCAACGCGGCACGGGTGTTCGGCATCGACCGCTACATTGGCTCGCTGGAGCCGGGCAAGATCGCCGATCTGGTGCTATGGCGCCCGGCGTTCTTCGGGATCAAGCCGGAACTGGTGGTCAAGGGTGGTTTCATCGTGCATGGCGTGATGGGGGATTCGGCCGCATCGCTCTATACCTGCGAGCCATTGGTGATGCGCCCTCAGTGGGGTGCGTTCGGTGAGGCCAAACAGGCTCTGTCGGTGAATTTCGTCAATCGTCTGGCCGTGGAGTCCGACACGGCAGCGAAACTGGGCCTCAAAAAAGCCCTGCTGCCTGCCACCGGCACCCGCACCTTGCGCAAATCCGACATGTTGCACAACGACGCCTGTCCCGACATTCGTGTCGATCCGCAGACATTCGACGTATACGCCGATGGCGAACGCCTGACCTGTGAGCCGGTCAGCGAAGTCCCGCTGGCCCAACGCTACATGCTGCGCTGAACCCTAAGGTACAAGGAGCCCGATGATGAATACCCGACTCGATGCACAACCGCTCGCCGAGCCGGTCCCCCACCCCGGTGCTGCACGGGTGGGGATCGGGGGGCCGGTCGGTTCGGGTAAGACCCGCCTGCTGGAACAACTGATCCCGCGTTTTATTGCCCGCGGCACGGAGCTTGCGGTGATCACCAACGACCTGGCGACCCGCGAGGATGCCGAGCGAGTCAGACGCAGCGGCCTGATCGACCCGGAGCGAGTACGCGCGGTGGAAACCGGCGCATGCCCGCACACGGCGATCCGCGAAGACCCGACGCTGAACCTGCAGATGGCGGACGAGCTCGAAGCGCGTTTCCAGCGCCTGGACCTGATCCTGATCGAATCCGGCGGCGACAACCTGGCGTCGACCTTTTCCCTGGACCTGGTGGATTACTGGATCTTCGTCATCGACGTTGCAGGGGGCGACGACATTCCGCGAAAACGAGGGCCGGGAGTTCTGAGTTGCGACCTGCTCGTCGTCAACAAGTACGATCTGGCGCCCTACGTCGGGGTCGATCTGGCACGCATGCGTCGTGAATCCGCCGAGGCCCGCGGCGCAAAGCCGGTGCTATTCACCAACTGCGCCACGGGCGCAGGCGTCGATGCGGTGGTCGACGCCATCAGCCGCGCCGTGCTGTTCGATTGCCCATGAACGCGCCTCAGACGCTGTTTCGTCCCTTGACCGAATCCGTCGAGCCACAGGCACGAATTACCTTCAGCCAAACCCCGAATGGCGACAGCTACATTTCTGCGCAGCAGGTGGGCTACCCGTTTCATCTGGGACGTACGCTCAAACTGCCCGACGACCCGCCAGGCATGGCAGCGGTATACCTGCAGTCCTGTTCGGGGGGCATCTTCGCAGGGGAACACCTGCACGTGCAGGTGCGGGCTGAACCCGGTAGCCAGGCACACGTCAGCACCGGTGCGGCCACCGTCGCACACAGCATGCTCGAACAGCCAGCGCAGCAGGTGGTCAGCCTGGAAGCCAAGAGCGGCGCCTTGCTCGAATACCTGCCAATGGCGACGATCCTGTTTCCCCACGCCAGGCTGCACAGCCGGGTCGAGGTGATCCTGCACCCCGCGGCCAGGGTGATGCTTTGCGATGCGTTCTGCCTGCATGCGCCTGAAGGCAACACAGGGGTATTCGACGCTTATCGCGCCGACCTGCAAGTGCGCAGCCCCAACGGCCGGCTGTTGGCAGGTGATCGCCTGGCGCTGACCGGAGAGGACATGCGCCGTCGATTACCAGGGGTCAGCGAAGGCATGCAGGCGCTGGCGACCTTCATGCTGGTGGGGCATGACCTACCGGTCGACGTCCTTAAGCAACGCCTGCGCAACGCCCTGAGCAGCCTGCCCGACAGCTACGTGGGCGTCAGCGCGCTGCCCAACGATTGCGGGGTCAGCTTGCGCCTCATGACCCTCGATGCAGTGGCATTGCGCACGGGGCTGCACTGCGCCTGGTCCTGCGCCCGTGAAAAACTGTTCGGCGCTGCACCAAGGCCACGACGCAAATGATCGCGTCGAAGCCCCTCGTTGGGTGCTGAGGGATTCCAGACCCGACAGATGTGCCTGGAGAGAAACCCGAGGCAGCGTGATTCGCAGTCACGCGGGCCAGCGGTTGACCTTCAGGCCTGCGAGCCGACCCATTACTGGTGACGGAGTGACACCATGAAAACCTGACATGTTCCTGTCAGCCTCCGGTCACTCTGACGTCAGATCCTTCTCACTAAAGTATCCCCCAATGACTGCACTTACGGTGCCAGCGTTACAGGCACCAAGGACACATCACTTTAGCTGGACCTCTTGCCATCAGCCGGAAGGAGAAACGTAATGAGCCATCCTGATGCGCACGTCAGTACTCTTGATCCATTCACTTGGCAATCGACGCTCGACAGCAGCCTGGACAGAAAAGGCCTGTTGCTGCGCCTGTTCGCCGAACAGCGATTCATGGCCGCGCAGGTGCGAGCCTGCAAGCTGGATCACAAGGACTACCTGCTTTCGCTGATTGATCCGGCATCGACGGTGAACGACGGCACTCGGCACCCATCATGCGTCGATGGACATCGAATGCGGAGCGTCATCACCGAAGCGGCAGAGAAAGCTCATTGGGGCAAGCCCCCAAGACATGGTCGGGCGCAAGGCATCGCTGCCCACTATGACGCGCAGACCTGCATGGCGGTCGTTCTCGATATCGAGGTGAGCGACGAAGGCCGCTTGATCATTCATGACGCGGTCATTGTCGCGGACATGGGTTTCTTGAAAAATCCTGGTCGCGTGCGCTCGCAACTCATAGGTGCTTGCCTGATAGGGATAGCGTTTGTGACATCCTGCGATTTTGCTCCGAACACCGGAGATACCCGGCCTAAACCTGCCTATCGCACCCGTTGGCCACTCGTCTCATGGCTGCCAGGACAGATCGCGGTGCACCTGATCAATCCCACTGGAGCACCCGAAGCCGCACAGCCCAGCCAGACCAGTTACGCACCTGTCGCCCGGGCCTTGTGCAATGCGATTTTGAAGGCCACGGGTAACGCTTCGGTCCGGAGCCAGTCACTGGAAAGATCGGGCGTAAATTAAATAAGCTCTGGGATATGCAGCGAAGTCGGCCTAATGGAGAGATCGGTGCCAAGAGACAGAACCGACCAATGGTTGATGCTTTGCACAATAAGGTAACCAAGCTGTATCGCCAGATATCACCGTGGCTCGGGCAATCCGATTGCCGCACGACAACCACCACAGCAAACCCAGCTAAATTAAAGCTTCCAGACCAGATGAGGTTCTGCGCCATGCCTTTAGGTTCCAATGTTCTTTCCAACAGCCGCGGGCAACGCGGCGCGGACCTGTTCGTAGAAGTGCTTCGCAGCGAAGGTGTACGCCACGTCTTCGGCAATCCGGGAACAACCGAACTGGCTTTGCTCGACGCCCTCTCCGGCGCCCCAGACATCCAATACATCCTCGGCCTCCAAGAGGCCTCAGTCGTCGCGATGGCCGACGGTTATGCGCAGGCATCCGGTCGCCCCGGCTTCGTCAACCTCCATACGGCCGGTGGACTCGGCAATGCAATGGGCGCAATTCTCAACGCGAAGATGGCGAATACGCCGCTTGTCGTCACGGCGGGCCAACAAGACACACGACATGGCGTGACCGACCCGCTGCTCCACGGAGACCTCGTCGCTCTCGCCAGACCGAGCGTCAAATGGGCGGAGGAAATTCATCATCCCGAACACATCCCGATGCTGCTGCGTCGTGCGTTTCAGGACTGTCGCACGGGGCCGGCGGGCCCGGTTTTCCTTTCCCTGCCGATTAACGTGATGGAGCAACACACAGATGTAACGGCCGGCCCGCCATCGCGAATCGAGCGCGGTGCCGTGACCGGGATGATTGAGGAATTGGCCGCTGCCTTAGCGACAATTACCCCTGGTTGTCTGGCGATTATCGTTGGAGAAGAAGTGATCCAGTCGAGCGCGGAAGTTGAAGCCGTGATGCTCGCCGAAGCACTCGGCGCGCCGGTCTACGGGCCATCCTGGCCCGGGCATATTCCGTTCCCGACGGCGCATCCGCAGTGGCGGGGAACGCTGCCTGCGAAGGCTTCCGATATCAGGGAGACGTTCGCTGACTTCGACGCGGTCTTCCTGCTCGGCGGCCATTCGTTGATCAGCTATCAATATTCCCAGGGCCCCGCTATTCCATCTCACTGTCGCCTTATCCAATTGACCGGCGATGGGCACCAATTAGGCAGGGTCCATGAGACAGCGCTAGGGCTGATCGGGGATTTAAGACTTTCCTTGCAAGCGCTGTTGCCGATACTGGACAAGAAATTGGCCCCGCACAGCGAGGCAATCGCGACGCTGCGAAACGTCGCGGGCCAGGAACGCGATACACGTCGTGCCGATGTCGCCGCTCGCCTCAGCCGTGAATTCAACACTCCGGTGACAACGCCTTTCGTGGCTGCCCACGAGGTTATCCGGGCTATCGGGCCGGACGTCTGGATCGTCGACGAAGCACCCGCCACGATTCCTCATGTCCGTGCCTGCCTGGATTCCCATTCGGCCCGCCAGTATCTTTTTACCCGTAGCGCCATCCTGGGCTGGGGCATGCCGGCGGCTGTCGGTACGTCACTTGGCCTGGACCGCAGCCCGGTAGTCTGTCTGGTCGGTGATGGTTCGGCAATGTACTCACCGCAAGCACTCTGGACGGCGGCGCATGAACGGCTGCCGGTCACGTTCGTTGTCATGAACAATGGCGAGTACAACATTTTGAAGAACTACGCTCGTAGCCAGGCGCACTATCTAAGTGCAAGCACTCACCAGTTCATCGGCATGGACCTCTGCGACCCGGCGATCGATTTCCTGGCCCTCGCCTCTTCCCTGGGGATCCCTTCCCGCAGGATCGAGCGCGCTGGGGATATTGCGGGAGCTGTCGAAGAAGGTATTCGCTCAGGTTGCCCGAATCTCATTGAGCTACCCATCATGCCTTGAGGAGCCAGTAGCCACAGTACCCTTCAAAAACAAGTCCAGAATTGCGAATGTGGAAAATAATGATGAGGCGCGCGTCATGAACGATCCGGATGAAATTAGCGCTGCGAATAAGCGAGTTGCAGCTGTGTGATTTCCCGGACAAATGCCGGCAACTGCAACTCGCACACCTGATCGATGAGACTGCGCGCTAGCTGCCAGACGGCGGCGGCATCGGGATATCACCAAGCTGCAACCCCAGCAGCGTCATGTATTCGTAGATGTGCTGATAGCCGGATTGCGCTTCATAGCTTGGGCACGGGGATTGAGGTTTCCCACAGAGCCGCAGCTCCATGTTTGCACCGCCCATGCCCCATTGCGTGTAGTTCAAGTTATTACGGGTAACGGTATCGATTTTGGAGCAAACCATTTCCTTCATTTTTTCATCGATGACGTTGGTAGGCTCATAGATCGTCAAGGAGAAGTCGAGAGAGGTTGCGCACCATGCCATCGGAACGACATCCAGCGTGTTGTAGATACGTAGCGCATTGCCGGCCATCTGCTGATTGAAATAGCTCGCAAAAATACCATCGCCGGCCGTTGGCGCAGCAATCGTTTCGCAATGGAAATTGAAGTTCGAGAATTTATCTTTCAAGTAAAGCGCTAGAACCGACATCAAGGCACCGCCGAGGCTATGCCCGACCAACCGGATCGTCGCACCACTGCGCTGTTTTGCCAGAAAATCGCAAAGTGTGCCCTGGAAACCGATTGTCGATACCTGATCCAGTATCGCCTTTACACCGTCCGCAGTCCCCTGCGCCAAGTGCGCCGGCACTGGGCAGTTCTTGATGAGGTTCTGCAACGGCACCATTGGAGAAATATCGAGGTCATCTATTTGATCCTTGAGGGAATCAGCAAGGGTCCCACTCGTCACCACGACGATGTCGTTTTCGTTTTGCCCGCCGACCAGCACCACCGTGATGTGAGCCACATGCTCGCCATCCGGGACCAGGGCGGGCCCCCAGGCTACGCCATAGCCGCCGCCTACCTTGGAGCCATTAAGGCGCGTAAGAATGTTGTCTTTGACCTGGTTCGGCGATGGGTTCTTCATGTTCTTCCAATCCGGCGAAGACAGCGCCGCATTGTTCACCACGTACGCGTGGGTAAGATTGATTTGTCTTTGCTGAAGTGAGTCTAGCGAAGTCATGACTGCTCCTTGTCTCGAAGATAGATAATTCAACGGGACCAACGAAAACTCACTGCTGCCGTCGATCCGTCTTGGCCAGCAAGATCGAGTGTAGCCGCAGTTTTGGAAGCGACAACTTGATGCGCGGTCGCTTGCGCAGCAATTAGAACGGTCCTTGATTCCGCCAAAAAAATGGACCTCTTTTCGGAGATCCATTTTTAAATACTTCTTGCCCAGGTTGAACGAGTAAAACAGCCGCTCCCGCCCACTTGATAACGTCCCATCATGCAACGAGACTGGCATCTAGCACCCTCGCAACCTCCGAGGCCAGGCCTCTGATGCCTTCAGACTAAAACCTGTGTGAGCTCACACTCCCCACTCCGCTATGAGGCTCAAGCCAATTCGGCTAAAGATGCCGGATTGAAGCCTTTCAGATCTGCGTAATCGCCACTTTCTACTTTGGCGACCCAATCCTTGTCACTCAGCAGAACACGCCCTACAGCGATCAGATCAAACTCTTCGCGCTCCATGCGCTCGACGAGGCGGTCCAAGCTTGCAGGGGCTGAGCCCTTGCCGGCGAAGGCGTTAGTGACATCGTTATCCAGCCCAACCGAACCGACGCTAATGGTTGTGGCTCCAGTGACTTTTTTCGCCCAGCCCGCGCAGTTCAGCCCGTTCTCACCATCAATTTCGGGAAACTCAGGATCCCAGAAGCGTCGCTGCGAGCAATGCAGAACATCGACACCCGCCTCAACCAATGGCAGCAGCCAGTCTTCCATCAGTGCTGGGGTCTCGGCGAGACGCACACCAAAGTCCTGCTGCTTCCATTGACTGACGCGCATGATGATAGGGAATTCGGGCCCGACCGCATGACGAACTGCAGACACGATCTCGGCGGCGAAGCGGGAGCGCTCTTTGATCGTTGGTCCGCCATAACGATCAGTACGCCGATTGGTGCCGGCCCAGAAGAACTGATCGATCAAATAACCATGAGCCCCATGGATCTCGACCGTATCGAAACCCAGCCGCTTGGCATCCGCCGCTGCCCTGGCAAAAGCAGCGACTGTGTCTGCAATATCCTCTTCGCTCATCGCCACGCCGCGCGGCTCGTTTGGCGAATCGAGGCCAGATGGGCTTTCAACCGGTGCATCAGGCTCCCAGCCGCTGACATCACGCACCGCGCCGGTGTGCCAGAGCTGCGGCCCCATACGGCCCCCAGCATTGTGAACAGAATCGATCACGTTCTTCCATCCAGCTAACGCTGCTTCACCGTGGAAAAAAGGAATGCCGGAACCGTTACGTGAAGCGGGACGATCGATGACGGTCCCTTCTGACAGAATTAATCCGGCCCGACCTTCAGCACGCCGCCGGTAGTATGCAGCGCTGCCTTCCCCGGGGATGCCCTCCGGCGAAAATTGCCTCGTCATCGGCGCCATTACAATTCGATTTTTCAGCTCAAGCGAGCCGATGGAAAAAGGACGGAATAAAATGCTGGTATCAAGGTTTGCCATTGTATGGGCTCCATTTGCTTTCGGAAGCCATATAAGTATATTTTGTAGACCTAATGTCAATTAGGCACCTAGAGTAGCCTAGGTATACATGAGGAAACTTCGATGCTGGAATTAAAGCCACAATGTTTTTCGTCGGAGTGCCCAAGCCGGGCGCTGTTTGACCAGATCGCAGATAAGTGGTCAATGATGGTTCTGGCGGTGCTGGATGATGGCCCGCACCGCTTTAATGCCATCAAACGCCGCCTGGAGGGTGTTACTCAGAAGGCACTGACACAGTGCCTGCGGCGGCTGGAGCGAAATGGCCTCGTCTCGCGCAAGGTCATCTCATTCTCGCCTGTGGCAGTGCAGTATGAGATCACCCCACTTGGTCAAACTCTGCAGCAGCCATTTCGCGAATTGCATAAATGGACGCTCGACAAATTGCCTGAGGTTGAAGCGGCCCGGTTGAAGTTTGACGAGGCCGCAGAGGTAAACCTGACGGTGTGATTCTCTTTATTGATCCGCCGATGCTGTCATGCTCCCGTCTGCAGTTCACAATTGCAGCAACTAGATATAACTTGGCGAGCTCTAGCTCCGCGGGGAATTGCGAGGCTTCACCGTTGAAATTCCTGGCCATTTCCAAAGATCTATTCCAAGGTACCAATAGTGGGCCACAGCGCTTACCCACGAGCTACAGCTTATAATTCAATGTCATCAGTGCATTACGCGGCGCCCCATAACTGACAGTGTCGAAATCCCCTTTCTGCGTTGCATATTTTTTATCGAACACATTATTAACATTGATTGATACATCCATGTTCTTGGTCAGTTCATAACGCGCCATCAGTGACGTCAACGCATAGGGATCTTGTTCCGCCACCCTTGTGCTGGTACTGCTGCTTAAGAAGCGGCTTTGCCATTTGACGCCTGCGCCCAACGTTAGCTTATCCAAAATTCCAGGTAATTTGTACGCAGTGAACATCTGAGCGGTAGTGCGTGGAACCTGTGCATTAAGCCTGGCATCATTGCCATCTTTGGCTGTGAAAGCGGCGAGGCCAGCATAGATGTTCCAATTGGAAGAAACTTCACCCTGCATGTCAAACTCTATCCCTCGAGACTTGGTGCCATCAACACCTTTGTAAGCCTGAGCACCACTTGGCGTAAGAAGATTGCCATCTACTTGTGCAGCATTGTCCAGTTCGGTGTCAAACAATGCGACAGACGCATTTAGGCGCCCCTCCAGGTATTCAGCCTTGAGGCCAATCTCTTTCGTCTTACCTTCAGTAGGCGTGAGGACGTTGCCATTGCTATCTCGGAACGATGTTTGCGGGTTATATATGCCGGTATAGCTGATGTATACAGAATACGTACTATTAATGTCGTATATCAAACCTGCATAAGGCGTAAACTCATTACTTTTCTTATAACTGAACGGTGTTCCGCCTGCGGTTTCGTCGATCTCGTATCGGTTGAAGCGCCCACCAACGATTAACTTCAATGGATCGGCCAAAGAGAATCTCGCCGTGCTGTAGAAGCCGCTCTGCTTAACCTCGGTGTTGGTCGGTATTGACGTCATTGCGTCAAAGTCAGGCTTGGGGAAGTGGCTGTTCCAATCGTAGATATTGCTGGGTATAAACCCTGCAAAAAAGGGGCTGACATCGTCTTTATTCGAGGTGTATCGAGAACTCATACCGCCCACTACCAGGTCATGTTGGCGCCCCATTAAATCAAAGGGCCCGTTGGCCATCACATCAAAGGTATTTTGCCGGCTTTTACCTTTGCCAGCCAACGCAACGGGATAGGCGCCATTAGGAAAAGTACCTAATCCAGTATTCTGATCGGGTGTACCAGAACTGCCCATTAGCTGGGTGTCATACTGGGTACGGTACTGATTCATGACAGCGTTAACTTTCCAACCGTTATCAAACCGGTGTTCCAGTTCGGCAAAAGCACTCTGCCGGGTACTGTCCCAGCGGTTCCAGTCCGCTGCCACAGATTTGGAACGCGACCATTCTGCCTCTGAACCATTGCTAAACCATAAAGGAGTGCCGCCCCAAGTCGGTCGCTTAGGGGAACTATTTTGGTAGTCGTACCCTATATCCAAAGTGGTGTCATCGGTGAGGTCTGCCTCAATGACCCCATAGAACGCTTGCTTTTGTGTTTGATAACCATCCATGTAGGAGTGACCATCATTATTGACCCCGACCATCCGTGCTCGGACGCGACCGTCTGTTGTCAGCGGTACGGAAATATCCCCCATCTCACGAAAACTGTCCCATGACCCCGCACTGATAGAGGTGGAGGCCGAGAACTCTGGTGTTGGTCTTTTGCGCACCAAGTTGACCGCAGCCGAAGGATTGCCCGTGCCGGTGAGAAGTCCGTTCGCTCCGCGCACAATTTCGACCCGGTCGTAAAATGCGGTTTCCAGGTCGCTGATACCGCTGCCGTTTATGACGTCGCCGATAACGGCCGGGATGCCGTCATACTGGATGTTGTCGATCAGAAAGCCTCGGGAATAAAAACTCGTGCGCTGGCTATCAGATTGGTAAGACGAGATGCCGGTCGTGTTCTCCAGCACTCCCTGGACTGAATCCAGCTTTTGATCGTCCATGCGCTGACGCGTTACCACGGAAACCGATTGCGGCGTCTCCCGCAGCGTCAGCGGTAGGCGAGTTGCGGCCATGGTCTGGCCAATGGTGTAAAGCCCTGTCCCTTCCGTCGTGGTGGCATCGGGTGTTCCTGTCGCACTTATCGTCACCGATGGGAGGATCATCGTGCCCTGAGACGGTGTGTTCTCATCGGCTTCAATAGTGTCCTGCGCCATCACACAACTCGAACTACCTAGAAACACAAGCAACGCTGCAGCAACTGGCTTTTTCACCAGACGCTGAGGCACGCAATGACGCCTCTCACCGCAGTAAGTCAACGAAATCCACATCAGCCATTCCTTATCAATAAAAAAACAGACAGCGGCCAGCCGTCGAGAGACGAATTTGAAGGAAGGCCGAGAACTCACCCGGAACCAGACCGGAGAACGGAAGTGACAAATCAATCCCAGATGAAACTGATTAGCATTCGTTGTCGCGCAATCTAGCAACAAGCAGTCATTGCCAGATATCGAGGTATGGCCAGATTATTTTCCAGTTCAGCCAATGTTCGCGATGGGTCGTTTTCTGGCCGGAATTGAGCGTAACCACCGCCAACTTTGACTTTGATTAGGTAATGAAGGAGATATGTTTGCGGTATCGTTCCACGATGCCTTGGGAGAGGCGGATCGTAATACAGCACCAGAAACGATAGGGCCGATTAGCCGCCACTTCACGTCATCAAGGAAACAGGATCGACGGCACGTGCGATGAGTCAGCTGCGACGGGAGTACTGGCTGAGCGGGCGGAAAGATACTGCACAGGCGGTTTGCCTACGGTTTTGCGGAACATCGTGATAAAGCCGCTGGGGCCCTCATAACCGAGCTCCAATGCAACCGTTTGAACGCTCTCTCCTTTGGCCATGCGCTGCAGTGACAGAATCACATGCAACTGCCGACGCCAACGCCCAAAACTCATCCCTATTTCCTGCAGTAACAGCCGACTCATGCTGCGCTCACTCATACCGATGCGAGTGGCCCAATCGTGCACCGAAACCTTAACCGCAGGGTCGGCCAAGAGCATTTCGGCGAGCCTGCGCAGGCGCGTATCGCGAGGCATCGGTAAATGAAGGTCCTGCACGGGGGCTGCCGACAATTCATCCAACAACGTTGCGATCAAGCGTTCTTCGCGCGCGCCAATGACTGCGCTTCCCGAGAAGCTTGCTGTCTTCAGCAACAACTCACGCAGCAGCGGCGATACGCCAATCGTGCAGCAACCTCGCGGGAGATCCGGGGCGGCATCAGGTTCAACAAACAGGCAATAACATTCCGTTTCTCCGGAGCCACGTGCCGCATGTGACAAACCACCGGGTATCCAGACGGCGCATTGCGGTGGAACGATCCAGACGCCATCTTCTATTTCACAATTGAGAACACCGCGCACGGAGTAAAGCAGTTGCGCCTTACGATGTTGATGACTGGCCTGCTCCCAGTCCTTGCTGACCATCGAAGCGCTGAGTGCAACGACGGGCCGCGAAATGCTGTCGACGTCCCACTTGGTAAACGTGTCTTTGTTAGCAATGTTCGCCATAGCAGGTGTATGCCTTTCGCTAAGCCAAGGAAAAAAAAAATCTGGCTGATTCGAACAATATTGTGGCCAGACTGTGCAATTACGCCGACCCGCTTACAGGGTATCCTGAAACTGCGAGACATCACAGAGGTTTGGCAACTCGTCGAAGGACTATAGAAATGCGTATAGATGCCACCCAATTTCCATTCGTTTGGCTGCAAAAGACCACACTGGGCGATAGCCAAGAAAAATCACTTGCTGAGTTCGAAGCCCTGATTGCCCGCAATGAACCCTTCGTCCTCCTAAGCAGCGAAGGTCTGGATAAGGAGCAACCGGAACACTCACCAGACGAAATGAAACAAATGGCTCTGTGGATGAAGCGCCATAAAAGTGAGCTCAAGAAGTATGTCAAAGCCTCGATTCATATCGAATCAAATCTCACCAAACGCTTAGCGGGCAAAGCGTTTGCAGTCGTGTATGAAAAGTTTTGGGGCTATCCCATGCTCATGGCAGCTACTGAAGATGAGGCCTTGGCGCAGGCCCGGAGACTATTGGAACCAGCGCTCATGAAAACCGGAGAGTTTTAGAACAGTGGCGGCCTACCTGAACGCCGCCTACTGATCAAGAAGTGCGATCGAAAAACGCTTTATAATAGCGAGATGGGGTAATTAATAAAGATTCGGTTCTCATCAAACTCATTGGTACTGAAATCCCTGCGAATACTCCAGTTTCGCCATCTAACGCTGAGATTTTCCAGCGCGCCGGATTGCACCACGTAGGCCCATTCCGATTCTCGGCCCCACTCCTTGCCATCGTCGACCGTGGCGGTGTGCACGTTGTCACCGCTGATGTAGCGGTTCATCAGGGTCAGGCCCGGCACGCCGACGGCGGCGAAGTTGAAACGGTAGGAGGTGAACGCGCCGCGGCCGCTCATCGTCTTGGGGGCGGCCGCGTAGCTTCACGCAAGCCTAATCGAATCACGTCCAAGGCGAGAAGGAGCTCATGGTATCGGGGCCTGTCACACGTCCGACCTGATTGCCCATGCGAATCCGACCACCTTGGTAAATGCTTGAATTCCTACACGTGCAATCAGTAACGCCTTCACTGCCCTCTACTTCCCATGCATTGCTCGTCCACACCCTCAATGCCTGGACCTATTTTCTGACCGGCCCGCACACGAATGTTCAACGTCTCCACCAGCAGTGAAAAACCCATCGCAAAATAGACGTAGCCCTTGGGTATATGAAAACCCAAGGCATCGGCAATCAGTACCGTACCCACGACAATCAGGAATGCCAAGGCAAGCATCTTCAAGCTTGGATGCCTATCGATAAACGCACTGATTGCGCCCGCAGCAAGCATCATGATCACGACAGCGACCATGATGGCCGCGATCATCACCGGTACGTGAGAAACCATTCCAACAGCCGTGATGACCGAGTCCAGGGAAAAAACGATATCGATAATCGCGATCTGGATAATGGTGCTCAGAAAACCGGCGCCTTTTTTACCGAACTCAGATCCCCCCTCCTCCCCGCCTTCCAACTCCTGAAAGATCTCGCTGCTGCTCTTCCACAACAGAAACAGTCCACCGAAGAAAAGAATCAGGTCGCGACCGGAAATCCCTTGATCCCAGACATGAAACAGATCAGCAGTCAGACGCATGATCCACGTGATGGAAAGCAGCAAGAGAATGCGCGTAACCATGGCGAGGGCCAGGCCAAAAAAACGTGTTCTTGACTGCATGGGTTTTGGCATGCGGCTGACCAAAATGGAAATCATGATGATGTTGTCGATACCCAACACTATTTCGAGCACTGTCAGGGTAAAAAACGCGATCCAGATCTCTGGATTGAGAAACCATTCCATAACGTCAAAACTCTCGTTTGTTCAGAAAAAAAGGCATCACCCGGTTTGGCGATGCCCGCATGCTCAAAGTGAGCGAGTCGTGGTAAGCCGCATCGCCTCGACGATAGGGGACCAATCCCATCATCAGGTCGGCGATGCACTGATGGCGCCTGCTGGCCAATCAGACGGTAAGCAGCGACTTGCCATCCATCTCCGACGGAACAGGCAAACTCAGCATCTGCAACAAGGTTGGCGCGATATCACACAGCCGACCGTTCTTGAGCCCACTACGACCGGGCTGTTCACTGACCAGAATCAGGGGAACGGGATTCAAGGTGTGCGCTGTATGTGCCTGGCCAGACTCAACATCAAGCATCTGCTCGACATTGCCGTGATCGGCGGTAATCAGGCATTCGCCGCCCGCAGCCAGCGTCGCTTCCACGACACGGCGCAAGCAGTCATCAAGTACCTCAACGGCCTTCACCGCGGCATCAAAAGAACCGGTGTGTCCCACCATGTCGCCATTAGCGTAGTTGCAGACGATCAAATCGAACGTGCCGCCGGCGATGGCGCTGACCAGGTGATCCGTCAGCAACGGCGCACTCATCTCTGGCTGGAGATCATAGGAAGCGACGTCAGGTGACGGAATCAGGATCCGTTCCTCACCAGGGAAAGGTTGCTCTCTCCCACCGTTGAAGAAGAACGTGACGTGGGCGTATTTCTCGGTTTCGGCAATGCGCAGTTGTCGCTTGCCAAGAATCGCCAGGTATTCGCCCAAGCTGTTATTGATCGTCTCAGGACCGAATGCACAGGGGCAATCCAGCTCTTCGGAATAGCGGGTCAATGTCAGCAATCGATCTTTGGGCACAACAAGAGGTCGCTCAAATGCGTCGAAGTCAGGTTGGATCAATGCCTGGCTCAACTCCCGAGCACGATCGGGACGGAAGTTCATGAAGATCAGTGCGTCATCGGGTCCAAAGCGCACAGGCTGCCCAATCGTTGTCGGCTTGACGAACTCATCCGATTCTCCACGTTCGTAGGCCGCTGACAACGCCTCGGAAACAGTCGCTGCATGATGCTCAGCCTGCGCAGAAACAATCAGACGGTAAGCAGCTTCGATCCTCGGCCAACGGTTATCGCGATCCATCGCATAGTAACGACCGACCAACGAGACAATCCGACCTGCGCCCAAACGAGCGAACTCATGCTCCAGGGCATCAAGCGATGCCTGCGCGCTCTTGGGCGGCGTGTCCCGGCCATCCAGGAAGCCATGCACGTAGATTCTTTCGATGCCTTGTTCGGCAAGACACCGGCAGGCCGCGACAATCTGATCGATGTGACTATGAACGCCGCCAGGAGAAAGAAGCCCCATGACATGCACAGCGCCGTCACGGGTCTTTACCCTCTGGAGCAGTTCCAACAAGGCCGGGTTACGGGCAAACTCTCCATCCGCCAGGGCCTTATCGATTCGAGTCAGGCTCTGGTAAACCACCCGGCCTGCTCCGAGGTTCATATGCCCAACTTCGGAGTTCCCCATCTGACCTTCAGGCAATCCAACCGCCAGGCCAGACGTTTCGATCTGGCTGTTGGCAAAGCGCTGGAGAAGTGCATCGAATGTGGGCTTTCTGGCCGCTGCAAAAGCATTCGACTCCGTTGCCTGTCGAATACCGACACCGTCGAGAATAATCAAGGAGCGCGTAGTCATCATGCCCCCTAGAAGATGTAATCGGTGGTCAGGAAACTCGACTCACGCCGACGAATGATGTCGCTGACCAACTCTTTGTTGCTCTCCTGGAACTTGGTGGCCACCAACGTCCGGATGGAAAAGACCCGCAACGCATCATGGACTGACAAGGTGCCTTCGGCAGAGTTTTTACGACCATTGAAAGGAAAGCTGTCCGGTCCACGCTGGCATTGCGCGTTGATGTTGATCCGCCCCACCTGATTGGCGAACGCATCCACCAGTCGCCCCACTTGTGCGGGGTCGTTGCCGAAAATACTCAGTTGCTGGCCGAAGTCCGAGTCGAGGACGTAGTCGATGACCGTTTCCAGGTCACGGTAGACCACCACCGGCACGACCGGTCCGAACTGCTCTTCGTGATACACCCGCATCTCGGCGGTCACCGGGTAAAGCAACGCCGGGTAGAAGAATGTCTCGCAGACTTCACCACCTCCGGCATTGACCACCCTGGCGCCTTTGCTGACGGCGTCGGCCACAAGGCCAGTGAGAAACTCAGTCTTGCCGGGCTCCGGCAATGGCGTCAAAGCCACTCCGGCTTCCCAGGGCATGCCGGGTTTCAACTGGGCAAGCCTGGATTGAAACTTATCCAGAAAAGCGTCAACGACACTTTCATGCACGAAGAGGATTTTCAGTGCCGTGCAACGCTGCCCGTTGAACGACAGGGAACCGGTAACGGCTTCGGATACAGCGTTATCCAGATCGACATCCGGCAGGACGATGCCCGGATTCTTGGCATCCAGGCCGAGTGCAGCCCGCAAGCGATGTGGCTTGGGATGCAGTTTCTTCAGATCGCTGGCGGCCTTGTTGGTGCCAATGAATGCGAAGACGTCGATCTTGCCACTGGCCATCAACGCGCTGACAGTCTCCCGTCCGCTACCGTAGATGATGTTAATGACACCAGCCGGAAAGCTGTCACGGAACGCTTCAAGCAAAGGTCGGATCAGCAGCACGCCGAACTTGGCGGGTTTGAATACCACGGTATTACCCATGATCAAGGCTGGAATCAATGTGGTGAACGTTTCGTTAAGTGGGTAGTTGTAAGGCCCCATGCACAGCGTCACCCCCAGCGGCACGCGACGGATCTGCCCCAGGGTGTCCTGTTCCAACTCGAAACGGCTGGATCGACGATCCAGTTCCTTCAGGGCATTGATGGTGTCGACGATGTAGTCGCAAGTGCGGTCGAACTCTTTCTCGGAGTCCTTGAGATTCTTGCCGATCTCCCACATCAACAGCTTCACGACAGCTTCGCGTTGTTCACGCATGCGCTTGAGGAAAGCCTCGACGTGGCGAATGCGCTCGACCACGCGCAGAGTCGGCCAGGCACCCTGGCCCCGGTCATAAGCCTGCACCGCGGCGTCCAACGCGGTCATGGCGGCCTGTGCATCCAGCAACGGCGTACTGCCCAGAATGACGGACGCATGGCCTGATTCTTTTTTCAGGCACACCGGGCTGCGCACGGCCGCCACTGGACCTTCCCACAATCGCAGCTCACCGTTGACGAGATACTCTCGCTGTTCGATCGCTGGGCCTGGGCGGTACTGGGCGGGAATGTCGTCAGCGCTTGGGAACAGTGCTTCGAGACGGCTGTTCAAAGTCATTTCATACCTCGGTGCTTGCAGGCGACGCGGGTCGGGAGACAGGCTCGATCCGAGCCCCCCGCGTCTACACATTCAAAAGAATTCATAGGGCGCAACGATCAGATCGTCGGCTTGGCCTGGGCTGCCTCGCAGATGGCAGCGAAGGACATCGCGTCCAGGGAGGCACCGCCGATCAAGCCGCCGTCTATGTCTGGCTGATTGAACAATCGATCTGCATTGTCGGCCTTCACACTTCCGCCGTACAAAATCCTGCAATCGGCGGCTACACAGTCATGGTCAGCCAACCATTGCCGGATGTGGCGATGCACCGCTTGCGCCTGTTCAGGCGTCGCCGTTTCGCCCGTGCCTATGGCCCACACCGGCTCATAGGCAATCACGCCTTTGGCCAGTTCATCAATGCCCACGGCCTTGAGTACGGCATGCAACTGAGTGGTGACGACGGTTTGCGTTTCGCTGCTCTGGCGCTGGGCAAGGGTCTCGCCAACACACAGGACCGGAATGAGCCCGGCCTGCAAGGCCGTAGCAAATTTCTTCGCCACACAGGCATCATCTTCGCCATACAGCGCCCGACGCTCGGAGTGTCCGACCAACACGAAGCGACAGCCAATATCGCCAAGCATGGAGCCGCTGACCTCCCCCGTGTGAGCACCTGACAGCTCAGTACTGAGGTTCTGGGCGCCCAGTACGACGTCCGAATCATCGAGCAGATCCGCGACGGTAGCGAGATAGGGATACGGCGGGCAAAGCGCGATTTCGACACGTTGGAAATTCGAAATCACCGGCAACAGCCCCCGTAGCAAGGCCGCGTTGGCGGCGCTACTGCCATTCATCTTCCAATTGCCGATGACCAGTTTTTTCTTGTTCGCAGAGGTCGACATGGCTCAGGCTTTCCTTTGCAAAAGATCGGAGGTGTTGTACGGCGCACGCCCCTGCAGCGCCTCTTCGATGCGCAGCAGACGGTTGTACTTTCCAACCCGGTCGGATCGGCTGAGCGAACCCGTCTTGATCTGCCCGGCGCAAGTGGCGACCGCGAGATCGGCAATCGTGGTGTCTTCGGTTTCCCCTGAACGATGGGAGATCACGGCGGTGTACCCTGCATCCTGAGCCATGCGAATCGCGTCCAGCGTCTCGCTGAGCGTTCCGATCTGGTTGAACTTGATCAGGATGGAATTGCCGATGCCTTTCTGAATGCCCTCGCGCAGGATCCGGGTATTGGTGACGAACAGATCGTCCCCCACCAGTTGCAGATGCCCCAGTTTCCGGGTCAAGCCAGCCCAACCGTCCCAATCACTCTCGTCCATCCCGTCTTCAATGGAAATGATCGGGTACCTGTCGCACAGCATGGCCAGGTAATCGGCGAACCCCGCCGAATCAAATGACTGGTCTTCACCCGCGAGCACGTAGTGACCGTCTTCATAGAACTCGGAGGCAGCACAATCGAGTGCCAAGGTAATGTCCTTGCCCAACTCGTAACCCGCTCGACTGACCGCCTCTTTGATAACAATCAACGCTTCTTCGTTGGAAGCCAACGAAGGGGCAAAGCCCCCCTCATCCCCCACCGCGGTGCTCAAGCCTCGCTCCGACAGAACCTTCTTCAAGGCATGGAAGACCTCGGCGCCCATGCGCAGCCCTTCACGGAACGACGCAGCACCGACGGGCTGAATCATGAACTCCTGGATATCGATGTTGTTATCGGCATGCTCGCCACCGTTGATGATATTCATCATGGGCACCGGCATGCTGAACCGGCCTGGCGAGCCGTACAACGCCGCCAGATGTTCATACAAAGGAATGTTCTGGACCTGGGCGGCGGCCTTGGCCGTTGCCAATGACACGGCAAGAATCGCGTTGGCGCCCAGGATGCTCTTACTCTCGGTGCCATCCAGGGCGATCATGGCGTTGTCGATTTCGCGCTGGTTCAAGGCATCCAAGCCAATGAGGCACTCGCGAATCGGATTGTTCACATTCTCGACCGCTCGCATGACCCCTTTGCCCATGTAGCGCAATGCGTTATCCCGCAGCTCGAGCGCTTCCCGTGAACCGGTCGAGGCACCAGAGGGGACGCTGGCAGTAGCACTGACTCCGTTGTTGAGAGTCACCACCGCTTCGACGGTCGGGTTCCCCCGCGAGTCCAGTATTTCCCGGGCAGCGATGTGTTGGATCAAGCTATTTTTACTAAGCATCTTTTTCCCCATTCGGATGGTTCGCAGCTGGCGTGGTGTTGTTCTGCGACCTCAGCAGTTCCTGCTGTTCCGCATACTGCTCACGAAAATCGAAGTCTCTAGGCCAAACGTCGCGAGCACGGTTATGCGCCTCGTCGTGGTCCGGTGAATTGATCGCACTCATCAACGTCTCCTCACTCAGCGAATGGTTTCACCAACGCATACGACGCGAAGGGAGTTGGTGCCACCCTGGGCGTTGGCGTAGTCGCCCTTGGTAATCAGTACGTGATCGCCAGCCTTGACCACTCCGCGCCGGGTCAATTGCTCCACGGCCTTTTCATTCACCAACTCTGGGGCGTACTCATCACTGTCGAACGGGATGGTGGTGACACCACGAAAAAGCGTGACCCGGTTCTGGGTCGCCAGGTTGCGAGAGAATGCAAAAATGGGCAGGTGTGAGCGGATACGCGACATCAAACGTGGGGTATCACCGCTTTCGGTCATGCAGATAATGGCTTTGACACCATGCAGGTGGTTCGCCGCATACATCGCCGACATGGCGATGGATTCGTCGATCTTGTGGAACACCTGATCGACACGGTGCTTGGAACGATGGGACTGCGGGTGTTTTTCGGCACCGATGATGATCCGATGCATGGCCTCGACCGTCTCGATCGGATAGGCCCCGGCAGCGGTTTCCGCAGAGAGCATCACCGCGTCGGTACCATCGAGCACCGCATTGGCAACGTCAAACACCTCGGCGCGAGTCGGCATCGACTGAGTGATCATCGACTCCATCATTTGCGTCGCCGTGATCACAACCCGATTCAACGTGCGGGCGCGCTCGATAATCAGTTTCTGTACCGCCACCAATTCGGCATCGCCGATCTCCACGCCCAAATCGCCACGAGCGACCATCACCCCTTCCGACGCTTCGATGATCGCGTCCAGAACACGCAGGTCATTGACGGTTTCGGCGCGCTCGATCTTGGCGATCAAGCCTGCCTGGCCTCCCGCCTCATGCAGCAATCGACGCGCCTGTTCCATGTCCGAAGCATCCCGTGGGAACGACACGGCTAGATAGTCCACTTGCATCTGTGCGGCGGTCTTGATATCGGCGAAGTCCTTCTCGGTCAGCGCCGATGCGGAAAGCCCGCCGCCTTTGCGGTTGATCCCCTTGTTGTTGGAGAGCGGCCCACTGACCAGGACTTCACAAATCAATTGCGGCGCCTCGACCGCCAGGACCTTGAGCTCGATTCGCCCATCATCAAGCAACAAAATGTCACCTGGCCGGCTATCGGTAATCAGGGCCTCGTAGTCGATTCCGACGCGTTGCTGGTCGCCGGCATCCTTGTCCAGGGAAGCGTCGAGAATGAACTGCTGGCCTTTTTCGAGAACGACCTTGGCTTGCGCGAAACGCGCAATTCGAATTTTCGGACCTTGCAGATCAGCCAGTACCGCCACGAACCGTCCGTGCTTGGCCGCCAGCTCCCGTACTAACCGGGCACGAGCAATATGATCTTCGGCTTTGCCATGAGAGAAATTCAGACGCACGACATCCACGCCCGCCTTCACCAGCCCCTCTATAGCTTCGACCGACTCGGTTGCTGGCCCCAAGGTGGCCACGATTTTGGTTCTGCGCTGCATGACAGATGCTTCCTCGAACAAGGTTTTATTATTGAACGGCTAAAGAAAATCCGGTTTTGCCCGATGAATATTTGAACGTCAATATTCAATCTACTGAAAAAGCCATGAGCGCTAAGGGCAACCCACGCTTGGTCTCTAATGGAGAGATTCCCCAATGATCTCTGACCAAAAGCAAAGTTTGCAGATTCAGTCGCCTCAGAAGGCAGCCAAAAAATATTGGCATATTGACGCATAAAAATGCAATATTATTTTACCCCGTACAAAAACACGTTTCCGGTCAAGACCCGGACTACGCCACTCTAATGAAGGGACACCACTCATGATGCCAAGACATCTCTCAATCGCCGGTCGAATGATCCTCGGGTTCGTCATCATTGCCGCGCTGAGCGTCGCGCTAGGGGTATTCGCCCTGCGACAGATTGACGAGGTGCAGGACCAATCGATCCAGATCAAGGACAATTGGCTCCAGCGGGTTCGGGCACTGGGAGCGGCGAATGCGGCGTTGAACCGCTATCGCATGGGGTCGATGCAGCACATCCTTTCAGTCAGCGAAAAAGATATGCAGTCCTACGAGGAAAAGACCGCGGGACGCCTGCAACAAGTCCGTGAGCAGATGCAACGCTACGGACAACTGCTGGTCAGCGACGAAGAAAAAGATCGCTTGAACGCCTTCAACGCCAGCCTCGAGGTTTATGCAAAAAATCACCTCGAGTTGCTCAAGCTTTCTCGTCAAGGAGATAAGACCGGGGCCAGGGAATTTTTGATGAGCATCAGGGACTCGTACGACCAGATGACGAAAAACTTCGACGACCTGATCGAACGCTCGAACCAAGGCGCGGAAGCTGCTGGCAATCACTCGGTCGATGCTTATCAAAGCGCTGTCAGGGGAGTCGTGCTGGTTATCATCCTGGTCGGCATCGGCACAATCCTGGTGGCATGGCTGCTGACCCGCAGCATCACTGCACCGCTCAATGAAGCGGTAAGAGCGGCCAGGACGATTGCCGAGGGGGATCTAAGCAAACCCATTCAACCGACTGGAAATGACGAAACCACCCGTCTGCTCGAATCCCTGGCGACCATGCAGGACAACCTGATCCAAACCCTGGGTCGGATCTCCGGTTCATCGAAACAGCTGACCAGTGCCACTGCCCAGTTGAACACCGTCACCGCGGCGTCAGGCCAGGATATTCAGCAGCAGCACGCAGAAATCGAACAGGCAGCCACGGCGGTCAATGAAATGACTGCCGCCATTGAGGAAGTTGCCCGCAACGCGCAGTCCACTTCAGAGCTGTCGGTGGCGTCCCGGGACATTGCTCTTCGAGGCCAACAGCGTATGGTTGAAACCTTGGGGGCAATCGAAACGCTTACCCGAGACGTGCAATTGAGCTCCAGCCAAGTGGAAGGTCTGGCGCAACAGGCACAGGGCATTGGAAAAGTGTTGGACGTGATTCGCACGATCGCCGAACAAACCAACCTGTTGGCGCTAAACGCGGCCATCGAGGCAGCACGGGCGGGTGACGCCGGACGTGGTTTCGCGGTAGTCGCCGACGAGGTCCGCGCGCTGGCGCATCGCACCGCACAGTCCACCCGAGAAATCGAAGCCATGATCAGCGGTATCCAGAGCGGAACGGATACCGCCGTGTCGACCATGCTCAGCAGCAGTGAAAACACCCGACTTACGCTGTCGCTGGCCCAGTCTACCCAAAGTGCGCTGGCAGAAATCGTGGCCGCTAACGATGACATCAACCAACGAAACCTGATGATCACCACGGCCACCGAAGAACAGGCCCACGTGGCCCGCTCGGTCGACCGAAACCTGCTCAATATTCGCGACCTTTCCGTTCAATCAGCGACGGGCTCACAGCAGACCACCAGCGCCTCTCAATCCCTTGGCCTGTTGGCTCTGGAGCTGAATGCCATGGTGCAGCATTTCAAAATGTGAATCAGATACGTGCAATTTTTTGCACAATGCCACGCTAAAAAGTAGTCATATGCGATAAAACCTGATCGAATCGGAGCCATGCAGCATCTGATCTCACACTCCTGACTCGGATTGTGTTCTGTCGCCACCCATTGCGTAAGTGATAACAGTTATGGCCTCAAGCGCCCTAGTACAACGAATCGCTGCCGAGATCCGGCAGAAGATCCAGACCGGCGAGCTAGCGCCGGGCGCTCATCTCAGCGCACAAAAAGTCGCCGATGAGTTCAATGTCTCGCGCTCTCCCGCCCGGGAAGCCTTGGTCTCGCTTTCGGAGCAAGGTGCTCTTGAGCAGTTGCCCAATCGCGGGTTCTTTGTGCTGGAGTCAGTAAAGGATCCCACGCAGATCCATGACGAGGTGCTGCCTCTTGAAGAGCCCGACGAGTATTACCGGCTCTCGGAAGACTGGCTGAACAATGCGATCCCGAGTGAGGTCACGGAGCAATTCCTGCGTACTCGCTACAACCTGACCAAAGCCCAGGTCATCGACATCCTCAACCGCGCGGCCAAGGTCGGATGGGCTGAGCCTAAACCAGGTTATGGCTGGCGTTTCCTGGATGTGGCGAAGACCCCGGAAACCCTCGAGCAGATTTATAAGGTGCGCTCGCTGATCGAGCCTGCGGCATTGCTTGAACCGACCTACCTGCACGATCTGGCCAAGCTTCAACGCTTGAAAAAAGAGCAGCAGGACATGATCAACGGCGGCATCGATAGCCTGCCGGCGGATGTGCTCCTCAAAAACGGTATTCGTTTCCACGAAGAGTTCATCAAGCTCTCCGGCAACCCGCTGTATCACATGATTCTGGTGCAAATGAACAACATGCGGCGGCTGATCGAATACCGCTCGATGATCGACCGCAAGCGCCTCTACAAGCAGTGCGCCGAACACATTCGGATGATCGAGCTGGTGGAACAGGGCAGTAACCTGGAAGCCGCGCATCTGATGAAGCAGCACCTAAGCGGCTCCTTTGCCCATAAATCACCGATCCTGAAACTGCGATCGGAGTCCGCCGCTCCCCCTTTACTTTCAGGCCTCGGCACAGGCCCTGAGGAGATCACCCGTTGAGTAACGAAGAACAGCTACGTGAAGAAATCTGCGCCGTTGGAAAAAGCCTCTATGAACGCGGCTACACCGTGGGCAGCGCAGGAAACATCAGTGCCCGCCTGGAGGACGGCTGGTTGATCACCCCCACCGATGCGTGCCTGGGAAGACTGCGACCAGAGGAGATCGCCAAAGTCAGCCGGGACGGTACTTGGGTGTCGGGCAGCAAACCATCGAAAACCCTTGAATTGCATCGCCAGGTGTACGACCGCAACCCTGAAGTCAACGGTGTGGTCCACACCCATTCGACCTCGCTCGTAGCACTGACGCTCGCCGGGGTGTGGAACAACGACGATATCCTGCCGCCATTGACGCCTTATCAAGTCATGAAGGTCGGTCACATCCCATTGATTGCCTACCAGCGCCCCGGTTCACCCGAGGTGGCGGCGCAAGTGGCGCAACTGGCCAACAAGGTCCGCGGAGTCATGTTGGAGCGCCTGGGCCCCGTGATTTGGGAAAGCTCTGTCTCCAAAGCGAGTTTCGCCCTGGAAGAGCTGGAGGAAACGGCAAAGCTCTGGATGATGAACGATCCCAAGCCTGCACCGCTGGGTGAAAACGCGATTGAAGAGTTGCGCCAGGTGTTCGGCGTCAAGTGGTAGCCCCCCAAAGCGGTCTTTGAACACTGAAGTTCAAAGACCGCTTCTTTTGGTTTAAACCGCCTCGGCCACGACCTTACGCACGACATACGGCAGAATACCGCCCTCCCTCAAGTAGAGGGTTTCCTGCTGCGAATCCAGTTGCAGAATCAACGACACCGACGCCTGCCCACCGTCAGCGCGATTGATCGTCAGGGTCACCGGATTGGCGCCCACCCGCAGTGCATCCAGACCGCCGAAGTCCAGTGACTCATCGCCCCTCAGTTGCAAGCTCGAGACATTGCCCCCCGCTGCAAAGGTAATGGGCAAGATACCCATGCCGATCAGGTTGCTGCGATGGATACGCTCAAAACTTTGCGCGATGACGGCTTTGACGCCCAGCGTGGCCTGCGCCTTGGCGGCCCAATCACGGCTGGAGCCCGCGCCGTAGTTGAAGCCGGCAATGATCACCAGTGGGACCTCCTTGGCGACATAGCTCAGCGCCGCGTCGTAGACTCGTTGAACAGAACCGTCGTAGGCCAGGGCGAATCCCCCCTCCCCCGGTTGTCGCTCCAGCAGCTGATTCCTCACTGCCCGATTGACGAACGCACCGCGCATCATCACCTCGTGATTGCTGCGGCGAGTCGAGTACTGATTGAGGTCCTCGGGGTTTTCGCCGCGCTCAATCAGCCACTGCCCGGCCTGGCTTTCGAGTGGAATCGCACTGGCCGGCGAGATGTGATCGGTGGTGACGTTATCACCCAACACCATCAACAGCCGCGCACCTTGAATCGACAGCTCGGTGCTAGCCTGGGGTTTGATGTTTTGCAGATAAACAGGTCGGCGCAAATAAGTTGAATTCGGTGCCCACGGGAATTGCACACTGCCGCTGGCCGACAGTGCCTGCCAGTGATGAGTGCCGTCCCACAGCATCGCGTTGCGCTTGCGGAACAGCTCCGGGCGAACGGTCTGCCTGACCAGTGCCTGGATCTGCTCTTCGGTCGGCATCAGCTCATGCAGATAAACGTCATTGCCCGCCGCATCTTGCCCCAACGGCTCGTTCTGGATATCCATGTTGATCGTGCCAGCCAAGGCGTAGGCAACGACCAGCGCCGGCGAAGCCAGGTAACCGACCTGCACGCGCGGATTGACCCGTCCCTCGAAGTTGCGATTACCGGACAACACCACCACGGTCTTGAGCCCCTGGTCGGAAAAGCGCTCCATGTGCTCTTCGAGGCTGCCTGAGTTACCGATGCAGGTCATGCAGCCGAACCCGGCCAGGTCAAAACCCAGGGCCGAGAAATCGCTCAGCAAACCCGCTTGCTCCAGGTAATCAGCCACCACCCGCGAGCCCGGCGACAACGAAGTCTTGACCCAAGGCTTGCTACGCAAACCACGCCGCTGGGCGTTGCGAGCCAGCAATCCGGCCTGGATCATCTGGCTCGGGTTGGCGGTGTTGGTGCAACTGGTGATCGCGGCCAGAGAAATGGCGCCATGGGTCAATGCCTGGCCAAACGAAGGCTCGAAGTACTCGGCGTCATGGTCCGAGGAGCGGGCAATTACGTCCTCCCGCTCCCCCAGGATGTCTTGCCGGAAAGAGGGTGCGGCATCCGACAGTTTGCGCCACTGATGCGGCTGATGCGGCCCGGCGACGCTGGGTTCGATGGCCGCTAGGTCCAGCTCGATCACGTCATCGAAGTGCGGCTCGGGCAGAGAGTTGTGTCGCCATAGACCTTGGGCTTCAAGGTAGGCCTGGATGCGCACGATGGTGTCCTCGCTGCGCCCGGTCAGGTGCATGTATTGCATCGTGCTGTCGTCGAACGGGAAGAACACCACCGTGGCACCGTATTCAGGGGCCATGTTCGACAATGTGCCTCGTGCCGCCCAGCCGAGTCTCGACAACCCAGGACCGCAGAACTCGACGAACTTCCCCACTACGCCTTTGGCACGCAGTATCTGGGTGATGCGCAAAGCCAGGTCGGTGGCGGTTACTCCGGGTCGCAGTTCATTGCTCAAGCGGATGCCGACGGTTTCAGGAAAACTGATCGGCACCGGCTCGCCCAGCATGGCTGCCTGCCCCTCCAGCCCCCCCACGCCCCAGCCCAGCACGCCAATGGCGTTGATCATGGGCGTGTGGCTGTCGGTTGCGACGATGTCGTCAGGATGCAGCAGCGGCTGGCCATCGGTGGTCCGGCTTTCCCAGACCACGGTGGCCAGTGACTCCATATTGACTTGGTGGATGATCCCGGTGCCAGGTGGCACGACCTTGAAATTCGTCAGGCTCTTTTGCGCCCACTTGATGAATTCGTAACGCTCGGTGTTTCGCCGATAATCGATGTCCAGGTTCTTTTCGACGGCATCCGGCTCGGCATAGCGCTCGACGATCACGGAATGATCGATGACCAGCACCGCCGGAATCATCGGGTTCATGGTTTGCGGCGCGCCGCCCATTTCAGCCACCATGTCCCGCATGCCGGCGAAATCGGCCAGCGCCGGCAGACAGGTGGTGTCGTGGAACATCAACCTGTTGGGATAGAACGGCACTTCGCAGGCGGGCGCGCCGTCCCGTATGCAGGCGATGACCCCGTCCAGCGCCGCCGGCGAGCAACGCGCCACATTCTCCAGCAGGATACGAATCGAATAGGGCAAGCGTGAGAGCTCGTCTCGGCTCAATATTTTGTGCAGATCCACGTAGGCGTAACGAATGTCACCCACTTGAAGATGGTTTAAATAACGTGCATCGACGGCTGAAATCATGGATGGGTCATTCACTGGTTGAGAGCATGAACGAACGACTCCAAGAGGTCGTTCAATTGGCCCCAGCCTAACCAATGGCCGGCCTGAGTAAAATTGAGCGTTGGGCAAGCCAGCGTTCGTCAATGGAGAACGCTGGCTTGATGAGCCTGAAATTGTCAGGCGCGGCGCACTGCCCTACTCTCGGGCCGATGACATCCTCCCTGGAGAACCCTGTATGCCCACCCCTAGCGCAGAAGCCCTGAACGATCTCGCCCCGACTGGCGTACTCAGAGCCGCCATCAATTTTGGCAACCCGGTGCTTGCGCAGCGCAATGCCGAAACAGGACAGCCTCAAGGGGTTTCCGTAAGCCTGGCTGTGGAGCTGGGCAGACAACTGGGTGTCCCGGTCGAGTTCATCACGTATGACGCCGCGGGCAAGGTGTTCGCGGCCTTGGCGCAGCAGCAATGGAACATCGCGTTCCTGGCTATCGAGCCGGTGCGCGAAGCCCAGGTCGCCTTCAGTGAGCCATACGTAATCATCGAAGGCACCTATCTGGTCAAGAGCGACTCGCCGTTCCACAAGATGGAAGATCTGGATCAACCCGGCGTGCGGATCGCCGTCGGCCAGGGCGCGGCTTACGACTTGTACCTGAGCCGAACCCAGCAACATGCATCGCTCGTCCGTGCGCCGACCTCCGCAGGCGCGGTGGACCTGTTTCTGGACGAAGGTCTGGATGCAGCAGCGGGTGTACGTCAGCCACTGCTCAAGGTTGCCGAAGCCAACAGCGGGTTGCGCGTGCTGGAGGGATACTTCACCTCGATTCGCCAAGCGATGGGCGTTCCCGTGCAATGCGTCGCAGGTGCGGCCTACGTCAGGGCGTTTCTGGAGGAACAGAAAGCCAACGGTTTCGTCCGCAAGGCACTCGCCGACAGTGGTCAGAGCGATGTCACGGTAGCCCCCTTGCAGGGCCATTGACACTTGACCCATGGTCGATTGAAACGCCGCTGCCCCACTCAACGACGAAGGCGTTTCAACCACGCTTTATGCACTGGCTCGGCACACAGCATCACCACCACCAGCCGCATGATCTGCATCGCCGTGACAATACCGACTCCCAGGTTCAGGGCCTCGGCGGTCAGGTACATCTCCGTGCTGCTGCCCGGCATCATGCCCAATGCCAGCGTCATCACCGGAAAGCCTAACCAATACCCGATGCCAAGAGCCAGCATCAGTGTGCAGCCGATCATCGCCAGGGTGAACAGCGACACCTTGAGCAGGAAGGTCGGTGAGGCCCGGAAGAATTGACGATCAAAATAACCACCGAGGGCGCAGCCGATCATTAGCTGACCGTAATGACTGAGCTGCACGGGCAGTGCCGTTTGCAGGTTGAAACTGGCGGTGAAAAGGGCGCACAAAGCCATCGGACCAAACATCCATGGATTGGGCAACTTGTAGCGTTTCCAGATCATCGCCGTCAGCGCCCCACCTATCAGCAGCGGAAGGAGCCAATACCAATCACTCGGCAAACGGGCATGCACCGCCGTCGGAGAGATTTTCGCGGCAAAAAACATCGCGGGCGGGACACACAGTACGATCAACACCAGGCGCACGCTGTGAGCCGCGGCGATCTGACTGACGTTGGCCTTGTGCCTGATCCCGGACTGAATCATTTCTGAAAAATTGGCCGGCATGAACGCAAAAAATGCGGTCGTCAGGTCCATGCCCCGACGCCGCATGAACTCGATACCGAGCAGTGCGAGGAACAGGGTCAGAAACGCCGCGAACAGCATCATCGCGAAATGCCCCAGGATCTGCTCCAGTACCACAGGCGTGAAGTGCAAACCGATGGAGGTCGCAATCATCCATTGTCCGGACAGGCGCCCATAGGGAATTTCCCCCACGCGCCAGCCCAGGCAACGCACCAGGATCACCGCCAACATCGACCCGATGATCCACGGCAGCGGCCACTCGAGATAGCTGGCGACCAGAGCACCGGCAACGCCAACCACGGGTGTCGCCCACCACGATCGCATCGAGGCGAAGAACGCCTTCATGCCCTCGGGCCACCGAAGACCATGCACACCGGACTGCCTGTCTCGATCACCTCACCCGTCATGGCCAACTCCCCAGTCGTTGGGTCAACCCTGAAAACCACGATCGTATCGCTGTCCTCATTGGCGGCGTACAAGAAGCGCCCATCGGGTGACAACGCAAAGAATCGTGGCGTCCGACCTTCCGTCGGCGTCGCCGACTTGAATGTCAGCCAACCCGTTTGCGGGTTAATGTTGAAGAGCGCGATCGTGTCGCTGCCCCTGTTCGAGGCGTACAGGAAACGACCTGTTGCATCGACTTCAATCTCTGCAGCGGTGCTGTCGCCAGTAAAGGACTCGGGCAACGCAGAAATCACCTGCTGCGGCTTAAGCTCCCCGCTTTTGCCGTCAAAGTGGTAGGTCGCGACCGTGGAGTCCAACTCATTGACCGAGTAGACAATTGGCAGCCCAGGATGAAAAGCGACGTGACGCGGCCCCGCCCCTTTTCGCGTGGCGACGAACGGACAGTCCGCCGGCAGCAGCCTGCCAAGTGACGAATCGAATCGATAAGTGAAAATCCGATCCAACCCTTTATCCGGAACGAGCACAAACTTTCCACTGGGATCAAATGGGTTGAAATGCGGTTTCGGATTCTTCTGCTCCACTCGATGGGGTCCGATCGGCCCGACAGTCGACACTTGATCACAGCGTTCACCCAGCTCGCCCGAGGCAAGGATCGGTAGCACAACGACCGAACCACTGTAGTGATTGCTCACCACGAGAAAATCACTGTCCGGCGAAATCGCCAGATGAGCCGGATTGTGGCCGTGGGTATTCTGGCTATTGAGATAACTCAACGCACCATCAGGATTGATTCTGAAGGCACTGGCCTGGTCCGTATCGCCATGGACGCAATAGAGAAAATCCTGTTGCTTACTGATGGCTAGAAAAGACGGGTTTACCAATCCATCCACCAGTTGCACATGGCTCAGGCACCCCGTCTGGGCATCCATGCTGTAAACATTGATACCGTTACCGCGAGCATTTCTTTCACGAGTGGTACGACAGCCGACATAAATAAACATGAACTCACCTCGCAGGGCGAACAGACGCTTTCACCGCGCCTGTCACGCGGTCAAGTGCGCAACGAACGCACGAGCAGTAGGGGGTAGGCCTTCAAATCGACGAGCGACGATTTGCAACTGACGTTTGGCCCAGGGCTCGGCAAGCGTGACCGCCTGCAAATGAAAGGGCCGTAGATACGGGCGCAACACATCACGGGGCAATATGCAGATGCCAAGGTTGGTCGAAACTATCCTGCACATGCATTCAAAACTGGAAACGCGAACGCGCTGCCTGACCGTTTTGCCCAACGACTCGGCTTGTTCAGTCAACAGCCGGTGGACCGAACTTTCCAGGTGAGGGCCGATGAACTCATAGTGCAACGCCTGCTCGAAACGGGCGTGCGCCTGCCCCGCCAGCGGATGATGTTCGGCAACCGCGATCACCAATTCATCCGTGCGATAGGGCAGTGTTTCCAAGTCCAGGGAGGATGTCTGTTCGGCGATGATACCGACATCCGCTCGCCCATCTGAGACGGCTCGCACAATGGCCGCGCCGACGCGCTCCTCGATGTCGAACTTGATGTCGGGATAGGTTTCCAGGAACGAACCGATGTCCAGGCTCAACTGTTGCGCCAACGCGGAGGTGATGGCATGCAAGCGCACATGGCCTTTGATACCGGCGCCGTATTCACTCAGCTCCTGATCCATCTTCTGCAGGGTTTCATTGACCTGCAGCGCGTAATGACGCAGCGACTGCCCTGCGGGCGTCAGTTCCATGCCACGGGGGTAACGAATGAACAGGGGCGAACCTACTTTCTCTTCAAGCTCGCTGATTCGTTTACTGACCGCGGACGTCGCCAGATGACAGAGTTGCGAGGCCTTTGTCAGGTTTCGCTGCTCCGCCACTGCCATGAAAATCTCCAGGCTGAGCAGATCATGGCGCATGGACCACTGCCTTCTCGAACTCTTCTAACAATTTGAATGTCCCCGACGCTTTCTTGTTATTAATCGCGCAACAGTTCAGACAACGGGCGGCATGACCGGCATGCCGCCCGAGCCGATCAGCCCAGGATGACCTTGGCCACCGCCTCGCCAAACGCCTTGGTGCCGAACGAACCACCCAGGTCCGGGGTACGTTGCTCTGGGTTCTTCAGGACCGCGTCGACCGCCTTGTCCATTGCCAGGCCCGCATCGATCAAGGCCTGGCTGTCATGATGTTCACCCATCCATTGCAGCAACATGCCCACCGAAAGAATCATCGACACCGGGTTGGCTTTGTCCTGGCCGGCGATGTCAGGCGCAGAACCATGTTGGGCCTGGGCGCAGCAATGAACGTCACTGGCCATCATCGAACCGGCCAGTCCCAGGCTGCCGGACAACTCGCTCGCCAGGTCGCTGATGATGTCGCCGTAGAAGTTCGTCGCCACCAGCACGTCAAAACGCTCGGGGTTACGCACCAGGTGTGCCGTCGAGGCATCGACCAACAGGTCGTCCAGCTCGACCTCAGGGAAATCCTTGGCCACGTTGCGCACGCACTCCAGGAACAGGCCGTCGGTCATGTGGAAGCTGTTGGCCTTGTGGATGGCGGTGACCTTCTTGCCACGCTTCATGGCCAGTTCAAAGGCACGGCGAGCGATACGGTCGCTGCAATGACGAGTGATCTTGCGCGTCGACAGGGCCATGTCCGGAGTCGGCATCACCTCGCCCCAACCGCGGCTCATGTTGCGGTCCGGGTAAAAGCCTTCCGTCGCTTCGCGCATGATCACCAGGTCCATCGTCTTGCCTTCCTTCATGTTTGAAGTCAGGAACGGACGGGTACGCGCAGGACGCACGTTGGCGTACAGGTCCAGGCCGATACGGAAGCCGGCGGAGACGTTACGACCGCCCTTCTCCGGCACCGGATAATCGGCGTGGGACTGAGTACCCAGGATGATGCCCTCGTAGCCCTTGGCCTTTTCCAGCACTTCTTCACGCAAGGTGGTGCCGTATTTTTCAAGGCTGGTGAAACCAACGTCGTCGTAATCGAACTCCAGGCCCAGATCGAATTTTTTGTTGGCGGCTCGCAGGACCGACATCGACGACTCAACGATTTCCGGACCAATACCATCACCAGGAAGAACCAAAATACGCATCGAACACCCCTTGCTTATTGTTGAGCTGATTTTCTGGAGCCGGTGCGTCAGGCACCGCCTCTATTTATGTATATCGTAAATACAAAGTACAATATTGGCGAAGCGAAGTCCCTAAATGATCGCTGCCGTTCATCACGCCCTGTCCGGCAGCATCGTTTTCGCTTCCGCAAGATTGCATTTTATTGCATAAATATTCAATTTATACAACCTTTTCATCTCATCTCCGTTCAAAATTCTTCCTTTCATCTTGTCTTGTCAAAAAAAATTGTCTTTTGTTGCATCAAGAGGCAATTTAAGTTCGCTCACACGACGCTCGCCACACCAGGGAATGCTTTTCCTGTGTCGGCCGACAACAACAATTAGGAGCTTTTCGGCTCCAGACGTCAGGAGTTTTCCCCGTGAAATTCGCGCTACTACGCCCGCTAAAACCCCTCTACATCCAAGTCCTGCTCGGGGTCATCCTCGGAACCCTTTTCGCGCTCTTTGATGCCAAAGCGGCCGTGGAAATGAAGGTGCTGGGGGATGTCTTCATCAAATTGATCAAGATGGTCGTCGCGCCAGTCGTATTCGCTACGGTGGTGGTGGGTATCGCCAGAATGGGTGACATCCGCTCGGTTGGCCGGGTGGGCGCCAAGGCACTGCTATATTTCGAGATCGTGACCACCGCGGCACTCGTTATCGGCCTGCTCGTCGCCCACCTGATGCAGCCAGGTGCCGGCATGAACATCGATCCCAAGAGCCTGGACATGTCGGCGGTGGCGGGCTACGCAAAGATTGCCAGTGAGCAGTCACTGCGCGAATTTTTCCTGCACATCATTCCAGACTCGGTCATGGGCGCCTTCGTGAATGGTGAAATCCTGCCCGTCGTGTTCCTCGCCGTTCTCTTTGGCGTGGCATTGGCGCAAGGCGGAAAACGAGTGGCCACTTTCGTGGATGTGATCGACCAAGGGTTGATCACGCTATTCTCCATCATCGGCTACCTGATGAAATTCGCGCCCATCGGTGCTTTCGGCGCTATCGCATTCACCGTTGGCAAGTATGGAATCGGCAGCCTGGCGACGCTCGGCTACCTGATGATGGCGTTCTACACAACCTGCATCGTGTTCATCTTCGGGATTCTGGGACTCATTCTGAAAGTGTGTGGCGTGAACATCTTCGCTTTTCTGGGCTATCTGAAAACCGAACTGCTGATCACCCTGGGAACCGCCAGTGCGGAGCCGGCATTGCCGGGGCTGCTGCAAAAACTGGAGAAGCTGGGCTGTGAGAAAAGCGTGGTAGGCCTCGTCGTACCAACCGGGTATGCCTTCAACCTGGATGGTGTGTGTATTTACCTGACCATGTCCGTGATCTTTATCGCGCAGGCGACCAACACACCACTTACGCTTTCCCAGGAGCTGACCGTACTGGCCATCGGGCTGTTCACATCCAAGGGCATGAGCGGCGTTCCCGGCGGTGGCTTTGTCGCTTTGGCGGCAACCCTGGCGAGTGTCCACGTGCTGCCACTCAGCGCCATTGCGTTGCTGGTGGGCATCGATCGATTCATGGGCGAAGCGCGAGCCGTCACATCGATCATTGGCAATGCCGTGGCCGGGATCGTGATCTCGAAATGGGAGGGTGCGCTGGATACAGAGCGCATGAATCAGGTCCTGCGGGGCGAATACGTCGAGCCAGAACCGGAGGTCGAACCGCAGTCATATCCTCTTCCGGCCTCGCAAAGCCACACGGGAGCCGATGGGGTGACCACGCATTCCTGAATCTTGGACAAGCCAAAAGGGGCGCCAGGCGCCCCTTCTGCTTGAGCCTCCTATCAAAAACCGTAGAGCTTGGCCGGGTTAGCGACGAGAATTTTTTCGACCATGGCATCGCTCTGTGCCCACACCTGCAACAAATCAAACATTGACGCGTCATCGGGCATCGGCTTTTTCTTCGACTGCAGGCTCGGATGCGGCCAATCGGTCCCCCAGACCACCCGCTCTGGCGCCAATGCAATCATTTCCCTGGCCAAGCTTTTGACATCATCGTAATCGGGGCCACCCAGTACCGAGTCCTGATAGGCACCTGAGACTTTTACCCACGCCCGATCCCGATCAACCAGTCGAGCAATCATTTTGAACACGGGATGATCGCTCCAGTTCTCCAAAGGGATTCGGCCGAAATGATCGAACGCAATTTGCACAGGCAAGCGAGACAGCAACGCCTCCAACTGGATTAAGTCGTCGGGCCGCGTGTGGATCTCCACATGCCAGCCCAGGTCTGCGATGAGTTTTGCCAGGGGCTCAATCATCTCGACGGTGGTGGCGCTTCCTGTCCCAAGATTGAACCGTATGGCGCGAACACCTCGCTCATGCAGGCGACGCAACTCACTGACCTGGACCTTGTCATCCACGACCGCGACGCCCCGTGACTGCCGGCCAAGCTTGGCTAACGCGGCCAACATGCAACGATTGTCAGTGGCGTAGGACGATGGCTGAATCACAACGCTGCGGGTCAGTCCCAGTCGCGCCTGAATACGTCGATAGTCTTCCACGCTTGCGCTTGGAAGATTTCGATCATCGTAGTAAGGGAACGCCCGATCATAGATGTGATGATGGCAGTCACAAGCGAGTGGAGGGACACGCAGGCGAGGCGACTGGGTGCCGCTGCTAAAAGGATAGGCTTCATCGGCAAAGCTGTAAGCCATATGGGTCGCGGCGAATCCCAACCCGCCCAGCCTGCCGAGATTTTTTATGAATTGACGACGATTGGAGGGTCTGAGCACTTCTTTATCCTTATTTTTATTGTCTTGGGTGAAGGCGTATTTCCAATAGCAAAGAAGAGCAGGCAAGGCTGAAGGCGCTGATTGTCAGCACCCTCCTCCAAGCCAAACACAAAAATATGCGGGCCTGGAGGACGCCCTGGCCGGGCAAATCACGGCGCGCAGACCAACGCCTTCTCGAAGAAATCGACGGTGCCAAAATTTCCGGATTTCAGCGCCAGCGCAACCGGGTCATCCCGCAAGCCGAGTGTCCATGGCACACCCGGGTCAATCGTTGCGCCGATTCTCAGCGCCTTGACCTGGAGAGCCTTGACCACCGCACCGGACGTTTCGCCACCGGCCACCACCAGTTTGCGTACACCCATTTCGTACAGGCCAACCGCAACCGCGGACAAGGCGTCTTCCATGAGTTGACCCGCGGCTTCCACACCAAGCTTTTGCTGGGCGAGTTTGACAGTCTCTGGCTGTGCGCTTCCGTAGATCAAGACAGGGCCCTTTTGAATCAGGTCCTTGGCCCACTCAAGTGCTTCAGCGACTTGATCGTGACCATTGGCCAAGAGCAGTGGGTCGAGTGAGAAACTTGGATGGTTTTTTTGCCAGTGTGCGACCTGGCTGTTGGTCGCCACTGAACAACTGCCGGAAACAACCGCGCCCAGACCTTGGATGGCGGGCAGCGCCGAGGCGGCCGCACCGTCTCCGAGCAAACCTGCACGACGAAAATTGTCGGGTAGACCCAGCGCTACGCCGGAGCCACCGGTTACCAGTTTATGGTCCGCAACAGCCTTGCCGATCGCATACAGATCCTCATCGTCGATCGCATCGACGATGGCATAGCCCTGGCCCTGGGCCGCAAGGTGTTTGAAGACCGTTGAAATGGCTTGTGCACCTTTGCTCACAACCGAATGCGCAACGAGTCCTACTGGCTTGCGCGTCTGCTGTTGCAGCACTCGAACCAGATTGGAGTCGGTCATGGGCGTCAACGGATGATTGCGCATGCCGGATTCGCTCAGCAACTGCTCGCCAACGAACAAGTGGCCGTTAAAAATCGTGCGTTTGTTTTCCGGAAATGCAGGACAGGCCACCGCAAAGGCAACACCCAAGGCATTGGCGAGGGCGTCGGCGACAGGACCGATATTGCCCCGGGAGGTCGAATCAAACGTCGAGCAATACTTGAAAAAAAATTGTTGGCAGCCCGTCGCGCGCAGCCACTCCAGCGCGTCGAGCGACTGAGCGACAGCCTCTTCGGGGCTGATGGTGCGGCTTTTCAGGGCAATCACCACCGCATCAATGTCATCCGGCAAGGGCCCCTCGGGCACTCCGATCACTTGCAGCGTTCGCATCCCACCCCTGACAAGCGTACTGGCCAAGTCAGTACCGCCCGTAAAATCGTCTGCGATGCAACCGAGTAGTAAGTGACTCACTGTTCTCTCCTCGCGCCCCTCCCTTGGTTACCTCAAGGAAGAACAGGCATTCTCTTGTTTTAACCGCGCAACACTCCGGACAACGGGCGGCATGACCGGCATGCCGCCCGAGCCGATCAGCCCAGGATGACCTTGGCCACCGCCTCGCCAAACGCCTTGGTGCCGAACGAACCACCCAGGTCCGGGGTACGTTGCTCTGGGTTCTTCAGGACCGCGTCGACCGCCTTGTCCATTGCCAGGCCCGCATCGATCAAGGCCTGGCTGTCATGATGTTCACCCATCCATTGCAGCAACATGCCCACCGAAAGAATCATCGACACCGGGTTGGCTTTGTCCTGGCCGGCGATGTCAGGCGCAGAACCATGTTGGGCCTGGGCGCAGCAATGAACGTCACTGGCCATCATCGAACCGGCCAGTCCCAGGCTGCCGGACAACTCGCTCGCCAGGTCGCTGATGATGTCGCCGTAGAAGTTCGTCGCCACCAGCACGTCAAAACGCTCGGGGTTACGCACCAGGTGTGCCGTCGAGGCATCGACCAACAGGTCGTCCAGCTCGACCTCAGGGAAATCCTTGGCCACGTTGCGCACGCACTCCAGGAACAGGCCGTCGGTCATGTGGAAGCTGTTGGCCTTGTGGATGGCGGTGACCTTCTTGCCACGCTTCATGGCCAGTTCAAAGGCACGGCGAGCGATACGGTCGCTGCAATGACGAGTGATCTTGCGCGTCGACAGGGCCATGTCCGGAGTCGGCATCACCTCGCCCCAACCGCGGCTCATGTTGCGGTCCGGGTAAAAGCCTTCCGTCGCTTCGCGCATGATCACCAGGTCCATCGTCTTGCCTTCCTTCATGTTTGAAGTCAGGAACGGACGGGTACGCGCAGGACGCACGTTGGCGTACAGGTCCAGGCCGATACGGAAGCCGGCGGAGACGTTACGACCGCCCTTCTCCGGCACCGGATAATCGGCGTGGGACTGAGTACCCAGGATGATGCCCTCGTAGCCCTTGGCCTTTTCCAGCACTTCTTCACGCAAGGTGGTGCCGTATTTTTCAAGGCTGGTGAAACCAACGTCGTCGTAATCGAACTCCAGGCCCAGATCGAATTTTTTGTTGGCGGCTCGCAGGACCGACATCGACGACTCAACGATTTCCGGACCAATACCATCACCAGGAAGAACCAAAATACGCATCGAACACCCCTTGCTTATTGTTGAGCTGATTTTCTGGAGCCGGTGCGTCAGGCACCGCCTCTATTTATGTATATCGTAAATACAAAGTACAATATTGGCGAAGCGAAGTCCCTAAATGATCGCTGCCGTTCATCACGCCCTGTCCGGCAGCATCGTTTTCGCTTCCGCAAGATTGCATTTTATTGCATGAATATTCAGTTTGTGCAACCTTTGTGCTCACGACCACCCTTATCCGGAATCAGGAGACTCAGCCCATGACCGTCAAAACATCTGACCTGTGTGATCAGTACCCGGACACCATTCGCGTCCTGGCCCCAATTTTCAGCGACTTTGGCGCTAAGAATGACTTCGAAGGCCGCGCCTTCACCCTCAAGTGCTTTGAAGACAATTCCAGGATCAAGGAGATCAGCAGTCTGCCGGGCCATGGCAGGGTGCTGGTTGTCGATGGCGGGGGGAGCGATCGCTACGCGCTGTTCGGCGATGTGATCGCAGAAGATCTGGTGAAAAACGGTTGGGCCGGCGTGCTGATCTACGGTTACATCCGGGATAAAGCGGCCCTGCGCACTATGCCAATCGCCATCAAGGCACTGGGCACCTCGCCGCGTAAGACTGTCAAGCGTAACGAGGGGCAGATTGCAGTCACGGTGGAGTTCGCCGGGCACGCCATCGCAGATGGCGATCAGTTATACGGCGACGATGACGGCGTGGTGCTGCTGAACGAGCCGCGCGCTAACTGACAACCGAGACCTCAAGGCTGCGCTGGTGTTCCAGCTCATCCTTGGCCTCTTTGTCGGTTTTTTGCCGGCCGACGACATCGAGGTGATTGCGCAGAAACTCCGCGGCAGCTTCTCGCTGCCCACTTTCAATGAGGTCCAGTAGATGGATGTGTTCCTTGCACTGGTTGATCAACCGAGGTCGATCGACGTTGGCCTTGTAGGCCATGAATCGACGCAGCTGATTTTGCCGGCGAATAGCTTCGAGAAAAAAAGCATTGCCAGAGCAACGGACCACCAGTTCATGAAGCTGCGCCCCCACTTGGAAAAGCTGAGATCGCGAAAGGCTGAAAATATCGCCATCCAACATCTTTTGCTGGATCTCCCGGGCCTTTGCGAACGCTACCTTATCCACCTCGTAGCCTGGCTCCAATACGGCGGCAGGCTCGATCGCCATTCGAAAACGGTAGCTCTGGATATGCGCCTTGGAGTCATGCAGGAAGCTGTTGATCTCCCACCCCTGCCCTGGCTTGCGCTCAATCATCGCCTCATTGGCCAGTCGATTCAGGACCTTCATGAGCTGCCCTCTCGGCACCTCGTACTTGCGCATCAGCTCGGCTTCAAAAAACGTCGTCGGGATATCACCGCGAAGTACGTCATCGACCACTCGCAAATAAAAATCTTCGAATGGGTCGACCTCCAGGGGGAGCTTCCGGCTATCGATTCCTCGCGCATCCGTCGTCAGGAAATAGCCCCGATTCGGTTCCTTGGTCGCGAGCCCCAACTCAGCCAGCAAAGCGAAACCTCGGCGTATGGGCGAACGGGAAACCCCCAACTCCTTGGCAAAAGACTCCTCGCGCAGTGGATCACCGGCGCGCATCGACCTGGCTCGAGCCATATCAATGATCTTGGGAGCCAACTGCTCGGCAAGGTCTTTTTTTATCTTGGGCTTCATTTTGGATTGTTCGCCCGCCAATGGTGATTGAGGAATCGATTCTGCTGAATTCATGGAAACCGGCTATCCGAGGAAGATGGCGTCAATTGCGAGGATTCTGGGGTAGAGCCTTGCTCATCCCTGACCATCCCTTGAAAGAAAAATAACACACCTATTGCACATCAACACGCCGCTGAGATGTCGCGATATCACCGGCTATCAACTTGATCGACCACAACTTGAGGTTACGTCATGACCGCACCACGCATTTATTTGATCCACGCAACACCGGTATCGATTGCTCCCATAACTGAAGCTTTCACACGGCTTTGGCCCGAGGCCAAGCTGGTCAATCTATTGGAAGACTCGCTTTCCGGCGATTTGGCAGACGCGGGTGAACTCACCCCGGCATTGAACGAGCGCTTCTTGAAACTCGCCACCTATGCCGCACAATCGGGGGCTGACGCCATCTTGTTCACCTGCTCGGCATTCGGTGACGCCATCGACCTGTGCAAACGCTCCCTGAGCATTCCCATCCTCAAGCCGAACGAAGCCATGATCGAGCAAGCCATTGAGCGCACGTCAAAGATCACCATCCTGGCGACCTTCCAGCCAGCCATTACGTCAATGACTGAAGAGTTCCAACGCTATGCACAGCAACAAGGCGTTGCGCTGGAACTGACGACCCACGTTTGCCCTGGAGCATTCGATGAACTGCGAAAGGGTAACGTTGATCGCCATGATGCGCTGATCGCCGATTCGGCGCGAACGCTGACGAACAGCGAACTGCTGTGTTTCGCACAATTCTCAATGACCAGCGCAGCACAACAGGCCAGCCAGACGAGTGGCCTTGCCGTGCTGACCACGCCTGACAGCGCTGTACTGAAGCTGCGTGGCCTGCTGAACGCTTGAAGCCGTCATAAAGATTCCGGAGCTACACGCATGATCAAGTTAAACGCACATATTGGTTTCCAGTTTACGGAACTGCCTTTTTTGGAACGATTCTGCGCTGCCGCAAAATCAGGCTTTCGAGCGGTCGAGTTCCCCTCGCCCTATGAATACGAAGCGACACAAATTGCGGAGCTTCTCGATGAATATCACCTTCAGATGGTGCAATTTTCCGCACCAACTGGCTCCACAAGGGGGACCACCGGCATTTGCGCCTCGAAGCAAGCGTTCCTGGCAGAAATCACCCAAGCCGTCCAATACGCAAAGACCCTGGACTGTAAAATGCTTCACCTGATGTCGGGTGTATCACTGCCTGAACTCGGGGTGATTGCCGACAGCGGCCTTTACCGGCGCAATCTGAAGTACGCGGCAGACTTCCTGGCCGACGAAGGTATTGAGCCCCTGATTGAGGTCATCAGCTCAACTGAGGTTCCAGGTTATCTCATGAGTCGCTTCGACTTTGCCGAGCAAATGCTTGAGACGATTCCCAATCTGGGCCTGATCCTGGACACCTACCACACGGAGTTGCTTGGCGAGGACTGCCTGCGAAAGCTGAATCAGTGGTTGCCGCGAGTGAGCCATATCCAAGTGGCCGACTTCCCGGGCAGACATGAACCGGGGACTGGCACTATCGATTTTCCCAAGCTGCTTTCCCTGCTCGAAGACCATGCTTATCAGGGCTGGGTGGGATGCGAGTATCGCCCTCATACCTCCACACTCGAAGGCCTCGACGGTTTAAGGAGAACCCTCAAGCCCAGCCCGCTGGAAGATGACCGTTGGTAAGAAAACGTTTCTTTTTGCAGAAATTGTACCGCGTTATCTTGCAAAACAATTTGGAGTGGAGTTTATTAGGACCAGTAGCCTGATGGCTGCACGCAATGCTCCCAACAAAAAACACAACAGGAGTGAACGCATGACCAAGAAAATCGCATTTGTGACTGCTGGCATGGGAAACCTCGGCACAGCAGTCTGCCAGCGTCTGGCGCGGGACGGCTTTACCGTCGTCGCGGGCTGCGGGCCTGATTCCCCATTGAAGGACACCTGGCTGGCCCAACAAAAGGCACTTGGCTTTACCTTCATTGCATCGGAAGGAAATGTGGCGGATTGGGACTCCTGCCGCCAAGCCTTCGAGCAAATCAAGAAAAATGTCGGCCCCGTGGATGTTCTCATCAACAACGCCGGCACTGCCCGAAACGTCGTGTTCCATGACATGCAGCCCAACGACTGGACTACTGTCATCGATACCAACCTCAACTCGCTGTTCAACGTGACCAAACAGGTTATCGATGGCATGGTCGAGAGAGGCTGGGGACGGGTCATCAATATCTCGTCGGTCAACGCCCAGCTGGGTCATGTGGGCCAGGTCAACTATTCCACTGCCAAGTCCGCCATCCGGGGCTTCACTCGCGCGCTGGCACGAGAAGTCGGGCCTCGCGGCGTCACGGTGAATACGGTGTCCCCTGGCTACATTGAGACAGCCAAGCTCAAGTCCGTTACAACCACCGAAGTCATGGACCGCATCATTCAGGACATTCCGACTCGACGACTCGGAACACCTGAGGAAATTGCCTCCGCGTGCGCCTGGCTTGCATCCGATGAAGCCGGATACGCCAACGGTGCCGACTTCTCGCTCAACGGTGGCCTTCATATGAGTTGATAGCCGTGTGAGACTCAGCGGCAACCCGCTGGATCAACCCAAAATACAGCGGGAACCTTGATGCGCTTTGAGCGCAGATCCCATAAAAATAATTGTACTTTACGTCAAGGTGATACAAATGCTTTCACTACTCGGCTACGGCATGATCGTGACCTTCATGGCGCTGATCATGACCAAGCGGTTGTCACCCTTGGTAGCCATGACAACAGTTCCGATCGTATTCGCGCTCCTGGCGGGATTTGGCCCGGACATGGGCAATATGATGATCGACGGTCTGAAAAAAGTGGCTCCGACCGCGGTCATGGTGATGTTCGCAATCCTCTACTTCGGCGTGATGTTCGATACGGGTCTGTTCGATCCGATCATTCGCAAGTTCATCAAGTTGATCAACGGCGACCCTATGAAGGCCGTTGTGTTTGCAGCACTGCTGGCCGGCTTGGTATCGCTGGATGGCGACGGTTCCACCACCTACATGATTACCGTCACTGCGATGCTGCCATTGTTCAAGCGTCTACGACTGGAGCCACTATCGCTCACTTGCGTGGTGATTCTTGCAGCGAGCGTGACCAACCTGCTGCCGTGGGGCGGTCCACTGGCGCGTGCCGCGGCGTCCTTGCAGGTCGATACATCCGAACTGTTCATCCCGCTCATTCCCGTCATGGTGGTCGGCTTCCTTGGCGTGCTGGCACTGGCTTACTTCATCGGTATTCGCGAGCGTCAACGCTTGGGCAAACTGCGCTTGTCGGTGAGTGCCGCCGCCACCGTCTTTGATGATGAGTCAGATGGAAGCTTGCCATCCATGTCGGATGAAAATGCCGAGCTGCGTCGCCCAAAACTGTTCTGGTTAAACGCCAGCCTGACAGTGGGATTGATGGCCGGGCTGGTGACGGAGGTGCTGCCCCTCTCCATTCTGTTCATGGTCGCGTTCTCCGTTGCCCTGGTGATCAACTATCCACACATGAACGATCAGCGTCGCCGCATTTCCGCGCATGCTCCGACCGCTTTGAACCAGATCGCGATCTTCCTGGCAGCCGGTATCCTGGCGGGCATTCTGTCCGGCACCGGCATGGTCAACGCAATGTCGGCGAGCTTCCTGGCCATGCTGCCAGCGACCTGGGGCCCTTACATGGCACCGATCACCGCGCTGGCGAGTATTCCGGGCACGTTCTTTATGTCTAACGACGCCTTCTACTATGGCGTATTGCCGGTCCTCGCCAAGGCTGCCGAGGTGTATGGCATCACTCACGCGGAAATCGGCCGCGCTTCGCTGGTGGGTCAACCAGTCCACTTGCTCAGCCCCCTCGTGGCCTCGACCTACCTGCTCTGTGGCTTGGCCGGCGTGGAGTTCAGCGACCATCAGAAATACACCATGAAATGGGCTTTCGCGCTGAGCTTCCTCATCCTGCTTGCCTGTCTGCTATTGGGACTGTTCCCATTGGCGGCGGGTGTCTGACGAAGACACGCCAGCTCTGCGTATCAACGTTACGCAATAACAACAAATCCCGGAGACAGAAATGTCTCTGGGATTTTGTTAAGTACGTTCAGTACGACCATACGGCTTTGACTCGGAAAAAAAACGGTAGACCAAACGTCGGTTGGACATTACCGCACAGTTGAGCACAGTCTGATGTTGACCCGCCGCCGATCGGAGCGCTTTATGCCCGACGTCGCTCCAGACAACGATGACTCTAGTCAACGACTTGCAGCAATACTTCCAGGATCAACAACCGTAGCTGAACCAGGAACTGGATCTTCAACAGGTGGCCAAGGCCTGTGACATCGACTTAACTGCTGAAGCGGCTGAAAGATTCTCCGGTGAAGTACTCGAACATTCAGCAGTGCATTTAACGCCGGGGCATTTTCTGAATCTTGGAGCGGGAAACGAGACTCACATCTGACTCTGCGCAACATCAATGGGAATATCGAGAACGAACGTCGCGCCCTGCCCGGCCCCGTCGCTACGCACGGTCAAGCTGCCACCCATTTCCTGCGCGGCCAGCGCGCAGCTATGCAGGCCAAAACCGTGACCGTCTTTGCGCGTCGTGAAACCATGGGAAAAGATACGCGCCAGGTGCTCTGGCGCAATCCCATTGCCGTTGTCGGCCACCGTGATACGCAATGCTGGCCCGTCGACGAGAGAGGCACTGAACGTGATGCTGGGGCTGCGATCGATCACGCCGTTCAATGCTTGCTTGGCATTGCGGATCAGGTTCACCAGAATCAGCAGCACTCGGTGCCGATCCAGCGCCAGTAGCGGCAAGTCGTCAATGTCCTTGACCACCGCCACTTCCTGGCGCGCCAGTGATCCGGCGCTCAAGCGCAAGGCATCATCGATCAACTCCGGGACCGGCACTGTCTCGACGATACTGACGGCAACGGCATAGGACTGCTGGGCGGCGACAATGGTTTTGATATGGTCAATGCCCTTGGTGAGTTGGTCGAGCTCTCCGATGATGCTCTGTTGCTCTGTCGCCACCACCTCCGCCAGCTTGAGCAGGTAGCCGGGCAGCATCTTTCCTTTGTGGTCTGTGGTGAGAAAATCGCTCAGGTCATGGACGTGTTCATTCATCATCTGCGCCACCCTGCCCAGCCCCTGGGCTTTGGAGGTGCGCATCTGGCTGCTGACCAGTTCTGCCGATACGTTCACGCTGTTGAGAACGTTGCCAACGTTGTGCAGCACAGTGGTGGCGATTTCGGCCATGCCCGCCTGACGGGATTTCGCATGCAGTTCGGTTTGCACCTGGCTCATGCGTAGCGCCGCGCGTACCCGCGCCTTGAGCTCCAGCGGCGAGAAGGGTTTGGCGATATAGTCATCGGCGCCACTCTCCAGCCCGGAGACGCAGGCCTCGCTGCCGCCGCGGGCGGTCACCAGGATCACGGGCAAATGGGCAAAACCGGCGCTGGCCTTGATTCTGGCTGTCAGGCCAAAGCCGTCGAGCTGCGGCATCATCACATCCGAGACGACGACATCGATGGGGCGACGCTGCAGGAGTGCCCAGGCCTGCTCGCCATCAGTTGCGGTGACGACGATGTAATCGTTTTGCAAAAGCTCCTTGAGATAGCCAAGCATTTCCGGGCTGTCGTCGACCACCAGCACCCTGGATCGCGAGGCGTGTTCCGGGTACGGCCCGTCGTCTGCACCTTGCATCGCAGCTTGGTCGTTGTGACCGCCAAGGCGGCCGTCGTCGAAACGCAGGTGACGCTGCTCGGTTGTGCTTGCTGCGCTCGATGACGATCGCTCGTGCATATTGCGAACTTCGCTCGGCACGGTGTTTTGCTCGACTCCCAACGGAAGTCGAACAAAGAAACATGACCCCCGCCCGGGCTCGCTGTTGACGCCGACTTCGCCTCCCATCAGCTCTGCCAGATCCTTGACCAGGGCGAGGCCGATGCCTGTGCCGCTGTAGTGGCGCGTGGCGGAGTTGTCGATCTGGGAAAAGCGCTGGAACAGCAGCGGCAGTTTGTCAGGTGCGATGCCAATTCCCGTGTCTTGCACCGCGAGTTCAAATCGCTCGCCATCGAGCGCAGTGACGGCCAGGTGCACGGTACCGCCAGCAGGCGTGAACTTGATGGCATTGCTCACCAGGTTGAGCAGAATTTTCTCGAAGTGTCGGGAGTCCAGGAACACTGTGCCGAGCGTGGGATCGATGCTGCTGGTCAAGGTGCAGTCTTTGCCCTCGGCCACCATGGCGGCATCCTCGGCCAGCACGCCGACCGTTTTGTTCAAGTCAATTGGCGTCGGGCACAACTCAAACTTGCCCGCTTCGGCCTTGGAGAAGTCGAGAATGTCGTTCACCCGGTTCATCAAGCGCAGTGCGTTGCGTTGGGCGCGGTCGATCTGCACACGCCAGTCCGCCGGCGGGGTGCTCACCGCCGAGAGTTGCTCCAGAGGAGCGAGGATGAGGGTCAGGGGGGTGCGCAGTTCGTGGCTGACCGTGGCCACGAAATCGCTCTTGGCCTGGTTAGCCGTCTCGGCCTGGTTGCGCGCCTCGATGAGTTCGACAGCCTGCGCCTCCAGCACCTCCGTCTGTTGGTGCAGCGTGTCCGTGCGTTCGGCGACCATTCGCTCCAAAGAGGCCTGGACTTGCTGTCGTTCGGCTTCGGCCTCGGCCTCCAGCACCCGGATGCGCAGGGCATTGTCCTGGAACACCCGTACGGCGCGGGTCATGATGCCAATCTCGTCGCCGCGTCCGACGCTGGCGATCTCGGCATTCAGGTCGCCAGCCGCAAGCCGGCGCATGACCGAGGCCAGGGCCACGATGGGCTGCGCGACAAAACGCGATGTGCTCCAGGCGATGGCGCCGGCTAGCAGGATGGCGACGGTACCGGCAAGGATCGTCGCAAGCATGCCGCGATCATTGTGGACCACGGCGTCGGAGCGCGCTTGACCGGCGAAACGCGCAACCAACAGGCCGGCGCTGCGTGCCTCGTTGCGAACCTGATCGCGTGCGTCGCTCAAGGCGGTGCTCGCCTGATGGAACCTGGCGAATGCCGCCCGGTAGCCGGCAATCTGATCGCTGACAGTCTGCGGCGTAGCCTCTGCCTGCAGCCCCACGGCCGAAGGAAGCACGCGAGAGAGACGGGTGAGCTCGCCCAGTATGTCGCCGACAGAGCCGGCAATCTCGGCCGACGGTGACAGGCGAAACGACAAGGTCTGCGCCTCCAGGGTGGCAACACGTTCGGCGAAACGCTTGGACAACGCGGCTGCATTGTGCAGCAAACCCGTAGCGGCCTGAATGTCGCTTGCATCATGGGCAACGTGCCTATCCATTTCTCCCAACATTGCATCTAGGCGCTCGAGCACATCCTCGATGGCAGCGAGATGCCGCAAAGCCTCGCCTCCCTGGACCCTGGGCGCCTCGCCAAGGCGCTCCAGGGCCACGCTGGCAGCAGCGACCGCCGTCGCCAACTGGTCCAGGTTCTCCCTCTCCTGTGGCGCCCCCATCACCTCGCGCAATTGCTCGACCACGGGCGGGAGTGCCGCGCCGGCATTGCGCGCCGCAGTGACGGCCGCCCCATCACCGGTCGCCAGTATCTTGGCCACGTTGGCGGTGATGATCCGTTCGCCGTTGCGCAGGATATCCAGGATGCGATGGGCGCTTTCGATGTCGCTCACCCGCGCCGCGTGCTCAACGGTGCGCGAATCAAGCCCCTTGAGCCCATCGGCGATGCCCTGTTCGACGAGGATCGTTGCCTCTCGCATCCGGCCGTAATGGGCAGTCATGTTCTCCGTTTCGCCATCCATGGTCAGGGTTGCCACACGCAAGGCAGCGATCGCCGCGGTGAGCCTCTCCAAGCTGCCCTTGAGCGATTGCGCTTCTGCCGCCGGAATGGCGGTCAGGCCGGCGATAGCCGTCGCCACCATGCCTTCGGCCTGGGACAGGCTTTGCTGGTCGCGGGTGGCGATGAAGTTTTCCACCCGCCCCGCGGCCCCGTTGACCGAGGCCAGAATTTCCGCGGAATGGCTGGCGGAATCCACCGCACGTACCACGCCTCGCAGGCCGTAGAGGTTCACAAGCGATACCGCCAGCATCAGGAACACCAGTGCGGCGACCGCCAGGCCAATTTTGACGGCAATAGGCCTGTCCCTGACTGGCTTGAATGTCAACATCGCGCCTCGCCTCCTCACTCCCCGCCCGCCGCTACTGCTTCGTCACCTCCGGCAAAGGCGCTGGCGGCGCGGTTTTGTTGATGGCCGCGTCGATCATCGCCGCCACGGAAGCCTGGCTGTAGGGAGGGTTGGCGGCGCCGCCCACCGGCATCGTGGCGAGCCAGGTATCCAGGTCTTTCCCATCGATACGCACCAGCGGCACTTCGACGAATTTCGGCACCTGCTTGCCCGCCAGGATCTGCTGGGCCACCCAGAAGCCCACCTGGGATACGCTCGGCGAGGCGGAGACCGAGACGGTCTCATAGCCATTGGCATCGCGCTCCTGTTTCCACAGGGCGAGTTCGTCCTGACGGTTCCCCATCACGATGATCGGTAAAGGGCGTCCCGCCGCCTTGAACGCCATGGCCGCGCCATAACCGTCGCCCCCTTGAGTAGCGACCGCATCGATGGTGGGCAGCGACGGCAGCGCCAGCGCCACCTCCTTGCGTGCCACGGAAGCCGTCCAGTTCCCGTACACGGTCTTGGCGAACTTCAGGCCCGGATAGTCGCTGGCAGCCTTGCGAATGCCGTCGCTGATGTTTTTATCGGTGGCATCGCCGGCAATACCACGGATCTCTAGCAGCGTTCCGTTCCCCTTGAGGCGTTCGGCGATATAGTCCACTTCCACGCGGCCCATGGCAGACCAGTTGTAGTCCACGGTATAGACACAGCTTTCAGTGACCAGGCTGGCCATGACGACCACCACGATGCCGGCGTTGCAAGCATCGCGGATCACCCCGTTGAGGGCCGTGTCGGACGCGGCCAGGACGACGATGGCGTTCACGCCCTTGACGATCATCTCCTGGATATGGGCCGCTTGTTCCGACGCCGAGTTATTCGCGCTGACCACCGGGGCCTCCCGGATCAAGCCATCCTTTTGCGCCTGGGCCGCAATCTCCTGCCAGTTACGCACCATCACCTTGCGGAAATCGCTGCCCGCGTAGGAGTTGCTGAAGGCAATGCTATAGCTTGCGGTAGGGCTGCTGGCGATACCGTCGGCAGCTTGGGCTGGATGGGCGGCAACCATCGCCAACCCGGTCACGCAGCCAGCGAAGCGCCACAGGATTTTGCGAATCGGTTTAGTGTTCATGCGGTTCTCCATCACGCTTGGGATTGACGCTCGGCTCATCGACGTCTTTGCTCATCGGGTAGCCAAGGACATAGTTGATGCGGTGGAAACGATCGAGCCCAAGAAACATCACCGCCCATTGTTCGTCGGGGCGCCTGGACAGGAAAATCGACGGAGTCAAACGGTCGCCGGGTAAGGCGCCATGAGGCAGTTCGGTCAGTGAGTCGTATTCGATCCGCTGGGAAATTCTCAGTGGCGCCTGCGCGCCTGCCTCATTTCCGAGCTCAATGCAGAGCGTTTGGTGCGTCGCATTCCGTGCCATTTGCCATTTCCAAGTCAAGGCATCGACCATCTGGAGGTTGTCCAGAGCAATGAAGGGCATATTCAGGTTACGGGTCTGCTCATACGGCCATTGCGATAGTAGAACCGGGCATAAAGAAATGAAGACATACGGACTCCTTTCCTTGGTGGCTGACGATTGAAACCAATGCACTACCTGCTGTGGCCATCAGCATAGTCTCAACGTGCCCGCTTCGCGCGCGGCCATGGAGGATTTCAGTCAACTGAACGACCGAAAAGGCCATTGCGGCTATGATGTTCTATCATGAGTTAGCGCTCATGTTACGCATTTCTGATGACTCGCCGAGACGCCCTGTACATGAGAGATCTGCCGCCAACCGCCACACTGCGTGCCTTTGAAGTCGCCACCCGGCACGCGACCTTTACCTCTGCCGCGAATGAGCTGCATGTCACTCAAAGCGCGGTCAGTCACCAGCTCAAGCATCTCGAAGAGCTCTGGGGATTGCAGTTGTTCGAACGTGGCAAGTCGTTGAGCCTCACCGCAGCGGGGGCTACGCTGGCGCCCATCGTGCGGGAATTCTTCATGAGCCTGGAGGCGACCCTGGCCGATCTTCGAGAGCAGAAAGGCAGGGTCCGACTCGAAGTCAGCACCACGTACTCCTTCGCGCTGAAATGGCTGCTGCCACGCTTGCCGAGCCTCTCCCGGCAACATCCCGAGCTACTGGTCTCACTGGACACCACGGACAAGATCATCCATTTCTCCAGCGCCCAGGCCGATGTCGCGATCCGGCTCGGCAAGGGCAGTTACCCAGGCCTGTATTCAGAGTTTCTGTTCGGCGAGCAGGTGTTTCCGGTGGCAAGTCCCGATCTGCTGCAGCGATTCGGGACACCGCGCAGCCCTGCCGAACTGCTGCATTACCCACTGCTGACCCGTGATGGCGCCGAGCTGGTGCCGAAATGGGAGGCCTGGTTTGAAAAAGTCGGGCTGGAGTTTTTGCCGCTCAAGGAAAGCGTCCGGTTTGGGGACACCAACATGACGGTCGAGGCTGCCCTGCTCGGCCAGGGTGTCGCCCTGGTACGCAGCGGGCATGTTGAAACCGAAATCAGCGACGGTCGCCTGGTGAGGCTCTTCGATGTGTCGTTCCCCTCCCCCCTTGCCTACTACTTTGTCTGCCCGAAAGGCAGCGAATCGCAGCCGCACATCGTCAGCTTTCGCCAATGGTTGACCAGCGAGGCGCTGAAAGTCCAACGAGCTTATGGATAATGCATGAGGATTCACTCATGAAACGATGAGGAGACTTCGCTGTAGTCCGGGCAGCCGGGCTGCATAAAATGGCGCATGCCTATCCATATCACCTTGCTGGTTCTTTTCGCCGCGCTCCTGCATGCCAGCTGGAATGCGCTACTGCGTGGCGGCACCGATCGACTGTGGTCGATGACGATCATGTGCATCGCCATCGCTATCGCCAGTATTGTCGCCGCGGTGTTCATGGAGCCACCGGCAGTTGCCAGTTGGGGCTATGGGTTGCTTTCGGCGTTGCTGCATGTCGGCTACAACCTGTTCCTGGTGCGCAGCTACCGGGTCGGCGACCTGGGACAGACCTATCCGGTTTCGCGTGGATCGTCACCCGTCTTGATCACCCTGGGCGCCGCGGCCTTTGCCGGGGAAAGCATTGCTCCCGGTGCGCTACTGGGTATCGCGCTGGTATCAGGCGCAATCATTTCGTTGGCCTTCAGGGGACGCAACCTGTCGGTGCCCAGCCTGCCCTATGCCCTGGGAACCGGCTGCTTCATCGCCGCCTACAGCGTCACCGACGGCATTGGCACCAGACTCTCCGGCGCGCCACTGGCCTATACGGTGTGGATGTGCGCCTTGTGGGGCGTGTTGATGCCAGCGGTGTACATCGGCCTGCGCGACGCCCGCAGCTTATTCTCTTTCCGGCCCGGCACATTGACCGCCGTGGTCGGTGGATTGGTCTCCTTGCTGGCCTATGGAATCGTCATCTACGCCATGAACGAAGCCCCCTTGGGCGCGGTATCGGCATTGCGCGAAACCAGCGTGCTGTTCGCCGCGTTGATTGGCTACGCGTTCCTCGGCGAGACACTCACCACTCGCCGAGTCGTGGCGTGCGCAGTGATCGTCAGCGGCACTCTCTTGATTGGCTGATACAGCCGCTTTCTCACCGTTACAGGAGGTACCCTCGATGAATAACGTCTCCCAGGCACCGTTGATTCTGATCACTGGTGGCGGTCGCGGAGTGGGCGCCGCCACCGCACGGCTCGCCGCAGCCCAAGGCTATGACGTCGCGATCAGCTACATTGCCCATGAGTCCTCCGCGCTGGCGGTGGCGGCGGATGTGGAGGCGTTGGGCCGTCGGGCGCTGGTCATGCGGGCCGACAGTGCGGACCTCGGACAGGTCGCCGATCTGTTCGCGGCCATCGACCGCTCATTTGGCCGTATCGACGTACTGGTCAATAACGCCGGGGTACTGGCCGTGCAGTCGCGCCTGGAAGACCTCGGCTTCGAACGCATGCAGCGCATCTTCGCGGTCAACTCCATCGGTCCGATGCTCTGTGCCCAACAGGCGGTGAAACGCATGTCCTACCGGCACAACGGTCCGGGCGGGGTGGTGATCAATGTCTCTTCGGCGTCGGCGCGCCTCGGCAGTCCCAACGAATATATCGACTACGCGGCGTCCAAGGGAGCCCTGGAGACGTTCACCATCGGTCTGGCCAAAGAGGTGGCCCGCGAAGGGATACGCGTCAACGGTATTCGCCCCGGTCACATCTACACCGAAATGCATGCCAGCGGCGGCGAACCGGGGCGGGTCGACCGTATCAAGGACACAATCCCCATGGGCCGGGGTGGCCAGCCGGAGGAAGTGGCCCAGGCCATTCTATGGCTGGCCAGCGCGCAGGCATCATTCGTCACCGGGACATTCCTCGACGTGACCGGGGGCAAATGAGTCGGTGGGCTGGATCAGTGTGCTAGCTCCCCCTGCAAAGAAAGAGGTTTAAGCTAGGCGCAAGCATCAAACGCCCCAGAGTCACAACCGAGCAACTAAAGCAGCCGGTTGTGATGGGAAAAAGCCGATTACCGTAACCTGCACCGCAATCGAATAGTTGATACAAGGACGCTGATCCGTGCACCTGAACCGTTGGAGCTTTACCCTATTGGCATGCCTGCTGTCTCAGTCGGGTATGGCCAACACGCTGCAGATTGATCCTCGTGGTGAAAGCCTTTACCAACAGGCCATTCCATTCCTGCAACAAGCGGATAGCAAGCTTGAGGCGGTCACTGCTGAGACACCGACGACAAGCGCAGAGGAAAAGAAGCGCTCCTTGGCCCTGGCGGAAGAAGGAGGAATGCTACTCAAGCCGGCATTTGCTCTGCTTGAACAAGCCGCAGCCCTTGATCATCCCATAGCCCAGTATCGCCTCGGACTCATCTACGTGATGTTATCTCCGAGCGAAGTGATCACAGAGAAGGCATGTCCCTTGTTCGAACGAAGCCTTGCTCAAGGCTTCGCTCCACCGGCCCTTCAAATTGCATACTGGTGCCTGGCGTTCACTGACACGCCTCAGTACGAAACGACATTGCTGGCCTTGGAGACCAGCATGCCACTGTACGAAAAATACTTTCCGCAGCCTGTTGTCAGGCTTGAGTGCAGACCTGAGGAACCTGTTGGCTTCGCCATGCAGTGGGGCGGCAGCCGTGATTACCAGGCGGAAATCTACCGACTGCTGGGTGAAAAGAATCGCGCGAAACGGTCGGAGTACTACCAGAAGGCGCTGGATATCAATGACTGCTACAGGGTCAAACGGCGCATGGCTCGAGCTTTATCGTCGGGGGCTCACCCCCCATCGATAACCAGCACATCACCTTCATGACACTTGGCAACAAGGCCAGGGATCGCAGAAGGCGGAAACAGGCATATAGCGGAGAACAGTCCCATGACCTCGAACCTTGCAACCCTCTATAGCGACTACATCGCCTGCCTGAATGCACAGGACTGGGAAAGCCTGGGGCATTTCGTGCATCCGGATGTGGTTCATAACGCGAGACGGTTAGGACTGCACGGCTATCGAAGCATGCTGGAAGCGAACTACCGGGATATCCCTGACTTGCGCTTTGAAATCGAGTTCCTGGTGATAGAGCCACCCAAATTGGCGGCTCGCCTGGCATTCAATTGCACGCCGACTGGAGAGTTCCTGGGCCTTGCCGTCAATGGAGCGCGGATCTCCTTCGCGGAAAACGTCTTCTACGCGTTCGAGGACGGCAGGATCCGCGAGGTCTGGTCGGTCATCGACAAGGAAGCGATCGAAGCTCAACTCCAATTTCAAGCAGCGCTCAAAACAGCGCATCCAACACCCGGTAATAGCTGATGCCGGCAGCCAGATAAAGCCGCTGCAAGGCATGGAAGGGAATCTGGCGCAGTGGCATGACCGGAAACGGGAAGTCCTGCGTCGCCCCCGACAGCTTCGCCGCCAGATGCTTGCCTAACGCCGTGGACAGGGCAATGCCGCGACCGTTGTAGCCGAGCAGGACTGACAGCCCCGGTGCGGGATCATGCACATGGGGCAGAAAGCTTTGCGTCAGGGCTACCCGACCACTCCAGCGGTACTCGACAGGCACATCCGCCACTTGCGGAAACAGCGCCCCCAGCGAACGCTCCAGGTGCGCCCAGTCACGCTGCCGGGAAGGCTCCGAGAAGGGCCCTCGCCCTCCCAGAAGCAGACGCCCCTGTGCATCCTGCTTGAAATAAAGCAGCAAGCGTCGTGAGTCCGAACAAACCTCGCCACCGGGCAGGATGGTCTTGCGTATCGCCGGTGGGAGCGGACGGGTCGCGATGATGAAGCTGTTGGCCGCGACGACGGTCTGGCGCAATCCGGGCCACAGGTTGTCGGTATAGCCATCGGTGGCCAATAGCACCCGCTGCGCATTGACCCGGGATCCTTGCGCAGTGGACAACGTCCACCCCGATTGCTGTCGCTGCAACCCCGTGACACGACTGTGGCCATGGATCATCGCGCCCCGTCCCATTGCAGCCTTCGCCAGGCCACGGGCATAACTCAGCGGGTGCAAGCTGCCGGCCCGCGGATCAACCCAGCCCCCCAGATAGTTTTCGGTACCAATACGTTGGCTGACCGCAGCCCGGTCCAGCAGCTCCACCTTGACCCCGCGGCGTTGCCATTGTGCGGCACGCTGTTCGATCACCTTCATTGCGGTGGCCGAACAGGCGGGCTGGATCCAGCCCTTCTGGGTCGCGTCACACTCGATCCCGTACTGGCGAACCAACGAAAACACTTCGTCAGCGGCGGAACCGGCCACGTCGAGCATCGCTTCGGCGCGAGCCGTACCGAACTTGCTGTGCAATTGATCGGGGTCGAATTTCAGCCCGGGGATCACCTGTCCGCCGTTGCGCCCCGACGCCCCCCAGCCTGGCTCCCCGGCATCCAGCACACAGACATTGATACCTGCTTCGGCCAGTCGCAAAGCCGTGACTAAACCGGTGTAGCCGGCGCCCACGATGGCGACGTCCACGTTTTTGTCTTCAGCCAGCGCCGGCGTTTCCACCGCCGGTATCGCAGTCGCGGCCCAGAGAGAGGCTGGCAGTTGAGGCGCGAAAGGGGCATTCATGCCTGCACCTCTGCACTGTGATTGAGCAGCCGGCGCAGAAAGTCCTGGGTGCGCGGATGTGTCGGGGTACTCAGCACCTCCCCCGCCGGGCCTGACTCGACGATCTTGCCGCTGTGAAGAAAACAGACCTTGTCGGCCACGTCTCGAGCGAAGGCCATCTCGTGGGTGACCACGATCATGGTCATGCCTTCATTGGCGAGATTGCGCATCACCGCCAACACTTCACCGACCAGCTCCGGATCGAGCGCGGAGGTCGGCTCGTCGAAGAGGATGGCCTGCGGGTTCATCGCCAACGCCCTGGCAATGGCGACCCGTTGCTGCTGACCACCGGACAGTTCGTCCGGGTAGGCATTCATTCGGTGGGACAAGCCCACCTTTTCCATCAGCGCCTCGGCGTTCCTGCGGGCGGCCTGGGGGGGCTCCTTTTTCACGTAGATAGGCCCTTCCATGACATTTTCCAGCGCGGTGCGGTGCGGAAACAGATTGAAGCGCTGGAAGACCATCGCCACCCGGCTGCGAATATCGTGGATCGACCTGGCATTGCGGTCGACCCGTTCGTTGCTGATCAGGACGTCGCCCTGGTCATAACTTTCCAGACCGTTGATGCAGCGCAGCAACGTGGATTTGCCCGAACCCGAAGGGCCGATCAGACACACCACTTCACCACTCTTGACCTGCAGATCGATGCCTTCAAGAACAGGGACGTTGCCGTAACGCTTGTGAATGCCCTTGATCTCGATCATGACGTTCTCCGGGTGCTGAAGCGGGCTTCCAGACGACGCAGCGCAAAGGACAGTGGTAGGCTCATGGCAAGGTAGAGCAACGCCACCAGGGTATAGACCGTCATGTTCTCGAAGGTCGAGGAGGCAATCAGTTGCCCCGCACGCGTCATCTCGGCCACGGTGATGGTAGAGACCAGCGACGAGTCCTTGAGCATCATGACCAGCGTATTGCCGTAAGGCGGCAAGGCAATGCGAAATGCCTGGGGCAGCACCACTCGCCGCATCACCATCGCGCCCCGCATGCCCAAGGATTCGGCCGCCTCGATCTGTCCTTGCTGGATCGCCTGGATACCGGCCCGAAAGTTCTCGGCCTGATACGCCGAATAAGCGATCCCCAGGCCAATGATGCCGGCCTGCATTGCCGTCAGCTGGATGCCGAATTCCGGCAGGACGAAGTAGATGTAAAACAGCTGCACAATGATCGGCAGACCACGAATGACGTTCACCACGCTGATGGCGAACAAGGCGATCACGCGGACTTTGGAGACCATCATCAGGGCCAGGACCAGCCCGATCAGCGAACTGAGGACAAACGACCCGGCCGTCACCTGCAGAGTGACCGCCGCCCCTTTGAGCAAGATAGGAAGAAAGTCCAAGGCATTCTGGAAAAACATAAGGCTACCCACGAAACAATGAGTGGACCCGCCCGCCGTTGCGGGCGGCCGACGCAACCATCAGTTGAGTTTCCACTTCCTGATGATCTGATCGAGCGAACCATCAGCCTTGATCGCAGCGATGCCCTTGTTGACCTGCTCCAGTGTCGCACTGTCACCTTTGCGCATGATCAGACAGACATCCCCGATCACCACGGGCTGATAGCTCTGGACCAGATGCACCTTGTTCTGCGTGCCTTGAGCCAATTGGTAGGCGACGACCGGACGATCGGCGAAACCTGCCTTGATACGACCAAGCGCCAGGTCTCGCATCAGGTCCGGGATCGAATCATAGCCACGGACTTCCTTGAAGACGCCACGCTTGTTCAGCTCATCGATGAACACGGTACCAACCTGGGCGCCGACGACCTCACCGGCAAAGTCCTCCATGCGGGTGTACTGGGTCTGGTCGTCGGCCTTGACGATCAACCCCTCGCCATAGCTGAAGACCGGATCGGAATACTGCACCACCTTTTCCCGCGCCGGCGTGCGGAGCATGGCCGCGGAAATCAGGTCGATCTTGTTTGAAGTCAGTGACGGAATGAGTGAAGCGAAAGTGGTCTGCTGGATCTCCACCTCGAAACCACCAGCCTTGGCCACCGCCTGCGCGGCGTCGACCATCATGCCCTGGATGCTCTGGCTCTTGACGTCGAGAAAGGTGAAGGGAATGCCCGTCGCGGTTGCGCCAACCTTGTAGACGGGCTCGGCGACGACATTGGCTGAAACGATGCCGGTAGCCAGGGCAACAACGAACGTGAGTGCACGAAAGCGAGTAAGCATGGCGTATCTCCCATTGGACGCTTTTATTTGTCTTAAGTCCGGTAAGGGTTGCCCCAAGTGAATGGCAGGAGGGCTTAAAATGACTATAAACGATTTACTAAAATCGTAAAGAGATTTATAAGTATCGAATATCGATATGCACAAAGCAAAAAAACAAGGATTTCCATATGAGCGATACCCCTCATCCCCTGTTCAATCAGTCATTGGAGAAAGGCCTGGCGGTGTTGCGAGCTTTCAACGCATCCAGGCGCACGATGAATCTGGCGGATATCGCGCAAGCGGCAGAGATCAACAAAAGCTCCGCCCAACGCATGATCCACACCCTCGAAGAGCTGGGTTATGTGCGCAAGCATCCGCAGACCAAACGCTTCCAGCTGACCCCGAAGGTCATGGAAATCGGCTACAACTACCTGGCCGCCGACACGCTGGTCGACGTGGCCAACCCATTCCTTGCCGAGCTCGCGCAGGCTACCGGAGAGACGACCAATCTGACCGAGCCCGACGGGCTGGACATGGTCTACGTCGCTCGCTTCGTAGCGCCGAAATTCATCCCAATCCACATGCCCATCGGCAGCCGTATACCGATGTACTGCACTGGTTCCGGACGGGCCTTTCTCAGTGCCCAGCCAGACGACGAACTCGCTGCCACCCTGCAAGCCAGCGATCGCAAACGACATACCCAGTACACGCTGACCGAGATCGACGACATCATCGAGCAGATCGAGATCACGCGGCGCAGGGGTTACGCCATAAACAAGGAAGAGCTGTTCCTGGGCGACATGTCCATTGCCGCGCCAATCATAGGCAGCCAGGGTTTGCCGGTGGCGGCAGTGCATGTGGTCGTGCCCAGCAGTCGCTGGACCATGGAGGAAGCCGAACGCAAGCTGGCGCCCGCGGTTATCGAATGCGCGCGGGCGATTCGCTCGTCAATACGAACCCTGTAGCCGATCTACTTTTGCGACAGCCTGAATGCGGGCATGCGGGTCGTGATCGGCATCGTTAAGGGCATCGGCTTTTCAGGGATGCTCATGGGGTCGCCGCGATCACAATTATCGTGGGGCGCTTTGGCCTGGAGTCGCTGATGTACTTCCCGCTCATTCTGCTTGGCCTGCTGGCGGTGTTCGACCCGATGCCGGTTCGCACGGGTACGCCCAAGACCCAACCGCTGACGCAGAAACTGCCGGCTCTTTGAATCCGCATGCGTGAACTGGCTATTGGCAATGCGGCATTCGGCTCAAGCAGGATTGGAAACAGCCAGCTTGAGCCCAAACGCGACAAAAACACCGCCCGTGAGCCGATCAAGTGCCTTCAGGGCCGCCGGGCGCTTCAGGAAATTGCTCAGCGGCACCGTCGCCGCTACCAGGATGCCGAACCAGGCCAGTGTCAACAGCACGTGTAACGCCGCGAGGAAGAAGGAGTAGCTGGCAACGCTCGAACCACTCGGGACGAACTGGGGGAGAAAAGTGACGTAGAAGACGCCTATTTTGGGGTTCAGCAGGTTAGTCAATAAACCGCGGATAAAGGCGTCACGCGCAGTGACAGCCATGTTCTCGTTCCCCTGCCCTTGCAGAGTTGTCCTAGGTCGCAGCAGCAGTTTGATACCCAACCAAACGAGATAAGCTGCGCCGACAATTTTAAGCACCAGGTAAGCCCATTCCGAAGCTTGCAACAGGGCGCCGAGCCCCAGTGACACCGCCGCTCCCCACACCAGGCACCCGAGCGCAATACCGATAGAGGCCATCAACGCCGAGCGTCGACCACCGGTCGCTGTAGCGCGAAGAACCATGGCAGTGTCCACGCCGGGGGTAACAGTGAGCACTGACGCGGCAGCGATGAAGGCTAGCAGCAGGGGTAAGTCGCTCATTTGGGTTTCCATGGCAGTAGGCCGCTCGTACGGCTACCCACTCTAATTAGCCACTTGAAGTTTGGTCAAACGTTCTGTGTAGCCCGTCAGCCAAGGACCTGTGGCACCGAAACCTGCGAACGCGAACGCCGGCAACAGCCCGAGTCTGGGCAATAAGGCGCTAACGAGTTCGCGTTGACGAGCAAGGCTGTTCTCCAAAAATCAAATGCATTTGTGGGCGGTGGTGATCACCACCGTCGACGTCCTAGGCAAAAAATCAGCACATGGTTTTCTTGTCTACACCTGAAGCTCCCAGCGGGTTCAAACTCCACCTGTTTGCGCGGATGTTGAGTGGCCTTGACATGTCCGATCGTGGAAACAGCCGTGGCGCACTCAACAGCAGGTTTCGATCTCGACCTCGCAACCTCCGAGGCCAGGTCTCTTGCGCCTTAAGACTAAAACCTGTGTGGTCTCACACTCTCCACTCCGCTATGAGGCTCAAGCCAATTCGGCTAAAGATGCCGGATTGAAGCCTTTCAGATCTGCGTAATCGCCACTTTCCACTTTGGCGACCCAATCCTTGTCACTCAACAGGACACGCCCTACAGCGATCAGATCAAACTCTTCGCGCTCCATACGCTCGACGAGGCGGTCCAAGCTTGCAGGGGCTGAGCCCTTGCCGGCGAAGGCGTTAGTGACATCGTTATCCAGCCCAACCGAACCGACGCTAATGGTTGTGGCTCCAGTGACTTTTTTCGCCCAGCCCGCGCAGTTCAGCCCGTTCTCACCATCAATTTCAGGAAACTCAGGATCCCAGAAGCGTCGCTGCGAGCAATGCAGAACATCAACACCCGCCTCAACCAATGGCAGCAGCCAGTCTTCCATCAGTGCTGGGGTCTGGGCGAGACGCACACCAAAGTCCTGCTGCTTCCATTGACTGACGCGCATGATGATAGGGAATTCGGGCCCGACCGCATGACGAACTGCAGACACAATCTCGGCGGCGAAGCGGGAGCGCTCTTTGATCGTTGGTCCGCCATAACGATCAGTACGCCGATTGGTGCCGGCCCAGAAGAACTGATCGATCAAATAACCATGAGCACCATGGATCTCGACCGTATCGAAACCCAGCCGCTTGGCATCCGCCGCTGCCCTGGCAAAAGCAGCGACTGTGTCTGCAATATCCTCTTCGCTCATCGCCACGCCGCGCGGCTCGTTTGGCGAATCGAGGCCAGATGGGCTTTCAACCGGCGCATCAGGCTCCCAGCCGCTGACATCACGCACTGCGCCGGTGTGCCAGAGTTGCGGCCCCATACGGCCCCCAGCATTGTGAACAGAATCGATCACGTTCTTCCATCCAGCTAACGCTGCTTCACCGTGGAAAAAAGGAATGCCAGAACCGTTACGTGAAGCGGGACGATCGATGACGGTCCCTTCTGACAAAATCAACCCGACCCGCCCCTCAGCCCGCCGCCGGTAGTATGCGGCGCTCCCTTCACCGGGGATGCCCTGCGGCGAAAATTGTCTGGTCATCGGCGACATGACAATCCGGTTTTTCAGTTCAAGCGACCGGATCGAAAAAGGACGAAATAGTATGCTGGTATCAGGGTTTGACATGGGGTGGACTCCGTTTGCTTTTGGAAGCCATATAAGTATATTTTGTAAACCAAATGTCAATTAGGCACCTAGAGTCGCCTAGGTATATATGAGGAAACTTCGATGCTGGAATTAAAGCCGCAATGTTTCTCGTCGGAATGCCCAAGCCGGGCGCTGTTCGACCAGATCGCAGATAAGTGGTCAATGATGGTATTGGCGGTGCTTGATGATGGCCCGCACCGCTTCAATGCCATCAAACGCCGCCTGGAGGGCGTCACTCAGAAGGCACTGACACAGTGCCTGCGGCGGCTGGAGCGAAATGGCCTCGTCTCGCGCAAGGTCATCTCATTCTCGCCTGTGGCAGTGCAGTATGAGATCACCCCACTTGGTCAAACTCTGCAGCAGCCATTTCGCGAATTGCATAAATGGACGCTCGACAAATTGCCTGAGGTTGAAGCGGCCCGGTTGAAGTTTGACGAGGCCGCAGAGGTAAACCTGACGGTGTGATTCTCTTGATTGACTCGCCGATGCTGTCATGCCCGTCTGCAGTTAAAAATTGCAGCAACTAGATATAACTTGGCGAGATCTAGCTCCACGGGGGGACAGCGCTTACCCGCGAGCTACAGCTTATAATTCAATGTCATCAGTGCATTACGCGGCGCCCCATAACTGATAGTGTCGAAATCTCCTTTCTGCGTTGCATATTTTTTATCGAACACATTATTAACATTGATTGATACATCCATGTTCCTGGTCAGTTCATAACGCGCCATCAGTGACGTCAACGCATAGGGATCTTGTTCCGCCACCCTTGTGCTGGTACTGCTGCTTAAGAAGCGGCTTTGCCATTTGACGCCTGCGCCCAGCGTTAGCTTATCCAACACTCCGGGTAATTTATACGTAGTGAACATCTGAGCGGTAGTGCGTGGAACCTGTGCATTAAGCCTGGCGCCGTTGCCATCTTTGGCTGTGAAAGCGGCGAAGCCGGCATAGATATTCCAATTGGAAGAAACTTCACCCTGCATGTCAAACTCGATCCCGCGGGACTTGGTGCCATCAACACCTTTGTAAGCCTGAGCACCGCCTGGCGTAAGAAGATTGCCATCTACTTGTGCAGCATTGTCCAATTCGGTGTCAAACAATGCGACAGACGCATTTAGGCGCCCCTCCAGGTATTCAGCCTTGAGGCCAATCTCTTTCGTCTTACCTTCAGTAGGCGTGAGGACGTTGCCATTGCTATCTCGGAACGATGTTTGCGGGTTATATATGCCGGTATAGCTGATGTATACGGAATACGTACTATTAATGTCGTATATCAAACCTGCATAAGGCGTAAACTCATTGCTTTTCTTATAATTGAACGGTGCTCCGCCTGCGGTCTCGTCAATCTCGTATCGGCTGAACCGCCCGCCGACAATCAGCCTCAATGGATCGGCCAGAGAGAATCTTGCAGTGCTGTAGAAGCCGCGCTGTTTAACCTCGGTATTCGTCGGCATGGACGTCATTGCATCAAAGTCGGGTTTGGGGAAATGACTATTCCAATCGTAGATATTGCCGGGGGTGAAGCCCAGAATAAAAGGACTGACATCGTCTCTATTCGAGGTATATCGGGAGCTCATGCCGCCCACTACCAAGTCATGTTGGCGCCCCATTAAATCAAACGGACCGCTCGCCATTACATCGAAGGTGTTTTGACGGCTTTTCCCTTCGCCAGCCAATGCACTCGGATAAGTGCCATTGGGGAAGGTGCCCAATCCAGTATCCTGATCGGGTGTACCGAAACCTCCCATTAACTGGGAGTCATACTTAGTACGATACTGGTTTACGACACCCTGGATCTTCCAACCGTTATCAAACCTTTGTTCAAGTTCGGCGAAAACAGTTTGCCGAGTACTGTCCCAACGATTCCAGTCCGCAGCCATGGATTTGGAACGCGACCATTGTGCCTCTGAGCCATTGCTGAACCATAGAGGAACACCGCCCCAAGTAGGTCGTTTAGGGGAACTGTTCTGATAGTCGTACCCTATATCCAAGGTGGTGTCTTCGGTGAGCTCTGCTTCAATGATCCCGTAGAACGCTTGCTTTTGTGTTTGATAACCATCGATGTAGGAGTGACCATCGTTATTGACCCCCACCATACGTGCTCGGACACGACCGTCTGTTGTCAGCGGCACGGAAATATCCCCCATCTCCCGAAAATTGTCCCATGACCCCGCACTGATAGAGGTTGAGGCCGAAAACTCTGGTGTTGGTCTTTTGCGCACCAGGTTGACCGCAGCAGACGGATTGCCCGTGCCAGTGAGAAGTCCGTTCGCTCCGCGCACAATTTCGACCCGGTCGTAAAATGCGGTTTCCAGGTCACTGATACCACTGCCGTTTATGACGTCGCCGATGACGGCCGGTATGCCGTCATACTGGATGTTGTCGATCAGAAAGCCTCGGGAATAAAAACTCGTGCGCTGGCTATCAGATTGGTAAGACGAGATGCCGGTCGTGTTCTCCAGCACCCCCTGGACTGAATCCAGTTTTTGATCGTCCATGCGCTGACGCGTTACCACGGAAATTGATTGCGGCGTCTCCCGCAGCGTCAGCGGTAAGCGAGTTGCGGCCGTGGTCTGGCCGGTGGTGTAAAGCCCAGTCCCTTCCGTCGTGGTGGCATCGGGTGTTCCTGTCGCGCTTATCGTCACCGATGGGAGGATCATCGTGCCCTGAGACGGTGTGCTCTCGTCAGCTTCAGTAATGTCCTGCGCCATCACACAACTCGAACTACCTAAAAACACAAGCAGCGCTGCAGCAACTGGTTTTTTCACCAGACGCTGAGGCACGCAGTGGCGCCTCCCACCGCAGTAAGTCAACGAAATCCACATCAGCCATTCCTTATCAATAAAAAACAGACAGCGGCCGACCGTCGAGAGACGAATTTGAGGGAAGGCCGAGAACTCACCCGGAACCAGACCGGAGAACGGAAGTGACAAATCAATCTCAGATGAAACTGATTAGCATTCGTTGTCGCGCAATCTAGCAACAAGCAGTCATTGCCAGATATCGAGGTATGGCCAGATTATTTTCCAGTTCAGCCAATGTTCGCGATGGGTCGTTTTCTGGCCGGAATTGAGCGTAACCGCCGTCAACTTTGACTTTGATTAGGAATGAGGGAGGTATGTTTGCGGTATCGTTCTACGATGCCTTGGGAGGGGCGGATCGCAATACAGCACCAGAAACGATAGGGCCGATTAGCCGCCATTCACGTCATCAAGGAAACAGGATCGACGCCACGTGCGAGGAGTCACCAGCGATGGGAGCACTGGCTGAGCGGGCGGAAAGATACTGCACAGGCGGTTTGCCTACGGTTTTGCGGAACATCGTGATAAAGCCGCTGGGGCCCTCATAACCGAGCTCCAATGCAACCGTTTGAACGCTCTCTCCTTTGGCCATGCGCTGCAGTGACAGAATCACATGCAACTGCCGACGCCAACGCCCAAAACTCATCCCTATTTCCTGCAGTAACAGCCGACTCATGCTGCGCTCACTCATACCGATGCGAGTGGCCCAATCGTGCACCGAAACCTTAACCGCAGGGTCGGCCAGGAGCATTTCGGCGAGCCTGCGCAGACGCGTGTCGCGAGGCATCGGTAAATGAAGGTCCTGCACGGGGGCTGCCGACAATTCATCCAACAACGTTGCGATCAAGCGTTCTTCGCGCGCGCCAGTGACTGCGTTTCCCGAGAAGCTTGCCGTCTTCAGCAACAACTCACGCAGCAGCGGCGATACGCCAATCGTGCAGCAACCTCGCGGGAGATCCGGGGCGGCATCAGGTTCAACAAACAGGCAATAACATTCCGTTTCTCCGGAGCCACGTGCCGCATGTGACAAACCACCGGGTATCCAGACGGCGCATTGCGGTGGAACGATCCAGACGCCATCTTCTATTTCACAATTGAGGACACCGCGCACGGAGTAAAGCAGTTGCGCCTTACGATGTTGATGACTGGCCTGCTCCCAGTCCTTGCTGACCATCGAAGCGCTGAGTGCAACGACGGGCCGCGAAATGCTGTCGACGTCCCACTTGGTAAACGTGTCTTTGTTAGCAGTGTTCTTCGCCATAGCAGGTGTATGCCTTTCGCTAAGCCAAGGGAAAAAAAAAAATCTGGCTGATTCGAACAATATTGTGGCCAGACTGTGCAATTACGCCGACCCGCTTACAGGGTATCCTGAAACTGCGAGACATCACAGAGGTTTGGCAACTCGTCGAAGGACTATAGAAATGCGTATAGATGCCACCCAATTTCCATTCGTTTGGCTGCAAAAGACCACACTGGGCGATAGCCAAGAAAAATCACTTGCTGAGTTCGAAGCCCTGATTGCCCGCAATGAACCCTTCGTCCTCCTAAGCAGCGAAGGTCTGGATAAGGAGCAACCGGAACACTCACCAGACGAAATGAAACAAATGGCTCTGTGGATGAAGCGCCATAAAAGTGAGCTCAAGAAGTATGTCAAAGCCTCGATTCATATCGAATCAAATCTCACCAAACGCTTAGCGGGCAAAGCGTTCGCAGTCGTGTATGAAAAGTTTTGGGGCTATCCCATGCTCATCACAGCTACTGAAGATGAGGCCTTGGCGCTGGCCCAGAGATTATTGGAACCAGCGCTCATGAAAACCGGAGATTTTTAGAACAGCGGCGGCGTACTGAACGCCGCCTACCGATCAAGAAGTGCGATCGAAAAACGCTTTATAGCAGCGAGATGGGGTAATTAATAAAGATCCGGTTCTCATCAAACTCATTGGTACTGAAATCCCTGCGAATACTCGAGTTTCGCCATCTAACGCTGAGATTTTTCAGCGCGCCGGACTGCACCACATAGGCCAGTTCCGATTCTCGGCCCCATTCTTTGCCATCGGTAATCGAACCTGTATGGACATTATCACCGCTGATATATCGGTTCATTAATGTCAGACCCGGTACACCGAGTACCGCAAAGTTGAAGTCATGGCGCAGTTGCCAGGATTTTTCCTTGGCGTTGTCGTAACTGGAGTTGTAGCTGTCGTTGGCCAGGGTGCCGCCGCTGGTGCCGTTGACGCGCATCCAGGCGTCATCACCGCCGACTTTCTGCAGGCCGACGTAAAACGTGTTGCCGCCGTATTTGGCCGAGAGCATGGCGAACGCGGTCTTGTTGTCCAAGTCGCCGGCCAGCGCGCTGCCGTCTTCCTTGCCGATGAAGTAGCCGAGGTTGGCACCCAGGGTCCAGTCGCCGATGGGCTGGCTGTGGGTCAGGTTGAAATATTGCTGCTGGTAGATGTCGGACAGTTCCGCATACCAGACGCCAACCTGAGTGCGCTTGTCGTTGAAGGCATATTCGCCGCCGCCGAAGTTGAAGCGGTCGGACGTGAAGGCGCCGCGACCGTTCATCGACATGTCTTCCATGCTCGCGTCGTTGCGCGGGCTGTTGGCGCGGAATTGACCGCCGTACAGCGTCAGGCCGTTGATCTCGGTGGAGGTCACCTGGCCACCGCGGAAGGTTTGCGGCAGGGAGCGGCCATCGTCGGAGCGCAGGATTGGCAGCACCGGCATCCATTCACCGACCTTCAGCTCGGTCTTCGACACCTTGGCCTTGAGGGCGACGCCGAGGCGACCGAAATCGTCGGCCGGACGACCGTCATCATGCACGGGCAGCAATTGTGTGCCCGCAGTGCCGCGGCCGCCGTCGAGCTTGACCGAGTACGTGCCCAGCACATCCACACCAAAACCGACCACGCCCTGGGTGAAACCGGACTTGGCGTCGAGAATGAAGTTCTGGGTCCATTCCTCGGCTTTACCTTGGGCAGCGTTCGGGTTGGTGAAGTTACGATTGATGTAAGCATTGCGCAAATTGAGGGTGGCCTTGGCGCCATCGACAAAACCGCTATTCTGATCGGCTTGAACAGCCGCTGACGAACCCGCGCAGACCGCAAGAGTCAGACGGATCAGAGAGTGATGTGCAGGCACGCTGCGGGAAATAACAGGGTAGCGCATGATAATTTCTCACAATGAATTATTATTGTTTTTGTTGCGATTTTTAGCTCTTCATTCAACCTATGCACAGGCCGCTCGAAGAACTAACTTCCGAGCCACTGCTGGGAACACTATCTGTCTTGTATTAGCCCTTTATTGAGTAACTTGATAATGGGTTGATATTCACCTCAAACAAAATCCGAGCGTGCGCAGACGCGAGCCGAACTCAATGCCTGTAATGACACGCTCGTGGGAAACTGCCTGAGAATTACGACTGAAAGTTAAAACATACTCGAGCGCTCGGCGATCAACCCGCACTTCCCGGCGTTTTGCAACGTGTGTATTCCAATTGATAAAGCGTGGTTTCCGGCCCCACTGATTGCCCTTCCAACAGCCGTTGCAACTCCGCCACAAAAGACTCGCCGGCGACACGAACATAGTCGGGCGCACAACCTTCGATCATGACGATCCAGGCCGGTATTTGCGTCCCCTCGGCGCGGGCCTTTTTCTCTGCGGTTTCAACCTTGCTCACGGCTTCATCAGCCACACACAAGTGCACGCCGGTAATTCCCTGTTTATCTGCGAGGGGAGGAAGTACGCGTTGGCGCAATGCGTCTGATACCGATTTATGTTGCCCTTCGACAACATCGAAACGGACCGTTAACAAATACGCGCCCTGCCCCACACCGCTGGTGTAAGTAACCTCGCAAATGGATCGCGCGACGTTGCGATAGGACTTCACCGACTGTTGGGTCCACGCCGTCGGACTGTTGAGACGCGATAGATAATCCTGCCCGCCCAGCACCTGCACCGTATCCGCCTCATAGAGGTTGAAGTAGGTAGGCCCTGCATCCAAAGCGATGTATCGACGCCCCCGCAAAAAACCCGGAATCCCGGCCCGCTCAGGCATGTGTTCACGGTTATGCCACTCATAGAACTCGTCCCGCGCTTCGGGCAAAAGATCGTGCCAGATCGCGACTACTCCTGTTCCTGCAAAGCTCATAGCGTTTTCCTCTAGCGATAGTCAGTCAACGTTGGGATGGCGACCGGCGACCCACGCAGCGCCCATTTCAGCAACGTAAGGAACCACGGTCTGAAATTGCTCACCCAGCCCTTGGCCGCCGACACGCATGGTGTCACCCGCCTTGAGAAATACCGGTGGTTTCTGCCCGAGCCCTACACCGGGTGGCGTACCGGTAATGATGACGTCACCCGGCATTAGCGGCATGAAGCGACTGAGGTACGCGACAATATGTGCAACGCTGAAAATCATCGTACGGGTATTGCCGGTCTGGAGACGTTTGCCATTCACATCGAGCCAGAGGTCAAGTGCCTGCGGATCGGCAATTTCGTCACGGGTGACCAACCAAGGTCCCAGAGGTGCGAAAGAAAAGCCGCTTTTCCCCTTGGTCCACTGGCCTTCGTACTCAAGCTGATAAGCCCGCTCGGAAACATCATTGGCCAGGCAATAACCGGCGATGTGTTCCAACGCCCGCGACTCATCGATCTGCCAGGCGGGCGTACCGATGACGATGGCCAGCTCGACTTCCCAATCAAGCTTCTGGGCACCCGTCGGTAAAATCACCGGGTCGTTGGGTCCGCTGATGGATGCGGTGTGCTTGTTGAATACCACCGGTTGGCTCGGGATAGGCGTATCCGTTTCAGCTGCGTGATCGGAGTAGTTCAGACCGATGCAAATCAGGTTCGGTACGTTGCCTACGCATGGACCAAGACGTGTGCCAGGCGCCACCACCGGCAGCTTTTCAACGTCAACAGCACGCAGTTTTTCAAGCACTGTGGGGCTCAGGGCCGACGCATCGATGTCATCGACAATGCCCGAAAGGTCTCGAACGATCCCTTGCGAATCCAAAACTCCCGGCTGTTCCTGCCCCGGTAAACCAAAACGAACTAAGCGCATTTGTTACTCCTCCAGCGTTGAGAAATGGACAGACAATGAGCCTGCTTCGCCGAACCGAACATGCAGTGGCTGATTGACGGGCACATCGAGAACACCTGCATAGGACCCGGTGATAACCACCTGCCCTGCTTGCAGCCCTATCCCTTGTGTAGACAGAAAATTGGCCAGCCATACGATCGGCAACAGCGGATCCCCGTCCGGATGGCGGCCCTTGATATTCACAAGCTCTGCCGTTGCATCGCTCAGGGTGATATCCAGTTCAGAGGGCATGCTGGCAGCGTTCGACAGCGTGATTGGCGCCCCAAGTACCAGGCCGTGATTGAATAGACCATCGGCGAGCAGTTGCTCGAACGGCAATGAGTGTGGATCGGTGTAACGGCAGTCGATCACTTCCAGTGCCAAGTGCACGTCACTGATCGCAGCAGCAATCTCTCCAGCTGTATAAGGCTCGGCACGAGCCGGCAAATCATGGGCCAGGACGCACGCCAGTTCAGGCTCGATGCGCGCCTTATCGGCGTCGGCGGCCAGTGAGTAGCGTTCGCCTTTTACAATGCTGTCGCTGTAGATCGGGGCTACGATCCACTTGCCAGCCGGGGGTAATGCACACTTCCATCCCCCGACGGTTTTTCCAGCCAATGGCCCCACGTGCTGCTGAATGGCAAAACCTTGTGCCAGGCTGCCTGGCAGGTTCGGGCCTGGCAAGGATGCCAGCCGGACACCCTCCAGCCGTGCACGAACCAAAGCGGCAGCCGCGACTTCCAGCCCTGCCCCCGCCTCGGTCCATGCAGGTGCGAGCTGGCTCATACGCTCTCCGAATGCACGTTGTTCTGGCGCGGCCAAACCGTACCCAGCTTGTTGGCTGCATCTTCCAGCAGAGCATGCAATTCGTCATAACGTTCAGGCTGCATGCGCAAGACCGGGCCGGCGATACTCATCGTACCGACCACAGCACCAGACGGAACCAGCTTGACCGGTACGGCAATCGCCCAGACACCCGCTTCGGCTTCTTCAATGACCAAGCCATACCCGCGCTTGCGGGTCAGCGCCAGTTCGGCCAACAAGCCTTCGATGCTGTTGATCGCTTTCGGCCCCTGCCCCATCCCGGCGTCAGCTTTCCCCAATCCGCTACGCAACGCATGCTCAATGGCCAGTTCATCGGGCATTGATGCCAACCAGGCTTTGCCATTGGCGGTGGCGTAGAGATTGATCGGTTTATCCATGGCCGGCGAATACATGAGCCCCGGCGCGGCGCCTTGGGCCGAAGACAGCCAGGACAAGGTGCCCTCGTTGACCACCGTCAGCCGTACCAACTCCTGGCACTGAACAGCCACTTGCTCAAGGATCGGCTGGACCAACTCAGGCAAACCAATTCCATGCAAATAGCGCTGCCCCAACAGCGCCAGCTTCAGCGTCAAGCGGTACTGCGAGGTGGCTTCATCCTGCTCTGCCCATCCTTGCTCGACCAACTGGGCAAGCACTCGATGAGCGGGCCCCTTTTCCAAGCCCAACTCAGCGGCGATATCGGACATCCGCATCCAGCGAGCTTCACGTGCCAGCAGCTCGATAGCCTCCAGGCAGCGGTCAACAGCACCTTTAACGACTCTCATATTTTTCTCGACTTATCTTTGACAATGAGGTGAATGTGAGCAACATTGTTCGTACTGGAACGACGTTCCAATAGTATGCAGGCGTCATCCGATAAGTCAAACCCGCTTGTATCTGGCTGGCCTTATCGAGACAGGGTGGGACCCGCAGGCGTCTTCAGGAAGCAGGGACGCCCGACCGATATGAAACGGGTTCGGCTCTTTTCATCAATAGAAGTGGGCCTGCGTATGTCCAATCGTTTGCGGAAGAACACCCAATGCATCTCCCCCTCCCGCCTTACCTACAGCAGTCCGCGGGCAGCAAGATTGTGCATCATTGCTCGCAAGCCGAAAGTCCAGGGCGCAGCCTCATGGCTGTAGGTGACTGCGTTGCGCAATGTACCCAGCAACGGGCTCCCGATGCTGACCTCATCACCCTGCTTATGCGTAAAGCCGCTTCCCGGCGCCTCACGATCCTGGGTAGGCGCAAACAATGTCCCGAGAAACAGCATGAAGCCATCAGGGTATTGGTGATCGCCGCCGATCGTCTGGGCCACGAGATCCAACGGGTCACGGCTGATCAGCGCCATGGAGCTGCTGCCTTTAAGGATGAAGCCGTCGTCGCCCTGAACCCGAAGATCCACGACGCAATTGCGCACGTCATCGAGCGTAAACGCTTCATCGAACAGACGAATAAATGGGCCGATCGCACAGGACGCATTGTTGTCCTTGGCCTTGCTCAACAGCAGTGCACTGCGGCCTTCGAAATCACGCAAGTTGACGTCATTGCCCAAGGTGACGCCATGCACTTGGCCTCGACTGTTCACCGCCAGCACGATTTCCGGTTCCGGGTTGTTCCATTCAGACTTGTGATGGATGCCGATTTCGCTGCCGCTGCCCACGGCGGCCAGAACCGGTGCCTTCGTGAAAATCTCCGCATCCGGGCCGATACCGACCTCCAGGTATTGCGACCACATACCCTGCTTGATCAGCACCGCCTTAAGGCGCATCGCGTCTGGCGAGCCTGGCTTGATTGCCCGCAAGTTATCGCCGATTGCCTCTTGCACCAAGCGGCGAACACTTTCCGCTTTGGCGGCATCGCCTCGGGCCTGCTCCTCGATGACCCGCTCGATCATGCTAGAGGCGAACGTTACCCCGGCCGCCTTGATGACTTGCAGATCTGCTGGGGGCAACAGCGATGCCTTGCCGGGATCGGCATGGCTGCCAGTGTTTCCAAGCAACGCCTCGACAGTCCCGATATACCTGCCAGACGCCTGACGAACCGCCAACAACGGCGAGGTGTGTTCCAGCAGTTCGCTTATTGTCGAAAAGGTTTCAGAAAGATCAAACACACCATCCTCGCGCAGCACTACCGGCGAGGGTCCTGCAATCGCACCCGGGATCCAGGCACGGCCGATCAGTGTTCCGGCCAAGCCATCCACTGGCAGGGTGTTTTCGCGCGTCAGTTTCAAGTTCGCCATAGAGCTTCCAGATCAGTCAGCCATCAGAGCCGCAAAGCTAATGGACCGCCCGTGCGAATCCCAATGAAAGAATCTCACTAATCAATGCTGTTTCGTTATCGACAGACAAGGCCTTATCCAATGGAAAACGATCAAATTACTTTTGGCAGTGTCACCCGATGGCTGAAGATCAAACATTTGGTACTGGTCAATAGCTTGGCCAAGACCCGCAATATGCACACGACCGCAGAACACATGAATGTTACGCAACCGGCCATCAGTAAATTGCTTCGCGATCTGGAAGTACTCTTGGGTTTCCCACTGTTCGAGCGCCAGACGCGCAACCTGGTGCTGACTGAACTAGGGGAGTTCGTGGCTCGTTATGCGCGTATTACCCTGGAAGACACCGAATCGTTCGTCGACCAAGTCAACAAGCTGCGAAGAGGCGGGCATGGTCATTTGAAAATCGGCACCATTTTCGCCGCGACATCAGTGGTGTTGCCTGAAGCCATCGCCAGCATAAAGCGGGAGCGCCCTCTGCTTTCTATCGAGGTGATCGAACAAACCAGCAACCATCTGCTGGAAATGCTCGAACAAAAAAAACTCGATTTGATCATCGCCCGCTTCACGGATGAGGATTGTCAGCCTTTCGAATTTACGCCGCTGGGGCCTGAACCCTTTTGTCTCGTCGCGAACAGCGCACATCCGCTGTGCCAACTTGAAGTGGTGCCCACTGAAGCACTCAGCGAATGGCCATGGGTCATGTATCCCTTCAATACGCCGATCCGACAACGCATGGAGCGTGCTTTCACGAAGTTCAAGATCGTTCCGCCCACCAACACGGTGGAGACAATTTCCATGCAAACCTTCCTGCAGTTGCTGCAGTCTGGGCCAATGCTCGCCATGCTCCCCGAGTCCATGGTCCAGTCGCACCTGCAAAATGGCCAACTGCAAATCCTCGACACCCCCTTCAAAGTTGAATCTCAGGATTACGGGGTTATCACTCGCAAGGATGAACCCCTGTCAGAGCCGACGCGGACGTTTATTGCGACCTTATTGGAATTCGCCAGGCAGCGGCAGACAGCGACAGAGAAGAAACACCGCAGCCATCCCAGACAAAGCCGATGAGGCAAAGTTATCGAGCAATCGAAAGCTCTCATTAGGCAGCCATTTCCATGAATCCTATAGTGCCGGCACAAAAGTGCGGCGCTACCAGTGACCGCGCACTACCCAGCAGCCCGTGAGGATGCGATGGAACTGATCATGAAAACCGGCGCAGCAGCTGTGCTGCGCTTGAACCCGCTGGACGATGTACTTATCGCACGCCGACCGCTGCTTGCTGGCGAATTTCTTGAGCAAGAAGGCGTAACTGTCCGGCAAGCGATTGTACCGGGTCATAAAGTTGCCTCCCGGCGTATCGAAGCCGGTCAACCGGTGAGGCGCTATGGGCAAATCATTGGTTTTGCGGTTGTCGACATAGAAGCAGGCGAGCATATCCATGTGCACAATCTGGCCATGGGGGAATTCACTCGAGACTATGCCTTCAGCGTCGATGCGAAACCCAACGCCAAACCGAGTGAAGCCCCGTCGTTCATGGGTATCGTGCGCCCGGATGGACGCGTCGCGACACGCAACTACATCGGCATTCTCACGTCAGTGAATTGCTCTGCCACAGTCGCCCGGGCCATCGCAGACCATTTTCGTCGGGACATCAATCCGGCTGCACTGCAAGCGTATCCAAACGTCGACGGTGTTGTTGCTCTCACGCATTCCGCCGGCTGCGCCGTTGATCCCGCGGGCGACGGTTTGAGCATGTTGCGCCGGACATTGGCCGGGTATGCGACCCACGCCAACTTTGCGGCCGTGCTGGTCATCGGGTTGGGCTGCGAGACGAACCAAATCGACTCATTACTCACGACGCAAGGACTGACCCGTAGTAATACCCTGCGTACGTTCAACATCCAGGACAGTGGCGGTACGTCCAAGGCCATCGCCAGTGGCATTGACCACGTGAAGCAATTGCTTGGCGAGGCCAATCAGATCCAGCGTGAACCGGTCAGCGCTCGCCATCTGACCGTCGGGCTTCAGTGCGGTGGCTCGGATGGCTATTCCGGTATTACCGCCAACCCCGCACTGGGCAATGCGGTGGATCGCCTGGTCGCCTGCGGCGGTACCGCGATTCTTTCCGAAACCCCTGAAATCTACGGGGCCGAACACTTGCTGACGCGGCGGGCTGTCAGCCGTGAAGTCGGCGAAAAACTCATCGCTCGAATTCACTGGTGGGAACGCTACTGCGAGCGCATGGGGGCCGAGTTGAACAATAACCCCTCTGCCGGCAACAAGGCCGGTGGCTTGACCACCATTCTGGAAAAGTCCCTGGGCGCTGTGGCGAAGGCCGGCTCGAGCAACCTGATGGATGTCTACGAATATGCCCAGGCCGTCACTGCCAACGGGCTGGTTTTCATGGACACCCCTGGCTATGACCCGGTCTCGGCAACCGGTCAGGTCGCCGGTGGCGCCAACCTGATTGCGTTTACCACCGGTCGCGGATCGGCCTATGGCTGCGCCCCTGCCCCATCAATCAAGCTGGCGACTAATAGCGCCTTGTGGGCTCGTCAGCGAGAAGACATGGACATCAACTGCGGCGAAATAGCCGAAGACACTCTGACCATCGAAGAGTGCGGTGCCGCGATCTTTGAAACCATGCTGCGCATTGCCTCAGGCGAGCGCAGCATGAGCGAACAGCACGGATACGGACAAAATGAGTTCGTGCCTTGGCAGATCGGCGCCGTCACCTGATTTTCAGTCCTGGGAATGCCTTGCCCAGCTATCTCTTGCCCATTCAACCTGGAGACAACGATGCCCCTCATCACCGGCCAGAATTTTATCGGCGGTCAGCGCAGCGCCGCCGGCAGTATCATCGTCAAGAGTGTCGATGCCAGCACGGGGGAGACCTTGCCCTATGCCTTCCACCAGGCGACCTTGCAAGAAGTCGAGGACGCGGCTCATGCAGCCAACAACGCCTTTTCCAGCTACCGCTGCCTGAGCGCGAGCAAACGGGCTGAATTTCTCGATGCCATTGCCCAAGAGCTGGAGGCTTTGGACGATGAGTTTATTGCCCTGGTTTGCCGTGAAACAGCATTGCCCGTAGCTCGCATCCAGGGCGAACGCGCGCGTACCAGCGGTCAGATGCGCCTGTTTGCAAACGTACTGCGCCGTGGTGACTTCTATGGCGCTCGCATCGACCAGGCGTTACCACTTCGCAAGCCGTTGCCGCGCCCTGACCTTCGCCAGCACCGCACCGCCATCGGTCCGGTTGCGGTGTTTGGCGCCAGTAATTTTCCGTTGGCCTTCTCCACGGCCGGCGGCGATACCGCTTCCGCGCTCGCAGCGGGTTGTCCGGTGGTATTCAAAGCCCACAGCGGCCACATGGCGACTGCAGAACAGGTCGCCAACGCGATTATCCGGGCAGCCGAGCGCAGCGGCATGCCCGCCGGTGTCTTCAACATGATTTACGGCAGTGGCGTAGGCGAAGCCTTGGTAAAACATCCGCTTATCAAGGGCGTTGGTTTCACCGGTTCGCTCAAGGGCGGCCGAGCATTGTGCGACATGGCCGCCGCTCGCCCCGAGCCCATTCCCGTCTTCGCCGAGATGTCGAGCATCAACCCGGTCGTGATCCTGCCTCAGGCGCTCTCGCGTCGAGCTGACAGCATCGCTCATGATCTTGCCGCCTCGGTGGTTCAAGGTTGTGGGCAGTTTTGCACCAATCCCGGACTGGTGGTTGGCATTCGCTCGGATGCTTTCAGTACTTTTCAGAATAGAGTGGCAGCGTTGATAAGCGACCAACCGGCACAGACAATGCTCAACGCAGGCACGCTGCGTAGCTATGCGGCTGGCTTGCAGAACCTGCACGCGCACCCCGGCATCGTGCACCTGGCCGGCAGCAATCAACAGGGTCACCAGGCTCAGCCACAGTTGTTCAAGGCCGACGTAGAGTTACTGCTTAACGGCGACAAGGTTCTTCAAGAAGAAGTCTTCGGTCCCACGTCTATCTTCATTGAGGTCACTGACCAGGCGCAACTCAACGCTGCCATCAATGCCCTTCACGGACAATTGACCGCGACCCTGATTGGCGAGCCAGAAGACCTGACGCAATTCGCAGAGTTGACTGCTCTGTTGGAGATGAAGGTTGGCCGCATCCTCATCAACGGCTACCCAACGGGTGTCGAAGTCTGCGATTCAATGGTGCACGGCGGCCCTTACCCTGCGACTTCCGATAGTCGTGGCACCTCGGTTGGCACGTTGGCTATCGATCGCTTTCTGAGACCCGTCTGCTTCCAAAACTACCCGGATGCATTGCTTCCCGATGCGCTCAAGAACGCGAATCCGTTGAACATTTCGAGGCTTGTCGACGGTTATCCCTCGCGAGATAGCTTGTAGGTTGGCAAACGTGCAAGGCGGCGCAGGTGTTCTCCCAAGGCGCACGGGGCTCGTGCGCCTTGGGGTCATCCTGCACCGCTGACACGTCCAATTTTGCAGAGAGCCACGCATCACAACGTTAAAACCTGTCGTTGGAGTCATTGCCCTCGGTAGGAAGCAACAGTGTTGGCAGCTGGCGCTAGGGAGCCTGTTCATCCGCTTACACCCTATTCGCTCAATTGCATGAGCGGGCTTTAGCGTGCGCGCTCGGCTCGACGACGATGCCTGGCGTATGCATTCAGCACCTCACGAATACCAGCGTCACGCCTTGATCACCAAGGAAAGACTTCCTTGACAATGCGGCGATTCCAGTAACAGAATTACTAATGGAACGTCGTTACAATAAAAACAATTGAAAAACCGGAGACACGTCATGAATCAGAGCATACCGATCGACGCTCATTCCAAAGGCCAGTCAAAGAAAGCCGCCGCCAGCGGTTGGATCGGCTCGGCATTGGAGTATTACGACTTCTTTATCTATGCGACCGCAGCGGCGTTGCTGTTCCCACAGCTCTTTTTCCCATCTGATAACCCAGCGGTCGGCATCATCGCCTCCCTGGCCAGCTTTGGTGTGGGTTACATCGCCCGGCCGATAGGCGCCGTCGTCCTGGGGCATTTAGGCGATCGTCATGGCCGTAAAACGGTTCTGGTCTACTGCATGTTCCTGATGGGCTTCTCGACGATGTGCATCGGACTTCTGCCAACGTACCAGCAGATCGGGATCTGGGCGCCGCTGCTGCTGGTGACGATGCGTCTGATTCAGGGTTTTGCGGTGGCCGGGGAGATCTCCTGCGCCAGTTCCATGATTCTCGAACACGCTCCGTCCGGTCGCCGTGGTTACTTCGCGAGTTTTACTCTCCAAGGGGTCCAGGCCGGACAGCTCCTCGCGGCAGCCGTTTTCCTGCCTCTGGCTCACTTCATGCCTGCGGATCAGTTCGCTTCCTGGGGCTGGCGGATTCCGTTCCTGCTTAGCGTCGTTGTCGTCATCATGGGCTATATCATTCGTCGCCAGGTCGATGAGACACCGGCATTTTCCGAACAGAAAAAGCAAGACGTAGAGACGGTCCTGCCAGTCGTCGAAGTCATCCGGCAGAGCTGGGGTGACCTCTTGCGTGTGATCTGCATGGCACTTGCCGCAGTGATCGCCATTGTCGCTTCGGTATTCGGCGCTACTTACGCAGTTCAACCTGCCTATGGAATCGGCTTCCCTGCAGGCATCTATTTGTGGATTCCTCTGCTGGGTAACATGTGCGCGGTGATCCTGATCCCCTTCGTCGGTAACCTCTCAGACAAGATCGGCCGCAGGCCCCCAGTCATTGTTGGCGTGCTCTGCGCGGGACTGCTTTCGTACGCGTACCTGTACGCGATCAGCATCCACAACCTGTGGCTTTCGCTGATTCTCTCTGTACTCATGTGGGGCGTCGCCTACCAGGGTTTCAACGGCGTCTTCCCAAGCCTCTTTCCCGAACTGTTCCGCACGCGGGTGCGTGTGACCGGCATGGCCATCGGACAGAATATCGGGACCGCGATGACTGCGTTTCTCCCGGCAATCTTCGTCACTGTCGCGCCGCCCGGCTCCGAGAATATCCCTCTGAAAATCGGTTCCCTTACATTAGGTATCTGTGTGGTCGCTGCGATCGCGGCGTTCACTACGCGTGAAACGTACCGGATTCGCCTTGAAGATCTCGGCAAGCGCAACGCGGTGCCTATCGCCAAAGAAGAATACGATCGTCTGCGGGCCGAAGCGATGCTGGGCACAGCCCGGACAGCCGTCCCAAACGACCTGGCTAGCCAACTGCGCTCGTAACCACCTTCGAATTACACTGGTGCGACCCTCAGGTTTTCGCGCCCCACACAGGCCCGACGGGCAGAGCAGCATCATGCGGTTGGTATTTGCCTATGCAGAGCCATCCCCGCTGCTCATGCCCCCAAAGGCAATCAGGGCGCCTCTTCCCGTCAACATCGAATATCAGGCAACCATGGCCTCACATATCACAGGTACAACTCGGCTTTATGGATTGGTCGGCCATCCGCTGGCGGCCGCCAAGTCTCCACAATTATTCAATAGACTCTTTATAGAACAGCAGGCAGACGCGGTTTGTATTCCTTTGGAGGTCAAGGCCGATGACCTGTCCTCGTTCGTGGCGGGTGCCAGAGCGCTGAACAATCTCGCCGGCATCCTGGTCACCATGCCTCACAAACAAAGGATGCTGGCGGTTGTCGACGAACTTCATCCGACTGCGCGGCAAGTCGGTGCAATCAATGTCATTCGTTGCGAGACCGACGGACGCTGGGTCGGCGCCGTATTCGATGGCCTCGGTTGTGTCCTTGGCATGCAATGGGAAGGCTACTATCCCGCGGACAAAAACGTTCTTTTGGTCGGCGCTGGAGGCGCAGGCAGAGCGATCGCATTTGCCGTCGCGTCGGCGGGCGCTCGATCGCTGACTATTTCCGATGTCGACGAACAGCGAGCCGAGGAGCTGGCGAAAGCCGTTGCTGCCGAAACAGGTTGCATCACGCATCCCGGCCCTCCCGACCCACAGGGCCATGAAATCGTGATCAATGCCACGCCGCTTGGCATGAGCAAGAATGATCCTATGCCTGTGGACCCCGACCGGCTCGAGCCCGGCACCCTCGTCGTCGATATCATCAACTCGCCGGACTCGACACCGCTTTGCACTGCTGCGCGTAAACGAGGTTGTCCTACCCAGGACGGTGGCCCCATGCACAAAGGTCAGGCGTTGCTTGCACTGCGCTTCCTTGGGTTCGATTACCACCCCGATAACGTAACAGCACCGCGCCAGGAGTAAGTACATATGAAAGTTGCGTTACTGGAAGTCAGCCATTGGCACGTCCCGCTGTATCTGAATGCGCTTGAGACCCATGGGGTCCAAGTGGTGGCCGTGTCGGATTCGGAGCACGTGAAGGGTGAGGCGATTGCCGAGCGATTCAAATGCGCTTTGTATAGCTCATCCTACGAATTGCTTGAGCGCGAGGAGGTCGATTTTGCTTTCGTGTTCGGCAGGCATTCGCAAATGCCGTCGCTGGCAGAGGCCGTGATCGCACGAAACATCCCCTTTGCCCTGGAAAAGCCCTGCGGCATCAACATGGCACAAGTCACACGGCTACGTGAGCTGGCCGAGCAAGCCAATCTCTACTGTGCTGTACCGCTGATCTTCCGCATGAGTGAACTGCTCAGTGCCCTGCAAGATGCCGAGGGACACCTGGCCACGGACTTCAACTACATGTCTTTCCGTTTCATCGTAGGTCCGCCCTCTCGTTATGAAACGGCAGGCTCAGGCTGGGTCATCGATCCTGCTTTTTCAGGAGGCGGATCGACGATCAACGTGGCGACGCATTTCATAGATCTCTTCAGACTGCTGACCGGCAAGGAAGTCTCGCGAGTCTCAGCCGTCATGAATTCACTCACGCATCGGGGTAACGTCGAAGACTATTCGTTATTGACCCTGCAGACCGAAGATGGCGTGATCGGGGTTGTGGAAACGGGATACAGTTTCCCCAGTACCTTTGATGAGCAGCGCGAGTTCTCTTTCACTCTTTCGTCCGACCACATGTATGCCAAATCCGGTCCTGACCGAATCGAAATAAGGGATCGGCAGAACCTTGCCGCCGGTACCCGAAGCCGCCGACTGCAATTGGACACTGACGTCTATTACCCTCTGTTCGTCAAGCAAGTGCTTGCTGAGTGCCGTAACGGGGCCAAGCCCATTGCATCGTTACGCGACGCCGAGGCCATCATGCAGGTCATGGACGCGGCCTACGCTTCAGCTCGGCAAGGAGGTACGCTTTTGACGCTTACGCCGACGCCTGGATGATTCGAGCCGCCGAGCTGAATCCGACACCTAGACAGCTAACAATTGCGACTTGCGCCAATCTCTGTCTGGATTGAGGAGATTGGGTCGCTTAATTAGTCGAGCCGTCCACCATTCTCCCGTGCGTGCTTGATGTCTCTCGAGGGTGGGGCTCCGAAACGCCGGGCATATTCGCGACTGAATTGAGCGACGCTTTCATAGCCGACCCGCAACGCGGCGGTGTTCACATCGACCCTATCGGTCAACATCAGGCTGCGCGCGGCTTGCAGCCGTAACGATTTTTGATACTGGATGGGGCTGGTGCCTGTCAGCTTGCGAAACCGGTGATGCAGAGTAGAGCTGGCCATTCCTGATCGTTCGGCGAGGTCGGCTACGTGCAGCGGCTTGTCGTAGTGATATTTCAGCCATTCAATGGCTCTCACGATGCCCTTGTCTCGGTAACCCTCGCGAGTGACGCTGCGCAACAAATTCCCCGCTTCACTGAGCAGCAACCTACCGTATATTTCCCGCTTGATAAGGCCGGACATCAAGCCTGCTTCAAGCGGCCGGTCGATCAGCGTGGAGAGTCGAGCGAACGCATCGAGCATCTCACTCGTCGCCACACCGGATACGAAGCCCCGCGCCTCAGTAGCCATTTCCTGCTTTGGCGTTTCCAGGGTCAGGATCACCTCGTTGAGCATGGCAAAATCGAGCTTCAACACAATTGATAAATAAGGGGTTTGCTCGGTAGCCGCGGTAACGCGAGCCAGTGTGGGTATATCGACCGAAGTGACAAAAAACGCCCCTTGCTCGAACTCACAGGCTTGCTCGCCGAACGCGATCTCCTTCGCGCCCTGCAGAATGATGGCCACGCAAGGCTCATAAATGCAGTACTTGGGCGTACCTAGTTCGGCCACTCGATAAAAGGCCAAGCCTGGAATCGACGTTGTGCAAACCTCGTTCAACCCAATCTGCAGAGTGACTTTTTCGATAAGCCGCCTGAGTGCCTGGAGGCGTTCGTTGGGCTGAGCGGGTTCGTGCACGCTCGGGGAATGCACATGGCTGAAACGGAACTGCGAGAAGGAACCGCTCGTCATCACATGCGCCCCTATATACGGAATGCTCGAGTTTGCTGAGAGTTCGTGACCAGCACAAGTGCATCGGCAGGATTGTGCAAAAGATATGGCGTATTAGGGTCACCCGACCAACCCTCGTTGCTCTAACTTCCAGTACGAATATCGGCTTCGATGAGCCCGTAAAACCTCAGTCGCGAAAGGAAAGTTTTGGATGGACAGACGAGATTTTCTTACCTATTCGGCGGCGGGTGCTGTTGCAGCCGCTTTGCTGCCAGCATCGAGTGTCGCAAGTTCGCTGGCTACTGCCCCAGCGCCCTCTTCGCTGACAGAACGCGGAAGCGTGATGCCTACGCAAGGGCGGCTCGTGCGCACAGACCTGCCCCTCAATTTGCCCTCGCTTGCCATGAGATACGTGACGCCTCAACGCTTTGGTATGGGCGGGACGCAGATTGGCAATATCTTTGCGCCAATCAGCGACGAGCAGGCGGCTTTGGTTCTGCAAGCTGCTTGGGGTGCCGGTGTAAGGCTTTACGACACGTCGCCGTTCTACGGGTTTGGCTTGAGTGAATATCGTCTGGGCCGCTTCCTGCACGACAAAAATCCAGACGATTATGTGGTCTCTACCAAGGTCGGCCGCGTATTGACGGCCGCTGGCGGCCTACGTGCGGACCATGCCATCTGGAAGTCGCCGGCGCCCTTCAACTATCGATATGACTACACCGCAGCAGGCACCCGTCGCTCCGTGGAAGACAGTCTGCAGCGCCTGGGGTTGCCCCGTATCGATATCGTTTTTATCCATGACCTCTCGCCAGATAACACCGAGCTGGAAGGTGGATGGGAAGCGGCGTATCGAATTGCCCGCACAGGGGCGATGGTTGAGCTTGAAAAGATGCGTAATGAAGGGCTCATCAAGGCATGGGGCTTCGGCGTCAATACACCGAACGCCGTGGTTCAGGCCCTGACCAGTAATGACCCGACGCCCGACATCGTGTTGCTTGCCTGCCAGTATTCCCTCCTCGACCACAGCGATGCGTTGCGCAATACCTTTCCGGCATTGAGCAGCAAGGGCACCAGTGTCGTGGTTGGAACACCCCTGAATGATGGATTTCTGGGAGGCCGCAGTCGATATAACTTCAGCCTGGATCTACCTGCCGGAGCGGTAGAAAAGCGCGGGCGAATCATGGCGGTTGCCAGCCGACATGGCATCGATATTCATACTGCCGCCCTGCAGTTCGCGGCGGCACATCCGCAAGTGTCCGCGATCATCCCGGGGGCGCGTTCGCCGGGGCAGGTAGTTTCCAATGTACAAGCGATGAAGGTCGGTATTCCGGCAGCCTTCTGGGAGGAGCTCAAGAGCCAGAGCTTGATCGATGCGCAAGCACCGGTTCCTTCCTGAGGAGGGGCCACGCCCGTGCTACCTGCTGAATAAGAACACTAGCCTAAGGTCGTAATAGATGAAGATGCGAACGTCTCTTATGTTTTTCGGCGGCCTGCTTGCGCTCTCCAGCAGTGGTCATTTACTCGCGGACACACCTGCGCTTAGCGTTCCATTGCCTGATCCACTCCCACAGTTGAACGTTCTGACACTCCTGGTAGGTATACACCTGCTCGGTATGTGCTTCGGTCTCGGCGGGGCGACGATGCTGGACCTCTGGATTTTGCGGTGGATGCGCAGAGGCAGCCTCCCCGTTGAAATCGGCCGCACCTTTCACTTCATCAGCGACGCGGTCACTGCCGGACTATGCCTCCTGTGGCTTTCAGGCCTTGGTTTCCTGGCCCTTTACGCGATGGAGTCGCCGGAAAAGTTGGAAAATCCTAAACTCTGGGCCAAGGTAATCGTGGTGATCGTCCTGACCATCAATGGAATAATCATCCACGCGTTTGTGTTGCCAGCAGCCCTACGCGACTTGAGTCGTCCGCTGCTCTTTGGAGTCTCCCGCAGGAGAGCCGCCTTATTTCTCGCATCCGGTGCAGTTTCGGGTGTGTCTTGGTACACCGCTTTTGCCTTCGGCCTTTTTCGTGAGTTAAACAATAGCGTCACATTCAACGTGTTGGTCATCATGTGGCTCACGCTGATAGTAGCCGCCGCTCTCGCTGCCATTCTGCTCTGGTTAAACTCTGCAGCAGGCGCAAGAAAACTTCCTTCGCTCAGCCCTCCGACTTAAAAATAAAGCGTCGTCCGAGAAGCAGCTCGTCGCGCTGGCGGTGGATGTGCGTTAGCCCTACATTAGGGCCAACCACACCTGCGCGGAACAACCATGACGCCCCTCCAGGACAAAGGCACCACGTCAATTTCCTTGGTGCATGAGGCATTGTATAGCGCCAGACAGCGGAGCCTGGACCTGACGAGTGCGTTAGCCCATGCCGACATCGACCCTCAACTGCTCGATGCCCCAAAAGCCAGGGTCTCAGCGACCTCCTTTGCCCGACTTTGGGTGGAGATAGCCGACCTGCTGGACGACGAATTTTTTGGCATCGACAGCCATCCCATGCGTCGCGGCAGCTTCAAACTGATGTGTCATGCGCTCCTGGATTGCAGCACCTTGGGCCAGGCGTTGCAGCGAATGCTGTCATTCCTGCGGCTTGTACTGGATGACATTCATGGCGAGTTGCAGATCAAGGACGATCAGGCCTTTATCGTGGTCCAGGACCGAGGTGTCTTGCGTCGCCTGTTTGCCTATGGCACCTGGTTTATCCTCGTACACGGGCTGTCATGCTGGCTGGTCAATCAGCGTATCCCCTTGCACAAGCTCAGTTTTCGAGCGTCCAGGCCTGAGGATCAGAGCGACTACCGCATGCGCTTCTGTGAGGACATCGAGTACGACGCGCCCACGACCGAGATCAGTTTCGACAAAAAATTCCTCGACATGAAAATCGCGCAGTCGCCGGCCACGGTGGGTGCCTTTCTCAAGGAATCCCCCGGCAGCCTGCTGGTGAAATACCGCAATGACGACAGCCTTAGCGCGCAGATAAGACGTTACTTGCGAGGATCAAGCCCGGAACAATGGCCCGAACGTGATGACCTGGCTGTGGCACTGCACATGTCCAACTCGACGTTGCAACGCCGCTTGCAAGCAGAGGGCACGCATTATCAAAGCCTCAGGGACGACCTTCGCCGCGACATGGCGATTGACCTGCTGTCGCGCGGCGAGATGACCGTGACGCAAGTGGCCGCCGCCACCGGTTTCCAGGAGACCAGTGCGTTTCATCGGGCCTTCAAAAAATGGACCGGCGTCAGCCCCGGTGCCTATCGACGCGGGCACCTGGAAGAATAAGCCTCCCCCCCCCCCCCGCTACGCCCCCCGCCCCAACTCCGTTCAGTGCACTGCGTTGCACGCATGCCCAAACAGCTCACACAAATTGGTTCCACCCGACATGGGCGGCGCCTGATCGCCTTCCTAGAATGTCGCGAAGTGCACTTCACCAACAACAATAAGACTGAAGGAGACACGCCATGCAATCAGTGAACGTCTATACGCTCGCAGGCGAATCAACATTCAACCGGTTTCACCGGCTGATTCTGTTCTGGTGCGTGCTTATCCTGATCATCGACGGTTATGACCTTGCCGTGGTCGGCGCGGCCCTGCCCGCCATCATGCAAGACATGGGCATCGATGCAACAAGTGCTGGCGTGATGGCTGGGTCGGCCCTGCTGGGAACAATGCTCGGCGCCATTTTCCTCGGCACACTGGCCGACCGCATCGGCCGCCCGAAAATGATCGCGATCTGTGTTGCGCTGTTCAGCCTGTTTACTGCCGCTGCCGGGCTTACCAGTGATCCCATCAGCTTCAGCCTTTCGCGTTTTATCGCCGGCCTTGGAATCGGCGGCGTCTTGCCAATAGTCACTGCACAAATGGGTGAGTTCTCACCGGCCAAGCTGCGCACGCGGTTGGTCACCCTGGTATTTGCGGGCTACTCCGTGGGCGGCATTCTCGTTGCACTGACGGGAAAGCAACTGATCGAGAGCCATGGCTGGCAGTCGGTGTTCTTTGTCGCAGGGCTGCCTGTGCTGCTGATCCCCCTGATATTGAAAACCATGCCGGAGTCCATGGCGTATCTGCTCAAACAAGGCCGTCAGGATGAATTGCGCACCATCGTTCAGAGGATCAGCCCCAATCTCGAACTGGCCGATGACACGGTATTTGCGGGCAACCCAACCGAAACCAAAGCCGCACTCGACAGCCCGATCAAAGGTCTCTTCAGCGAAGGTCGGGGGTTCAGCACGGTGATGATTTGGGCGGCTTTTGTGACAGGGCTTTTCATGGTCTATGCGCTCAATTCCTGGCTGACCAAATTGATGGCGATGTCGGGTCATAGCCTCGGATCGGCCCTGAACTTTGTCATCGTGTTCAACGTGGGCGCGATTGTGGGTGCGATCGGTGGGGGATGGTTGAGCGATAAGCTCAATATCAAACATGTGCTGATTGCGTTCTACATCGTCGGTGCATTGGCGCTCACAGCGATGGCCTACACCCGCTCGACCGAGCTACTGTTTGTCGTGGTGTTCATCGTCGGCGCGTCGACCCTGGGTACTCAGTTGATCGCCTATGCCTATGCCGGGGATTTCTATCCCACGCCCATTCGCTCCACCGGTGTGGGGTTCGCGTCAGGCGTTGGTCGGATCGGCGCAATCATCGCACCGGTGCTGATCGGCTGGCTCGTTTCATTGGCTTTGCCTCTCGAACAAAACTTCATGGTGATCGCATTGGCGGGCCTGATCGGGGCGCTGGCGGTCACATTTGTCAATCAGTCTCGGGCAGATTCCCATCAGGTCAGCAAATTACCGGCCCTGTCCCGCTGACGACTCACCCTGAACGGAGCCCGCTAAAAGGATGCGTATCTTGAATCGCTTGTCACCACCGCCGCTGTCTGCGCAAGAAACCCAGCGCACTGTCGACTGGGCAATCATGTCACGGCGCAGCGTCAGGGCCTTTTTGCCGACAGCCGTGCCCCATGAGGAAGTCGAAGCGATTCTGGATGTCGCACGCTTCAGTGCCTCGGGCGTGAACATGCAGCCCTGGCAAGTGCACGTTGTAACCGGTGAAGCGAAAGAGCGTCTGTCGATGGCCATCAGCGCCATCGACAACGACCCACGGCTCAGCAGCGACATGCAGGATCCCTACACCTACTACCCGAACGAATGGGTCACGCCTTACATCGATCGCCGGCGCAAGGTGGGTTGGGACCTCTATGGATTGCTCGGCATCGCCAAAGGTGAAAAGCAGCAAATGCACGCGCAGCATGGGCGCAATTATCGTTTCTTCGATGCACCGGTGGGCCTGCTGTTCACCGTGGACAACGTCTTGGAACAGGGCAGCCTGCTGGACTACGGCATGTTTTTGCAAAGCATCATGCTCGCGGCACGCGGGCGGGGTTTGCACACCTGCCCGCAGGCCGCATTTCTCAAATACCACAACGTCATTTCAGAGATGTTGAGCATTCCCGCCGACCAGATGCTGGTGTGTGGCATGAGCCTTGGCTATGCCGACCCCAAGGCCATTGAAAACACTCTAGTGACAGCTCGGGAACCGGTCAGCGCTTTCGCCATTTTTCATCATAATAATAAGGAGACCTGCCCATGATCAGTGCAGCGTACGCAAGTGGACTTGATCAAACCCCAGCCAACCATGTTCCGTTAACGCCCTTGGGATTTCTGGACCGCGCCGCGTTGGTTCATCCTGAGCGTGTCGCGATTATTCACGGAGAACTGCAGCGTACTTGGGCACAAACACGTGAGCGCTGTTATAGCCTCGCCTCAGCGCTGGTGGGCCGGGGCGTGCAACCAGGGGAGACGGTTTCGATTATCTCCCCGAACACCCCGGCAATGATCGAAGCCCACTTCGGCATTCCTTTATCCGGCGCCATCCTCAATACCATCAACCATCGCCTGGATGCCGAAGGCATTGCATTTATCCTGCGGCACAGTGAGTGCAGCTTACTGCTGGTGGATTGCGAGTTCATGGCCGTAGCCTGTGCCGCGCTGCAGAAGCTCGAACATCCCCCGGCGATCGTGATAATCCGAGATCACCTGGCCCCGGCAGTTGGCGAAATTGATGTTATCGACTATGAAGCCCTGCTTGCCGAAGGAGACCCGAATTTCCAGGGAGTATGGCCCGGCACGGAATGGCAGCCGATAGCCCTCAACTACACCTCCGGCACCACCGGCGATCCCAAAGGCGTCGTGGTCAGCCATAGGGGCACCTACCTGATGAGTTTGCTGCAGATGACCAATTGGCCGCTTGCCCAGGCGCCACGGTATTTATGGACGCTGCCCATGTTCCATGCCAACGGTTGGTGCTTCACATGGGCGATCACTGCTGCGGCAGGCACCCATATTTGCCTACGCAAAGTGACAGCGGACGCTGTCTTCGGCGCCATTGGCGAACATAAAGCCAATCACTTCTGTGCAGCACCGACGGTGATGGCCATGCTTGCCAATACCCCAACCCCCCTCAAGCTCCCGCACCCGGTGCGTGTATTGACGGCCGGTTCCCCTCCCCCGGCCACAGTCTTGGACGCGGTGGTTTCAATGGGCTTTCAGGTAGACCACGTGTACGGCATTACCGAAGTCGCGGGTACTCCGGTCAGTTGCGTCTGGCAGGACACTTGGGATGAATTCAGCCCCTCCGAAAAAGCCAGGATGCGCGTAAGACAGGGCGCGCGGGCGGCAGCTTTCGAAGGTTTGCTGGTTGCCGATGCACAAACACTCGAACCCGTCCCGCATGATGGCCAGACTACAGGTGAACTGTTGTTGCGCGGCAATACCGTCATGATGGGGTATCTGAAAAACCAGTCCGCGACGCAAAAAGCATTTGAAGGCGGCTGGTTCCATACCGGTGATGTCGCGGTGGTTCATCCCAACGGTTACGTGCAAATCACCGACCGCACCAAAGACGTCATCATCTCTGGCGGTGAAAACATTTCATCCGTAGAGATCGAAGACATTCTTCATGGCCACGCATCGGTGTTGCATGCCGCCGTGGTGGCACAGCCAGACAACAAATGGGGTGAAGTGCCCTGCGCCTTCATCGAGCTCAGAAGCCAGGTTCAGCCACCCACCGAAGCTGAACTGATCGCGTATTGCCAGGCGCGCCTAGCCCGCTACAAGTGCCCGAGCCGCGTGATATTCATGGAGCTGCCGAAAACCGCCACGGGGAAAATCCAGAAGTTCATCCTGCGCCAACAAGTCGGAAGCCAAGAGGCAATCGTACGGCTGGCCTCAACGGGCTGACGCCTCACCCTTTTTACTAGACCTCAAGACTGTCGGCATGCGGAGCGCGCAAGCGCCTCCCTCTGAGGGGGCGTGCACGCCGCAAACACCAAAAACAACAACAAAAGGTGCATTCGAGATGGCAATAAAACGTACGACGTCGGTGACGATCCTGCTGTTTTCCTCTGCGGCGCCAAACGCCTTTGCAGACTTTGTCGGTGTAGCCGCAGTGAGCTGCGCATCGGCGGGCTCAACCCGGTACTCCCACTGCTGTCGAGCAATAACAGCCGGCTGCTGCCGCAAGTGTTCCGGGGTGGGATGCTGGTATCCAAAGAGCTGGATTCCCTGACCTTCAGTGCAATCCGTATCAACGCGGTAAAACAACGCAACTCAACCGACTTCGAAAGCCTCACGGCGTTTGGGTATAAGCCGGTAAAATCCGATCATTTCACCTATCTGGCGGTTGACTACAAGCTGATACCCCAACTTGTACTCAGCTACCATGTGGCTGAATTGGAAGACCTTTACCGCTCGAATTTCTTTGGCCTCAAGTATGAACACGCGCTGGGCAGCGGTACCGTCCTGTCTGACGTTCGCTACTTTCGGCCGGCGATACAGGCGATCAAGGGGTTGCTTTTGACGCTTACGCCGACGCCTGGATGATTCGAGCCGCCGAGCAGCTCCGAGCACCTACGGAGCTCACAGTCGCGACTTGCCCCGGTCACCAGGCCAGATGGAGGTGATTGGGGCGCATATTTTTCCGTTCTCCACGTCGAGATGATGTCAAAGAACGTTGGACTCCCTCCACATCACCTAGCCAATACCAGGTGAGAGGACCGCATGCCCCTCGCCTGCCTGGACAGGAATCGGCATCCTGATGGCTGCCTTGATGCTGGTGTAGTGATCGCTACAAAACACAGCCCCGGAAATGCTCGCACCACACCTCTACTTCGCGGTAATCACCGACAGCTTGCTGATCCCCGCCCGCTCGATGGACGCCATGGCCCGGGCCACCTCGCCATAATTCACGCCGTTGTCCGCCTGCAGTTGCACCCGTACATCAGGGTTCTTCGCCTTGGCGGCTTGCAGGTTCGACTCCAGCAGATCCGCCTGGATCTCATCCTTGTTGATGAACACCTTGCCCTTGTCGTCGATGCTCACCACCAGCGGGTCTTTCTGTTCCACTGGCGCCACTGACTCGGTCTTTGGCAGGTTGATGGGAATGGCGTTGGTCAGCAGCGGCGCGGTGACGATGAACACCACGAGCAGCACCAACATGACATCCACCAGTGGCGTGACGTTGATCTCACTGAGCACTTCGTCGCTGTCTTGTGTGGAGAAGGCCATGTCAGGACGCCTCCTTCACTTTCTGTCCGGCGACGTTCGCACCAGGCTTGTTCAATACCGGGTGCAGCAACACGCGAAACGCATTCTTCTGGGCCAGGCTGTAGAAGTCATGGGCAAAGTCGTCGAGGTCGGCGGCGGTCAGCTTCAGGCGACGCAGGAAGTAGTTGTAGACCAGCACCGCCGGCACCGCGACGGCGATCCCCACACCCGTGGCGACCAGCGCGGCACCGATCGGGCCGGCAACGGTTTCAAGGCTGGCCGAGCCCGCGGCACTGATACCTTTGAGAGCCGACATGATGCCCCAGACGGTGCCGAACAAACCGATAAAGGGCGACGTGCTGCCAATGCTCGCCAGGATTGCCAAGCCACTTTCCAATGACCGGCGTTCCCGCACGATCTGCTGGCGCAAGGCGCGCTCGAGCCGGTCCTGGTGATTGATCGACTGGCTCAGGTCGGTGGCTTGCAGGCCTTCCGGCACCTGGATCGCAGCATAGCCGGCCAGTGCCACTCGGGCTGCCGCACCCGGTTGGCTTTGGGCCAACTCGGCGGCGGAATCGAGACTGGAGGCGGCCCAGAAGCGCTTATGGAATTTGCGGTCCTGGGTCTTGAGACGAGTGAATTGCACGCCCTTGAGCAAGGCAAGGCCCCAGGTCGTGACGGAAAAAAGGATCAACAGCCAGATGACGGCGTGTTCGATGGATTCAAAAGGCGATGCAATCAGGTTCATGGTCAGGCTCTCCAACAAGGCGCTAAGTCAGTTGTAGCGGTATCGGTTGTAGCGATGCGCCTTTTGTCAGGTGGCCCGCGGTCTGTCGGTTGCGTTGAGTTACTTGATCTTGAAGTCGATGGGCACGCTGACCCACCCGTCCACGGCGACGTCCCCCTGCTTGGCCGGAACAAAACTCCAGCGCTTGACCGCCGCCAGCGCAGCGTCGTCGAGTTGATCGCGGCCGCTGCTTTTCTGGAGCTGGACCTCACCGGGTTTGCCGCTGGCCAGGACATGCACCCGCAACAGCACCGTGCCTTCCCAGCCGCGACGCATTGCCAGCGACGGATATTCCGGCGCCGGATTTTTCAGGTAACCGGCGCTGGCCGAAGGTGGCGTCACCGGTTTCGGCGCGGGCGGTGCGGGCGGCGCCGGGGCCACGACCGGTTGCGGCGGTGCCGGAGCTACCGGTGGCTGCTCCACCGGCTTGGCTACGGGTTTTGGCACCGGCTTGACCACCGGTTTGGGTTTGGGAATCGGTTTAGGCGGCGGTGGCTTGATGGCCAATTCATCCTCAACCGGCGGCGGTGGCTCGACCACAGGTTGCGGAATCGGTGCGGGTGGTGGAGGCTCCACCACCGGCGGCGCGGGCTGGGAAAATTCGATGGTCATCGGCGGAATCTCCGGCGGTACCACGGGCAATACCGGCGCAGGCGCCTGGTTGACCCAGACAATCACCGCTCCATGCAGCACCAGGACGAATACCCCCAGCAAGAGCCCTTCGCGACGACTCGATACGCGTTTGGGCGTGGTGTGCAACCGCGACAGCGCCAAAGGTTCGCGGAACACCCGGCCAAGATCCAACAGCTCGCCACTCGGCAGCGGGCGTCGGAATACCTCCAGGGCACGGGTGGCGCTCTGAACATTGCCCATTGCTTGACTCCTATAAATGTCCAAATTGAACACGCACCAGTTCCTGGGCTAACGCGCCGATTCCGATTGCGTCAGCGTCAAAGGCGTCGGGGAAAACACCTGCTGATCCGTCAGCGCCCTAACGTCGACTCGATGGGGGAAAATCTTCTTTGCCACGAACAAATCGTCGACCTGTTGCAGGGCCTGGACGTCTTGCGCCTCGACCGGAACCAGCGACTCGTCGCCCCAACTGCGCAAGGTCTGCGAGACTTCAAGGGGAATGTCGTTAACCTTGGCAAAGACCCGGGCGTACTCGTCGCGATTGTCCTGCGCCCATTCGAAAGCCTTGGCAAAACGTCCGAGGACATCACTCAACGCCTTGCGCTTGAGCGGGTCATTCAGGACTTCATCTGAGGCCGTGATAAACGTCAGCCCCGAGTTGATGCCCTCGCCGCTGAGCAATACCCGGGCGCCCTTCTGCTCGGCGAAAGCCTGGTACACACCAAACGTCGCCCAGGCTTCGATTTTTCCGGCGTTGAACGCTGGCAACGCATCGGTCGGCAGGACAAACCCCACATTGACGTCTTTCTCATCGACCCCGGCGTTGGCCAGTGCGCGGATCAGCAGGTACTGGGAAATGCTGCCTCGGGCCGACGAAACCACGACGTTGCGGCCTTTCAGATCGGCGACACTGCGGATCGTTGAATCCGGCGGGACCAGAATCGCGATGCCTCGTGACTGGCCGCGCCGCACCGCGACAATCCGTAACGGCGTGCCTCCCGTTGCCGCCGCAAGCACCGGCGTGTCACCCGCCGGCGCCAGGTCGACAGCGCCGGCCCGCAGGGCTTCGAACAACGGCGCGGCGCCCTGGAAGTTCGCCCACTGCACCTTGTACTCGATCCCTTCCAATGCGTTCGACGCTTCCACCACCGTGCGCAAACCCTTGGCCTGATCGCCCAGCACCAGCGTCACGCTGGACAAGTCGGGAGCCTTGGCCGTAGGTGATTGGCTGTCGCTGTTATCTTTGCACCCTGCAAGCACGAATGCGGCACCGACCAATAGCACGGCCGTGGTCTTCCAGGTGCGCCTGGGCATGGCGAACGCCTTCATCGACAGATCATCCATGGGCAAAACGCCGGACGCTGCTGGCCGTAGCCTGACGTGCAGCGCCATTTGCCTGGGCCGCGGGTTCCAGCGTTTCAACACCCAACAGTTTCAGCAAGCGCGCACGGATATTCTGGAAGCCTTCCTGGCCGGTGTCCCGTGCCCTGGGCAGATCGATCGTCAATTGTTCAGCGATCTTGCCGTTGGCCAGCACGATGACCCGATCGGCCAGCAGGATCGCTTCGTCCACATCGTGGGTCACCAGCAACACAGCAGGTGTGTGTTTGCGCCATAAGTCGATGATCAGCCGATGCATGCGGATCCGGGTCAGCGCATCGAGCGCGGCGAACGGCTCGTCAAGCAGCAACAACTTTGGCTCGCGCACCAGCCCGCGAGCCAGCGCCACCCGCTGGGCTTCGCCACCAGACAGCGTCGCCGGGTAGGCCTCCAGCCGATGGGCCAGGCCCACCTCGGTCAGGGCTTCTACCGCACGAGTCTTGGCATCGGGAACGCGCAGACCAAGAATCACGTTCTTCCAGGCCCGTTTCCAGGGCATCAGCCGGGGTTCCTGGAACACTGCCGCCCGCGCCCTGGGCACGCGCAGTTGACCGCTGTCGATGCTGTCGAGTCCTGCCAGGCTGCGCAGCAAGGTGGTCTTGCCCGAACCGCTGGCGCCGAGCAGCGCGACGAACTCCCCCGGGGCGATGTCCAGGTCCAGGCCATCGATGACCCGTTGCTGGCCAAATTGACGCACCACATTGCGCAGTTGCACAGGCGCTACGGCATCCGTGGGTTTGGATGCCTCCACGAGATCAATGCTCGACATATCAGTTCCTCACAAAAGTTGGGCGCCAGGCCAGGGCAAATCGCTCCAGCGTACGGATCAATCCGTCGATCAACAGGCCGAGGACGCTGTAGATCAGTAGGCAAATCACGATCACGTCGGTGCGCATGAAATCTCGCGCATCACTGGCCAGGTAGCCGATGCCGGCGGTGGTGTTGATTTGCTCGACGAAAACCAGGGCCAGCCAGGAAATTCCCAGGGAGTAGCGCAGGCCGACGAAAAACGAGGGCAAGGAACCGGGCAGGATCACGTGCCAGATCAGCTCTCGACGGCTCAGACCCAAGGTGTTGGCGGCCTCGATCAGCTTGGGGTCGATATTGCGAATGCCGGCAAACAGATTCAGGTACACCGGGAAAGTGGTACCGATGACGATCAGGGCGATCTTGGTGAACTCGCCAATGCCGAACCAGAGGATGAACAGCGGCACGAGGGCCAGCGAAGGGATGGTGCGCAGCATCTGCATCGGCGAATCGAGGACCACCTCGCCGCGTTTCGACAGGCCGCTGATCAGCGCCGCGATCACACCGATCGTTACGCCGATGCTCAGCCCCACGAGCGCCCGTTGCAGCGAAACCAGCAGATGCCTGCCAAGCTCACCCGAGACGATCATGGCCCATAGCGTTCCGCCGATCTGCGACGGCGCGGCAATGACCCGCGGCGGGATCAGGCCCCAGCGCGACGCCAGCTCCCACAACAGCAGGAGCACAATCGGACTGATCAAGCGTAACAACGCCTCTGGCGTGCGCCAATGACGCAACCAGTCGGGAGCCAGTCTCGACGCACCTTGCCGCGCGGTGTTGAGACGCACGGTCTTCTCGACGAAAAAAGAGCTGCTGGTGCCCTGTGTCTCGAAAATCTTGTCGCTCATCAGGCTTCCTTCCTCATATAGAACATGGCCAGAGGCGCCATGCATCAGCTTCGGACTCATGCTATTCGCATAAAAAAACCCAGTGAAATTCTTTTTAGGAATAACCTAATATGTTTAAAAATCAGATGTCGTAAACTCCAAATGAATTATTTGCATAATAATTCGCTACGGGCAGCGTCGATTGCGGGCTCACGAACCACTCACCACAAAATGCAAATACCTGATAACGATATTAAATATTGATTAAAATATTTTATAATTAACATAGAACAAATCGGCATTTCACAGGCCTGCCCCGCTACGCCTACTTTGCTCGTCACGGACCGACCCCTCGCCCGGTGGAGGCTCAATCACGCCAGTTCAATGAAAATGAAAAGGAATCCACCATGAGTGTTGAATTTATCGGTTTCATCGGCGGCCACCACGCCTCGGAGATCCATCCTCGCAGCGGCCCAGTCCTGCAACCCGAGTACGTGGAGAAAGTGGCCCGGGCCCACGAGGAGGCCGGTTTCGACCGGGCGCTGGTCGCGTTTCATTCCAATAGCCCGGACAGCACACTGATCGCCTCACACGCCGCCAGCGTGACGAAAAACCTGAAGTTCCTCATCGCCCATCGACCGGGGTTCGTTGCACCGACCCTGGCCGCTCGCCAGTTCAATACGCTGGACGTATTCAATGGCGGGCGCACCGCCGTCCACATCATCACCGGTGGCGATGATCGCGAGCTGCGTGCCGACGGTAGCTACATCGGCAAGGACGAGCGCTATGCCCGCACGGATGAATACCTCGACGTGCTTCGCCAGGAATGGACCCGCGAAAAGCCTTTCGACTATCAAGGCAAGTATTACCAATTCGAAGGCGCACACTCGGACGTGAAGTCGCCGCAGCAACCGCATATCCCGCTGTACTTCGGCGGGTCGTCAGCGGCCGCCGTCGCGGTGGCGGGCAAGCATGCGGACGTCTATGCATTGTGGGGAGAAACCTACGAGCAAGTGCGTGAGGTGGTGCACCAGGTGCGTGCCGAAGCCGCCAGGCATGGTCGTAGCATCCGCTTCAGCCTGTCGTTGCGACCGATTCTGGCAGACACCGAAGAGCAAGCCTGGGAACGCGCCGAGCGCATCCTGCAACAGGCAAGCGCACTGGCCAAACAGAATGGATTCGTACGCCGGGAACCACCGAACGAAGGCTCGCGACGCCTGCTGGCAGCGGCAGCCCAAGGCTCGCGCCTGGACAAGCGGCTGTGGACCGGCATTGCTGGCCTGCTCGGCGCACAGGGTAACTCGACATCCCTGGTGGGCACTCCGGAACAAGTGGCAGAAGCGCTGCTCGACTACTACGACCTGGGCATCACCACCTTCCTGATCCGCGGCTTCGACCCACTGGAGGACGCCATCGATTACGGCAAGCGCCTGATCCCCCTGACCCGGCAATTGGTTGCCGAACGCGAGCGCCAGGCGGCGGAAAAGGTGGCCTGAAAGCGCCATGCAGGCATTGTGGGAGCGAGCTTGCTCCCACAATGTTTCCGGCTGCCGCCGGATCTACATTCACACATCAATATTCTGTGGGAGCGAGCCTGCTCGCGATGGCGTCGGATCAGTCGGTATTGATGTTGACTGGTCCGCTGCCATCGCGAGCAGGCTCGCTCCCACAAAAAGCTCCCCACAATAGGAATGTGCCGGTTGCAACCTCCAGCACATTCGCCCATAGGCTCAGTTCTTGTAGTCCAGATCGGTCCTTTCCAACTGCCGGATCAGCGCATTCCAGTGCCGCGCAACCCCCGGTCCATCGCCTCTTTTGAGCACTTCGGCCTGGGTCTCGACCTTGGCTACGACGTCGGCCGGCGGGAAGACCAGCTCGGCGTTGCCAGCGGCCTGCGCCGCGATCTGGATGCTGCAGGCGCGCTCCAGGCCTTGCAGTTGCTGGAACGCATGTTCGACGCTGATGCCTGCGGTCAGTAGCCCATGGTTGCGCAGGATCAGCACGCTCTTGTCCCCCAGGTCCGCCACCAGTCGTTCACGCTCGTCGAGGTCCAGCGCAATGCCTTCATATCCGTGGTAGGCCACCCGCCCGGAAAAGGCGATGGAATGCTGGGAGATCGGCAGTAAACCGTCCCGCTGGGCGGACACCGCGATGCCATCGCGGGTGTGGGTGTGCAGAACGGCTTGCAGATCAGGCCGCGCGCCATGGATCGCGCTATGGATCACATAGCCGGCATGGTTGATGCCAAGTCCTGTCGGGTCGTCGACGAGGGTGCCGTCGACGTCGACCTTGACCAGGTTGGAAGCGGTAATTTCATCGAACAACAACCCGAACGCGTTGATCAGGAAATGCTCTTCAGGCCCGGGCACTCGCGCGGAAAAATGCGTGTAGATGTGATCGGTCCACTTGAACAAGGCCGCCAGCCGGTAGGCTGCGGCCAGCTTCACGCGCACTTCCCACTCTTCGGGAGTGACGCGTTGGCGGACATTTTTCGAGGCGCTGGATAGCGGGCTGACGCTGCTCATGACAAGACTTCCTGGATGGACTAGGGATCTCCAGCAAGCCTAGGGGAAGGTAAAAAATAATAAAAAGCACATTTTAATCTAAGCTAATTATTATTTTTTTTTATTATAGATCGCCGTCCGTATTCCTTACGCAGCACTCTTGATCTTCTGCAACGATCCGGCCACCAGCTTGCCAAAGGCATCCACTGGCCCTTGCAGGTTGCCGAGGAAGTGCGGATAGATCAACCACAGGTCCATCACTGGCTTGAAGTCCTTGAGGGGCATCGCGGCCAGCTGATCACGGTGGGCGCTGCGCTCCAGCAACGGACGCGGCACCAGGCCAAGGCCCAGGCCATCGGCGACCAGGCCCAACTGCAATTCAGTGCCGAAGGTCTCCAGGTTGACCCGCAGGGCCAAGCCTTGGTCCGACAAGGTCCGCTGCAACCCGGCGCGAAAACCGCAGCCGTCGGGATTGAGTACCCAGCCATTCTGGTAGATATCAGCCAACTTGCAGGGGCGCTTGGGCAGTTGCGCCTTGGCACAGACCACCACCAACTCCATCTTGCCGATCGACTCGCCAACAATGTTGTCGGGAAAAATCTTGCCAGCGGGAAATAATGCAGCCGCCGCATCCAACTCGCCGCGCTCGATCTTGCCGACCAACTGACTGCCCCAGCCCGTGACCACCTGGGCACGCAGCTCGGGATACTCGACGCGCAAATGCTTGAGGGCATCGAGCAACACCACATCACCGATCGTTTGCGGAACACCCAGGCGCAACAACCCGGTAGGCGGCGCGTCGGTGGCGACCAGTTCGCGCAGCGCATCCATCTCCCGCAGGATCAAACGACATTGCTCATAGACCCGCGTACCGATCAATGTCGGCTTGAGCGGCTTGGTATTGCGGTCGAACAACTCCACCCCCAAGGCCTGCTCGAAGTTCTGCACGCGCCGTGTGATCGCCGGTTGCGTCAGTTGCAACGTCTCGGCGGCATGGCTGATGGACTGGCAACGAATCACTTCGACAAAGGCGTCAATATCGTCAATTTTCATTTGGCCCGCACATAGAGAACAGTCAATAAGATGTTTGAAAAGCATAAAGCCCTAGGAAAAAGCATAGTGCCATTGCGCAAATCTGGATAGCCCGACAGATCTATCGATAACATCTAACACTAGCCAAATGGATTCTAAATTCTTTTCAGCTATAACCTAATCATAAAAAAATAGCATATTAAGAAAAATCATTATGCTTAAATCCTGATATCGAATTTTCACCACGACGATGGAATCCGCCATGACCCAGGCCCGACACCCGGAGAGACTCAGAGCATTCATAGGCGCCCTGGCAGAGCTGATCGACGGCAATCCCCGCGAGGGTGATCTGCTGCATCGCGGCGGCAAGTTGCTTGCACAACTGGTCAGCCATGACGACTGGCTGCCCGAAGCGTTCGCCAAGCCAGACCCAGAGCGCTATCAGCAATACCTGCTGCACGCCGATTCGCGACAGCGTTTCAGTGTCGTCAGTTTTGTCTGGGGGCCAGGGCAACGCACGCCGATCCATGACCACCGGGTCTGGGGCCTGATCGGCATGTTGCGCGGCGCAGAGCATTCACAAGGCTTTGCCCGCCATCCCGATGGCAGCCTGGCACCCGAGGGGTCGCCGATTCAGCTGGTGCCCGGCCAGGTCGAAGCCGTCTCTCCCCGGATCGGCGACATCCATCAGGTCAGCAACGCCTTCGACGACCAGGTGTCCATCAGCATCCATGTCTATGGCGCCAACATCGGCGCCGTACGCCGCGCGGTGTACCAGCCCGACGGCAGCGAGAAACTGTTCATCTCCGGTTATTCCAACGCCTTCCTCCCCAATATCTGGGACCTGTCCAAAGAGAGCCAAGCCCTATGAGCACCGTACCTACCCGCTCCTACTCGCAGATTCGCCAGGCGTTGCTGAACAGTGAAGAGCTGGCCCTCATCGATGTGCGCGAAGAGGCCCCCTTCGCCCAGGGCCATCCATTGTTCGCAGCCAACATTACCCTGTCGAAGCTGGAACTCGAGGTCTACTCGCGCATCCCGAGGCGCGACACCCCGGTGACGGTCTACGACAATGGTGAAGGCCTGGCCGACATTGCGCTCCAGCGCCTGCAAGGCCTGGGTTACGTCAATGTAAGCGTGCTCGAAGGCGGCCTGGAAGGCTGGCGCAAGGCCGGCGGCGAGCTGTTCATCGACGTCAATGTGCCGAGCAAGGCCTTTGGTGAACTGGTGGAAAGCCAGCGCCATACACCGTCCCTGGCGGCGGAAGAGGTCAAGGCGCTGCTCGACAACGAGGCCGACGTGGTGGTGCTCGATGCCCGGCGCTTCGACGAATACCAGACCATGAGCATTCCCGGCGGCATCAGTGTACCGGGGGCGGAACTGGTGCTGCGTGCCCGGGCGCTGGCTCCGGATCCGTCAACCCGAATCATCGTCAACTGCGCCGGGCGCACCCGCAGCATCATCGGCACTCAGTCACTGATCAATGCGGGCATCGCCAACCCGGTGTCCGCCCTGCGCAACGGCACCATCGGCTGGACCCTGGCCGGCCAAACGCTGGAGCACGGCCAGTCGCGTCGATTCGCCGACAGTGGCGAGGAACATCGAGACATTGCCGCCGGCGATGCTCGCCGAGTTGCCGACAAGGCGCTGGTGGGTCGTGCCACCCTTGCCGACTTGCACCGCTGGCAACAGGAGCCGACACGCAGCACCTACCTGTTCGACGTACGCACCCCGGAGGAATTCGAGGCCGGTCACCTGCCCGCTTCCCGCTCCACCCCCGGCGGGCAACTGGTGCAGGAAACCGATCACTTCGCCAGTGTTCGCGGCGCGCGCCTGGTACTGGTCGATGACGACGGCGTACGGGCCAATATGACCGGCTCCTGGCTCGCGCAATTGGGTTGGGACGTGTACGTACTGGATGATTTGCAACCCGCGCACTTCAGTGAACAGGGCTCGTGGAAAGCTCCCGTTCCTGTGCCGCCACAGGCCGAGGAGATCAGCCCTGACACCCTTGCCCAGTGGCTGGCCGAGGGTGACACGGTGGTGCTGGATTTCACCAGCAGCGCCAATTACGTCAAGCGCCACATCCCGGGCGCCTGGTGGGTATTGCGCGCGCAACTGAGCGAAGCCTTGAGCAAGGTGTCGCCCGCTCAACGCTACGTCCTGACCTGCGGCAGCAGCCAGTTGGCACGACTGGCGGTCGCCGAGGTCGAGGACATTACCGGCAAAGCCGTTTTCCTGCTGCGCGACGGCACCGCTGCCTGGATTGCTGCGCAATTGCCGCTGGAACATGGCGAAACCCGCCTCGCCTCGCCGCGCATCGATCGTTACCGCCGGCCTTACGAGGGCACCGACAGCCCACGGGAAGCCATGCAGGCGTACCTGGATTGGGAGTATGGCCTCGTCGCCCAACTGGCCCGCGACGGCACCCATGGTTTTTACGTCATCTGAATGCACAGGGGGGCGCAATGATCGCCCCCTTCTACACCAGCCGACCCCTTCTCCAGGCGGAGGCGACTGAACGCAACACTTTTAGCCTGGAGCCCCGCGATGCGCCTGACCCTGCCCCTGCTGTTAATCACCCTTGCCTTTGGCTCGGTCCACGCCGCCGATTTGCAACCGCTGCGAGTCGCCAATCAGAAATCCACCATCAAGGCCCTGCTGGAAGTGTCCGGCGAGCTCAAGGACGTGCCTTACGATATCCAGTTTTCCGAGTTCCCCGCCGCCGCGCCACTGGGCGAGGCGCTGAATGCCGGTGCCGTGGATATCGGCGCCCTGGGCGATGCTCCCTACGTGTTCGCCCTGGGCGCCGGAGCGTCGCTCAAGGTCGTCAGCATCATCCACGCCGAAGGACGCAACACGACTGCCATTCTTGTTCCCAAGGACTCCCCTATCAAGGCTGTCGCCGATCTCAAGGGCAAGCGCATCGTCACCACACGAGGCTCCATCGGGCACTACTTGGCTATCAAGGCCCTGCGCAGCGCAGGCCTGAGTACCGCAGACGTGGAGTTCGTTTTCCTGCTGCCCAGCGAATCCCGGCTGGTGCTGGATAACGGCACCGCGGACGCCTGGTCGACCTGGGACCCCTTCACCACCGTCGTCACCGCGCAAAGCCAGGCCAAGGTCCTGGTCAGCGGCAGCAACCTGCTGAGCAATCATCTCTATCTCGCCGCCACCAGCCAGGCCATCGCCGATAAACGCCAGCAATTGGACGACTTTGTCGCCCGGGTCGACCGAGCCTATCGCTGGAGCAACGACCACCCCAACGAGTATGCCGCTGCGCAGGCCAAAATCACTGGCTTGCCCCTGGAGGTGCACCTGGCGGTAGCCAACGCGACCCACATGCAGCCGGTGGTCATTGACGACGCGGTAGTCAGTGGCCTGCAGACAACCGCTGACATTTATCAGGAGGAAGGCCTGCTGACTCGACACATCGATGTCTCCCAGGGCTTCGACAAGAGCTTCAACACCCTGCGTGCCCCCCTCACCCAGGCTTCGCGCTAAAGGAGCAGAACCATGAGCAAACAACGCCCACTCAAACTCGGAGCAATGGTCCACGGCGTCGGCCACGGCTGGGGCGAATGGCGCCATCCGCAGGCACAACCCAACGCCAGTACCGACTTCGGTTTCTACAAGCAACAGACACTCCTGGCCGAAGGCGCCAAGTTCGATTTCGTGTTCATCGCCGACAGCCTGCACATCCATGAAAAATCCAGTCCGCACTACCTCAACCGCTTCGAGCCGCTGACCATCCTCTCGGCCCTGGCGGCGCTGACATCCAACATCGGCCTGGTGGCCACCGTCACCGTCAGCTACACGGAGCCCTACCAGGTGGCGCGCCAGTTCTCCTCGCTGGACCATATCAGCGGCGGGCGCGCCGGCTGGAACGTGGTGACGTCGTGGCTCAGCGGTACCGCGGATAATTTCGGCAAGAGCGAGCACCCGCCCCATGCCGTGCGCTACCGGATCGCCAAGGAACACGTGGCGGTGGTCAAGGGGCTGTGGGATTCCTGGGAAGACGACGCTTTCACCTACGACAAAAAAACCGGCGAGTTCTTCGCCCCCGGCAAGCTGCACGCGCTGGAGCACAAGGGCGAATTTTTCTCGGTGAAGGGCCCGCTCAACATCGCCCGCTCCCGGCAAGGTCAACCGGTGATTTTCCAGGCTGGTACTTCCGAGGACGGGCGTAACTTCGCCGCCGAGAATTCCGATGCGATTTTCGTCGGTGCCGAAAATTTCGAAGAAGCGCGCGCCTATTACCAGGACCTCAAACGCCGCGCCAACAGCTTTGGTCGCGATGCGGCACAACTGTCGATCCTGCCCGGAATCCGTCCGATCGTGGGTCGCGATGAAGCCGAAGTCGAAGACCGCTACCAGCAAGCGGTGTCACTGGTGAGCATCGAAGACGCAATCGTCGCCCTCGGCCGCCCCTTCAATGACCATGATTTCAGCCAATACCCGTTGGACGCCCCGTTTCCCGACCTGGGCGACCTGGGTGCCAACAGCCAGAAAGGCGGCTCGGAGCGGATCAAACAGCTGGCCCGCGACGAAGGCCTGACCTTGCGCGAAGTCGCCCTGCGCTTCTCCCAGCCACGGCGCGATTTTGTCGGCACCCCCGAACAGGTGGCCGACGCCATTCAAGCCTGGTTCGAGAAGGGCGCAGCCGACGGCTTCATCATCAATTCCCTGCTGCCGGACGGGCTGCAATATTTCACTGAACTGGTCGTGCCGATCCTGCAGCAACGTGGTTTGTTTCGCAGCGAATACAGCGGCAATACCCTGCGGGACAACCTGGGCTTACCGGTGCCCACCAATCGCTATGCACCGACGGCCCGAGCGAATGATGCAACCCGCGAGGCCGTGGCATGAAACAGATCAATCGTCGCGACTTCCTCACGGCCAGTTCCTTCACCCTGGGCGCGCTGGGGCTGTCCTCGCTGGGCCTCGCCCCGCGAGTTTTCGCGCAAGGCAAGAGCCTTGCGGACCTGACCCTGGAGGTCGCCACCTACCGTGGACAGGACTCTTACTTCGTCGAAGACGCCGGCACCGGCAACACACCCTACAAAGTCGCATATTCCGAGTTCGCCGGCGGCAACCTGATCGTCGAAGCGCTGGCCTCCGGTAGTCTGGATGTCGGTGGCATGAGCGAAATCCCGCCGATCTTTTCCATCCAGAGCCATCGCCAACCCCGCCTGATCGCCGTCTTGCAAAGTGACGTGAACAACCAGGTATTCCTCATCCCCAAGGATTCGCCTATCGAATCGATCGGACAGTTGCGCGGCAAGCGGGTCGGCTATGTGCGCTCGACCACCTCCCACTATTTCCTGATCAAGGCCCTGAAGGAACAAGGCCTGACCATGAACGACATCACCGCGGTGGCGCTCACGCCCCAGGACGGTTTCAGCGCATTCCAGAGTGGCCAGCTGGATGCCTGGGTGATCTATGGCGTGTTCATCCAACTGGCGAAGTTCCGCAGTGGCGCCCGGGTACTCAAGACCGCCTTGGGCTACCTGTCCGGCAACTACCTGATCGCCGCACGACCCGCAGCCCTGGAAGACCCGCTACGCAAGCAGGCGATCCAGGACTACATCCAGCGCCAGGCACGCACCTGGGAGTGGATCAACACTAATCCCGAACCTTGGGCGACCAAGTCGGCGCAATTGCTGGGCGTCGACAAAGCAGTGTTCCTCGACATGTACAACAACCGTAGCCAGCCCACGAAAATCATTGAAGTGAACGACCAGGCCATCGCCTCGCAACAGGAAGTCGCCGATCTGTTCTTCGCTGCCGGCGTGTTGAACGAACGGCTCGACGTGAGTCCGCTGTGGGACCGCAACTTCCGCCTGCTGCCACTGTGAGCCCTCTCGCCACGGCAGTTATAGCTGGCTCTTACCTTTTTGATCGAGTGAGCCCGCCATGAGTCTTTCTTCCCTACGTCCACCCTTGTTGCAATCGGTTAATGTCGCCGACTTCGACACAGTGCTCGAACGCCTCAGTCAACAATTGGCCGCGACCGCCCACGTCTATGACGAGAGCGGCGACTTCCCCCAGGACAACTTCAAGCTGCTGCACGAGCACGGCCTGCTGGCCCTGACGGTGCCGAAGGCGCTCGGCGGTGGCGGCGCCAGCCTGGTGCAGGCGCGCAAGGTCATCGCTGCGGTCGCCAAGGGCGAACCCTCCACGGCCTTGATCCTGGTGATGCAATATCTCCAGCACTCACGCCTGCAAGACAGCCGGACCTGGCCCGAAGCATTGCGCTTGCGCGTCGCCCAGGATGCCGTGCGCGACGGCGCGTTGATCAATGCCTTGCGCGTCGAGCCTGACCTGGGCACGCCGGCCCGTGGCGGTCTGCCGGCGACTGTCGCCAGGCGCACCTCGGAAGGCTGGCGAATCAGCGGCCGCAAGATCTACTCCACCGGCAGCCATGGCCTGACATGGTTCAACGTCTGGGCCCGCAGCACCGATGAAGATCCACTGGTGGGCGCCTGGCTGGTCCACCGGGATACCCCAGGCATCAGCATCATCGAGGACTGGGACCACTTGGGTATGCGCGCCACCTGCAGCCACGAAGTGCTGTTCGACAACGTGCTGGTGCCGCTGGATCACGCGGTCAGCGTCAGCCCCTGGAGCGCGCCACAGCCCGAACTCGATAGCGACGGCTTCCTGTGGATGGCGGTGTTGCTCGCGGCGGTCTACGACGGCGTCGCGCAAGCCGCCCGTGACTGGTTCGTGGGCTGGCTGGAACAGCGCAAGCCGTCCAACCTCGGCGCCACGCTGTCGACCCTGCCGCGCTTCCAGGAAACCGTCGGGCACATCGACACCTTGCTGTTCGCCAACCGCAGCCTGCTCGATGCGGCCGCCGAAGGGCGCACCCCCGCCCACCACGCCGCGCAATTGAAGTACCTGGTGACAGGCAACGCGATCCGTGCGGTCGAGCTCGCCATCGAAGCCTCCGGCAACCCGGGTCTGTCGCGGCACAATCCGCTGCAACGGCATTACCGCGACGTACTGTGCAGTCGCATCCACACCCCGCAAAACGATGCCGTGCTGCAGGGCGTCGGCAAAGCGGTGTTCGCTCAACGTCAGAAAAAGGACCTCCCATGAGCACCCTCGTGATCGCCAGCCAATTGGATGAAGACTTCAACCAGGTGATTCGCCAGCGCCTCGCGCTCACACACCCTGGCACCGAGGTCCTCGAGGTACCGGCCGGCGTCCCCAGTGACCTCCCGGCCACCGCCAGCGTGTTGCTGGCACGCCCCATCAATGTGCGCGGCTACCTGGCGCCGGACACGCCGCCTCCGGGTTGGCCTTACGGTTTGAAATGGGTCCAGGTGGTGTCTTCGGGGATCGACTTCTACCCCAGGTGGCTGTTCGACGGCCCTTTGGTGAGTACGTCCCGGGGCAGCGCCGCCGAAAACATCGCCGAATTCGCCCTGGCGGCGATCTTCGCGGCAGCCAAGCGCCTGCCGGACATCTGGGTGCACGATGCGCAATGGAATTTCACCGCCCTGACGCCTCTCAAGGGCAGTACGTTGGGGATCCTGGGTTTTGGTGCGATTGGCCGTAGCCTGGCGACCAAGGCCCACGCCCTGGGCATCAATGTGCTGGCGCTGCGTCAGAGCCAGACTCCCTTCGAAATCGAGGGAGTCGAGGCCGCGCGGGATATCCATGAGCTGTTTTCCCGAGCCGATCACCTCGTGCTGGCCGCGCCACTGACCGAGGCAACACGACATATCGTCAACAGCACGGTGCTCGCCAGCGCCAAGCCGGGCCTGCACCTGATCAACATCGCCCGTGGCGGTTTGCTTGACCAGGAGGCGTTGCTTGCAGCCCTGGACAGCGGACTCATTGGCCTGGCTTCTCTGGATGTCACCGAGCCCGAACCACTGCCCGACGGCCACCCGCTCTACACCCATCCCGGGGTACGTCTGTCACCCCACACTTCAGCGATCTCCAGCAGCATTCGCTACGAAATCGCTGACAGCTTCCTGGCCAACCTCGAGCGTTTCCTGGCCGGACTGGCGCCAGAGAATCTGGCGAACGTACAGCGCGGGTACTGACCCCGGGCAATCCTGGCGGGAGACGTACATCCCATGTGGGAGCGAGCCTGCTCGCGATAGCGGTCGTTCAGTTTGTATCAATGCTGAATGTGCCAACGCCATCGCGAGCAGGCTCGCTCCCACTGGATTTGGGTGCATCCGCATCGCCACAACATCAGAATTACGCATTTTAATAACAATATTGATGTCAATTTTTTATAATTAACTTATAACAAATCGGACTTTTACAGCGCCCTATTATATAAATATTGTTACAACCATCACCGACCCCTGACCAGGTGGAGGCTTTCGGAACTGCACGTTTTTCCGGCCGACACCACTCCACGGTCAATTGCCACACCCAAAACCTGAACCGGCCCAAGCCACCTCCGCCATGACTTTCAAGCCATGACTGCGGCAACGCTTTGCCCAAAAAAAATGAAACACCAACGCCACACCTACGCACCTGGGGCTCACCATGCACGACATCACCAAAAACCGTCTGACGCTGGCCGTATCGCTGACCTTGCTCGGGTTGTCAGCGCACGCCGAAGAAAACACCAAGGATGGTGCCCTCCCCGTTGTCACCGTTACAGCAGAACACCGCAGCGAGGACTTGCAAAAAGCCCCGCTGGCGATCTCCGCGTTCGACGAAAACGCCTTGGAAGACAAGCAGATCAAGAGCATCCGCGATCTCTCCGGGCAAGTGCCCAACCTGACCCTCAGCCGCCAGTCGATCTCCTACAGCGCGCAGACCTACGGGATTCGTGGTATCGGCGAAACCGACCCGATCCAGGAAGCCGCCGTGGCGGTCTACGCCGATGACCTGTACATCCCACGGGCGATTTCCTCGATGCTCGACTTCAACGATGTCGAACGCGTCGAGGTCCTGCGCGGCCCCCAGGGTACGCTTTACGGGCGCAACAGCAGCGCCGGCGCGATCCGCGTGATCACCCGTGACCCGACCCAGGAAACCCGGGGGTTCTTCGAACTCGGCGCCGGCAACTACAACGCCCAGAACGCTCGCCTGCTGATCAGTGGCCCACTGGTGGACAACACCTTGTTCGGCAGCTTCTCGGCGATTCGCCTGAGCCGCGACGGCACCGTGTCCAATCCCACCCGCGGTAAGGATGTGAACAATGTCGACCTGCAGTCCTACCGCGGCAAGCTGCGCTTCAATCCCATTGATTCGCCCTGGGACGTGCAACTGACCCTGGCCGGAACCTTCGACCGTGGCGATACGACCAGCTACACCCCATTCGATGCCGACGGGCACTTCGACAAGTTCAAGAGCTACAGCAGCCTCAATCCGAAAAACCGTCTCGACCAGGGCAGCTCGGTACTGCGGGCGATCTACGCCATCGACGACCATCTGAACTTCAAATCGGTCACCGCCTATTCCGCGTTCAACCAACCGGTGGACTATGACAACTCGGGCCAGGCCGCCCTGATTCAGAACAGCCTGATCACCTACAAGCAGGACTACGCCACCCAAGAGTTCCAGCTCAACGGCGATTACGACGATTTCAGTTTCAGCACCGGCCTGTACCTGTATCGGGAAAAGTTCGATGCCGAACGCGACAGCCTGACCTACTCGATCGCGCGCAACCGGGTGATCGGCCAGGGTCAATACAGCACGACCAATACCGAAAGCTATGCGTTGTATGGTCAGGGCAGTTACAAAGTCACGCAGCAACTGTCGCTGATCGCGGGGCTACGCTTCACTCGCGAACACAAGAACTTCGACTACACCAACTACGCCGTCACCACCGACCGCCAGATCACCGGCACCAACTTCACCGCCGACTCGAGCAAATCCTGGCAGTCCACCAGCCCGAAACTCGGCTTCGAATACGCCTGGACACCTCACCTCAACCAGTACGCCTATGTCGCCAAAGGCTTCAAGGCCGGCGGCTACGACAACCGCGCGCCAACCCAGGCTGCCGCCGAGCAGGCGTTCTCCCCTGAAGACGTGACCACTTGGGAAACCGGCTTCAAAGGCGACTTCTTCAACCGCCGCCTGCGCGCCAACCTTGCGCTGTTCTACAACGACTACAAGGACCTGCAGACCAACGCCTACGACCCGGCGCTGGGGGTCAGCCTGCGGACCAACGTCGGCCAGGCGCACACCTACGGCGTCGAACTGGAAACCCTCAGCGCGCTGACCAACGACCTGCAACTGACCTTCAATCTCGGCTACCTGCAAAGCCAGTACGACGATTTCGAAAACGCCAGCGGCGCCGGGGTCGATGCCAATGGCAAGCAACTGGTGTACTCGCCGCGCTGGAACACCAGTGTCGGTCTCAACTACACCATCCCGGCCGGATTGCCCGGCACCTGGCTGGCCGGCACCGATGCGCAGTTCCAGACAAAATCCTACGCCAACGCGTTGAACGACGACGTCCAGGAAATTCCCCAGCAGACCTTCTGGAACGCCAACACCCGCTACATCTCCGGCGACGGCCACTGGACCACCACGCTGTCAGTGAAAAACCTGCTCGACCGCGCATACCCGCAGGCAGTCGGCTACGTGCCCTCCAGTGGCGCCCGCTACTACTCGATCAACGATCCGCGAACCCTCTTGCTGACTGTGCGCTACGACCTCTGACCCCCTGATCGGCAACCATGCCAAGGAGCACTTCATGGCTTTCACTCGCAGGCAAATGATTTCCCGCATTGCCGCCGTCGGTGGTTATTCCGCCGCCCTCGGCGCCCTCGGTGCGCTAGGCCTGAAACCTCAGGCCGTGGCGGCGAGTTTCACCCCGCTACAGCTGGGCAACAGTGGCAAGGGCAAACACGTGGTGGTGGTCGGCGCCGGCATTTCCGGCCTGGTCAGCGCCTACGAACTGCGCAAGGCCGGCTTCACCGTGACGATTCTCGAAGCCCGTGAACGGGTTGGCGGACGCAACTGGACCTTGCGGCGTGGCACCAAGGTCGATTTCGACGACGGCATCAGCCAGACCGTGGAGTTCGATGACGGGCAGTTTTTCAACGCCGGCCCGGCGCGCATCCCCAGCCATCACCAGACGATCCTCGGCTACTGCCGCGAACTGGGCGTCGAACTGCAAGTGCTGGTCAACAGCAGCCGTAATGCGCTGGCCTTGCCGGACGCCCGACAGCCGGCGTTCCAGCTGCGCCAGGCAGTCAACGACACTCGAGGACAATTGTCCGAACTGCTGGCGCGCACCGTCAGCCGCAAGGCCCTGGACCAGGACCTGAGTGCCGACGACCGTCAGGCGCTGCTGAACTTCCTGAAGGTCTATGGCGACCTCAACACCGACTTCAAATACAAGGGGTCGGTGCGCTCGGGCTATACCCGCATCCCCGGTGCAGGCGATCAAACCGGCCTTACCCGCACACCGCTGGAGTTGCAGACACTGCTCAATCCCAAGCTCTGGGGGGCATTGGTGTTCGATGAAATCCCCGAGTTTTCCTCGACCATGTTCCAGCCGGTCGGCGGTATGGATCGGATCCCTTTCGCGTTTTACGAGAAGCTCAAGGACGCGATTCGGTTCCATGCCGAAGTCAGTGACATCCAGACCGCAGAGCTTGGCAGCCGCATCACCTATCGGGATCGCCAGACCGGCAAGACTCAGACCCTGAGCGCCGACTACGCCATCGTCACCGTGCCCCTGCCGCTGCTGGCCAGGCTACCGAGCAACTTCAGCACGCCCTTCAAGCAAGCGATCCTCAGCGCGCAAAGCGACCAGGCGAACAAAGTGGCCTGGCAGTCGCCGCGATTCTGGGAGACCGACTTCAACATCTTCGGCGGGCTGTCTTACCTGGATCATGAGGTCAAGGGGCTGTGGTATCCCAGCGATCGCCTGAACAGTGACCAGGGCATCCTGGTCGCGGCCTACAACACCAGCGAAGCCGCCCAGTCCTTCGCCAGGAAGCCCCTCGCCGAACAGTTCGCCTCTTCCCGGCAAGCCGTCGAACTGCTGCATCCCGGCCACAGCGCCAAGCTGCAGAAACCGGTGGCCATCAACTGGTCCAAGGTGCCGTTCAGCAAAGGCCCGTGGATCGTCAACGACGAAGTCGGCGAGCAGGCCTACCAGATCCTCAACCAACCCCAAGGCCGCACCTACCTGGCCAGCGACGCCCTCGCCCATGGCGGTGTCGGTATCTGGCAGAACACCGCCGCTGATTCAGCGCGGCGCATCGTCTCTCTGATCGGCCGCCATGCCGAGCGCCAGCAACCGGGCGTTGCCGCCTGATTCATTTCGATAAAGGACTGACCGATGAAAACCATGACCTTGCTCACAGGACTTCTCATGAATGCCACCGCCTTCACCAGCCACGCCGACGAGATCAAGCGTATCGCCCTGCCTAACTCCAATTTTCCAATCTCCCTGGCAGTATCGGTGCCCGCACAAACTGACTTGCTGTTCGTCAGCGGCCTGCTCGCTGACCTGCACGACCCGCAAGCGCCGAAAGACTCTTTTGCCGCCTACGGCGATACCGCGACCCAGACCACCTCGATCCTCAACAAACTCAAGGGCGTACTGCAAAGCCAGGGCCTGGACCTGGGGGATGTGGTGCAACTGCGGGTGTTCCTGGTGGGCGATCCAGCCAAGGGCGGCAAGCTCGATTTCGCCGGGCTACAGGAAGGCTATACGCCGTTCTTCGGCAGCGTCGAACAGCCGAACAAACCCGCGCGCACCGCCGTCCAGGTGGTCGCCTTGCCGCTACCCGGCGGCCTGGTGGAAATCGAAGCCGTCGCCGCTCGCAAGAAGTGACACGGACCTCAGCCGACATTCAGGAGCTTCACGCTTATGTTCAACTGCCAAACGCGCCGGGCCACGCCCTATCGTCCGTTACTGCTGCCGCTGTCGATTGCCTGCGGCCTCGCTTCATTCAACCTTGAGGCCGCCGAAAACGGCTCGCCAACTCTCGACACCGTGGTGGTCACTGGTAACCGTGGCGCCACCGAGCGCACGGTAACCACCAGCCCGACGCCCATCGATGTGGTGACGGGTGAACAATTGCGCGCCGTGGGCAAACCGAGCCTGCTGGAGGCGCTGAGCAAGTTCATCCCGTCCTTCAACCTGCCCGACCGCGCCGGCTGGGATGCCAGCGGCGTGGTGCGCTCGGCCACCCTGCGCGGGCTGACCGCGTCTCATGTGCTGGTGCTGGTCAACGGCAAGCGCCGGCACACCAGCGCCACGTTGAACATCAACGGCATCAATAGCGGCGCAGCCCCCAGCGACCTCGACCTGATCCCGGTGGCGTCCATCGATCACATCGAGGTGTTGCGCGACGGCGCGGCGGCACAGTACGGCTCTGATGCCATTTCCGGGGTGATCAATATCATCCTCAAGCAGACCACGGGAGGCAGCTCCGACACCACCCTCGGCCAGGGCTACGACGGTAAACGCGGGACTGCCCAGGAGGCGCTCAATTATGGTTTCCAGATCGGTGAAGCCGGGGTGCTCAATGTCTCGTTCGACACCCGCTATCAAGAGCGTGACAACAAGGCCGGCAGCAACGGCTACACCTCCCATTACTACCCGCAGGCCGACGGCTCGCCCGACCCGCGTGAGGCCGATGCCAGCCATCACACGTACAAAGGCTACGGGCTGCCGCGCAGCCAACTGGCCGATGTCGGCTACAACCTCGATCTGCCGCTGAACGACACCGTCACGCTCTACTCGTTCTCCACATTGGCCACCCGGGAGAACAACGACGGGCAGAATTTCCGCCTGCCCAATGGCCGTAACACCATTACCACCGGACCCAACGGCTACCCCGACGGCTACAGCCCCTATTGGCTGGTCAACGAAACCGACTTCCAATCGGCATTCGGCGCCAAGGGCGAGGACTTCGGCGGCTGGGCGTGGGACCTGAGCAGCACGTACGGGCGCAACTACGCCAAGCAACGCACCTACAACAACCAGAACCCGTCGCTGGGGGAAAACACGCCGAACAAGTTCACCTCCGGCATCTACATCGCCGATCAGTTGACCAGCAACCTCGACCTGAAAAACAGCTACGAAATCGGCCTGGCTAAACCCCTGGACGTGGCCTTCGGTTTCGAGCACCGACGTGAAAGCTACGAAACCCGCGCCGGCTCCGAGGCCTCCTACATCGATGGCGGCTATGTGTTCCCGGTCGGCCATCCACGGGCCGGCGAACGCCCCGATCCCGGAGCCCAGGTCACCAACGGCATTACCCCCGAAGACGCGCAGAAAGTCAGCCGCAACAGCGTTGCCAGCTACATCGACCTGGGCTTTTACCCCGTCGAGCAGTGGTACCTCGGCGTTGCCGCACGCTACGAGCACTACAACGAAGGCGTTGGCGGCACCCGCAGTGGCAAGCTCAGCACCCGCTACGAATTCAACCCGATGTTCTCGGTACGCGGCACCATCAGTAACGGTTTTCGCGCACCGTCACTGGCCAATCAGATCTTCACCGCGCGCTCGACCGGTTTCGACACCATCAACGGTGTCTATCAGTCGTACAACTACGTGATTCTGCCGGTGGATTCGGCCGGCGCCCAGGCGCTCGGAGCTGAGTCGTTGAAACCCGAACGCTCGACCAACTTCAGCCTTGGTTTCGCCCTGACACCCAGCGAAGACCTGAGCCTGACCGTGGACGGCTACGTCATCAACCTGCGCGACCGTCTGGTGCTCAGCGAGCGTTTTCAGGGACCGGGCGTCGCCGCCCTGCTCGACAGCATTGGCGTGCCAGCCACCGCCGGTGCGCAGTACTTCACCAACGGCGCCAACACCCGGACGTCCGGGGTCGATGTGGTGGGTAATTATCGGCAGAACCTGGACCGTTACGGCTCAGTGAGGTGGACCGCGGCCCTGAACTACAACCACACGAAAATCCTCAGCGTCAACGACACCCCTTCGCAGTTGAGCGCCCTGGGCGACTTCCAGTTGCTCGGCCGCCAGTCCCGAGCACTGATTACCAAGACTTCCCCCAGCAGCAAGATGATTTTCTCTGCCGACTGGGCGATCGACGACTTCGACGTCAACCTGCGCCTGACCCGTTATGGCACCTACACCGAGGTCAACAGCTCGAGCGATCCGAGCCTGGATCGCGAGTATTCGGCCAAATGGATCACCGACCTCGACGTGGCTTATGCAATCGACAAACAACTGACCGTGGCCGTCGGCGCGCAGAACCTGTTCGACAAATACCCCGACCATATCGGTGTCAGCAACTCTTCGTTCGGCGATAACTGGGGCAGCTATTCGCCCTTCGGCTTCACCGGCGGTTACTACTACACCCGTCTGCAATACGCGTTTTGATACCGGCAAAGCCGCCTAAGCTAATACTCAAAAAGTATTTATAAATTGGTTTTTAGAACAATAAGCTTCATCAAGCGGTTACCCATTCCTTAGCCAATATCGAGCATGCCATGTCAAAACTCATCAAGCATTCCGGGGCGCTATTGCGCCGCCCCGCCCTGGCCAGCCTGGTCGCGGTGCTGGTCTTGTCGACTCTCGCCCTGCCGGCCCAGGCACGAGAAACCCTGCGTATCGGCTATCAGAAATCATCGACCCTGATCACGCTGCTGAAAACCCAAGGCAAGCTGGACAAAGCCCTCGCCGAGGCGAATATCGACGTGAGCTGGCACGAGTTCCCCAGTGGCCTGCCACTGCTGGAGGCGTTGAATGTCGGCAATGTCGATGTCAGCGCCGATGTGGCCGATACCGTGCCGATTTTTGCCCAGGCCGCCCAGGCCAGGCTGACTTACTTTGCCCAAGAAGCCCCCTCACCTTCAGCCCAAGCCATCGTCGTGCGCCAGGATTCGCCGTTGCGGCAGTTGGCGGACTTGAAAGGCAAGAAAGTCGCCGTCACCAAGGCGGCCGGCGCCCATTATTTGCTGATCGCGGCACTGGACAAGGCCGGCCTGAAGTTCTCCGACATACAACCGGCGTACCTGTCCCCCGCCGATGGCCGGGCGACGTTCGAAAATCAGAAGGTTGACGCCTGGGTCACCTGGGAACCCTTTCTCAGCGGCGTGCAGCGTCAACTGCCGACGCGGACCCTGGCCGACGGCAGCGGCCTGGCCAGCTACAAGCGCTACTACCTGACCGGCACTGCTTACGCAAAAGCACATCCTGACGTGCTCAAACTCGTTTACGAGCAACTGCAGGAAGCCGGGACCTGGGTCAAGAACCATCCTCGAGACGCGGCCCAGGTCCTGGGGCCGTTGTGGGGCAACCTCGACGTGGAGACAGTCGAGGCCGCCAACACCCATCGCAGTTATCAGGTACAGCCGGTGACAGCCGATCAGTTGAGTGAACAGCAGAAAATTGCCAACGCCTTTTTTGCCGCAGGTTTGCTACCCAACGCGGTAAATGCCCAGGATGTCGAAATCTGGAGGCCGTGAGGCCTCCTGCTAGACACGGAACGCATCGACCTTGAGTCCAAACCGACTCATTTTGTTGTACAGCCCGCCACGCGACACATTCAACCGCTGAGCTGCCAGACGGATGTTTCCGCGGGTTTCGGTGAGGGCGGCGATGATTGCATTCATTTCATGGGTGCCAAGGTCGGGGGCCATCCGAGGCTCAGGGGTACTTCCCCACGTCGAGGGTCGCCCTCGCTGCCTGATTTCCAGCGCAAGATCGTTCGGTTGGATCAGTTCGCTCATCGCCAGATTGGTCGCCCGCTCAATGACGTTTTCCAGCTCGCGAACGTTACCCGGCCAGTGATAAGCGCTAAGGATATCCAACGCCGCCGGGGAAAGGTCGTGCATGGTCTTGCGGAGCGACCGGGCACAACGTGCGAGAAAATGCCGCGCCAGCAACGGCACGTCCTCGCGACGCATCCGCAGGGGCGGCACCGTCAGGTTCAGCACGTTGAGCCGGTAGTAAAGATCCTCACGAAAGGCCCCCTCGGCCACCGCCTGACTCAGATTGCGGTGAGTGGCGGCGATGATACGAACGTTGACCCGCAGCGATTTTTTCGCCCCTACTCGCGTCACCTCACCCTCCTGCAGGACGCGCAGCAAGCTGACCTGTGCATCAAAGGACATGTCACCGATTTCGTCGAGGAAGATCGTCCCGCCATCGGCCAATTCGAACTTGCCTGCCGAGCCACCGCGAGCCGATCCGGTGAAAGCGCCTTCGACATGACCGAACAGTTCGCTCTGCACCAGGTCACGGGGAATGGCTCCGCAGTTGACTGCCACAAAAGGACCACCACAACGGTCGCTGGCATTATGGATCGCCTGGGCGAACAGTTCCTTGCCCGTGCCGCTCTCGCCGAGGATCAGCGTGGTCGAATCACTGCGACTGGCAATCCGGGCCAGATGCATTGCATCCTCAATCGCCTGTGAGCGGCCCTGGATGGTTTCAAAGGTGTAGCTGGCCTGGGTGCCAATGATCCGCCGGGTGATTTCCCGGATGCGGCGGTTCTCGCGCAGCGAAACAATCCGCCCGCCCTGCTCCAGCGGGCAGACCGACACCAGGCACGCCAGATGGCTGCGGTCGTGCAGTTCAAAGGTGCAATCCAGGTCCCGCACGCCCTCCCCGCTGGCAAGCAGGACGGCCTCGGTCAATTCGCTCTGCCCCAGGCTCTTGAACGGCTTGCCGAGCAGGTCATGGCCCACGCGGAACAATTGTCGGGCGTAATGGTTGAGCGCCTTGATGCAGCCCTGTTCATCCAATACCACCAAGCCCTCGTTGAGCACCTCGAGGACTGTTTGCTGCTCTTGCAGCAAGGCTTGCAGCGCCATCTGCCTCGAGACCGCCTCGGCCGCGGCCTGGACAGTGCCCAGCGTATGGAAATGAAACCAGCCTGGCTCCGCCGTCAGGGTCAACATACCCAGCGTCCGGCCGTGGGCATCCCGGATTGGCGCGGCGGCGCAATGCATGCGGCGCTGGCGCAGGCCAAGCCCGAAGTTCTCCTCGGCCAGCACATAGACCAAACGGTCTTCGACGATCGCCAGCCCGGTGCAATTGGTGCCTTGGACCGACTCCAGCAGTCGACTGCCTATGGGGGTGAGGTCCAGGCCACAGAAATGCAAAGTCGTGCCTTCGGCATCGGTCAGGTTGATATGGCCCCGGGGGTTATAGGCGAGCAAACCGCGCATGACCTGCGCCGCAGCGGCGATCAGCACCCGGTTGGCGGCCAGTGTCGCGGTCAGGTCGGCGGGCGCGACAAAACGGTACTCGCCATCTTCCGGATCGAGGCCGGCATGGACGCTGCGCAACCAGGACTGCCAAATCACCCGCCTGACTCCGACAGGGCGATCGATAGCTCCCTGCAAGCACGCTCGCCAGGCCTCATCCAGCACGGTGCTTGGCCCTTCGTTCAACGACGCAGGGCCGAGCGTGGTGAGGTAATCGCGGTCTTCTTCGCTCAATGCCGCCGGTTGCTCATTCATTATTATCCGACCACGTGTTTATATTTTTGACATGCCAGTATAGACATGTAATCAAAATGAACACACATTCGAACCATTCAGAATAAAACACTTTAAATATCAATAGGTTAATTTTTGGCACAGCGCTTGCTCCCCACCTATCCAGACGAGGACGTTCTTATCGCCGAGTCGTAAAAACAATAAAGGGAGTCATGTTCATGAGCACATCCAAGATCATCCGCCTTGGCCTCATCGGCGCCGGCCGCATGGGCAGTTTTCACGGCCTGAGCGCTGCCCGGCACATCCCTGGCGCATGCCTCGCCGCCATCGCCGACCCTACCCCCGGCCAAGCCGCGCGCCTCGCGGCAGAACTGGACGTGCAGAAGGTCTATACCGATCCACAGCAATTGCTCGATGATCCGGATATCGACGCTGTGCTGATTGCCGCCCCGGCACGCAGCCATGCCGAGCTGGTGATCAGTGCGGCCCGGGCCGGCAAAGGCGTGTTCTGTGAAAAACCGATGGCGATCACCCTGGACGAAGCTGACCGCGCCATCGCCGCGGCTGCCGATGCACGGGTGACCCTCCAGGTCGGCTTCAACCGCCGCTTTGCCAAAAGCTTCCGCACAGCTCATCTGGACGTGGTTGCCGGCCGGATCGGTACGCCACAACTGCTGCGCTCATTGACCCGCGACCCGGCGCTGAACAACCCGGCCGCCTCACCACAATGGGTGATCTTCCTGGAAACCCTGATCCATGACTTCGATACCCTGCGCTACCTGAACCCCGGCGCCGAGGCGATTGAAGTTTTTGTGATGGCCGATGCGCTGATCGCACCGGCCTACAAGGACAAAGGTTTTCTCGACACGGCGGTGGTCACGATCCGTTTCGACAATGGCGCCATCGCCACGGCCGAGGCCAATTTCCAGGCAGTCTATGGCTACGATGTCCGGGGCGAAGTGTTCGGCAGCGCGGGCATGCTGACCATGGGCAACGTCAACGACTCGGACCTGCTGCGCTACCTGGCCAATGGGGTCCAGGCCGACACCCAGCGCATGGACACCGACTTGCTGCGTGATGCTTATGTGGCCGAGCTCAACCATTTTGTCAGTTGCGTGCGCAGCGGCGAAAAACCCCTGGCCAGCGGCGAAGATGCCCGAGCGGCACTGGCCATCGCCCGCGCTTGCATCGAGTCCTTCCAACAGGGCACACCGGTGCGCGTGCAAGGAGCCCGTTCATGAGTTTCATACCGTTCAAACTGGCGGTCAGCGCCGAGATGGTCTTTCTCGACCTGCCCTTTGCCGAGCGGGTCAAACGCATCCACGCGCTGGGCTTCAGCGTCGAGATATGGAACTGGACGACCAAAGACATCCAGGCCCTCGTAGCGACTGGCGCGGATTTCACCTCCATGACCGGCTATATCTCGGGCAACCTGACCGATCCCGAGGGTATCCAGCAACTGCTCGGCAGCGCCCAGGAATCCTTGGCCGTCGCCGCTCGATTGGGTTGCCCAAGCTTGAACCTGCATGGCACAGGCCTGGGGGATCAGGGCTTGCCGGTCAAGCCCGTTGCCCAGACTACCGGCCGCATGTGGCTGAGTGCCTGCAAGACGCTGGAAAAAATCGCTCGCCTGGGCGAAGACGCGGGTCGGGTATTCCTGCTGGAAAACCTCAACACCGAAGTCGATCACCCCGGTACGCCGTTCGCCCGCGCTGAAGATACCCTGGCGCTGATCGAGGCCGTGGGCAGCCCGCACCTGAAGATGAACCTGGACCTCTATCACGCACAGATCGGCGAAGGAAACCTGATCGAACTGATCCAGCGCGCCGCCAGCGCCATCGGCGAAATCCAGGTCGCCGACGTGCCTGGCCGCATGGAACCTGGCACCGGTGAAATCCACTATCGCGCCATTGCCAGGGCTTTGTTCGGCATAGGATACAGCGGTGTCGTCGGCCTCGAAGGCTGGGCCAGCGGTGACGGCGAAGTCGCCCTCGAGCGTTTCAAGCAGGCCTTCACGCTTGATGGATGACGTCAGCGCGTTGCACGGATATCACTCGGAACGCGATGCACATTTTTACCCATTGATGACGTTTCAACTCATAACAACAAAAGGAAAACCATCATGCGTCGTTGCAAACTGCTTTTCGCCACCCTGCTGTTGCTCTTGAGCCAGTGGGCCGTCGCCGACTATCGCATCGGCGTCAGCATCGCCAGGGTCGACGACAACTTCATGACCTACGTGCGTAACGGCCTGGACGCGGCCGCGAAAAAGGAAAACGTGCAGATCCAGTTCGAGGACGCCCAGGGCGATGTGGTGCGCCAACTCAACCAGGTCCAGGGCTTTATCAACCAGAAAGTGGATGCGGTCATTGTCCTGCCGGTGGACACCTCCGCCACGGCCAACATCACCCGCGCGGCGGTCGAAGCGAAGACGCCGCTGGTCTACGTCAACCGTCACCCGGACGAGCGCACCCTGCCCAAAGGCGTCGTCACGGTGGCGTCCAATGACATTGAGGCCGGACAGCTGCAAATGCGCTACCTGGCCGAAAAACTCGGAGGCAAGGGCAACCTGGCGATCATCATGGGCGACCTGGCGCAAAACGCCACCCACGACCGCACCGAAGGCGTCAAACAGGTGCTCAAGGATTATCCCGGGATCAAGATTGTCGAGCAGCAGAGTGCCGAGTGGCAGCGCAACAAAGGGATGGACCTGACCAGTAACTGGCTATTGGCGGGCAGCCGTTTCGATGCCATCGTCGCCAACAACGACGAGATGGCCATCGGTGCGGCCATGGCCTTGCAGCAGGCCGGCAAAGCCAAGGGCGAGATTGCGATCGTCGGCATCGACGGCTTGCCTGACGGCCTGGCGGCAATCAAGCGCGGGATGCTGGTCGCCTCGGTATTCCAGGATCCCAAGGCCCAGGCGAACAGCGCGGTACAAGCAGCGCTCAAGATGATCAAGGGAGAACCGGTGGAAACGGACGTCTGGGTGCCCTTTCAGTTGATCAAGCCTGAGCAGTTGGCGGTGTTCGAACAACATTACAAGTAGCGCCAAGACTAAACATTTCGCCGCGAGCCTGATCAGGGGTCAGCGGCGATTCGCTACACAAATAAGCGAACAGATCGAGCATCCGGTCCTGGACTAAAGATCCGTATGGAAACTATTGACCCGACTGTCCGCCAGCTTGAATACCACACGTTGGGGGTGGTTGATCGAGACCAGGTATTCCACCGGCTGCCCTTGACGATCAAAGATCACACCCCGGTAGACCAGCGCCGCCGTCCCGGGCTCGACCTCGAGCAAGCGCGCCTCCTGGTCGTTCATCGTAGCGATGCTCAACGTGCCCTCGTCGCTCTCCATTTCTATCTGGTAGCGCGATAACAACAACGCATACAACGAGGCCCCCTCGACCAGGTCTCCCGCCACCAGTTCCGGTGCACGGGCGGCCGGGATGTAGCTGGTCTCGATGCAGAATGGCTTTTGATCCACAGTGCGCAGGCGCCTGATGGTCAGCAACGTGTCGCCTTCCTGGATCTTCAGCAGTTTCGCCACGCGGGCACTGGCCTGGGTTTGTTCGAAGTAGAGCAATTTACTGCCAGGCCTGGCCCCAGCTTGCTCCACCACTTCGGCGATACCTTTGCGGGCCACGGTATTGAGGGGCCGCTCGACGCCTGGCGCGGTCACAAAGGTGCCGCGATTGCCCCGGCGCTCCAGGACTCCACGGTCGATCAACGTTTGCAGAGCCTTTCGCAGTGTCATCCGGCTGATGCCCAAGTGCTCGGCCAGGTCCCGTTCCGCCGGAATTCGCTCAGTCGGTCCGAACTCCGGACGCTCCAGCATTTCCAGCAGCGCCTGGACGGCCTGCCAGGCGACCTGCTTGCGTTCAGGCGCCAGGAGGGCCACATCGGAGGACTTGGAAGGAAGAACTTTCATGGTCTACATCCTGGATTATTTTTTCTGCCGCGGCATTGCAACAATGACCACCGGAAAACCGTCGCAAACCCGCCAGCTTGATCATGAGAACAAAAAAACGGCCCGGTGCATACCTTGAAAACCGCTCAGGCAGCCCATTAGACCATGGAGAAAAAGCCTTGTATTGGTATTTTTCATGGTATAGCTTTTGGTCTAAACGGTGATCATGAACAGTCACATGAGCCACCGCAACAAAGCCCCCAGGAGCTCACATGGCGATCCAGTTCAATCGGGAAGGATTCATCACTTCCTTGCAGCAATCCGTGCAAATCGTCGACGACGCCCAGCAGTTTGGCCAAGAACTGGCCACGCGGATCGACCGCATCTACTTCGTCAGCTGCGGTGCTCCCAACCGCATCATGCTCGGCTTGCAATACTGGCTTGAGCGCTACAGCCATACACTGGAAGTGCGCCGTTACTTCCCGGCCGAGTTCATGGATATCGACCCGCCGCGCCTGGATGAACGCACCTTGGTGGTCCTCGCCTCCAAGTCCGGGACCACCCAGGAGACCATCGCCGCCGCCCATTTCCTGCGAGACAAACCCTGCCTCACCGTAGGCGTGACACAAACCGCCGAGCTGCCGCTGGCCCAGGCTGTTCAACATTGCTTCCTGCTGGGACGTACCGATGAGGCGTACTTCGGCTGCTTCATGATCCTCCAGGCATTGGTCGGCGGGATCCTGGCCAAGCGCGAAGGCTGGCCGTTGCTGGACAAGCTCACTCGCTCGCTCAAGGCACTGCCACAGGCACTCGCCGATGCGGCGATCAATAACGACCGGCGCGCCATCGAAGAGGCAAGCTTGTATAAAGATGATCGCGTGATGTACTTCCTCGCCTCGGGTCCGATGTTCACCACCGCCTACGTATTCGGCGTCTGCGTGGTGATGGAAAGCCAGTGGCTGCATTGCCTGCCAGTGGAGGCGGCTGAGTTTTTCCATGGCCCGTTCGAAGCCATCGACGCGACCACTCCCCTGCTCCTGCTGTTAGGCGAAGACCCCAGTCGCGCCCAAATGGAGCGCGTCGTGCGCTTCTGCCAGCGGTACACCGGACGGGTCATGGTCTATGACGCCAAGGACTTCCCGATGGAAGGCATCGATCCAGAGATCCGCGCCATTGTCGCGCCCTATATCGTCGGCATCGCCGTGGAGCGCATTGCCGCGCATCTCGCCGTCTGGCACCAGCAGCCGCTGACTACGCGCCGCTACATGTGGAAAACGGAGTACTGAGCATGGCCAGCCTGATCGCGGTCGGCGACAACACCCTGGATGTGTACCTGGACCGGAACATCGAATACCCCGGTGGCAACGCACTCAACGTCTCGGTATTTGCCGCCCGGCTGGGTGCTCGCAGTGCCTACCTGGGCTGCGTAGGTGATGACCGGCACGGCCAGTACCTGCTCGATTGCCTGCAACAGGAAGGCGTCGATGCATCGCGCTGCAGAACGCTGATGGGGGCCAATGGCTGGGCGTGTGTCGACAGTATCGCGGGCGAACGGGTGTTTCTTGGCAGCGATCCGGGCGTATGCCGACAACTGCGACTCGATGCTGACGACCTGGCCTATCTCGCGCAATTCCCGCTGGCACACAGCAGCCTCTACAGCGGTCTTGAAAGCCAACTGGCGCAGATTCGCCAGGCCAGTGGCTGCCTGTCATTCGACTTCTCGGACAACTGGGTCGAGTTCGATTGGCAGGCGCTGATTCAACAAGTCGACATCGCTTTTTTTTCGGCCGCCGACCTGTCGTCAAGCGAAGCGCGTGACCTGGCGGATTCGATGCGGATGATGGGCCCGGCAACGGTGGTCATCACCCGTGGCGCCCAAGGCGCCCTCGCAGTCGATGCACAGGGTGTGTATGAGCAGGCTGCGCGGCCCTGTGCGTTCGTCGACAGCATGGGCGCCGGCGACGGCTTTATCGCCGCGTTCCTGCTGGCATGGCAAGCCCGGCACAGCCTCGCCGAGTGCCTTGCACGAGGCGTCGATCATGCCGGCCAGGTGTGCGGCTGGGACGGTGGCTTTGGCCATGGACGAACCATAGACATCCAACGCGTCGAACACCTGAAACACGCCTTGAACAATCAAGGCTGATGCGTGCTACCCCGGGCCCCTTTTCCGGGACGGTTCTACCAACCTATCGTGGATACCCTGTCGATGAAAAAATGTCTGATCGGTTTGATGCTTGTGGCCAGCCCGCTGATGACCTGGGGCGCCAGCGAAGAGCTGCGTTTCGGGGTCGACCCCACCTATCCGCCATTTGAGTCCAAGCGACCGGACGGCTCGCTGACAGGTTTCGATATCGAGTTGGGCGAAAGCCTGTGCAGCGAGTTGCAACGCCGTTGCGTCTGGGTCGAAAACGCCTTCGATGGCATGATCTCGGCCCTCAAGGGCAGGAAATTCGACGGGATACTCTCCGCCCTCTCGATCACTGAAGCCCGCAAAGCCGAAATCGCCTTCTCCAACACCCTGTACGACACCCCGGCACGCCTGGTGGCCCCGCAAGGCAGCCCGTTGCAACCCACGGCCGAATCCTTGCGCGGCAAGCGCATCGGCGTACAACAAGGCAGTGTGTTCGAAGCCTATGCCAAGCGGATGTGGGGCCTTAAGGGCGTGGAAGTGGTGCCTTATCAAAGCAGTGACCTGACCTATTCGGATTTGATCAATGGTCGGCTGGACGCGGCGTTCGACGACGCCATCGCTGTCTCCGAAGGCCTACTGAAAAAGCCGATGGGCAAGGGCTTCGGCTATGCCGGCGAGGTGGTCAAGTCACCGGAGATCTTCGGTCCGGGCACCGGCATCGGATTGCGTAAAAGCGATACCGTGCTGGCCGGAGAAATCAATCAGGCGCTCGAACGGCTGCACCGCAACGGCACCTATGAGCGCATCGCCAGAAAGTACTTCGACTTCGACATTTCGCCGAAATAAACCACCCGCGCGGAGCCCGAAAGCATGTTTCTCGAAGGGTACGGCTATCTCATTTTCCAGGGGGCGTGGCTGACCGTCCAGGTGGCCACGTGGGCCGCCTGCGTCGCCATCGTGCTGGGCCTGCTCGGGGCCTTGGCGAAACTCTCGCCAGTGGCGCCGCTACGGCTGGTCGCGATGGTCTACACCACGCTGGTGCGTAGCGTGCCGGACCTGGTCCTGATGCTGCTGATCTATTACAGCGTGCAGATCGGACTCAACGAGGTGGCAGACGCGCTCGGCCGCGAATCGTGGCAGTTGAACCCTTACGGTACTGCGATCGGCACCTTAGGCTTCATTTACGGTGCCTATTGCGCCGAAACCTTTCGTGGCGCCTTCCAGGCGATTCCGTTCGGCCAACTGGAAGCGGCCCGGGCTTATGGCATGAGCCATTGGCAGGTACTGCGACGTATCCGCCTGCCACAGATGATGCGGTTCGCATTGCCTGGCATCGGCAACATCTGGCAAGTGCTCTTGAAAAGTGCCGGACTGATATCGCTGCTGGGTCTCAATGACATGGTTCAGGTCGCCAAACAAGCGGGCAACGCGACCTCAAGGCAGATGTTCTTCTATCTGGTGATTGCGACGATCTTCCTGGCCTTTGCGATCCTCTCCAACCTGGCCCTCAAGCACCTTGAACGGCGCTACAGCATCGAACCGCGGCGGAGCGTGTCATGATCGAGATACTCAAAGAGTTCGGGCCGAACTTCCTCTGGTCCGACGGTTACCGCTGGAGTGGTTTGTCCGTCACTTTGTGGCTGTTAGTGACGTCCGCCGTTATCGGTCTGGCCGCGGCGATACCCCTGGCGCTGGTTCGCACCTACGGCAATCGTTGGCTGGCGCTGCCTGTACAGCTTTACACCCTGGTGTTTCGCGGCACGCCGCTGTTCGTGCAACTGCTGATCATCTACAGCGGCCTGGCAAGCCTGAGCCTGATCAGGGAGTCGCCAAGCTTGTGGTGGTTCTTTCGTGATGGCATGCATTGCGTGATCCTGGCGCTGGCCTTGAACACCTGCGCCTACACCATCGAGATTCTCGCCGGCGTACTGCGCACCACCCCACGCGGTGAGATCGAGGCGGCGCTGGCCCTGGGCATGACCCGCAGCCAATTGTTCGTTCTGGTGTTGATACCGAGCATGCTGCGCCGGGCACTTCCGGCCTACAGCAACGAAGTGATCTTCGTCCTGCACGCCACGGCCATCGCCTTTACCGCGACCGTTCCTGACATCCTTAAAATCGCGGCAGATGTTAACGCTGCCACCTTCAAGACCCTCCAGGCCTATGGCATCGCCGCCCTGCTCTACATGCTGCTGGCGTGCGCGTTGGTGGGTGTATTCCGATTGGCTGAGCGCCGGCTTTTGGCTTATCAGCGTTAAGCTGGTTGCTACATGGAGGGGGCTCGCCGCAGCCCCAAAAGAATTATCCGCCGGAGACCTCAATGGTTTGGGCCTGATCCAGCTACCTTCTTTCAGGGCAGCCGGTAATAACGACAATGCTCATTCCTACTCCAATCATGCGGCGCTCGGGGTCGGTTATGAAAGCGCTATGCAATTCAGTCGTGATTACCCGCGAGTGTTTGGCTTACCTCCAGCATGAGATGCGACCAGAATTCTTGGAAAAACCAGAGGCGAGAGAATGTAGGCGCGTTAACTTTTTAGCATCAAGCTCCGCGCATGCTCAGCAGTCACCCTTGGATGTGCCTGATCAAATCACCTAAGATTGACGGCCGATTTGAGTCCGATCGGGTGGATTGTTCGCCCAGCACAAGTAGCCGCCTGGACTCGGCTGCCATCACTACAGCAAGGAGCCTTCGCATGTCATACCGGCTTGCCATTTTCGACTTTGACGGCACGCTCGCTGACTCCTTTCCGTTCTTTGTTTCAGTGTTCAACCAGGTCGCTGACCGACACGCATTCAGTCGAATTCACTCGCACGAATTGGACTGTCTGCGCAAGCAAGGGGCTCGGGAGATCATGGCTCATATCGGCATGCCCCGCTGGAAACTGCCTCTGGTGGCGCGGACCTTCATGAGCTTGATGAAGAAACATAGAAGCTCGATCCCACTGTTTGAAAACATTGCCAATACCCTCGCCCATCTTGACGAGAGAGGGCTGATTCTGGCGGTGGTATCTTCTAATTCCAAAGAAAACATCACGCAAATCCTGGGCTCCAGCTGTCGACATATCCAGGCCTTCGAGTGCGGAGTATCTATTTTCGGCAAGGCGTCTCGCCTGCGCCGTGTCATGCGCAAGTTCGGCGTGGCGCCAGAAGAAGTTATCTACATCGGCGACCAACCTACGGATGGTGAAGCAGCGGCGACCGCCGGTATCGCCTTTGGTGCGGTCGCCTGGGGATACGGGACATATGATGCATTCCATCGCCTTCAATCCCACGAATGGTTCGCCGATGTGAGCGAACTGCGGCGACTGGCAGGACATGATGCGCACCTCAAGTCATGCGCGAATCTGTAGGCTTGACAACTATGGGGCAATTTCAGCCGATTCCAGCAATCCGCCTTTGCTCGATTCCAGGTTTGTGCAGAGCGTGAAAAGCTACCCCGTCGGCTTTCGCAATTCTGTGACTTCACTGCCCAGACGACCCGCTCATACCGTCACGCAATCCTCCTCCCCCAAAACGTAGTCCAGCCGCAACATGCTTTATTGCCCAGACAAATCCTGTGATACTTAATGCTAATCATTCTCACAATCATTAGCATATCAGGATCGGTTCATGTCGATTTGTGCCACCCCACCGCGTCACTTCAACCCTGCCCGCGATCTTTTGGCCATGGCTATTTGCATGGCCAGCCTGGCTCCAGCCTTTGCCGATGACAGCAGCGGCGCCCCGCCCCCCGTCCTGGAGCTAGGCGCGACCGAGGTCACCGGTAGTGGCCAACTGGGAAGTACCACGGAAGGCACCGAGTCCTACACCACCGGCGCGATGTCGACCGCGACCAAACTCCCGCTGACGATGCGTGAAACTCCGCAGGCCGTCACCGTGATTACGCGTCAGCGCATGGACGACCAGACGATGACCAGCATCAACGACGTGGTCAAGGCGACGCCCGGCTTGTTCCTGGACTTTTCCAGCGGTCCTGGCCGGCAGACTTACAAGGCGCGCGGTTTTGAAATCGACAACTTGATGTATGACGGCATCCCGAGCGGCTACGACGGCGTTAACGTCGGTTCCCAGCCTAACTTGGCGATGTTTGATCGAGTCGAGGTGGTGCGCGGTGCCACCGGCCTGGTGACGGGGGCAGGCAACCCATCGGCTGCCATCAACCTGATACGCAAGCGGCCATTGGCCGAGCAGAAAGTCACCCTGACCGGTGCCGCCGGCAGTTGGGACGATTATCGCGGTGAGGTCGATGCCTCCAGCCCACTCAACGACAGCGACACGCTGCGCGGCCGGGTCGTGACTTCTTATCGCGATGCCAACAGCTTCATCGACAACGTCGAGGAGGATCACGGGCTGTTCTATGCGGTCACCGAAGCGGATCTGAGCGAAGACACCACCCTGACCCTGGGTTTTTCTCATCAGAAGGACAAGACCAATTACTTCTGGGGCTCTTCGATGATCGGTCAGGACGGCCATCATCTTGACTTGCCGCGCTCCTACAACCCGGGTACGGATTGGGAGAACAAGGATCAGGAGATCAACACGCTGTTCGCCGAAGTCCGTCATCGCCTGGCCAACGACTGGAACCTTCAGGTCAACGCCAACTACTCCGAACAGAACGCGTTGTTCTCCGGTTCCTATCAATCGCGCTGGGTCAACAACACACTGGCCCGCACGGTTTACCAGGCCGACTTCGATGAAAACCAGGCCGGCGTAGACGCCTTTGCCAGTGGGCCCTTCGAGGCGTTCGGGCGTACCCATGAACTGGTGGTGGGCGCCAGCAAGCGCATCTACGACATGACCACCCACAACTACAGCCCGTACGACACCAATTGGCCGATCAATGCGGGTAAACCGGACTTCGTTCACACAGATAACCAGCGTGAGGTGACCACTCAGGACGGCGTCTATGTCACCACACGCCTGAGCCTGGCCGACCCATTGAAATTGATCCTCGGCGGACGCCTGGACTGGTACGACTACGATAACCGCGATGGCGAAGGCGACTACAAGGTCACCCGTAACGTCACCCGTTACGCCGGCTTGATCTATGACCTGGACGACCATCACTCGGTCTACGTCAGCTACAGCGACATCTTCACGCCACAGCGGGAAAAGAATACCTCCGGCAACCCGGTCACGCCGATCATTGGCAAGAACTACGAGATCGGCATCAAGGGCGAATATTTCGACGGCGCGCTGAATGCGAGCCTGGCGCTGTTTCGCGTCGACCAGGAAAACCGCGCCGTGCAACTGTTTACGGCAAACTGCCCACAGGCAACCTGTTATGAAGCCTCCGGCGAGATTCGCAGCCAGGGTATCGACTTCGAACTGCAAGGCGCGTTGACCGAAAACTGGCAAGTCGGCGGTGGCTATACCTACGCGCGCACACACACCATCAAGGATGCCGCCAACCCTCAGAACGTGAACAAGCAGTTCGACACCGACACGCCTGAGCATCTGTTCAAGTTGACCACCAGTTACCACTTTCAGGGCCCGCTGGAAAAACTGCGCGTGGGCGGCAACGTCTCCTGGCAGAGCCGCATGTACAACGACATCTCGTTGGCTGATGGCGGTAAATACCGTCTCGAACAGGGCAGCTACGCCATCACGGACCTGATGGCCGGCTACCGGGTCAACGAGAACCTGGACTTGCAGGTCAATGCCAACAACATCTTCGACCGCCGTTACTACTCGACCATCGCCAACTCCGTGAGCTATGGCGGTGACTCCTACGGCAACCCACGCAATATGATGCTGACCGCCAAGTACAGCTTCTAGAAAAAAACAGACAAAAGGGGGCGTAACTGCGGAGTACTATCAAGAGCGGTAAAAAGCCCGGTACGACTTACGGGAGCAAGCCTCCTGTCTCTCCTCACCGCCCAGCCGCCTCCTCATACCGCCGCTGAATCCGCTCCAGTTCCCCGGAACGGCGCAACTGCTCCAACGCACGGGACCATGCCGCCACCACTTCATCTTCACTGTCAGGACTGAAGGCGATGTACAGCGATGAGCGGTACAACTCGATGGGGATCCGCCGCAAGGTGCCCGGCGCGATGTTCAATTGACGGCTGTAGTAGGCCACCCCCGCATCGGTGTCGCCGACGATGATGTCGGTGCGTCCGGCAAGCAGCATGCGGTAGAGCAGCTTGCTCTCGGTTGCGCTTTTGTCCAGGTTGTTGAAGCCCAGCGACTGCAGCATCTGCGGCACCAGGCCGGCATGGCGGGTGGTGATCTGCGGGGCGTGCAGCAGTTGTTCCAGGGAGTTCACCGGGGGCGTATTGGCCAGTTGATAAGGGTGGATGGACTCTTCCACGATCGGTCCGACCCATTTGTACAGCGGCTCGCGCTCCGGCGTTCGGAACAGGGAGTACATAATGGTCTTGGGCCGATTCTTCAGTATCTGGGTGGCCCGCATGCTGGGCTGCAGCAGCACCTCGTAATCACTTCCGGTCAACGTCATGATGGCCCGGACGATCTCGGTGGTCATGCCGGTGAGCCGATTATTTTCCTGGTAGTTGTAAGGTGCCCACTCTTCGGTGACGACCTGATACTCCTCGGCCCTGGCATCAACCGTGCCGAGCAATAGACAGAGCAACGCTGCAGCCGGTATCGAATGTCTCACTTGTGCTCCCTGCGGATTGTTCGGTATTCGTACATAGGTAGGCCTGATTCAAAGGACAAGGTAAGCATAGACCCAAACACACACCCGACAGTTGACGCAGTCCACATTCCGCCCCTTAGCGGCCTCCAAGCGTTGGTGTACGATCTGCGCGAACCGGTTATCGGCCAGCGTGCGCGGTGCTTTCCTTCCTCCCTGTGACCAGCCCCTATGAATCCAATCGACCCACTGTCGCTTCAACGCATCATCACCGCCCATGGCGACTTCGAAGGCGCATCCTATTTTGATGCAGAGGAAAGCCTTGCCCATGAGGTGTTTGCTGACCGCATCGTTTTCCAGACCAACTATCTGGATTACCGCAGCTATGACGTCGACCTCGTCGAGGGCAGCGTACGTGTGCGCAAGACGCGGCTGGATGACTACCTGCGCGGCCATAAGGCACAGGTGATCGATGACGACATGGACGACGAAGACTGGGACGAGCTGGGCAATCTGTGGCAGCGCTTGAGCCGCGACCTCGACACCCAGGGACAAGGGCCGCAGCCCGATTTGGCCGACACCTTGGCCGATCTGTTCGATTGCCTGTTCGACGAGGACCGCGCGCAGGCACTCATTGAGGCCATTCCGGCCTCTACAGGGCAGTGGGATTGGGCTTGGACGCAAGTCGCGGCAGCGCTCGCCGAGGCCAATCAATTGGCTGAGTTCGAATGGAAGGAGTGGTCGTCCTGCGGGGTCGATGCGGTCAATGCCCTCGCCCCGTTGCGGCAACTGGCCATTGAAATCCCTGCGCCTGAGCGTAAAACCATCGACGCCATCAATCGCGCCAACGATTGGGAGCGCGCGCTGCTGCAGTATTTCAATGCCCAACTGCAAGCCCATGACTTGAAGTTGTTGGCCATTGGCACGCACTTCGACGAATACCAGGCCTTCGCCTGCCTGCCCATGAACGGTCTGGGCCTGGTCAACGCCCTCGAGATCATGGGCAGGCTGGGCATTGTCTACAAATATTAAGCGACCGACACCACACACTTTCGGTCCGCTTTTACAAGCCCATGAAGGGCCACCCCTCCTTTGAGCCTCGAAGTGACGACATGACCAACTGTGAACAATGCGGGTCCCTCCTCCCTTATGACACCGCTGCCTGCCCGCGATGCGCCGGGGAAATTCACTACACGGTAGAGGCACACACGCCAAGGTCCCAGCCGTCGAAAGGGCGGAAAATCCTGAAATGGGTGCTAATCAGTGTGGTGGTCGCCGTGCTGGCAGCGGTGGCGGCGGTCATGTGGATCTTGCACTCGCTGGGGCCGATGCCTTCTTTTGGTTGATGGCTGGTTCACCGCAACCGAAGCGAAACGCAGCTATTCGAATTTTCCAATAGTTGCTATCGATACCCGCGCCGTTCTCGTCATCGGCCGCTCTCTCTAATCTGCCCACCAACGCGATCGACGACGATCGCCGCAGATCAAACCGACCTTATGGAGAGAGAAACGATGAACACATTCAACCGCACCCTCGCTGTCGCGTCCCTGGCATTGGCCACCCTCAGCGCCGAGGCCGCGTCGCCTGTCCAGGCCCCTGCCAGCGCATCTGCTGTCGGCAGCGTGGTCCAGTCCGCCAGCTATATCACCACCAAGGATGGCGTCCAGCTGTACTACAAGGACTGGGGCCCGCGCGATGGTCAGGTCGTGACTTTCAGCCACGGCTGGCCGCTGGACTCCGATAGCTGGGAAGGCCAGATGATGTTCCTCGCCTCGAAGGGTTATCGCGTGGTGGCCCATGACCGTCGCGGTCACGGGCGCTCCAGCCAGCCTTGGGAAGGCAACGACATGGACCACTACGCCGACGACCTGGCAGCGGTGATTGAAGCCCTGGACCTGAAGGATGTCACGCTGGTGGGCTTCTCCACGGGAGGCGGTGAAGTGGCGCGTTACATCGGCCGGCACGGTACCGCCCGAGTGAAGAAAGCCGTCCTGGTCTCCTCTGTCCCGCCGTTGATGCTCAAGACGCAAAGCAACCCCGGTGGCTTGCCTATCGAGGTGTTCGATGGCCTGCGCAAGGCGTCCCTGGAGAACCGTTCGCAGTTGTACCTGGACATCGCCTCGGGCCCGTTCTACGGCTACAACCGCAAGGGTGCCAAGCCATCCCAAGGGCTGATCCAGTCGTTCTGGGTGCAGGGCATGCAAGGTGGCAGCAAGAATACCTACGACTCGATCGCAGCGTTCTCGGCTACCGACTTTCGCGGTGATTTGAAGAAGTTCGACGTGCCGACGCTGGTGATCCATGGCGATGACGACCAGATCGTGCCCATCGATGCTTCGGGTCGGGCCTCGGCGGCGCTGATCAAGGGCGCTCGACTGATCGTCTACCCTGGCGCACCGCATGGCTTGACCGAGACGCACAAGGACCGTCTCAACCAGGATCTGTTGAAGTTCCTCCAGGAATAAAGCACGCCCCCGCCACCAGGTATCCCCTGTGGGAGCGAGCCTGCTCGCGATGGCGGAGTGTCAGCCTGCATCCATGTTTCTGATCCACCGCCATCGCGAGCAAGCCCGCTCCCACAAGGGTTGGCGGTGGACACAGGGGTTGCGTACACCAGAGATCAAGTGTGGGAGCGAGCCTGCTCGCGATAGCGGAGTGTCAGCCAGCATTTATGGCTCTGATGCACCGCCATCGCGAGCAGGCTCGCTCCCACAGAGGGTTGGCGGTGGACACAGGGGTTGCGTACACCAGAGATCAAGTGTGGGAGCGAACTTGCTCCCACAGTTGTTCCTGGACAGGTCTCGGCTTCAATGCCGCAACAACTTGCGCAACGGAATCTCGTCCTTGCGCACCGGTGACTTGATGACGATGTAGCTGAAATACTTGGAGATGCCGATGTTCTTGTCCAGCAAACTTTCCATCACGTCCTGATAATCCTGGATGCTGCGGGTCATGAAGCGCACCAGGTAGTCGTAGCCGCCGCTGATCAGGTGGCACTCGAGTACTTCATCCACCAGGCGGATGTTGGATTCGAACTTGGCGAAGTCCTCGCGCTTGTGGTCGCTCAGGGTGACTTCGGTGAAGACCGTCACCGAATCGGTAATCTTGGCCAGGTTCAGATGGGCCTTGTAGCTGGAGATGTACCCCAACGACTCCAACCGTTTGACCCGTTGCAAGCATGGGCTGGCGGACAAACCCACGGCATCGGCCAGGCTGACATTGGTCATGCGACCGTCTTTTTGAAGCTCTACCAAAATGCTGATGTCGATCCGGTCCAGTTTCGCTAAACCTTCCATCGCATACCTCTTGCCTGCCATTTGTAAGACAATCTTCTAACAAAATCAGCGTCGTAAGGACAGCTGATGCTGAGCCACCAGATCAGCCATGCTGTTGATGCAATAGTCCGCAGCACAGGACGTGGACGGGCTTTCGCTGCTGCGGCAGATCAGGCAAACCGCCCCGACCTCCCGTGGACGGGCGCCAGGACGGGTTATCTGTAGGATAGCCTCGGCATCCAGATCGTTGCTCAGCAACCAATCGTGATCCTGCAACGGGTCGCTCGCCAGGGAAATGAAATCATCCGGCTCGATGCCCAGGCGCTCGCACAGGGCACCCCGGTCCTCGGCATCACGATCGCCCAGCACCAGCAGGCGATAGAATTTGCGCAGATAGAGCATCGCCCCTGGCGCATCCTCGAACAGCGTCCAGCCGGCGGCCGAGCGGGCAAAGCTCATGCCCTCCTCCCAACTGACCTTGAGCTTCCAGCGTTCAGCCAACTGGCGGTGAGCGAAACACAGCAACCCACTGAAGCCCAGCTCGCCGAAGCGCGGATACAGGGCCTGCAGCACCTCGTCGAACTCGGCCAGAACCTGGGTCTTGTCCGGTGAATCGGCATGGTTTTCCAAAAGCGGCTGCAAGGCCGTCCAGACGCCAGCGTCGCGGTCCACCAGAACCTCATCGCAGTCAATCAACAACGCTCGATATTCAGTCAGCCTCATGGGTAAAGCCTCCGATGATGTCCATCAGTTCACGCTCCATTGGTGGCGTGGGCGCTTGCCTTGGCAAACGCCCACGCCAGGCGTTTCAGCCCACGACCCGGACCAGTGCGGCGTCAAGAATCTGCAACGCCTCATCGATCTGCGCCTCGCTGGTCACCAGCGGCGCCAGGAAGCGCAAGACGTTGCGGTACACCCCACACTTGATGACCAGCAAGCCACCGGCCCGGGCTTCGTCGATCAAGCGTTGGTTCAGATCGGCATCCGGCGTACGCGCGTCATCATGCTTGATCAGCTCAATCGCGAGCATGAAACCACTGCCCCGCACGTCGCCAATCTGCGGGTAGCGCGCTTGCAGGCGCAACAGGCCCTGGCGCAGACGCTCACCCAGAACTTCGCCACGAGCCAGCAGTTGCTCTTGCTCGTATGCCTCGATCACCGCCAGCGCCGCCGCGCACGACAGCGCGTTACCACCGTAGGTGCCACCCAGGCCACCGGGCAGCGGTGCGTCCATGATCTCGGCCTTGCCGACCACACCCGACAGCGGCAAGCCACCGGCCAGGCTTTTGGCGACCGTGACCAGGTCCGGCTGGATGCCCGCGTGCTGGAAACCGAACCATTTGCCGGTGCGGCCGAAACCGGTCTGGATTTCATCGAGAATCAACACAATGCCATGCTTTTGCGTCAATGCGCGCAGGCCCTGCAAAAACTCGGCGGGTGCCGCCAGGAAACCGCCATCGCCCTGCACCGGCTCGATGATGATCGCCGCGACCCGCTCAGGTGCCACTTGGGTGGCCAACAGCTCGTCCAGCGCCTGGAGCGCCATCGCGCTGGTGACGCCGCGATAGGCATTCGGGTACGGGGTGTGGAAGACCTCCGGTGCGAACGGACCGAAGTTCTGTTTATACGGTTGGCTCATGCCAGTCAGCGTGGTGCCGAGCAAAGTCCGACCATGGAAGCCGCCGCGAAAGGCGATCACCGCCGAGCGGTTGGTGTGGGCACGGGCGATCTTCACGGCATTTTCCACCGCCTCGGCGCCGGAGGTGAAAAAGGCTGCTTTGTAGTGCTCCTGGCCGCCGATCATTTCGCACAGGCGCTGTGCCAAGTCCAGGTAAGGCTTGTAGGCCACGACCTGGAAGCAGGCATGGGAGACTTTCTGCAACTGGGCCTGCACCGCCGCGACCACCTTGGGATGATTGTGGCCGATGTTCAGCACACCGATGCCGCCGACGAAGTCCAGGTAGCGCTTGCCGTCCACGTCCCACAACTCCGAGCCTTGGGCCCTGTCGATGACCAACGGGTGTGCGGTGACCAGGCCACGTGGCACGAATCGATCACGCTGACGGAGCAGACTTGGAGTTTCTTCGACTTTACTGTTCATGGCTTTTCCCATCGTGAGCCTCGCCCCCAGGAAGCGGTTGCGGTGTGTTCACAGGTTAAGGGTTCGACGCGATTGTCTAAGCCGAACTTGGCCGCTGAGAAATCCGGATCGACTGTTTACACCCCGGCAAACAGCAGAATCCTCCAGAGGCATTCCACTCCCATGGAATCTGCCGCAGGAGGCGCGTTGCAACGCAGCCTGATGCTGCTACGCAAGCCCTTTCGACAGATCCTGCTCTGGCGTTGAGGCATCCTAGGTATTCCTCAATTCAGGCGAGAAGTGCTCCATGGCCCTGCTTTATAAAGCTGACCCGGTACGCGGCGAACACTGGCGGCGCCTGTTCGCCGAACACGCGCCGGATATCCAATGGCGTGCCTGGCCGGACATCGGCGACCCGCGGGATATTCGTTACCTGGCGGCCTGGCAGGCACCGGACGACATCGAAACGTTATTACCCAACCTGGAGGTGCTGTTCGCCCTGTCAGCCGGTGTCGATCAGCTCGACCTCGGTCGCTTGCCAACAACGCTGCCGGTGGTGCGCTTGCTCGACCCGGGCATCAGCCAGGGCATGTGCGAGTACGCCAGTTTCGCCGTGCTCAGCCTGCACCGGGACATGTTGCGCTATCGCCAGCAACAGGCCGAACGCTGCTGGCAGGCACATCGCCTGGTACCCGCGCAGCAACGCCGGGTGGGCGTCATGGGCCTGGGTTTGCAGGCACGGCAGATACTCGCCACCTTGAAAACCTTTGGCTTTGCCTTGTCGGGTTGGGCCCGCAGCGAGCATCACATCGATGGGGTGGCATGCTTTGCCGGCGACGAGCAATTGCCGGCCTTTCTCGGCCAGTGCGACATTGTGCTGTGTGTCCTGCCGTTGACCGAACAGACCCGGGGGATTCTCAATCGGCAACTGTTCCAGCACCTGCCCACGGGCGCGGCGTTGGTCAACATGGGTCGCGGCGGGCATCTGGTGGAGGCGGATCTGCTTGAAGCACTCGCCGACGGCCAACTCAGCGCCGCGGTGCTCGACGTGCTGGAACAGGAACCGGCAGCGCCGGAGCATCCTTTCTGGCATCACCCGCAGATCCTGCTGACCCCACATATCGCAGCGATGACCCAGCCCGAAAGCGCGTTTGGCGTGTTGCTGGAGAATATCCGCCGGCATCAGCGGGGTGAGGCGATGCTGGGTCTGGTTGATCGTGAGCGTAACTATTGATCCGTCAACTGCCCTTCGCTAGTCCCGGACGCCAGGAAAACACTCCAGTATTTACTGCTGGCCTGGCGTCTGATTTGAGCAAGAAATGTGGTCGGCAAAGTCGTTGCTGACGGAACCTGCCGAATCAATTCGGGGCCCTTGTCAGGCCTCGTCGCAGGTGAGATACACACGCTCAGCGGATAAAAAACCGTCCAATTACAGGCCCTCTCAATGGTGATCTGCCATGTCTATTTCACAACGCCCCACCTACTTCTATCGTTCCATGACCGCCGCTGATGTGCCTGCGGCGCACGCCTTGTCCGTACAGTTGAAATGGCCCCATCGCCTGGAGGACTGGGCGATGTTGCAGCGCGTCGCCCAAGGGTTTGTCGTGGAAGACCAGGGCCGTTTGATCGGAACGGCGTTCACCTGTGCCCAGGGGAATTACGCCACCATTGGCCTGGTGATTGTCGACAATGAGTATCAGGGCCAGGGCATCGGTCGCAAACTGATGGAACTGGCCATCGAGGCCTGCGGATCGCGCACCGCCATTCTCAACGCGACGCTGGCCGGTGCACCGCTGTATGCCAGCCAGGGATTCGTCGATTTTGGGCATATCCAGCAGCATCAAGGGCACGCGCAAGTGCCGGCCCCGCAGGAACTGGCCGCCGGCGAACGCTGCCGCGTGCTGGGCGAAGCCGACCGCGCCGAGTTGATCGAACTGGCCAATGCCGGGAGCGGACTGGAGCGCACTGCCGTACTCAATGACCTGTTCGACGTCGTTGAACATTCAGTGGGAATCGAACGCGACGGTCACCTGTGCGCCTTCGCCCTGCTGCGCCCCTTCGGCCGTGGCCGCTGCATCGGCCCGGTCATCGCCCAGAACCTGGAACAGGCCCAGCACTTGATCGCCGTGCTGCTGGCCGAAGTGCCGGACGCATTCGTGCGCATCGACATTCCCTCAAACAGTGGCCTGGCCCCTTGGCTGGAAGAGGTCGGGCTCAAGCAGGTCGACACCGTCGCCCAAATGGCACGGGGCACGCCCCCGCAGGCTACCGGTGCGGTTCGACAATTTGCGCCGGTGACCCAGGCCATTGGCTGAAACGAACCACATTCTTTTCAACGCTTCCCCGGAGAATCATGTTCATGCTCGAACCCACCCCAGTGCTGTTGGCACACGCCGACGGCAGCCTAGCTTCAACCCCATTCACGCCGGGCTCACTGGCAGCCAAGGATCCATTCGACCGACTCATTGCCTATGCCGGGGCGGATGGCATGGCAGCCGGCGTGGTCCGCGCGAGTGGACGGTTCAGCGTCGATGAATATCCCTTCAGTGAGACGATCGTGGTGCATGCCGGCGCGGTAACCCTGCGCAGTCAGGGGCAGACGCTGCAGCTCACGCCGGGTGAAAGCGCGGTGATCGGTCGAGGGACGGCGCTTAAGGTCGAAGCGCAGCCCGGGTCGCTCTGGGCCTTCTGCGCCGACACCCAACTGGTCGAAGAACCTCATCCAGGGCTCACGGCGCTCCCCGCCCACACCCTGCTCTCACCCTCTGCGCCACCCGACGACGAGATCCTGCTGAGCCCGCCGCCGCAATGCCGCTCGCACAATCTGTTTGTCGAAGATGCGAGCAACCTGCGCATCGGCATCTGGGACTCGACGCCCTACACCCGCCGGTCACGACCGCACAAACTGCATGAACTGATGCACCTGCTCGAAGGCAGTGTCACCCTGCAGGCCGCCGGTGGCAGCAACCTGACGGTCAACACTGGCGATACGGTGTTCGTGCCCCTGAATGCGCCGTGTGCCTGGAAGAGCAGCGTTTATGTGCGCAAGGTCTACGTCGTCAAATAATCCGACGTACGACAGTCACACCACTATCGCGAGCAGGCTCGCTCCCACAGTGGACCTGCGCCAGCCGCAAAACCGAAGGGTGCCCCAGATCAAATGTGGGAGCGAGCCTGCTCGCGAAGACGGCGGCACATCCAACATCATCGCAAGCAGACCCAACGCTATCGCGAGCAAGCTCGCTCCCACAGTGGACCTGCGCCAGCCGCAAAACCGAAGGGCGCCCCAGATCAAATGTGTGCGAGCCTGCTCGCGAAGACGGCGGCACATCCAGCACCATCGCAAGCAGACCCAACGCTATCGCGAGCAAGCTCACTCCCACAGGGGGCCTGCGCCAGCCGCAAAACCGAAGGGCGTCCCAGATCAAATGTGGGAGCGAGCCTGCTCGCGAAGACGGCGGCACATCCAACATCATCGCAAGCTGATCCACCGCTATCGCGAGCAAGCTCGCTCCCACAGGGAAACCATGGTGGACATGATCTGGCGGCAAAAAAAAGCCCGCAGTGTGAGCGGGCAAAGGGGGTCACAGGTGAGGCAGGCGTTCGTGCCTGGCTAAATCTCAGAGCGCGTCGGCGATGGCCTGGCCAACATCCTGGGTCGAGCCCTGCCCACCCAGGTCAGGGGTGATAGGCCCTTGGGCGATCACCCGCTCGATGGCCTTGAGAATCCCGTCATGGGCCGCGCGATAACGCTCATCGCCGTTACCCAGGAAATCCAGCATCAACGCACCGGACCAGATCATCGCGATCGGGTTGGCGATGTTCTGCCCATAGATATCCGGTGCCGAGCCATGCACCGGCTCGAACAACGACGGGAAGCGTCGTTGCGGATCGAGGTTGGCCGACGGGGCGATGCCGATGGTGCCGGCGCAGGCCGGGCCCAGGTCGGAGAGGATGTCGCCGAACAGGTTCGACGCCACCACCACATCGAAACGATCCGGCTGCAACACGAAACGCGCGCAGAGGATGTCGATGTGCTGCTTGTCCCACTGCACATCCGGGTAGTGCTCGGCCATCAACGCCGTGCGCTCATCCCAGTACGGCATGCTGATGGAGATGCCGTTGGACTTGGTCGCCGCCGTCAGGCGTTTGCGCGGTCGAGTCTGGGCCAGGTCGAAGGCGAACTTGAGGATCCGGTCGACGCCTCGGCGGGTGAACACCGACTCCTGCAGCACGAACTCATGCTCGGTACCTTCGAACATCTTGCCGCCAACCGACGAATATTCGCCCTCGGTGTTCTCACGGATCACCACGAAGTCGATGTCCCCCGCTTCGCGCCCGGCCAACGGACACGGCACGCCCGGGAACAGGCGCACCGGACGAATGTTCACGTATTGGTCGAAGTCACGACGGAACTTGAGCAACGAGCCCCACAGGGAGATGTGATCCGGCACCTTGTCCGGCCAGCCCACGGCACCGAAGTAGATCGCGTCGAAGCCCTTGAGCTGTTCGAACCAGTCGGCGGGCATCATTTGCCCGTGCTCCAGGTAGTAATCGCAGTGGGCCCAATCGAGCACTTCGATGTCCAGCGACAACTGCCACTTTTTCGCAGCCTGCTCCAGGACTCGCAGCCCTTCAGGCAGGACTTCCTTGCCGATGCCGTCGCCGGCAATGGCGGCGATGCGAAATGGTTTGCTCATCAATCATGGCTCCCTAATGTCTGTTTCAACGCTGGCCGCATCACAGCCCACCGATGTGGAAGGCTTTGACCTCAAGGTACTCATCCAAACCGTATTTGCTGCCCTCGCGTCCCAGGCCCGACTGTTTGATGCCGCCGAACGGTGCGACTTCCATGGAGATCAGCCCGGTGTTGAGGCCGACCATACCGAATTCCAGCGCCTCGCCGAAACGCCATGAACGACGCAGGTCCTGGGTGAAGTAGTAAGCGCCCAGGCCATACGGCGTGGCATTGGCCAGGGCCAGGGCCTGCTCCTCGGTAGTAAAGCGCATCAGCGGCGCGACCGGGCCGAAGGTTTCTTCGTTGGCCAGCAACATCCCGGCGTTGGCCTCACCCAGCACCGTGGGCTGGACGAACTGGCTGTCGCCCTCGGGGACACCGCCACAGAGCAGGCGCGCGCCCTGGCTCAACGCATCGTCGATGTGCCGGGCGACTTTGCTCACGGCGGCCGGGTTGATCAGCGGGCCGATCGTCACGTCAGCCTCCAGACCATTGCCGACCTTGAGCTTGCCCACCTCTTCCACCAGGCGCGCGGCGAAGCGCTCGTAGATGCCATCCTGCACCAGGATGCGGTTGGCGCAGACGCAGGTCTGGCCGGCGTTGCGGAACTTGCTGAGCATGATTCCGGCCACCGCCTGCTCCAGGTCAGCGTCGTCGAACACGATGAACGGCGCGTTGCCGCCCAGTTCCAGGCTCAGGCGCTTGATGTGTTCGGCGCTCTGGCGCATCAGCAGCCGTCCGACTGCGGTGGAACCGGTAAAGGAAATCTTGCGCACCGTCGGGTTGCCGGTCAGTTCTTCGCCGATGCCGGCCGGCAGGCCGGTGACGACGTTGAACACCCCGGCCGGAATCCCCACCCGCTCAGCCAGAACGGCCAAGGCCAAGGCCGACAAAGGCGTCAGGTCGGAGGGTTTGACAATGACCGGGCAACCCGCCGCCAGGGCGGGTGCGCATTTGCGAGTGATCATCGCATTGGGAAAATTCCACGGGGTGATCGCGGCGCAGACGCCCACCGGTTGCTTGAGCGTGAGCAAGCGACGGTCACCACTGGGCGCCGGAATGGTTTCGCCATAAACCCGACGAGCTTCTTCGGCAAACCATTTGACGAAGCCGGCCCCATAGCGGATCTCACCTTTGGCTTCGTTCAGCGGCTTGCCCTGCTCCCGGGTCATGATCAGCGCCAGGTCGTCGAGGTTGTCGATCATGGCCTGGTACCAACGCTCCAGCAGCGCCGCACGCTCAGCCGCCGGACGCGCGCGCCAGGCCGCCCAGGCACGCTCGGCGGCCTCGATGGCGCGGCGGGTTTCCACGCCCTGCATGGCCGGTACCCGGGCCAGTACTTCACCGGTCGCCGGGTCGATGACATCCAGGGTGGCCGCATTGTCGGCACCGATCCACTGACCGTCGACGTAAGCGAGTTCTGCCAACAGGCTGGGGTCTTTCAATTGATTCTTGAGCATGGTCGCGTCCTGTTCCGAGGTGACTCCAGTCTAAGGAGATGCCACGGGGCAGGATGCTGAAAGCGGGGTTTGGGCAGTGTTGGATGCTGAATTTTGCGGGGAAGCAGCAGGCTCTACCGAAGAGTCAGGGACAATGCAAATCCCCCTGTGGGAGCGAGCCTGCTCGCGATGGCGGAGGGTCAGGCAACATCGACGTTGAATGATGAATTGCAATCGCGAGCAGGCTCGCTCCCACACCGGTCCTGGGTGATCACAGATTCATGTACACCCACAAGAAAGCTATGGGCTTAGATTTTCAAGGAACCCAGCAACCCGTCCAGAAACCGCTCCCCCGCCTCCATCTGGCTGATTTCGATGAATTCGTCGGGCTTGTGCGCCTGTTCGATGGAGCCCGGGCCGCAGACCACCACGGGTACATCCAGGCGCTGCTTGAACAGGCCGCCTTCGGTGCCGAAAGAAACCTTGGCAGTGCCGGTGTCGGGGGCGGCGAAGTTTTTCAGGAAGCGCACCGCCTCGACGCTCGGATGGGTGTCAAGACCCGGGTAGACGTTCAGGGTTTCGATCTCGATGTCCGCGACGCTGGAGAGTTTCTTGGCTTCACGCACGATCGCTTCGGCCTGCTCACGCAGTTGTTCCAGGAACAAGTCCAGGTCATCGGCCGGCAAGTTGCGCACTTCGAAATCCAGGGTGCACAGGTTCGGCACGATGTTCAGCGCCTTGCCGCCGACGATCTGCCCGACATGCACGGTGCTGTAGGGCACGTCGTAATCCGCGTCCTGGGCGCCCTGCGCCTGCAATTGCTGTTGGCTCTGGCGCAACGCGGCAATGAAATCGCAGGCCACGTGAATCGCATTGACCGAGCGCGGCGCCAATGACGAATGCGCCTCCAGGCCACGGCAGTAAGTGCGATAGGAACCCTTGCCCTTGTGGCCAAGCACGAACTGCATGTTGGTCGGCTCGCCGATCACGCACAGAAACGGTCGCACTGGCGCCAGGTGCAGTACGTCGAGCAAGCGACGCACGCCGACGCAACCGATCTCCTCGTCGTGGGAGAGCGCCAGTTGCAGTGGCCGGTTCAAGGGATGGTCGGCGGCATCGAGCATGGCGTCGATGGCCAGTGCGATGAAACCCTTCATGTCGCAACTGCCACGCCCATAGACCCGCCCGTCCCGCACGGTCGCCTGGAACGCCGGGACGGTCCAGGCCTGCCCCGCCGCCGGCACCACGTCGGTGTGCCCGGACAGCAGGATCCCAGGCAATTCACGCGGGCCGGTGCTGGCGAACAGGTTGGCCTTCTTGCCGCTTTCATCCTTGACGACCAGCGACTCGATGCCCTTGCTCAGCAACAGCTCGCGCACGTATTCGATCAAGGCCAGGTTCGATTCTGATGAGACCGTTTCAAACGCCAGCAGGCGTTCGAAAATGGCTAGCACGCGGGGTTTCATGAGGCTTTGCTCCGTTGCTCGGCAGAAGGGGCGAACCGGCGAATGGAGAACGGCTCAATCGACGTGCTGGTGCTGCCGGTGCTGATCAGTTCAGCCATCACATCGCCGACGCCCGGGCCGAGCTGGAAGCCATGACCGCAGAAGCCGAAGGCATAGTACAAGCCGTCGACTTTGCCACTGGGGCCCATTACCGGCAGCGAATCGGGCAGGTAGCCTTCGATGCCGCTCCACACGCGAATGATGTTGAGATTGCCGACACCCGGCAGCAACCGGCGCATCTGGTCCAACTGGTTGAGGATGCTGCGCGGCTCGACATAGGCCCGGCGGTTGAGCATGTCCGGCTTGCTGCGATAGCCACCGCCAATGACGATATTGCCCCGGGGGATCTGGCGGAAATAGATCACCTCTTCGGGAATCTTGGTGTACACCCCGATCACCGTTGGCAAGGCATAAGGCACCGGTTCGGTGACCGCCATTTGTGGGCCGTTGGTCTCCAGGGGCACCGGCTCGCCGAACTGTGCCGAAAGCTTCTGGCCCCAGGCGCCTGCGGTAATCAACAGTCGGCCGGCGCTGAACTGGCGACCGTCGGTGGTGCTGATGCTGAATCCATCACCGACCTTCTGCACCTGCGCCACCTCAGTCCGTTCCTCGATGCGCGCACCGAGGCGTCGGGCCGCCCGGGCAAACGCCGGGGCCGCCAGGCGCGGGTTGGCGTGACCGTCGTGGGGTGCATAGGAGCCGCCCTTGACGTCCTTGCCGAGAAACGGAAAACGCGCATGCAGCTCGCTGCCGCGATAGATCTGCAAGTCCAGCTGCGCCGCCTCCGGTGCCGCCGCATAAGCTTCGAGCTCGGGGATTTCATCCTCGCGATAGCACACGCGCATATGCCCGCTGGCGATGAACTCCAGATCGTCGTCGATCAGCTCCGGCAGGCGTTTCCACAGTGCCCAGGAACGGTTCGCCAGTTCCAGTTGCCCGAGGAACCGCCCCTGGCGCCGCACATTGCCGAAATTCACGCCGCTGGCGTACTGACCGATCTGGTCACGCTCCAGCAGGATCACCGACTGCCCGCGCTGCCGCAGGAAAAACGCCGCGGCCGAGCCCATAAAGCCACCCCCGACGATTACTACGTCGGCTTTATTCAGCGTCATGGCGCTACCTCCCGAGTGAGCATCGAAAGCGGTTTGACCGGTGCCTGACCGCGCTGGCGTCCCACCTCCTGCACAGGGACACCCGCTGCCGCGGCAATCACTTCGGCACCGGCCTGGGAGCAATAGCGCCCCTGGCAACGGCCCATGCCGACCCGGCTGAAAGCCTTGGCCCGATTGACTTCGCAGGCGCCCTTTTCGCTGACCGTGCGACGCAGCTCGCCGGCGCTGATCATTTCGCAACGGCAGACGATGGCCTCGTCCGGCAAGGCCTTGGCTTGCGCGGCGGGCCAGGGAAACGCCTGGGCCAGGCCGAGGCGAAAGTCATCCATGACTTTAAGCGCCTGGCGCTGCTCGGCGACCTGTGCGGCGTCCACCGGCAGTTGCAGATCGCGCAACAACGCCAGGGCAACCAGGCGCCCGGCATGCTCGGCGGCATCGGCGCCACGGATCTTCGAACCATCGCCGGCGGCGTAGACGCCGCTGACCGAGGTCCGGCCCTCTTCGTCCACCTCCAACCACCATTGCCCTGAGGCCTCGTCGAAACGCATGCGACAACCTGCCAGGTCAGCCAGTTGGGTTTCCGGACGCAGGTGATAACCCAGCGCCACCGCGTCGCACGCCACCGTCAAGGTTTCTCCGTTCGCGGTGCGTACTCGTACGCCATTGACACCGGTGACTGCCTCACCAAGCACTTGCAGCGGCGAAATGCCCAGGTGCACCGGGATTTTCGCCCGATACAGCTGGGCCAGCAGCTTCATGCCGGTGAACAGCAATCCCGGGCGCGCCATAAGTTTGGGCAAGGCTTTGATCCGCAAGCCCAGGGGCGAGGTGTCCAGCACTGCGGCAACAGTGGCCCCGGCTTTGACGTATTGACTGGCAACGAGGTACAGCAACGGCCCGCTGCCCATGAACACCACGCGGTGGCCGATGGAAACCGCCTGGGCCTTGAGCGCAATCTGCGCCCCGCCGAGGCTGTAGGTGCCGCCCAGCTGCCAGCCTTCGATCGGCATGAGGCGGTCGGTGGCCCCCGTGCAAAGGATCAGCGCGTCATAGTCCACCGTTGTGTGCAGCCCCTGGCTGACGCAGCACAACTGCCCGGGCGTCAGGTTCCACGCCAGGGTGTCGGGACGGTAGTCGATCTGCGAGCGCAGGCGGTCGAAGCTTTCGTGCAGGTCCCGGGCCTTGTCCGCCTCGGTGCCGTACAGCGTCGTGTAGCTGCGGGTGAACCCTTCAGGTTGACGCCGGTAGATCTGCCCGCCATCGCGACGATTTTCGTCGATCAGGATCGGTTTGAAGCCCGCCGCCACCAAGGTCTGGGCACACCGGATGCCGGCAGGTCCGGCGCCGACAATGACGACTCGATGGGTGTTCAGCCGCGCAGTGGCCATATCGCCTCCGGTTGTTGAGTGATGATGTCCAGCCCTTCGCGTACTTCATTGGAGCAGGCCCGCAGGCGTTCGCCGCTGCGAGTCCAGACCCAGCAATCCTGGCAGGCACCCATCAGGCAGAAGCCAGCGCGGCTACCCGGATCGAATTCCGACTGGCGCAACGCCGGGCCATGGGTCAGCAACGCCACCATCAGCGTGTCGCCCTGCAACGCCTCGATGGGAACACCATCGACTGTCAATTTGACGATGGGCCGCTCCTGTTCGGCCAACCTCACGAAACGCGCATTCATGCGTAGGCTCCCACGATCATGCTGTTTGAATCCTGTTGGCTCTTGAGCAGCTCGGCGCTGTCGTGATGACAGAGCACTTCACTGCCGCCATCGATGGTTCGCCGAGGCGGCGCGCTGTGGTTGCACAGGCCATCGACCCGCACCGGGCAGCGATTGAGGAAGGTGCACAGGTCAGGCACCTCGGCTCGCGCCCCCAACGGCGGCAGTGTGCCGCAGGTCGTGGCGCCACAGGTTTCCAACCAGCCCTGGCGCAGCTCCGGCACCGAGTGGATCAGCAGGTCGGTGTAGGGATGGAATGGCGCCTGGGCGAACGATTGCCGGGGGCCCGCCTGGACCTTGTGGCCGCTGTACATCACCACGATGTCGTCGCACAACGCCCGTACCGTGGAGATGTCGTGGCTGATGAACAGGTAGGACACCCCCAGTTGCTGGCGCAGGTCGCGCAGCAGTTCAAGGATCGCCGCGCCGACCACGGTATCCAGCGCCGAGGTCACTTCATCGCAGAGAATCAGATCCGGTTTGGCCGCCAGCGCCCGGGCCAGGTTGACCCGTTGCTTCTGTCCGCCGGAGAGCTCGCTCGGGCGGCGCTCGGCCAGCTCCCGTGGCAGACGCACCAGGTCGAGCAACTCGCCGATACGCTCGCGCAGCGCCGCACCCTTGAGGCCAAAATACATCTTCAGCGGCCGGCTCAGGATGGTGCTGATGCTGTGCATCGGGTTCAGCGCGGTGTCGGCGTTCTGGAACACCATCTGGATACGCCGGAACTGTTCGTCCGTGCGTTCGGACAGGCTACCCCCCAGTGGCTGGCCATCGAAGGTCAGCCCGCCAAGGGCCGGGCTCAACAGCCCCGCCACCACCCGCGCCAGGGTCGATTTGCCTGAACCCGATTCGCCGATCACGCCGATGGCCTGGCCCCTGCGCACGGTCAGGTCGATGCCTTCCAGCACCCGGATCGCCGGCATGCCGTGCTGATCCTTGTTGCCGTAGCCGGCGGTCAAACCCTGGATGGTCAGCAGCGGCGTGTCTTCGGCCACACCGCAGGGCGGGCGAATCGTCGTATCCGGCCGCGCCGCCGCCAACAGGCTGCGGGTGTAGGCGTGGGCCGGGCCCTTGAGCAGCGGCGCAGTGGCGCTGTGTTCGAAGATCTGCCCGCCATTGAGCACCACGATCTGATCGGCCATCTGTGCCACGACGGCCAGGTCGTGGGAAACGTAGACCGCCGTCGCACCCCGCTCGCGCACCACACGCTTGAAGGCCCGCAGCACGTCGATCTGGGTGGTCACATCGAGGGCCGTGGTCGGCTCGTCGAGCACCACCAGCAGCGGGTCGCTGATCAGCGCCATGGCCGCCATCACCCGCTGCAACTGTCCACCGGAGACTTGATGGGGATAGCGCCGACCGATGCGCTCGGGGTTTGGCAGCGCCAGGTCGCGAAACAGTTCGATGGCCTTGGCTTCGAGCGCCGCCCGATTGCCCAAGCCATGGATCAACGCACCTTCCACCACTTGGTCGATGAGCCTCTTGGCCGGGTTGAACGCCGCCGCCGCGCTTTGGGCGATGTACGACACTCGGTTGCCACGCAGGCCTTGCAACTCGCCTTCGCTCAACGCCAGCATGTCGTGCTCGCCGATCTGCACCACGCCACCGGCCAGGCGGCAACCGCGCCGGGCATAACCGAGCAATGCCAGGGCGATGGTGGTCTTGCCGGAGCCGGACTCGCCAATCAGCGCCAGCACTTCACCTTTCTCCAGGGAGAAACTCACGCCCTTGACGATCTCCACCTCGCTGCGCTCGCCACAGGCGACTACGCGCAGGTTCTCGACTCGGATCAATTCGCTCATCTCAATGGCCTCCCGTACGTCGACTGCGCCGTGAAGACAGGCGGTCGATAAACAGATTGACGCCGATGGTCAGGGTGCCGATGGCCAGGGCCGGAATCACGATGGCCGGCGCGCCCTGATTTAGGCCGCCGATGTTTTCCCGCACCAGCGAACCCAGGTCGGCGTCCGGTGGTTGCACACCCAGACCGAGGAAGCTCATGCCGCTGAGCAGCAATACGATGAAGCCAAAACGCAGGCCCAGGTCAGCCAGTACCGGGTTGAGCATGTTCGGCAAAATTTCCACACAAGCGATGTACAGCCGCCGTTCGCCCCGGGTGCGGGCCACTTGCACGTATTCCAGAGCCTCGATGTTCACCGCCATGCTGCGCGCGATCCGGAACGCGCCCGGCGTGTAACTCAGCACGGCCGTACACACCAGCAACGTCACCGACGAACCGAACGCCGAGACCATGATCAACGCCAGCATCTTGCTCGGGATCGAAATGAAGGCGTCCATCAGGCGACTGATCAGCTCGTCCAGCCATTTCGGTGAAACCACCGACAGCAATGCGCAACTGGTCCCAAGACCACTGGACAACACTGCGGCTATCAATGCCAGGCCCACGGTGAACTGTGCGCCGACCAGAATCCGACTGAGCATGTCGCGGCCCAGGTAATCGGTGCCCAGCGGATAAGCGGCGCTGAGGCTGCCGAAAACCGTGTCGGAGACCACTTCGCCCACCGGATGCGGTGCCAGCCACGGGCCGAAGATCGCCACCAGCAACCAGGTTGCACACAGTGCGGCGCCGACCAGTCCAAGCCAGGACGAGCCGTGAGCATCTTTGCCCAACGCCAGAGCGACCGCCGCGGTCGGGGGTTTCACAATGGGATTGTTCATTGGTTTCTCAGCCTCGGGTTGGAAAGGATCGCGCACAGATCGGCAATCAGCACCAACGTCAGGTACGCCGTGCAAAACAGCATGGTGCAGGCCTGGACCAACGCCATGTCGCGGTTCGTCACGGCGTCGACCATCAGGCTGGCGATACCGGGATAGTTGAAAATCGTCTCGACGATCACCACCCCGCCCAGCAGGTAGGAGAGGCTCAAGGCGATGGCGTTGGCGATCGGCCCGATGGCGTTGGGCAAGGCGTGGCGCAGCACCACCCGTACCGGACTCACGCCTTTGAGACGGGCCATTTCCACGTAAGGACTGTCCAGTTGATCGATCACTGCCGCCCGGGTCATGCGCGCCATTTGCGCGACGATCACGCAGCACAGCGTCATGACCGGCAAGGCATAGGTGCGCATGAATTGCAGCGGCGAGGTGATCTCACTGGAATAGGACAGCGCGGAAAGCCAGCCCAGGTTCACCGCGAAGATCAGCACCGCCAGGGTGGCGACCAGAAATTCCGGCACGGCCACCATCATCAGGGTAAAGAAGCTCATGAAGCCATCGATGCGTCCACCTCGCCCCATCGCCGAACCGATGCCCAGGACCAGGGCCAGCGGCACCGATACCAGCGCCGTGGCGGCCGCCAGCATCAGCGTGCTGGGCACCCTGCCCGCCATCAGCTCGGTGACCGGGACGGCATTGGAGACCGACACGCCCAGGTCGCCGCTGAGCAGGCTGGTCAACCAGTGCAAGTAGCGCAACACACCCGGTTGGTCCAGGCCCATCTTCACCCGCAGGGCCGCCACTTGCTCAGGCGTGGCGAACTGTCCAAGGGACTGTTGCGCCGCGTCGCCCGGCAACACCGCCGTGATGGCGAACACCACCATCGAGACGATCAACAGGGTCACGACCGCCGCGCCCAGGCGTCGGCTGATCAACCACAGTGTGTTGCTATTCATCACCCTACCCCTCGTGCCATGTCACGTCGCAAGAGCGCGCTCATCACGCGTCGAGCCAGACTTGCTCAGCGAACATATAGCCCATGAAACCGCCCAGCGGGTTGGTGCCATAACCCTTGACGCGCTGGTCGACCCCGTCGATGTTGCTGATGAACACCGGGATGCCGATGCCGCTGTGTTCATGCACCAGGGTCTGCATGTCCGCGTACATCTTGCCGCGCTTGGCCTCGTCGGTTTCACCCCGGGCCTGTATCAGCAACTGGTCGAACTGTTCGTTTTTCCAGCCGGATTCGTTCCATGGCGCCGTGGACTGGAAGAACTGCGAGAACAGCATGTCGGCGTTGGGCCGGGGGTTGATGTTGCCGAAGCTCAGCGGGTGCTTGGCCCAGTGGTTGGACCAGTAGCCATCGCTGGGCAGGCGGTTGACGTTGAGCTTGAGCCCGGCCTCCTTGGCCGATTGCTGCAGCAACACGGCAACGTCGACCGAGCCGGTGGCGGCCGGCGAGCACATCACCGGCATGCTGATGTTTTCCATGCCGGCCTTCTTCAACAGGAAACGGGCCTTTTCCGGATCGTAGGTCCGCTGCGGCAGATCGGCGTTGTAGAAGCGTGCACCGGGGGCGATCGGGTGGTCGTTGCCGACCCTGGCGAAACCCCGGAAGATCGCCGACTTGACCTGTTCGCGGTCCAGCAGCAGCTTCATGGCCTCGGTGAACTCCGGGCTCTGGCCGGGCATCTGGTCCTGGCGAATGATCAGGTCGGTGTAGTTGCCCGATGGCGAATCCACCACGCGATGGGTAGTGCTGTCCTTGATGCGCGTGGTCGAGCGCGGGTTGACCTCGTTGATGATCTGCACATCGCCCGACAGCAATGCGTTGACCCGTGACGGCTCGTCACCGATACCGATGAATTCGATCTCGTCCAGGTACGGCAGGCCAGGCTTCCAGTAGTTGGTATTGCGTGCACCGATGGAACGCACCCCGGGCTTGAACTCCTTGACCTTGAACGGACCGGTGCCGATGCCCTGGCTGAAGTCGCTGGTGCCCTCGGGGACGATAAGCAGATGGGAAATGGCCAGGATCGAAGGCAACTCGGCATTCGGCCCGCTCAGGCGTATCTGCACTTCATGGGTACCGTTGGCCTTGACCTCGGCAAACTGCTCGGCCAGCGGCAAGACCTTGGAGCCGGTGATCGGGTCCTTGTGGCGCAGCAGGGAAAACACCACGTCGGCGGCGGTGAGGCCCTTGCCGTTGTGGAAGGTCACTTCCTTGCGCAGGGTAATCACCCAGAGCGTGGCGTCGGTGGTGTCGATGCGCTCGGCCAGTTCCAGTTGCGGCACCATGTGGCTGTCGAAGCGCGTCAAGCCGTTGTAGAACATGTAGTGGCGCACGTAGTCCGTGGACGATGAGCCTTTGGCCGGGTCCAGGGTATCGGCGGTGGAGCTGGAGATACCCGCCACGCGGATACGCCCGCCGGGCTTGCCTTTGCCGGGGGTTGCCTGTTCATCGGCCAGCAGCTTGCCGGCAGCGCCGAACAGACTGCCGGCACCGGCTGCGGCCACGCCCGCCAGCCCGAGCATTTGCAAGGCATGCCGACGTGACATGCCGCGATTGAGCCCTTCGAAAACACGCAGACTTTCTGTACCGGTGATCAACTGGTCTTTGATGCCGTTTTTATTGTCACTCATGTCAGTTCTACCTTTCGGAAAATGATAGGGCTCGATTGCGCACGATTAACGCAATGTGTTGAAACGCCAAACAACACCCTGCAACTCAGTGCAGGTAGTCCTGCAGGCGGTAGTACGCGCCTACCAGCGGCAGGAACCAGGGCTTGCCGAAGTGTCCGGGGATGGCTGGCCAGTCAAGCTCACGCCAAGGGTTGGCCTCGACCTTGCCGGCCATGACCTCGGCCATGACCTGCCCCATGTGCACCGACATCTGCACACCATGGCCGCTGTAGCCCATGGAGTGATAAACCCCGCCATGCTGGCCGGCCCGGGGCAGGCGATCGGACGTCATGTCCACCAGGCCGCCCCAGCAATAGTCGATCCGGGTGTTCGCCAACTGCGGGAACATCTGCACCATCGCCGCTTGCAGCACCTTGCCGCTCTTGGCGTCGGAAACGCTGTCGGACATGGCAAACCGCGCGCGGCCGCCAAACAGCAGGCGATTGTCCGGGGTCAGGCGAAAGTAGTTACCGATCATCCGGCTGGTGACATAAGAGCGCCGCGCCGGCAGCAAGCTGTCGATCAGCGCCTGGGGCAGTACCTCGGTGGCAACCACGAAACTGCCCACCGGTACGATCCGCCGCCGATACCAGCCCAGGCCGCCCTGCTGACAGGCGCCGGTCGCCAACAGGATCTGCGAGGCTTGCAGCGTTCCCTTGCTGGTGTTGACCCGATAACCGCCGGCACTGGCCTTCCAGTCCTGCACCGTCACCCCTTGGAAGATCAACGCACCGTGACGGGCAGCGGCTTCGGCCAGGCCGATGCCGAAACGCCCGACGTGCATCTGCACACCATTGCGCTGCAACAGGCCACCGTGAAACTGCGCCGAATTGACTTCCGCCCGCGTCTCCTGGGCCGACAGCAACTCGACCTCGGCATCGACTTCCTTGCGGATCAATTCGCAGGTGCGCGCCAACCCTTCGTAGTGCATCGGCTTGGCGGCCAGCTTGAGCTTGCCGTTGCGCTTGAGGTCGCAGGCAATCCCCTCCTGCTCCACCAGCGAGACCACGCTCTGCACGGCACTTTCATAGGCCTGGTAATACGCCCGTGCCTTGTCGGCGCCGAGGCTGGCGGTGAGCGCCGCGTAGTCCTGGGCCACGCCGGTACTGCAATGCCCGCCGTTGCGCCCTGACGCTTCGCCAAGCACCCTGCCCGCTTCCAGCACCGCCACGCTGGCCCCCTTCAAGGCCAAGGCCCGGGCCGCAGCCAGGCCGGTGAAGCCGCCACCGACGATGGCGACATCGACCTGCCCGGGCAATCCGCCGAGCTGGGCACCGGTGAACGCCGGTGCGGTGTCGAGCCAATAGGACTCACTGCCCATGTCTAACCCCTTTCGCCTTCAAGCGTGCGTCGAGACTCAGAGCCCGACCAGCGCGGCCAACCCGCCGATGTCCGGGATCTGGTGGTAGCCATACACGGCATTGGCCGGTTGTTCGTGACCACGGGCCACAAAGGCTTTGTTCTTGATCTTCATGTCGTGGGCCGACATCAGGTCGTAGCGAAAACTCGACGACACATGCAGGACATCCTCCGGCCCGCAGCCGAGGTTATCGAGCATGAATTCAAAGGCGGCCAGGCGCGGCTTGTAGACCTGGGCCTGCTGGGCGGTGAAGACTTTATGGAAAGGCGCGCCGAGCTTTTCGACGTTGGACATGATCTGCTCGTCCATCGCGTTGGAAAAAATCACCAGGGGGATCTTGTCGGCGATTTTCGACAGGCCCGCCGGTACATCGGCGTGGGGGCCCCAGGTTGGAACGGCGTCGTAATAGAGCTGGCCTTCGCCGCGATACTCGACGCCCCAACGCTTGCAGACCCGCATCAGAGAGGTCTTGATGATTTCATCATAGGGCCGCCATTCACCCATCACCTGGTCCAGGCGATAAGCGGAGAAATCCTTGACGAACTGGTCCATCTGCCCGGCATCGACACGGTCGGCGAACAGCTCGCGGGTCATGCTGCCCATCTGGAAATTGGTCAACGTGCCGTAGCAGTCGAAGGTGATGTACTTGGGTCGAAGAAAGCTCATGAGTGCGGTCCTGGATTGTTGTTGAAGACATGCCGAGGCAAACATTGATGCCGTTCGTGAAGCTTCGCTGCAACGCTGCATCACGTTTTCATTACAACACCATGAGACCGTGGATAAATCGTTAAAAATACCGGCTGCTTGGTACAAACCACCGTTTTGCAGGGCTCGCTCAGCAGACTTTGCGGGATGCTCCAGGCGTGGGCGCTGTGCCCGTGTTTCTGTGGGTTTGCGGGCAGTTATGGTGCGCCAAACGGGTCTGCAAAGGGTCGTTTGCGGCAGAATCTACGCCCGTCGCGAGCAGCTTCGGCATCTTTGTTCGATGGGCTGCCGCCATCGCGAGCAGGCTCGCTCCCACAGGGGATCTTGGGCGGTCGCATGATTGGTATCCACCACAAATCCCCTGTGGGAGCGGGCTTGCTCGCGAAAGCGGTGGAGCAGCTTGCAGTGATGTTGAATGTGCTGCTGTATTCGCGAGCACGCCCGCTTCCACATTGGTCTTGGGTTGGTCCGCAAGACCGGTATCCACCACAAATCCCCTGTGGGAGCGGGCTTGCTCGCGAAAGCGGTGGGGCAGCTTGCGGTGATGTTGAATGTGCTGCTGTATCCGCGAGCAAGCCCGCTTCCACATTGGTCTTGGGTTGGTCCGCAAGACCGGTATCCACCACAAATCCCCTGTGGGAGCGAGCCTGCTCGCGAAAGCGGTGGAGCAGCTTGCAGTGATGTTGAATGTGCTGCTGTATCCGCGAGCAAGCCCGCTCCCACATTAGTCTTGGGTTGGTCCGCAAGACCGGCATCCACCACAAATCCCCTGTGGGAGCGGGCTTGCTCGCGAAAGCGGTGGAGCAGCTTGCAGTGATGTTAAATGTGCTGCTGTATTCGCGAGCAAGCCCGCTCCCACATTAGTCTTGGGTTGGTCCGCAAGACCGGCATCCACCACAAATTCCCTGTGGGAGCGAGCCTGCTCGCGAAAGCGGTGGAGCAGCTTGCAATGATGTTGAATGTGCTGCTGTATCCGCGAGCAAGCCCGCTCCCACATTAGTCTTGGGTTGGTCCGCAAGACCGGCATCCACCACAAATTCCCTGTGGGAGCGGGCTTGCTCGCGAAAGCGGTGGGGCAGCTTGCAGTGATGTTGAATGTGCTGCTGTATCCGCGAGCAAGCCCGCTCCCACATTAGTCTTGGGTTGGTCCGCAAGACTGCTATCCACCACAAATCCCCTGTGGGAGCGGGCTTGCTCGCGAAAGCGGTAGGGCAGCTTGCAGTGATGTTGAATGTGCTGCTGTATCCGCGAGCAAGCCCGCTCCCACATTAGTCTTGGGTTGGTCCGCAAGACCGGTATCCACCACAAATTCCCTGTGGGAGCGAGCCTGCTCGCGATGGCGGTGGGTCTGTAAGGAACCTTTTGCTCAGGCTTTCAACTCAGCCTCAAGAAAGCTCACCAACGCCTGTACCCGCGCGCTGCGCAGTTTGCGCGAGGGCACCAGCAGGTTGATCGGGGCGCTGTCGAATTGCCAATCGGCAAGCACCCGCACCAGGCGGCCGTCGGCGATGGCTTTACTGACGTCCCACTGCGAACGCAGCACCAAGCCCAGGCCTTGCTCCGCCCAGCGCCGGGCCACGCTGCCGTCGTTGCTCAATAAAGCCGGTTTGATCCGCAGGGTCTTGCGCCCGTACTCATTACGCAGGTGCCACAGCGTGACATCTTCATCGTTCTCACGAATGCAAATGCAGCGGTGTTCGGCGAGTTGCTCAGGCGATGACGGCGTGCCGTGCTGCTCCAGGTACGCAGGACTCGCACATAACCACCGATCGTTCTGCGTAAGAGGCCGGGCAACCCAGAGGCTGTCGCTGAGGGTGCCGATGTGAATCACCGCGTCGCTGTCATGACGGTCGGGCCAGGGCGTTTCCCGCAGATCCAGATGCAGGCACAGCTGCGGATGCAACCTGGCAAAACGAGCCAATAGCGGCGCAATGTGTTGTCGTCCATACCCAAACGGCGCCGCCAGCCTGAGGGTGCCGACCAGCCGATCATCCTGCTGCTTGAAGGACTCGGGCAGTGCCTCCAATTGCTCCAGCAACAGCGCACTCTGCCGGGAAAAGCGCTCACCATCGGCGGTCAGGCTCAGGCGCCGGGCATCACGATTGGCCAGGGTCAGGCCGAGCAGCGCCTCCAGTTTGCGCAAGCGCATGGACAGTGCGGGCGGCGAAACATTGAGCGCCCTGGCGGCGGCGCTCAATGATTCGGAACGCGCCAGGGTCACGGCCATACGCAGGTCTTCGAGGCTGATCATTCAGTTCAACTTAATGATTGATGACACCACATTGAACCACGGCTTTACGATGACTGAGTAGAGTCGAGCCTGTCTTCAACCTCCGAGCCTTGCCCATGCCAGCCTCCATTGCCTCTCTCGACACCCCCGTCGCACTCATCGATGTGCCGCGAATGCAGCGCAATATCCAGCGTATGCAGCAACGCATGGACAACGTGGGTGTGCGCCTGCGTCCCCACATCAAGACCAGTAAATGCCTGCCGGTGGTCCAGGCGCAGATGGAGGCAGGCGCCAGCGGCGTCACGGTTTCCACCTTGAAGGAAGCCCAGCATTGTTTCGCCGCCGGCATCCAGGACATCTTTTATGCTGTCGCTATAGCGCCCGGCAAACTGCCCCAGGCCCTGGCACTCAGGCGCAACGGCTGTCGGCTGAGCCTTCTGACCGACAGTCTGGCCGCCGCCCAGGCGATCATCGATTTCGGCCAGCAGCACGACGAACGTTTCGAGGTCTGGATCGAGATCGATTGCGATGGCCATCGCTCCGGCCTGCGGGTCGAGGACGATGCCCTCATCGAGATCGCCCGCAGACTCAACGAAGGCGGCATGCAGCTGTGCGGCGTGATGACCCACGCCGGCTCCAGCTATGAACTCGACACCCCCCAGGCGCTGCAGGCCCTGGCCGAACAGGAACGCCACCTGTGCGTCAGCGCCGCCCAACGCATCCGCGCAGCCGGACTGGCCTGCCCGCAGGTCAGCATCGGCTCGACACCCACGGCATTGTCGGCGCTGAACCTGGAAGGCGTGACCGAGGTCCGCGCCGGCGTCTATGTGTTCTTCGACCTGATGATGCACAACATCGGCGTTTGCCGGGCGGATGAATTGGCGCTGAGCGTGCTGACCACCGTCATCGGCCATCAGCGGGACAAAGGCTGGATCATCACTGATGCCGGGTGGATGGCCATGAGTCGTGATCGAGGCACGCAACGTCAGCAGCGGGACTTCGGCTACGGACAGGTGTGCAGCGAAGCCAGCGACTGGATCGAAGGCGCCCTGCTCTCCAGCGCCAACCAGGAACACGGCATCATCACCCTTTCAAAGGGCGGGGACATCGATATCACCGAGCGTTTTCCCATTGGCAGTCGCCTGCGCATCTTGCCCAACCACGCCTGCGCCACCGGCGCACAGTTCCCTGATTACCGCGCCTGCGATGCCTCGGGCCAGGTGCATACCTGGAGTCGCCTGCATGGCTGGTGAGATCGAGTTGATTCACACAGACCAAGCCGCCGCGGCGGGCGGACACTACACCCAGGCGGTGTCGCACCAGGGGGTCTTGTATGTGTCCGGACAACTGCCGGTACGCGCCGATGGCAGCCACAGTGTCGACCAACCGTTCGAGGTACAAGCCGCCATCGCCCTGGACAACCTGATGGCGATTCTCCGCGCGGCAGGCCGTCGTCCCAGCGACCTGCTGAAAGTGACGGTCTATGTCGCCGGCATCGAACACTGGCCGGCTTTCGACCGGCTCTACGCCCGTTATCTGGGCGAACACCGGCCTGCGCGCGCGGTGGTGCCCGTGCCGGCGTTGCACCATGGGTACTTGATTGAAATCGAAGCGCTGGCGGGGAGTGAGAGCACATCATGAAACCAGAAAAAAGCATGTACTGATTATCGGCGGCGACACGGGCTGGAGCCGGCATCGGCGAACGCGCGGAAGTCACCAACGTCCATAAGGTGAACGGCGAATTCCACGTGACCACCACCGACGGCCGACTGTTCATTGCCGAGCAACTGATGATCACCGCTGGGGCCTTGGGGGCGAGGCTGGCCGGACAATTCGACGAAGCCGTGCCGTTGGACACTTTTTGGCCCTGAACCGACGCCTCTGTGTTTTTTGCGAAGTTAGCCCGGCAGATACAGCAGATTCTTCTTTGCCAGGCTTGAGAACGGCATATCCCATCAGGGCCGCTTTGTTAGTTTATCGAGAAGAAAAACGGCATCACGATCTGTTGCCGGCAGCGCTATCACCGCTCTATGGGAGCCCGTTGGATGACCACCCAATTCTCGAACGACACGCCTGCGTACCGGCAGTTTTATATCAATGGCGGTTGGCAGCCCCCGGCCCATCCGGCCACGCTGGCGGTGATTAATCCGGCTACCGAGGCGGTCATCACCGAAGTCGCCCAGGGCTCAAGCGAGGACGTTGAGCGGGCCGTGGCGGCGGCTCGCGCAGCGTTTCCCGGCTGGTCGGCAACTTCGGTGGATGCCCGCGTGGCGATCCTTGGAAAGATCCATGAACTGCTCCTTGAGCGCAAAGAGGCATTGGCCCAGGCACTCTCGCTGGAAATGGGCGCGGCCATCAGCTTCGCCCGGGCCATGCAAGTGCCGCTGGCAGCCGAGCACGTTCGGGTGGCCCGTGATGTGTTGTCCACCTATCGCTTCCAGAACGTCGAGAATGGTACCGCCATTCAACGCGAACCCATTGGCGTCTGCGGCCTCATCACGCCGTGGAACTGGCCGCTGTACCAAATCACCGCCAAAGTCGCCCCGGCGATTGCCGCCGGCTGCACAGTGGTGCTCAAACCCAGCGAATTGTCACCCCTGAGCGCCCTGCTCTTCGCCCAACTGGTGCATGACGCAGGCCTTCCGGCGGGTGTCTTCAACCTGGTGAACGGCAGCGGTGCCGAAGTCGGCGCGGCCATGGCGGCGCATCCCGACATCGACATGATCTCCATCACCGGCTCGAACCGCGCCGGAGCGCTGGTGGCCCAGGCCGCCGCCCCGACAGTGAAACGCGTGACGCAAGAGTTGGGCGGCAAGTCGCCGAACGTGCTGCTGCCCGACGCCGACTTCGCCAAGGCCGTGCCGCCGGGGGTGATGTCGGCGTTTCGCAACGTCGGCCAATCATGCAGCGCGCCAACCAGAATGATCGTGCCCAGGAACCGCTTGGCGGAAGTCGAGGCGTTGGCGGCCGCGACCGCCAACGCGATCATCGTGGGCGATCCGCAATTGGAAGAAACCGTGCTCGGGCCCATCGCCAACGAGGCCCAGTTCAATCGCGTGCAGGTCATGATCGAAGTGGGCTTGAACGAGGGCGCCAAGCTTGTCTGCGGTGGCCCGGGGCGGCCGGAGGGTTTTGAACAGGGCTTCTACACCCGCCCCACGGTTTTCTCACAGGTGGACAGCGCCATGCGCATCGCCCAGGAAGAAATCTTCGGCCCGGTGCTGTGCATCATCCCCTATGACACGGTGGATGAAGCCGTCGCCATCGCCAACGACACTGTCTATGGGCTGGGCGCTCATGTCCAGGGCCAGGACCTTGGACAGGCGCGCAGCGTTGCCTCACGTATTCGCTCCGGGCAAGTGCTGTTGAACTACCCGGCGTGGAACCCGATGGCGCCGTTTGGCGGCTACAAGCGCTCGGGCAATGGCCGTGAGTACGGGGTCCACGGGTTCGAGGAATATCTGGAGATCAAGGCGATTGTCGGCTTCGAGTGAGCGCCCTACTCCTCGAACCGCCCCGTGCCCTCGCGATCTTGGGCGTAGTGTCGGCTGAACGGAAACGCCGGCAGCCATGATTCGCGGCGCACGGTCCAGCTTTCGTAGGTGGGCATCAGTTGATCGGGGGCGTCCAGCGTGCCCAGGTTCACTTCAATTTCGTCGCCGGTACGGGCGAACACCGACGAGCCACAGCGCGGGCAGAAAAAGCGCCCGGCGTAATCCCGTGTTTCCCCCTCGATCGTCACCGCGTCCTGGGGGAACACCGCTGCGGCGTAGAAGAGTGCGCCGTGATGCTTGCGGCAGTCGAGGCAATGACAGAGGCCAACGCGATACGGGCGCCCCGAGGCCTCGATACGCACGTTGCCGCACAGGCAGCCGCCAGTGAATCGGTCCATGGTGTGTCTCCTCTAAAACCGGCCAGTCGGGTTTCACGATACATGTCGATCCATGATAGGCGCGTGCTGCGCCATCAGTTCCACAACCCAATCGATGAACACCCGTAGCTTGGCACTGACGTGGCGGTTCGGGGGATAGGCCAGATAAAGCGGCATCGGCTCGAGCTGCCAGTCTTCGAACAGCGGCACCAGCTCACCTTGCGCCTGGTGACGCCGGGACATGTATTCGGGCAGCCAGAGCACGCCCAGCCCCGCCAAACCGGCCGCGAGGTAGGCGTTACCGTCATCGATGGCCAACGCGTAGCGCCCTTTGACGTGAAGCAGCTCACCGTCACGGCGCATGGCGTAGGGCAAGGATTTGCCGGTGCGTGCCCACAGGAAACCCACGGTGCGATGGTGCGAATCTTCCAGCTCTCGCGGATGCGCGGGCTGGCCAAACCGTGCCAGGTAGCTCGGGGCGGCGAAAACGCCGAGGGCGAGATCGCCGACGCGTCGGGCGACCAGCGACTGATCCCTCAACTCACCGCCGCGCACCACGCAATCGACGTTTTCATCGATCAAGTCGACGATGCGATCACTGACGCCCATGTCGATCTGGATGTCCGGGTATCGCTCATAGAACGCCGGCAAGGCCGGTATCAGGATCAGAGCGGCCAGCGGGCTCGGCACATCCACCCGCAGCCGGCCCCGGGGCAGCGCTTGCGCACCGGACAGGCTGGTCTCGGCATCGTCCATGTCGGCCAACAGCCGGATCACCCGCTCGTAATAAACCGCGCCGTCGGCGGTGACGTTGACCTTGCGCGTGGTGCGGTTGAGCAACTTGACCCGCAACCGTGCCTCGAGCTGCTGCACCAGTTGGGTCACGGTGGTCTTGCTCATGTGCAGGGTATCAGCGGCCTTGGTGAAGCTGCCCGCCTCCACCACTCGAACGAACGCTTGCATCGCATCAAAACGATCCATTTCTGCCTCGGGTGTCGATCCGATTGTTTGGATTCTACAAACAGTGATCGCCAAGGTTGCTCGTTTATCGCGCGCAGACAAGCCCCTAGAGTGAATTCATCGTTTGGAACCCACTCTTTGGAGGTATTCATGAAACAACGCGATGTGGTTTTCCCGCCTGGACGCCAGGCACTGTATGAGCGCAATCGCTACTCGCCGGCGATTCGGTCCAATGGCTTTCTGTTCGTCTCGGGGCAAGTCGGCAGCACCGAAGACGGCTCGCCAGAGCCTGATCTGGAGGCTCAGGTCCGGCAGGCGTTCACCAACCTGAAGGCGATTCTGGCGGCCGCCGATTGCAGCTTTGACGATGTGGTCGACGTCACGGTCTTCATGGTCGATCCCCAGTCGACCTTCGAGCGGGTCTGGAGCGTCGTGCCCGAGTTCTGGGGCAACGCACCGCATCCGACACTGACAGCGGTGGGCGTGACGTGGCTGTATGGTTTTCAGTTCGAGATCAAGGTGATTGCCAGGTTGCCTGAAACCAGCCTGTAGGTCAGCGTGCATCAATGTTGGGCTGTGCCGCCGTCAATCGCGAGCAGGCTCGCTCCCACAGGGGGATTTGTGCAAGTCGAAAAATCGAAGTCACCCCCCTCATTCAATGTGGGAGCGAGCCTGCTCGCGATAGCGGTGGGTCAGTCAGTATCAATATTGGCTGTGCTGTCGTCATCGCGAGCAGGCTCGCTCCCACAGGGATGGTGTGGGTCGCCGGCTAGCCTTTCACCGCTGCTTCAATCGCGGCAATGTCGATCTTGGTCATCGTCATCATGGCCTCGAAGGCACGCTTGGCGGCGGCTTTATCGGCACTGGCGACGGCTTCGAGCAGCACGCGGGGGCTGATCTGCCACGACAGCCCCCACTTGTCCTTGCACCAGCCGCAGACGCTCGCCTCGCCGCCGTTGTCGATGATCGCGTTCCACAAGCGGTCCGTTTCCGCCTGGTCATCGGTTGCAATCTGGAATGAAAAGGCCTCGCTGTGCTTGAATGCCGGCCCGCCATTGAGGCCGACGCAAGGGATGCCCATCACCGTGAACTCCACCGTGATCACATCGCCCTGTTTGCCCGATGGATAATCGCCCGGGGCATGATGGATGGCGTTCACCGCGCTGTCGGGAAAGGTTCTTGCGTAGAATTCTGCCGCTTCCTGGGCGGTGCCGTCGTACCAGAGACAAATCCTGTTTTTATTATTCATTCCGGCTCTCCGAAAGGGACTGGACGATAAAGTCTAGCAGTCTGCCCGAAAGCAGGAAAAAACCTGCCCACCGGTCGGATCGAAGCACTTTTCAGGGCCTTGCCCACCACCGCATCACCTTGATCTATACTGCTGCGGCGCAGCAATCATGGAGCGGACGCCGTGGCCAAGTGCAAAATCCTGATCTGGAATACCCAGCACCTGAACAACCAGGCCGGCGGCAAGATGAGCGATGCCTACCAGGAAAAACTGGCCACGCTCAAACTGGTCCTGCAACAGGACAACCCGGACATTGTCGCCCTATTCGAAGTGGGCAGCACCGGCAACCCCAATGATCGTCTGGTCAATGACCTGAACCAGCAATACGTCCTCAAGTCATCCTTGGACCAAGACGGTGGCGTGCGCAAAAGCACCACACTGGGTTCCATGGTTTTTGTGCGCACGGACAGGGCCAACGAATTCAGGGAGCGCTACATTTGGCCGCTGGGCCCGGAAGCCAGGCGCGCCACGTTGTTACTGACCGACGATAAAGGCAACACATTCGCCTTCTGCCATGCCAATGCTTCAAAGAACGCCTGGCCGCAGATACTGGGTGACATGCAGGAACTGGGTTCTATCCAGGAAGGCGGCTTTCAACGGCTGGTATTTTTCGGCGGCGACCTCAATACCCCCTACAGTTCGGCCCCCAAGACCATCTCCGCTTACCGTGGCGCAACCAGGATGAACGCCGTGTTCCCCGAAGGCAGCGGATTCACGCATATCACCATCCGCTCCACCGAAACCCAGGCCAAAAAAGAATACAAGAGACTGGACGAGGTGAGTCGCTTCTATACGCCTATCGACCAATACGTCTCGAGCCTTCAGAGTGGCGACCTGGGCTACGGTGATTTCGCCATCCCCTCACAACTGGACTATGCCTACGTCCATGAAGGCGTAGTGGCGCGTGGATATTGCGACGCTGCGGTGCAGATCAAGAAATCCTGGCTTCATGAGCGCAAAGTGATCCGCAATGCCGAAGAACTCAAGGTGCGGGGGCACGATGAGGTGCTGCGCATTTTCAGGGGGCAAGCGTTGCGCAGCGACCATTATCCGGTGCTCTACGATCTGCAGTATTGAACGGACTAGCCACTCGTCTCCTCTGCGTGATTGACCATCCAGCGAATCATGCCCGCCAGTGGTACCCGGTAATGACGAACCGCACACTCGCTGGCCTTCGCGTGGTGGTACACCTCGACGTAGCGACTGAGCAGCACATACCGGCCATCCTCGGTCAGCCGCAGCTCAACTTCACGACAATGCAACGCATCCTGGCCAAGCTGTTTTATACGCCGTTGCAAGACCAGCGCCGCGTTACTCATCGCCGGCCTCTGCTCCTTGGCACAACGGATTATCCTGCACAACCGCCCCCAACTTCCCCTGCGCAACAAAATTGGCACGCCGCTGCGCCGTTGCATCGCGAAGCGCCGAGTAGTAATCCGGTTGGGTCTGCAACTTGTCCGTCAGAGGCAATGCCTCGGCGCGACCATCGACAATGCCGCCGACGGTGTTGATCGTACCCAGGGTCTCGACGGTGCTGCTGTTGTCGCCGAACGGGTCGACGGCGAAACTCAGCACTTCGCCCGTCGCGTCTCTCAGGTTGGCACTGCCCAGCAGAGGCAGCTCCACGATCGGCCCGGGCGCGACGTTCCAGACGCCGAAGGTCTGGCCGAAATCGGCCTTGTGGCGCTCGATACCCAGCTTGCCCGACACGTCGATCAACCCGACGATACCCGCCGTGGTGTTGATGACGAAACGGCCCAGTGTGTTGACCGAGCGTTGGGCGTTGCCTTGCAGCAGGTCGTTGATGAACACCTTGGGCTCGCCGAAGTTCGCCACGAAGTTGTGGACGCCGCCCTGGAACACCTCCGGCAGCTTGCGATAACCACGGGCCACCGGGGCCAGCGCATAGTCATCCACGGTTCGGTTGAACGCGAAGATGCCGCGGTTGACCGGTTCCGCGGGATCGTGAACGGTGTAGGCCGCGCTTTCACACGAGCCTGGTTTCGCAGCGGGCGTGCTGGAGCAACCGCTGGCGAGTGCCGCCAATACAACCACGACGGTGGAGCGAACGAACAACGGAGCGGGCTTGGTGATCGGCATACGGGGTTATCTCGGCGAGGAATGGAGGCGATACCGGTCAACTAAAGAACCGATGCCAGACACAGCTCTTGTGGCGAGGGGATTTATCCCCGCTGGGTTGCGAAGCAGCCCCAAAACTATCGACTCAATAAACCAGACACTCTGGGATGTCTGATTTGAGGGTCGCTTCGCAACCCAGCGGGGATAAATCCCCTCGCCACAGGTTCTGTATAGGACCGACTACTTTTTAACTGACCGACATCAACGGCCATCCTGCCGCTGTTTTTTTGCCCGCAGATTTCCAGCATATTGCCCGCCGGCAACTTTATTGCCGGATTGAAATATATGACGCAGGCCCCGGATTGACCCTAGTATCCCCTCCTGTATTCATTACCCTGCGTGCCCACCGTGAGCCATTTATTACTGGTGGACGATGACCTCGAAGTCCTCGCCCTCTTGCGCAAGTTCCTCGAACAACATGGCTATAGCGTGGATGTGGCCGCCGACGGCAACGCCTTGTGGCAGGCGGTGGAGCGTCGGGTGCCGGACCTCATCATCCTCGACGTCATGCTGCCGGGCGACAACGGCCTGGTGCTCTGCCAACGCCTGCGAACCGAGCACACGGTCGGCATCATCATGCTCACCGCCATGGGCGAATTGAGTGATCGCGTCGTCGGCCTGGAGCTGGGGGCGGACGATTACCTGACCAAGCCCTTCGACGCCCGGGAACTGTTGGCCCGGGTGCGCGCCGTGCTCCGGCGTACCGGGGAAGCCAGGGGTACGTTGAGCGACTCATCCCGGCCCATCCTGGAGTTCGAAAACTGGCAGCTGGACGTCACCCGGCGCGAACTGCGCTCACCGGACAAGGTCATGATCCCGCTGTCCGCCGGAGAATTCGAACTGCTGCTGGTCTTCGCCGAACACCCGCGTCGGGTGCTGACCCGCCAGCAGTTGCTGGACCTGGCGCGCGGCGAAACCTTCGAGGCGTTCGACCGCAGCATTGATGTCCAGGTCAGCCGCTTGCGACGCAAGTTGGAGACCGACCTCACCGGCGCGTCGATGATCCGCACCGTGCGCAACAGCGGCTACCTGTTCAGCCCCCATGTGGTGAAGCGATGAAATGCACTCGACGGCCATGGGATACGCTGGCGCGCTGGATCGCCCTGACCACCCTGGTTGCCATGCTCACGTTGCTGGCCCTGAACGCGCTGTTCAGCCAACTGACTGATGCCTGGGCCCGCCCGCCCCTGATGGAAACCGGCCTGATTGAAAAGATCGCCGCCATCACCCGCATCATCGACTCGGCAACGCCCGAACAACGACCCACCATTGCCAGGACGGCCAGTGACCAGACCTTCAACACGCAATGGCTCCAACGCCATGAAGAAGCCAAGCTGCCAGTGATCGACGACCCCGAATACAGCGATGGCGCACTGCGCTTGCGCCAACAGTTGGGCCGGCCCGACGCGAGGATCGAGGGCTATGAGCCAAGCGATTGGCCCGCTGGCCAGCCCGGCGCACGCTACGCCGCGATGATCGAATTGACCGACCACTCGTGGGTCATGTTTTCCCTGCCTGCGCGCAGTTGGGGGCTGGAGGAATGGAAGCGCAACCTGATCATGCTGGCGCTGATCCTGGTGTCGACGATTATCGTCGCACTGATCGCCACGCGACACCTGGCAGCGCCCTTGCAACGCTTTGCCGAAGGCGCCAGGCGCTTCGGCGTGGATCACAAGGCACCACCTATCCCCGTCGTCGGCCCCCATGAAATCCGTCAGGCGATCCTCGCTTTCAATGCCATGCAGGCCCAGCTAAAGCACTTCATCGAGGATCGCACCCAGATGCTCGCCGCCATCTCCCATGACCTGCGCACGCCCTTGACCCGCATGCGCCTGCGTGGCGAGTTCATCGAGGATGCCGAGCAGCAATCCCGGCTGTTCAGGGACGTCGATGAAATGCAGGCGATGATCAACTCCGCCCTGGAGTTCTTCCGCGACGACGCCCGGCTTGAACATGCCACTGCCTTCGACCTGGCCGAGCTGCTGCACACCATCGTCGATGACCTCAAGGACGCCGGCACCGAGGTCTCATTCGAAGGTGCCCAGCGCCTGGTTTATGTCGGCCGGCCCATTGGCATCAAACGCGCCTTGGTCAACCTGATCGACAACGCGATCAAATATGGCGGCGAGCCGACGGTTCGCCTCGAAGCCGACGCCCAGCGGGTGGACATTCGCATCCTGGACCGCGGGCCCGGCATCGACGCCCAATACCTTGAGCAGGTTTTCGCGCCGTTCTTTCGCATCGAAGGCTCTCGCAACAAGCACACCGGCGGCGTCGGGCTAGGCCTGTCGGCGGCCCGGGCGACGGTGCTGGAGCATGGCGGGACACTGACCCTGGGCAATCGTCGGAGTGGCGGGTTGGAGGCACGGGTCTCGCTACCGCTTGGCTGAAGCCCCCCGATGTAACGATCCGCTCTAAACAATCAGCGCCTTCCTCGGTAGGATGTCCGGCCTTTCCGGCCTCGACGCTGCCCCGGGAAGGCGCTTTTCTATATCGCTCGACTCAATGCCATCGCTCGCGTTCACGACAGACAAGGATCGACGGAGCCCACTGAACACTAAGGAGTTCACCGATGATTCTTATCATTTATGCGCACCCCTACCCCGACAAATCGCGGGTCAACCAGTTGATGCTCAAGCGAGTGTCGAACAACCCGGACGTGGTCATACGTTCGCTCTACGAGCTCTATCCCAATTTCGATATCGACGTCGAGGCGGAACAGCGTGCGGTGGAACAAGCCGATCTTGTGGTGCTCCAGCACCCGATGTACTGGTACAGCACCCCGCCCCTGTTGAAACTGTGGATCGATAAAGTCTTCACCCACGGCTGGGCCTACGGCAGAGGCGCCGTCGCCCTCAAAGACAAGCGCCTGCTGTGGGCCGTCACTACCGGTGGCGATCAAGCGCACTTTGCGATCGGCGACTATCCGGGTTTTGCCGCGCTGGCCCAACCCCTCCACGCCACGGCCATTTACTGCGGCATGCGCTGGTTGGAGCCGGTGGTCGTGCATGGCGCCTATGCCGCCGACCCTGACGCCCAACATGCACAAATCGAACACTATGGCGCCCGCCTGACCGCTTGGAAGGAAGATTGAAATGGAGACGCACAGCCTGATTGAAATGCTCATTTACCTGGGCTCGGCGGCGTTGATTGTGCCGATTGCCGTCCGGTTGGGGCTGGGCCCGGTATTGGGTTACCTGCTGGCCGGGTGCGTCATCGGCCCGTGGGGGTTGAAGCTGATTACCGATGTCAAGGCGATCCTGGAGTTCGCTGAAATCGGCGTGGTCCTGATGCTGTTCATCATCGGCCTTGAGCTCGACCCCAAACGGCTCTGGGCCCTGCGCCGGATGGTGTTCGGTGGCGGTGCCCTGCAAATGCTCGCCTGTGGCGCCGCCATTGGCTTGTTCTGCGCGGCCCTTGGCCTGAACTGGACCGCGGCGCTGCTGGTCGGCCTGACCCTGAGCCTGTCCTCCACGGCCATCGCCATGCAGGCCATGAGCGAACGCAACCTGACCGCCACCGCCGTTGGCCGCAGCAGCTTTGCCGTGCTGTTGTTCCAGGACATCGCGGCGATTCCGCTGGTGGCGATGATCCCGCTGTTGTCGGCCCACGGCGACACCCCGTCGGGCACCGCGCTGTTGCTATCGATTGGCAAAATCGTCGCCGCCGTCGCCATCGTCGTGCTGTTGGGGCGCTACGTGACGCGGCCGCTGCTGCGCTTCGCGGCACGCTCGGGCTTGCGGGAAATATTCAGTGCCGTTGCGCTTTTTCTGGTGTTCGGCTTCGGCTTTCTATTGGAGGAAGCCGGTTTGTCGATGGCCATGGGCGCGTTCCTCGCCGGGGTGCTGCTAGCCAGCTCCGAATACCGCCATGCCCTGGAAAGCGACATCGAACCGTTCAAAGGCCTGTTGTTGGGTCTGTTCTTCATCGGCGTCGGCATGTCGATCGATTTCGGCACGCTGGTCAACGCACCGCTGAAAGTGATCACCCTGACCCTGGGTTTCATCCTGATCAAACTGCTGGTGATCAAGCTGGCGGGCCGGTTCCTCAACGTCCCCGCCGGCCAGCGCTCCTGGCAGGCGGTGTTGCTGGGCCAGGGCAGTGAATTCGCCTTCGTCGTGTTTGGCGCGGCGACCGTGGCCGGGATCTTGACCGACCCGTGGGGCAAGAGCCTGACCCTGGCGGTGGCCCTGTCCATGTGCCTGACGCCGTTGTTGATCCTGTTGTTGGGTCGATTCGAGTCGGTCACCCAGAAAAACAAACGCGAATCGGACCTTGTCGACCAGCAGAATCCGCGGGTGATCATCGCCGGGTTCGGCCGTTTCGGACAGATCGCCGGACGCCTGTTGATGTCCTGCGGTGTCGAGGTGGTGGTACTGGATCACGACCCTGACAACATCGAGACACTGCGCAAATTCGGCGTGAAAGTCTTTTATGGCGATGCCACGCGCCTCGACTTGCTGCATGCCGCTGGCGCGGCCCAAGCGGTGGTGCTGATCAATGCGATCGACGATCAGGAAGACAACCTGACGCTGACCCGGCTGGCCCAGGAGCACTTTCCCGCGTTGCAGTTGATCGTGCGCGCGCGGGACATGGGACACCTCATTACGCTGCGGCAGATGGGCGTGGAGGCGGCCGAGCGCGAAACTTTCGAGAGCGCGCTGTCATTGGGTCGCAGTGCCCTGGAGCGCATGGGCGTCGGGGCTTACGAAGCGCGCGAACGGGCGGATCAGTTCCGGCGGCTGAACCTCAAGATGCTGGAGGAAATCGTCGCCCAGCCGGAAGACGACCTCAAGTTCCGCCATGACGCCTACCGCCGCGCCAACGCGCTGCTCACGGAGATGTTCAACGAAGATCGTGCCCACCCGGTCGACAGCTGGCCGGAACACCATCGCAACGAGATAGATGAACGCCAGAGCTAGGCGGCACGCCCTTCAGCCTGTCTAGACCAACCCATTCAACTCGGCGAGCAGCGGCGCAGGAATCGTCAGCTCACTCGCCGTGAGGTTTTCCCGCAGGTGCGCCAGGGACGACGTACCGGGAATCAGCAGGATGTTCGGCGCACGTTGCAGCAACCACGCCAGGGCCACGCACAGCGGCGACGCCTGCAAGCGTGTCGCCACGCTGTAAAGGCTTTCCGATTGCAGTGGTGTAAAGCCGCCCAACGGGAAGAACGGCACGTAGGCGATGCCCTGCCGGCCCAGGTCGGCGATGAGTTGTTCGTCGTTGCGATGGGTCAGGTTGTAGTGATTCTGCACGCAGACCACCTTGGCAATGCCCTGGGCCTGCTTGACCTGCGTGGCCGTGACGTTGCTCAGGCCCAGGTGACGGATGAGGCCCTGGCGCTGCAACTCGGCCAGTGTCGTGAACGACTCTTCGATGGAAGCCTCCGAGGGCGAATGCAGGTCACCCCACACCCGCAGGTTGACTACGTCCAGGACTTCCACGCCCAGGTTGCGCAGGTTGTCGTGAACCGCCCGGGTCAGCTCGGCGGGGCTGTGGGCCGGGTTCCAGGACGCATCGGCACCGCGGACGGCACCGACCTTGGTGACGATGACCAGGTCCTGGGCATAGGGGTGCAGCGCTTCACGGATCAGCCGGTTGGTGACATGGGGCCCGTAGAAGTCCGCGGTGTCGATGTGGTTGACCCCGTTCGCCAGTGCTTCGCGCAGCACGGCGATGGCGGCCGCCGGATCTTTCGGCGGCCCGAAGACCTGGGGCCCCGCCAATTGCATCGCGCCATAGCCCATGCGATTGATCGTGCGATCACCCAGTAAAAAGGTGCCTGCCTTGCCTGCAATGTTCATCTCGTGGCCCTCGGATCAATGTAAGTGAGCCGACTATAGGCGTTGACCACTTCATTGATAATCAGGTGCAATCAGCACGGCTTGTACGACGGAGAGAACAATGGCGACGGATATTCAAGACTTGCTGGCCTTTGTGGCCGTGGTCAACGCGAAGGGTTTTCGTGAAGGCGCGCGGCTGAGCGGCAAGTCCGCCTCAAGCCTCAGCGATGCCGTACGCCGGATGGAAAGCCGGCTTGGCGTGCGTTTACTCAACCGCACCACCCGCAGCGTGGTGCCGACCGAGGCCGGTGCGCGGTTGATGGAACGCATCGTCCCGGCCTTGGGTGAAGTCGAGGCGGCGATGGACGTGGTCAACGATTTTCGCGATCGACCTTCCGGCACCCTCCGGCTGAACGTTCCGGTCAGCGCCGCCCGGCTGGTGTTGCCGGCGCTCATCACGCCGTTTTTGCAAAGCTATCCCGACATCCGCCTGGAGGTGATTGCCGAAGAGAGCTTCGTCGACATGCTCGCCGCCGGTTGTGACGCCGGTATTCGCTACGACGAGCGCCTGGAACAGGACATGATCGCCCTCCCCATCGGCCCACGGCTTCAGCGCTTCGCAACCGCCGCATCCCCGGCGTACCTCGACGCCAGGGGTCGCCCCGAACACCCTCGGGATCTGCTCAAGCACGCCTGCCTTCGGGGCAAATTCCCCAGTGGCGCGATGCCGCTCTGGGAGTATGAACGTGACGGCGAAACCATCAGCGTCGACCCGAGCGGCCCGTTGATCGTCCGGATCGGCGGCGCAGTGGACCTGTCGGTGCAAGCTGCGGTGGACGGGTTAGGGATCGTCTACCTGTTCGAGGACTGGCTACGGCCCTACCTGGACAGCGGCGCCCTCGAACCGGTACTCGAACCCTGGTGGCAGCGCTTTACCGGACCGTTTCTTTACTATCCCGGCCGTCGCTACCTGCCCTCGCCGTTGAGGGCTTTCGTGGACTTCATCAATGCACAACGGTATGGGACCGAGCCTGCTCGCGAAGGCGTCGGCATAGCCAACCTCCCTGCAAGCTGACACACCGCTATCGCGAGCAAGCCCGCTCCCACAAAGGCTCGGCTGCGTAGCTGAAAATCCCGCCCCACCACAAATCCCTGTGGGAGCGGGCTTGCTCGCGAAGGCGTCAGCACGGCCAACCTCCCCGCCAGCTGATACACCGCCATCGCGAGCAGGCTCGCTCCCACAAAGGCTCGGCTGCGTAGCTGAAAATCCCGCCCCACCACAAATCCATTGTGGGAGCGAGCCCGCTCGCGATGGCGGTCGTGCATTCACCCCAATGGGCCGCTCGTCTCCACGCCGCGAGGATTTTCGAACCAAGCGTTTCGCCACGGTTCGGACCTACATGACACCGCTGAAAGCCACGCTGACGCGCTTCGACGTCATGGCTTGAACGGCGGGTACATCAAGGCTTCTTTGCGTTTCACTGCCGGGAGTTTTCGTTATGTGTGACAGTCTTGTTCAACACGTTTCTTCAAAAGACTCCCTGGCGTATTTCGCCCAGCGAGACCCTTCCGGCAGCCGTTTCGGAACCAGCGCAACGCCCCTGGACCTGTACGTGACAACGCCGCCCAAGGCCCAGGAGCGGCACGGCCTGATCAAGCCAAACATGCAGGTCAGCGCCATTCGCCGTCGCGGTGGGCACTTGGAGTGCATCAAGGTTCGCTGGGGCTGGTCACCCATCTGGTCGGTGGGAACGATGCCGCCGCTCACGCATCTGCCCTTGCATCTGGTCATGCGTTCCAAAGTCTTCGATTCCATCAAGCACGAAGGCCGCGTACTGGTCGCCGTGGAGGGCTGGTATGAGTCGCAGCCCCCCGCCTCACCCTCCCAGGCGCAACAGCTCACCTATACGACCGCGCGGCAGTCGACCCCAATCTTCCTGGCCGCCCTGGCCCAGGCCAGCGAAACCCCGTTTGGCTGTGACGGCCTGGCCCTGGTGACGTATGGCGACATCGCCAATCAACAGCAGCGGGTACTGGCCTTCAGCGCCGCAGATGCGCTCGACTGGCTGGCGCCCGAGCTGGGATGGGAGCAGGCACAGCAACTGGCTGCACGCCTGAACGGCGCGCAACCGCCCCTCGAACCGGCGATGACAGCCCAACGTCCGGCCCAGGGGCTTTAGTGCTGGGAACAGCGGGCTGCAAGCGCACGGATAAAGGAATGCAGGAACGGCGCAGCAATGGACGATAAACTGCGGCGGTCTTTTTTCTTTTCCAGCATGAGGCTTTGCATGAGCAACCCAGACATCACGTTCGTTCCAGATCCGGATGCGGATTCTATTTCCTCCGACGTCGCCGGTTTCGGCGGCCTGCTGGTTTCCACGCAAATCCCCACCCGCGCCGATGGCAGCCTGGAACTGGGCGATATCACGCTGCAGAGCGAATGCACACTGCAAGCCCTCAAGACCGCCCTGGAGCGCGCCGGCAGTTCCATGGACCGAGTCCTGCACCTGACCATCTATCTGACCGACATGGCGGATCGCGCCGCTTTCAACGAGGTTTACAAACGCTTCTTCGCCAAGCCTTGGCCGGTTCGTGCAGCGGTGGGCGTGGCGGCGCTGGCGGTTGAGGGGATGAAAGTGGAAGTGACGGCGATGGCGGCGAAGGGCTGAACTGGCCACACGCCAACAGGCACGACTCCCTGTGGCGAGGGGATTTATCCCCGCTGGGCTGCGCAGCAGCCCCAAAAAGGCAGGTAGGGATCAACCTGACACACCGAGTTGACAGACATTGGGACTGCTGCGCAGCCCAGCGGGGATAAATCCCCTCGCCACAAGGGTGTGTTGTTAACCTATGTTCCCAGCCCAGCAGGGGGCGTGTTTATCCAGATGTAGGAACGTTCGGGTTCGGGCTACGTTGTCTTGCGCCGTTACCTACAACTGCGCCAGAATCCGCCGGCTTGTGCTCCTGGGGGCCGGGGCTCTATCGTTTCCGGGTCGCTGACGAATCAGCGATCGGGTTTGGTAGCCCGGTTTTCCTGGCGCACATACATCCTGATGCAAGGGACCTCTACGTCCTCTGTTTTATGGTGGTCATGCGCAGGGCGTTCTCGGACGCGCCGGGTTGCCAGGTAACCGGTCTACCAACCTTCGTATGGCCACCACCCTTCGTTTGGTAGCGAGAGTGATGGCTCCAATTTCTTATCTGGAGTTTCATCTATGTTCAAGCCAACACCCAACCCGCCAGACACAGATCCAGCCAGCTCAAAAGCGTTCGACAAAGCCGCCGACCGCATCCTCGACCACTACCTCAAGCCCAAACCCAACAAATCCGAGGCCGATCCAGGCCAGCTCTTCATCGTCGCCCATGGCGTCGACACCGAAACCCTGCTCGCCAACCTCAGCGAAAACCTGGCCTCGGCCAATGCCATGGTCAGTGACCTGGCCTTCGACCTGGAAGGTCCCAGGCGCCACATCGCCCTGGGCATCCAGCAACTGATCGAACTGAGCGGTCTGCTGGCGAACCGCGCAATGGATAACGTCGAAGCACGCCAGTCGACATAACTCATCCCTTGTGGCGAGGGGATTTATCCCCGCTGGGCTGCGCAGCAGCCCCAAAAAGGCAGGTAGGGATCAACCTGACACACCGAGTTGACAGACATTGAGACCGCTGCGCAGTCCAGCGGAGATAAATCCCCTCGCCACAGGGGGTTGCCTGGCAATCCCCTCCTCCAATCCCCGCCTATACTTCTCTGCCAATCCCCCCTGGGGCCTGCACTTCCAACAATAAAAAGCAGAGGTGGAACATGGTCTGGCAACAAGTCTACGATCCCTTCGGTAATGCGGTGCTATCCACGCTCCTGGCGGCGGTTCCGGTGGTGGTGATGCTGGCCTCCCTGGCGTTCTTTCATGTCAAGGCGCACCTGGCGGCGTTGTTGGCCCTGGCCTCGGCCTTGCTGATCGCGATCTTCGCCTTCGGCATGCCCGCCGGCATGGCCGGGTCTGCGGCACTTTATGGCGCGGCCAACGGGCTGCTGCCCATTGGCTGGATTGTCCTCAACATCATCTTCCTGCACCGACTGACCACCGAGAACGGCTCATTCAAGGTCCTGCAGGATTCCCTCGCACGCATTACCGACGACCGACGCCTGCAATTGCTGCTGATCGCCTTTTGCTTCGGTGCGTTCTTCGAAGGTGCGGCGGGCTTCGGGACGCCGGTGGCGGTCACCGGGGCGATCCTCATAGGGCTGGGTTTTTCGCCTTTGGCCGCCTCGGGCCTGGCACTGATCGCCAACACCGCGCCCGTGGCCTTCGGTGCCCTGGGCACGCCGATCATCACCCTGGCCAAGGTCACCGGGCTGGATGAAATGGAACTGTCGATGATGGTCGGTCGGCAATTGCCGTTTTTTTCGGTGATCGTGCCGTTCTGGTTGATCTGGGCGTTTGCCGGGTGGCGCAAGATGCTGGAAATCTGGCCGGCGATCCTGGTGGCCGGCGTCAGCTTCGCCATCCCGCAATTCCTGGTATCCAACTACCACGGTCCGATGCTGGTGGACGTCATCGCCGCGCTGATTTCCATGGCCTGCCTCACCGGCTTCCTCAAGGTCTGGAAACCGGCCACGGTGCACACCTCCGCCGCGCTGTCCGGGCGGGTCGACAACTCGAAGATCGATGCCAGCGAGGATGAACAACCCGTCACCAGCGCCGCATTCTCCAGCGATGCCCGTCCCGCCGTGCTCCGGGCCTGGATGCCGTGGATCATCCTCACGGTATTCGTGTTCGCCTGGGGCACCCAGGGTTTCAAGAACCTGTTCGATACCCGCCCGGCACTGGACCCGCAGACGCAATCGGTCAAGCTTGACCCCCAAGGCAAGCCGATGCGCGAGGCCAACCCGATCTTCTCGCCCCTGGTGACCTTCGGCACCATCCACCAGCAGATCGAAAAAGTCCCGCCGGTGGTGCCCCAGCCTAAAACCGAGGAAGCGGTCTACAAATTCAACTGGTTCACCGCCACCGGCAGCGGCATCTTCCTGGCGGCGATTCTCGGTGGCTTGCTGATGGGCTACTCGATCCCGCAACTGCTGCACCACTACTTGCGAACGCTCTGGGTGGTGCGCTATTCGCTGATCACCATCGTGGCGATGCTGGCCCTGGGATTTCTCACGCGATATTCAGGCCTGGATGCAACGATGGGCCTGGCCTTCGCCGCCACGGGCATTTTCTACCCCATGTTCGGCACCTTGCTGGGCTGGCTCGGCGTCGCGCTGACCGGCTCGGACACCGCGTCCAACGTGTTGTTTGGCGGCTTGCAACGGGTCACATCCGAGCAGTTGGGCATCAGCCCGGTGTTGATGGCCGCGGCCAACAGTTCCGGCGGGGTCATGGGCAAGATGGTCGATGCCCAGTCGATCGTGGTCGCCTCCACCGCCACCCGTTGGTACGGCCATGAAGGGGAAATCCTGCGCTACGTGTTTTTCCACTCGGTGGTGCTGGCGATTCTGGTGGGCGGGCTGGTGACGTTGCAGGCGTATGTGGCGCCGTTCACGCATATGGTGGTGGGAGGACAGTAGTCGAGGATCAAGCATGATCGGGGGCTGTTGTGGCGAGGGGATTTATCCCCGATGGGCTGCGCAGCAGCCCTAAAGCAGTTAACTCAATCTTCCTGGCACACTGAGTTGTCTGGTTTGGGGGCTGCTGCGCAGCCCAGCGGGGATAAATCCCCTCGCCACAGGTAAGCGCCTTTACAACCGGCGCTCACCTACTTTCAAGCGGGGTGTTACTGAACGCTTTTCAGCTTGACCACATCACCGGACACCGAGGTGGTGTAGCCGGTCAGGACCCAGGCCCAGAACCAGTTTTCCTGGACTTGGGTGTTGATCATGGCATCGCCGCCCTTGGCCTTGATCGCCGCGGTCTGGGCGCGTACGAAACGGTTGTTCTGCTGGATCGGGATCACGCCGAACAGCAGCAGGCCGGTGGCCTTGGCTTCACTGTGGCCGACAACGGTGTATTGGCTGGCATCGTACTGCTGGGTCTTCATCGGGGTGCCGGTGCAACCCGCCAGGGCCAGGCCGAACAGTGCGCAGGCGACAACTTTGCTGATGTGGTTCATTGAATACTCCATGAGGAAACGCCCGGGATCCGTCTCTCGGGCGGCGCGTACTCTAACCGATCATTATCAAATTGACATCACCCCTGCACAATCAGCAAAACCACTTGGGAGGCTCAACGCAGAGCCATTCGTCAGTTGCCCCTGCAGCCAAACGGGCCCTCGTCGATAACATGGACACTGTGCCACAGAAGGTAATCTTGCCCATTCCGGCTGATGAGTAATGGCCGGTTCTGTTGGAGCATTTGATCATGATTGACCTGACTGTCTGGAACGTTACCCTGCCCGTGCAAACGCCGGCGCAAGTCGTGGCGACCAAAGCCATGCCGACCCTGAAAAACAAGTATTTCGACAATAACGGCCAGCGGATCGTCTTCTGGGCGCCGGTCACTGGCTCCCATACCGGCAAAAGCGAATACCCGCGCTCCGAACTGCGGGAAACCAGCAAAGACGGAAAACTGCGCAATTGGCGCTACAACAGCGGTATCAATACCCTCAAGGGCACGCTGGCCGTGAACCAGGTGCCTTCCGAAGGCCGCGTGGTCGTGGCGCAGATCCACGCCAAGGACGCCGACACGCCCCTGCTGAAGCTGGTATACCGCTACGCCAAGGGCACCGGCAATATCGACGTGGAGTACCGGGTCAAACCCAAGGACAAGAAGAGCCCGGTGATCTACACCGCGCCAAACGTGCCGCTGAACAAAGACTTCTCCTATTCGTTGCAAATGGACAAGCAAGGCAAGCTCTCGGTGCTGATCAACAACGTTGGCAAACAAGTGAAGCTGGACTCGTCGTGGTACGGCTACGATTTCTATTTCAAGGCCGGCGTCTACACCCTGGACAACGTCGGTTATGCCAGCGAAGGCGGGAAAGTGACCTACACCAAACTGGACGTCAGCCACAAATGACTGACGCCCAGTCCTGCTTCAGGCCTTTGACGGCGCGGCGAGCGCCTGCTGGCTGCGAAAGCTGAACAGAAAGCAGACGAACACCAGCGACGCGAACCCGGCCGGGAACAGCCAGATGCTCTTCCAGTCATGAGCGCCGGCCACCGCGAAGTGATCAGTCACCTGCCCCGCCACCCAGAAGCCAATCAGCATCCCCACACCATAGGTCGCCAGGGTAATCAGGCCCTGGGCCGAACTGCGAAAACGCTCCGGCGCCTTGGCGTCGGTGTAGATCTGCCCCGAGACAAAAAAGAAGTCGTAGCAGATACCGTGCAGGGCAATGCCGGTGAACAGCATGAACGCCAGGTCGCCGTTATTGCCGTAGGCGAACAACAGGTAGCGCAACGCCCACGCCAACATGCCCACCAACAGCGCCAGCTTGATGCCGAAGCGCTGGATGAACAGCGGCAACAGCAGCATGAACAACACTTCCGATACCTGCCCGATGGCCATCTTCGCCGTCGGGTTGGTCATGCCGGTTTCGGCCAGGAATGGGTTGGCGTTCTGGTAATAGAACGCCAAGGGAATGCAGATCAGGATCGAGGCGATGAAGAACACCAGGTAGCTGCGGTCTTTCAACAAACCCAATGCATCCAACCCCAATAGCCGCTTGATGCCGCCAGCGCTCGCCTGCTCTTGGAGCGGTGCCGTGGCCGGCAGCGTGAAGCTGTATAGCCCCAGGACCAGGGAAGCCACGGCCGCCATCAGGAAAGTATTGCGCAAGCCGCCCACTGAGATCGCCTCGCGCGAATCCCAGGCGAACACGAAGCTGATCACCACACCCGCGACGATCCAGCCAATGGTGCCCCACACCCGGATGCGGGAGAACTCCAGCGCCGGGTCGCGCATCTGCCGGAACGCCACGGAATTGACCAGGGCGAGCGTTGGCATGTAGACCACCATGTACACCAGCACGTACGGGTAGAACACGCTGAAATCCGCCGCCGAATACAGCTGATACAGCAACACCGCGCCAAGCAGGTGCAGCACCGCCAGGATCCGTTCGGCATTGAAGTAGCGGTCGGCGATCAGGCCGATCACGAACGGCGCGACAATCGCCCCCCACGATTGAGTGGAAAACGCCATGCCGATCTGTCCGCCACTGGCGCCCAGGGTGTTGGAGAGGAAGGTACCGAGGGTGACGAACCAGCCACCCCAGATAAAGAACTGCAGGAACATCATCACGCTCAAGCGTGCGTTCATCGTGGTCATGACCGTCACCGTTTTATTGTTGTTCTTGTGAAAAATGAAACTTTGCAGAGCCCTCTGTGGCGAGGGGATTTATCCCCGCTGGGCTGCGAAGCAGTCCTAAACCCTGGCATCCCGGTTCGCCCAGGTTGATTGAGTTGACTGTTTTTGGGGCTGCTTCGCAGCCCAACGGGGATAAATCCCCTCGCCACAAGGGTTACGTCCTTGGCATCGGGGGCAAGCCCAACAGCCGCCGGTTGGAGTCCTCATCCGCGGTGACGCTGGCGAAATCGTCGAACGCCTTGCCGGTCTTGCTGATCATGTGCCGCTGGATGAACGCCGCCCCTTCTGCCGCGCCTTGTCGCGAATCCTTGAGGCAGCACTCCCATTCCAAAACCGCCCAACCACTGAAATCGTATTGAGTCAGTTTGCTGAAGATCGCTTTGAAATCGATCTGGCCATCGCCCAATGAACGGAACCGCCCGGGGCGATCGACCCAGCCCTGGTAACCGCCGTATACCCCGGAACGGGCATCGGGGCGAAATTCGGCGTCCTTGACGTGGAACATGCGGATGCGTTCGTGGTAACGGTCGATGAAGCCCAGGTAGTCCATCTGTTGCAGCAGCAGATGGCTCGGGTCGTAGAGAATCGCTGCCCGTGGATGATGATCGACCGCGTCGAGGAAGCGCTCGAACGAGGCCCCGTCGTGCAGGTCTTCGCCGGGGTGGATTTCGTAGCACAGGTCCACGCCAGCCGTATCGAAGCAGTCGAGAATCGGCAACCAGCGCCGGGCCAGTTCGGCAAAACCTTGCCCCACCAGGCCAGCCGGACGCTGCGGCCACGGGTAGACATACGGCCATAGCAGCGCACCGGAAAACGTCGCGTGAGCCTTGAGGCCCAGGCGCTGGCTGGCGCGGGCGGCGAGCTTGAGTTGCTCGATCGCCCATTCGGTCCGCGCCTGGGGCTGGCCGCGCAGATGCGCAGGAGCGAAGTCGTCGAACAGCGTGTCGAACGCCGGGTGCACCGCCACCAATTGGCCTTGCAGATGCGTCGATAACTCGCTGATCTCTACGCCAGCCTGGGCACAGGTGGCCTTGAGCTGATCGCAATAATCCTGGCTCTCGGCCGCCCGGGCCAAGTCGATGTATTGCGTGCCCGACGTTGGCAGTTGAATAGCCTTGTAGCCTTGCGACGCCGCCCATTGGGCGATGTTGGCCAGGGTATCGAACGGCGCTTCGGCGGACATGAATTGCGCCAGGAAAATACCTGGGCCGTGCAGGCCGCTCGGGGTCTTGTCGAGGATATTCACAACAGGGAAGCTCCGGTTTGTACGGTGGTCCACTTGGCGTCGCCACGATGGTTGAGGATGGCGGCCTCGATGAACGCCATGCCACGCAGGCCGGTCTCGATGCCGGGCACGCCGGGGATATCAGGGCCTTCGACATGGTTGCGAATGGCTTGGGCGAAATCGCCGTAGAGGTTGGCCATGGCCTCCAGGTAGCCCTCGGGATGTCCGGCCGGCAGGCGCATGCGACGCTGGGCCGCCTCGCACAGCCACGGCTGGCCGACACCGCTACGCAGGATGCGCAGGGGTTGGTCAAAGGCGCGATGGATCAGGCTTGCCGGTTCTTCCTGGCGCCATTCCAAGGCGCCCTTGTCGCCGTAGAGGCGAATTTTCAGCGGGTTCTCTTCGCCAGTGCAGACCTGGCTTGCGAGCAATACACCGCTGGCGCCGTCCGCCATCTTGAACAGCATCGCCACGTCGTCGTCCAACTGCCGTCCCGGTATATGCGTGCCTAACACGGCGCATAGCTGTTGGATCGGCTGGTCCGCGACGAACTCGGCCAGGGAAAACGCATGGGTGCCAATGTCGCCGATGCAGCCGCCCAAACCGGACTGCAAGGGGTCGTCGCGCCACTCGGCCTGTTTGTTGCCCTGGGCGGCGACATCCTGGCTGAGCCAGCCCTGGGGATACTCGACCAACACCTTGCGCACCTGGCCGATCACGCCCGAACGCACCATCTCCCGCGCCTGCCAGACCATGGGATAACCCAGGTAGGTGTGGGCCAGGCCGTAGAGGCAACGGCTGCCTTGCAGCACCTCCCTGAGGGCCAGCAACTCTTTGAGGTCCAGGGCGGCGGGTTTCTCGCTGAACACATGAAAACCCGCTTCCAATGCCTGGCTGGCAATGGGGGCATGGAGATGATTGGGTGTGACGATCACCAGCAGTTCCATGCGCTGATCCAGCGGCAGGAGCGCTTCGGTGTCGAGCATATGCTGCCAATCGTGATAACAACGGGACGCGGCCAGGCCCAGGGCCGCACCGGTCTGCCGCGTGTTGTGAGGGTCGCGGCTGAACGCGCCGCACACCAGTTCGAAACCGCCGTCCAGCCCCGCCGCCTGACGGTGGGCCTGACCGATGAAAGCGCCCTCGCCACCGCCGACGAAACCCATTCTTATTTTTCGTACTGCAGGATTCATCGCGATTCTCTTCTTGTCAGGATGATGATGTAACCGGTTACATCATGGCGAAAATCTAGGCTCAGTTTCCTGGCGTGTCAAACCCGATCTGTTCGCACCTGAACATTTGTGAGGCGCTCAACCTGCGGTAAGCTCCCCAACCGTAGCCCCTGCCCCTTGAGGTGATTTTGTCCAACATTCGTGAAGTGGCCCGGCTGGCCGGTGTGTCGGTGGCCACGGTGTCCAGAACGCTGAAATCACCCGAGCGGGTGCTCCCCGAAACACGGGACAAGGTCAACGCCGCGGTGGAACAGGCCGGCTATCGACCGAACCTGATGGCGGTGCAGTTCCGTTCCCGCCGCACCGGCAACCTGGTGATCCTGGTGCCGACCATCGCCAACACGTTTTTCGCCCGGGTCATCAGCGGCGCACAGCAGGCCGCGCAGGCGGCGGGCTACCGGTTGCTGCTGTGCGACACCCAGGGCCGGGAAGCCATCGAGCGGGAGTTCGCCGCCCTGGTCTACGCCCACCAGGCCGACGGGGTGATTCAGTTGCGCGCCAGCAACCCTTTTGAATCGCTGCCCCCTGGTGCTGAATCCCTGCCGTTGGTCAACGCCTGCGAAGTGCTCAAAGGCGCCCCCTACCCAACCATCAGCCTCGACAACCGGGCCGCCGCTCAGGCCATGACCGAACATCTGATCGGCCTCGGCCATCGGCGCATCGGCATCATCAAGGGCCCACGCAGCAGTCCCCTGACCCTGGACCGCGTGGCCGGCTACCAGGACGCCCTGCGCCAGGCCGGCATCGCCATCGACCCCAACCTGATCTGCCATGGTGACTTCACCTTGAAGGCCGGTGACGACGGCGCCGGCGCGATGCTGGAACTGGCCGACCGCCCCAGTGCGCTGTTTTGTGAGAACGACGAGATGGCCATCGGCGCGCTCAGGCGCATCAGGCAAATGGGCCTGCGGGTGCCCGAAGATATTTCCCTGGTGGGTTTTGACGACATCCCGTTCGCCGCCTATTGCGACCCGCCCCTGACCACCATTTCGCAACCTGCCGAGAGCTTTGGCCAAAAAGCGGTAGAGATGCTGATCGCGCTGATCGAGAAGAAGCCGCTTGCCGAACGGCATGTGGTGTTGCCGTTTGAATTGACGGTGCGTGGCAGTACGGCATCCCTGGCCTGACAAGGAACCTGTGGCGAGGATTTATCCCCTCGCCACAATGGTCGACAACCTGAAGATCCGTTGCTACATCAGGCAAACGTCGCCCCTCGGGTATTCACGAACAGCGAATACAGCGAGTGGCTGCCGGCCATGAACAACCGATTGCCTTCCCGCCCGCCGAAGCAGATGTTGGGGCAGCGCTCCGGCAGGGAAATGTGCCCGATGGCCTTGCCCTCGGGGTTGAACACCCGCACGCCATCGAGTTTTTCCAGGTCGGCCTTGGGATCGCCATTACCGCCCCAGCCGCACCAGAGATTGCCGCTCTCATCGCACTTGATGCCATCGATCGCCGCGTAATCCAGGCCTTCGATGTGTTTGCGTCGCTCACCCAACGTGCCATCGTCCTTGACGGTGATCGCCCAGATCAAGCGATTGGGCTTGGCCCGGCCCTCAACGACGTAGAGGACTTTCTCGTCCGGAGAAAAGCACAGCCCGTTCGGCCCCGCCAGATCGTCGATGACCCGAGTGAGCTTGCCGGTTCCCCCGTCGATGCGGTACACCGCGTGGGGTTGGGCAGGCGTGACTTTGTGTCCTTCGTAGTTATTGCCGGTCTGGAACGGTGGGTCGGTGAACCAGACCGAGCCGTCGCGCTTGCACACGATGTCATTGGGCGAGTTGAGCGGCTTGCCCTCGAAACTGTCCGCCAACACGGTAATGGTGCCATTGTGCTCGGTACGGGTGATGCGCCGACCTTCGCTAGAGGTGGTGGAACCCTCGCACACCAACAAACGCCCCTGGCGATCGCGGCACATGCCGTTGGAGAAATTGGAGTTCTCGCGGTACACCGACAGGCCACCGGTGACTTCATCCCAGCGCACGATGCGGTTGTTGGGAATGTCGCTGACCAGCAGGTAACGACCATCGCCCACCCACACCGGCCCTTCCGCCCAACGCAGGCCGGTGGCGAGTTTTTCCACGCTGGCGTTGAAGATGCGCAAGTCCATGAAGCTGGGGTCAAGGATATTGATCAGTGGGTCTGGGTAACGCTGGCTCAGAGGCTCGGCCTGAGCCAGGCCTGGCAGGTTACCGAGGGCGGCAGCCGCTGCAGAAACCACCAGGGATCGTTTCAGGAATACCCGGCGGCCCTGATCGGCGGCGGTTGCAAATTGCGAAGCATCCATCGTGCGTCTCCGTTAATTATTATTGGACGGGACGACAGTTTTACTACGTGATAAGACATCGTACAAGTATACAGCCCCGTTCGTCCGGACAATCGATCAGTCCGGGTGCAGCGGGATACGAACGGTAAAGGTCGTGCCGACTCGCGCCTTCGAATGGACCTCAATGGTGCCCTTATGGGCCGATACGATGGCCGAGGCGATGTGCAGGCCCAGTCCGAGCCCGGCCGTGGAACCGTACTGCATCTCACCGCTACGCAGATTCCGGACCATCGGGTTGAAGATGCTGGCAATGGCCTCTTTCTCGATCGGCTTGCCCTGGTTGTTGATCGCAATCACGGCCATATCCTCTTCAGCGCTCAACGAAACGGTAATCGGCGTGCCCTCGGCGCCATGCTGGACGGCATTGCCGATCAGGTTGGAGAACACCTGTTCCATGCGTGCCTGGTCAAACAGTCCTTCCAGGGGACCGCGGGTTTCAAAGAGGATTCTGTTTTCCGGGTGATAGGCCCGCGCCTCCTCCACCATGCCCTCGCAGGCCGCCACCAGATCGCCGTTGAAGCGCTGTACCGGAATGCCCGAGCCGAGTTGGGTCCGGGTGAAATCCAGCAGATCGCCAACGATTTTGTTGGCCCGCTTGACACTGGTGTAGATGCGCGAAGTGATCTTGGTGGCTTTGGCGGGCAAATCCCCGGCTCGCAGCAGCACTTCGGAACTCAGCAGGATCGCGCCCAAAGGGCTGCGCAAGTCATGCCCGAGAATGCCGAGAAAGATGTTGCGCGACGCATCCACCGCCCCCGAGTAACTGACGACGGACTCGGCCAAGGCCTGGTCCACGGCCTCGTTGAAGCGAATCAGATCGTCCATGATCTGTTTGTGATCCAGCTGCGTGTGCGGCATCCAGAGCATGAGCACGCTGGTGCGCAGGGCCCGGTATTCGGAAACCATTTGCTCCACGGTAAACCCCGAGGACTGACGGATGACCGCATGGGTTTCGGCGGCGGTCTCGGCATCAGCCACCGGCGCCTCACCGTGGGACTTGGCAATCTGCTCCTTGCGCGTTTGCGAGGTGCGCAGGTCAGCGGCGATGGTGCGCAGCATCTGCTCGGCGTGGTCGCGCAGGGCCACGGAATCCATGCCAATGGACGCGGGGGTGATGGTTTTGGCGAAGTCTTCCCACGCCTGAAGAATCGGCTCGATATTGTCGAGAATGAAATCAGCCAGGCGCATGAGTGGTTCCGCAGGAAGGGTAATGCTGTAAACCACACAGCGGCCAGGTTTGTTGTACAGCAAAGCGCCAGACAATGTGCGCTGTCTTGCAAGATCGCCACGCCGTTGTAGCTGGCGAACAGGCTACCAACCTTGTCTCTTGCCATTCTATGGGGTAAAAACTCCAACGTTGTACGACAACCTATAACTAAAATAGCTGATCCTGGGTCTTTTGCCCTGGCGGCCGCCTTCGAGACACCTGCCATGACTCGCCCCATCGCCGCATCTGTCACTCCCATGCCATTACCCCGCCACCTCGCGGTACTCGTCCTGCTGTGCATGGGTTGTGCCTTCGCTGGCAACCATGTCGCCGCGCGGGCCGCGTTCGATGACGGGGCCGGCGTGCTACTGGCGATCCTGTTGCGCTCGGGCGGAACACTGCTGGTGTTGGCGGCGATGGTGCTCTGGCAGCGACAGAGCCTGCGCTTGCCGCCAGGTACGTGGCGCTGGCAATTGACCCTGGGGTTGTTGATCGGCGCCCAGAGCCTGTGCCTGTACTCCGCCGTGGCGCGGGTACCGGTGGCGTTGGCGCTGTTGGTCGGCAACGTGTTTCCGATCCTGCTGGCCCTGCTGACCTGGGCGCTGGGCGGGCCCCGTCCGACGGCGCGCACCGCCGCGTTGATGGGCATGATCCTGGTGGGCCTGGTGTTCGTGCTGGAAGTGCCGGCACGGTTATCGTCCGGGCAGGAGGTCGGCCCGCAATGGCTACTTGGGGTGGGCCTGGCCTTCTGCGCCGCCTGCGTGTTTGCCTGCGCGCTGTGGATCACCGACCACAAACTGTCCCAGGTGCGTGGCTCGGTACGCAGCCTGCTGACGATTTTCATCGTCTTCAGCAGCGTCAATCTCGCCGGCCTGACCGGCGCCCTCCCCGGCGGTTTCGACCTGCCGGCCAGCAACACCGGCTGGTTCGCCCTGGCGACCCTGGTGGTGCTCTACGGCACCGGGTTCATCGTACTGTTCATCTCCGTGCCCCGCCTGGACATGCCGCGCAACGCCCCGGTGATGAACATCGAACCGCTGGCAACGTTGCTGATCGGCTGGCTGGTGCTTGACCAGATGCTCAACCCGGGCCAGGTGATGGGCGGCGCGATTGTGGTGACCGGCATCGTGCTGCTGACTTATCGCAAGGTTGAGCGGGTGAAGGCGCCTGTGGCTGAAGCGACGAATTGAACTGACCGAACGCCATTGTGGCAAGGGGATTTATCCCTTCGCCGCGATGGTGTCGTGCCACCTCGCAGAGAGTCTCTGGCCTGCTGAAACTTGTTCCCAAAGCCACAGTCCTACCCCAGCCGTGAAAACCTCGCCGACCTGCAGCGACGCGTTTTCCAGCTGATCGGCGCCAAGCCTGGCGCTATGGCAACTCCCCCTCTCGAGCCGTTCGTCCCATGCGCCACCCTGTTCGCTCTTGCCGTTTCGTTTCGCTGTGCTTGTTGACCTTGTTTCCTTTACTCACCAGCCCCGCCCATGCCCGCGGCGAAAGGCAACTGGTGGAGGCCATCAACGACTTCCGTAGCCAGTCGCGCCGTTGTGAATGGCGCACGGTACGTGCCACCCAACCGCTGGTGCTGCGTTCGAGCCTGGGCTTGCCGATCGGTTTTCGCGGTGGTTTGCGGGAAACCTTGAAAGACGCCGGTTATCAAGCCCAGGCCGTGCGCAGCATCCGCCTGACCGATGCGCGGGACGCCGAAGAAGCCTTTGACATGCTGGCAGACGAACACTGCGCGGCGCTGCTGGACGACCAGTACGCTGACATCGGCGTCAATCGGGTCGGTGATGAATGGCGTGTAGTGCTGGCACAACCCATGGGCGGCACGCGGATGGGCGATGCGGGTTCGGCGGACAAGACACTGCTGGCCCAAGTCAACGCCGCCAGGGCCAGGCCGCGGATGTGCGGTGGCCAGCGCTTCGCGGCGGCTCGGCCGCTGAGCTGGAACGCCGCGCTGGGAGCCGCCGCCCAAGGCCACAGCCGGTCGATGGCCCGCGAGAATTATTTTGCCCACCGCGACCCGGACGGTCGCTCCACCTCCGATCGGGCCAAGAGTGCCGGCTTTCGCGGACGTAAGTTGGGCGAGAACATTGCCGCCGGCCAACGCTCACCGAGCCAGGCCCTGCACGACTGGCTCGCCAGCCCGGGGCACTGCGCCAACCTGATGAACCCGATGTTCACCCAGATGGGCGCAGCTTCCGCCAGCGACTCGCACAGCGATGCGGGGGTGTACTGGACGATGGTGTTAGGCGCTCCTTGAGGAGCCAGAATCGCCCAAACTTGCAAACAGCGAATCTGTGGCGAGGGGGATCCCCACCTGTGGGAGCAAAGCTTGCTCGCGATGAAATAACGCGGTCTCCCTGGGAACCGAAGCGCATGCATCGCGAGCAAGCTTTGCTCCCACACAACGGGGATAAATCCCCTCGCCACAGGGGTCAGACAATCCTGTCTTTCGGATCAGAGGCGGATGTCAGCGGCCGGCACCACATCGATCCGCGACACCGCACTGCTCAGCCGCCCCAGCCGATTGTTATGGTTGGCGATGATCTGCTCGGCGGACATGCTGCCGTTGGCCACCGTGGAGTGGGCATCGGCCGCCAGGACCACGTCGAACCCCAAGGCATGGGCCTGGCGCACGGTAGCGTTGATGCAGTAGTCGGTTTGCAGCCCGCAGATCACCAGGCGATCGATGCCGCGGGCTTGCAGCAGCGACAGCAGATCGGTCTGGTAGAAGGCGTCCGGCGTGGTCTTGCGCACCCGCAGGTCATCGGCCGCGGTCAACAGGTCATCGGCCAGTTGCCAGGCGGCAGAGCCATGCGTCAACGAGCCTTCCAACTCTTCGTGCTGGACCAGGATCACCGTCAAGCCGAGGGCCCTGGTCTTGGCGGAGAGGCCGTTGATGGTCTGGATGACGCGCTGGATATCGAAGCATTCCTCTTCGCCGCGGCACAGTGCGTTCTGGACGTCGATGATCAGCAATGCGGTGTTCATGGCTTTCCTCTTGAAAACGCTGCTCAATCCCAGCCGCTATCAATAACCCAGCGATAACCCGGTGTTGCGACGGGGATCGTTGGCGCCATAGAAACGGTTCTTGCCCACTGGCTTGCCGCCCAATGACGGCGCGCCGACCAGGATCGCGGCAATGTGGTTGGGGTCCTGCGGGCCGGCAAACTTGTGCCCCCAGCTCTCCAACAGTTTCTGGGTATCCGGGCTGGCGGCGAAGGTTTCCAGGTTGGTTTGTTCCGGCATCCATTGCTGGTGGAAACGCGGCGCATCGACAGCCTCCTGGAGGTTCATGCCGTAGTCGATCACGTTGAGGATGGTCAGCAAGGTTGCGGTAATGATCCGGCTGCCGCCCGGGGTGCCCACCACCATGACCGTCTTGCCGTCCTTGGTGACAATGGTCGGGCTCATGGATGATAGCGGCGCCTTGCCCGGCGCGATGGCGTTGGCCTCGCCCTGCACCAGGCCATACATGTTGGGCACGCCGACCTTGGCGGTGAAGTCGTCCATCTCATCATTGAGAATCACCCCGGTCTTGCTCGCCATGACACCGGCACCAAACCAATCGTTAAGGGTGTAGGTGACCGAAACGGCGTTGCCCCACTTGTCGACGATGGAGTAATGGGTGGTGTTGCTGCCCTCATGGGGCGCCACGCCGGGCTTGATCTTCTGGGAGTCGCCGGCCTTTTGCGGGTCGATCGCGGCCCGCAGCTTGGCGGCGTAGTTTTTATCCAGTAGATGATCGATGGGGTTCTTCACGAAATCCGGGTCACCCAGGTAGCTGTTGCGGTCCACGTAGGCGTGACGCATGGCTTCGATCTGATAGTGCATGCCCTGGGCCGAATGGAAGCCCAGGTCCTTCATCGGATAACCGTCGAGGATGTTCATGATCTGGCACAGCACCACCCCGCCGGAACTGGGCGGTGGCGCCGAGATGATATGGTAGCCGCGATAGTCGCACTCCACCGGAGCCAACTCGCGGGTCTTGTACTTGTCCAGGTCGGCCTGGGTGATGATGCCTTTGTTGGCCTGGCTGGACGTGACCAGGGCATCGGCCACCCAACCTTTATAGAAACCATCGGCGCCCTTGGCGGAGATTTCCCGCAGGGTCTTGGCGAGGTCTTTCTGCACCAGCTTCTGGCCGACCTGCATCGGCTCGCCGTTATGCAGGAAGATCGCACCGGAGTCGCGCATGTCCTTCTTGAAAACATCGGTGGCGGTTTCCAGCAGATCGACATCGCCCTGCTCCAGGGTAAAGCCTTCCTCGGCGAACTTGATGGCCGGGGCGATCAGTTCCGCCCGGGGCTTGCTACCGTACTTCTTCAACGCCAGCTCCATGCCGGAGACAGTGCCGGGCACGCCCACGGCCAGGTGCCCACGGGTGCTGAGGTCGGGAACGACGTTGCCGTCCTTGTCCAGGTACATGCTGGCGGTGGCGGCCAGGGGGGCTTTTTCGCGAAAATCCAGGAAGGTCTTGCGGCCGTCGGCCAATTGGAGCGTCATGAACCCACCGCCGCCGAGGTTACCCGCCGCCGGATAGACCACCGCCAGGGCGTATCCCACCGCCACCGCCGCATCCACGGCATTGCCGCCATTCTTGAGCACGTCGACACCCACATGGGTCGCCAGGTGCTGGGCGGTGACCACCATGCCGTTCTCGGCGGCCACCGGCGCCTGGGAGGCAGCAAACGCCGATAAACAACCGAAGGTCAATGACGTAGCGATGAGGGTCCGGGCTAAGGATTCGAACTTCATGAGTCGGTCTCTTCTTGTTTTTAGGGTCGGGATCGCTTCAAAAGCATTAGGCAGTATGGCCCGGTTTGTGGAATGCGCTTGTCAGCCGTCGGCTGGGTTACGGCAACGTCCCCTTTGAGATAGGCTCGTGCGTTGATTTTTTACTGAATAAGGACATCACCAATGACGCTGCGAATCGACCGCACGGACGCCCCTACCGATGAAGAACGCCAGGCCATCCTCGCCCCGCTCCGCGCCTATAACACGGCCAAGACCGGCGGGACGGTACCTGAGCTGGTGGCCTGGCTGGTGCGCGATGAACACAGTAACGAAATAGTCGGCGGGCTCTACGGGCGCGTATTTTTCCGCTGGTTTTACATCGAGCTGCTGGTGGTGCCGGAACAGGCCCGTGGCCAGGGCATGGGCTCGACCCTGATGCAAATGGCCGAAGAGCTGGCCCTGGAGAAAAACTGCGTGGGCATCTGGCTGGACACCTTCGACTTCCAGGCACCGGAGTTCTACCGCAGGCACGGCTTCACGGAAATCGGCCAGATCGATGACTACCCACCGGGCCACCAGCATTTCTTCTTCCAAAAGCGCCTGAACCCTGCTTACTGAAACACAAACCCTGTGGGAGCGAGCCTGCTCGCGATAGCAGGCACCTCGGTCTGCCTGTTTAAAGACAAGTCGCCAACGCCGCCAACCGACGCTTGGCCACGAAGTCGTCATGCTTGGCGTAATAGTTCAGCGTCGTGCCGTTAGCACTGGCTTGCAAATCGACAAACGCTTCGGCGGAGCGCGTGTAGACCGTCGAGCCCCCCTGCTTGCCCGGTTGCAGGTAAGCACCGGCGTCGACGCCGAACACCGCTTCGTCCTGCCAGGAAAACTGTATGCACTGGGCCACGACCTGCTCGGGTTTGTCCGAGGCCAGGGTCTTATAAGGGGTTTGCGTCCGGGCCTCGTTCATCGCCGAACCCGCGCAGCCGGCCAGCAAGGTTGCGGCCAAGGCCACCGTCAACATTCGCATTGCGTTCACTCATCGAGAAAAAAAACGGACTGTAGCACTGCGGCCCGAGCCTTCGTGCTGCTTTACTGAAATTTACACGGGACATCGGCCTGCGATTCGCGCAACCTGTCGCGCCATTGCCACCAGCCATCGCGGAACACTCCATGACTCCCAACGCCGAGTTCTACAAACCCACCGCCGAATACGCCGACAAACTGATCAGCCAGATCGGCCAGACTCCGTCCTGGATCGCCAAGCGAATCGGCGTCACCGACAAGCGGATTCGCTACATTCTCGACGGCGAACGCACCGTCAAGGGCGAAACCACGTCGATCCGGATGACCTACACCGAACAGTTCGCCCTCGAATGCCTGGCGGCTTCGGCCAAGGCCAGCAAGAAGCAGTCTGCATCCCCCAAGGAGTGATCATGGCGGCAACCGAACAGCAACACGAACAGGCCCTGGAAAAGTTTCTCGATGAACGCCCCGAGCTGCGTGTCGAGTTGGACCACCTCAACCCGCTGCTGGCCCAGGCCAAGGGCGAGACCGCCGCGCAGTACCGCGCTGAGCGGCTGCATGAAGCGTTCGAAGCCGAAGCCGAGCGCCTGGGCCTGTTCGCCTGGGAACTGACCCTGCAACTGACCGCCGCCTCACCCGAGGACTACCAGGCCCAGCGCCTGGAGGTGCACAGGGAAGTGGCGGAGATGGCGGGGATGGAGTGGGCGGAGTATTGCGAATTGAATGGTCTCAAAAGCCAAGGCTGAGCATCCTTGTGGCGAGGGGATTTATCCCCGCTGGGCTGCGAAGCAGCCCCTCTTCCAGTCACCGCAGTCTGTCTGATGCACCGCGTTGGCAAATCCAGGGGCTGCTTCGCAGCCCGACGGGGATAAATCCCCTCGCCACAGAGTGTTCACCCCATGCCCTGGTGAACACCCTTGGCAATCGCCCCTGCGCCCATAAAGCTTTATCATGGCCGCAGTTTTGCTGATCGGGTCTGTCATGAAGTTCGCCATTGCGCTGTTTTCCGCCGCCCATGCGCCCTCCTCGCGCCGAGCCCTGTTGTTTGCCCAGGCTGCACTGGCAAGTGGGCATGAAATCGTGCGGTTGTTTTTCTATCAGGACGGCGTTTATAACGCCGCCAGCAGTGTCGTCACCCCCCAGGACGAACAGGACCTGCCCCAACAGTGGCGCGCTTTCGTCAGCGATAACCAGCTCGATGGCGTGGTTTGCATCGCAGCGGCGTTGCGTCGTGGTGTATTGAACGATGAGGAAGCCCAGCGCTACCAGCGTTCTGCAATCAGCGTCGAAGCACCCTGGGCCTTGTCCGGGCTGGGTCAGTTGCACGATGCGATTCAGGACGCCGACCGTCTGATCTGTTTTGGAGGCGCGTGAATGGCCAAGTCGTTATTGCTCATCAGCCGCCAGGCCCCATGGTCCGGCCCCGGCGCCCGTGAAGCGCTGGACATCGTCCTGGCCGGCGGTGCGTTCGACCTGCCCATCGGCCTGCTGTTTCTCGATGACGGGGTGTTCCAGCTCACGGCCGGCCAAAACGCCAAGGCTGTCCAGCAAAAGGATTTGAGCGCCAACTTGCAGGCATTGCCGATGTTCGGCGTCGAAGACCTGTTCCTCTGCGCCGCCAGCGCCGCCGAACGCGGCATCGCCACCAATGCCCTGGCGCTGGGCGAGGTAAAAGTACTGACTGCGCCGGACATCGCCGCGCTCATCGACCGTTACGACCAGGTGATCACCCTCTGATGTCGACTTTGCATGTGTTGTCTCATTCGCCCTTCGGCGATAACCGCCTCGCCAGTTGCCTGCGGCTACTGGGCAAGCAGGATGCGCTGTTGCTGTGTGGCGACGCGACCTATGCGTTGCAACCGGGCAGCCCACCGTTTGAAGTACTGCAGGCCGCTGGCGTGAACCTGTTCGTGCTCGCCGAAGACCTCCAGGCCCGCGCCCTGGACACACCAGACTGGGCCGAAGCCATCAACTATTCAGGTTTCGTCGAGCTATCGATCGAGCACGACAAGGTCAACACCTGGCTATGAAGACGCTGAAGATAGGCGAGCGCACCATCGCGCTGGACAAGGACGGCTACCTGGCCGACCTTGATGACTGGTCGGCCGAGGTGGCCACGGCCCTGGCAACCGCCGAAGACATTGAGCTTGGCCCCGAGCACTGGGAGATCCTCGAACTGCTGCGCGGTTTCTACGACGAATTCCAACTCTCCCCCGCGACCCGGCCACTGATCAAATACACGGCACTGAAACTGGGCGCGGACAAAGGCAACAGCCTGCACCTGAACCGATTGTTCAAAGGCACCCCCGCCAAACTCGCCGCCAAGCTGGCGGGCCTGCCCAAACCGACGAATTGCTTATGACCGACTTTCCATCGCTGTCCCTTGAGACCCCGGCCGAACACCCGTTCGCCCAGTTCGTGCGCATCCTTGGCAAAGGCAAGCGCGGCGCCCGCAACCTGACCCGCGAAGAAGCCCGCGAAGCCATGGGCCTGGTGCTCGACGAAAAGGTCGAGGACACCCAGCTTGGCGCGTTCCTGATGCTGTTGCGACACAAGGAAGAAAGTGCCGAGGAAATGGCCGGCTTCACCGAAGCCCTGCGTGAACGCCTGGTGGTCCCGGCCTTGGCGGTGGACCTCGATTGGCCGACCTACGCCGGCAAGAAGCGCCATTTGCCGTGGTACCTGCTGGCGGCCAAGTGCCTTGGGCAGAACGGCGTGCGGATTTTCATGCACGGCGGTGGCGCGCACACCGCAGGCCGGCTCTACACCGAACAATTGCTCGGTTTGCTGCAGATCCCGTTGTGCCGCGACTGGCAGCAGGTCGGCAGCGCGCTGGACAACGGCGGCCTGGCCTTCATGCCACTGGTGGACTGGGCACCGCAAATGCAGCGGATGATCGACCTGCGCAACACCTTGGGCCTGCGCTCGCCGATCCACTCCCTGGCACGGATTCTCAACCCGTTGGGCGCCCGTTGCGGGCTGCAAAGTATCTTCCATCCGGGCTATCAGGCGGTGCATCGCGATGCCAGCGGCTTGCTGGGTGACACCGCCATTGTGATCAAGGGCGACGGCGGCGAGATCGAGATCAACCCGGACGCCGACAGCCACTTGTACGGCACCAGCGGTGGCGCCAGTTGGGACGAAGAATGGCCGCGACTGTCCGAGCAACGCCACGTCAAGCCGGAAAGCCTCGATCCCGAGCACCTGAAAGCCATCTGGCGCGGCGACGTGGAGGACAGCTACCCGCAACTGGCCTTGATCGCCACCATGGCCCTGGCCTTGCGCGGCCTGGGCCTGGCGCGCGAAGAGGCTTTCGAACGGGCCCGGCAATATTGGGATGCCCGGGATCGATCGATTTAGTCGATCATCAACGCCCAACCTTTGCGCTTTTAGTTCGAACCCATCGGCATAGACTGCCCTCCAATGTTTATTGGCCGAGGAGATCGAGATGGGTTTGTTAGTCGAGGGCCGCTGGCAAGACCAGTGGTATGAAAGCAAGGACGGCACGTTCCAGCGCGAACAGGCGCAACGCCGTCACTGGGTGACCACCGACGGCAGCGCCGGCCCCAGCGGCGAAGCCGGGTTTGCCGCCGAGGCCGGGCGCTACCATTTGTACGTGTCCCTGGCCTGCCCCTGGGCCCATCGCACGCTGATCTTTCGCAAGCTCAAGGGCCTGGAAGACCTGATCGACGTCTCGGTGGTCAGCTACCTGATGCTGGAAAACGGCTGGACCTTCGACAAGGCCCACGGCTCCACCGGCGACAAACTCGATAACCTGAGTTTCCTGCACCAGCGCTACACCGCCGACACGGCGGACTACACCGGTCGCGTCACCGTACCGGTGCTGTGGGACAAGCGCCAGCGGCGCATCGTCAACAACGAATCGGCGGAAATCATCCGCATGTTCAACAGCGCCTTCGATGGGCTGACCGGCAACGACCTGGACCTTTACCCCGAACCGCTACGCCGTGACATCGATGCGCTGAACGAGCGCATCTACCCGGCGGTGAACAACGGCGTGTATCGCGCCGGGTTCGCCACCACCCAAGCGGCCTACGAAGAGGCATTCGACGGTTTATTCGCCGAACTGGACCGGTTGGAAGCCTTGCTGGCGACCCAACGCTACCTGGCCGGCGAATACCTGACAGAGGCTGATATCCGCCTGTTCACCACGATAATCCGTTTCGATGCGGTGTATTTCGGCCATTTCAAGTGCAACCTGCGACGCATCGCCGATTATCCGAACCTGTCGAACTGGCTGCGGGAGCTGTATCAATGGCCGGGCATTGCCGAGACCGTGGATTTCACCCACATCCAGGGCCATTACTATGGCAGCCACAAGACCATCAACCCCAATGGGATCGTGCCCAAGGGGCCGAAGCAGGACTTTACGGTCGCCCATGATCGGGGAAGGTTGAGTGGGAAAGGGATTTGGCTTGGTTCTGGGAAGTGATCTGGGGTCTTGATTGCCTCTGAAGGCCCATCGCGAGCAGGCTCGCTCCCACACTTGATCATCGTTCAACCATGAATCTGCGGTTGTACACGGTCCACTGTGGGAGCGAGCCTGCTCGCGATTGGAGACGACGCGGTCTTCCTAAACCTGCCCCTGAGCCCCTTCAAACCAAGCCAGTTTCTCGCGCAGTTGCACCACTTCCCCGACAATCACCAACGTCGGTGCATGCACTTCATGCTCGGCCACCAGCCGTGGCAAGTCCGCCAGGGTGCCGGTGAAGACTCGCTGATTGGATGTCGTGCCTTGCTGGATCAACGCCGCTGGCGTATTCGCCGCGCGACCGTGCTTGATCAGCTCGTTGCAGATCACCGGCAATCCCACCAACCCCATGTAGAACACCAGCGTCTGGGCCGGGGATACCAGGTCCGCCCACGGCAAGTCACTGGTGCCATCCTTGAGATGGCCGGTGATGAACCGCACCGACTGGGCGTAGTCACGATGGGTCAGGGGGATCCCGGCGTAGGCCGCGCAACCACTGGCGGCGGTGATGCCCGGGACGACCTGGAACGGGATGCCATGGGCCGCCAGTTCTTCGATCTCTTCACCGCCACGACCGAAAATGAACGGATCACCGCCCTTCAACCGCACCACACGCTTGCCCTGGCGAGCCAGGTCGACCAATTGCTGGTTGATCTGGTCCTGGGGCACGGCGTGTTCGGAGCGGCGCTTGCCGACGTAGATGCGCTCGGCGTCGCGCCGGCACAATTCCAGGATCGCCGGCGCCACCAGGCGGTCATACAGCACCACGTCGGCCTGCTGCATCAAGCGCAAGGCACGGAAGGTCAGCAGGTCAGGATCACCCGGGCCCGCCCCCACCAGATAGACCTCACCCGGCGCGTTCGGCGCCTGGCCGTCGATCTTTTCCTGCAGCAGGCGCTCGGCTTCAGCACCCTGCCCGGCCAGTTGACGGTCGGCGATAGGGCCTTGGAACACTTCTTCCCAGAACGCTCGCCGTTGCTGCACATCGGGGAACAAGCCTTTGACTTGGCTGCGAAAACGCGCCGCCAGCCCGGCCAGTTGCCCGTAGGTCGACGGAATCCAGGTTTCCAGCTTGGCCCGGATCAACCGCGCCAGCACCGGCGCGTCGCCGCCGCTGGACACCGCGATCACCAGGGGCGAACGGTCGACGATCGCCGGGAAGATCACGCTGCACAGGGCTGGCGCGTCCACCACGTTGACCGGTACGCAGCGCTTATGGGCATCAGCCGAGACCTGGGCGTTGAGCGGTTCGTCGTCGGTGGCGGCGATGATCAGGCCGCAGCCGTCCAGGTCCGCTTCCACGTAGCCACGCAGGATGCATTCACCGCCGCTGCCACTGACCAGTTCCCGCAACTGCGGTTCGATATCGGGTGCGACCACCCGCAACAGCGCGCCGGCATCGGCCAGCAGGCGAGACTTGCGCAAGGCAATCTCGCCGCCGCCAACCACCAGCACGCGGCTGCCGCGCAGGTTGTGGAACAGTGGCAGATAGTCCATTTAGCCGATGACCTCGATGCCGCCCATGTACGGTTTCAACACCTCCGGCACACGGATCGAACCGTCGGCCTGCTGGTAGTTCTCCAGCACCGCCACCAGGGTCCGACCTACTGCCAGGCCGGAGCCATTGAGGGTGTGGACCAGTTCCGGCTTGCCGGTTTCCGGGTTGCGGAAACGCGCCTGCATGCGCCGGGCCTGGAAGTCGCCACAGTTGGAGCACGAGGAAATTTCGCGGTACTTGTCCTGGCTCGGGATCCAGACTTCCAGGTCGTAAGTCTTGACCGCGCTGAAGCCCATGTCGCCGGTGCACAGCGCCAGGGTGCGATATGGCAGCTCCAGCAGTTGCAGGACCTTCTCGGCATTGGCCGTCAGGCTTTCCAGCGCTTCCATGGACTTCGAAGGCTCGACGATCTGAACCATCTCGACTTTGTCGAACTGGTGCTGGCGGATCATGCCACGGGTGTCGCGACCCGACGCCCCGGCTTCACTGCGGAAGCACGGCGTGTGGGCGACGAACTTGATCGGCAGCTGCTTGGCGTCGACGATCTCGCCAGCGACGATGTTGGTCAGCGACACTTCAGCGGTCGGGATCAGGTACAGGTCGGCCTCGCCGTCACGGCTGATCTTGAACAGGTCTTCCTCGAACTTCGGCAACTGCCCGGTGCCCTGCAAGGCCGGTGCCTGCACCAGGTACGGGGTGTAGGCTTCTTCATAGCCGTGTTCGGTGACGTGCAGGTTGATCATGAACTGCGCCAGGGCGCGATGCAGACGGGCAATCGGCCCACGCAACAGGGCAAAACGCGCGCCGGAAAGCTTGGCGGCGGTTTCGAAGTCCAGCCAGCCGAACTTCTCGCCCAGGGCCACATGGTCCTGCACCGGGAAATCGAAGGCCTTTGGCGTGCCCCAGCGACGTACTTCGACGTTGCCCTCTTCGTCTTCACCGACCGGCACCGACTCGTGAGGCAGGTTCGGGATGCCCAGCAGGATCGAATCCAGCTCGGTCTGGATCGCGTCCAGCTCGACCTTGCCGGCACTCAACTCGCCCGCCATGCGCTCGACATCGGCCATCAGCGGCGCGATGTCTTCGCCGCGCTGCTTGGCCTGGCCGATGGACTTGGAGCGCGCGTTACGTTCAGCCTGCAGGGCTTCGGTGCGGGTCTGGACGGTCTTGCGCTGTTCTTCCAGCGCTTCGATGCGCGCGACGTCCAGGGCAAAGCCACGGGATGCCAGGCGGTCCGCTACGTCCTGAAGGTTGCTACGTAACAGTTTGGAATCGAGCATGTCGGTCTCTCGTTATCAAAGTTTGGTCAAGGACAGGCCAGCCCAGGTGGCGAGCAGCCCGCCGAATACGCTGATGGCCGCATAGCCCAGGGCCAGCGGCACTTGCCCGCTTTCCAGCAAGCGCACCGTATCCAGTGAAAAGGATGAAAAGGTCGTCAGGCCGCCAAGAAAGCCGACGATCAGGCCCGCACGCACCTCGATCGGCACTTCCGGGCGCATCAAAAACAGACCGTATAGAACACCGATCAGCAGACAGCCCACGATATTAACGGCCAGCGTCGCGGTATAGAAGTGCCGCGGCCAATTTGCGTTGATCCAGTTGCCGGTCGCGAAGCGCACCAACGTACCGGCAATGCCACCGGCGGAAACTGCAAGAATCAGGGGGATCAAGGTTTTCTCCGCTGCCGTGGACTCAAGCGGTCCAGTTGCGCCAAGTGGTTGAGCTTCTCGCCGATCTTCAGCTCCAGGCCACGGGGCACCGGCTGATAGAAGCGCTGGGGTTCGAGTTCTTCGGGGAAATAATCTTCACCGGCGGCATAGGCGTCCGGCTCATCGTGGGCGTAACGATATTCCTCGCCATAGCCCAGTTGCTTCATGAGCTTGGTCGGCGCGTTGCGCAGGTGCAGCGGTACTTCGAGGGAACCGTGCTCGGTAGCGCTGCGCATCGCCGCCTTGAAGCCCATGTACACCGCATTGCTTTTCGGCGCGCAGGCCAGGTAGGTGATGGCCTGGGCCACGGCAAGCTCGCCTTCCGGGCTGCCCAGGCGTTCCTGTACATCCCAGGCCGCCAGGCACAGGCTCAATGCCCGCGGGTCGGCGTTGCCGATGTCTTCGCTGGCCATGCGCACCACCCGCCGCGCCAGGTACAGCGGATCGCAGCCGCCGTCGATCATTCGCGCGAACCAGTACAAGGCGGCGTCGGGGTTGGAGCCGCGGATGGACTTGTGCAGCGCCGAAATCTGGTCGTAGAACGCCTCGCCGCCCTTGTCGAAGCGGCGACGGGTATCACCCAACAGGCTCTGCAGCAGCTCGACGCCAATCTCGCTGTCGTCTTCGGCCAGGTCCGAGGCGTTTTCCAGCAGGTTGAGCAAGCGCCGGCCATCGCCGTCGGCGGCCGAAAACAGCATCTGGAAACCTTCATCGCTAAGGCTCAAATGCCGCTTGCCCAGGCCGCGTTCCTCGGTCAGCGCCCGATGCACCAGCTTGCGCATCGCCGCTTCGTCGAGGCTCTTGAGCACATAGACCCGCGCCCGGGACAGCAGCGCGTTGTTGAGTTCGAACGAGGGGTTTTCAGTGGTCGCGCCGATGAAGATCAGCGTGCCGTCTTCAACGTAAGGCAGGAATGCGTCCTGTTGGGACTTGTTGAAACGGTGCACTTCGTCGACGAACAGAATCGTGCGCTTGCCGTACTGCCCCGCCTGCTGCTTGGCCACTTCCACCGCCTGGCGGATTTCCTTGACCCCGGCCAGCACTGCCGACACCGTTTCGAAATGCGCGTCCGAGACTTCCGCCAGCAGCCGCGCCAGGGTGGTCTTGCCCACGCCCGGCGGGCCCCAGAAGATCATCGAATGCAGCGCGCCCTGCTCCAGCGCTTCACGCAGAGGCTTGCCGCGAGCGAGCACATGCTCCTGGCCGACGTACTCATCCAGGTTGGTCGCGCGCAGGCGGGCGGCCAATGGCTGGGCAATCGGGGCGCTTCGAAACAGGTCCATCACTACTTATACAACCTCCACTGGGTCCTGGTGCCGATCCTCTCTGCCGGAGCAGATCTGTGGGAGCAAGGCTTGCCCGCGATACAGACACCTCGGTGCATCTGATAGACCGAGGCGATGCAATCGCGGGCAAGCCTTGCTCCCACAGGCCATTTCCCACAGGGACTTTGTGTTTATTCCTGGATCACATCCGCACCCTTGGGGATGTCGAACTTGAACTTGGATGCCGCGATCGGCTCATTGGCCTTGACCCCGGTGAACAGGATATTGGTGCGCTGGCCGACACTGTCGATCAGTTGCATGTCGTTGACCAGGCCGTTGCGGAACGACAGGCGCAGGTTGTCGAACAGGCTGTCCTTGGTCTTGGGCTTGAGGGTGAAGTCAATCACGCCGCCGGCCTCCTTGGCACTGATGTCGAAGCTCTGGCTGATCTTGGAGATGTCGCCGGAGAGCAGCAATGCCGGGGTCTGGGTCAGGCGCTGGTCGAGGGTCTTGATGGTGACCTGCTCCAGGTCCGGGTCCCACAGGGAGACTTTCTTGCCATCGGAGACCATCAATTGCTCAGCCGGCGCGTCGGTGTGCCAGTAGAACAGGCCTGGACGCTGCAAAGCCATTTCGCCAGCGGTTTCCTGCAACTGGGTGCCGCTGCCGTCGAGGGTCAATTGGGAGAAACGCGCGGTCAGGGTCTGGGAGCGCTCCAGTAATTGAGTCAAGCGGGCCACATCCTTTTCATCGGCGTGGGCCGACAAGGTGGTCAGGGCCAATACGGGCAACAGCAACATGCGAATCAGGCGCATGGGAGTCCTCATGAAGTCGTGGGGGTTCGAGCGGCGCTTCAGTTGGCCGCCCGGGTCGTTAGTCGCGCATCGGGCCCGGCGCCAGTACTTCGCGCGAGCCGTTGGTATTCATGGCCGTTACCACCCCGGCCATTTCCATGGCTTCGATCATGCGGGCAGCGCGGTTGTAGCCGATCTTCAGCTTGCGCTGAACGGCTGAAATCGAGGCCCGACGGCTTTCCAGGACGAACTGCACCGCTTCGTCGTAGAGCGCATCGGTTTCAGCATCGTCGTCACCGCCGCCACTGCTGCCTTCGAAACCGCTACCGGCTTCTTCGACACCGTTGAGGATGTCGTCGTTGTATTCAGGTGCGCCGCGCAGCTTCCAGGCCTCCACCACGCGGTGCACTTCGTCGTCGGAAACGAACGCACCGTGCACACGGATCGGCAGGCTGGTGCCCGGCGGCATGTAGAGCATGTCACCGTGACCGAGCAACTGCTCGGCGCCGCCCTGGTCAATGATGGTCCGCGAATCGATCTTGCTCGACACCTGGAACGCCATGCGGGTCGGGATGTTGGCCTTGATCAGGCCGGTGATCACGTCCACCGACGGCCGCTGGGTCGCAAGAATCAAGTGGATACCGGCGGCACGAGCCTTCTGGGCGATACGGGCGATCAGTTCCTCGACCTTCTTGCCGACGATCATCATCATGTCGGCGAACTCGTCCACCACCACCACGATGGTCGGCAACTTGTGCAGCAGCGGCGCTTCGTCGTGGATGCTTTCGCGGTGATACAGCGGGTCGCTCAACGGCGTACCGGCTTCTTCGGCCTCCTTGACCTTGGCGTTGAAGCCCGACAGGTTACGCACGCCCATCTTCGCCATCAGCTTGTAGCGGCGTTCCATCTCGGCAACGCTCCAGCGCAAGGCGTTGGCGGCGTCCTTCATGTCGGTGACCACCGGGCACAGCAGGTGCGGGATGCCCTCGTAGATCGACAGCTCGAGCATCTTCGGGTCGATCATGATCAGCTTGGCGTCTTCCGGGCCGGACTTGAACAGGATCGACAGGATCATCGCGTTCACACCCACCGACTTACCGGAACCGGTGGTACCGGCCACCAGCAGGTGGGGCATTTTCGCCAGGTCGGTGATGACCGGCTTGCCGCCGATGTCGTGGCCCAGGGCCAGGGTGACCGGCGACTTGTGGTTGTCGTACTCAGGCGTCGACAGCACTTCGGAGAAGCGCACGATCTGCCGGTCTTCGTTGGGGATCTCGATCCCCACGGTGGTCTTGCCGGGAATCACTTCCACCACCCGCACGCTGGTCACGGCCAGGGAACGCGCCAGGTCCTTGGCCAGGTTGGCGATGCGGCTGACCTTCACGCCAGCGGCCGGCTGGATTTCGTAGCGGGTGATGACCGGGCCCGGGTGAATCGAATCCACCGAGACCTCGACACCGAACTCCTTGAGCTTGATCTCCAGCAAGTGGCCGACGGCCGCCAGGGATTCGGGGGAATAGTTGAGCTGTTTCTTTTCGGCCGGATCCAGGATCGAGATCGGCGGCAAGGTGCCTTCCACCGCGCTGTCGACGAACAGCGGCGCCTGTTTCTCTTTCTGCACGCGCTTGCTCTGCTCCGGCGGCTTGGCCGGGGCCATGGTAATGACCGGTGGCACCTGTTTCTCGCGCTCGGACATGTGCTTGCTCAACGCCTGCTCACGCTCGATCAGGCGCTCCTTGACCTTGGCCTGCTCGCGTTTGTCCGGCACCGTCGGGGCCACCACGTCATGGACCCGGTCGTCGACTTCACGCAGTTGCGCCACCAGTTGCTTGCGCTCGGTGCGCGCCGCCCACCAGCGGTTCACGACACCCTGGATCAGCTCGATCAGGTCGAGGGTGATCTTGCCGGTGACATCCATGACCTTGAACCAGGACAGGTCGGTGAATACCGTCAGGCCGAACAGGAACAGGGCGATGAACAGCAGCGTACTGCCCTGGATATTCAAGGCGTTCCTGGCCAGGTCGCCGAGGCTTTCCCCCAGCGCACCACCCGCCCCGGCCGGCAGGCCGGTGGGCGCATGGAAATGGATATGGGCCAGCGCGGCCCCCGACAACACCAGGAATACCAGGCCGATCAGGCGCCAGGAGAACAGCCAGCCGCTCCACTGCCATGGCTCGTGGCGCTGACGGAAGATCTGGTAGGCCTTGATCGCCAGCAGCAGCGGGAAGATGTAGGCGAAATAGCCCAACACCATGAACAGGATGTCGGCGCTGTAGGAACCGGCCGGACCGCCGAAATTCTGCACGTCGTCGATCTTGCTGTTATGGCTCCAGCCCGGATCGTCCTTGCCGTAGGTCAGCAGGGCCATCATCAGGAACAGGCACAGGGCACCGATGGCGATCAACGCACCTTCCTTGAGCCGGTAGTGCAATTGCTGGCGCCAGAGCGGAACGACTGGTTTGGGTGCTGCGGTGGATTTCTTCAAAACGCTTCTTTTCCTGCGCCTGCGGCGCGTCCATCTGTTGAATGACTATAAAAAACTGCCCATGACGAGCAGGTAAAAAAGTGAATGTGCACAACCGGTACTACTTTTACCACTGTGAGGTGCATCCAGAAAACCACAGGTGTTGCCGAGGATCTTGATCTTTAGCCCATCCAGCGCTCAAAACTCAAGCATTGTACGGGTTTGTCGACACCAAGGCATTGCCTGACAGCATAGCCGAATACAGGGTGCACACGCGCCAATTGGACCATGCATTCTCTTTTGTGACAAAGGCTTATGAGGTGTTTTTTATGAGCGAAGTGAAGCATTCACGCCTGATCATTCTAGGGTCCGGCCCTGCGGGGTACAGCGCTGCCGTCTATGCCGCCCGCGCCAACCTCAAACCTGTTGTCATCACCGGCCTGCAGGCCGGCGGCCAGCTCACCACCACCGTGGAAGTCGATAACTGGCCCGGCGATGTCGAAGGCCTGACTGGCCCGGTACTGATGGAGCGCATGCAGCGGCACGCTGAGCGCTTCGACACGCAGATTGTCTACGACCATGTCCACACCGCCAAGTTGCAACAGCGCCCGTTCGAATTGATCGGCGACAGCGGCACCTACACCTGCGACGCACTGATCATCGCCACCGGTGCCTCGGCCCAGTACTTGGGCCTGCCCTCGGAGGAAACCTTCGCTGGCAAAGGAGTTTCCGCGTGTGCGACCTGCGACGGCTTTTTCTACCGCAACCAGGTGGTGGCCGTGGTCGGCGGCGGCAATACCGCAGTCGAGGAGGCCCTGTACCTGTCGAACATCGCCAGGGAAGTGCACCTGATCCACCGCCGCGACAAGCTGCGCTCAGAGAAAATCCTGCAGGACAAACTCTTCGAAAAAACCGCCAACGGCAATATCAAGCTGCACTGGAACCAGAACCTGGACGAAGTCCTGGGCGACGCCAGCGGCGTGACTGGCGCGCGTTTGCGGCACAGCGAGACCGGCGAAACCAGCACGCTGTCCCTGGCTGGCGTGTTCATAGCCATCGGCCACAAACCCAATACCGAACTGTTCCAGGGCCAGCTGACGATGCGTGACGGCTACCTGATCGTGCGCGGTGGCAGCGAAGGCAACGCCACCGCGACCGCTATCGAGGGCGTGTTCGCCGCCGGCGATGTGGCCGACCACGTCTATCGCCAGGCAATCACCTCCGCCGGTGCCGGTTGCATGGCCGCACTCGATGCCGAGAAGTATCTCGATGACATCCCTGCCGTTTGACGGTTAACCTTCCAGGCGAGCGTTCGCTGATGCGCGAGGCCCGCCACCTGCCTCCCTCCCCTTCTACTTTAAGCCGGATACCAATGCTGACCTGGTTACAACGCAACAGCTTCGAATTCCCGCCACTGGCAAAAGCCATGCGCGACCCCAACGGTTTATTGGCCGCCGGCGGCGATCTCTCCGCCGACCGGCTGATCCAGGCTTATCGTCACGGCTGCTTCCCATGGTTTTCCGAGGGGCAACCGATCCTGTGGTGGTCGCCGGACCCACGTACGGTATTGTTTCCCGACGAACTGCACATATCCCGCAGCCTGGGCAAACTGCTGCGCAAGCAGCGCTATCAAGTGACGTTTGACCGAGATTTCGCGGCGGTCATCCAGGCGTGCGCCGAGCCGCGGGACTATGCCGAGGGCACCTGGATCACCGACGCCATGCAAACCGCTTATCGGGAACTGCACCGACGCGGTTTTGCCCATTCGGTGGAAGTGTGGGACCAGGGGATGCTGGTGGGCGGCCTGTATGGCCTGGCCATGGGCCGGCTGTTTTTTGGCGAGTCCATGTTCAGCCGGGCCGACAATGCCTCGAAATTCGGCTTCGCCACCCTGGTCCAACACCTCAAGGCCGCCGGTTTCGTGCTGATCGACTGCCAGATGCCCACCGAACACCTGTACAGCCTGGGCGCGCGGTCGATCCCACGCAATGAATTTGCCGATTATCTAAAGGCGCATCTGGACCAACCCAACCATGCGACATGGGTTTGCTGAGCGACATTCGCGCTCCTGGCTTACAATTAAATTCAAAGCTTATCCCGAGGGTCGATCATGACCGAGTTGGCGCGTTTGAAGTTCTATGCCACTCAGCCCCACTCTTGCAGTTATCTGCCGGAGGAGCAGGCCACGACGCTGTTCCTCGACCCTAGCCAGCCCATGGATGTGCATGTCTACGCAGACCTGTCGGAAATGGGCTTTCGCCGTAGCGGCGACCACCTCTACCGGCCTCATTGCCAACACTGCAACGCCTGTGTCCCGGCGCGCATCCCTGTCGCGCAATTCCTGCCCAACCGCCAACAGAAACGCATTTTCAAGCGCAACGCCGACCTGCAGGTCCGCCCGGTCAAGCCACAGTTCACCGAAGAATATTTCGACCTGTACCAGCGCTACATCGAACAACGCCATGCCGATGGCGACATGTACCCACCCAGTCGCGATCAGTTCTCGACCTTCCTGGTGCGTGACCTGCCGTTTTCGCGTTTCTATGAGTTCCGCCTGGACGGACGGCTGGTAGCCATCGCCGTCACGGACTTGCTGCCCAATGGCCTTTCGGCGGTATACACCTTCTACGAGCCAGACGAAGAGCGGCGCAGCCTGGGCCGGTTTGCCATCCTTTGGCAAATCAACGAAGCCCGGCGCCTGGGACTGGAAGCGGTATACCTGGGCTACTGGATCAAGAACTGCAAGAAAATGAACTACAAGACCCAATATCGCCCCATTGAACTGCTGATAAACCAGCGTTGGGTTGTCCTGAGTTAGAACCCTTCGGCTTAAAAGCTAGAACCCCTTGGCTTGAACCCCCTTTTTCGGGCACAATGCACGCCGCTTTTGCCTGGCGCAGTTGCACCGGGCCATTCACTGGATACCGAGGGCTTTACTGCATGTCGAAAGAAGACAGCTTCGAAATGGAAGGCACTGTCGTCGACACCCTGCCCAACACCATGTTTCGTGTGGAGTTGGAAAATGGGCACGTCGTAACCGCGCATATCTCCGGCAAGATGCGCAAGAACTACATTCGTATTCTTACCGGTGACAAAGTGCGCGTCGAGCTGACGCCCTATGACTTGAGCAAAGGGCGCATCACTTACCGCGCTCGCTAACAAGTCAATACAAAACGCCCGGCTGATGCCGGGCGTTTTTGTTTGTCCGCCCCCACGATCACCTCACACCCCTGTGGGAGCGAGCCTGCTCGCGATGAGGCCGGCACATTCGGCATTACTGCCAACTGACCCACCGCTTTCGCGAGCAGGCTCGCTCCCACAGGAGATTTGTGGCGAATGCAACTCCTGCAGTTATCCAGCCTCCCACAAGGACGGGGTATTGCTGAAATAGCAAAAAGGCGCCTTTCGGCGCCTTCTGCTTTGTTGCAACTAACGGTCAGGCCATTTCAGCGGTGGTTTCGAAGTCGAAGGTCAGTTCGCCGTCCTTGATGTCGATGTGGACCACACCGCCATGTTCGGCCAGTTCGCCAAAGAGGATTTCCTCGGCCAGCGGACGCTTGATCTTGTCCTGGATCAGGCGAGCCATTGGTCGGGCCCCCATCGTCACGTCGTAACCACCTTCGGCCAGCCAACTGCGCGCCGCATCGGTGACTTCCAGCAACACACGCTTGTCTTCAAGCTGCGCCTGAAGTTCGGTAAGGAACTTGTCCACCACGCTCTTGATGACTTCATGACTGAGGCGACCGAACTGGATAATGGTGTCCAGACGGTTGCGGAATTCAGGCGTGAAGCTCTTCTTGATCACTTCCATCGCATCGGACGAGTGGTCCTGATGGGTGAAACCGATCGAAGCGCGCGCCGCGGTTTCGGCACCAGCGTTCGTGGTCATGATGATGATCACGTTGCGGAAGTCCGCCTTGCGCCCGTTGTTATCGGTCAACGTACCGTGGTCCATGACCTGCAGCAGCAGGTTGAAGACTTCCGGATGCGCCTTCTCGATTTCATCGAGCAACAGCACGCAGTGTGGCTGCTTGGTAATCGCTTCGGTCAGCAGGCCGCCCTGGTCGAAACCGACATAGCCCGGAGGCGCACCGATCAGACGCGATACGGTGTGGCGCTCCATGTACTCGGACATGTCGAAACGAACCAGCTCGATACCCATCGCCTTGGCCAACTGCCTTGCCGCCTCGGTCTTGCCGACACCGGTGGGACCTGCGAACAGGAACGAACCCACCGGTTTGTCCGGCGACTTGAGGCCGGCGCGGGACAGCTTGATAGCGGTCGACAGCGAGTCGATGGCCGCATCCTGGCCGAATACCGTCAGCTTCAGGTCACGCTCCAGGTTACGCAACAGCTCCTTGTCGGAACTGGTGACGTGCTTGGGCGGAATACGCGCGATTTTCGCCACGATGTCCTCGACCTGAGGCACTTCGATGCGCTTGACGCGTTTCTCCACGGGTTGCAGGCGCTGGTAGGCACCCGCCTCGTCGATGACGTCGATGGCCTTGTCCGGCATGTGCCGGTCGTTGATGTAGCGCGAGGCCAGTTCAGCCGCCGCGCGCAGGGCTTCATCGCTGTACTCGATGTTGTGGTGCAACTCGAAACGCCCTTTCAGGCCGCGCAGGATACCGATGGTGTCCTCCACCGAAGGCTCCGACACATCGACCTTCTGGAAGCGCCGGGCCAGGGCACGGTCCTTCTCGAAGATCCCGCGAAATTCCTGGAACGTGGTCGAGCCGATGCAACGGATATCACCCGATGACAGCAACGGTTTGAGCAGGTTCGAGGCATCCATGACCCCGCCCGACGCCGCCCCGGCACCAATGATGGTGTGGATTTCGTCGATGAACAGGATCGCCTGCGGACGTTTTTTCAACTCGCCCAGCAACGCCTTGAAACGCTTCTCGAAGTCGCCGCGGTACTTGGTGCCAGCCAGCAAGGCACCCAGGTCGAGGGAATACACGACGCTGTTGGCCAGCAGGTCCGGCACCTGGTTGTCGACGATGCGCTTGGCCAGGCCTTCGGCAATCGCGGTCTTGCCCACGCCTGCCTCGCCCACCAGCAACGGGTTGTTCTTGCGACGCCGGGCCAGGATCTGCGCGACACGCTCGACTTCCGCCTCGCGCCCGACCAGCGGATCGATACGCCCCTGGCGTGCCAGTTCGTTCAGGTTGCTGGCATAGGCATCCAATGGGTTGCCTGAAGAAGAAGACTCACCGCCCTCGTCGTCCTGCATATCCTGCTCACCCTCGGAATGATCGCCATGCCCCGGCACCTTGGAGATGCCATGGGCGATGTAGTTGACGACATCGATACGCGCAACGCTCTGCTGCTTGAGCAGGAACACTGCCTGGCTTTCCTGCTCGCTGAAGATGGCAACCAACACGTTGGCACCGGTGACTTCACGCTTGCCCGAGCTCTGTACATGGAAGACAGCACGCTGCAGGACACGCTGGAAGCCCAGGGTTGGCTGGGTTTCGCGATCCTCGTCATGCACGGGGATCAGTGGTGTGGTGGAGTCGATGAACTCCTGCAGATCATGCTTGAGTTTATCGAGGTTCGCGCCGCAGGCACGCAAAACGGTGGCGGCAGCCTCGTTATCCAATAGGGCCAACAGCAGGTGTTCGACGGTCATGAATTCATGACGCTTCGAACGAGCCTCCTTGAAGGCAAGATTGAGGGTGACTTCGAGCTCGCGGTTTAACATAGCTTCACCTCATACCCAAGTGGTCGGCGTTAACCGTCCTTCTCGATTTCACAGAGTAGCGGATGCTGGCTTTCCCGGGCGTACTGATTGACCTGCATGGCCTTCGTCTCGGCGATGTCGCGGGTAAACACTCCACATACTGCCCGTCCCTCTGTATGGACGGCCAGCATGACCTTGGTCGCCAGCTCGCGGTTCAGGTTAAAAAACAACTCGAGCACTTCGACGACGAAATCCATCGGTGTGTAGTCATCGTTGAACAAAACCACCTTGTACATCGGTGGCGCCTGTAATGCCGGCTTTGCCTCCTGAACAGCAATGCCTGCGGAATCGTCGTCGTGTAGATCCGGGCGATCCTGATTGAATGTTAGTCGAATCTGGCTGACTGCATGCATGGAAAGAAAGGTTCGTTTAGTTGGCGAATACAGTGATGGGGGCGCTTGTGGGCGATTTCAACCACGACCACCCGGCCACCTTGACTATCGGCAAAACGGTGTTACAACCAATAGAGCCCATCGTGGGTTAAAAAGGTCCGTGGAATCTATCCTGTTTTCAAGATTAGCCTGCGGATGGACTGGATGATACTCCAGTGATGGAGTGCGTTGCAGAGGGAAATGGGTTATGTCGGTCGTCAAGATGAATGGCAAGGTGAAATGGTTCAACAATGCAAAGGGCTACGGCTTCATTATCGCGGCCGGCAGGGACAATGAAGACCTTTTCGCCCATTACTCGGCTATCAACATGGAAGGCTATAAGACCTTGAAGGCCGGACAGCCTGTGACGTTTGACGTCATCCAAGGACCCAAGGGCCTGCACGCGGTCAACATCAGGATTGTCACCGCCGAAGAGACGCCCGCCCCTGTCAATGCCAGGATCACCGAGACCCATTGACCGGCAGTCGCCACCCCGGACAAATGAAAATGCCCGACTCGATCACTCGAGCCGGGCATTTGCGCTGAGCGCCGACTCGCTTACATGTGCGAAATCAGGGCATCACCGAAACCCGAGGACGACACCAGCTTGGCACCCTCCATCAGACGTTCGAAGTCATAGGTCACGGTCTTGGCCGAAATCGCGCCGTTGGTGCCCTTGATGATCAGGTCGGCCGCTTCGGTCCAACCCATGTGGCGCAGCATCATTTCCGCCGACAGGATCAGCGATCCCGGGTTGACCTGGTCCTTGCCGGCATACTTGGGCGCGGTACCGTGGGTGGCTTCGAACATCGCCACGGTGTCGGACAGGTTGGCGCCCGGCGCAATCCCGATACCGCCCACTTCCGCCGCCAGGGCGTCGGACAGATAGTCACCGTTCAGGTTCAGGGTGGCGATCACGTCATATTCGGCCGGACGCAGCAGGATCTGCTGGAGCATCGCATCGGCGATGGCATCCTTGACGACCACGTTCTTGCCGGTCTTGGGGTTCTTGAACTGCATCCAGGGCCCGCCGTCGAGCAGGGTCGCGCCGAATTCCTCGGCCGCCACTTCGTAGGCCCATTCCTTGAAGGCACCTTCGGTAAACTTCATGATGTTGCCTTTGTGCACGATGGTCAGCGAATCGCGGTCATTGTCGACAACATATTGCAAGGCCTTGCGCGCCAGGCGCTTGGTGCCCTGCTTGGAGACCGGCTTGACGCCGATGCCGCAGTCCTCGTCGAAACGGATCTTGGTCACGCCCATTTCTTCTTTCAGGAACTTGATGACCTTGGTGGCTTCGGCCGAACCGGCCTTCCACTCGATGCCAGCGTAGATGTCCTCGGAGTTCTCGCGGAAGATCGTCATGTCCACGTCGCCAGGCTTCTTGACCGGGCTGGGCACACCTTCGAACCAGCGCACCGGGCGCAGGCACACATACAGGTCGAGCTGCTGACGCAGGGCCACGTTCAGCGAACGGATGCCACCCCCCACTGGCGTGGTCAGCGGGCCCTTGATGGAAACCACATAATCCTTGACCGCATCCAGGGTTTCCTGGGGCAGCCAGGTGTCCTGGTCGTAGACCTGAGTCGCTTTCTCGCCGGCATAGACTTCCATCCAGGAAATCTTGCGCTTGCCGCCATAGGCCTTCTGAACCGCAGCGTCCACAACCTTGATCATGACCGGACTGATATCGACGCCAATGCCGTCGCCTTCGATGAAGGGGATGATCGGGTTGTCGGGAACATTAAGAGAATGGTCTGCATTGACGGTGATTTTGTCACCGACGGCTGGAACCTGAATCTTTTGATACCCCATGCTGAACTCCATTGCTTGGATTGAACATCTGGCTGCGTTCGAGCGTACCCCACTTGAATCGGCGCGCAAACCCTACGTTAGGCTCATCAGGGGCAAAGCCTTGCAGTTCGCCGTGTACAACCCTGAAAACCAAGGGAAAAGCGCCAAACATGAGCATAGTCCGCTCCATGGGTAGTGCGACGTTTAGACCAATGGACGTGTACGGAAGTCTATGAACCATCGGCAGATCGCCAGCTACCTATGTATAATGCCGCCGCTGACCACAGGGTCACGACGGCTGACGGCTCTATCACAGGACTTTCCGCCAGTTTAAAAGCCGGACCGTTACCGCGGCCCGACCGCTTGACGCTCGACTGATGCACCCAACATCACCGCGAAGAAACCTCGACATTCGGCTCACGGATGACTTTGAACGAACGCGCTTACCCGGCGCCCCTCGAGTTTCTGCGCATGCTTTAGCAAAGAAGAGAGTTAATCCGAATATGCCCACCCGCTCGAAGATCATCTATACCTTCACCGACGAAGCTCCCGCCCTCGCCACCTATTCGCTGCTGCCGATCGTCGAAGCCTTTACCGCTTCGGCCGATATCGCCGTGGAAACCCGCGATATCTCCCTCGCAGGGCGCATCCTGGCCAGCTTCCCCGAGCAACTGGGTGACAAAGCCGTAGCCGACCACCTCGCCGAACTGGGCGACCTGGCCGTTACGCCTGAAGCCAACATCATCAAGCTGCCGAACATCAGTGCCTCGGTGCCGCAACTGCAGGCCGCGATCAAGGAATTGCAGGCCCAGGGCTACGCGCTGCCGGACTACCCGGAAACCGTGACCAGCGACGCCGAGAAAGACGCGCGCGCCCGCTACGACAAGGTCAAGGGCAGCGCCGTGAACCCGGTCCTGCGCGAAGGCAACTCCGACCGTCGCGCGCCGCTGTCGGTCAAGAACTACGCACGCAAGCACCCGCACAAGATGGGCGCCTGGGCAGCCGACTCCAAGTCCCACGTGGCCCACATGAGCACCGGCGATTTCTACGGCAGCGAAAAAGCCGCCCTGATCGACGCCGCCGGCAGCGTGAAAATCGAGCTGATCGCCCAGGACGGCACTGCCACCGTCCTGAAGGAAAAAACCACCGTACAAGCCGGTGAGATCCTCGACTGCGCCGTGATGAGCAAGAATGCCCTGCGCGACTTCATCGCCGCCGAAATCGAAGACGCCAAGCAAAAAGGCGTCCTGCTGTCGGTTCACCTCAAGGCCACCATGATGAAGGTCTCCGACCCGATCATGTTCGGCCAGATCGTTGCCGAGTTCTATAAAGACGCCCTGGCCAAGCACGCCCAAGTGCTGGAGCAGATCGGCTTCAACCTGAACAACGGCATCGGCGACCTGTACGCCCGCATCAAGGCCCTGCCGGCCGAGCAGCAGGCGCAGATCGAAGCCGACATCCAGGCGGTCTACGCGGCGCGTCCATCCCTGGCGATGGTCAACTCCGACAAAGGCATCACCAACCTGCACGTGCCGAGCGACGTCATCGTCGACGCCTCGATGCCGGCCATGATCCGTGACTCCGGCAAGATGTGGGGCACCGACGGCCAGCTGCACGACACCAAGGCCGTGATCCCGGATCGCTGCTACGCCACCATCTACCAGGCGGTGATCGAAGACTGCAAGCAACACGGCGCCTTCGACCCAACCACCATGGGCAGCGTGCCGAACGTCGGCCTGATGGCCAAGAAAGCCGAAGAGTACGGTTCCCACGACAAGACCTTCCAGATCAAGGCCAACGGCGTGGTGCGGGTTTCCGACAGCACCGGTCGCACCCTGCTGGAGCAGAACGTCGAGGCTGGCGACATCTTCCGCATGTGCCAAACCAAGGACGCGCCGATCCAGGATTGGGTCAAGCTGGCCGTCAACCGTGCCCGCGCCAGCAGCACCCCGGCGATTTTCTGGCTGGACCCGATGCGTGCCCATGACGGCGTGGTGATCGAGAAAGTCCAGGCCTACCTGAAGAACCACGACACTGCCGGCCTGGACATCCGCATCATGTCGCCAGTCGACGCGATGAAGTTCACCCTGGCCCGCACCCGCGAAGGCAAGGACACCATTTCGGTGACCGGCAACGTACTGCGCGACTACCTGACCGACCTGTTCCCGATCATGGAACTGGGCACCAGCGCCAAGATGCTGTCCATCGTGCCGCTGATGAACGGCGGTGGCCTGTTCGAAACCGGCGCCGGCGGCTCGGCACCCAAGCACGTTCAGCAACTGCTGGAAGAAAACTTCCTGCGCTGGGATTCCCTGGGCGAGTTCCTGGCCCTGGCCGCTTCCCTCGAACACTTGGGCGTGACCTACAACAACCCTAAAGCCCTGGTACTGGCCAAGACCCTGGACCAGGCTACCGGTGAGTTCCTGGACCGCAACAAGTCGCCTTCGCGCAAGGTCGGCGGCATCGACAACCGTGGCAGCCACTTCTACCTGACCCTGTTCTGGGCCCAGGCACTGGCCGCTCAAAATGACGATGCAGCCCTCAAGGCTCAGTTCACCGCCCTGGCCAAGACGCTGACCGACAACGAAGAAAAAATCGTTGCCGAGCTCAACGCCGTTCAAGGCAAGCCAGTGGACATCGGCGGTTACTACTTCGCCAACCCTGAGCTGACCAGCAAGGCCATGCGCCCGAGCGCCACCTTCAACGCGGCAATTGCTGCGCTGGTGTAAGGTTGTAAGGGAACATCACGAACCCCGGCCTGGTGCCGGGGTTTGTGTTTCCGGACACACCATACTTTCCCTCCTGACAACATATCCCCCTGTGGGAGCGAGCCTGCTCGCGATAGCGGTATAACATTCAACCCTGATGCTGACTGACACACCGCTATCGCGAGCAGGCTCGCTCCCACAATGGCCTGTTTTCAAATTGAAATTTCCATGCACATTGATATCTAGGAAACCCCATGGACTGGAAACCCCACATCACCGTCGCCACCATCGTCGAAGACCACGGCCGTTTCCTGATGGTGGAAGAATCCAAGGGCGGACGAGCGGTACTCAATCAGCCCGCCGGCCACCTGGACCCGGACGAAACCCTGATCGAAGCCGCCGTGCGCGAAACCCTGGAAGAAACTGGCTGGGACGTCGAACCCACCAGCGTGGTGGGCATTTACCTGTACACCGCTCCCAGCAATGGCGCGACCTACCAGCGCGTCTGTTTCGCCGCCAAGGCCCTGAACCACCGCCCCGGCTATCAACTGGACGACGGCATCCTGGGCGCCAAGTGGCTGACTCGCGACGAATTGCTCGAGCAGCGCGAGCACTGGCGCAGCGAGCTGATCATCCGTTGCATCGACGATTATCTGGCCGGCCACCACCATAGTCTGACGCTGATCCGTCCTTCTCTTTAGCCTTGCGCGCCCGGGCCTGATAGAATCGCGTCCTTTTTCAAGACACTCATTGAAACTCCTATGCGTGATCCAGCCCCTTCTGACACATCCAAGAAGCGCGTCATTGTCGGCATGTCCGGCGGCGTGGACTCTTCCGTTTCCGCCCTTCTGCTGATCGAGCAGGGTTATGAGGTGGAAGGCCTGTTCATGAAGAACTGGGAAGAAGACGACGGAACCGAATACTGCACCGCCATGGACGACCTCGCGGATGCCCAGGCCGTGTGCGACAAGATTGGTATCAAGCTGCACACCGCCAACTTCGCCGCCGAGTACTGGGACAACGTCTTCGAACACTTCCTGGCCGAGTACAAGGCCGGCCGCACGCCGAACCCGGACATCCTGTGCAACCGCGAAATCAAGTTCAAGGCGTTCCTCGACTACGCCATGATGCTCGGCGCAGACCTGATTGCTACCGGCCACTACGTGCGTCGCCGCGACATCGACGGTCGTACTGAATTGCTCAAGGGCCTGGACCCGAACAAGGACCAGAGCTACTTCCTGCATGCCGTCGGCGGCGAACAGATCGCCAAGACCCTGTTCCCGGTAGGCGAACTGGAAAAGCCCGAAGTACGCGCAATCGCCGAAAAACACCAGCTCGCCACCGCCAAGAAGAAGGACTCCACCGGCATCTGCTTTATCGGTGAGCGCCGCTTCAGTGACTTCCTCAAGCAGTACCTGCCGGCCCAGCCAGGCGAGATCAAGACCACCGAAGGCGAGGTCATCGGCCGTCACCATGGCCTGATGTACCACACCATCGGCCAGCGCCAGGGCCTGGGTATCGGCGGCTTGAAAGACGCTGGCGAAGAGCCGTGGTACGTACTGGTCAAGGATCTGGAACACAACGAGCTGATCGTCGGCCAGGGCAACGACCATCCGTGGTTGTTTTCCCGCGCCCTGCTCGCCTCCGAGATCTATTGGGTCAATCCGATCGACCTCAGCGAACCACGCCGCCTGACGGCCAAGGTTCGTTATCGCCAGAGCGACCAGCCTTGCATCCTGGAGAAAACCGCCACGGGCTACCGTGCCACCTTCGATGATCCGCAGCGGGCCGTCACGCCCGGGCAGTCCGTGGTGTTCTACGATGGCGAAGTCTGCCTGGGCGGCGGCGTGATCGAAGTCGCAGAGCCCTGGAGCAGCAAGGCATGACCCCAATCCAGGAACAACTGACGGCATTGGGCGGCGTGTTTCTCGCCGCCGTGCTGGTGGACCGGATCGCCAAGACCGGCCAGGCCACCGAGGCGGGCGTGGCCTGCATGCTCGGCAGCCTGCTGGTTCGCGACCCCAAGGACACCCTGGAAGTCTATGGCGGCGACGACTTGAACCTGCGTGAAGGCTATCGCGCCCTGATCGGCGCCCTGGAACGCGATCCCAGCGCCCTGCAACGCGAACCGCTGCGCTACGCCTTGTCGATGCTGGGTCTTGAGCGCCAGCTGGCCAAGCGCGACGACCTGCTGGAGACCATCGGCAAACGCTTGCCGCAGATCCAGTCCCAGGTCGAGCACTTCGGCCCGTCCCACGAAAACGTCGTCGCGGCCTGTGGCGCGCTGTACCAGGACACCCTGAGCACTTTGCGCCAGCGTATCCAGGTGCATGGCGACATGCGCAACCTGCAGCAGCCGAGCAATGCCTCGAAGATCCGCGCCTTGTTGCTGGCCGGGATTCGCTCGGCACGGCTGTGGCGACAGTTGGGCGGCCATCGCTGGCAGTTGGTGGTCAGTCGGCGCAAATTGCTGAAAGAGCTTTACCCGTTGATGCGCAACGAATAAGTCGCCTCAACTTGCTTTTTTTTGTGGCGAGGGGATTTATCCCCGCTGGGCTGCGCAGCAGCCCTAAAAGCAGCGAACTCAATCTTCTGGCGCACCGAGTTGCCTGGTTTGGGGGCCGCTTCGCAGCCCAACGGGGATAAATCCCCTCGCCACAGGTAATAAACAGTTTTATCTCGTTACGCGTAACACGCCGGTCAGTTGGCGACGGACCGGCGATTGTTTTCATGTATGATACGCGCCCCATTTCGTTGCCCGACTGTCCGAGAACACCCCATGCAGCTCTCTTCGCTCACTGCGGTTTCCCCTGTTGACGGCCGCTACGCCGGCAAAACCCAGGCCCTGCGCCCGATTTTCAGCGAGTACGGCTTGATCCGTGCCCGTGTCCTGGTTGAAGTACGCTGGCTCCAGCGCCTGGCCGCCCATCCTGCCATCAGCGAAGTCCCGGCGTTTTCCGCCGAAGCCAACGCGGTGCTGAACGCCCTGGCGGAAAATTTTGTGCTGGAGCACGCCGAGCGCGTCAAAGAGATCGAGCGCACCACCAACCACGACGTCAAGGCCATTGAATACCTGCTCAAGGAGCAGGCGGCCAAGCTGCCGGAGCTGGCCAACGTCAGCGAATTCATCCACTTTGCCTGCACCAGCGAGGACATCAACAACCTGTCCCACGCCCTGATGCTGCGCGAAGGCCGCGATGAGGTGATGTTGCCGCTGATGCGCCAGATCGCCCAGGCCATCCGCGAGCTGGCGATCCGTTTCGCCGACGTGCCGATGCTGTCGCGCACCCACGGCCAACCGGCTTCGCCGACCACCCTGGGCAAGGAACTGGCGAACGTGGTGTACCGCCTGGAGCGCCAGATCGCCCAGGTTGCCGCCGTGCCGCTGCTGGGCAAGATCAACGGCGCCGTGGGCAACTACAACGCCCACCTGTCGGCCTACCCGGACATCGACTGGGAAGCCAACGCCCGCGCCTTCATCGAAGACGAGTTGGGCCTGAGCTTCAACCCGTACACCACCCAGATCGAACCGCATGACTACATCGCCGAGCTGTTCGACGCGATCGCCCGTTTCAACACCATCCTGATCGACTTCGACCGTGACATCTGGGGCTACATCTCCCTGGGTTACTTCAAGCAGCGCACCATTGCTGGCGAAATCGGTTCCTCGACCATGCCGCACAAGGTCAACCCGATCGACTTCGAAAACTCCGAAGGCAACCTGGGCATCGCCAACGCGCTGCTCCAGCACCTGGCGAGCAAACTGCCGATCTCCCGCTGGCAGCGCGACCTGACCGACTCCACCGTGCTGCGCAACCTGGGCGTGGGTTTTGCCCACAGCGTCATTGCCTATGAAGCCAGCCTCAAGGGCATCGGCAAGCTGGAACTGAACGAGCAGAAAATCGCCGCCGACCTGGACGCGTGCTGGGAAGTCCTGGCCGAGCCGATCCAGACCGTGATGCGCCGCTACAACATCGAAAACCCGTATGAAAAGCTGAAAGAGCTGACCCGTGGCAAGGGCATCAGCCCTGAAGCGTTGCAGACTTTCATCGATGGCCTGGGCATGCCTGCCGACGCCCGCGCCGAGCTGAAAAAGCTGACGCCGGCCAGCTACATCGGCAACGCGGCGGCACAAGCCAAGCGCATCTGATCCACGGCTTTACCTTTGAGACGCCCGGCCGCGCCGGGCGTTTTTATTCGCGGCTGAAAAGTATATTTTTTCAATAGGTTACACATGAATCCTGATATTCCTCTGCAACTCCTGGGCGGCATCACGGCACGGGAGTTCCTGCGCGACTACTGGCAGAAAAAACCGCTGCTGATCCGTCAGGCGATTCCTGACTTCCAAAGCCCCATCGATGCCGACGAACTGGCCGGCCTGGCCCTGGAAGAAGAAGTCGAATCGCGCCTGGTGATCGAGCACGGCGAGCGTCCCTGGGAATTGCGTCGCGGCCCGTTCGCCGAAGATGAATTCAGCAAACTGCCAGAGCGCGAGTGGACCCTGCTGGTACAGGCTGTCGATCAGTTCGTACCGGAAGTCAGCGAGTTGCTGGAGAACTTCCGCTTCCTGCCGAGCTGGCGCATCGACGATGTGATGATCAGCTTCGCCGCCCCCGGTGGCAGCGTGGGTCCGCATTTCGACAACTATGACGTGTTCCTGCTACAAGGCCATGGCCAGCGCAACTGGAAAATCGGCCAGATGTGCGACTCCGAGAGCCCGCTGCTGCAACACGCCGACCTGCGCATCCTCGCCGAATTCGAGGCCACCGACGAGTGGACCCTGGAACCGGGCGACATGCTCTACCTGCCACCGCGCCTGGCTCACTGTGGCGTGGCCGTGGACGACTGCATGACCTACTCGGTGGGTTTCCGCGCGCCTAGCGCCGCCGAAGTACTGACCCATTTCACCGACTTCCTCAGCCAGTTCCTGCCGGACGAAGAGCGCTACACCGACGCTGACGCACGCCCTGTGAGCGATCCGCACCAGATCCAGCACGATGCCCTCGATCGCCTCAAGGGCCTGCTGGCCGAGCACATGAGCGACGAGCGCCTGCTGCTGACCTGGTTCGGCCAGTTCATGACCGAGCCGCGCTACCCGGAACTGGTGGTGGGCCCGGAGCTGGAAGAAGACGACCTGCTGGCCAGCCTGGAACAAGGCGCAGTGATCATTCGCAACCCGAGCGCGCGCCTGGCCTGGTCGGAAGTCGATGATGACCTACTGCTGTTCGCCAGCGGCCAGAGCCGTTACCTGCCGGGCAAGCTGCGCGAACTGCTGAAAATGATCTGCGCCGCCGACGCCCTGCACATCGAGAACCTTGGCCCGTGGTTGGCCGACGAAGACGGTCGCGGCCTGGTCTGCGAGTTGGTCAAGCAAGGCAGCCTGGGGTTCGCTGATGAATAAAATTCACGTTCGTGTCGCAGACTGGCAAAAGGATAACGCCGAGATCCGGCGCATTCGTGAAACCGTGTTCATTGCCGAGCAGTCCGTTCCGCCTGAGCTGGAATGGGATGCCGATGACCAGAGCGCGGTGCATTTCCTGGCGTTCGAAGGCGATTTCCCCATCGGCACTGCGCGCCTGTTGACTGACGGCCATATCGGTCGCGTCTCGGTGCTCAAGGACTGGCGCGGCCTGAAGGTGGGTGACGCGCTGATGCACGCCGTGATCGCCGAAGCCGAGAAACGCGGGCTCAAGCAACAAATGCTCAGCGCCCAGGTGCATGCCACGCCGTTCTATGAGCGACTGGGCTTTGCGGTGGTCAGTGCGGAGTTCCTGGAAGCAGGCATTCCTCATGTGGACATGGTTCGCCATTCGGCCTGAAACCCTGTGGCGAGGGGATTTATCCCCGTTGGGCTGCGAAGCAGCCCCAATCAAGCTAATTGCCTCAACCTGACACACCGCAGTGACTGTTTTAAGGGCTGCTGCGCAGCCCAACGGGGATAAATCCCCTCGCCACAAAAGCATCACCAACACCATAAAACGCCCCGCCATCCACCGATGCCGGGGCGTTTTGCCGTCTACCATTCAACTTGCCCCACCCCAGGCCGACAAACTGGCAATATCAAGCCTTTGTCTCGCGGAGAAACGGACATGTCCCTACGCACCCTGCTCACCACCCTGCTGCTCGGCTGCAGCCTGTCGGTCATGGCGGACACGCAAATCGTGCCGCTGAATTACCGCACCAGCGCCGACCTGCTGCCGGTGGCGCAGAATTTCATTGGCAAGGACGGCCAGGTCAGCGCCTACGGCAACCAACTGATCGTCAACGCCGAGCCCGGCAAGATCGAAGAGCTCCGGCAATTCCTCGCCCAATTGGATACCGCTCCCAAGCGCCTGCTGATCACCGTCGACACCAACGAAAACAACCTGCAGGGCGACCAGGGTTATTCGATCAACGGCGCCGCCCCCAGCCAGACCCGCATCATCAACCGCAGCACCGCCAGCCGTGAAGGCGGCGTGCAGCAGATACAAGCCAGCGAAGGCCAGCCGGCGCTGATCCAGGTGGGGCAGAGCGTGCCGTTCACCAGCACCCAGACCGACACCTATGGGCGCATGCAAAGCCAGACCGAATACCGCAACGTCACCCAGGGTTTTTATGTCACCGCCAGCGTCACCGGTGAGACCGTTCATCTGAGCATCAGTACCAACCGTGACCGCATGAGCCAGGAACGTCCCGATGTAGTGAACGTGCAAAGTACCGACACAAGCGTCAGTGGTCGCCTGGGTGAATGGATCACCCTGGCGGGCGTGAATCGCCAGAATCAGGCCGACAAACAGGGCCTGACCCGCAGCTACTCGACCCAGGGCCGCGATGACATGATTTTGCGGGTCAAGGTCGATACCCTGAACTGAAGCACCAAAAACTGACTGATGAGTCGTATTAGACCAAAGATGTAGTGCTATAAAAAAAGCACTACAAAACGTTTGACGAGCCAAAAAACCGAAGGCATGATGGCCTCGCTCCCGCTAATCAGGGGCCCTGGCAAGGGCCTTCGGGTCGACGCTTGCAACTACCCTGCGAGCCGATTCGTGTCTGTACCGCCCACAAGGTGTGTTTGACGAGGTTGCGACTGGAACGAAGTTGTCCCGAGGGACGGAAGCGTAACTAGGTAACCCGGCATCACTCTGAGTTCGTATTAAAGGCCCACGACGCCCGAATGCGCCCGCAGTCCGCCCCTACCTGCTCACTTTCCCCTCGAGCCCATCGTTCATCCCGTCGCCTCCCCGCCTGAACCGACTTGTATGCCAACCCCTGGTCGGCAGGAGCAGGAATTTTCCACCAAGACCTATGCGACGAGGTTTATCTCCATGGCACTGACACGCGAACAGCAAATTGCAGCCCTTGAAAAAGACTGGGCTGAAAACCCGCGCTGGAAAGGCGTGAAGCGCAATTATTCCGCTGCTGACGTCGTCCGTCTGCGTGGCTCGGTTCAACCTGAGCACACCCTGGCGAAAATGGGCGCCGAGAAGCTCTGGAACCTGGTCACCCAGGGCGCCAAGCCAGCCTTCCGTCCCGAGAAAGATTTCGTCAACTGCATGGGCGCCCTGACCGGCGGCCAGGCTGTGCAGCAAGTCAAGGCGGGTATCCAGGCGATCTACCTGTCGGGCTGGCAAGTGGCTGCGGACAACAACTCCGCCGAGTCGATGTACCCTGACCAATCGCTGTACCCGGTGGATTCGGTTCCAACCGTGGTCAAGCGCATCAACAACTCGTTCCGTCGCGCCGACCAGATCCAGTGGAAAGCCGGCAAGAACCCGGGCGACGAAGGCTACATCGACTACTTCGCGCCGATCGTGGCTGACGCCGAAGCCGGTTTCGGCGGCGTACTGAACGCCTACGAGCTGATGAAGAGCATGATCGAAGCCGGCGCCGCTGGCGTTCACTTCGAAGACCAGCTGGCTTCGGTGAAAAAATGCGGCCACATGGGCGGCAAGGTACTGGTTCCAACCCAGGAAGCCGTGCAGAAGCTGACCGCTGCTCGCCTGGCCGCCGACGTTGCCGGTGTACCGACCATCATCCTGGCCCGTACCGACGCCAACGCCGCTGACCTGCTGACCTCCGACTGCGACCCGTACGACCAACCGTTCGTGACCGGCACCCGCACCCAGGAAGGTTTCTACAAGGTGCGCGCCGGCCTCGACCAGGCCATTGCCCGCGGCCTGGCCTACGCGCCGTACGCCGACCTGATCTGGTGCGAAACCGCCAAGCCGGACCTGGACGAAGCCCGTCGCTTCGCCGAAGCGATCAAGAAGGAATACCCGGACCAGATCCTGTCGTACAACTGCTCGCCTTCCTTCAACTGGAAGAAAAACCTGGACGACGCGACCATCGCCAAGTTCCAGCGCGAGCTGTCCGCCATGGGCTACAAGCACCAGTTCATCACCCTGGCCGGCATTCACAACATGTGGCACAGCATGTTCAACCTGGCGCACGACTACGCCCGCAACGACATGACTGCCTACGTGAAACTGCAGGAGCAGGAGTTCGCTGACGCCGCCAAAGGCTACACCTTCGTGGCGCACCAGCAGGAAGTGGGCACCGGCTACTTCGACGACATGACCACCGTGATCCAGGGCGGCACTTCGTCGGTGACCGCACTGACCGGCTCCACCGAAGAAGAGCAGTTCCACTGATCCACGCGGTAAACGGCCCTTGCGGACCGAATAAAAGCTAACCGCAAAGCCGACGATCTAACGCCCCGACTGGTTCGGGGCTTTTTTTCGCCTGTCATTCCCCGGCAACGGTGATGGTCAAGCCCAGCTTTCACACCTTGAAGTGACTGACCAACTGCTGCAACTGGTTACCCAAGCGCGCCAGTTCGATGCTGGAGGCTGCGGTTTCTTCGCTGGCCGAGGCGGTCTGTTCGGACACATCGCGCACGTTCAGGACACTGCGGCTGATTTCCTCGGCCACCGAGCTTTGTTGCACCGCGGCGGCGGCAATCTGCTGGTTCATGGACTGAATGCCAGAAACCGCCTGGGTGATATTGCCCAGGGACGTGCCAGCCTTGGAGGCCAACTCCACGCTGCTGTCGGTCAGTTCACGGCTGTTTTGCATGATACTCGATACCTGGCGCGTGCCGTTCTGCAAGCCCGCCACCAGGCTCTCAATCTCTTCGGTGGAATGCTGGGTACGCTGGGCCAGCCCACGCACTTCGTCGGCGACCACGGCAAAACCGCGTCCGGCGTCACCCGCGCGAGCGGCCTCAATGGCGGCGTTAAGGGCTAGCAAGTTGGTCTGCTCAGCCACCGCCCTGATCACGTCCATGATCTTGCCGATGCGCCCGCTTTCTTGCTCCAGCTCGTTCATGGCTTCGACCGAGCGCCCGACCTCACTGGCCAAGCGCTCGATCTGAACGATGGCTTGCGCAACCACCTGGTCGCCAATACGAGCTTGTGCATCGGCCTCTGATGCAGCTGCGCAAGCTTGTTCGGCATTACGCGCGACTTCATGCACGGTGACTGACATTTCGTGCATGGCGGTCGCCACCTGATCGGTCTCGGTTTTCTGGCTATTGACCCCGGCACTGGTCTGCTCGGTGACAGCCGATAGCTCTTCGGCGGCACTGGCGATTTGGGCGACGCCATCGCGGATGCCACCGATCAGATCGCGCAAGGTGGCGCCCATGCGCTGAATACCCTGTTGCAAGACACCCAGCTCATCACGACGAGTCACGATCATGTGTTGCGTGAGGTCGCCTGCGGCAATGCGATCGACCACGACCAATGTGTCCTGCAACGGCCGCGTAATCTGGCGAGTGATGATCAGGGCGGCAAAAATCCCCAACAACATCGCCAAGGCAGTGCAGCTCATTTGCAGGACGCGGGCCTGGGCGCTGTCTTCGTCACGGGAGACCAGTTGGCTGGCATACATTTCATCGGTCAGACGGGTGATGGTTTCGCCCAAATCGATGGTGTCCTGCACGGCCTTGCCAATGGCCTGATTACTGGCGGTGAAATTCTGTACCGAGTGGCGGTAAGCAATCAGCGCGGTTTCCAACTGCTTGATGGTGTCGGCATAGGTCGGGCCAAAAGCGCTGTTGAGGGTTTCAATGCCCTTGAGCGCATTTTCGAGCTGGCGGGTGGCGGCTTGTTCGGTGGCGCTGTTGGGGTTGCCGGTATAGCCACGCACTTCATAACGCACCAGCGCCACGTCCTCCTTGGCCTTGAGGATGAGCTTATAAAGGTCAAAGCGCTCATCCGAGGCAGGCATCGCTTCTACGTCAGTGATGACCTGGGCAATCAGCGCGGCGCCCTTGACCGCATTGACGCCCATCTCCTTGCGCATGGCTGCGTCATTGCGATAAGCCTCGCGCATCGTATCCAGTGCCACTTGATACTGCGCGCTGGCCTGCTCGATCAGCGCAAGTTTTTCCAGGTTTTCAGGCTTCTTCAGCTCTTTTGCGAGGCTTTTCTGTTGGGCGACAAACTGCTCCAGCGACGCCTGGATCAATGCACCCTTTTGTTCATCACCCTTGTCCACCTGGTACTGCAAACGAGCCCTGCGCAGGTGGTCAAGACGGTTGCCAAGCTCAGTGATGCTGGTCATTCGATCAGTGCGCTCGATCATTTTCCCCAGGCTGAACCAGCCGGTCGCGGCGACAATAGCCGTCAAAAGCAGCACAACAGCAAAGCCCAAAGCCAGCTTGAGCATAACGCTCATATTCGCGATCCGAGAATTCATAACATTCCTTTGGTATCAGCCGCGAACGATGAAAACTGACACGGCTATATAAGAAGGGGGCGAAAATCTAACCAGCATTGATATAGATGATTAGATGAATGAAGCGCAAAGATAGCCATTTGATATCACCCATTCAAGACCTTAAGCCAATCTCGTGCCAATTTTTGCTCGCAAGACGGTGTCGCCTAATGCGCAAATCCCCTGGCCACAGGCTGTGGGCGGGGTCTACTGAGCAACATTGATCTGAGCACCCGGTTTTTTCACCCGTTTTTTTTGAAGCGACCTACGCTGTAAGAGCAAGCCTGCAACTGTGGGAGCCAGGCTTGTCCGCGAAGAGCGAACGCAGTCTGCCTCGGGACCGCGTTGCCGGGATCACGGGCAAGCTCGGCTCCCACAGGAGCAGCCCCCCTGCAGATCCGCCCCTTCACGGGCCCTCCCCGACAAAACTTCGGTGCACGGATAGAAAAATTGATCGAACGCAGTATTGGGCAGTCCGAAAAGGAGTAAAACGTCCGACGCTGACAATTGCAGTAGCGGCGATGTAAGACAGCCCCTCAGGCACGACACTAAGTGCAGCGTAGAAAGGCCGCCACAAACAATAACAATTATCATTTGGAAGTCATTATCATTGTTGCATTCCGCACGAAATATTATTAATGAATAGTCGGCCAATGCCCACGGGGCCTGGGCTGCAGGGTCTTGGGGGCGCGCTATGTCCTTATTCCAATAAATAATTTCGCTATAGGAATTTTACTTGCCCGGTGTTTAGCCATAAAATCACCGCGATTGATTGCTGCGACATATCGTCACTGCGTTATTTCATTCAAGCTCAGAGACCTTTGCTCTCTGTTAAGGATTTCCAGCATGTCCGAAGCGACAGGACTCATGGCCCACAACTGGGGCTTTGCCATTTTCCTTCTGGGCGTCGTTGGCCTGTGTGCTTTCATGCTCGGCGTGTCGAGCCTGCTTGGGTCAAAAGCCTGGGGCCGCAGCAAAAATGAACCGTTCGAGTCCGGCATGCTACCTACCGGTGGCGCCCGCTTGCGGCTCTCAGCCAAATTCTATCTGGTCGCGATGCTGTTCGTGATCTTCGATATCGAAGCCCTCTTTCTCTTTGCATGGTCTGTGTCCGTCCGCGAAAGCGGCTGGACCGGATTCGTCGAAGCTCTCGTTTTCATAGCAATTCTGTTGGCAGGTCTTGTCTACCTATACCGGGTGGGGGCACTTGATTGGGCTCCGGAAGCTCGGCGCAAGCGGCAAGCGAAGCTGAAACAATGAGGCTTTGGCAATGCAATACAATCTCACCAGGATCGACCCCGATGCTCCTAACGAGCAGTATCCGATTGGCGAGCGGGAAACCGTCGCTGATCCGTTAGAAGATCAAGTCCACAAAAACATCTTCATGGGCAAGCTCGAAGACGTGCTGAACAGCACGGTCAACTGGGGTCGCAAGAACTCCCTGTGGCCGTATAACTTCGGCCTTTCGTGCTGCTACGTGGAAATGACCACCGCCTTCACGGCGCCCCACGACATCGCGCGCTTTGGCGCCGAGGTGATCCGGGCATCGCCGCGCCAGGCGGATTTCATGGTTATCGCCGGTACCTGCTTCATCAAGATGGCGCCGATCATCCAGCGCCTCTACGAGCAAATGCTCGAGCCCAAGTGGGTCATCTCCATGGGTTCGTGCGCCAACTCCGGTGGCATGTACGACATCTACTCCGTTGTTCAAGGGGTGGACAAGTTCCTGCCCGTGGACGTCTACGTGCCCGGCTGCCCGCCTCGCCCTGAAGCTTTCCTGCAAGGCTTGATGCTGTTGCAGGAGTCGATTGGCCAGGAGCGTCGCCCGCTGTCCTGGGTCGTTGGTGATCAAGGCGTCTATCGCGCCGAGATGCCATCGCAAAAGGAACAGCGCCGCGAACAGCGTATCGCAGTCACCAACCTGCGCAGCCCCGACGAAGTCTGATCCAGCTCTGCTCTGCATAAGAAACGAGAACCTGGCTTCATTCTTTACGTTGACCGAAAGCGATAAATAACCATGACTACAGGCAGTGCTCTGTACATCCCGCCTTACAAGGCAGACGACCAGGATGTGGTCGTCGAACTGAACAACCGTTTTGGCCCCGAGGCGTTCACCGCCCAGCCGACCCGTACCGGCATGCCGGTACTTTGGGTTGCCCGCGCCAAACTCGTCGAAGTCCTGACCTTCCTGCGCAACCTGCCCAAGCCGTACGTCATGCTCTATGACCTGCACGGCGTGGACGAGCGCCTGCGCACCAAGCGTCAAGGGCTGCCCGACGGCGTCGATTTCACCGTGTTCTATCACCTGCTGTCGATCGAGCGTAATAGTGACGTAATGATCAAGGTCGCCTTGTCCGAGAGCGACCTCAGCGTGCCGACCGTGACCGGTATCTGGCCGAACGCCAACTGGTACGAGCGTGAAGTGTGGGACATGTTCGGGATCGACTTCCCCGGCCACCCGCACCTGTCGCGCATCATGATGCCACCGACCTGGGAAGGTCACCCGCTGCGCAAGGACTTCCCGGCCCGCGCCACCGAATTCGACCCGTTCAGCCTGTCCCTGGCCAAGCAACAGCTCGAGGAAGAAGCCGCGCGCTTCAAGCCTGAAGACTGGGGCATGAAGCGTTCGGGTGCCAACGAGGACTACATGTTCCTCAACCTCGGCCCGAACCACCCTTCGGCCCACGGTGCGTTCCGTATCATTCTGCAACTGGACGGCGAAGAGATCGTCGACTGCGTGCCTGACATCGGCTACCACCACCGTGGTGCCGAAAAAATGGCCGAGCGCCAGTCCTGGCACAGCTTCATCCCGTACACCGACCGTATCGACTACCTCGGCGGCGTGATGAACAACCTGCCGTACGTGCTGTCGGTGGAAAAACTGGCCGGGATCAAGGTCCCGGAGAAGGTCGACGTCATCCGCATCATGATGGCCGAGTTCTTCCGCATTACCAGCCACCTGCTGTTCCTGGGTACCTATATCCAGGACGTCGGCGCCATGACCCCGGTATTCTTCACCTTCACCGACCGCCAGCGTGCGTACACGGTGATCGAGGCCATCACCGGTTTCCGCCTGCACCCGGCCTGGTACCGCATCGGTGGCGTTGCCCACGATCTGCCGCGCGGCTGGGAGAAGCTGGTCAAGGACTTCGTCGATTGGATGCCCAAGCGCCTGGACGAATACACCAAGGCCGCCCTGCAGAACAGCATCCTCAAGGGTCGTACCATCGGCGTCGCCGCCTACAACACCAAGGAAGCCCTGGAATGGGGTGTCACCGGTGCCGGCCTGCGTTCCACCGGTTGCGACTTCGACCTGCGCAAGGCGCGTCCTTACTCCGGCTATGAAAACTTCGAATTCGAAGTACCGCTGGCGGCCAATGGCGATGCCTACGACCGCTGCATGGTTCGCGTCGAGGAAATGCGCCAGAGCATCAAGATCATCGACCAGTGCCTGCGCAACATGCCGGAAGGCCCGTACAAGGCGGACCACCCGCTGACCACGCCGCCGCCCAAAGAGCGCACGCTGCAACACATCGAGACCCTGATCACGCACTTCCTGCAGGTTTCGTGGGGCCCGGTCATGCCGGCCAACGAATCCTTCCAGATGATCGAAGCGACCAAGGGCATCAACAGTTATTACCTGACGAGCGACGGCGGCACCATGAGCTACCGCACCCGGATTCGCACCCCAAGCTACCCGCACCTGCAGCAGATCCCTTCAGTGATCAAAGGCAGCATGGTCGCGGACTTGATCGCGTACCTGGGTAGTATCGATTTCGTTATGGCCGACGTGGACCGCTAAGCATGAACAGCACGCTTATCCAGACAGACCGTTTCGCCTTGAGCGAAACCGAGCGCTCGGCCATCGAGCACGAGCTGCATCACTACGAAGACCCGCGCGCGGCGTCGATCGAAGCCCTGAAGATCGTCCAGAAGGAACGTGGCTGGGTGCCCGATGGCGCGCTCTACGCCATCGGCGAGATCCTCGGCATTCCGGCCAGCGACGTCGAAGGCGTCGCCACCTTCTATAGCCAGATCTTCCGCCAGCCAGTGGGCCGTCACATCATTCGCGTCTGCGACAGCATGGTCTGCTACATCGGCGGCCACGAGTCCGTGGTCAGCGAAATCCAGAGCAAGCTGGGCATCGGCCTGGGCCAGACCACCGCCGACGGCCGCTTCACCCTGCTACCGGTGTGCTGCCTGGGCAACTGCGACAAGGCGCCAGCGCTGATGATCGACGACGACACCTTCGGTGACGTCCAGCCTGACGGCGTCGCCAAACTGCTGGAGGGCTACGTATGACCCTGACTTCCTTCGGGCCCGCCAACCGCATCCAGCGTTCGGCCGAAACCCATCCCCTGACCTGGCGTCTGCGTGACGACGGCGAAGCGGTGTGGCTGGACGAATACCAGGCCAAGAACGGCTACGCCGCCGCGCGCAAGGCGTTTGCCGACATGGCTGCGGACGACATCGTCCAGACCGTGAAAGACTCCGGCCTCAAGGGCCGTGGCGGCGCGGGCTTCCCCACTGGCGTGAAGTGGGGCCTGATGCCCAAGGACGAATCCATCACCATCCGCTACCTGCTGTGCAATGCGGATGAAATGGAGCCCAACACCTGGAAAGACCGCATGCTGATGGAGCAACTGCCCCATCTGCTGATCGAAGGCATGCTGATCAGCGCCCGCGCGCTGAAGACCTACCGCGGCTATATCTTCCTGCGCGGCGAATACACCACCGCCGCCAAGCACCTGAACCGTGCCGTGGAAGAAGCCAAGGCCGCGGGCCTGTTGGGCAAGAACATCCTGGGCTCGGGTTTTGATTTCGAGCTGTTCGTCCACACCGGTGCCGGGCGCTACATCTGCGGTGAAGAAACCGCGCTGATCAACTCCCTCGAAGGCCGCCGCGCCAACCCACGCTCCAAGCCGCCCTTCCCTGCCGCCGTCGGCGTGTGGGGCAAGCCGACCTGCGTGAACAACGTCGAGACCCTGTGCAACGTCCCGGCGATCATCGCCGACGGCGTGGACTGGTACAAATCCCTGGCCCGCGACGGCAGCGAAGACATGGGCACCAAGCTCATGGGCTTCTCCGGCAAGGTCAAGAACCCTGGCTTGTGGGAACTGCCATTCGGCGTTACCGGTCGCGAGTTGTTCGAGGACTACGCCGGCGGCATGCGCGACGGCTACAAGCTCAAGTGCTGGCAGCCTGGCGGCGCCGGTACCGGTTTCCTGTTGCCGGAACACCTGGACGCACAAATGTACGCCGGCGGCATCGCCAAGGTGGGCACCCGCATGGGTACCGGCCTGGCCATGGCGGTGGATGACAGCGTCAACATGGTGTCGCTGCTGCGCAACATGGAGGAGTTCTTCTCCCGTGAGTCGTGCGGTTTCTGCACCCCTTGCCGCGATGGCCTGCCCTGGAGCGTCAAGCTGCTGCGCGCCATTGAAAACGGCGAAGGCCAGGCCGGCGACATCGAGACCCTGCTGGGTCTGGTGGGTTTCCTCGGCCCAGGCAAGACCTTCTGTGCTCACGCACCGGGTGCCGTGGAGCCGTTGGGCAGCGCAATCAAATACTTCCGCCCTGAATTCGAGGCCGGCATCGCGCCAACCCGCGCGGGCGATCTCAACCAGGTGGTCACGCCGACCATGGTCGGCGCGTAACGACGCTTTAAAAGGCGAAGGGTCCGTGCCCTTCGCCTTTCGTCCGATGACGCCTTTTACCCAGGCTGTTTGGATTCGGACGAATAACAAGATTCCATTAGCCACGCCCGCTGACACCGGGCCAACGAAGAACTTTGAACCATGGCCACTATCCACGTAGACGGCAAAGAGCTCGAAGTCGATGGCGCAGACAACCTGTTACAGGCATGTCTGTCCCTGGGCCTCGACATCCCTTATTTCTGCTGGCACCCCGCCCTTGGCAGCGTAGGCGCCTGTCGCCAATGCGCGGTCAAGCAGTACACCGACGAAAACGACAAGCGTGGTCGGATCGTCATGTCCTGCATGACCCCCGCCACCGACGGCAGCTGGATCTCCATCGACGACGAAGAAGCGAAAGTGTTTCGCGCCAGCGTCGTCGAATGGCTGATGACCAACCACCCACACGATTGCCCGGTCTGTGAGGAAGGCGGCCACTGCCACCTGCAAGACATGACGGTGATGACCGGCCACAACGAGCGCCGTTATCGCTTCACCAAGCGCACCCACCAGAACCAGGACCTCGGCCCGTTCATCTCCCATGAAATGAACCGCTGCATCGCCTGCTACCGCTGCGTGCGTTTCTACAAGGACTACGCCGGTGGCACCGACCTGGGCGTGTTCGGTGCCCACGACAACGTGTACTTCGGTCGCGTTGAAGACGGCACCCTGGAAAGCGAGTTCTCCGGCAACCTCACCGAGGTCTGCCCGACCGGTGTGTTCACCGACAAGACCCACTCCGAACGCTACAACCGCAAGTGGGACATGCAATTCTCGCCGAGCATCTGCCATGGCTGCTCCAGCGGTTGCAACATCTCCCCGGGCGAGCGCTACGGTGAACTGCGTCGCATCGAGAACCGCTTCAACGGTTCGGTGAACCAGTACTTCCTGTGCGACCGTGGCCGCTTCGGCTATGGCTACGTCAACCGCAAGGATCGTCCTCGCCAGCCACTGTTGGCCAACGGCGCCAAGCTGAGCCTGGACGAAGCGCTGGACAAGGCCGCCGAGCTGCTGCGCGGGCGCAACATTGTCGGCATCGGTTCGCCACGGGCCAGCCTGGAAAGCAACTACGCCCTGCGTGAACTGGTCGGCGCCGAGCACTTCTACAGTGGCATCGAAGCCGGTGAGCTGGAACGCATCCGCCTGGTCCTGCAAGTGCTCAAGGACAGCCCGCTGCCCGTGCCGACGATGCGCGACATCGAAGACCACGACGCGGTGTTCGTCCTTGGCGAAGACCTGACCCAGACCGCCGCGCGCATGGCCCTGGCCCTGCGCCAGTCGGTCAAGGGCAAGGCTGAAGACATGGCCGATGCCATGCGCGTACAGCCATGGCTCGATGCCGCCGTGAAGAACATCGGCCAGCACGCGCTGAACCCACTGTTCATCGCCAGCCTCGCCGAAACCAAGCTCGACGACGTGGCCGAAGAATGCGTCCACGCCGCCCCTGACGACCTGGCGCGCATCGGTTTCGCCGTGGCCCACGCCCTGGACGCCAGTGCCCCGGCCGTCGATGGCCTGGACAGCGAAGCGGCCGCCCTGGCCCAGCGCATCGCCGATGCCCTGCTGGCAGCCAAGCGCCCACTGATCATCGCCGGCACCTCCCTGGGTTCCAAGGCGCTGATCGAAGCCGCCGCCAACATCGCCAAGGCCTTGAAGCTGCGGGAGAAGAACGGTTCCATCAGCCTGATCGTGCCGGAAGCCAACAGCCTCGGCCTGGCCATGCTCGGTGGCGAATCGGTGGACGCCGCCCTGCAAGCGGTGATCGACGGCAGCGCCGATGCCATCGTGGTACTGGAAAACGACCTGTACACCCGCACTGACAAAGCCCGGGTGGACGCCGCACTGAACGCCGCCAAGGTTGTGATTGTCGCCGACCACCAGAAAACCGCCACCACCGACCGCGCCCACCTGGTGCTGCCGGCGGCGAGCTTCGCCGAAGGCGACGGTACGCTGGTCAGCCAGGAAGGCCGCGCCCAGCGCTTCTTCCAGGTGTTCGACCCGACTTACCTGGACGCCAGCATCCTGGTTCACGAAGGCTGGCGCTGGTTGCATGCCCTGCGCTCGACCCTGCTGAACCAGCCGGTGGACTGGACGCAACTGGACCATGCCACCGCCGCCTGCGCCGAGAGCAATCCGCAACTGGCCCGTATCGTCGATGCCGCCCCGTCGGCCTCGTTCCGTATCAAAGGCCTGAAGCTGGCGCGCGAACCGCTGCGCTACAGCGGTCGCACAGCCATGCGCGCGAACATCAGCGTGCATGAGCCGCGTACCTCCCAGGACACGGACACGGCGTTCTCGTTCTCCATGGAAGGCTACTCGGGTTCGACCGAACCGCGCTCCCAGGTGCCATTCGCCTGGTCGCCGGGCTGGAACTCGCCGCAAGCCTGGAACAAGTTCCAGGACGAAGTCGGTGGTCACCTGCGTGCCGGCGACCCGGGTACCCGCCTGATCGAAAGCCAGGGCGATGGCCTGAGCTGGTTCGCCAGCGTGCCGCGCGCCTTCAACCCGGCGCCAGGCACCTGGCAGGTCGTGCCGTTCCATCACCTGTTCGGCAGCGAAGAGAACTCTTCCAAAGCCGCGCCGGTGCAGGAACGCATCCCGGCCGCCTATGTGTCGCTGGCCAAGTCCGAAGCCGACCGCCTGGGCGTCAACGACGGCGCCCTGCTGAGCCTGAACGTGGCCGGCCAGACCCTGCGCCTGCCGCTGCGCATCAATGAAGAACTGGGCGCCGGCCTGGTGGCCCTGCCGGCTGGCCTGGCGGGTATCCCACCGGCGATATTCGGCAAAACCGTCGACGGTCTGCAGGAGGCAGCGCAATGAGCTGGTTCACCCCTGAAGTGATCGATGTGATCCTGACGGTCCTCAAGGCCATCGTGATCCTGCTCGCCGTGGTGGTCTGCGGCGCGCTGCTGAGCTTCGTCGAACGTCGCCTGCTGGGCTGGTGGCAGGACCGCTACGGTCCGAACCGCGTCGGCCCGTTCGGCATGTTCCAGATCGCCGCCGACATGATCAAGATGTTCTTCAAGGAAGACTGGACACCGCCGTTTGCCGACAAGGTGATCTTCACCCTGGCACCGGTGGTGGCCATGAGCGCCTTGCTGATCGCCTTCGCGATCATCCCGATCACCCCGACCTGGGGCGTGGCGGACCTGAACATCGGCCTGCTGTTCTTCTTCGCCATGGCCGGCCTGTCGGTGTATGCGGTGCTGTTCGCCGGCTGGTCGAGCAACAACAAGTTCGCCCTGCTGGGCAGCCTGCGGGCCTCGGCCCAGACCGTGTCCTACGAAGTGTTCATGGGCCTGGCGCTCATGGGCATCGTGATCCAGGCCGGCTCGTTCAACATGCGCGACATCGTCGAGTACCAGGCCCAGAACCTGTGGTTCATCATTCCGCAGTTCTTCGGTTTCTGTACCTTCTTCATCGCTGGCGTGGCCGTGACTCACCGCCACCCCTTCGACCAGCCGGAAGCGGAACAGGAACTGGCCGACGGTTACCACATTGAATATGCCGGCATGAAATGGGGCATGTTCTTCGTCGGTGAGTACATCGGCATCATCCTGATCTCGGCACTGCTGGTGACTTTGTTCTTCGGTGGCTGGCACGGTCCGTTCGGCATCCTGCCGCAACTGTCCTTCGTCTGGTTCGCCCTGAAGACCGCGTTCTTCATCATGCTGTTCGTCCTGCTGCGCGCCTCGATCCCGCGTCCACGCTACGACCAGGTGATGGACTTCAGCTGGAAATTCTGCCTGCCGCTGACCCTGATCAACATGCTGGTGACCGCTGCGATCGTTTTGATGAACGCGCCTGCGGCCGCGGTTCAGTGAGGATTTGACCCATGTTCAAATATATTGGCGACATCGTTAAGGGTACCGGTACCCAACTGCGAAGCCTGGTCATGATCTTCGGCCATGGCTTTCGCAAGCGCGACACCCTGCAATACCCCGAGGAGCCGGTCTATCTGGCGCCGCGCTATCGCGGCCGCATCGTCCTGACCCGCGACCCCGACGGCGAAGAGCGCTGCGTGGCCTGCAACCTGTGCGCCGTGGCGTGCCCGGTGGGTTGCATCTCGCTGCAGAAAGCTGAAACCGAAGACGGTCGCTGGTACCCGGACTTCTTCCGCATCAACTTCTCGCGCTGCATTTTCTGCGGCCTCTGCGAGGAAGCGTGCCCGACCACCGCGATCCAGCTCACGCCGGATTTCGAAATGGCCGAGTTCAAACGTCAGGACCTGGTGTACGAGAAAGAAGATCTGCTGATTTCCGGTCCCGGTAAAAACCCTGATTACAACTTCTATCGTGTTGCAGGTATGGCCATTGCCGGTAAGCCAAAAGGCGCCGCGCAGAACGAAGCCGAACCGATCAACGTGAAGAGCTTGCTGCCTTAAGGAAGAAAGATGGAATTCGCTTTCTATTTCGCATCGGGTATCGCAGTGGTGTCCACGCTTCGCGTGGTCACCAACACCAACCCCGTGCACGCCCTGCTCTACCTGATCATTTCGCTGATCGCCGTGGCCATGACCTTCTTCGCCCTCGGCGCGCCGTTTGCCGGTGCGCTGGAAGTGATCGCCTACGCCGGCGCCATCATGGTGCTGTTCGTGTTCGTGGTGATGATGCTCAACCTCGGCCCGGCCGCGGTCCAGCAGGAACGCTCCTGGCTCAAGCCCGGCATCTGGGCGGGACCGGTGATCCTGTCCGCCCTGCTGCTGGGTGAACTGCTGTATGTGCTGTTCGCTCACCAGAGCGGCCAGGCCATCGGCCACACCACCGTAGGCGCCAAGGCCGTGGGCATCAGCCTGTTCGGTCCGTACCTGCTGGTGGTCGAACTCGCCTCGATGTTGCTGCTTGCCGCAGCCGTCACGGCGTTCCATTTGGGCCGTAACGAGGCGAAGGAGTAATCACATGCCTGCTATCCCTCTCGAGCATGGTCTGGCGGTTGCCGGCATCCTGTTCTGCCTCGGTCTGGTCGGCCTGATGGTCCGCCGCAACATTCTGTTCGTGCTGATGAGCCTGGAGGTCATGATGAATGCCTCCGCCCTGGCCTTCATCGTCGCGGGCGCTCGCTGGGCGCAGCCGGATGGACAGATCATGTTCATCCTGGTGATCAGCCTGGCAGCCGCCGAGGCCAGTATCGGCCTGGCGATCCTGTTGCAGCTGTATCGCCGCTTCCACACTCTCGATATCGACGCTGCCAGCGAGATGCGCGGATGAACCTACTCTTTCTGACTTTCGTATTCCCCCTCATCGGTTTCCTGCTGCTGTCGTTCTCCCGTGGACGCTGGTCGGAAAACCTCTCGGCGCTGGTTGGCGTGGGTTCCATCGGCCTGTCTGCCATCGTCGCGGCCTACGTGATCTGGCAATTCAACGTCGCCCCGCCCGAAGGCGGTGTGTTCGTACAGGTGCTGTGGCGCTGGATGGCGGTGGAAGGCTTCACGCCGAACTTCGCCCTCTATCTGGACGGCCTGTCCATCACCATGCTCGGCGTGGTGGTCGGCGTGGGTTTCCTGATCCACCTGTTCGCCTCCTGGTACATGCGCGGTGAAGCCGGTTATTCGCGTTTCTTCGCCTACACCAACCTGTTCATCGCCAGCATGCTGTTCCTGGTACTCGGCGATAACCTGCTGTTCCTGTACTTCGGCTGGGAAGGCGTGGGCCTGTGCTCGTACCTGTTGATCGGTTTCTACTACAGCAACCGCAACAACGGGAATGCCGCACTCAAGGCGTTCATCGTGACCCGGATCGGCGACGTGTTCATGGCAATCGGCCTGTTCATCCTGTTCCAGCAACTGGGCACGCTGAACATCCAGGAACTGCTGGTCAAGGCGCCGGAACACTTCAAGGTCGGTGACTTCTGGATCGTCCTGGCGACTCTGATGCTGTTGGGCGGTGCCGTCGGTAAATCCGCGCAACTGCCACTGCAAACCTGGTTGGCGGACGCGATGGCCGGCCCTACCCCGGTTTCGGCACTGATCCACGCCGCGACCATGGTCACCGCCGGTGTCTACCTGATCGCCCGTACCCACGGCCTGTTCGCCTTGGCGCCGGACATCCTGCACCTGGTCGGCATCGTCGGCGGCGTGACCCTGGTCCTGGCCGGTTTCGCCGCACTGGTACAGACCGACATCAAGCGCATCCTCGCCTACTCGACCATGAGCCAGATCGGTTACATGTTCCTGGCCCTGGGCGTTGGTGCCTGGGAAGGCGCGATCTTCCACCTGATGACCCACGCCTTCTTCAAGGCGCTGCTGTTCCTTGCTTCCGGTGCGGTGATCGTTGCCTGCCACCACGAGCAGAACATCTTCAAGATGGGCGGCCTGTGGAAGAAACTGCCGCTGGCCTACTTAAGCTTCATCGTCGGCGGCGCGGCCCTGGCGGCCCTGCCACTGGTGACCGCCGGTTTCTATTCCAAGGACGAGATCCTCTGGGAAGCGTTCGCCAGCGGTAACCAAGGCCTGCTCTATGCCGGCCTGGTGGGTGCGTTCATGACCTCGCTGTACACCTTCCGCCTGATCTTCATCGCGTTCCACGGTGAAGCCAAGACCGAAGCCCACGCTGGCCACGGCATTGCCCACTGGCTGCCACTGTCGGTGCTGATCGTGCTGTCGACCTTCGTCGGCGCCATGATCACCCCACCGCTGGCCGATGTGCTGCCGCAAAGCGTCGGCCATGCCGGCGGCGAAGCCAAACACAGCCTGGAGATCGCTTCGGGTGCCATCGCCCTGGCGGGTATCCTGCTGGCCGCCCTGCTGTTCCTGGGCAAGCGTCGTTTCGTCACGGCCATCGCCAACAGCGGTATCGGGCGTTTCCTTTCGGCCTGGTGGTTCGCCGCCTGGGGCTTCGACTGGATCTACGACAAACTGTTCGTCAAGCCATACCTTGCGATCAGCCACATTCTGCGCAAAGACCCGCTCGACCAGACCATTGGCCTGATCCCGCGCATGGCCAAGGGCGGCCACACTGCCCTGAGCCGTACCGAGACCGGTCAACTGCGTTGGTATGCGGCTTCCATGGCGGCTGGCGCCGTGCTGGTTATCGGCGCCATCGTGCTGGTAGCGGTCTGATATGAACCTTGCGAACTTGCGAAAGGAAACGAGCCCGTCATGATTCTGCCCTGGCTAATCCTGATCCCCTTCATCGGCGGCCTGCTGTGCTGGATCGCGGAGCGCTCCAGCTCCACGCTCCCGCGCTGGATTGCGCTGCTGACCATGTCCCTGGAACTCGCGCTCGGCCTCTGGCTGTGGGCGACCGGCGACTATTCATTCGCTCCGGCCCCTGGCGCCGATCCGACCTGGGCGCTTGAATTCAAGCACGCCTGGATCGCGCGCTTCGGCATCAGCGTGCACCTGGCCCTCGACGGCCTGTCGCTGCTGATGATCCTGCTGACCGGCCTGCTGGGTATCCTCTCGGTCCTGTGCTCCTGGAAAGAGATCCAGCGTCACGTCGGCTTCTTCCACCTAAACCTGATGTGGATCCTGGGCGGCGTCGTCGGCGTGTTCCTGGCGCTGGACCTGTTCATGTTCTTCTTCTTCTGGGAAATGATGCTGGTGCCGATGTACTTCCTCATCGCGCTCTGGGGTCACAGTTCTTCGGACGGCAAGAAAACCCGGATCTACGCAGCGACCAAGTTCTTCATCTTCACCCAGGCGTCCGGCCTGATCATGTTGGTGGCGATCCTTGGGCTGGTGCTGGTCAACTTCAACAACACCGGCGTGATTACCTTCAACTACGCCGACCTGTTGAAAGTGCAGATGTCCAAGACCACCGAGTACGTGCTGATGCTGGGCTTCTTCATCGCCTTCGCGGTGAAGCTGCCGGTGGTGCCGTTCCACTCCTGGCTGCCGGACGCCCACGCCCAGGCACCGACCGCAGGTTCCGTGGACCTGGCGGGTATCTTGCTCAAGACCGCGGCCTATGGCCTGCTGCGCTTTGCCCTGCCGTTGTTCCCCAACGCCTCGGCGGAGTTCGCACCAATTGCCATGACCCTGGGCCTGATCGGGATTTTCTACGGTGCGTTCCTGGCCTTCGCCCAGACCGACATCAAGCGCCTGATCGCCTTCTCCAGCGTTTCGCACATGGGCTTCGTACTGATCGGGATCTACTCCGGCAGCCAGTTGGCCCTGCAAGGCGCGGTGATCCAGATGTTGGCCCACGGCCTGTCGGCCGCCGCACTGTTTATCCTCAGCGGTCAGTTGTACGAGCGTCTGCACACCCGGGACATGCGTGAGATGGGCGGCATCTGGTCGCGTATCGCCTACCTGCCAGCCATCAGCCTGTTCTTCGCGGCCGCGTCCCTGGGCCTGCCGGGCACCGGCAACTTCGTCGGCGAGTTCCTGATCCTGATCGGCACTTTCGTCAGCGCGCCATGGATCACCGCCATCGCTACGTCCGGCCTGGTGTTCGGTTCGGTCTACTCGCTGATCATGATTCACCGCGCCTACTTCGGCCCATCCAAGTCGGACGAAGTGCTGCGCGGCATGGACGGTCGCGAACTGATCATGGTGCTCGGCCTTGCGGTGCTGCTGGTTTACCTCGGCGTTTCCCCGCAGCCGTTCCTCGACACCTCTGCCGCCACCATGCATGGCGTGCAGCAGTGGCTCGGCACCGCCTTCTCTCAACTCGCTTCGGCCCGGTAAGAGCGCTATGGAATTCACGATTCAACACTTTATCGCGCTTGCGCCGCTGTTGATCACCAGCGCCACGATCATCGTGGTGATGCTGGCAATCGCCTGGCGCCGCAATCACTCCCAGACCTTCCTGCTGTCGGTGGCGGGGCTGAACCTGGCCCTGCTGTCGATCCTGCCGGCCCTGAAAGTCGCGCCCCTGGCGGTTACGCCGTTGATGCAGATCGACAGCTTCGCCTGCCTGTACATGGCGCTGATCCTGGTCGCCACCCTGGCCTGTGTCACCCTCGCCCACGCCTACCTCGGCGATGGCGGCTCGGGTTACCCGGGCAACCGCGAAGAACTGTACCTGCTGATCCTGATGGCCGCCGCCGGTGGCCTGGTCCTGGTCAGCGCGCAGCACCTGGCCAGCCTGTTCATCGGCCTGGAACTGCTGTCGGTACCGGTCTACGGCCTGGTGGCCTACGCCTTCTTCAACAAGCGCTCCCTGGAAGCCGGCATCAAGTACATGGTGCTGTCGGCGGCCGGTTCCGCGTTCCTGTTGTTCGGCATGGCCCTGCTCTACGCCGAAGCCGGCACCCTGAACTTCGTCGGCATCGGCCAGGCCCTGGCGGCCACCGGCCTGCCTAGCCCGATCGCACAACTGGGCCTGGGCATGATGCTGATCGGCCTGGCGTTCAAGCTGTCGCTGGTACCGTTCCACCTCTGGACCCCGGACGTCTACGAAGGCGCCCCGGCGCCGGTGGCGGCCTTTCTGGCCACCGCGTCGAAAGTGGCAGTGTTCGCAGTAATGGTGCGGCTGTTCCAGATCTCGCCCGTGGCCAGCAGCGGTGTGCTGAGCAACGTGCTGACCATCATCGCCATCGCGTCGATCCTGTTCGGTAACCTGCTGGCACTGACCCAGAGCAACCTCAAGCGTCTGCTCGGTTACTCGTCCATCGCCCACTTCGGTTACCTGCTGATCGCCCTGATCGCCAGCAAGGGCCTGGCCGTGGAAGCCATCGGCGTGTACCTGGTCACCTACGTGATCACCAGCCTCGGCGCCTTCGGCGTGATCACCCTGATGTCCTCGCCGTACAACGGCCGCGACGCTGATGCCCTGTACGAGTACCGCGGCCTGTTCTGGCGCCGCCCGTACCTGACCGCCGTGCTGACCGTGATGATGCTGTCCCTGGCCGGTATCCCGCTGACCGCCGGCTTCATCGGCAAGTTCTACATCATCGCCACCGGCGTCGAGGCTCACCAATGGTGGCTGGTCGGCTCCCTGGTGCTGGGCAGTGCCATCGGCGTGTTTTACTACCTGCGCGTCATGGTCACCCTGTACCTGATGGAACCGAACCTGCGTCGCCACGATGCCGAGTTGCACTGGGAGCAAAAGGCAGGCGGCGTGATGCTGCTGGCCATCGCCGTACTGGCGTTCTTCCTCGGTGTGTACCCGCAGCCGTTGCTGACCCTGGTCCAGCAGGCAGGCCTGACGGGCTGATCGCCTGGACGCTGTAGCCAATCGAAAAAGCCCGTATCGCAAGATACGGGCTTTTTTTTTGCTGAAAACAAAGCCCTGCGCACTGAGCAATGTGGATTCCATCCAGACGGCATGACGTCCAGATGCTCCAGCAAGGCTATCCTTGAGACCGGCCAACAGGCAGGTGTTGAAGGAGAGATACGGTTGAAAGTCGATTTTGAATGCGTGGTCGTGGGTGCTGGCGTTGTCGGACTCGCCGTGGCTCGGGAGATGGCCCGGGCGGGTCACGAGGTGCTGCTGATCGAAGCGGGCGAAGCCATCGGCACGGGCATCAGTTCGCGCAACTCCGAAGTCATTCATGCCGGCATCTATTACCCACCAGGCAGCCTCAAGGCGCAGTTGTGCGTTGAAGGTCGGCACAGGTTGTATGACTATTGTGAGCACCACGGTGTCGAGACCCGCCGCCTCGGCAAGTTGATCGTTGCCAAGGACGAGACGCAGAAGGCCGGGCTCTACGCCCTGCTCGAACGAGGCCTGGCCAATGGCGTGGACGACCTGCGCTTGCTCGATCGGCAACAGGCGCTGGAACTGGAGCCCGCCCTGGCGTGCGTCGCCGCGCTGTATTCGCCCTCCACCGGTATCGTCGATTCCCACGCCTTGATGTTGGCCTTGCAGGGTGACGCCGAAGCGGCCGGGGCGACTCTCGCGTTTCATACGCCTCTGTCGAGCGCACGGATCAGTGCCGATGGCTTTCTGCTGGAATTGGGTGGCACGGCGCAGATGAGCCTGTCCTGCCGCCGACTGATCAACGCCGCCGGCCTACAGGCACCCGCCCTCGCCCGTCGCATCGACGGCCTGGCGCCGCAAACGGTGCCCGACGACCACCTCTGCAAGGGCAACTACTTCAGCCTCGCCGGAGGTGCGCCGTTCCGGCACCTGGTCTACCCCGCGCCGGAAGCCGCCGGCCTGGGCATCCATATGACCCTGGACCTGGCGGGCCAGGCGCGTTTCGGCCCCGATGTCGAATGGATCGAGCGCGAAGACTACCGAGTCGACCCGGCGCGGGCCGAAGCCTTCTACCCGGCGATCCGCAATTACTGGCCAGGCCTGCCGGACCAGAGCCTGCAACCGAGCTATAGCGGCCTGCGTCCGAAAATCTCCGGCCCGGGCGAACCTGCCCGTGACTTTCTCATCAGCAGCCCAGCCGAACATCAGGTTCCGGGATTGATCAACCTGTTCGGGATTGAATCGCCAGGGCTGACCTCCTGCCTGGCGATCGCCGCACGGGTCCAACAACTGATTGCAAGCGTCTAGCCATAGCGCAAAGTGCAAGGCGTTTTCCCCAGCCTCTTGCAGCTTGCACGAACATAAAACCAGCGACAAATTCAACCACTTGTTTTTAAACAACTTTTTATTAAGGCCCAACTGGCACGGCTGATGCAATTTACCTCTTACACGGCGTTGGCGCTTGAAGCCAACCCGTAACCGTGAATTGCCTGGAGCTACTATGAACGCCATCGACCTGTTGAAAGCCGACCATGAACGCGTCAAAGCCATCCTGACTCAACTGAGCGAGTCGACCGACCGCGCCGTGAAAAAACGCACTGACCTGTTGGCGAAATTGGAAATGGAAATTTCCATCCACACCCGCCTGGAAGAAGAAATTCTTTACCCGGCTTTCAAGCAGGCAGGGGGCAAGGACGAGGCCGAAATGTATTACGAGGCCAAGGAAGAACACCGCACCGTCGACTCACTGGTACTACCGGACCTGAAAACCACCGATCCGACCCAACCGGAATTCGCCGGTCGGGTGAAAGTGGTCAAGGAACTGCTTGAGCACCACATCGAGGAAGAAGAAAAGGAAATGTTTCCCCTCGCGAAAAAACTGCTGGGCAAGGCAAAACTCGATGCCCTGGGTGCAGACATGGAAACCATGAAAGCGCAGTACAAGAAGGAACTGAGTAGCGCCAACCTCGCCGCCTGATCGAAGCGCCGTGGATGCTTCAGCCGTCATGGGACGGCTGAATGCGTCGCGGCGCTTTACTGCATTTGTTCACGCAAGAATTCCACCAACGCCTGCACCGGGCGTGCACTTTGCCGATGCTGGGGATATACCGCCGACAGCGCCAGCGATTCGGTTTCGAAGCCTTTCAAGACCTGGACGAGCCGCCCATCCTTCAAGGCATCACCGAGGATGAACGTCGGCAGATAGGTGATGCCCATGCCGGCAATGGCTGCGTCCCTGAGCAAATCACCATTATTGGCGCGCATGCGTCCGGTGACCTCCAAGGTCAACGACTTGCCCACCCCACCGAATCGCCACTGCACTTGTCGACTGTGCCCATAGGGCAGGCAGTCATGATTGCGCAGGTCTTCAGGTCGCGCGGGGGTGCCTTTTTGCGCCAAGTAGCCGGGACTGGCGCAATACACCCGTTCGATGGTGGCGATGCGCCGGGCAATCAGCGTCGAATCCTCCAGCACACCGATACGCAGCGCCAGGTCGTAGCCCTCCCCCAGCAGGTCCACCGAGCGGTCGCTCAGGTCCACCTCGACGCTGACGCCCGGATAGCGTTGCAGAAACAACGGCAACAAGCTGCCCAGGTGCGCCATGGCGAAGGACAGCGGCGCGCTGAGGCGAATGGTGCCGCGGGGCTCGCTGGTCTGGCCGCTGATGCCCTGCTCCACCTGTTCGACTTCATTGAGCAGGCGCAGCGCCGCTTCGTAATAGCGCTGGCCCAGGGGCGTCACGTCGAGCCGGCGGGTCGAGCGATTGAGCAGGCGCACGCCCAGGCGCTGCTCCAGCGCCATGAGCTTGCGGCTGACGAACTGCTTGGACAGCCCCAGCTTGTCCGCCGCAGCGGTGAAACTGCCCGACTCCATGACCTGGGCAAAGATGCGCATTTCTTCGAAGGGGTTCATTGTCATTCCAGGGTGGGGCTTTAGAGAGACATCCAAGCCGAATACAAAACCTGTGGCGAGGGGATTTATCCCCGCTGGGCTGCGCAGCAGACCCAATAATTGAATCATATGAATATTCTGACACACCCGGTTGGCCGATTCTGGGGCCGCTGCGCAGCCCTGCGGGGATAAATCCCCTCGCCACAAGGGGCATTTGCCAGATAGAAAGATGCCCGCACATCGGCGGGCATCAGTTCAGCCAAGCGCAGCTTACTTGGCCGTCAATGCCGAGTAGCTGTTCATCAGGTTGCGGTAGTTCGGAATGCGCGGCGACAGCAGGTTCGCCAGGCCTACCATGTCGTTGCGCCAGTCGCCCTGCAGCTCGCACGCCACCGAGAACCAGTTCACCAGTTGCGCACCCGCCGCAGCCATGCGCGCCCAGGCCGCTTGCTGCACGGTTTCGTTGAAGGTGCCCGAGGCATCGGTGACCACGAAAACCTCAAAGCCTTCAGCCAGCGCCGACAAGGTTGGGAACGTTACGCAAACGTCGGTCACCACACCGGCGATGATCAACTGCTTGCGGCCGGTGGCTTTTACGGCCTTGACGAAATCTTCGTTGTCCCAGGCATTGATCTGGCCTGGACGTGGAATGTACGGCGCGTCCGGGAACAGCTCCTTCAACTCTGGCACCATCGGACCATTGGGACCGTTTTCGAAGCTGGTGGTCAGGATGGTCGGCAGCTTGAAAAACTTCGCCAGGTCGGCCAGGGCCAGCACGTTGTTCTTGAACTCGTTCGGCGAGAAGTCCTGGACCAGGGAAATCAGGCCAGTCTGGTGATCGACCAGCAGGACGACCGCGTCGTCCTTGTTCAGACGTTTGTAGGCGGGAACGTTGCTCATGGGATGACTCCTTTGGGATGGATGTTACGAAACCTGTGGGAGCGGGCTTGCTCGCGAAAGCGGTGTGTCAGCTTGCGACGTTGTCGGATGTGCCGACGCATTCGCGAGCAAGCCCGCTCCCACAGGGGGATCTGTGTGTAATCAGTCAGAAGGCAAAGCAGGAACAGCCAAACGCGCCCCAGAAGCCTTGGAAATCGCTGACCGGTACGTTCGACAACCGCGCCCGTTCATGGCTATGGGAATGCACTTTGCAAGGACCGCTGCATTGGTGGACCTGCGCCTGCAACGGTGAAGTCGGACGCCAATGGCCCGGGACCTTGACCACCGGCGACCAGTCCGGCAGCACTGGTACACTGGCCGGGCCGAGTTTTTCGAAGTCACCGGCGGCGTACACCACCTTGCCGTCCACCACCGTCAGCACCGACTCGATCCACTTGATGGCTTCTTCCTCGACGCTGAAGAAGTCCGCGCTCAGGGCCGCCAGGTCCGCCAGTTGGCCGACCTTGATCTGGCCTTTCTTGCCCTGCTCCGAGGAGAACCAGGCGCTGCCATGGGTGAACAGCTCCAGCGCGGTCAGGCGCGGCAGGCCCTCTTCATGCAACGAGAGGCCGCCGACGGTGCGGCCGCTGACCATCCAGTACAGCGAGGTCCAGGGGTTGTAGCTGGAGACGCGAGTGGCGTCGGTGCCAGCGCCCACCGGCACGCCTTCGGCGAGCATGCGCTTGATCGGTGGCGTGGCTTCGGCGGCCTTGGCGCCGTAGCGGTCGACGAAGTATTCACCCTGGAAGGCCATGCGATCCTGGATCGCGATACCGCCACCCAGCGCTCGCACGCGCTCGATGTTCTTCGGCGTGATGGTCTCGGCGTGGTCGAAGAACCACGGCAGGCCATTGAACGGGATGTCGCGGTTGACCTTCTCGAACACGTCGAGCATGCGGCTGATGGATTCGTCATAAGTGGCGTGCAAACGGAATGGCCAGCGCTGCTCCACCAGATGCCGGACCACCGGCTCCAGGTCCTGCTCCATGCCCGGCGGCAGGTCCGGACGCGGCTCGAGGAAGTCCTCGAAATCCGCCGCCGAGAACACCAGCATTTCCCCGGCGCCGTTGTGCCGCAGGAAATCGTCGCCCTGGTGCAGCTTGACGCTGCCGGTCCAGTTCTTGAAATCGCTGAGCTCTTCCTTGGGCTTCTGGGTGAACAGGTTGTAGGCGATGCGCACCGTCAACTGCTGCTCGCGGGCCAACTGCTCGATCACCGCGTAGTCGTCCGGGTAGTTCTGGAAACCGCCGCCGGCATCGATGGCACTGGTCAAGCCCAGGCGATTGAGTTCACGCATGAACTGGCGCGTGGAGTTGACCTGATATTCCAACGGCAACTTCGGCCCCTTGGCCAACGTCGAGTAAAGGATCATCGCGTTAGGCCGCGCCACCAGCATGCCAGTGGGTTCGCCTTTGCTGTCGCGCACGATCTCGCCACCCGGTGGGTTCGGCGTGTCACGGGTGTAGCCGGCCACCCGTAGCGCGGCGCGGTTGAGCAAGGCGCGGTCATACAGGTGCAAGACGAACACCGGGGTGTCGGGAGCTGCCTGGTTGAGTTCTTCCAGGGTCGGCATGCGTTTTTCGGCGAACTGGAATTCGTTCCAGCCGCCCACCACGCGTACCCATTGTGGCGTCGGCGTGCGGTCGGCCTGGTCCTTGAGCATGCGCAAGGCATCGGCCAGGGACGGCACGCCTTCCCAGCGCAGTTCGAGGTTGTAGTTCAGGCCACCGCGGATCAAGTGCAGGTGCGAGTCATTGAGCCCGGGGATGACGGTGCGGCCCTTGAGGTCGATGACCTGGGTGCCGCTGCCGCGCAGGGCCATGGCCTCGGCGTCGGTCCCTACCGCGACGAAACGCCCCTGGCTGATGGCGACCGCACTGGCGCGGGGCTTTTCACGGTCGACGGTATGGAACTGGCCATTGAACAGAATCAGATCGGCGTTCATCGGATTTCCTTCTGGATGAGTAGAGGCAAGGGACAGCCGCGGCCAGAAAGCCGCCGCTGCGCTGAGCAAGGACCCGGCGGCGAGCAATTGGCGACGCAGCGGATCGGTTGGGTCGTCCTTATTGGCCATGGCCGGGCTCCAAATGCTCGTGGGCTTTCGAGGCTTCAAGCCATGGCGCGAACAAACGGGTCGCCAGCGGCATGCACACGTACACCACCGAGAGCACGATGGTCAGGGTGATCAGGAACGTCGCCACCACGTAGTTGGAAAGAAAAGCGTGGAGTTGCAGCAACGGTCCCCAGATCAGCGGCACCAACAAGGTGTGCGGCAGGATCACCAACAGCGTCACCACGGCCTGCTTCCAGCGCGGCGGCGGTGTGGCCGCGTCGGCCAACGGGGCGAACCAGAATTCCTTGTGCTGCGCGACTTCGGTCTGGTCGCCGTCGGCCAGCAATGGCGTGGCTTCCTCCACCAGTTCACGACGCTCGGGGGAGTCCAGCCAGCGCTGCATGGCCTCGGTGGAGCAGAACCGCAGCACGCAGGTAAACAGTGACAACCCGCCCTGCTTGCCCCGCACCACATCCACCCCCAGGTGCCCCGGCCACTGACCGGCCACGCGCACGATGCGGCGCAACCAGGCCTCGTACGCCGCGTCCTGGCCGGCCTTGATCCGGTGCTTGACCACCAGGGTCACGATTTCGTCAAAACCGGGCTTGGCCGGGCTCGCGGTGGATTCGATGGCTTGAGATTCAGACATGACGTAACGCTCCAGCAAAACGCGTGTTCATCGCCAGGCGTCCAGGCCCGGCAATGAATACGCTGGTAAATATGATCAGCAGCAACCAGCCGAACTGCCCTTCTTCCAGGCTCCACTGCGGGTGCACCACCAGCAGTGCCACGGCCAGCAGAAACAGGATCGGCAGGCACGCCAGGCGCACCAGCACACCGGCCATGATCAGCAGCGGGCACAGCACCTCGGCGAAAATCGCCAGGATCAAGGTCGGGGCCGCGCCCAAGTGAAACGGGTCTTCGATACGGGTCAGCTCGACGCTGTAGTGCAACAGCTTCGGCAGCCCATGGACCCAGAGCAGAAACAGCGCGCCACTCAGGCGCAGGAACAGCAAGCCCAGATCCTGCAGGGAACGTTCGTCAGAGATATTCATCGGTGAGCTCCGACCGCGTCCGCCAAGGCGGCCGCCGGCAACGGTTGGGACATGTGACTGGCAATGCGCGAGCGCAACCAGCGCTCGGCCGGGTCGTTGTCATGCACGCCGCTCCAGACCATCGACAACTCAGCGGCATTGATCTCGAAAGGCGGGTCCTCGGCCCGCAACGCGCAGCCTTCCACCAGCGCGCAGGCGGCATAGTCGGGCACGGTGGCGATCAACTCGGTGCCGGCCAGCAAGGCCCGCAGCCCACTGAACTGCGGCACCGCCAGCACGACTTTACGGGCCCGGCCGATGCGGGCCAGGTCCAGGTCGATGTTGCCGCTCAGGTCACCCGAGAACGAGACCATGGCGTGGGGCCGCGCGCAGTATTCGTCCAGGGTCAGTGGCCCTGGGCGCTTGTCGCCACGCAAGACCTTGCAGGGGATGTCCCGCAGTTTCTTACGCTTGGCATTGGCCGGCAGATCAGTGGTGTAGCTGACCCCGACGCTGATTTCACCACTGGCCAGCAGCGACGACATCAGCAGGAAATTGGCCCGGCGCACCACCACGATGATCCCCGGCGCTTCTTCGCGCAGTTGGCTCAGCAATGGAGGAAACAGGCCGAATTCGGCATCGTCGGACAGCCCGACGCGAAACACGTCGCAACTGGTGGACGGATCGAATGCCTTGGCCCGGCTGACCGCGCTGGAAATCGTGTCCATGGCCGGTTGCAGTTCTTGCAGGATCGCCAAGGCGCGCGGAGTCGGTTCCATGCCCCGACCGTGGCGAATCAGCAACGGATCATCGAACAGATCCCGCAGCCGCCCCAGCGCCGCGCTCACCGCCGGCTGGCCCATGAACAGCTTTTCGGCGACGCGGGTCAGGTTTTTCTCGAACATCAGCGCCTCGAAGATCACCAGCAGGTTCATGTCGAGACGGCGTAAATCGTTGCGGTTCATGGGTGTGAGTCCTATCGATCCTGTGGGAGCGAACCTGCTCCGGGCGGTGTTCCGACGAATACGGTGGCTCAGCTTGCATGTGATGTTTGCTGTACCGGCCTCTTCGCGAGCAAGCTCGCTCCCACAGGTCAGTGCTTGGTCAGCCCTGGATGAACGCCAGCAGGTCCGCGTTCAAGCGGTCCTTGTGGGTGTCGGTCAGGCCGTGAGGCGCGCCCGGGTAGACCAGCAACTGCGAGTTCTTGAGCAACTTGGCGGCGGCAATGCCGGCGGTTTCGATGGGGACCACCTGGTCGTCATCGCCATGCACCACCAGGGTCGGCACGTCGATGTTGCGCAGGTCTTCGGAAAGATCGGTCTCCGAGAACGCCTTGATGCAGTCGTAGGTGTTCTTGTGGCCGGCGAGCATGCCCTGCATCCAGAACCAGTCGATCATGCCTTGGGAGACCTTGGCCCCCGGACGATTGGCGCCGAAAAACGCGCTGGCCACATCTTTGTATAGCTGAGAACGGTCGGCCAGGGAGGCTTGGCGGAAGCCGTCGAACACTTCGATGGGCAGGCCGCCAGGGTTGGCCGGGGTCTTGAGCATCAGCGGCGTTACCGCCGAGATCAGGCCGAGCTTGGCGACACGGGCGGAGCCATGACGACCAATGTAGCGCGCCACTTCACCACCGCCGGTGGAGAAGCCCAGCAGCACCGCATTCTTCAGCTCCAGGCGTTCGATCAGTTCGGCCAGGTCATCGGCGTAGGTGTCCATGTCGTTGCCGTCCCAGGGCTGGCTGGAGCGCCCGTGCCCACGGCGGTCATGGGCGATCACCCGGTAGCCGTTGGACGCCAGGAACATCATCTGCGCCTCCCAACTGTCCGAGTTCAACGGCCAGCCGTGGCTGAAGACCACCGGTTGACCACTGCCCCAATCCTTGTAGTAGATCTCGGTGCCGTCGCGGGTGATGAAGGTGCTCATGACATGACTCCTTGAGGTGGGTGGATGGCTTTATGGTCCGACCAGGAGCGGCATGGGCGTGAGTTAAACGTTGTTAATTTTTTCGGGACGGCGGTGTTAAAAACTCAGTGGGGATTGCTTTTGTGGTGAGGGGATAAATCCCCTAGCCACAAGTGTTTGAGTATGCAGATGGCTCTGGATAGGCCGATGCGCCGTTGCGCTTGAAGCCAAACCTGAGGAATATGCTCGGATAAAGCCCAGGCATCGGGACCAGAACATTGAGAGCACCATGAGCCAATACCTCAGCCTGCCCGTCGAACAGACGGTGCATTTCGGCCCTTATCGGGTCCATCCGCGCCAGCGCCTGGTGTTGGAAGGTGGGCAGCCGTTGCGCCTGGGACGACGGGCCGTGGAGATTCTGCTGGTGTTGCTCGAACACGCCGGCGAGGTGGTGAGCAAGCAGCAATTGATCGCCCGGGTCTGGCCCAGGAGCGTGGTGGAAGACACCAACCTGCGCGTGCACGTCGCGGCACTGCGCAAGGCTCTCGGGGATGGCCAGGCCGGGCAGCGCTACATCGTCACCGTGGCGCAGCGCGGTTATAGCTTTGTCGCGCCGCTGTCATTCGAACCCCTCGACCAGTTGGCGCATATCCCCCATCCGTCGTTGGCGCGCAACCTGCCGTTGCAACGCACGCGCATGATCGGACGCCAGGCCCTGGTGGAAAACCTGGTGACCCAGCTGCCGCGAAAACGCTTCATTACCCTGGTCGGCACCGGCGGCATCGGCAAGACCACCGTTGCCCTGCGGGTCGCTGAACGGCTGATCGGCCACTACCGTGATGGCACGCACCTGCTGGACCTGGCATCGCTCAACGACGCGACCATGATCGCCCCTAACCTGCGTGCATTGCTGGACCTGCCACTGCAGGACGGCGATCCGCTGGACGCCATTGCCCGGCAGCTCAGGGAACGGCATCTGCTGCTGGTGATCGACAACTGCGAGCACCTGATCGACGCCATCGCCCAGCTCAGCGAAACCTTGCTGCGTGGCGCTCCCCACCTGCACATCCTGGCCACCAGCCGCGAAGGCCTGCGTGCCGAAGGCGAACACGTGCAACGCCTGGACGCCCTGGCATTCCCGCCCCGGGAAATGCCCATCGCGGGTTATCCCGCCCTGGAGTACCCGGCGCTGCAACTGTTTGCCGAACGTGCGATGGCCAGCCGTGACGACTTCGAACTGACCGACCGCGAGGTGCCGTTGGTGATCGACATCTGCCAGCGGCTGGACGGCATTCCCTTGGCCATCGAGCTGGCCGCCGGACAACTCGGCCGTTTCACCCTGGAGGAACTGCACCGGCAATTGCAAGACAGCGTCGCCCTGCTTCACAACGACACCGACGCCGCACCGCGCCAGCAAACCTTGCGCGCGACCCTGGACTGGAGCTTCGCGCTGCTCACGGCGTGCGAGCAGACCTGCCTGCGTCGGCTGGCGGTGTTCATGGGCAGTTTCAACCTGGCCTCCGCCGCCGCGGTGATCGTTGGCCAGCATGTCGCGCCCGACCAGGTGCTGGTGTCGATCAGCCAGTTGGTCGCCAAATCGTTGCTCAATGTAGAGATCGGCGATGAAGAGGTGCGCTATCGCCTGCTGGACACCACCCGCAGCTATGCCCTGGAGCGACTGACCGAAGCCGGGGAGCTGGCAGCCAGCCAGGAACGTCACGCCGAGCGTTGCCTGGCGCTCATGGGGCAGGCGGAAAACGATTGGGAAAACACGCCCACCCGGTTGTGGATCGCCCGCTACGCCGACTATCGCGACGACATCCGTGCGGCACTCGACCGAGGCTTGGGTCCGCAGGGTTCACACGCCGTGGCGATCCGCCTGACCGCCCGCACCCTGCCTCTCTGGCAGGAGCTGTCGCTGCTCAAGGAGCACGGCCTCTACGTCAACAAGGCATTGCAATTATTGCGGGCCAGCCCCGCTCCCTGCCCACGCTTGACCCTGGCCCTGGAACTGGCCCACGCCAGTTTCAACTACCACACCGAGGGTGGCACGCCGGCCACGGTCCGCGCCTTTGCCACCGCCCGCCAGTTGGCCCGGCAATGCCAGGACCTCGCCGGCGAGCTGCGGGCGGTATCCGGGCAAATGACCGTCGACCTCAGTTGCGGCAACTACCAACAGGCCCTGGCACATAGCCTGGATTTCGATCGATTGGGCTTGCAGGGCGACCCGATCCTGTCCTTGAGCGCTCAACGCCTGCGGGTGCTGGCGCTGCATTTCATCGGCGACCAGGGCGCGGCGCGGCGTGATGCCGAACAAGTGATCCAGCGCCTGGCCCAGAGCGGTCACCTCAGCCGTTTCAGCCACGGCTTCGGCGTGCAATACGACCAGAGCGTGGCCGCGCTGACGGTTCTGGCACGCATCCTCTGGCTGCAAGGTTTTGCCGAAAAAGCCCGACGCACCGCCAACCTGGCGCTGCAGATCGCCTTGCAGATCAACCACGGCATTTCGATCTGCTACACCCTGGCGCTGACCGGTTGCGTGATCGCCCACTACAACGGCGATCATTCGACCGCCCGGGAAAGGCTCGACCTGTTGAAGCAGCAGGCCAAGAAACATTCGGTGATGCTGTTCCATGACTGGGCTTGCCATTACGCCTGCGCATTCGATGGCCAGCCCCTGGCAACGAGCCCGACGAATGGGCTGATCCAGGACATCGCCGTCACCCTGAGCAGCGCCTTTGTCAGCCCGGCGCAAATCGAACGGGCCCACAGTGGCGCCGCGGGCTGGTGTTCGGCAGAGATCCTGCGGGCCGACGCCGAAACCCTGCTGGCGCGGAACGAGCCGTCCCTCGTGAAGCCAGCCGAAACGCAACTGCTGGCCGCCCTGGCCGTGGCCCGTCGCCACAATGCCTTGGCCTGGGAACTGCGCAGCGCCACGACCCTGGCGCGCTTGTGGCAACGCCAGGGGCAAGCCCACGCCGCGCAAGCGCTGCTTGGGCCCGTCTATCGACGCTTCACCGAAGGTTTCGAGACCCCCGACTTATTGGAAGCCAGCACGCTGCTCCAGGAGCTGACCCGCCGGTTGGGGCCTTGAACGCGGCGTTCCCCAAGCACCTTGCAGCACATAACGTCGATGAAACACAGGCCACTGACCACTACACCGCAGTTTGTCCATGGCATAGCTGCGCGTGGTGTGGAGCAGGTAGAAGCGGACCCCTTCGACGCGCGGTTCGACCATCAGCAGCGACACACTCGCCAGCCTCGACAACAGGCGGGGCAATTGCCCGACACTCAGTTCAGCGCAACTGATCACGGCCTGCGCCGCCTTGAGCGTAAACAGCCCCTCGAATACCGCCAGGCGCTGGAATGCGGTTCGTTCGTCAGCGCTCAAACGTTCGAAACTCGAGTCCAGCACCGCTTCCAGGCTTCGGTGTCGAGCCACCGCCGTACGCCGCCCGTGACTCAAGAGTGACAAACCGTAATCCAATTGCTCCAGGACCCCGGCCACTCCCAAGGCATCGACCTGGGCCGCCGCCAGTTCCAACGCCAGTGGCAACCCGTCCAGGCGCTGGCAAATCTGTGCAAGGATCGGCCAGTCGCGACTACCCGGCTTGAACCCCTGCTGCCGGGCACCCACCCGCTCGATCAGCAACTGCACCGCCGGGCACGCCTCGATCTGGTGCTCGGGCTCCTGGGGCGACGCCACGGCCAGCCCCGGCAGTGACACCAGCCTTTCATCCGGCAAGTCCAAGGGCTCGCGACTGCTGAGCAACAGCGACACCCCGGGCGCCGCCGCAGCCAGTGCCTGGACCAGTTCCCGACAGCCATCGAGCACGTGCTCGCACCCGTCGAGCACCAGCAACATCCGACAGGGTTCGAGGCAGCGGACCAAAGAACCGTGCTCCAGGCCCAGCACGCCGGCCACCTGCGCTATCACTTGCGCGGGATCGCCGACAGCCACCAGATCAACGAACCAGGCACCGTCATCAAAATGCTCGAGCAGCAGCTCCGCCACCCGCAATACCACGGTCGTCTTGCCAACTCCGCCCGGGCCGATCACGGTGGTCAGGGATTGATGGGGCACTTGTGCCAGCAGCCGCCCCAGGACTTTGTCACGACCGACCACCGGGCTCAGGCGGGCGGGCAGGTTGTGCCGCTCGACCCGGCGGCTGAAAGGCGACTCGACGCTCTCTTGCGCCGCCAGGGGCACCGCAAGGCAATAGCCTTGCCGAGGATGATTGAGGATATAGCGAGCGCCGTCCCGCCCATCACCGAAGGCCCGCCGCAGCGCCGCGATGTGCACCCGCAGGTTGATGTCCTCCACGACGCTGTCAGGCCAGACGTGTGCAATGAGTGTCTGCTTAGTGACATAGCGGCCGGCATGCTCCACCAGCACCTGCAAAACATCCAGGGCGCGGCCGCCCAGCGCGAGGGGCTGGCCGTCACGGGTGACCAGCCGCTGCTGCCGGTGGAAGACGAACGGACCGAAGCTCAGCGCCGGCTCACTATCGGGTTTAACGAAACTGTTCATGGGCGATCCAGCGCCGGATAACCGGTCCGGGCGTCAGTGTGCGGATCAACGAACACGTCTGCCCCGGCTCCCGCGCATCCTTTCCAAAGGGTTCGCCGTTATCTTGGCAGGCACAGGCTTCAGGACAATGCTGGCACAGGGAGCACCACGGACATCACGGTGCCCTGGACGGACACCGAAGACTCAACTGAACTGCTGACGATATTGCACCGGGGTCAGGCCGAGTTTTTCACTGAATAAAAAGCGCATGTGCCGCACACTGCCAAACCCACTGCGAAACGCCACGGTCTTGAGAGGCAGGTCGGTGGTTTCCAGCAACTGACGCGCCCGGTCGATACGCGCGCCCTGCAGGAACTCCATGGGCGTCATCTTCACTTCACGGGCGAAGACCCGGGCGAAATGCCGCGCGCTCATGGCGGCCAACGCGGCCATGCGCTCGATGGTGAAGGGCTCTTCCAGATGCTCCATCACATGATTCTGCACCCGGGTAATGGCCGATTCCTGCGTCGACACCGCCGCCACCGAGGGGCTGAACTGCGCCTGTCCGCCCTGGCGTTTCATCACCACCAGCAACACCTTGGCCACGTCCAACGCCACTTTGCGACCATGGTCCTGGGCAACGATGGACAGGGCCAGGTCGATCCCGGCGGTAACGCCGCCGGAGGTGATCAGGCGCCGGTCCTGCAGGAAAATCTTGTCAGTCTCAACCAGGGCCTTGGGGAAGCGTTGGATCAGGCGTTCGGTGTAATGCCAGTGGGTGGTGACGCGATAACCGTCGAGCAAGCCCGCTTCACCGAGCACAAAGGCCCCGGTGCAGATGGAGCCGTAGCGCGTAGCCCGCTGCGCCGCGGCCCGCAACCAGGTATGCAACCCCGGATGCTGATCGTTATAGGCCCCCGGCCCGCCCGGCACCAGCAACACGTCATAGGCCGCCCACGCCTGGTCGATATGGATATCGGCCAGCACCGTCACGCCATTGGACGCCCGCAACGCTCCACGCTCGGTCCCCAGGGTCAGCAGTTGATAACGCTGTTCCGCTGCCAGGTAACGATTGGCGATGGAAAACACCTCGAGAGGCCCGGACATGTCGAGCAGCAGAAAATCCGGGAACAGCACCATTGCAACGGTTTTCATCAAAAAATACGCCAAAAAAATCCAGAAACTGCAGGTAACAGATGATCCCATGTGGGAGCGGGCTTGCTCGCGAAAGCGGTGTATCAGTCGATGAAAATATTGCTTGTCATGCCGCTTTCGCGAGCAAGCCCGCTCCCACAGGTTCATCGTCGGGCTGACGTCCAGCATTATGTCGAAGCGACGCATCCGCCGGTAGGTATTATGGATTGTCTACCCAAAACGGACAGTCTTTCGTTTTTCATCTACTTATTGAATATTTCGATAAACATTAACCTTCTTCTGAACCCGGCGAACGGCCCCAGCCGCCGCCCATAGACATCAGGAGAATCATCATGCTGACCCTTCGCAAAGCTTCGGACCGCGGCATCGCCCGCCACGGCTGGCTGACCTCGTTCCACACGTTCTCTTTTGCCAGCTACCGCGACCTCAACCAACAGGGCTTCTCCGACCTGCTGGTCATCAACGATGACCGGGTCGCCGCGGCCAAAGGCTTCGGCCAGCATCCCCACCGGGACATGGAGATCTTTTCCTATGTGCTCGAAGGGGCGCTGGAACACAAGGACACCCTGGGCACGGGCTCGGTCATTCGTCCGGGTGACGTGCAGTTGATGAGCGCCGGCAGCGGCGTGGCCCACAGCGAGTTCAACCACAGTGCGGACGAGCCGGTGCACTTCCTGCAGATCTGGATCGTGCCCAACGTCAGCGGCGCCACGCCACGTTATCAACAGGAGCATTTCAGCCGTGAGCAGAAACAGGGGCGTCTGCAATTGATCATCTCCCCGGATGGTGCCGACGGCTCGCTCCAGGTGCGCCAGGATGCACGGGTCTACGCCGGGTTGTTCGATGACGAGCAAAGCGCCACCCTGACCCTGGCCCCGGATCGCTATGCCTACGTGCATGTCGCCCGAGGCACTGTCGAGCTCAACGGCGTGCCGTTACAGGAAGGTGATGGCGTGCGGGTGCGCGAGGAGCAGGTCCTGACCTTGAGGAACGGCCAGGATGCCGAGGTGCTGGTGTTCGATCTGCGGCCGCAGGAACTGCCACAGATGCCATGACAGCCGTGCCTATGCCTGCCCCCACTGTGGGAGCGAGCCTGCTCGCGATAGCAGCCTGTCATTCAATATCAACGCTGAATGACCCTATGCCATCGCGAGCAGGCTCGCTCCCACATTGGACCTCATGACCGCTTCACTCATTCTCCAGCGCAAACACCTCGACAATCTCATCGATCACCGCCCGCACCCGTGCGGTATGGCGCAGGTCCGCGTGGGTGACCAGCCATACCTCGTAAGGCAGCGGGCGCGTGCGTTCCGGCCAGATCCTCAGCAGCCCGTCACGCTCCCCCATATACACCGGAATTTCCCCCACGCCGATGCCCGCGGCAATCGAACGGCGCACCAACAGGCTCGAACTCAGGCTTGCCACGATCCGACCGCGGTTGATCGGCTCGCAGACCAGGGTAAAGTCCTTGCTGCCCTGCAAATAGGGCTGGTAGACCACCAGGTCATGGCCTTCGAATTCGCTGCCGGGCGACGGTAGGCCATTGGCATCGACATAGGCCTGGGACGCGAACAGCCCCACCGGCCAACGCGCGATCCGCCGGGCGATCAGGTCAGGGTTGTCGGGCCGGGTGTTGCGCACGGCGATGTCCGCCTCACGCTTGACCAGGCTGAGTATCTGCGTGGAAGCGTCCAACTGCACCCGCACATCGGGATGCTGGCCATGCAAGCGGGCAATGGCTGGAATCAGGAAATCAATGGCCAGTGAATCGGTAGTGGCGACCCGGACGTTGCCGATCAGACGATCATCCAGGCCTTGTATCCGGCGCTCCAGTTCCAGCGCCGAATGTTCCATCTTTTCCACTGCCGCGAGCGCCGCCTCGCCGACGGCTGTCAGTGCGTAACCGTCGGAGGTGCGCAGGAACAACGCGGCACTCAGGGATTTCTCCAACGCTGTGATGCGCCGCCCCACAGTCGCCTGATCCACCCCCAATGTCCGCGCGGCACCACGCAAGGTCGACGCCCGGCAAACAGCAAGAAACACCCGCGCATCATCCCAATTCATCTGCTCCTCCCGTGATGCAAATCTGCATCGTATTGCCGCGAAATCGCTGCATAAACGCATCAACGATAGCCGATATGCTGGACGCCATAAACCCTTCACAGGATCGCTGTCATGACCACCTCTTCCGCTGCGCTCGACTCCGCGCCCACGGGCATCTGGTTGCCCATCTTCGCCGGCCTCTGTGCCAGCCTCGTCAGCATCGGCCTGGCGCGTTTCGCCTACACACCGCTGATCCCTTCGTTGATCGAGGCCCACTGGTTTTCGGCCAACGACGTGGTCTACCTGGGGGCGGCGAACCTGGTCGGTTACCTGATCGGCGCCCTGCTCGGCCGTCCCGTGGCCCACCGACTGACCAACAGGAACGCCCTGCGGCTGATGATGCTGGTCGTGACCGGCGCGTTTTTCGCCTGTGCCTTCCCGGTGTCGGTCACCTGGTACTTCGCCTGGCGGTTGCTGTCGGGAATCGCCGGCGGCGCGATCATGGTACTGGTGGCGGCGACCGTACTGCCCCATGTGCCGGCGGCACGCAAAGGGTTGGCCAGTGGTGCGATTTTCCTTGGCATCGGCCTTGGCATCGCCGGTTCGGGAACGATTGTGCCGCCACTGTTGAGCCTGGGCCTGCCGGCCACCTGGCTGGGGCTTGGCGCCCTGTCGCTGGCATTGACCGGGTTGAGCTGGTTTGGCTGGCCCCGGGACACGGTGCAGGTGATCGCCAGCGCTGCGCCAGACGAGCCCATGCCCCCTGCGGTTTACCGGTTGTTCGCCCAGTATGCGTTCATGGCCGCCGGGCTCGTGCCCGCGATGGTCTTCTTGGTCGACTACGTGGCGCGCGGCCTCGGTGCCGGGGCACATGTGGGGGCAATGGTCTGGGTGATGTATGGCCTCGGGGCGATTATCGGGCCGGTGAGCTACGGTTTTCTCGCCGACCACCTCGGCGCACGCAAGAGCATTCGACTGGTCCTGGCCGTGCAGGCGATTGCCCTCGGCTTGCTGGCGATTTCACACACCTTCGTGGCACTGGCGCTGCTGGCTGTGATCATCGGCTCATTTCCACCGGGCATCGTGCCCTTGGCCCTGGCCCGGGTGCATGAACTGGTGCCCAGCCATCATCGCCAACAACTGGCCTGGAGCCGCGCCACCGTCTCGTTTGCCACCTTCCAGGCGGTGGCCGGGTTTGCCTACTCGGCGCTGTTCAATGCCAGTGGTGGACACCACGCGTGGCTTTTCCTGATCTCCGCCGGGGCGATTCTTTTTGCGTTGATGCTCGATTTCCCTTCCGTGGCAGAAAACACTCGAAAGTCCTGAAATCATGCACCTCAGACGAAAAACATCTAAAAAAAGTCAGGCGAATGGGTCAATTCAGGCTTTGATCTAATGGAGCGGCGGCGTCTAAGGCGGGGCTCACGGGTTAGCTGAATTGCGCTCGTCTGTTGCCACGGACCAGGGGGATCTATAAAGTTCCCGAAAGGACTTCGTTTCTGACGGGCGGTTTTTAATATCGCACGAACGAAATTGACTCAATGCATGGGCCTTAGGCAAAATGATTTCACTTTGCCACCAACTTTCCTGACCTGCTTATTTCATGGAAGAAAGCATGAAAATCGTCCTATCCCTCGCTTTAATCTCGATTGCGTGCAGTGCTGCCGCAGACGTCCAGAACATCAAATACCTTTACGATGATTCGGATGCCGTGTACTCCATCGTCTCCTCTGTCAACACCGGTTCAGCCATCCAGGCCACCGTACAGAGAACAGGTGCCTACTTTACCAACTACACAAAATTCGAACTCGACTGCGCCAACCAAAATGTACGATATATGGGGATGTACAACAGCCTCGCAGCGCTGGAAAAAGCCCAGTTCGACCAGATGCAAGGGCGAATCATCGGCGGCTCGATAGCCGACGAAGTGGGCAAGTTGCTCTGCAAGAATTCGACCTTGACCGCTTCGCAAACTGAAGACCTGTCCACCGAAATACAAACCGACGACAACGGCTGATTTTGTGTCCGTGATGCGAGAGTTTGCTTCCTGAGGGGCGCAGCACCCCTCACCCGCGCCAAAAATCATCCCTGAACGGGCAGCGGCGCTATCGCAACGCCTGTTTGCGCTCCGATTTCGAACGATAGCTGCCAGGCGGCACACCAAAGAAATCCCGGAAACGACGCTGGAAGTGCGGGGAGCTGACGAAGCCCGTCGCCACGGCGATTTCAGTCACGGACCGATTGGTTTGCTGGATAAGCTGACGGGCACGTGTCAAGCGCAGCTCCAGGTAATAGCGTGTTGGGGTGGCACCGAGAAAACTGCAGAATCGCCGCTCCAACTGCCGCTTGGAAATCTTGACGCACGCTGCCAGCTCATCGATGGTCAGGGGCTCTTCTACGTTTTGCCACATCAGCTCCAAAGCCAGCTTGAGGCTTTCCGGCAGCGTCGGGTCGGTCTCGATGAAGACCGGCGGCAAGTCTGTCGCATCATCGCCCGACTCATCACAGCGAAGAATTTCCTCGATGGCCCCCACCAGTGCCGCCCCGCCCGTCTGGCGAATCAACTGGAGCATCATGCGCAGCGAGCTGTTGGCGCCGGCGCAACTGACCCGCTCCCGATCAACCACGTAGGCGCGGTTGGACACCTTCACGTGAGGAAACATCTCCGCCATCATGGCGCGGCTTTCCGGGTGGACAGCGCATTCGAAACCGTCCAGCAGATTGGCATCAGCCACAAAGAAGACGCCATTCCACAGCCCTCCCAGTATCGCCCCGGACGCCGCATTGGCGCGCAGCTTGCGCCGCAGCAAGGGGTGGCCTTGCAATTTCACCCGAAAGCCGCCGGCGACGATCAACACGTCCTGGTTTTCCGGCATCTGCGCCAGCTCGATGTCGGTCGAGATGACAATGCCCAGGTCGCTCGTCACTTGTCCTCCTGACACCCCCACCGTCAGCACTTCATAGAGGGGCATGTCGCTCATCAGGTTGGCGGTCACCAGCGCGTCCACCGCACCGGTGAAGGACATCATCGAGAAGTTGTCCATCAATACAAACGCGACGCGGATCGGCGACTGGCTGGCAGGTGCCGATCCGAGCGGTCGATAAGCCATGTTCTTGTTTTTGAGTACGCTCTCGAATGCGCTTGGCATAGGGCCTCGTTAATACCTTAAAGACGATGAGGGTTTGCTGCAGATGGATGCCGTTAACCACAAGGCAAAGAGACAGAGCAAACCACGCTATCTTCCAGGCTAGTCAAACCGGCTGCAATCGCACCGACGCCCTCTACTGATCGACCCGCGCCAAAACGGACGGCCTCAAGTGCCTAGGACTTTGGTCGATACATGGGTTGTAGGCATGGGCGCTTTTCCCTTCCAGAGACTCGCAACGCCAACCACTGCTGTTTCCGCCGCTCCAACACTTAAAATATTCCGCGGGAGAAGTCATGAATATCAAACAGAAGCTGACATGGGCGTTCGCGGCCATCGCCTGCCTTCCGGTTATCCTGGTGGCGGTGCTTGTCGTGCTGAACCTGCGCGACGCCGCAAAAACCAACTTCCTGGACAGTAGCGGCCGTGAAATCCGTCAGATCGACAACGGCATGAAGCAGTTCTTCGATGGCATCAGCCAGAACGTCGAATACATCGCCAAGGATCCACGGATCGTCGCAGCCAAGGACCTGAAAAACTACTCCGGCGCCGATGCCGCACAAATTCCTCTCCCTGAGATCAACAAGCAGCTTTTGGAGATCTTCGACAGATTCGCCAAGAGCCATCCGACCACCGCCTATCTTTCCGTAGGCCTGGCCGACGGCGGCTATGCCAGCTGGCCGGACGACCCGAAAATCTCCAATTACGACCCACGGGTACGTCCATGGTACAAGGCCGCCATCGCCTCTCCGGGCACCACCGTGCGCACAGACGCGTATTACTGGGCGCCAGATGATGTGTCACTGATCGGCATCGTGCATACGGTTTCCGACGCCGCCGGCAAGCTGGTGGGTGTTGTCGGCCTGGACGTCTCGCTCAAGCAACTGACCGAACTGGTCAAGAACATCAAGCTGGGCGAAAGCGGCTACCTGATGCTGGTCGAAGCCAACGGCAACGTCCTGGTCGATGCTGCCGATGCCAAGCACAACTTCAAGCCGTTGGCCGACCTGGGCCCCAACTATGCCGAGCTGGCCAAAAGCAGCGATGGCGTGACCCAGATCGAGATCGATGGTGTGCCCTACATGGCCAACGTGGTCAGCTCCAAAGGGTTGGGCTGGCGCTTCATCGGCCTGATCAAGCGCGATGAAGTGATGGCCGAGGCCTCGAGCCTGACTTGGCTGATCGCCGCCATCGCAGCCGCGCTGGCCGTGGTCTTCGCCGTGGTGGGTGCCAGTTTCGCCAGCGTAATCGTGCGGCCGATCCGCGGGGTTGCCGATGGCCTGCAGGAAATCGCCGAAGGTGAAGGCGACCTCACCCGCAAACTCTCGGTACAAGGCAAGGACGAAACCGCCACCCTGGCAGGCTGGTTCAACCAGTTCCTGGGCATGATCGCGCAACTGATGCAGCGTATCGGCAGCGCCTCTTCCGACCTGCAAACGGCTGCGGCCGATACCAGCCACGTGGCCCAGAACATGAACGACGCTGCCGGGCGCCAGCGCCAGGCCGTGGAGCTGGTCAGCACCGCGTTCAACGAAATGGTCGCCACTGCCAACGAAGTTGCCCGCTCGTGCAGCCAGGCGGCCTCCAGCGCGGACGAAGGTTACCGTGACGTGCACGACGGCCAGCATCACATCGGCGAAGCCACCGGCAGCGTGCTGAAACTGAGCGAGGACCTGCAGCAGTCGACGCAGACCATGCAGGCGCTGGAACAGGACAGCAAGAACATCAACACCATTCTCGACACCATTCGTTCCATCGCCGAGCAGACCAACCTGCTGGCCCTCAACGCCGCCATCGAGGCCGCGCGGGCCGGCGATCAAGGTCGCGGCTTTGCCGTGGTAGCCGACGAAGTCCGCGCCCTGGCACGCCGTACCGCCGACTCCACGGGCGAAATCGACAGCCTGCTGGGCAACCTCGCGCGGCGCACCCAGGAAGTCACCCAGCAGATGCAAAGCAGCCTGCAGGTGTCGCAAACCAGCGTGGAACGCATCCAACAGGCCCGCGACAGTTTCGACAAGATCCGCAACTCGGTGGATTCGATTCGCGACCAGAACACTCAGATCGCCACGGCGGCAGAGGAACAGCACCAGGTGGCCGAAGACATCAACCGGCACATCGCGCAGATCCATGCCGACGCCCAGTTGGTCGAGGAATTCGCCCACTCGGCGCAGACCGGTTCTGGGCGCTTGACGGATATTTCCGGACAGCTCAAGGGATTGGTTGGGCGCTTCAAGTTCTAGATTGCTCGAAGTGGCGAGCCAGGGACGGCTCGCCGCTCACGACGCTACAAACGAAAAGCCGCAATGGAGCGCACTGCGCTCATATTCCAGAAGACACTCATAGTCCGCCTCGCTGGCTGGCAGCACTTGCTTGATCGCCAGGTCACGAGAAACCTCAGGCAGCTGGCTCAAGGCTTCATTCATTGCGCTCCTGATTGAATCTGCGTCGGCCGCTGTTCGACGTAACGAGGTGATGTAAGGCAGGCAAGGACTGCGCACACTTCGCACCAAGATCCTCAAGCCTTCGATCTCGTCACTGTTATCCCTCGCAAGATAGTCGTAGGTGACGCTGTCTATGGAGGCGAGATCACCGTCATAGGCTTTCAGTCTTCGAAGGCTCTCCCTGTGCGATCCCGTGACCGATAGTTTCGAGAAAAAACCAGGGTCACTCGAACCTCGGCGGCACATCAATATCAACAGCTACGCTTTGCTGATCCACTCGGCGTAAACCGCTTCCGCCAGTGGCTGATGGCGCATCTGGCAGAAACGGTCGACGCATGATGGAGCGGGCGACCTAGCCGACTTTCACGTTCATGGTGATACGCGCCGTGAAGACCTTCACGCCACCCTCGTCGAAGATATCAACCGGGACGACCTTATCGCCCGGGGTCTGCCAGTCGATTTCGCTGCCATCAGCAATCGCATGAATGGAAGTCTTGGCCTTGGCCAGGTATTCGACCGTCATGCCTTTGGGAATCCAGCGCGCTCCGCTGGGGATGGACACCTCGGTCATCATGCCGCCTGCGAGCTCTGCCGCGTTGCACAGTGCGATCGCGTGAACGGAAGCCAGGTGATTGGTGATTTCCTTGCAAAACGGCACCTTCACTTCACCGCGACCGGGGGTCAACACAGAAATTTCCGGGTTGATAGTGCCGAAGTACGGTGCCATCTGGCAGGCCATATTGCTGAAAGCGCAAGCGCCAACGCTTTGGTACATGCTGAGAGTCTGGCTCATGGGGGATCTCTGGTCAGGTGGGCTGGAGTCATGGACAGAACATTACTCAATCACAGAATATTGCTCTGTTACAGAACATTATTCTGTAAATGCCTGACCTGTCAATCGCTCGTCCCGAGCCCTCGTTTCAATTACCATGGCCCCTTTTTGCCTGGGCCGAAAAATGGAACCTGTCGATCTCCTCGAGCGCTGCTACCCAGGGCGTCGTGCCGAGTCCAAGCGGCACATCCTCCGATGCGCCCTGGCGCTGTTTAACCAGCAAGGCATCGAAGCGACCACCATCGATATCATCCGTGCCGAAAGCCAGATGAGCGTGGGGGCGATCTATCACCATTTCGATAACAAGGAAGGCTTGGTCGCGGCGTTGTACATGACCGCCCTGGATGATCAGGCGCGGCTCAGGGATAGCTACCTCAGCACCGTCACGTCGACCCAGGAATGGGTCCAGGCCTTGGTGTACAGCTACGTGGACTGGGTGGTCAGCCAACCCGATTGGGCGCGGTTCCAGTACCAGGCACGCTTTGCGGTCGCGCAAAGCAGCTTCAAGGAGCGGCTTGCCGAGGCGAATCTGGCCAGGAACGCCGAACTCAAGAAATGGTTCAGCGACCCGGCCCACCAGCAGGATTTGCAGGAACTGCCTTTTGAGCTGATCCCATCACTGATCATCGGTTCGGCGGAAAGCTATTGCCGCGCCTGGCTCTCTGGCCGCGTCAAACGCAGCCCTGAACTCTACCGGCAGCAGTTGGCCGAGGCCGCCTGGCGTGCCGTTGGCGCTGGCGGCTGAGAAGTTCGTGCCGGTTTTCTCCCGGTTGCTGGCGCTCCCAGTCAACTCTGGCCGTTGCGCTCAAGCATCACCCACGACCGGGACTTGAAGTCGAAGTGCCAGGGGATATTCCCCCGCTCACAATTCCAAGAATAGAGCCACTTCAATGAGCCTGACCCAATCCCTGCCAGCGTGCCTGGCACGTCATCTCGATGATCAGTCAGCTGGGCTACAACTCACCCGGATCCACATCACCAATAAATCTCAAAAACATCAAGTAACGGCCGATACCCAGAATAAGACCCCGCGACTGGGGCGCAGGACCGAACGGTAGGGTCAGTCATGACAGAGATTTATTTGCTGATAGCGCACGGCACGGACCAGGGCGAAGCTTACGTTCTGGGTTGGTTCGATGACCGGAGCAAAGCCAGGGAAGTGGCCGAGCAAAAAGAATGGGAGGCATACCGCGCCAGCCTGAAGGCGAAGCACCCATGGTCGGGCCACAAACCGCTGGCACCGGACCAGACGGACTATCGCCGCTACTGGATCAAGACCATTTCAAAATTCGAGCATGTGCCGGTGCCAAGGTCCTTCGCGGTTCATTGATCACCACGAATGAATATTCAACGAAACGAGCGTTATCGGTAGCGGTCTAGACGATTAAGCCCATCCGATGAGAGCGTTCTTATGTTGAAATTCCTTGGCGGTACCGTAGGTATCATTTTCCTGATTGGCCTGATCGTGGTGATCGCGCTGTTCAAGTTCATTTTCTGAGCGTGGCAGTTGCGGCCATTGGCTTGGCTCAGTAGGAGCTGGCGAAGCCTGCGATCTGATGCTCAGGGTAGTCACCACCATCAGACGTTCAGGTCGCAATGACATGACAGACATAGACACGGCTATTGCTGACTGGGAGCTGCTGCAGCTTGAATGGCACCAAGGCTTCGCATTCATGGACGATGTGCTGCTGGGCGACGGGCAAGTGCCTGATGTGTACATCATGCTCAACCCTCAAAGCGCACGACCCAGCGAGTTAGCACAATGTGCCGGCGCTGGGCACTATCCGCCCTCGCCCCTGCTGGCCGGTCAGCCGGTGTGGCGGCATCGACGCAACCCTTGGGTCTTGCGCGATGCCTTGCGTGATTACTACCTGCTTGCGCCCTACCGGGAGCGCCACGGCTACCATGCACTTCAGGCCCTGCCGTTCCGGTTCGACCAGGGTCTGGAAAGCCTCGGCCACCAGTACTGGCGTGACGATACCGTCGCCTATTGGTTCGGCGACTATGCGATCACTCGAATCCCGCAAGCAAGCCCTAGCCGCCTTGCCCTGTTGGCATCATCGCCAGCCTCGGCGACCTCCGCTTCTGCCTTGTTCAGTGACGGTGTGAACCTCTTTCTACAGGGACAATTTATCGGCAGTGCCACGGCACGGGTGCGCTATTGCAATCATCCTTCCTATCGAGTGATCGACGATCAGGTCTACAGGGGCTTCAAGCCCCTGCACCAAAAGGACGGCACGCCGCTGCCGATCGCCAACCCGGACGACTTCCGGATGCTCGCCCAACGCTGGGGCACCGACGGGCAGTCGATCATTGTGCAAGCACAGCAAGGTTCGAGCATTTCCTACGAGTATTTCTACCGCATCGACAATGCAGACCTGACGACCTTCACCGTGCTGAACGAACGCTACGCCAAGGACAAGCAACGTGCCTATTACCTGACTGGCAAAACCATCCGCTACGTTGGCGATTTCCGCCTGCTCAAGTGCTGGCAACCAGCGTTCGATGAGTGCGGCCGCGTGGTCAGCGTCAGCGAATATGAGGATGACTATTTTGCCGTGGACGACGCGTTCGTCTACGCTGCCGGGACCCGTTTGCGCGACGCCCATGGCCCGAGCTTTCGCCACTTGGGGTTCGATTACTACCGCGATCAGCAGCACGTCTACCGGCGCCAGAAACGCCTTGATGTCGATGTAGAAAGCTTCGTGGTGACCCAACTCTATCGCAATGAGCAGGATTACGCGCCCGTGCTGGCAGGCGACAAGCACGGCCCACTGGGCTCTGGCGGTATCATCGATGCGGCCATGCAAGAGGCGTGGGCTCCTTACTTCGAAGCCCATCCGCAGTTGGAAGGTTATTGGTGGCACCGTTTGCAGGCACAGCCTGAAGTCACGCAAACGCACTCGGAAACGCAGCCGCTACAGGCCATCGGTCTCGGTTTCGAACTAGGCGACCAAGTGTATTTCCATGGACGCGTGGTCCATGGACTGGACGCAGCAAGTTTCAAATTGCTCGACACGCACCTGTGCGGCGATGCCCAAGGCTTGTATCTGATCCCGTTTCATAACGCGCAAACGGAAGTGCCCGAACGGTTTTCCCAGGAACCCGCAGAGCACTTCCGCTCACTCGGTTCGCCCTACCTGACGGACGGTAAAACGGTGTTCTGTCACCGGATTTTCTATCATCCCCCCGAACCGATTCGTAAGGCACACGCGGCTACTTTCGAGTCCTGTGGGCATGGTTGGGCCAAGGACCAGGACGCGGTGTATTACTACGGCGAAGCGAAAAAACGGCTACACCCTTCCGATACTCGCATTCTCGGCACCTATGCCGTCAGCCCCACCTTGATCCTCTCGGAAGGCAAGCCGCTGGACGTGGCATTCGATCCTGATGAAGTCCGCGTGCCGCATCCCGATTTCCTGCAACTGGGCACGCGCAAGTTGTTCTGCCACCGACGCCCGTTGAGTGCCAAGCGGATCAATCTGGCGACCTTCGAATTTCTGACTGAGCGCTATGCCCGTGACCAGCATCGAATCTACCATTACGACGGTTATGCGAGCCTGACCGAAGTCGACGAAGCGCATTATCGGGAATCGCTTCAAACCGCGTCACAGCCATAATCCCCCGCCGTGTCCTGTATGAATCGCCGTCCTTAGAAGTTGCAGCTGTATTGATACTCGAAGGGGAAGAATACTGTATCGACCACCAATGAGAACGGTGCGTCGATAAGCAAAAAAGGGATCAGCTTTCCTTTGGACGTGCCCACCAGCCACCAGTCAAAGCGCAGGCCGATGTAGGGGCATCGGTGCTTGTCGTAATCCATCCGCATGGCGGTGGCCATGCAGCCGCTTAAGCTGGTGATCAAAATCAGCAGAATCAGTTTTTGTAGCACGTAATGTCCTTATTACTTCTTTGCGAAGAGCGGCCCGGAGCATGACGGGCAGCGGATCAGCAATCTGCCAATGTCACCGCAGATCAACTGGAATGCCAGTGAGCCCTTTCAGCGGACAAACAGTCCTTTCCCGCAAGCGCTGGTTTGGCTTGCGAATGATGGCGTTCAAAGACAGGGTAGTTTTGCGCAGGCACAAAAAAGCCGATCTATCTGATCGGCTTAACTGCCTGATTTTACTCAGTGAATATGGTCGGGACGGAGTGATTCGAACACTCGACCCCTAGCACCCCATGCTAGTGCGCTACCGGACTGCGCTACGCCCCGACTAGGCGTGAATCTTGTTTCGCTTCTCAGCGGAACGCTCAGGAATATATCGCAAGCTTTTGAAAACTGGAAGTATTTAAAAGCAGAAATTTTATTTCTTGAGCACCACCAGCACATCTTCGAGCTCGGCGATCATCTGGCGGATCATCTGTTTGTACTGGGTTGTGTCGTCCTTGGCCTCATCACCGGAGAGGCGCAAGCGCGCGCCGCCGATGGTGAACCCCTGATCATAGAGCAGCGCGCGGATCTGCCGGATCATCAGCACGTCTTGGCGCTGATAGTACCGGCGGTTTCCGCGGCGCTTGACCGGGTTGAGTTGAGGAAACTCCTGCTCCCAATAGCGCAGCACGTGTGGTTTTACCGCACACAGCTCGCTGACTTCACCAATGGTGAAGTAGCGTTTGCCCGGGATGACGGGTAGTTCGTCGTTATGACTTGGTTCCAGCATAAGCCTCAACTCGGGCCTTCAACTTCTGCCCTGGACGAAAGGTGACCACACGGCGAGCCGTGATCGGGATTTCTTCTCCCGTTTTCGGATTGCGGCCAGGCCGCTGGCGTTTGTCCCGAAGATCGAAATTGCCGAAACCGGACAATTTGACCTGCTCGTTGTCTTCCAGAGCGTGCCTGATTTCTTCGAAAAACAGTTCGACCAATTCTTTGGCCTCCCGTTTATTCAGGCCCAACTCCTCATACAGACGTTCCGCCATCTCAGCTTTCGTCAGAGCCCCCATACGTCACTTCCTTAACGTGGCGTTCAACCTGTTTTCGAGCGAGGTGAGGATGTTCTGCGTTGCGGTATTCACCTCATCGTCATTAAGAGTGCGCGATGGATGCTGCCAGGTCAAGCCGACTGCAAGGCTTTTTCTATGCGGATCAATGCCTTTACCCTGATACACGTCAAATAGCCTGAGGTCCGTGAGCCATTCGCCTGCATTTTCACGGATTACGTCCAGTACGGCACTGGATGCAACGTCGCGATCGGCCAGCAATGCAAGGTCACGTCGCACTTCAGGAAAGCGTGATAACTCCTGGAATTTCGGCATTTTCCCCTGCGCCACTTCGGCGAGGACCAGCTCGAAGACGAACACCGGACGATCAAGCCCCAGGGTTTTCGACAGTTCAGGGTGAATCGCCCCTACATAACCGACTTCACGCCCTTCGCGCTCGATGCGTGCGGTCTGCCCCGGGTGCAGCGCCGGATGCTTGCCCGGTACGAATGTGAACGCGTCGAGTGCACCGGCAAAACCCAGCACCGCTTCGACGTCGGCCTTGACGTCGAAGAAATCGACGACATCACGACCTTGCGCCCAGCCTTCCGGCAAACGGCTGCCGCAAACAACACCGGCCAGCATCGGCTCTTGTTTCAAACCTTCCAACTGACCAACGAAGCGCAGGCCGCTTTCGAACAGCCGCACGCGATCCTGCTGGCGGTTCAAGTTGTGCTGCAGCGACTTGACCAGACCTGGCCACAGGGACGAGCGCATGGCGGCCATGTCGTTGGAGATCGGGTTGGCCAGCAACAGCGGCTCGACACCGGGGTTGAACAGCTCGAACTGGCGTGGATCGATGAAGCTGTAGGTGATCGCTTCCTGATATCCACGGGCCACCAGCAAACGGCGCAATTCCGGCAGGTTGCTACGGGCTTCAGCCTTGGCCTGTGGGGCCAGGCGCGCTTGCGGGTAGCGAACCGGCAGGCGGTTGTACCCGTACAGGCGAGCCAGTTCTTCGATCAGGTCGACTTCCAGGCTGATATCGAAGCGATGGCTTGGCACTTCGACGCGCCACTGCCCTGCCCCATCAGCGCTGATGTTCAGGCCCAGGGCACTGAGCAGGCGCTCGACTTCAGCCGGGTCCATCTCCATGCCCAGCATTTGGGTGATGCGTTGGGCACGCAGGGTGACCGGTGCAATCTTGGGCAGGTGCTGTTCGCTGACAGTCTCGATGATCGGGCCGGCTTCGCCACCGGTGATCTCCAGCAGCAGGCCAGTGGCGCGCTCCATGGCTTCACGGGCCAGTTGCCAGTCCACGCCGCGCTCGTAACGGTGTGAGGCGTCAGTGTGCAGGCCATAGGAGCGAGCCTTGCCAGCGACAGCAATCTGGTCGAAGAACGCGCTTTCCAGGAATACGTCGCGGGTCGTGGCGGACACACCACTGTGCTCGCCGCCCATCACGCCGGCAATCGCCAGGGCGCGGGAATGATCGGCAATCACCAGGGTGTCACTGCGCAGGGTCACTTCCTGACCATCGAGCAACACCAGCTTCTCGCCTTCTTCGGCCATGCGTACGCGGATGCCACCGTTGATTTCGGCGAGATCGAACGCATGCAGCGGTTGACCCAGCTCCAGCATCACATAGTTGGTGATGTCGACGGCAGCGTCGATGCTGCGCACGTCGGCGCGACGCAGGCGCTCGACCATCCACAGCGGCGTCGGCTTGGACAGGTCGACGTTACGGATCACACGGCCCAGGTAACGCGGGCACGCCGCTGGCGCCAGTACTTCAACCGAACGCACTTCATCGTGCACAGCCGGCACGCTCGCCACCACAGGGCGCGTCACCGGAGCGGCATACAGCGCGCCAACTTCACGGGCCAGGCCGGCCAGGGACAGGCAGTCGCCACGGTTCGGCGTCAGGTCGACCTCGATGCTGGCGTCGTCCAGGCCCAGGTATTCACGAATATCCTGGCCTACCGGCGCGTCAGCCGGAAGCTCCATGAGGCCATCGTTGCCTTCGCCAATCTGCAGTTCAGCCTGGGAGCACAACATGCCATTGGACTCGACGCCACGCAGCTTGGCTTTCTTGATCTTGAAGTCGCCCGGCAGTTCGGCGCCGATCATGGCGAATGGGATCTTCAGGCCCGGGCGCACATTGGGCGCACCGCAGACGACCTGGAAGGTTTCCGCGCCATTGCTGACCTGGCAAACCCGCAGTTTGTCAGCGTCCGGGTGCTGCTCGGTGCCCAGCACCTCGCCCACTACCACACCGCTGAACTCGCCGGCGGCGGGGGTCACGCTATCGACCTCGAGGCCGGCCATCGACAGGCGAGCAACCAGCTCGTCCCGACTTACCTGCGGGCTTACCCAGCCGCGCAGCCATTGTTCACTGAATTTCATCCTGCTCTCCTAATAGATTCGTTACCGGCTGCGGCCTAGCGAAATTGCGCAAGGAATCGCAAGTCGTTGTCGAAGAACAGGCGCAAGTCATTCACACCGTAACGCAGCATGGCCAGGCGCTCGGCGCCCATGCCGAAAGCAAAGCCCGAGAACTCTTCCGGATCGATCCCGGACATGCGCAGCACGTTCGGGTGAACCATGCCGCAGCCCATGACTTCCAGCCAGCCAGTCTGTTTGCAGACGCGGCAGCCTTTACCGCTGCACATCACGCATTCCATGTCGACTTCAGCCGATGGCTCGGTGAACGGAAAGTACGAAGGACGGAAACGCACGGCCAGTTCTTTTTCGAAGAACACCCGCAGGAACTCTTCGATAGTGCCTTTCAGGTCGGCGAAATTGATGTCGCGATCGATCAGCAGGCCTTCGACCTGGTGGAACATCGGCGAGTGGGTGATATCGGAGTCGCTGCGATACACACGGCCTGGGCAGACGATGCGGATCGGCGGCTGCTGCGATTCCATGGTGCGGACCTGTACCGGCGAGGTATGGGTGCGCAACAGCATGTTCGCATTGAAATAGAAGGTGTCATGCATCGACCGGGCCGGGTGATGGCCTGGGATGTTGAGCGCTTCGAAGTTGTGGTAGTCGTCTTCGACCTCAGGGCCTTCGGCAATGCCGTAGCCGATGTGGGTGAAGAACTGCTCGATGCGTTCCAGGGTCCGGGTCACCGGATGCAGGCCACCGGAAGTCTGGCCACGGCCAGGCAGGGTCACGTCGATGGACTCGGCGGCGAGCTTGGCGGCCAGGTCCGCCTCCTCGAACAACGCCTTGCGCGCATTGAGGACCTCTGTGACACGCTCCTTGGCAACGTTGATCAGCGCACCGACCTGCGGACGCTCTTCGGCCGGCAGGTTCCCCAGGGTCTTCATCACCTGGGTCAATTCGCCCTTCTTGCCAAGGTACAGAACCCGGATTTGCTCCAGGGCATTGATATCTTCAGCGCTTTGCACAGCCTCTAGTGCTTGAGCGACCAGCGCGTCCAGGTTTTCCATGTACAGACTCCAGATACGAAATAGGGGAAGAGCTTTAAGGCTCTTCCCCTATTTATGACGTTTGACACCTGGGCCCACAGATGCGGGCCCCGGTGACTGCCGGGGGTACTTAAGCCAAGGTGGCTTTAGCTTTCTCGACAATCGCAGCAAACGCCGCTTTTTCGTTCACTGCCAGATCAGCCAGAACCTTACGGTCGATCTCGATGGACGCTTTTTTCAGGCCAGCGATGAAACGGCTGTAGGACAGACCGTTAACACGAGCACCAGCATTGATACGAGCGATCCACAGAGCGCGGAACTGACGTTTTTTCTGACGACGGTCACGGTAGGCGTATTGGCCTGCCTTGATTACCGCTTGCTTGGCAACACGGAATACGCGGGAACGCGCGCCGTAGTAGCCTTTAGCAAGTTTCAGAATTTTTTTGTGACGCTTACGGGCAATGACGCCACGCTTTACACGAGCCATGAGTTACTTCCTCTATTCTTGATCCAAAAATTAACGAAGGCGCAGCATGCGCTCGACTTTTGCCACGTCAGACGGATGCAGCAAGCTGCTACCGCGCAGTTGACGCTTACGCTTGGTCGACATTTTGGTCAGGATGTGGCTCTTGAAAGCGTGCTTGTGCTTGATACCGTTAGCAGTTTTCAGAAACCGCTTAGCAGCACCACTTTTGGTCTTCATCTTTGGCATGTTCGGATACTCCGCATTCAGTTGATAAACATAATCGCAAGGCCTGCCGTGCCCTGGTGATTACTTCTTCTTTTTCGGGGCGATGACCATGATCAGCTGGCGTCCTTCCATCTTAGGATGCTGTTCGACCGAACCGTACTCGAGCAGGTCTTGTTCAACCCGCTTGAGGAGTTCCATCCCCAGCTCCTGGTGGGCCATCTCACGGCCGCGGAATCGCAAGGATACCTTGGCCCTGTCCCCGTCACTCAGGAAACGTACCAGGTTGCGCAGTTTTACCTGGTAATCCCCTTCCTCCGTCCCTGGACGAAACTTGATTTCTTTTACCTGAATCTGCTTCTGGTTTTTCTTCGCCGCGGCAATCTGCTTCTTCTTTTCGAAGATAGACTTGCCGTAGTCCATCACCCGGCAAACCGGCGGGACTGCGTCTGCGGAAATTTCTACCAGATCAAGCTTGGCTTCTTCAGCAATACGAAGCGCTTCATCAATCGAGACGATGCCAATCTGCTCGCCGTCAGCGCCAATTAACCGAACCTCGCGTGCCGAGATATTCTCGTTGATCGGGGCTTTCGGTGCAGCTCGTTTATCTTGTCTCATTTCACGCTTAATAATAATTACTCCAAATCTGGGCGACCACGCCGGGAAACCGCTTGCGCGAGAAACTCAGCGAATTCGGCGACGGGCATCGAGCCCAGGTCAGCACCTTCACGAGTACGCACAGCGACAGTCTGCATCTCGACCTCCCGATCTCCAATAACCAAGAGAAAGGGAACCTTGAGCAAAGTATGCTCGCGGATTTTAAAGCCGATCTTTTCATTTCTCAAGTCGGACTTGGCACGAAACCCGCTTTGGTTGAGAGTTTTTTCGACTTCGGCGGCAAAATCTGCCTGTTTATCAGTGATATTCATGATCACTGCCTGGGTCGGCGCCAACCACGCGGGGAACGCGCCCTCGTAGTGTTCGATCAGAATCCCGACGAAGCGCTCGAACGAACCGAGGATCGCGCGGTGAAGCATGACCGGGTGCTTGCGGCTGTTGTCTTCGGACACGTATTCGGCGCCCAGACGGATCGGCAGGTTAAAATCGAGCTGCAGGGTACCACACTGCCACACGCGACCAAGGCAATCTTTCAGCGAGAACTCGATCTTCGGACCGTAGAAAGCCCCCTCGCCCGGTTGCAGGTCATACGCAAGGCCCGCGCTATCGAGGGCGGCGGCCAGGGCTGCTTCGGCGCGATCCCACAGTTCATCGGAACCAACGCGTTTTTCCGGACGAGTGGACAGCTTCATCTCGACTTCGGTGAAGCCGAAGTCCCGGTAGACATCCATGGTCAGCTTGATGAAAGCGGCGGATTCGGCCTGCATCTGCTCTTCGGTGCAGAAGATGTGCGCATCGTCCTGGGTGAACGCACGCACACGCATGATGCCGTGCAGCGCACCCGACGGCTCGTTGCGGTGGCAGGCACCGAACTCGGCCAGGCGCATCGGCAGCTCGCGGTAGCTCTTCAGGCCCTGGTTGAACACCTGCACGTGGCAAGGGCAGTTCATCGGCTTGATGGCGTAGTCGCGGTTTTCCGACTGGGTGGTGAACATGTTGTCGGCGTAGTTGGCCCAGTGCCCGGATTTCTCCCACAGGCTGCGGTCCACCACTTGCGGTGTCTTGATCTCCAGGTAGCCGTTTTCACGCTGGACCTGGCGCATGTACTGCTCGAGCACCTGGTACATCGTCCAGCCGTTCGGGTGCCAGAACACCATGCCTGGGGACTCTTCCTGGGTATGGAACAGGCCCAGGCGCTTGCCGATCTTGCGGTGATCGCGCTTCTCGGCTTCTTCAATACGCTGGATGTAAGCCGCCAGTTGCTTCTTGTCCGCCCAGGCGGTGCCATAGACGCGCTGCAACTGCTCGTTCTTCGCATCGCCACGCCAGTAGGCGCCGGACAGCTTGGTCAGCTTGAAGGATTTCAGGAAGCGCGTGTTCGGCACGTGCGGACCACGGCACATGTCGACGTATTCTTCGTGATAGTACAGGCCCATGGCCTGCTCGTCCGGCATGTCTTCCACCAGACGCAGCTTGTAATCCTCGCCACGGGCCTTGAACACTTCGATGACTTCGGCGCGCGGGGTGACTTTCTTGATGACGTCGTAATCTTTCTCGATCAGTTGCTGCATGCGCTGTTCGATGGCGGCCATGTCGTCCGGCGTGAAAGGCCGCTCGAAGGCGATGTCGTAATAGAAGCCTTCATCGATGACTGGCCCGATGACCATCTTCGCGCTCGGGTACAACTGCTTGACCGCATGGCCGACCAGGTGCGCGCAAGAGTGGCGAATGATCTCCAGCCCCTCTTCATCCTTTGGCGTGATGATTTGCAGCGTGGCGTCGCTGTCGATGACGTCACTGGCGTCGACCAGCTTGCCGTTGACCTTGCCGGCCAGGGTGGCCTTGGCCAGGCCCGCGCCGATGGATGCGGCGACCTCGGCTACGGAAACCGGGTGGTCGAATGAACGTTGACTGCCGTCGGGAAGAGTAATAGTTGGCATGGCGCCTCCTCTCCTAGTGGTGACCCCTACCAAAGGTCACGTGGGTTGGGATGAGCCAGTACAAGATCCAGTCCAGGCCATTCAATGACGAACGCCTGCCTTACAGCGGCAGGAGCCTTGCGGCCAACCGGGAAAACCGAACCAGAGTGACTGGGATTCAAATCAGGGTTATTCGAATATTTGCCGCTGCCGGGGCGGGTTGCCGTCCGGAGCCTGAAAATACCCGAGCCCGGCATGCTAGCACAGATGAACGGTCATCGATGCACAAGGCTGTCACAGGAAGGCAAATCGTCCGCTTTTATGCCAGAGTGCTGAACTAGATCGGCCCTAACGCCCTCGAATAACAGCACATTGACCCACAAGGAGCATCCTCGCATGCGTCTCAATACCCTGTTCGCCGTAGTCGCCCCCATTGTTCTGTTGCTGCCGTTGAGTGCCCACGCCGACTGGCCGAAGGGCGAGCGGGACAAATACATGGCCCAGTGCACGCAGGCGGCTACCCCACAGATTGGTGCGGCGGCGGCGAAATCCCACTGCGCCTGTGGCGCCGACGCCATCAAGTCCTACCCGGCGAGTGATATCCAGGCGCTGATGGACAACAAGGCCACCCCAGAATTGCAGCAGAAAGCCCTTGGCCAGATCGCCAAATGCAAGGCCAACACGCCGGCGAAAAAGTGAACAACCGCAGCTTTTGATCCAGCCCAAGGCCGATAAACGGCCCCAAAAAGCGCTTTTTCGTACTATTTATGCAGGTTTTACAGCTTTTTTTATCGTCTTTATTTTGCGCTGAAAGCCTTTAAAACCGGGGCTTTCAGCCAGTTCAGGCGGTAAAGAAAACACGACTGATTGGCAAACAGCGCCTCCGGGGGGCTCCCAAATCGAACATTTCGACTATGATACCCGGGTGTGCCCAGTTGGCCTGAGCAGCACAGTACACTGAAAATATATGTTTCTTGGAGATACACCATGTCTAATCGCCAAACCGGCACCGTTAAATGGTTCAACGATGAAAAAGGCTTCGGCTTCATCACTCCTCAAGGTGGCGGTGACGACCTGTTCGTACACTTCAAAGCTATCGAAAGCGACGGTTTCAAAAGCCTGAAAGAAGGCCAGACCGTTTCCTTCGTGGCTGAGAAAGGCCAAAAGGGTATGCAAGCTGCACAAGTTCGCCCTGAGTAATTTCTCGGCGCACTAAAAAAACCCCGTCCATGTGACGGGGTTTTTTATGGGCGATTGAAAGCCGCCAATCAGCCGCAGTTGACCCGGTTGACCACCAGGTTGGCGTCGGTATTGAGGTTCAGGCGATCGGAGCGGTACTCAAGCGTAACCATGTCATTGGGCTTGAGGATCCGCGCATTCTGCGCGCCGGCGCGGGTACGGGCCTGCTCCAGCAATTGCGGCGAGGCCTGCTTGCCGATGGCGAACTCGGCCGCCTTTGCTTCGCAGCGGCTGTGACCGGTCTCGGCCACGGGGTCGGGGGTCGATTCAGAGGTGCTGCTGCAACCACTCAAGACCACGGCGGCCAGCAAAGTACTCAATGACGCGAGCTTCCAAGGCATGAAGCCTCCTTTTTTCAATAAATAAACAGAGAGCGTGCGACAGCCCAAACGGTACTTGGTTTCAAGACCATGGCCATCAGCCTCCCCTCATCCGGAAAACCGGCAGTTTGCCTGACCCCGCTCACCCTGGTCAGACATGAATCGTGACTGAATATGAACGGCGCTCAGTAAACGTCAATGTAATCGAAGGGTGGATTTGGCCAGTTGTCTTTCAGCGCATTGTAGATCTGCATGACCCAGACCTCGTCGCTGGCCGCGACCCGCCCGACATAGCCGGAACCTTTGGCCCACGTCTCAAGCCGAAACAGCAAGCCATCGATGTCGGCGCCCCCCACCACACCTGAAGACAAATAGGCGACCCCCCCCTTGGTCACGCGCAATTGGGTGTGCTCGTCATCACTGGCAGAAGCCAGCAACTGACGAACAGACTCAAGGGTCAACCCGTCAGGCGCGTTCAAATCGATCTGCACGGCAGGGCTCCTTCCAGAAATCAAAAAACAAGTGTCGCACAGCCCTTACCCGATGCCTAAGTCGCAGTGCCAAACCCACTGCAAAAATGGTTAACTCAGCCTACAGACCTCCCAACTCGCGAGCCCCACCATGAGCACCGTCAGTATCGAAGTCACCATCAATGCCAAATGGTCAGAGGGACATAGCTCCTACAGCCCCAGTACCGCGGAAGAGCTGGCAATTATTGGTATCGACCTGCTGGTCAAGGAGCTGGGAACGGAGGCCGCGCAGAAATTCATCCAGCAGGCGTTCGAGCGATACCCGAACGTCGCCGAAACGGTTGAGTGAAATTCGGGCACCCGCAGACGATGGCCTGCGGGGCCGCCACGAGTCGGGTTACTTGAGACGTGCCAGACGCTCGGTCAGCAGATCGAAGAAGCCCTGGGCATCACCGTTCTCCACCCAGAAGGCATTCTTGGGCGCCTTCAAGCCGTCGTACCAGTCGACGATGGTCTGTCCGAAAGTCGGGCCTTCACGACTGTCCACCACGAGGTTGACCGAACGGCCGGTAAACAACTGCGGCTTGAGCAGATAGGCAATCACCGTCGCGTCGTGCACCGGCCCACCGGTCATGCCGTAATGCTCCATGTCGCCCTTGACGTACTCGTTGAGGATGTCGCCCACCAGTTTGCTGGCGTTGTTGTTCACTGCGGCGATCTGCTTCAGGCGCGCTTCGCTAGTGAGGACCTTGTGGGTCACGTCCAGGGGCAGATAGGTCAGCTTCAAGCCGCTTTTCGCGACGATCTCCGCCGCCTGTGGGTCGGCGAACAGGTTGAATTCTGCCACAGGCGTGATATTGCCACCGTTGAAGTGCGCACCGCCCATGATCACCACTTCCTTGATGCCCTGGACAATGTCCGGCTCCTGGATCAGCGCCAGGGCCAGGTTGGTCTGCGGGCCGAGCATGGCAATGGTGATGCTGTGGGGCTTGGCGGCCTTGAGGGTGTCGATCAGGTAGTTGACGGCATTGCCCTCGGCCAATCCCTTCTTCGGCTCATGCACAGTGACACCCGACAGGCCTTCCTTGCCATGGATGTTTTCCGCGTAGATCGGCGTGCGCATCAGCGGTTTCGGCGCCCCGGCATATACCGGCACGTCTTCGCGCCCCGCCCACTCCCGCGCCAGGCGAGCATTGCGGGAGGTCTTGTCCAGGCGAACATTGCCGGCGACGGTGGTCAGCGCACGGATATGCAGTTCTTCAGGGGACGCCAGGGCGAACAGCAACGCCACCACGTCATCGGCCCCCGGGTCGGTGTCGATGATCAGGTCGATCTTTTCCGCCGCCTGGGCGCTTGTAGCAGTGATCAATGACAAAAGCAGCAGACTCCGGAACAGTTGATGCATTTTCTGAGCATAGCGGTGCATGGCGCACTCCTTGTGCAGGGTTGACAGGGTTAGAACGTGACTCCAGCGATCAGCACGATGTTGCAATATGGAGAACACTCGCCTGTGCGAATGATCGCCCGAGCTTGTCGGCTGATGGTCTTGAACTGCTCATGACTGACCAGCTCCCGCTCGCCCAACGCACCCTCGGCATGCAGCACCTCCAGCGTCGTCAGGGCGGACGGTTGCTTGTCGAAAATTTCCTCTGCCAGCACGTGGCGCTCTACCTGCATTTCGCTGAGCACCACCTTCAAGGTGCTGACGAAATCAGGAATGCCGTGGGTCAAGGCCAGGTCGATCAGTTCGACCTGGGGCGGTACCGGCAGCCCGGCATCACCGATGACCACTTTGTCGCCATGGCCGAGAGAGGCGATCAGTCGCGACAGTGCCACGTTCAACAACGGTGTCTTTTTCATGATTTGAAGGCCTGTACTTCCAGCAACGTGGGTATTGAGGGCTGCGCACCGGCGCGGGTGACCGACAGCGCCGCGGCAACCTGGCCGAAACGAATCGCGTCGACCTCGCTCTTGCCACTGGCCAAGGCTGCCGCGAAGCCGCCGACAAAGGTGTCGCCGGCGGCCGTGGTGTCCACCGCCTTGACCCGCGGGGCTGGGAAGTGTTCGAAGCTCGTGCCGTTGGCGAACATCAGGCCCTGGGCGCCCAGGGTCACGATCACCTTGCCAGCCCCGGCGGCAATCAGATGCGCTGCGGCGGCTTCGGCGGTTTCCAGGGAATCCACCGCCAGCCCGCTCAAGACCGCGGCTTCGCTTTCATTGGGAATCAGGTAATCGACGCAGGCGTACCAATCGGCCGGCAATGTATGGGAGGCCGGCGCCGGATTGAGGATGACGACCTTGCCCAACTCACGCCCGCGCTTGAGGGCATGGCCAACAGTGGCATCCGGCACTTCGAGCTGGCAAATGATGACATCGGCGCTTTGCAGCACTTGATCGACACCGCCCAAGACTTCAGGGGTGAGCGCACCGTTGGCACCGGCGACGATAACGATCGCGTTCTGGCTGCTGTCGTCGACGACGATCAGCGCCACGCCGCTGGAACCCTCCACCACGCTGACCGCCTGGCAGTCGATCCCCTCGGCCGACAGCCCGCCACGCAATTGCTCGCCATAGGCATCGCTGCCCACGCAACCAACCATCGACACCTGCGCGCCCAAGCGCGCGGCGGACAATGCCTGGTTGGCACCCTTGCCGCCCGGGATGGTGGAGAACGACTCACCGATCAATGTTTCACCACCACGCGGCAGACGCGGCGCCCGAGTTACCAGGTCCATGTTCAGGCTACCTATTACCACTACTTTTGCTGGCATACATCACTACTCATCAATTCGGTTCAGCGGTATTGGGCGAATGTGCCGGACAGCGGCGCAGTCGACTCTCGCAAGACAATACTCGGGGTCACGATCCGCTGGTCGGTGGCAAGGCCTGGCGTCGCAATTCGTCGCAGCAGCACTTCGGCCGCCATCTCGCCGAGTTGCAGGATCGACTGCCCTACCGTGGTCAATGCCGGGTAGACATAACGGCTCATCTGAATGTCATCGAAACCGATGACCGACAGTTCGCTGGGCACGCGCACATTACGCTCGGCGGCGGCGCGCAGCACACCAATGCCGATCATGTCGTTGGCCGCAAAGATCGCGCTCGGCGGCAGCTGTTCCAGCAGTTGCGCGGCGGCGCGGTAGCCGCCGGTACTGGTGAAATCGCTCTCGAGCATGCGCTCGGCGGGCAGCTCGATCCCAGCCTCTTTCAGCGCCCGGCAGTAACCGGCCAGACGCATCTGCGCCACGCTGGTGTCGGCCGGGCCGCCAATGAAGGCGATATCGTGGTGCCCCAGCTCCAACAGGTGCCGGGTCGCCAGATAGGCGCCGTATTCATGATCAATGCGCACCAGGTCGGCGTCGACGCCATCGAGCCCGCGGTCGACGATCACCATGGGCGTGCGCACGTTGGCCAGCCCCTCGGCCAGGCCGACATCGCCGCCAGCGGACGCGACGATCAAGCCGTCGATACGCTTTTCCAGCAGTACCCGCAGGTAGCTGCGTTGCTTGTCCGGGTTGTCGTCGGAGTTGCACAGGATCACGCAATAGCCATTGCGCTCACAGTAATCCTCGATGCCCCGGGCCAATTCGGCGAAGTACGGGTTGAGGCTGTTGGGCACCAGCAGGCCGATAGTCGCCGTGGTCTTGGCCTTGAGCGAACGGGCCACGGCGCTGGGCACGTAATCCAGGTGCGCGATGGCCGCCTCGACCTTGAGCCGCACCTCTTCGCTGACCGGCCGCGTTTTGTTCACTACATGAGACACGGTCGTGTAGGAAATCCCTGCGAGCGCTGCTACATCCTTGATCGTCGCCATGGTTCAGCCCCGCCGACTGGCGCGCTGGCTGCGATAGGTATCGAGCACGACCGCCACCACGATCACCGCACCGGTAATGATGCGCTTGGTCGGTTCGGTGGCGCCGATCTGCGCCAGGCCCGCCGCCAGCACGGAGATGATCAGCACGCCAAAGAAGGTGCTGATGACCGAACCACGCCCACCCATCAGGCTGGTGCCGCCGATCACCACGGCAGCGATGACCTGCAGTTCGAGCCCCGAGCCGGCGTTCGGATCCGCCGCCTCCAGGCGGGAGATCTGGAACAGCGCGGCCACACCGGCCAGCAAGCCCATCAGGCTGAACACCAGGATCTTGTAGGGCCTTGGATTGATACCAGCCAGGCGCACGGCCTCTTCATTGGTGCCGATGCCGATCAGGTAGCGACCGAACACCGTCCGGGTCAGCACCGCCTGGGCAATGAAGATCATCAACAAGGCGATGATGAACGAAGGTGAAATGCCAAAGGCGATAGGGTTGGACAACCAGGCGAAGGAATCGCCGATGTAGGCGGTGCGCGAGCCAGTCATCTGGTACGCCAGGCCACGGGCCATCTCCAGCACGCCAAGAGAGACGATGAACGATGGAATCCGCCACGCCACGGTAATCGAACCGGTGACCGTCCCCGCCAGCGCCGCCACGGCCATGCCGAGCAACGCCGATGGCCAGACACTCCAGCCCCAGCCGAGTACGGCCACGCTGACCGTCGACGCCGCCAGCGCCAGCACCGAGCCCACTGACAGATCGATGCCGCCGATGATCAGGATGAAGGTCATGCCGACCGCCAAGACCATGAGGTCCGGAATCTGGTTGGCCAGGGTGCTGAAGGTGTCATAGGACAGGAAATGGCTGCTCAGGATCGAGAACAGCGCCACCATGGCCAACAACGCGCCGGCCAGGCCCAGGTAGGTACCGAGGCCATAGAAATTGCCACTCGATTTTCCGACGGCAGATGCGGTTTTCATGAAAGATCCCTAGGCGCTGCTTCGTTGAGCAACGCATCACGTTTCTGGTAGCCGGCGAATGCGGCGGCAAGCAAGTCATCCTGGGTCCAGCTGTCGCGCTCGAAGGTGTCGATCAGGCGCCCGGCGGACAACACGCCGATCCGGTCACAGATCAACATCAGTTCCCGCAGATCACTGGACACCACGACCAACGCCTTGCCCTGGCGAGTCAGCTCGCCGAGCAGCGCATAAATGTCGAATTTGGCGCCGACGTCGATGCCCCGGGTCGGCTCGTCGAACAGCATGACCGCGCAGTCGCGCTCGAGCCAGCGACCGATCACGACTTTCTGCTGGTTGCCGCCCGAAAGCTCGGACACCAGTTGGGTCGGGCTGGAACTGCGGATACGCATGGCATCGACCTGTCGCTGCGCCAAGGCCAGTTCAGCGCTGCCATTGACCAGGCCAGCGCTGGAAATCTCCGGCATGTTGCCCAGGGCAATGTTGGCGGCGATCGATTGGGTCAGCAGCAGGCCTTCACCCTTGCGGTCTTCGGTGATCAACGCAATGCCATGGGCCACCGCATCGGCCGGGGAGCGAATGCTCACGACCTGGGCCGGCGAACCCAGCGCTACCGTGCCGCTGTCGGCCGTATCGGCACCGAAGATCAGCCGCAACAGTTCAGTCCGCCCTGCCCCGATCAGGCCGGAGATGCCGAAGATCTCGCCACTGCGCACTTCGAAGGACACGTCGCGGACCTTGTCTGCACGCGTCAGACCTTTAACGGTCAGCGCCGGCGCGCCGATCTGGCGCGGGCCCAGGTCGATATGCTCGCCCAGTTCCCGGCCAACCATCAGGGTCACCAGTTGTTCGCTGTCGTAGTTGATCATCGGCTCGACGCAGACCAGGTTGCCATCACGCAGCACTGCAATGCGCTGGGCGACCCGCGCCAGCTCTTCGAGGCGATGGGAAATGTAGATGATCGACACGCCGCGAGCCTGCAAGCGAGTGATCTGCTCAAAGAGCATCTCGACTTCCCTGGCCGTCAACATGGCGGTCGGCTCATCGAGAATCAGCACATGGCAATCACCGATCAGATTGCGGGCGATCTCGACCATCTGTTGATGGCCGATCCCCAGCTCGCCGACCAGCGTATCGGGATCGATGGCATCGAGCCCCACCTGGGCCATGGCCTCGATGGCCGCCTTGCGCAATTGCTTGCGGCTGATCCAGCCGCCGTGGTTGGGCAGGTTGTCGAGAAACAGATTTTCGGCCACGGAAAGGGTCGGCAGCAGGTTGAGTTCCTGCATCACCATGCGCACGCCCAGCTCTTCGGCCTGGGTACGGCTGCCGGGACGATAATCCTGACCCTGGAATTGCATCTGCCCGGTCGTTGGCGTCACCAGCCCGCCGATGATCTTGGACAAGGTGCTTTTACCAGCGCCATTTTCGCCGGTCAGCGCCAGCACCTCCCCGCGCATCAACGTCAGGTTGATATCGGTCAGTACTGGCTGGGCATAGGTCTTGCCGATACCGCTGACGCGCAGGACAGCGTTCGGGTCGCGAACGGACATAACAAACTCTCCAATGCGCTCGCCCGGATGGGCGAGCACCGTTGTGTCGCCAGGGTTACGGCTTGGTCACCAGCTCGACCGGAGTTTCGATAACGCCGTTGGTACCGCTGTCGACTTTTTCGCCCTTGAGGATCTTCAGCGCTGTTTCGATGCCGAACACGGCCTGCTTGGCGGCGAACTGGTCGGCAGTCGCCAGGACACGACCGTCCTTGAGCATCGGCTTGATGGCATTGATGTTGTCGTAGCCGACCACTTGCACCTTGCCTGCCTTGCCCGCCGCGCGCACGGCCGATACCGCGCCGACCGCCATGCTGTCGTTACCGGCCAGCAGTGCCTTGATGTTCGGGTATTCACTGAGCATCGAGGCGGCAACCTGGTTGCCCTTGTTGATTTCCCAGTCGCCGGATTGCAGGGAGACGACCTTGATCTGCGCCGCCTCCATCGCATCCTTGAAGCCGGCGGTGCGCGCCTGGGCGTTGGTCGTGGTGGACACACCTTCGATGATGCCGACCTCGTCGCCGGCCTTGAGCTGCTTGGCCAGGTACTCACCCACCAGGCGAGCGCCCTTGCGGTTGTCCGGGCCCACGAACGGCACGTTGATGTTCTTGCTCTTGACCACGGCCGGATCGAGCTGGTTATCGATGTTGATCACCGTGATACCAGCGTCGACGGCCTTCTTGATCACCGGTACCATGGCCTTGGAGTCCGCAGGCGCAATGATCAGGGCATCGACCTTGGACACGATCATTTGCTCGACGATACGGATCTGGTTGGCGGTGTCGGTTTCATCCTTGATCCCGTTGGAGATCAGGTCGAAATCGGCGGAGTGTTCCTTCTGATAAGCCTTGGCGCCATCTTCCATGGTCAGGAAGAACTCGTTGGCCAGGGACTTCATGACCAGGGCGACCTTGGGTTTTTCAGCGGTCTGGGCGAATGCCGAGGAGAGAGGCAGCGCAGCGGATGCGGCCGCGAGCATGGCAACAGCGAGAAGGCGTCCAGCGAATGGCAACTTCATGGGTTCACTCCGATCTTATGATTATTTTGAGCAAATCAATGCACGGAACGCCGCGCAAACGTTTGCGTGAAATGAACTATGGTAAGGCTTCGTGGATTTGTCAACGCTACGGTTGCATCCGCAATGCCGAAGAGTCAGGCCGTCGTATTGACCATTACCCCTGAACTGCCACCCTCCGCCAACTCCATGGATGAGACTCCTACGAACGACATCGCCCGCCGGGGGCACTTCCTCTAGCGCCGGGACAAATCAGTCACAAGCCAGGGCCGTTGGCCCAGCCGTTTACACCGCCCAATAAAAAACTCCTTTCTTCCTACACCAAAACGAAAAAAGCGCTGTCAGACGATCTTCTTGAATTTTAAGCAGTTGCGTAAATACCTACAGTTAAATACTGTATACACGTACAGCTTAATAAGGATAATCCTGTGGCCACGCCCTCCGCTGCAACTACCCCCTTAGATTCCTATACGCGACTCGGCCTGCGGGTCTCGAAAATCATCAATTCCCCCACCGCGCAAAAAGCCAAGGCCGCGCTGATCTTCCGTCTCCCCGACGAACCGGTGGATGAGTGGGAGCGCCTCCTGGAAGAAATCGACGAGAACGACAACGTGACCCTCGCCTATCGCGACGATGGTGGCGTGCAGGTTTTCTGGGTTGTGCCGAAGGAAGATTGAGCCTGATGAGTGTTCGCTGTTTAGCTTTTTTGCTTGTGTTCATCGCCATGGGCGCACAGGCCGGTGCGCCGCGCACCTTCAACGAAGCCAAGAAGGTCGCCTGGAAACTCTACGCACCGCAATCCACCGAGTTCTACTGTGGCTGCAAATACACCGGCAATCGCGTGAACCTGGCCGCCTGCGGTTACGTGCCACGCAAGAACGCCAGCCGCGCCGCCCGCATCGAGTGGGAACATATTGTCCCGGCGTGGCAGATCGGCCATCAGCGTCAATGCTGGCAACAAGGCGGTCGCAAGAATTGCACCCGCTATGACCCGGTCTATCAACGGGCCGAGGCCGACCTGCACAACCTGGTGCCGAGCATCGGGGAAGTGAATGGCGATCGCAGCAATTTCAGTTTTGGCTGGCTGCCGGTGCAGAAAGGCCAGTACGGCTCATGCCTGACCCAGGTGGATTTCAAGGCCAAGAAGGTCATGCCCCGCCCGTCTATCCGGGGGATGATCGCCCGGACCTATTTCTACATGAGCAAGCAATATGGCCTGCGCCTCTCGAAACAGGATCGGCGCCTGTACGAAGCCTGGGACAAGACCTACCCGGTCGAAAGCTGGGAGCGTCAGCGCAACCAGAGCGTGGCCTGCGTCATGGGGCGTGGGAATGAGTTCGTGGGGCCGGTGGATTTGAAGGCCTGTGGTTGACCTCACCTTTTCGAACAGCGCCAATCGACTGTGGGAGCGAGCTTGCTCGCGATAGGGGCATGTCAGTCAACGTCAATGCTGGCTGATCCACCGCTATCGCGAGCAAGCTCGCTCCCACAGGTTTTGTGGTTTGATTGGCTTTTTTGTTCCGCCGATTACTGGGCCGTCGGGTAATCCACCACCAGCGTCTCGATGTTGCGCTTTTTCGCCCGGACCAGGGCGGCAGTGACTTGCTCCTGCTTGGCCTCGGCCTCGGCCTTGGAGCTGAAAGGACCGACCAGGACGCGCTCCTTGCCGTTTTCCCGCACCACGTTCGACATGAAGCTGTGTTCGATGAGCCAACCGGTCAGGTCGCTGACTGCCTGAGGCGTCTCGCCGCGAACCTCGACGGCCCACTGCGGCGCAGCGGCGGCGGCCGGTGCAGAGGTCGCGACGGGCTTCGGCTTTGGTGCCTCGACTTCACGCCCTTCACCGCACCCTGCCAACACCAACACCGCGATTACCCAAGCCAATTTGCGCACAACGTTTCCCCCGGAAGACATGAGGCATGGATTTTAGCACCCGTGCCCATCAAGATCGCCGCAAACAGTGCTCAAAACACGAGAATCCTGCCCGGCGTCTCTGTATAGTCGCACCCTGGGAATTAATGCTGCATCTGCACGTCAGAAAGAGGCACCCACATTGTGACACTTAGCACTAATCTATAAGCAGTACCGACATCTGCACTGTCTGAATCAGGTGCCCTATAAAGCAATCAAGGAGAACACCATGCTGATACTCACCCGCAAAGTCGGTGAAAGCATAAACATTGGTGACGACATTACGATCACCATTCTGGGCGTTAGCGGCCAACAAGTCCGGATCGGCATCAACGCCCCGAAAAACGTTGCGGTGCATCGCGAAGAGATTTATCAGCGCATTCAGGCCGGCCTCACCGCCCCCGACAAGCCGCAAACCCCCTGAACATTGCAGCAGTCCGCAGCCAGCCCGTTTGCATCGTCGCAATGGCTGGCTAAAGATTCCGATCGACCGCGCCTTACCCTCGCCTCCTTTCATCCCGCCCGTGAATCGATACTAATGGCATGGCTCTTGGCATGACTGTCAGACGTTTCGTTTTAATGATGACGAAGCGGGCGTTCGCGGTCCGTCAGCCCAGGCTCACGCCGCGCGCCATTCCAGTGGCAGCGACCACCATCAAGATCAGCAGCAAGGCTTCGATATGGCTGATCCGTGCCAACCGACCGGCTTTCGAAGAGTCGATCGCCGCCCCTTTGCCCCGAGCCATCCGCCATTTGATCAGGGCGATCATCGGCGCGATCTCAAGCAACAGGATCAGCAGGAGCAAGGTCATTTTCAGGTGAAACAGCGGCTGGTGCAGGTAATAATCCGTGCCTTTTTCGTACCCGCCGAAAGCACGCATTCCACCGGTCACCAACAACACCAGCGCCGACACACCCCAGACGTTATCCGCAATCAACACATTGCGAACCGCATCCACACCGCCCGCCAGGCGCCGCAGCGCCGTGCCGCGCGTCAGTACCGCCCAGAACCCGAGGGCGAACGCCAGAAGATGAATGGCCGCCAAAGACCAATGAGTCAGCATGGAAGAGCCCTGTCAGAGAACGTCGAATCGACCTGACAGTACTAGCTCATAAAACCATGATTGCCAGGGTTGGCATGCAAAAAACTGTGGGAGCGAGCCTGCTCGCGATGGCGGTGTATCAGTCGACAAAAATGTTGCCTGACACTCCGCTATCGCGAGCAGGCTCGCTCCCACAGTGGTATTGCGTAAGACTTCAGTCCGCCAATCGCCAGGTCGTCCCGCCCTTCCCATCTTCCAGCACCACGCCCATGGCGGTGAGCTGGTCGCGGATACGGTCGGATTCGGCCCAGTCCTTGTTGGCCCGGGCAGTCAGGCGCGCCTGGATCAATGCCTCGACCTCGGCGGCGTCCACGCGGCCTTCGGCGCCGGCCTGCAGGAAGTCATCGGCTTCGAGCTGCAACACACCCAGCACGCTGGCCAGTTCTTTCAGGCGCGCCGCCAGACCGGCCGCTGCATTGAGATCGCTCTCACGCAGGCGGTTGATCTCACGCACCATTTCGAACAGCACCGCGCAGGCTTCCGGCGTGCCGAAGTCGTCGTTCATCACCTCGGTAAAGCGTGCAACGAACGCTTCGCCGCCGGCCGCCGGCACATTCGGCAAGCCTTTCAACGCGTGGTAGAAACGCTCCAGGGCGCCCTTGGCGTCCTTGAGGTTATCTTCCGAGTAGTTGATGGCGCTGCGATAGTGGCTCGACACCAGCAAGTAACGAATGACTTCCGGGTGGTACTTTTCCAGCACGTCGCGGATGGTGAAGAAGTTGTTCAAGGACTTGGACATCTTCTCGCCGTTGATCCGGATCATGCCGCAATGCATCCACGCGTTGGCGTAGGTCTTGCCGGTGGCCGCTTCGCTCTGGGCGATTTCGTTTTCGTGGTGCGGGAATTCCAGGTCGCTGCCGCCACCATGAATGTCGAAGGTCTCGCCCAGGCAGCAGGTGGACATCACCGAGCATTCGATGTGCCAGCCTGGACGCCCGGCGCCCCACGGCGACTCCCAGCTCGGCTCACCCGGCTTGGCAGCCTTCCACAGCACGAAGTCCAGCGGATCCTGTTTAGACTCATCGACTTCGATGCGCGCGCCGATGCGCAGGTCTTCGATCTTCTTGCGCGACAGTTTGCCGTAGCCCATGAACTTGGCGACGCGGTAGTACACGTCGCCATTGCCCGGTGCGTAGGCATAGCCCTTGTCGATCAAGGTCTGGATCATCTTCAGCATGCCAGGAATGTGGTCCGTGGCACGGGGTTCCAGGTCCGGCTTGAGGATATTGAGGCGCGCCTCATCCTCGTGCATGGCCTCGATCATGCGCTCGGTCAGCGCATCGTAAGGCTCGCCGTTTTCCCGGGCACGGTTGATGATCTTGTCTTCGATGTCGGTGATGTTGCGCACGTAGGTCAGGTCATAACCGCTGAATCGCAACCAGCGGGTCACCAGGTCGAACGCGACCATGCTGCGACCATGGCCAATATGGCAGTAGTCGTACACGGTCATGCCGCAGACGTACATGCGGACCTTGTTGCCATCCAGTGGCTTGAAGACTTCTTTGCTCTTGGTGAGCGTGTTGTAGATCGTAAGCACAGGGTTTCCCTTAAGACTTGATCACTGACCCCAGGAATCGCGCAAGGTCACGGTACGGTTGAATACCGGAGCACCGGGTTTCGAGTCCTTGATATCCGCGCAGAAGTAGCCTTCGCGCTCGAACTGGAAACGGTCTTCCGGCTGTGCGTTGCCCAACGAAGGCTCGGCACGACAACCAGTGAGTACTTGCAGGGAGTCAGGGTTGATGTTGTCCAGGAAGCTGGCGCTGTCTTCGGCCTTCTCCGGGTTCGGCGAACGGAACAGACGATCGTACAGGCGCACTTCGCACTCGACGCTGGCGGCGGCCGGCACCCAGTGGATCACGCCCTTGACCTTGCGACCTTCCGGGTTCTTGCCCAGGGTGTCGGGGTCGTACGAGCAACGCAGCTCGACGATGTTACCCTCGGCATCCTTGATCGCTTCGTCGGCGCGGATCACATAGCTGCCGCGCAGGCGCACTTCGCCGGCAGGCTCCAGGCGCTTGTAGCCTTTTGGCGGCTCTTCCATGAAGTCTTCACGGTCGATGTAGATCTCCCGGGCGAACGGCAGGACGCGCACGCCCATGTCTTCTTTCGGGTGACGTGCCAGCTCGAGGTTCTCGACCTGGCCTTCCGGGTAATTGGTGATCACGACTTTCAGCGGACGCAGCACGCACATGGCGCGCGGGGCACTGTGATCCAGGTCGTCACGGATGCTGAATTCCAGCATGCCGAAATCCACCACGCCGTCGGAGCGGTTGGTGCCGACCATCTCGCAGAAGTTGCGGATCGATTTTGGCGTGTAGCCGCGACGACGGAAGCCCGACAGCGTCGACATGCGCGGGTCGTCCCAGCCGTTGACGTGCTTCTCGTCCACCAGTTGCTTGAGCTTGCGCTTGCTGGTGATGGTGTAGTTCAGGTTCAGGCGGCTGAACTCGTACTGGCGCGGCTTGGCCGGCACCGGCAGGTGCTCGAGGAACCATTCGTACAACGGCCGGTGGCTTTCGAACTCCAGGGTGCAGATCGAGTGGGTGATGCCTTCGATGGCATCCGACTGACCATGGGTGAAGTCATAGTTGGGGTAGATGCACCATTTGTCGCCGGTCTGGTGGTGATGGGCATGACGGATGCGGTACATGATCGGGTCGCGCAGGTTCATGTTCGGCGAGGCCATGTCGATCTTGGCGCGCAGCACCCGTGCGCCGTCCGGGAACTCACCGGCGCGCATGCGAGCGAACAGGTCCAGGTTCTCTTCCACGCTGCGGTCACGGAACGGGCTGTTCTTGCCCGGCTCGGTCAGGCTGCCGCGGTATTCCTTGGCCTGCTCGGGGGTCAGGTCGCAGACGTAGGCGTTGCCGGCCTTGATCAGCTCCACCGCCCAATCGTGCAGTTGGTCGAAATATTGCGAGGCATAGCGCACCTCACCGGACCATTCGAAACCCAGCCACTTGACGTCGCTTTCGATCGCGTCGATGTATTCCTGGTCTTCCTTGGCCGGGTTGGTGTCGTCGAACCGCAGGTGCGTGACACCGCCGAACTCCTGGGCCAGGCCGAAGTTCACGCAGATCGACTTGGCATGGCCGATGTGCAGGTAGCCGTTGGGCTCTGGCGGGAAGCGAGTGACGATCTGTGTGTGCTTACCCGAGTCCAGGTCCGCCTGGATGATCGGGCGCAGGAAGTTGACCGGCACGGCCGGGCCGGTCTTGGAATTCGAGGTAGGGTCGACAGTGGGCTTGCTCATAGGATCCTTGAACGTACAAGTGCGCGGCCGGGTGCGGCCTGATAAATCAAAGCCCGTATCATAGCCGATGCTGTCAAGCACCTGACAGGCCAGGTCGGTAAACGATTGAATTTAATCGACGACCAGATGAAAAACAGCCTCGAAATTCGTGCCTGGCACGCTAAACTGCCCAACCTGGCCGATTGCAGCCAGACCGGTTGCGGGCAGTTAAGCCCCGAAACCCACGAATTCCTTGAAAGAGTAGCGATCATGACCCAAGTCAAACTGACCACCAACCACGGCGACATTGTCCTGCAACTGAACGCCGAAAAGGCACCGCTGACCGTTGCCAACTTTGTTGATTACGTCAAGGCCGGCCACTACGAAAACACCGTGTTCCACCGCGTCATCGGCAACTTCATGATCCAGGGCGGCGGTTTCGAGCCAGGCATGAAAGAAAAGAAAGACAAGCGCCCAAGCATCCAGAACGAAGCCGACAACGGCCTGCCGAACAAAAAGTACAGCGTTGCCATGGCCCGTACCATGGAGCCGCATTCGGCCTCCGCGCAGTTCTTCATCAACGTGGCCGACAACAGCTTCCTGAACCACAGCGCCAAAACCGTACAGGGTTGGGGTTATGCGGTGTTCGGTGAAGTGATCGAAGGCACCGACGTGGTCGACAAGATCAAGGGCGTCGCCACCACGTCCAAGGCCGGCCACCAGGACGTCCCGGCAGAAGACGTGATCATCGAGAAAGCCGAGATCATTGAGTGATACTGCTGATTTCAGACTTGCATCTGGAAGAGGAGCGCCCGGACATTACCCGGGCGTTTCTGGATTTACTCGCCACACGCGCCCGCTCGGCGCAAGCGTTGTACATCCTGGGCGATTTTTTCGAAGCCTGGATCGGCGACGATGCCATGACGCCGTTCCAGCGTTCCATCTGCCAGGCCCTGCGCGAATTGAGCGACAGCGGCACGGCCATCTTCCTGATGCACGGCAATCGCGACTTCATGCTGGGGCAGGCCTTCTGCAAAGCGGCCGGCTGTACCCTGCTCAAGGACCCGAGTGTCGTGCAGTTCAACGGCGAGCCGGTGCTGCTGATGCACGGCGACAGCCTCTGCACCCGCGACGAAGGCTATATGAAGCTGCGGCGCTGGCTGCGCAACCCGGTCACGCTGTTCATCCTGCGTCACCTGCCGCTGGGCAGTCGTCAGAAACTGGCGCGCAAACTGCGCAGCGAAAGCCGCACGCAGACACGCATGAAAGCCAATGACATCGTCGACGTCACGCCCGAAGAGATCCCGCGGATCATGCAGCAATACGGCGTGAGAACCTTGATCCACGGCCACACCCATCGCCCCGCCATCCATAAGCTGCAACTGGGCGAACACGCAGCGAGACGCATCGTGCTGGGGGATTGGGACAAGCAAGGCTGGGCGTTGCAGGTGGATGAGCAAGGGTTTGCGTTGGCGCCGTTTGGTTTTGGTAATGCGCAGTTGGCGTTGCCAGGCAACTGAAGCGCGCAGATGTCCCCTGTGGGAGTAGGCCTGTGGGAGCAAAGCTTGCTCGCGATGAACGATGACACGGTCTTGCAGTTGAACCGTGTCGCCCGCATCGCGGGCAAGCCTTGCTCCCACAGCCCCGCTCCCACATTGGATTGCATTTCACTTCTGAATCAATGCCCCGCCGACGCAGGCCCCGCCTTCGCCGCGAACGGCGGCTTCGCCAGCCACACCAGCACGATCAAGCCCATGAACCCCCACCCCAGCAGCGTGAAGTAATCCACGGTGGAGAGCATGTATGCCTGGCTGGTGAGGATCTGGTCGAGCTGGGCATAGGCCGGGGCACTCGCGCCGCCGAGCTGGTTGAGTGCCTCGCGGGTGGTCGGCTCGTAGGTGCTGATGTGTTCGCTCAGGTAGGCATGGTGCTGGTCGGCCCGACGGATCCAGATCCAGGTGGTCAGGGACGCGGCGAAGCTGCCGCCCAGGGTCCGCAGGAACGTCGCCAGCCCGGCACCGTCGGCAATCTGGTGCGGCGGCAGGTCCGACATCAGGATGCTCAGGGTCGGCATGAAGAACAGCGCCACGCCAATGCCCATGAACAACTGCACCATCGCGATGTGCTGGAAATCCACCTCATTGGTGAACCCGGCGCGCATGAAGCAACTCAGGCCGATGGCCAGGAACGCCAGCCCGGCCAACACACGCAGGTCGAATCGGTGGGCGTATTTACCGACAAAGGGCGACATCAGCACTGGCAGGATACCGATGGGCGCCACCGCCAGCCCGGCCCAGGTTGCGGTGTAGCCCATCTGGGTCTGCAACCACTGCGGCAGGATCAGGTTGATGCCAAAGAACCCGGCGTAGCCCCCCACCAGCACAATGGTGCCGATGCGAAAGTTGCGATAGGCGAACAGGCGGAGATTGACCACCGGGTGGCGGTCGGTCATTTCCCAGATCACGAACACCGCCAGGGCAATGATCGAAATCAGCGCGCCGATGATGATGAAGTTCGATTCGAACCAGTCCAGGTCGTTGCCTTTGTCGAGGATCACCTGCAGCGCGCCAACCCCGATGATCAGCGTGATCAGCCCCACATAGTCCATCGGTTGATGGCTGGTGACCACCGGCCGCGCCTTGAGCTGCTGTTGCACCACCATCGCCGCGAAGACCCCGATGGGCACATTGATGAAGAAGATCCACGGCCAGCTGTAGCTGTCGGTGATCCAGCCACCGAGGATCGGCCCGGCAATCGGCGCCACCACCGTGACCATCGCCAGCAAGGCCAGGGCCATGCCGCGCCTGGCCGGCGGATACACCGCGATCAGCAAGGTCTGGGTCATCGGGTACAACGGCCCGGCGACCAGCCCCTGGAGTACGCGAAAACCAATCAGTTCTGGCATCGAAGTGGAAATGCCACACAAGAACGAAGCGAGCACGAACAGCATCGTCGCCCACAAAAACAGCTTCACCTCGCCAAACCGCCGGCTCAACCAGCCAGTGAGCGGCAAGGCGATGGCGTTGCTCACCGCGAACGAGGTGATGACCCAGGTGCCCTGCTCCGAACTGACGCCCAGGTTGCCGGAAATGGTCGGCAAGGCGACGTTGGCAATGGTGGTGTCGAGCACTTGCATGAACGTCGCCAGCGACAGCCCGATGGTGCTGAGCAACAGGCTGGGCGGCGTGAAAGACGCGTTATTGCTCATTGCGAAAATCCTATGAAGCGAAACGGATATGACAAAGTTCGCGGAAAAGTCCCAGTGGGATGAGGGACAAAAACTGTGGGAGCGAGCCTGCTCGCGATGGCGGCGTGTCAGTCGCCATCAACATTGGCTGATCCGCCGCTATCGCGAGCAGGCTCGCTCCCACAGGTTCAAGCAGTGACTGACAATCCGTTGATCCTCAGCGCTGGGCAGTCTTGCTCGCAACCGCGCTGTTTTCGTGAATCAGCCGCGAGATCATCGCGTCGGCGTCGGCCAGTTGCCGGTCGTAGACCTGAGTACTGAACGAGGCTTTCTGCGGTGGCTGCTGGGCCAGTACCGGGCCGCTCTGGTCGCGCAGATTGACGCTGACCTGGGTCGACAGGCCGATCCGCAGCGGATGCTCGGCCAGCTCCTGGGGATTGACGTGAATACGCACTGGCACCCGCTGGACAATCTTGATCCAGTTACCCGTGGCGTTCTGCGCCGGTAGCAAGGCAAACGCACTGCCGGTGCCGGCGCCGAGGCTGTCGATGGTGCCGCTGTACTTCACATCGCTGCCGTACAGGTCGGCCTCGATGTCCACCGGCTGGCCGATGCGCATGTCGCGCAGTTGGGTTTCCTTGAAGTTGGCATCGATCCACAGCTGATCCAGCGGGATCACCGCCATCAACGCCGTGCCTGGCTGCACCCGTTGGCCCAGTTGCACGGTGCGTTTGGCGACATAACCGGTGACCGGTGCAATCAAGGTGCTGCGGGCGTTGGCCAGGAAGGCCTGGCGCAATTGCGCGGCGGCGGACTGTACGTCGGGATGGGACGACACCACGGTATCGTCCACCAGGGCGCTGGTGGTCTTGAGCTGTTGCCGGGCATTGGCCAAGGCGTTCTGTGCCGAGGTCAGGTCATCCCGGGCGTGAGACAGTTCTTCCTGGGAAATCGCCCCGCCGGCCGCCAGGTTCTTGCGTCGACTGTAGTTTTCCTGGGCCTTCTGCACTTCGGCCTCTTGCGCATTGACCTGCGCCCGCATGCCATCGACGTTGCTGTACAAGCCACGCACCTGGCGCACGGTCCGGGCCAGGTTGGCCTGGGCACTTTGCAGCCCGACTTCGGCATCGTTCGGGTCAAACTGCACAAGCACCTGGCCTTCACGCACCAGGTCACCGTCATCGGCACCAATGCTCACCACGGTGCCGGTGACTTGCGGTGTGATTTCCACCACGTTGCCGTTCACATAGGCATCGTCGGTGCTTTCGCTCCAGCGACCATACAGTTCGTGCCAGGCCCAGACGCCCAGGCCCGAGAGAATGACCAGCAGCGTCAGCGTCACCAGCATGACCTTGCGCTTGCGTGGGTTGCTGTCTTGCGCATGTTCGGATTGAGTCGTTTCGGCAGTAGCCATGACAAGTACCTCGAATCAGTTATTCGGCGTAGCAGAGGCCGGGGTGGCCGCCGCCAGGGTCTGGGCCTCGAAACCACCGCCCAGGGCCTGCATCAGTTGAATCGACAAATCGATCTGCTCGGCATTCAGGTTCGCCAGTTGGCGCTGGGCCTGGAGCAATTGCTGCTCGATGCTCAGCACGTCCAGGTAATTACCGATACCCGAGCCGTAGCGCTGGACCACCGTGTCGTAGGAGCTCTGGGCGATATCGGTGGCATGCTGCTGGGCACCGATTTGCCGGGCGATATCGCGCAACTGGTTGATGGTGTCGCTGACATCGCCAAGGGCCGTGACCAGGCTCTTGTTGTATTGCGCCACCGCCAGGTCGTAATCGGCGTCCCGGGCATCCAGGTCGGCCCGCAAGCGGCCGCCATCGAAGATCGGCAACGACACCGTCGGCGCCACATTGAAGAAGCGGCTGGCCGAGCCGAACATCGCATCGCCCAGCAGCGAGCGTGTCCCGGCCGCCGCACTCAGGTTGAGATTGGGATAGAAGTTGGTCTTGCCGGCCTCGATGTCCTTGCTCGCCGCCTCGACCCGCCAACGTGCCGCGACCAAGTCCGGACGCCGCCCGAGCAACTCGGCCGGCAGGTTCGACGGCAAGGCGACGGCGCTGGCTTGCAGCACATTGGGCCGGGCGATTTCATTGCCGCGGTCCGGGCCCTTGCCGAGCAAGACCGCCAGGGCGATCTTGGCGCTTTGCAGGCGTTTCTCCGCATCGATCCGGGTGGCGTCGGCGCTGGCTTCCAGGCTTTCGGTCTGCTGGAACTGATATTCGCTGTCGATCCCGGCAGTGAGACGTCGCTTGCCCAGATCGAGCATCTGCCGGGTGCGCTTGAGGTCCTCGGCGGCCAGGTCATAAATGATGTGGGCCTGGCCCAGGTCGCTGTAGGCCCGGGCCACGTCGGCGGCCAAGGTCAGTTGCGCGGCCTGGCGATCGATCTCGGCGGCGCGAGCCTGGCCCAGGGCGGCTTCCCAGGCAGCACGCTGGCCGCCCCAAAGGTCGAAGGTGTAATTGAAATCCACACCCAGCGTGCGCAGGGTGCTGTACGCCCCGCCCTGCCCTTGCGGGTCCTGGTCACGGGACAGGCGCGAACGGCTGGCACCGCCGCTGGCATCCAGGGTCGGCATGCGCGCCGCGTTGGCGGCATAGGCGGCGGCACTGGCCTGATGCACCCGGGCGCTGGCGATCTGCATGTCCGGGCTATCGCGCAAGGCTTCCCGGATCAAGCCATCGAGTTGCGGGTCGCCAAGGCTTGTCCACCAATCGCTTTTCGGCCACGCGGCCGGTGACAGCGTGACACCGTTCAGGGACTGCCCGGCCTTGAGGCTCTGGGCCTCCAGGCTGACGCCTTCGGTCTTCAAGCCGCTGTAGCTGGCACAACCGGCCAGGCTCATGGCCAAGACCACCAGGCTTAATCGGGTACGCAAGGTTTTACGCTTCATTTTTCCCCCATTCGCGACACGGTAATGGGGTCACCGGCGGCGAGCAGAATTTTCTTGAGGATCCGTTCGAGGGTTTGCAGCTCCTCGGGGCTGATGGCGCTGGCCAACTGGTTCATGGCCTCGGCACCGATAAACGGCAGGCGATCGGCGAGGGCCTGGCCGGCTTCGGTCAGCACCAGGCGCACTTGCCGGCGATCCTGGGCGGAGCGTTCGCGGGCCAGGAAACCTTTCTGCTCCAGGCGATCGAGCATCCGCGTCATCGAGCCGCTGTCCAGGGACAGGTAGCGACACAGCTCGGCCGGCGTCTCGATGCCGTACTGGGCCATGATGATCAATACCTTGAACTGCGCGGCGGTGATGCCGACGGGTTCCATGTGGGTGTCGATGATCCGGTCCTTGAGCAGCGCAGTGCGGCCGAGCAGCATGCCGAGATGGCAATTGTGGAAATTATCTGGGGTGAAGTGCTTCATCTGACCACCGTTTGCTGCCTAGGCAGTGAATGTATGTCGAGATATTACTGCTTAGGCAGCGAATGTCAATCGAATAGTTAGGTTGCTATGCACTAACAGACAAACGCAGATAAAAATGTGGGAGCGAGCCTGCTCGCGAATAGCGGTGTGTCAGTCAACGAAGATGCTGAATGTCACTGCGCTATCGCGAGCAGGCTCGCTCCCACATTGGACATGGAGGATTCAGGGAGGGTTTAGAAATCGCGCTTGTAGAAGATGTCCAGCGAACTGGCGACGCCGCTGGCGGCTTCGAGGTAGACCTTCTTGCTGAGCTTGTAGCGCAGGGCGATGGTGTTGGCCGGTTCGAACACGCCGACGCCGTAGCGCAGGCTGAGTTTTTCCGACAGGTTGCCGCTGGCAACCACGCTGGTGGTGTTGCCGCTGCCCTGGGTGTCGAGCTGGAAATCCTCGATCCCCAGGTTGTTGGCCAAGCTGGTGGTCACACCCGAACTGCCCATCAAGCCCAGGCCCAACGCCGCCTGGGCGAGCATATTGTTGTCTTCGCCGGTGGTGCTCAGCGGTCGGCCAAGCACCAGGTAGGACAACGCCTGCTCCTGGCTCATGGCCGGTTCCGAGAAGATTTGCGTGGTCGGTTGCTCGGCGCTGCCGCTCAAGCGGATGCCGGCGATCACGTCGTCGGTCTGGCGGATCGCTTCGATGTCCAGGTAGGGTTGGTCAATGGGCCCGGCGAACAGCAGCCGCGCCCGGCGCACCGTCAGCCGTTGCCCGTAGGCGCGATAACGACCGTCGTTGAGCCAGAGCTCGCCGCGGGTATCCATGTTGTCGCCGATGTGAACCTGGCCTTGCACATTGGCCGTCAGGCCGAAACCCGAGAATGCGAGTTTGTCCTGGCCGACGATCACATCAATGTCCATCGCCATGGCCAGCGGCGCCTTGCCCTCCTCGGTCTGGCGGCCGACGATCACCGTGTCATCGGAAACCTTGACGGTGGACGGCGGCAGTTCGCGGATGGTGATCTCGCCTTTGGGCACCAGCACCTTGCCGGCAATGGAGAGCTGCTCGCCGTGCATCGTGATATTGAGGTCCGGCGCCACGTCGAGCACCGCATAGGGCTCGACGGTGACCGGCAGTTGCGAGCCCTTGAGGGCCAGGTTCATGGTCAGGGCGTCGCCCCAACCGACAGTGCCGTTCAAGCGGCCCTGCCCGCTCTTGCCACTTTTCCAGTCGCCGTCGAGCCGTATCGTTTCGCCGGCAATCATCGCCCGTACCTGTAAAGCTTCAAGGCTGACCGGCAGTTCCGGGCCAGACACTTCGCCGTCGCTGAGCAGCAGGTTGCCGTTGACCTGGGGCGCGAGCAAACCACCGGACAGCGTCCCGCTGCCGCTCAGATGCCCGGTGAGGGTTTCCACCATCGGCACGAACGGCCGGGCCACCGACAGGTCCAGGCCAGTCAGGCGGAATGAACCGCTCAAGGGCTTGCTGGCCGGTAGCGGATTGATCTGCGCCTGGAGCATCAGTTCGCCGAGCCTGGCGCCGACAAAATTCAGGTCGGTGTCGATGCGCTTGGGGGTCAGGCGACTGTTGAGCGTCAGGGTCTGGTATGGAAAGTCCAGCCATTGCTCCTTGTCGCGGATCCTTAAAGTACCGCCGCTGGCGTCCACCAGGACCCGGCCATTCGGGCCGCTGGCCGGCAAGTCCAGTTGCAGGTCCGCGTTGAGCCGGCCCTGCCAGGCAAAATCCTTGGGCATCCACTGGGCCAGGCTTTCGATGGGGAATTGCTTGAGGTGATAACGCAGCTTCGGTTCCGGCATCAGCCGCTGGTCTTCACCGCACAGGCTGGCCTCGCCAGAACGCCAGCAAAGAGCACCGACGTTGAGGGTGCCATCGGCCAGGCGCTCCAGTTTCGCCGGGGCTTGCAGGCGCCAGGCTTGACCGCCAGCCTGCACGTCGCCGCTGGCCAGGCGTCCGCGCCAATTGCCCTGGTCGAGCGTGCCATCGAGCGCCAGGGTGGTGTCGAGCTGTGGCCCTTGCAGGTCCAGGTTGAGCTTTTGTTGCTTGATGTCGCCCTGCCCGCTGACGGTCAGCACGCCCAGCGAAGTCTCGCCGACGCGGATGCCGCTGGCCTTGAGATCGAGCTTGCCGCGCTGGGCGCTGTCGAGCGTCGCATCGAGGTTCAGGCTTTGCAGGCGATTGTCCTGCAACGCCAGTTGCGTGCCTTGCAGGCCGAGCTTGCCTTGGGGCGCCTTGAGCGTGCCGGCCACATCGACACGGCCGACGACTTGGCCGCGCAATTGCGGCCACAGTTGGGCCAGGCGCGAGAGCTTGATATCGATCTGGCCAGTGAGTTTCTCTTGCAGGCTGCCGGTGCCGTTGATGCGGTTGTCCCCCAGGCGGATGTCCAGGGCGCTGAGGTTCCACCGCTCGCCGGCGCCGCTGGCCTTGGCCTGGAACAGCGCCGGTTGGCCGCGCAACTTGCCTTTGAGATCCAGGTCTGCGTCAAGTTCGAGTTGGTCGTTCTTCATCGCCCCTTTGCTGCGCAACGGCCCGGCCAGGGTCCCAGGCAGTTCGCCCAGCCAGTACGCCGGGTTGACGGCCGACAGTTGCAGCGCCGTGTCCCAGGTAATGCCATCGGCAAATTGCAGGCTCAGATGCCCTTCGGCCTTGCCCTGCCCCGCCGCGAGCTTGAGTTGCGGCAAATGGATTTGCGTCAGGTCGCCGCTGAACGGGCTGTCCAGGCTGAAGGCCCCGGCGGGTCCGTCCAGCGCGGCCTGGAAGTTGCCCAGGTATTTGCCATCGGTGTAGGAGATTTCGCCATCGAAGCTGCGCAATGTCACCTGCGGCTCGTCAATCAGCGGATAGAGGCGATGCCAGGGGAAATCCAGCCAGGCGATTTTCGCCTCGGCGCGCAGGCCTTCGCGCCAGTCCAATTGCCCGCTGAGTTTCAGGCTTCGCTGATCGCCGGCATCAAGATCCAGGCCGGCGATCTGTGCGCCATTGGCGTCCACGTTGCCTTGCAGCAACAACGCCACCGGCCCTTTCTCGGCGGGCAATGTCGCCTTGCCAAGCAGTCGATAGCCGTTTTTCAGGTCGCCTTCGCCAGTCAATTCCAACTGGTTGAGCGACAAAGTGTCTGGCAGATCGGCGCTGGCCTTGAAGCCGTCGGCGGTGATGCGCACCTTGGCCGGCAGGTTGTCCGCCAAGGGCTGCAGCTCACCGACCAAGCGGCCTTGCAGGTAACCGCTGCTGTCGGCCTGGAGATTGAGGGTCTTGAGCAGGTTGCCGTCGACTTTCAGGTCCAGGGCCCAGGGCGTGGCGCCCGGCGCCGGCAAGGTCAACCGCCCCTCGGCGTTCAACGGCCAGTCGCCGCCCGGCTTCAGCAAGCCGGACAGTTTCAGGCTCAACTCGTCGCGCTGCAATTGCACCGAATCGATCTGCAGGCCCTCGGCGGTCCAATGGGCAACCAATTGCAGGCCCTTGAGCTGCTCGCTGCCGTTGAACGACAGGCTGCCGACCTGCACATCGCCCAGTTCGATAGCGAGCGGCAAGTCCAGGTCCGGCAAGCTGATCGGGCCACTGCTCGGTTCATCGGCGGAGGCTGGCAATTGCAAGGCGACCTGGTCGGCCTTGAGCTGTTCGATGCACAGGGTCATGCGTGCCAGGCACAGTGGCGACCAGGCGAATATCAGCCGATCCACCTCTACCCGACTGGCGTCCTGCTGCCACAACAGGTGATCGGCGCTCCATTGCCCACCCAGCCGACCCTGGAAATTCTCCACGCTCAGCCCCGGCACCAGGCCGAGGGCCCAACGGCTGCCGAATGCCGTGCCCAACACAACGCTCAAGGCCAGCACCAGTGCCAGCAACGCCCCGGCGACCGCCAGCAGCGTTATTTTCACACCACGCTTCACAACTCAGGCCCCATGGAAAAGTGCAATCGGATACCGCCGTCGTCGTCCATCGCATGGGCCAGGTCGAGGCGGATCGGGCCCACCGGCGACACCCAACGCACACCGACCCCCACGCCAGTCTTGAGGCTCGGCAGTTCAAGGCTGTTAAACGAGTTGCCCTGGTCGACGAACGTCGCCACTCGCCATTTTTCCGCGATTGAATACTGATATTCGAGGCTGCCGGCGACCATGTAGCGACCGCCAATACGATCGCCCTCGGAGTTTTCCGGCGACAGGCTCTGGTAGTCATAACCGCGCACGCTCTGGTCGCCACCGGCGAAAAAGCGCAAGGACGGCGGGATGGATTTGTAGCCATTGGTAGCGCTGCCGCCGATCTGCGCCCGAGCCAGCAGCCGATGCTTGTCGAACACGGTGGTCAGGCCCTTGACCATGGCGGTGCCATATAAAAGGTTGTTGTCCGAACCAAGGCCCTCCTTGGCGACCTTGGTGTCGAACTGCAAGCGGTAGCCGTTGTGCGGATCGATGCGGTTGTCGCTGCGCAGGTAGGAATAGCTCACGCCCGGCATCAGCAGCGTGCTCAGGCCCGCATCGTCGCCTAGGCGGTACTCCTCGCGCTGCCATTTGAGCGACACCACCCGCTGCCAGCCGCTGGGCAACTTGCTGTGCCATTCCGGGCCCACGGTGAGCAGTTTGCTGAGGCTGTCGGTGCCGGCCAGTTCTTCATATTGATAACCGCCGGCGTAGCGCATCTTGTCGGTCAGCGGCGGGTCCAGCGGCACGTCGTACCACAGGCCGACGTTCTGCCGGGGCGCCGACACTTCCGCCTCCCAGCCATAGCTATGGCCCTGAGGGTTGACCCAGTGGCGCGTCCAGTTGGCTTTCGCCCGGGGACCGACGTCGGTGGAAAACCCCAGGCCCAGGCCCATGGTCCGCGGCTTGCGCGTGTCGAGCTTGACCGCTACCGGGATCACGTTATCGGTGGCGGCGGTGGGCGCGGCATCCACGCGCACGCCTTCGAAATAGCCGCTCGATTGCAGCGCCTGGTTGAGCTCTGCGATAAGTTCGGAGTCGTACGCCGTGCCGGCCTTGAACGGCACCATGCGCTGCAGCAGGTCTTCGTCGAACGGCGTGTCGCCCTCGAAGCGCACCGGGCCCAAGGCATAGCGCGGGCCGCTGTCGTAGACCAGTTCGATGTCGGCGATGCCTGCCTGGGGGTCCACCAGGAGTTTCTGCCGGGTAAAGCGTCCGCTGAAAAAGCCATAGCGCGAGGCCTGGTTCTGGATCACTCGCTTGGCATCTTCATAGCGACCATGGTTGAGCACCGCGCCGGGTTTCAGCGCGGCGTTGCCGGGCACACGAAAAGCCTTGAGCGACGCCGCCGGGCCATCGATGCGCACGGTGACGTTACGCAGGTGCACCGGCTCGCCCGGATCGATGGTCAGCACCAGGCGTGGGTCCTTGCCGCCCTTGACCTCACTGTCGATCTGCGGCTGGTAGTAGCCCAGCGCCTGGGCGGCCTTGCGCGCCTGCTCCTCGGCGCCGCGACTGAAGCGCAGCAAGGCCTCCTCGTCACGATCTCCCAAGCCACCGATGTAACCTTCTACGTTGGCCTTGAGTTCATCGTTGGACGGCTGGACTCGTACTTCCAACTCACTGTTTGCCAGTGCCGCGCAGCTGAGGGACAGCAAGAGCGCGCCACCGGTCATTCTTCCTGGGAGGTTCATGGCGCGGATGCTATCACGAGCGTAGGTGCCTGATAGAGCCGGACATTTCGCAAAAGTTCGGCCGACTATGCCGTTGCGCTTTGCAGGACCTGCGGGTTGGCGTGAAAGAACACATGCTCGCGGATCGGTCCTACCGCAACCTCGCCGATTTCCTCGTAACCCTGGCGTTTATAGAACTCAAGGTAACGCGGGTTGCCGGTGTCCAGCACCACGCCTTGGGAATGCTCGTCCACCGCACACCAGTTGTGGACCGCTTCGAGCAACTGTTCGCCGAAATGCTTGCCCTGGAACTGTGGGTGCACCCCCAGCAGCGGCAACACATGTACCGCATCCGAAGGCAGGCAGGCCAACACCGCCGCGTGGTATTCCAGGTAGCGCCGGGTGCAGCGAAAACCGGTGCTCAAGACCATGCGCAGACGCCAGGCCCAACTTTCGGTGATGCCCAGGCGTCGCTGCGGCGGGGCGATCAGGGCAATGCCGATCAGGCGGTCGTTGACCAGCAAGCCGATGGCCGGCAGGTCCTGGAGAAAATGCTGCTTGACCAGCTCACGCACCGTGGCCCGGACCCGCTGTTCATAACCGGGCCGCTCGGATTCGAACAGGTAGCTGAAGGTCGGTTCATGGCGATAGGCCTGGTACAGCAACGAACGGGCCTCGCGGGAATAACCACTGTCGAGCATATGGACGTCGGCGATGGCGGTTTCAGGCATGACGTTGGATCTCCTGGGGCGAGGCTCGGTGAGGCCCAGCTCTTATTGAGTACGAACCCGATTGGGTTGCGATCGTTCCTACACCCACAGGACATTAGCAGCGCATTTGTCCTACTGCCACGCTGGCTCCCTTCCCACATGTCAGCTAGCATCGCAGTTTTGCCAGGACAGCCGACCATGAAGATCGTCTCCTTCAACATCAACGGGCTGCGCGCCCGTCCCCATCAGCTGGCGGCGCTGATCGAGAAGCACCAGCCGGACGTGATCGGGCTGCAGGAAACCAAGGTTCACGACGAACAATTCCCCCTGGCCGAAATCCAGGCCCTGGGTTACCACGTGCATTACCATGGACAAAAAGGCCACTACGGCGTCGCCCTGCTCTCCCGCCAGGCGCCGCTGAGTTTGTACAAAGGCTTCGAGGGCGACGACGAGGACGCCCAGCGGCGCTTCATCTGGGGCACCTTCGCCGATGCCAACGGCGTGCCGGTGACCATCATGAACGGCTATTTCCCACAAGGTGAAAGCCGCGACCACCCGACCAAATTCCCGGCCAAGGAGCGTTTCTACAGCGATTTGCAGCAACTGCTGGAAAGCCGCTTCAGCAACGATCAGCCGCTGGTGGTGATGGGTGACGTGAACATTTCCCCGGAAGACTGCGACATCGGCATCGGCCCGGACAACATGAAGCGCTGGCTGAAGACCGGCAAGTGCAGCTTCCTGCCGGAAGAACGCGAATGGATGGCCCGCCTGAAGAACTGGGGCCTGGTGGACAGCTTCCGCCACCTCAACCCGGACGTCACCGACCGCTTCAGCTGGTTCGACTACCGCAGCCGCGGCTTTGAAGACGAGCCCAAGCGCGGCCTGCGCATCGACCTGATCCTCACCTCCCACGGCCTGCTGCCACGGGTCAAGGACGCCGGGGTGGACTATGAGCTGCGGGGCATGGAAAAACCGTCGGACCACGCGCCGATCTGGCTGCAGTTGAGCTGACCGGCAAGAAACGGCTCGCCGCAATGGCGAGCCGTCCTGTCACAGCGTACCCAGTTGCTTGAACAGGGTCAGGTTGTCCTCGATGTGCCAGTTGGCGACGATCTTGCCCTGGTCGACCTGGTAGATATCCGTCGCAATGAACTCCACCGGTTGGCCCTGGCCCTTGAGCTGGTCGAAGGTCCCGGTGAAATGCCCGCGAAAGCGCAGGTGCACCACCACCCGATCCCCCACCACCAGCATCTGCTCCACGACGCAGCTGAGATCCGGCACGGCAGTGCGGAAAGCCCGCGACGCCAGCAACGGGCCTTCCGGGCCCTGCTTACGCCCGGTCGGAGGGGTCTTGTCGATGAAACTCGGCGCCAAGGCTTCGCGAGCCAACGCTTCGTCGCCGGTGTGCCAGAACGTGTCATAGCGCCGCGCCGCCAAAATCATCGATGTCGCCTGCTGCTCGGACAGGCTGCGGTCGACAATCAGGCTTTGAGGTTGCACGAGCGCATCGGTGGCGGCCGAAGCCCCCAGCGACAGGCCCAGGCCCAGGAAAAAACCGGCCAGGCGCAGGCCGCCGGGCATGGCAAGGGATGAGAACGACATAGTGGATTCCTTCGGGTCGATCAAGGGCCGGACAACACCGTGCGGCCCGGGGTTATGGAACAGGTTTCAGAGGGTTTCGGACTCCCGCAAGGACAGCGGGCTGGCAAGGGTGTAGCGGGCAATGTCGTCCTTGCGCATGAACGCCACGCCCGGATGGCTTTTGGCATAACGCAGGAACTCATCCCAGACCCGCACCATTTGTGGCGTGCCGCTGATGCGGTCGTGGGCACTGATGGACATCATTCGTCGCCGCGTGCCGGCTTCTTCGTAGAGCTGGTCGAAATCGAGCTTCACTTGCTCCAGGAAAGCCTGGGGCGAGTAATGCCGGCCTTCGATCAGCACGATGTCGTTGTTGCGCAACGTGTAGGGGACCACGACGAAATCCTTGCCGTTGACCGCTTCGATGAAGGGTTCATCGCGGCTGACGTCATCGATGTGATAGAGGTAGCCCAACTCTTGCAACAACCCCAGGGTATTGGGTCCCCGGCGCAGCCAGTTGCAGTTGTAGCCGGTGACTGGCTGCCCGGTGACCTCCTGGACCATCTGCGCGGCCTGGCGCAGGAACGTGCGTTCATCGTCCCGACTCATTGCAAATTGCGAACTCCAGCGCGGCCCGTGCCCGGCCGCCTCGTGACCGCGAGCGACGATCTCCCGCGCCAGGGCCGGGTGGCGCCGCACCGCTTCGCCGATCATGTGGGAGGTGACCTTGACGCCATGGCGGTCCCACAAATTCAGCAAGCGTGGGATGCCTTCCCGATAACCGTAGGCAAACCAGGTATTGGTTGCCGGATCGGTCGGCACGCTGTCCGGGAAGTCGACTGCGGGAAAAGGACTGTCAGTGCCTTTGGGCGGCTGTCCGCCCGCTTCGAATTGCATGGAAATCGAAATGACCAAGCGCGTGTCGCCCGGCCAGAAGCCCCCCTTGGAAACGCCGGCGGCTTTTGTCGAGACGCCAGCCTGCGCCGAGCCCGTCGTCAGCAGATCGCCTACGGCCAACAGCGCCGCGCCAGCACTTGCCTGGGCCAGGAAAGTCCTGCGTTCGGGATTGTGAGTGACATCGGCTGCTTCGGGGATGGCCATGGCAGAACTCCTGGAAAACGCTGCGGTGTGATCGTCTGAGGCGCTAAGGTATGCTTTGCGCGTTTTCCTGATAATTGATCAACTTACGAAAATATATTTCGGAACTACCGAATAATGTTCCTGAAGAACCTCGAGCTCTTTCTGCTGATCGTTGAAAAAGGTGGCTTGTCTGCTGCCGGTCGAGAGGCAGGGTTGTCCCCGGCCTCGGTCTCGGAGCGGCTCGCCCTCCTGGAAACCTATTACGGTGCCAGCCTGCTCAATCGCACCACGCGGGCGATCAGCCTGACCGACGAAGGCAGGCTTCTGGTCGAAGGCGCCCGGCGCTTGCTGGCCGAGGCCGGCGAGTTGCACAGCAGCATCCGCACCGGCACCCAGACCCTCAGCGGGCCGATTCGCCTGAGTGCCCCGCAAGACCTGGGCCGCCAGTACATCGAGCCGATCCTGTCGCGCTTTCTCGACGAGCATCCCGACGTCAGCCTCGATCTGAACCTGGGCGATGGCTACGTGGACCTGGTCAGCCAGGGGTTCGATTTCGCCATTCGCTACGGTGCCCTGGCCGATAGCTCACTGCGGGCCAGGCCGTTGGGAGAGAATCGTCGCGTGGTCTGTGCCGCCCCCGCTTACCTGGCGCGGCACGGCACGCCAACGCATCCCAGCGAACTGACCCGGCACGAATGCCTGGTGATGCGCCTGGGGATCAACACCGCGCGGGAATGGACATTCAGCCGGGACGGCGAGGTGCATCGGGTGATGGTCCAGGGCCGGCGAATCGCCAACGACGGCGGGCTGGTGCGGCAATGGTGCCTGGAGGGACATGGCATCAGCCTCAAGTCGATCTGGGACGTACGCGATGATCTCAAGAGCGGACGGCTGGTGGAATTGCTCCCGGACTTCACCGCCGGCAACACGCTGCTGCAGATCGTCTACCCGACCGCCCGCGTCCAGCCCCGGCGCGTGCGCGCCTTGATCGAATGCCTGGTGGCCGGGGTGGCGGCGAGCGAGGCCTAGCGCAACCACCCTGTCATCGTTCAGTCATCTGCCTGACTTATTCTCCCGGCACTTCCCTGGGATCTGAAGGTGGCGGCATGCGGCTGTGCGTGGTCTGGATAATGGCGTTGTGGCTGCCGTTGGCGTTCTGCGCCGAACGTGAGCCCGCGCCTGGCCTGCCCCTTCCTGCGTCCGGCCCGGCCCTGCGCCTCCAGGGCTCCAATACCATCGGTGCGGCCCTGGGGCCGGCGCTGGTCAGGGGTTTGATGGAGGAACAGGGACTGCGCAGGGTCAGCAGCGAAATCACCGGTCGGGACAACGAACAGCGGATCGTCGGCCAGACCACCGATGGCCGGCGGGTCGAGATCGACATTGCCGCCCACGGCTCCAGCACCGGGTTCGCTGCCCTCAAGCAGGCCAGCGCCGACCTGGCCGCCTCGTCCCGCCCGATCAAGGACAACGAGCTGAAGGAACTCGCGTCCCTCGGCGATCTGAAAAGTCCTGCCGCCGAGCAAGTCATCGCCATCGATGGCCTGGCGATCATCCTTCATCCCCAGAACCCGCTACGTCAGCTCGATATCGTGCAACTGGCGCGAATATTCAGTGGCGAGGCGAAAACCTGGGAGGCAGTGGGCGGTACTGGCGGGGCGATTCATCTGTATGCCCGCGATGAACAATCCGGCACCTACGATACCTTCAAGGAACTGGTGCTCAGCCGCCAGGGAAAACGGCTGGATCCTTCAGCGCGGCGCTTCGAATCCAGTGAACAGTTGTCCGACGCGGTCAGCCAGGACCCGCAAGGCATCGGTTTCATCGGTTTGCCCTACATACGCCAGGCCAAGGCGCTGGCGATTGTCGACGGCGACTCGCAACCCATGTTGCCGTTGAACCACCTGATCGCCACCGAAGACTATCCCTTGTCCCGCCGGCTGTTCTTCTACCTGCCGCCCCGGGAAACCAACCCGTGGGCCACGGCGCTGGTCGAGTTCACCCAAAGCGACCAGGGCCAGGCCATCGTCGCGGCCAATGGGTTCATCGCCCAGACCGTCCAGGCCATGGCCGTCACCCCCAATGCACTGATGCCCGAGGGTTACCAGGCCCTGAGCCGCCATGCCCAACGCCTGAGCGTGAATTTTCGCTTCGAAGAAGGCAGCGCCAACCTCGACAACAAGGCCCATCAAGACCTGGGCCGAGTGCTCGACTACATCCAGAAGCACGGCAAGACCGAACGGCGCGTGACGCTGGTGGGTTTCGGTGACGCCAAGGACGACCCGGCGCGGGCGGATCTCTTGTCCAAACTGCGGGCCATGGCGGTGCGACGTGAACTGGTCAAGTACGGCGTGACCTTGCGCGAAGTACGCGGCTTCGGCGCGCTGATGCCGGTGGCGGCCAATAACGAAGATGAAGGGCGGATCAGGAATCGGCGGGTGGAGGTTTGGGTTTACTAGCAACGCCGCCATCAAAAGACGAACCCGCTTTTTGTGGCGAGGGGATTTATCTCCGTTGAGCTGCGAAGCAGCCCCCAAAGGCGCTACGCAATCTATCTGAGATACCTCACTGTCAGATTTTAGGGCTGCTTCGCAGCCCAGCGGGGATAAATCCCCTCGCCACAATAGCTTGTTGTTTATCCCGCTAACTTCGATGTAGGAGCAAGCCAAGTCGCCTTGCGCCATTGCCTACAACTACGCCAGAATCCGCCGGCTTGTGCGCCTGGAGGCCCGGCTCTATCGTTTTCCGGTCGCTGACGAATCAGCGATCGGGTTTGGTAGCCCGGGTTGTCGGTGCATAGCGTCACCCCCTGCAAGTGCAGTCATGCACTTCGCTTTTTGGTGGCCATGCGCAGGGTCTCTTCGGAGGCGCCGGCTCCGATGCCCGGTCTACCAACCTTCGTATGGCCACCACCCAATTCGTTTGGTAGCGAGCAGGTGATGGCTCCTTTTCAAATGCATCGGAGCTTCAACTATGTTCAAAGCAACACCCAACCCGCCGGACACCGATCCAACGACCCACAACTCAAAAGAATTCGACGAAGCCGCTGACCGCGCCCTCGACTACTACCTCAAGCCCAAACCCGACAAACCCGAGCCTGATCCAAGCCAACTCTTCACGGTCGTCAACGGCGTCGACACCGAATCCCTGCTCGCCAATCTCAGCGAAAACCTGGCCTCGGCCAATGCCATGGTCAGCAATCTGGCCTTCGACCTGGAAGGCCCGAGGCGCCACATTGCCCTGGGCATCCAGCAGTTGATCGAACTGAGCGGATTGCTGGCGAACCGGGCGCTGGATAACGTCGACCCGCGCTAACCGACTCACCGCCTCTGGAGCACACTAGAGGCCTGTGGGAGCAAAGCTTGCTCCCACAACAGGTTTGCCTTTGCCCCGACGGTTTGTGCCAGGTTGACTATTAGCGCCCCGCCAACTCCATGATCATCCGCGACAACAGGTAAATCCGCGGCACCACGCTCTCGACTTCCGCGTACTCCTCCGGCGTATGGATGTTGCCGCCAACGATGCCAAAACCATCCAGCGTCGGCGTACCCACCCCGGCCGACAGGCTGGCATCCGCCGCGCCGCCGCTGCCTTCTTCAGTCAGTTTGCGCCCCAGTTCGCCATAGATCCCTTGGGCCATGGCCATCAATCGATCCGACTCCGCCGTCTGTGGCATCGGCGGCAGGCCGCGCTTGAGGCTGGTGGTGACTTCGGTGTCGGCGATCAGTTTGTCCTGCGACACCCGCGCCAGGTCTTTCTCGATGCGGTCGAACTCCTCCGGCACCGCCGCCCGCACGTCGGCCTTGGCGCTGGCCCGGTCGGGGATCACGTTGGTCCGGTCGCCAGCCTGGAGCACGGTGAAGTTGATGGTGGTTTTCTTTTCCGCGTCGCCGAGCTTGCCCAGTTGCAGGATCTGATGCGCGGCTTCCATCGCCGCATTACGCCCCTGTTCCGGCGCGACACCGGCGTGGGACGCCTTGCCCTTGACCTCCACCAGCGCCGTGGCACTGCCCTTGCGCCACACCACCAGGCCATCAGCCGGGCGACCCGGTTCCAGGTTGAGGGTCACGTCGTGGGCCTTGGCGGTTTTCTTGATCAGGTCGGTAGCCACGTCCGAGCCGGTTTCTTCGCTGGCATCCAGCAGGAAGGTGATCTGCGCGTAATTCTTGAAATCGAGGTTCTTGAGGATCTTCAACGCGTAGATGCCGGCGACGATGCCGCCCTTGTCGTCCATCACCCCCGGCCCATAGGCGCGACCGTCCTTGATGTGGAACGGACGCTCGGCGGCCGAGCCTTCCTTGAACACCGTGTCCATGTGGGCCATCAACAGGATCTTCGCCTTGCCGGTGCCCTTGAGGGTCGCCAGGATGTGCTGGGTACCGTCCGAATTCGGCACCTTCTCGATGGTGGCGCCCAGCTTCTTCAATTCGTCGATGGCAATGTCACCGACCTGGGTCAACCCCGGTACATACCCGGAGCCGGAGTCGATATTCACCAGCCGCTCCAACAGTTTCAGGGCTTCGCCCTTGTATTGTTCGGCGTCGGTCAGGATCTGCTGGTGGGGCTGCGCAACAGCCATGGGGGCGAAGGCGCCAAGGGCCAGGCTCAGGCCGAGACTGACGGCCAGGCGAGTGCGAAGAGCGGTCATCGTCATGATTTCATCCTTGTTCCGTATCGAAAGAGTGCCACAGGCACCCTACCCGACAACGAACCAAGGCTCTAGGCAGCAAGTGGCCATCTCAGCCCCGTGGCCGTAATGGCTTGCATGGAGGCCTCTGCACCGCGAGCTTCCCAGGTCGGCGGGATTGCCCGGCGCCTATCAGGGCAACACCCAATAGACATCCCTGAATGACGGGGTATTTATTCTCCTTCAAATGCCCCGCCCTGCCGCGGATTTTGGCTATATATGACTCATCAGGCGGCTGTCATGGCTGGTAGCAAAGCAAAAGCGGCCCTGTCATCGCGATATGCCCGGGTTTCAGCTTCACTTAACACATTCTGTCCTGACCCATGGAGGGCGAAACATGCTGGTGTTGTGGGTAGTCCTTGCCGTGTTCATCGCCTGGAGCTGGTTGACGTATCCAGGCATCGGTCATGTGCTGTACGACATGGGCACGGCGCTGGAGGCACGCCTCTACCGGTTGCACAAGATCACCGTCCCCATCAGTGAGATGACCGTGTCGACCTGGCAAGGCGGGCCATATGAAGCGTCCGGCAGCATCCTGATGCTGCATGGCTACAGCGCCGACAAGAATCTATGGCTGCGCTTTGCCCGGCATTTTGTCGGCGACTACCGGGTGGTGGTACCCGACCTGGCCGGCCATGGCGAAACCGGCTTCAAGGCCGGCGGCGGCTATGACATCCCGACCCAGGCCCGACGGGTGATCGAGTTGCTCGACGCCTGCGGCCTGGACAAGGTCCATGTGATCGGCAACTCCATGGGCGGTTATCTCGCCGCCTGGCTGGCGGCCACTTCGCCCGAGCGCGTACTGACCCTGGCGCTGATCGATCCGGCCGGCGTCACCGCTCCCCAGGCCAGCGACATGGAACGCCACCTGGCCGCCGGGCATAACCCGTTCCTCGTCGACTCGCGGGATGATTTCGCGCCATTCTACGCCATGACCATGGCCTCCCCGCCCTGGGTACCCAGCGTGGTGCTGGCGGCGTTGGCCGAACGTTACGAACAGCGCCGCGATGAACTGGCGGAGATCTTCGTCGACTTTCGCGCCAGCCCGCCGATGGAGCCGCGCCTGGCCGACATCCGCGCGCCATCCTTGCTGCTCTGGGGCCGCAAGGACCGGCTGATCGACGTGAGCAGCGTGCCGGTGTGGAGCAAGGGTATCGCCGACCTGCGGGTGGAGATCTGGGACGGCATCGGTCATATGCCCATGGTCGAACGACCGGGGAAAACCGCGGCGCTGTACCGGGATTTTCTCAAGGGTTTGGGGCAATGACGGCGGTGTAAAAAAAGCCCCATGTGGGAGCGAGTTGACTCAGAGGTATCTATTTTCATGAACATCCTCTACGACGAACACCTCGACGGTCCCTTGCCGAAGGTGGACAAGCAAGCCCTGCTTCAAGCCCTGCAGGCGCAGATTCCAGACCTGGACGTCCTGCACCGAGAGGAAGACCTCAAGCCCTACGAATGCGACGGCTTGTCGGCCTATCGCACCACGCCGATGCTGGTGGTGTTGCCCCGGCGCGTCGGGCAGGTGCAAGCGCTGCTCAAGCTCTGCCATGGGCAGAACGTCCCGGTGGTCGCCCGGGGCGCCGGGACCGGTCTGTCCGGCGGCGCCCTGCCCCTAGCAAGCGGCGTGTTGCTGGTGATGGCGCGGTTCAACCAGATCCTGCACATCGACCCCGACGCCCGCACCGCAAGGCTTCAGCCGGGTGTACGCAACCTGGCGATCTCCCAGGCGGCGGCGCCGTTCGGGCTGTACTACGCGCCGGATCCTTCGTCGCAGATCGCCTGTTCCATCGGTGGCAATGTCGCGGAAAACGCCGGTGGCGTGCACTGCCTCAAGTACGGCCTGACGGTGCACAACCTGTTGCAGTTGGAGATCCTCACCATCGAAGGCGAACGCCTGACCCTGGGCAGCGAAGCCCTGGATTCACCGGGCCTGGACCTGCTGGCACTGTTCACCGGCTCCGAAGGCTTGCTTGGGGTAATCACTGAAGTGACGGTCAAGCTGTTGCCCCGGCCCCAGGTCGCCAAGGTGCTGCTGGCCAGTTTCGATTCGGTGGACAAGGCCGGTCGGGCAGTGGCCGACATCATCGCCGCCGGCATCATCCCCGGCGGCCTGGAAATGATGGACAACCTGGCGATCCGCGCCGCCGAGGACTTCATCCACGCCGGTTACCCGGTGGACGCCGAAGCGATCCTGCTGTGCGAACTGGACGGGGTCGAGGCCGATGTCCATGACGATTGCGAACAAGTCCGCCAGGTGCTGCAACAGGCCGGCGCCACCGAGGTCCGCCAGGCGCGGGACGAGGCCGAGCGGCTGCGGTTCTGGGCCGGGCGCAAGAACGCCTTCCCGGCGGTCGGTCGCCTGGCGCCGGACTATTACTGCATGGACGGCACCATCCCGCGTCGGGCCTTGCCCGAGGTACTGCAGCGCATCGCCAGTCTCGGCGCCGAGCATGGCCTGCGGGTAGCCAATGTCTTTCATGCCGGTGACGGCAACATGCACCCACTGATCCTGTTCGATGCCAACCAGCCCGGCGAACTGGAGCGCGCCGAAACCCTGGGCGGGAAAATCCTCGAGCTGTGTGTCCAGGTGGGCGGCAGCATCACCGGCGAGCACGGCGTCGGCCGGGAAAAAATCAATCAGATGTGCACGCAGTTCAACAGCGACGAACTGAAGCTGTTCCATGCGGTAAAAGCGGCATTCGATCCCCAAGGCCTGCTCAACCCCGGCAAGAACATTCCCACCCTGCACCGCTGCGCCGAGTTCGGTGCCATGCATATCCATGGCGGGCAGTTGCCATTTCCTGAACTGGAGCGTTTCTGATGAGCCGCGAAACCGACCAGGACGCCAGCGACCTGCTGCTCGAACAGGTCAATCGCGCACGGGCCAATACCACGCCACTGCGCATCCAGGGTTCGAACAGCAAGGCCTTCCTGGGCCGCGAAGTGGCCGGCGAAGTGCTGGATACCCGCGTGCATCGAGGCATCGTCCACTACGACCCGACCGAGTTGGTGGTCACCGCCCGTGCCGGCACCCCATTGCGGGAACTGCTCGCCGCCCTCGACGCCGCCGGACAGCGGCTGCCCTGCGAACCGCCGGCGTTCGGCGACGACGCCACGGTCGGCGGCATGGTCGCTGCCGGGCTGTCAGGGCCACGTCGACCATGGGCCGGTTCGGTGCGCGATTTCGTCCTGGGCACGCGCCTGATCAGCGGCCACGGCACCTTGCTACGTTTTGGCGGCGAGGTGATGAAGAACGTCGCCGGCTACGACCTCTCGCGTCTGTTGGCCGGCAGTTTCGGCTGCCTGGGGGTCATCACCGAAGTCTCCTTGAAGGTCCTGCCCAAGCCCCGTCACAGCCTGAGCATTCGCCTGGAACTGGACAGCACCGAGGCGTTGGCGAAACTTGCCGAATGGGGCCGCCAGCCGTTGCCCATCAGCGCCGCCAGCCATGACGGCAACTGTCTGCACCTGCGCCTGGAGGGTGGCGAAGGCTCGGTCAGCGCCGCTCATCAACGTTTCGGTGGCGAGGTGATCGACGATCGATACTGGACGGCACTCAATGAACATCAGTTGGCATTCTTCGACGAAGGCTTGCCGCTGTGGCGCCTGTCATTGCCCAACCATACCGGCCCGCTCGCCCTGCCCGGCGCGCAACTGATCGACTGGGGCGGCGCGCAACGCTGGTTGAAAACCGATGCCGATACCGTGCAAGCCCTGGCCCATGAACTGGGCAGCCATGCCACCTGCTATCGTCAGGGTGCCAGCGATACACCGTTCCAGCCACTGGCTCCGGCGCTGCTGCGCTATCACCGGCAGTTGAAGGCCCAGCTCGACCCGCTCGGGCTGTTCAACCCTGGCCGGATGTACCCGGAGATCTAGCATGCAGACTCGGTTCAGTGAGGAAAGCAAAAATCTGCCCCGCGCCGAAGAAGCCGAACGGATCCTGCGCAGTTGCGTGCATTGCGGCTTCTGCAATGCCACTTGCCCCACTTATCAATTGCTGGGCGATGAACTGGACGGCCCGCGAGGGCGCATCTACCTGATCAAGCAGGTGCTCGAAGGCGAGCCGGCGACAGCCAGCACCCAACTGCACCTGGATCGCTGCCTGTCGTGTCGCAACTGCGAGACCACCTGCCCGTCCGGCGTGGATTACCACAACCTGCTGGACATCGGTCGGGCGGTGGTCGATCAAGCCGTGCCGCGCCCCGCTGGCCAACGCGCACTGCGCTCGGGCCTGCGAAGCCTGGCCACCAGCCCTGAGCGGTTCAAGGCCCTGCTGCGTCTTGGGGCGATCTTCCGTCCAGTACTGCCGACGAACCTGAGCGCCAAATTACCCCGCCCTTCCCCAGCCCGCGACGGACGTCCAGCGGTCCGGCATCAGCGTACGGTGTTGATGCTCGAAGGCTGCGTGCAACCGGGCCTTTCGCCCAACACCAACGCCTCGGCAGCGCGGGTACTGGATCGACTCGGCATCAGCGTGATCCCCTGTGCGCAAGCTGGCTGCTGCGGCGCCCTGGATTATCACCTCGATGCCCAGACCATCGGACTGGAGCGCGCCCGGCAGAACATCGACGCCTGGTGGCCGCACCTGGAAAACGGCGCTGAAGCCATCGTCCAGACGGCCAGCGGCTGCGGCGCCTTCATCAAGGACTACGGGCACTTGCTGGAGCATGACCCTGCCTACGCCGCCAAGGCCCGACAGGTGAGTGAGCGGGCGCTGGACCTGGTGCAGGTGCTTGGCAAGGAACCGCTGGAACAGATCTGTGCGGCCAGGAACCAGCGTATCGCCGTGCATTGCCCGTGCACCTTGCAACACGCACAGAAACTCGGCGGCAGCATCGAAGCGCTGTTGACGCGGTTGGGCTTCAACCTCACCGAGGTACCCGACGGCCACTTGTGTTGCGGCTCGGCCGGCACCTATTCGCTGACCCAGCCGGCCCTGGCGCGGCAGTTGCGCGACAACCGCCTCAACGCGCTGGAAAGCGGCCAGCCGGAGCTGATTGTCACGGCCAACGTTGGCTGCCAGAACCACCTCGACGGCGCCGGCCGCACGCCCGTACGACACTGGATCGAGTTGGTGGATCAGTCCCTGGCAGAATGAAGTCCTGAAGATTCTTCGTTTGCCGGGGCCGGCGAAGGCTGCGATCTTTCGTCCAACTTTCCCACAGTCCCTCGCCAGGAATTCTCACGATGAGCTTCGTCAGCCCCGACCTGATCCGCCAACGCTTCTCCAGGGCGATGTCCGACATGTACCGCGACGAGGTGCCGCTGTATGGCGCCCTGATGAAGCTGGTGGAGCACACCAACGCTCAGGTGCTGGCCGAAGATCCGGCCCTGGCCGCTCACCTGCGCAGCACCGGTGAACTCGAACGCCTGGACCTGGAACGCCACGGTGCGATTCGCGTTGGCACCGCCACCGAGCTGGCGACCCTGGGGCGTCTGTTCGCGGTCATGGGCATGCAGCCGGTGGGCTACTACGACCTCACGCCTGCCGGGGTGCCGGTGCATTCCACGGCCTTCCGCGCCGTGCACGAAAGCGCGTTGCAGGTCAGCCCGTTCCGGGTGTTTACCTCACTGCTGCGCCTGGAACTGATCGAGAATGCCGAGCTTCGGGCCTTTGCCGAGTCGGTGCTGGCCAAACGGCAGATCTTCACCCCCAGCGCCCTTGAACTCATTGACCTGGCCGAACGCCAGGGTGGCCTGACCGAAGCCCAGGCCGAGGACTTCGTCCTACAGGCCCTGGAAACCTTTCGCTGGCACCACAGCGCCACGGTCACCGCCGAACAGTACCGGCAATTGAGTACCCAACATCGTTTGATCGCCGACGTGGTGGCGTTCAAGGGACCGCACATCAACCACCTGACGCCGCGTACCCTGGACATCGACATCGTCCAGGCCCGGATGCCCGTGCATGGCATTACCCCCAAGGCCGTGATCGAAGGTCCACCCCGTCGGCAGTGCCCGATCCTGCTGCGCCAGACCAGTTTCAAGGCTCTGGACGAACCCGTCGCCTTTACCGACCAGGCACAAGCCCAGGGCAGCCACAGCGCCCGCTTCGGTGAAATCGAACAACGGGGCGCCGCGCTCACGCCCAAGGGCCGCGCGCTCTACGACCGATTGCTGAACGCCGCGCGGGATGCGCTGGGGGAGTTTCCCAACGAAGCCAACGCCGAACGCTACAACCGGCTGATGACCGAACATTTTGTCGAATTCCCTGACAACCACGATGAGCTGCGCCGACAAGCATTGGCCTACTTTCGCTATTTCGTGACGCCCAAGGGCCTCGCCGCCAAGGGCACCCTCGGGCAAGCGGCTTCCCTGGAGCACTTGCTCACGCAGCAATACCTGCGCGCCGAACCTTTGGTGTACGAGGATTTCCTGCCGGTCAGCGCCGCCGGTATCTTCCAGTCGAACCTCGGCGATGCCGCCCAGAGCCATTGCGCCGGACAGTCCAACCGCCAGGCCTTTGAAGAAGCGTTGGGGCGGGCGACCATCGATGAGCTGGGGTTGTATGCCCAGACTCAGCAGCGCTCTATCGATGAGTGCAGGGCCGCATTGGGCTTGTAGGAACCAGCCGAAGGATAAAACGGCAAAAAGCTGCATGACAGGCGTGCTGCGTGGCGCGCCTTCATCGGCCACTTTGCCTGGCTTTCGCGGCGTTTGCTCAGGCCACCAAGAGCTGCAGCACGCCAGGCAAACCTTTGTTCGCTTTCTTGCTAGGCGGGGGTAAAAATCCGCCAGACATTAAATCAACTCATTGATATTTATATATTTTTTTAAAATGGCATAGCTCTTGATAATCGTCAGGCCACCTCGGGGCGACTCCCGCCCCAGGTCCATCGTTATCCAGGAAGGAGAGCATCCATTGGCTACCCCCGCGTACATGACCATCAAAGGCATCAAACAAGGAAAGATCACTGAAGGCGCGTTTACCGCCGACTCGGTTGGCAATATTTTCCAGGAGGGACGTGAAAACAAAATCATGGTGCAAGGTTTCCAGCACCAGGTGAGCGTTCCGCGTGATCCTCAATCCGGCCAGCCAACTGGCCTGCGCGTGCACCACCCCCTCATCATCACCAAAGTGTTCGATAAGGCCACGCCATTGCTGCAAGAGGCCCTTGCCAATGGCGAACGCATGGAAGAGGTGGTGATTCAATGGTTCCGGACATCCGCCGCGGGTACTCAGGAACATTACTTCACCACCACGCTGGAGGACGCGATCATCGTCGAGATCAAGGACTACATGCTCAATTGCCAAGACCCGGCGAACGCCCATTTCACCCATCTGGAAGACGTGCACTTCTCGTTTCGCAAAATCACCTGGACCCACGAAGTCAGCAGCACCTCGGGTTCCGATGACTGGCGTTCGCCCGTGGTCGGTTGAATCGGCGGCAGCCGTTCACGCATCGGCCAACTCCGCTGACCCATGTGCAGTTGAAAACAATCGATAGAAGTTGATTCAGGATGGTGTTCGCCCAGTGCGATGGCCTCGGCAATCCATGCACTGGTAAAGAGCCTGACACTGGGCGAACGAGCACAATAATAATCGAACTTTTAGAACATGTCCGCGAGGCTGTTTAAATAATTATTCATCGTTACAACTGTTTACATCTGATCGAAACTCAACCGCTTGTACAATTACACTGCGCCGTGACGGGAGCGTTTGCTTCCACTCGGCCGGGAGGACACCCCGGGCGCAACGGCCGCTCTCCATGGGGCCGCTGCGCAACCCGGCAGGCGCCTGCTTCCTCGCCACGGGTTTGTGCTTGAAGCGCATTATGTCTTAGCTGTACAAGCAGCTATACAAAACGATGAATAAGTACAAACGTTATTCGCACCAAGTCGTTGCAAGTTTAAACAGTCATTAAAAAAATCTTTTAATAACCCGTCGGTGTGACCCACTTCAGCCACGTCGACCGGTTTTCTGCGCATCGGTATCCCCTACCTCAGGGTCGCCATGCTGTTGCTTGCGCTTGGCCGGGTCATTGGGCCGCAAGGCATCGTTATCGCGTTCCACTTCACCGGGCAACGCCGGCTCGTCGGGGTTCTGCGGTGTTTGATCGGGGCTGTGCTTCATGGCGAACTCCTTGAATCCTTCGGGCTTGGATCAGGCGTCGGGATCGGCGACCTCTTCAGCGACGTTGGCATCCGGGGAGCGACGGTGCAGTTGCTCGGCCTTGGTCTTCAAGGCCTGCCACTGCGCCAGGTCGATGGCGCCCAGGCCGAACAGATCATTGGCCAGGCGCATCAGTTCGGTGAAGTGAGCATCGGGGGACTGCTGCCAGTAGGCCTTGTCGTCGAACAATCGCTGCCAATCGGCCAGCGACACGAGTTTGAGGTCATCGCTCATGACGGGCTCCTGCGAGACATTCATAAACTATGAGGGGCGACGTTCGCGGGGAGTTCCAACGATTCTCAGTAGCCGGTCATTTCCAGGTAACCCGTGCCGCCCTGGCTGCCACGCAGTTGTACAGGTCCTTCCCAATAGGGAATGCGCAAGTTCATCCAGGCATTGGGATTCAGCGCGTGGACGGTGATGTCGAGTTGCTTGCCGGGGATCCTGATGGCCCAGCCTACCGGCATCGAGCGCCCGGCGACCTTGGCGGTGTCCTGGGGCTCAAGGCTGATTTCCCCGGCGTGCAGGGTCTGCGCTTGGCCCTGGGCGTCGATCCAGGTGCCCGTGAGGTACGGCGCACCGTCCTTGTGGCGCATGCGGTAGAGCATCAGATGCTCGCCGTTGTCCAGGTGCAAGGAGAACCAGTCCCAACCGGTCTGGTTGGCGGTCAGGGGTTGGCTGCTCCATTCGCGGTCGAGCCAGGCCGGGCCGCTGACCGCATAACGCCGGCCGTCGATCTCCAATTCACCGCTGGCCTGGAAGAACGGCTGGCTGTAATAGTACGACGCTTGCCCTTGTTCGGATTTCTGGCTAAAGCCTTGATCGCCCTGCAACACCAGCGGACGGCTCGACGTGAGCCGCAACGCATAGCTGAAGCGCAGGTCGCGAGCTTGCAACTGCATGTCCGCCAACGGCTCGGCCCCTGAAACCCGGGTGCCGAATTGCCAGTCGTCGATCCAGGCATTGAAGGGCACCGCCTGCACCCCGGCCTGCCCTACCCCCCCTCGGGCATAACGCTCGGCGGCATGGTGCACGGTGGCGGATGTGACCGCAGCGTGACCGAGCCAGATCGTCTGGTTGCGCCAGCCGCTGGCCTGGGGCGCGGCATCCAGGGCACTGCGAAACAGCGTCCACTGCACACCGAAATCACGGCCCTGGGCGTCCTTGAGATTGGCGGTGACGTACCACCACTCGATGCGAAAACCTTCATGAAGACCATGGTCGGCCGGGAAACTGAACACCCGCCCAGGCACAACCGGCGTGAACGCGACAGCCTGGTCGCCGAGACCGGCAAAGCCCTTTTGCGCAGGGGCCGAGTCATCACAACCACTGAGCAACGCCAGCAGCAACACGCAGACACTAATCCTCATGAGCAAAGGTCCTCAGCAAATCCGCCGGCTGCGTGCGGTACAACGCGTACAGCGGCCAGGCCGATGCCAATAGCGTGGCGAGCATCGCCAAGGCCAGCAACTGCACCAATTGCAACGGGAACACCCGCAGCGGCAGGCGCCAACCGAAGGCCTGCACGTTGATCACCGCGTCCAGGCACCAGGCCAGGGCGATGCCCAGCGGCAACGCCAGGACCAGGGTCAGCAGCGCCAGCAACCAGGTCTGGCCGAGGTTGAGCAACATCAACTGCCGGCGCGTCACGCCCAGCGCCCACAGCGGCGCCAACTGACCGAGGCGACTCTGGCTCTGGGTCAGCAGGCTGATGAACAACGCCACCCCGGCCACCGCCAGGGTCAGGCTGTTGAGGGCGGCGGTGGCGGCGAAGGTGCGCTCGAACACCTGGGTCGACCAGCCCTTGAGCCGAGCCTGATCGACGATGCGGCTGTCATCCAGGCTGAAGCGGTCTTGCAACGCTGTCAGTAGCGCCGGGATCGCGGGCGGTTCGATACGCAGGTTGAAACGGTTCGGTGTCAGGTTCGGCCAGTGCGCCAGCAAGTGATCGGCATTGACCAGCACATGCCCCTTGGGATTGCCGTAGTCGGCATAGATCCCGACGATGCGCAGTAGCCATGGCCCCTGCGGGGTCGGCAGGGTCAACTGATCGCCGATGCTCACCTTGAGGCGCCGGGCCAGTTGCTCGCTGAGCATGAGGGTATCGGCGGCCGCCAGTTGCTCCCACGGCTTGTCGCCGGCCGATTCCAGCAGCGGCCAATGCTGGCGATAGTGGGGATGATCGATGATGCCGTGGATATCCGTCGGCCAGCCCTGCAACGGAACCGAGACTTGCCAGAGGGGAACGACGGCAGTGACCGCCGGTTGCTGCTTGAGCCAGGCGTGCAGTTCGTTCGCCTGGGCCGGGGTTTGCGGATTGATGTACAACTCGGCGGTCAGCCGTTGTTCGAGCCAGTTGCTGAAGGTCTGGCGGAAACCGGCGGTCATGCTGCCGGCACCGATGTTCGCCGCCAGCGCCAGCAACAACGCCATCAGCGCCAGGCTCAACGTCGGTAATTGCTGACGGCAATCGGCGAGAAACCATTGTCCGAGCACCGAGCGGCTATGACGCAATAGCCGCTCCAGCACCGTATTGAGCAATACCGGCAAGGCCAGCGCCGCCCCCAGCAACAAGGCCGTCATCAAGACAAAACCGCTGGCCAGGCTGTCACCCCAGATCAACGCCGAGGCGACAACCAACGCCGCCATCGTCGCCACCCACCCCTGGCGTCGCAACCAACGCGCATGAGCCTGATGCCAGGCCTGGGGATTGGCCAGCGCCAGCAAGGGCAGGCGCGCGGCCCGCAGCAAACTGTCGGCCCCGGCTAGCAGCGCACCGAACAGGCTCAGGCCGACGCAGCTGAACCACCACCACGGGCTGAGGTTCAACTGCCCGGGCACTTCGGCACCGTACAAACCCCGCAGGCTTGCCGCGACATCGGGCAACAACAGCCCCGCCAGCCAATAGCCGCTGAGCACCCCGGCGACCCCGCCCAGCAAGGCTAACGCGCCCAATTCAATCGCCAGGCTGGTGATCAGCACCCGCGCACTGACGCCACAGGCCCGCAGGGTTCGCAACAGGCTGCGGCGTTGTTCGAGGGCCAGGCCGATGGCCGCATGGACGATGAACAGCCCCACCACGAACGATAAAAACCCCAAGGCGTCGAGGTTCAGGTGAAAACTTTCGGTCAGGCGCGACAGGTTGTTTTCTTCATCGGCGTGCTTGAGCTGCAGCCGACCGCTGAATGCTTGCGGCAACGCGGCGCTGAACGTGGCGGGCAACAGCAGCCGCGACAGTTGCTCCGGCAACCCGAGTACCTGTTGGGCAAAACCAATGTCCATCAACAGCACACCGGGTGCCATGTCCACCTGGACATGCAGCGGCGGCAGGGATTGCCCATCGACTGAACGAGGCCGGTCGCCCTCATTCAGCCCCAGGGCCTGCAACGTCTGCGCAGCGACCCAGGTACGACCGGGGTCGGTAAAGAATTCCACCACCTCGCTCATTTCCCGCACCTGCCCCGCCAGTGCCGCGCCGGGCGGCAGCGACACCGGGTCGATGCCCATCAGTTGCAAGCGCTGATCCTCATGGCCCTTGAGCACCACTCGGGCCTGCAATACCGGCGACACCGGCCAGCCCTGGCGCCGCAGTTCGACAAACCATTGCTGAGGGAAAGTGCCGCCACCGGGTGCATCAAGGCTGGCCTGGGGTTGGCCGCCGATCAGTTGACTGGCCCGGGCGTAACTGTCCCGGGCCTGACTGTTCAGCGCTTGCACGCCGGTGAGCAGGCTGGTGGCGAGCCACAGGCCGGTCAGCACGCTGAAGAACTGCACCGGGTGCTGGCGCCAATGGCTGAGCAAGGCCTTGAGGGTCTGGCGAAAAATCATCCCCCCTGGGCCACCTGCGCCAATCGCCCGCCATGCAGTACCACGCGCTGGGCCAGGCGAGCCGCCACCCGTGGACTGTGGGTCACCATCAGCAGGCTGGTGGGGCTGCCATCCAACAGTTCCAGCAGCAGTTGCAGCACTTCGTCACTGGTGGCTTCGTCGAGGCTGCCGGTGGGTTCGTCGGCCAGTAACAAGGGCGGTCGCGAGGCCAACGCCCGGCCCAGCGCGACCCGCTGTTGCTGGCCGCCGGAAAGCTGCTCGGGATAACGCCGTAGCAGCTCGGAAAGCCCGAGCCGCTGCACCAGATGAGTTTGCCAGGCCGCGTCGTAACGACCGCACAGACGCGCCTGGAACGCCAGATTGTCCTCCACCGGCAGGCTGCTGATGAGGTTGAACTGCTGGAACACCAGGCCGATTTCCGTACGCCGCCAATTCGCCAACTGGCTTTCACTCATGCCATCGAGCCGATACTCGCCGCTGCGGATGCTGCCGCGATCGACCTTGTCCAGCCCGGCGACCAGGTGCAACAAAGTGCTCTTGCCGCTGCCAGACTCCCCCATCAGCGCCAGGCTGCTGCCCGGCATCAGCGTCAGATCGATCCCCTGCAGCACCGGCAATGGGCCTTGGGGCGTGGCGTAGCTTTTAAAAACATCGCGGACTTCAAGCATGAAAAGGCTCGATGGGTAAACGTGAGGCTCAGGATAGCGGAGTTGAGTGACGGCCCCACCCGCGATAGCGAACTCATTGCCACCACGAGCAAGTTCCCACAGAGGATTCAGAGTGTACATCCAGCCCCACAGAATCCTGCCGAACACATCCGCTAATCAATGCCCCACCGCCATTTCAGCCTGGCCGGGGGGTGGTGTCACGATGTGGTCCAGGTCGATGTGTTTCCATTCAGGCGCGGCCCCCAACCGCGCATTGAAGCGGTAGTTGAAGGTGAAGTCGTCATCGGTCGGCTGACTGAGGGATTTTCCATAGGCCGACTCGACTCCGGCCGGGTCGTAGCCCATCAACTGCAACAGCGTCGGGAAGATGTTGTAGTGGCTCGAGCGGTCCTTGTTCCGGGCCCAGGCCTGGCGCCAATCGAGGGTATGCAACTGGCTGCCCTGGATGATGACCAACGGCACCAACCCTTCTTCGGCCACCGGATCACCACCACAATGGGTGTTGAGCCCAGGGTTGCCGCGCTCGTGCAGATCCTGGCCGTGGTCGGAGGTGTAGATCAACACGGCATGGCTCAAATCGGCCTGCTGGAAGATTCGCCTGAAGAACTCGCCGACATTCCACAGCAAGGTGTTCTGGTAGGCGTTGCGGTACAACAGCCAATCGTCTTTCTGCCCATTGAAGCCGTCACGCCTGCCGGTGTCGGCCACTTCCTGGAACTGCCCTCGCGGCAGCGTCGGGCGGTAGCTCATGAAGTCGTCGGGATATTTGTCGTGTACCGGGAAATGCGCCCCCACCTTGTTGATCACCACCAGTTCGGCCTGGTTGTCGCCCAGCAGTTCGATCAACTTCGCCGCCGCCGCCATGTCGCGGTCGCGTACGCTGGTCTGGTCGAATTGGACGAATTCGTCGATGTCCTGTTTTTCCAGCTCGGTCATCAGGTTCTGCAGGTGGCCACCGGTGCGCTGGGCGTCGATGTAGACAGTACGCAAACCGGCGTTCCTGGCGTACTGCCAGATCGACGGCTGGGTGCTGTTGATGCGCATATAGTCAGTGCGCGTGCCGCCGTAACGCAGGGTGACGTTGGTGTCGGCGCTGCAATTGGCGATGGAGGCCGCATAGCCGAAATTGAAGATATCCACGCCCTCGGGCGGCGTCTTCAGACCGCTGTGCACGCCGAACGGCGTGTTGATATCCAGGTAATTGCCGCCAATGCTTTCATCGATGATCAGCACGATATCCTGCTCGATCAAGGATGATTGTCGCACCAGGGTGACCGGCTCCCGGGGGCCGATGGTGTTGTGCAAGGACTCATAGGCAAACAGATTCAAATAGGCCAACGGCGGGTACATCACCGGCAGGCCGCGCGCGCCCTCGCCCGCTCGCACGAACAACACGCCACTGAGCAGCAACACGCCCAGCACGGGCGCCGCTATCGGCAGATAACCGGGCAACCGCAACGACCGTCGAGGCTTGAGAGCGATGCCGAACAACAGCAACAAGCCACTGATCGCCGCGCTGATAATCACCTCGCGGTACTGATAGGCCGCCTCCTGGATAAATCCTCCCGAGTACACCAGCGAAACGAACTGGCTATAGGTCAGGTAACTGTCCGTGACCCGGGTATACACCTCGAAAAACACCGCTGACCCAAACATCACCAAGGCAAATACATGCCTCACCAATGTCTGGCGTATGTAGGCGCTCATCCACAGCACCAGCACCAACAACCCGAACATGGCGCCGAACAGCAAGGTGGTGAGGCTCATGCCCAACGCGTTGAGCCGGTCAAGGTAATAGTCGTACCCCTTGAGCAGGTACAGAACCAACAGCAGTTCCTTGAGGTAGCGGGCCATGTTTTCCTCGACCGGATCGCAGCGTCGAAAGCACTCCGTTCCTGCACGTTAGCAGCCGTTTTTCAAAGCGCAAGAAACGCCCCAAAATCACCATGCGTCAAAAAAAAGTTAGCCCAAAAATGACACGAAAACCCGTCACAAAATGTAAAAATCTATGGATTACTACCGTTTATCGCTTTGTCAAATTCCCGTGAAGCCCAATAAAACAGCCACTTTTCTAAGACACTCAATAACTTGATATCAAAAGGCCCGATTCCACTTGAATTGCCAACAGTGACAACTGTCATTTTGCTGACACGCTTTCCTGAAGCTGCGCTATACCCCTCTAAACAGTTTCATCCGAGTTACATCATTCGGTCTGCGAGGCGCGCCAAGAATGGACGTGAGCGTATTTGGTACGGGGTATGTCGGGTTGATCCAGGCGGCCGCAATGGCCGACGTCGGACACCGCGTTTTGTGCATCGATATCGACCCGAACAAAATCCGGCAACTGCAACAAGCCGTGCCGACCATCAGCGAACCGGGCCTGTCCAGTTTGCTCGAAGACACCATCAAGTCCGGACGCTTGTCGTTCAGTTCCCAGGCCAGCGACGCGGTCAATCATGGCGAGCTGATTTTCATCGCCGTCGGTACCCCTGCCGATGAAGACGGCTCGGCTGACCTGAGCCATGTGCTGGCCGTCACCCGGCAAATCGCCGACTTCATGGACAGCGACCGCACCCTGGTCATCAAGTCCACGGTGCCAGTGGGCACCGCCGACAAAGTGGCCGAATGCGCCCGCCAGGCGTTGGCGCGGCGGGGCCTGAAAAAGCTGAATGTGCGCGTGGTGTCCAACCCCGAGTTCCTCAAGGAAGGCAGCGCCCTGGCCGATTGCATGCGCCCGGACCGGATCATCGTCGGCACCGCCGACCCGCTGGCCCGCGACCAGATGACCGAGCTCTACGCGCCCTTTTGCCGCAACCACGAAAAACTGATGTTCATGGACAACCGCAGCGCCGAACTGACCAAGTACGCCGCCAATGCCATGCTCGCCACCCGCATCAGCTTCATGAACGAACTGGCCAACCTCACCGAACGGCTGGGCGCGGACATCGAAGCGGTGCGCAAGGGCATCGGTTCGGACCCGCGCATCGGTTATCACTTCATCTACCCTGGCTGCGGTTTCGGCGGCTCGTGCTTTCCCAAGGACCTGCGGGCCTTGCTGCACACCGCCGAACAAAGCGGCATGCCATTGCGCTTGCTGCGCAGCGTCACCGACGTCAACGACAGCCAGCGGCACATCCTGTTCGAGAAACTGGCCAAGCAGTTCCCCGACGGCCTGGCCGGCAAATCGATTGCCATCTGGGGCCTGGCGTTCAAGCCCAACACCGATGACATGCGCGAAGCCCCCAGCCGCTACCTGATGGAAGCGCTGTGGCGCGAAGGCGCCCGGGTCCAGGCCTATGACCCGGAAGCCATGTCCGAATGCCGTCGCCTCTACGGCTATCGCAAAGACCTGAACCTTTGCGCCACCCGCGACGACACCCTGGAAGACGCCGATGCCCTGGTGATCTGCACCGAGTGGAAGAATTTTCGCGTGGTGGACTTCGACCTGCTGGCCAGCAAGTTGCGCGCCCGGGTGATCATCGATGGTCGCAACCTGTACAACCCCGACCACCTGGCCGCCGCCGGGCTGTTGTATCGCGGCATCGGGCTGCGGCATACCGTGCCGGGTACCTCGACATCAGGGCCACAAGCGTGAACATCCTGGTCACCGGCGCGGCCGGCTTCATCGGTGCCCACGTTGTGTTGCGACTGCTGCGCGACGGCCATCGGGTGTGCGGGCTGGACAATTTCAACGACTACTACGACCCCCAGCTCAAGCACGACCGCGTGACCTGGGTGAAAGATCAGGCCGGCGAATTCCCCCTGGCGCGGATCGACCTGACCGACGCGCCGGCCATCGACGAGCTGTTCCAGGCCCGGCGCCCGGACGTGGTGATTCACCTCGCGGCCCAGGCGGGTGTGCGCTACTCCCTGGAAAACCCGCAGGCCTATGTCGACAGCAACATCACCGGGTTCCTGAACATCCTGGAAAGCTGCCGTCGCTATCCGGTCAGGCACCTGATCTACGCCTCCTCAAGTTCCGTGTACGGCGCCAACCCGCGCACGCCTTATTCGGTGCAGGATAACGTCGATCATCCGCTGTCGCTGTACGCGGCCAGCAAAAAAGCCAACGAGCTCATGGCCCACAGCTACAGCCACCTGTTCGGCATTCCTTGCACCGGCCTGCGGTTCTTCACGGTGTATGGCCCTTGGGGCCGGCCGGACATGTCACCGATCCAGTTTGCCCGCGCCATCATCGAAGACCGTGTGCTGCAACTGTTCAACCACGGCGAGCACCAACGCGACTTCACCTACGTCGACGACATCGTCGAAAGCATCGCCCGCCTGATCGCCCATGCGCCCCAGGTCACGCCGCTGCTGGATCACGAACAACCGGGCCCGGCCACCAGCCGCGCGCCCTGGCGGATCTACAACATCGGCGGACAGCACCCGGTGGCGCTGCGCACCTATGTCGCGCTGCTGGAAAAACACCTGGGACGCACCGCCCGCGTCGAGTTGCTGCCCCTGCAAGCAGGCGATGTGCTCAACACCTGCGCCGATGCCAGCGACCTGGCAAAGACCACCGGTTTCAAACCGTGCATCGAACTGGACGACGGCCTGGGCCGTTTCATCCAGTGGTTCCTCGATTACTACGCACGGCCTGCCCACGCGCCGCTCGCGGCTGAACACTTGCGGCCCAACCTCAGCGGAGGAATCCATGACCCGACATGAGCAAGTCATCGAGATCAACGCCCCTGGACGCGACAAGCGTGTCGATCCCGACCACCGCAGGCGCCTTGACGCGGCCATCCACCGCCAGGGCCGTGGTTGGTTGACCGGTCGCGACGGCGGCCGGCCCTGGACGGTCTCGCGCACCAACCGCGTAGTGGCCAGCCTCGGCGCCCTGGCGATCCTGCTGGTGCTCTGCCCACTGCTGCTGGGCCTGGCGCTGCTGGTCAAGTTCTCCAGCCCCGGCCCCGTGCTGTTCGTGCAAAAGCGCACCGGTTATCGCGGCCGGGTCTTCGGCATGTACAAGTTTCGCACCATGGTCGCCGACGCCGAGGCCCTCAAGGAGTCGCTGCGCCACCTCAACAAACACGGCGCCGATGCCATCGATTTCAAGATCGACAACGACCCACGCATCACGCCCATCGGCCGGTTCCTGCGCCGTAGCAGCCTCGACGAACTGCCGAACCTGATCAATGTAGTAACCGGCGACATGCGCCTGGTGGGCCCACGGCCGACCTCGTTCAACGCCTATCGCTACAAGGACAACCATCTTGTGCGCCTGAGCATCTACCCCGGCATGACCGGCCTGTGGCAGATCTCCGGGCGCAGCAATATCGACTTCGACCAGCGCGTGGAATTGGACCTCAGCTATATCGCTGAACAGAGCCTGTGGCTGGATTTGAAGATCCTGATGATTACCCCCTTCAAAGTTTTCAGCGGCCACGGAGCGAGTTAAATGGACGGTTCAACCAACATTCTGACCATAGCCAGCCCGAGCGAGACCAACCTGACCTCGACCGTGCTTGATCCTTCCCTGCGGATACTGCTCTTGACGGCCGCCAACACCGGCACAGGCACCAGCACCAGCGCCATGGCGCTCGCCGCGCAACTGGCGCAGATGAGCAACGGCCGCGTACTGCTGGTGGATGCCAGCCAGTCACCGCGCAACCTCAGCCAGCAGCTGTCGTTGCACAAGGAACGCGGTTTTACCGACCTGCTGTTCAACAGCCTCGCCCCGCCCTTGTTGCAGGACTGCGTGGTGCAGACGTCCAGCCTGCCCTTCGATGTGCTGCCCCATGGTCGCCTGGGCCGCAATGCCGAACGCCTGAGCCCCGAGCAACTGCGTCCGCTGTTCAGGCAACTGGCGACGCAATACCGCTTTGTGGTGATCGACGCCGACGCGGTGTATTCGGCCTGCGACACGCTGGTACTCAGTACCCAGGTGGACGGCGTGGTGCTGGTGGTGCGCGGTGAAGACACGCGCTGGGAAGTGGCCCAGGCCGCTCGCCAGCGTCTGTCCCAGGCCGGCGCGAAAGTGGTCGGCAGCGTGTTCAACCGCCGCAAGTACTACATGCCCAAGTGGCTCTACAACAACCTGTAAGCCTGCAAAAGGATGACGAGATGAACGCCAGAATGCTTGTCCTGCTGTTGCTGCCGCTTGCCGGTTGCTCCAGCACCTCAGACACCCGCTCGATGCCGGTACAGATCCTCACGGCTGCGCCGGCCAACGCCCAGGCCACCGACATGCCCAAGGTCGAACAGACCCTGCGGCCCCAGGATGTGCTGGATGTGATCTTTCATATCAGCACTACCGGGCCCCAGGCCTACCGGGTGCAGGCGGGCGACCAGGTGGCACTGAACTTCACCGCCGCCAGCCAGCTCAACGGCACGCAACAGGTGATGCCCGACGGCACTATCGAACTGCCAGGGGCCAACACCTCGGTGAAAGTCGCCGGGCTGACCACCGATGAGGCGCGCCTGGCGGTGCAGCGCGCCTATGACCAGAAAATGCTGTTCCAGCCCAACCGCAACCAATTGACCGTAATGGTGACCAGTCCGCTGTCCGACGAGACGAACCTGCGCAACACCCTGACCCACCCGGCGACGGGTATGAGCCGGGAGATCATCGTGGGCAGGGATGGTTACGCCAGCTTCCCGGAAATCGGCTCGGTGCCGTTGCAGGGCATGACCGTTACCCAGCTGGAGACCTTCCTCAACGAGCGCTACGCCCAACTGCCCGGCCACATGACCGTGGACGTGCTGCTCAAGTCCACCGCCGGCAACGAGATCTATGTCCTCGGTGAAGTGGCCCAACCCGGTTCCTATCCGATCCGCCGGCCGATCTCCGTCCTCGAGGCGCTGACCCTGGCCCGTGGCACCAACGTCAAGGCAAGGCTCGACTCGGTGGTCATCATGCGCCGCAACGGCAATCTGGTTGAAGCCCGCCACTACGACGTGGAGAAGGCCTTGAGCGGAGACGCCTCGCAGATCGCCTACCTGCAACCGGAAGACATGCTTTACGTGCCCAAGACCAAGCTAGCCAGCGCCGGCGAACTGGCCAGGCAACTGGCCGACGTGGTGCTGTTCCAGGGCGTTGGGGTCAGCTTCGGCTACCGCCTCGACAACAAAAGCAGCAACAGCAACTGACCCAGGTGCCCGATCATGAACCCCAAGGAAAACTATCTGCATGAGTTCTTCAGGATCTTCTTCGCCAACAAGCAGTGGGTGAAGCGCGTCTTCCTGATCTTCGCCGTGATCGCCCTGGTGCTGCCGTTGATGCTCAAGCAGAGCTTCGACATCACCGCCCAGGTGATCGTCCAGTCGAAAAAACTCTCCCAGGGCGACGCCACCACGTCGCTGAACCAGGAGAACGCGACCTTCATTCCACCGTCCCTGGCGGATATGGAAACCGAGAGCAATATCCTGCGCTCGCCCGCGTTGATTCGGCAGACCATCGCCACCCTGCGCGACCAGGGCGAATACACACCCAGCCCGGGCATCTTCAACAAGTGGGTGAGCGACCCCTTCAAGCGTTACATCACCACACCACTGCGCGAGTACGTCATCAACCCGCTGCGCGATGGCCTGGGGCTGGAGGTCGATCCGGTGCGCGACACCGTGCTCGATTCGCTGACCGACGAGGCCATCGAAAACCTGAAGATCGAGACTCTGCCCGGCTCCAACGTCATCTCCATCGTCTACAGCTTCGGCGACCCGGCCCAAGGCACCCGGTTCGTGGCACAACTGCTGCAGAACTACCTGTCTGGCCGCCAGGACCTGCAATCGATCGAGTTGCCGCAGACCTTCTATGAACAGAAGAAAAGCCAGTACCAGACTCGCCTCGACGGCCTGGAAGGCACCCGGCTGAGCCTGCTTGAAAACATCGGCTCGTCCGATCCCAAGGAAGAAATCACCTTCCGCCTGAACGCTATCAACACCGAAGAGCAGGCCCTGAACCTTTACCAGGATCGCCTGCTGCAAAGCCAACGCTGGCTCGATTACCTCAAGACCAGCCTGGCGGCGGCGAACAGCTCGCGGTTCAACGACTACACCTTCCCGTTCACCTTCACCACCACCGTGGACAACATCGCTTTCGAAGACCGGGAGATCAAACAACTCGGCGAGCAACTGACCGGCCAGGTCAGCCGCTACATGAATGACCTGGCGATCTTCCAGCCCGGCAGCGAACCGATGCTGCTGGCCCGGGAACAGATCGTCCGCACGCGCCAGCAGTTCCTCAAGGTAGTGAGCAACCGGATTCAGGAACGTACCACCGACCTGGCCGTTGTCAGCTCGGTGATCAATCAGAAGATCGAACGCATCGCCGCCTTCAAGGAGCGCATCCATCAATTGCAGGAAACCCAGAGCAAGCTGCGGCAGATGGACACCGAGATCAACGCCCTGCACGCGGCGTTCTCTACCTATGCCCAGCGGTTCGCCGAAGCCAGCACCGCGCGCTCGCTGGATAACGACCTGTCCAACGCCCGGGTCCTGAGCCCGCCGTTCGAACCGACCGCCCCGGCTTTTCCCAAGCCGATGCTGATCATTGCCTTCGGCATGTTCAGCGGCCTGCTGCTGTCGATTGCCTTGGTCTATGTGCGTGAGTTCTTCGACCATCGCTTCAAGCATCCAGCACAAATCACCCAACAACTGGATGTGCCAGTGCTGTTGGTGATCAATGAGCAGTCCCCTGACCAGGTCAACCCGCACCCCAACTGGAGCCTGCCCAGCCTTGTCCATTGGGTGCGAAATTGAACGCGCCGTTCGGCCCGATCCGCCACAGCAGCCCCCTGTCGATCATTCATCTGCTCGACAGCGGCGGCTTCTATGGGGCCGAGCGGATGCTGCTCGATCATTGCCTGGCGACGCCCGGGCAGCACCAAGTGCTGTTCCTGGCAGCGCCACCAACCTTGATCACGCGTTTTCGCCAGGCCGGGGTCGACTGCCATCATTGCGCCAGCTGGGCCGAGCTGTTGCAGCACTTGCGCCAGCGACGGGACGAACGACCGCTGATCAACACCCACAACTTCAAGGGGCTGTTGTTCGGTTGGTCCGCCGCCACGCTGCTGCGCCTGCCGCTGGTGATCACCCAGCATGGCTTCACACCGCGCAGTCCCAAGCAGCGTTTCTATACCTGGTTGAGCCTGCAACTGTGCCGCACCGCCTCGGTCAAGCGGGTCGTCTGCGTGGCCGAGAGCATCGCCACACTGCACCGCCGGGCCAGCGTGCGGGCGGAAAAACTCGACGTCATCCCCAATGGCCTGCCAGCACCCAGCACGCCATTGGCCCATCGCGCCGACAAGCAACGCTGGCGGGTTGGCTACGTCGGCCGCTTGAGCCGAGAGAAAGGCCCGGACCTGTTCCTCGACGCCATGATCCCGCTGTGCCAGCGGCATTCATCGCTGCACGCGGTGATGCTCGGCGACGGCCCGGAGCGCCAGGCCCTGCTCAAGCGCATCACCGACGCCGGCTTGCCGACGCGCATCGAACTGCCCGGTTACCAGACCGACATGAATGCCTGGTGGAGCCGTCTCGACGCCCTGGTGATCAGCTCACGCACCGAAGGCACCCCGATGATTCTGCTCGAAGCCATGCAGGCCGGCGTGCCGGTGGTGGCGTTCGGCGTCGGCGGTATTCCCGACGTGGTGCAGGACCGTCATAACGGCCTGCTCGCGGCACCGGCCAACAGCGTAGAACTGGCGGCGCAGATCGAAACGCTGTTCAGCGAACCGCCCCTGGCGCGGATCCTGGCCGACAACGCGCGCCGCACCCAACAGGACCGCTATGACCTGCGCACGCTGGCCGAACGCTGGTCGCAGCTTTACATCCGCACGGCACGGGAGGCTCGTCCATGATTGTCCCGCTCTCGATCGTCAGTCTGCTGGGCCTGGTATGCCTGGCATTGCTGGCCAGCCCTTATCCGTTCCTGGCACCGGGGGCGGTGTTGGGCCTGGTGGGGGTTGCCATGCTGTACCGCAAACCCAGTTGGGGTTTGCTGGGCATCGCCGCGCTGGTGCCGTTCGAAGGCCTGTTCAAGGACAACGTCTTTTCCGGCAGCAAATTCTTTGGCCTGGCACTGATCCTGATCCTGATGTTGCAACTGGCCGTGCACCAGATTCCCGGGACGCGCCTTCGCAGCAATATCTGGCGGCCGCTGATCGGCTTCATGCTGTTGTATGGCCTGAGTCTGTTGCTATCGCAGAACATGGACCTGTCTCTGACGCATTTCCGCGAACTGTCGGTGGGCCTGATTCTGTTCGTGATTACCCTGCTGATCGGTCGCGAGCTGAACCTGGACCTGTTCTGCCGACTGATGACCCTGAGCGTCACCACCACCTGCGTGCTGGCGATGTTTTCGGCCAAATACCAGGACCGCGGCCGCGCCTCCGGCATGCTGGAGGACCCGAACGTCTTTGCCCTGTTGATTGCCTTCACCATACCGCTGGCGCTGCTGTTGGTGCTGCGTAGCACGAACCTGCTCTATCGGCTGTTCTGGGGCGGTTGTTTCATCTTGCTGCTGGGCGGCATGACCAAGACCGAATCGCGCTCGGGACTGGTGGTGTTGCTGATCAGCCTGATGATCGGCTTGTATCACTATCGCGCACAGCTACCGCGCATCCGCCCACGGCACCTGGGCTTCGCCATGCTCGGGTTGGCGCTGATGGTCCCCTTGGCGATCGTGGTGATGCCGGCCGGCTACGTGGCCCGCATCCAGTCCTTGAGCATCCTCAGCGCTGGCACCAACGCCTACCAGGACGAATCCCTGGGCCGGCGTGCCTCGTACATCGTGGTCGGCAGCCAGATGATCCGCGAGAACCCGGTGCTGGGCACAGGCCCGGGCACCTTTCCCCTGCACTACGCGCCCACCGGCTACGCCAAGGCGTTCTCGGCCAATCGCAAGCTGGGGGACCTGTATCGCCGGGCCCATAACACCTATCTGGAAATCTTCAGCGAAATCGGCGTCCCGGGCGGGCTGATGTTCGTCGGCATGCTCGGCCTTGGCCTGTACAACCTGGTGCGCGCCCGCCAGCTCTGGTTGCAACGACGGGACTGGGCGCAGGCGGACCTGCTGACGCACCTGGGCATGAGTTTCCTGTCGCTGGCGTTGTTCCTGATGTTTCTCAGTGCACCGAACCACAAGTTGCTGTGGATCATGCTCGCCCTCACCAGCGTGTTGCGCTACGACGCCGAACAGGCCGCGCCACAGGAGGCTCGCCCATGAGTCGCGTCAGCATCGTCATCCCGATGTACAACGAGGCCCGGCACATCGGCCGTACACTGCAGGCGGCCCAGGAAGCCGCCCGCCAAGCACAGTTGGAATGTGAGTTGATCGTGGTGGACAACGGCTCCGACGACCACGGCCCGCGCATCGCCAACGAACTGGGAGCACGGGTGCTGATCGTGCCCGGCGTGCACATCGGCGCCCTGCGCAATCGCGGCGCCGCCGTCGCCCACGGCGAATGGCTGGCGTTCATCGACGCCGACATCGAAATGCCGGCCGACTGGCTCAAGCTGCTGCTGGAACTCGAAGGCCACCAGGGCGACGTACTGGGCCTGGATCTCGACACCCCCCGGCAGGCGCCGTGGTTCGCCGAAGCCTGGCAACGCCGGAGCCAACGTCCCTGCTCGCGTCTTTTGCACCGGGTGCAGTGGCTGCCCAGTGCCAACCTGTTGATGCGCCGTAGCTGGTTCGAACGAGTCGGTGGTTTCGACGAAACCCTGCGCACTGGCGAAGACAAGGATTTCTCCTTGCGCCTGCGCCAGGCCGACGCGCAATTGCTGCTGGTCAATGAAAGCGTCGCCCTGCATTGGGGCTACGAGGGCAGTTGGCGCGAGTGGATGAGCAAGGAACTGTGGCGCCAGGGCAGCCATCTGCAATTGCTCCGCAGCCATGGCCCAAGCCTGCGCCTGCTGCGCTTCCCGGCGCTGTCCGTGGGCGCCTGGGGCTTGGACCTGCTGGCATTGCTCGCGCTGCTCCAGGGGCAGTGGCGCCTGGCACTGATGCTGTTGCTGGTTACCGCGCTGCCGCCCTTGTTCCTGAGCCTGCGCCAGAGCCGGCGCGACCCGCGCCTTACCTTGCAGTTGTGGACCTTGCATGGGGTGCGCCTGCACCTGACCGGTGCCGCGCTGCTGCTCAACCTGTGTCATTGGAACGTCAGGAGACCTGCCCGTGGCTGAATTCATTTACTGGTCATGCCTGTTGCTGCCGGCTTACGCCTACCTCGGTTATCCCTTGATGTTGAGCCTGCTGGTGCCGCTGTTTCCGCTGCGGCGCTATGGCAAGGCGTTGCCGATGGACGTCAGCATTATCATTGCCGCCCACAACGAGGCCCGGCACATCGAAGAGAAACTGCGCACTTTGCTGGCCCAGGATTATCCGGCGCACTCACTGCAAATCATCCTCGCCAGCGACGGCTCCACCGACGACACGGTGGCCTGCGCACGCAAGGTGATCGATCCGCGCATCACCGTGCTCGACCTGCCGCGCCAGGGCAAGGCCGCCGCCCTCAATACCGGTGTGGCCCACAGCAGCGGCGAGATCCTGGTGTTCACCGACGCCGACAACCAATGGGCCAGCGACACTCTCGGCCATCTGCTGGCGCCGCTGGGCGATCCGGAAGTCGGCGCAAGTGCCGGACACATGGAAATCCCGGTGCCGGGCAAAGGCCTGAGCCTGGGCGACAGTCTGTATCGGCATTACGAAGGCTGGCTGCGCCAGGTGGAGAGCCGCACCGGGTGCATGGTCTCGGCCGACGGTGCGCTGCTGGCCCTGCGCCGGGTGCTGTTCCAACCGATACCGGCCCAGGTCAACGATGATTTTTTCCTCAGCACCTGCGCGCCGGCCGCTGGCAAGGCCATCGTCTATGCACCGCTGGCCCGTGTCACCGACCAAGGCGTGGACGAGGCCGACAAACAGTTCCGTCGGCGCCAACGGGTCACCGTCGGCGGGTTGCAGAGCCTGGCCCAGCGCCGGGGACTGCTCAACCCGCTGCATCATGGGCTCTACGCCATCGGGCTGATCAGCCACAAATTGATCCGCCGTCTCGCGCCAGTGCTGTTGCTGCCGCTGTTGCTCAGCAATGTGTGGTTGTGGGACGACCACGGGTTCTACCGCCTGAGCCTGGTCGGGCAACTGCTCGGCTACACCATGGCGCTGGTCGGGTTGCTGGACGCTGGCCATCGCCTGCCCCGGCCCTTTCGCCTGGCCGCGTTCGTGCTGGTGACATTGGCGGGCATGAGCATCGGCCTGTGGCAGTTCCTGCGGGGCCAGCGCTACAGCCAATGGAATCCGGAACAGAACCGCTGAGGAGGATGGCCGATGTCAATCAAACAGGTCTTCAAGCGCACCGGAGGCTGGCTCTACCTGAATACCTCCCTGGGCCGCGGCCCGTTGCGTGGCGCCGGCGTGATCCTGATGTTGCATCGCGTACTGAACAACGACCGCGCTGCCGAATTGCCCCATCGCAACGAGTTGTGCGTGGGGCCAGAAGCGTTCGAGCATTTGCTGATCTGGCTGCAACGGCATTTCGAGTGCGTGCCGCTGATGAGCTTGTTGCTGGCCGATCCGGAAAGCGTTCCGAACCGCCCACGGGTGGCGTTGACCTTCGATGACGGCTGGCGTGACAACGCCATGAATGCCTTTCCGTTGCTGCGCCAATACCAGGTGCCGGCGAGTATTTTCCTCTCCACCGATTTCATCGGCAGCCGCCAGCACTTCTGGTGGGAAAGCATCGGCGAGACCCTCTGGGGCAGCCACGGCCAGGTGGCGCGGCATGCGTTGATCGAGCACTTGCAGCATGTCGGCCGGCCGCTGCCGGTGATGCTCGATGACATCGATATCGAGCGCCGCAGCCTGTCGCTGTTGCACTACCTGCAAAGTCTCAAGAGCCTCGATCCACGCACTTTGAGCGACCTCACCGAAGCCTGCCCGCAGGGTTCCCAACCCCAGGCCCTGGATTGGCCCCAGGTGCGCATGCTCGAAGATTCCGGCCTGATCCGCTTCGGCCCCCATGGTGCCAGCCACGCGATCCTGACGGGGCTGGACGACCAGCGCCTGCACGAAGAGCTGACACGCAGTTGGATCGCCCTGGAAAACGGCTGCGCCCAACCGCTGCCGGTGTATTGCTACCCCAACGGTGATAACGATGAGCGCGTGCGCCAACAGGTGGCGGCCCACGGTTTTGCGTTCGCCCTCGGCACCGAGGCAGGGCTGTATCGCCACGATGGCGACCCACTGAACCTGCCGCGCTTCGGCGTCAGCCAGCGCAATGCCCATCACCCTGAACTACTGGCCTGGCGCATTCGCCGAGGGGCACGTCCATGAGCCGCGCTCACTATCTCAAGCACCTGGCACTGAGCATGGGCACGAGCTTGGCAATGATCGGCCTGCGGCTGCTGCGCAACGTATTGCTGGCGCGGATCCTGGGGCCCAGCGAACGCGGTCTGTTTGCGCTGTTCAGCACCCTGCCGGACCTGATCAGTGCTGCCACCAGTGGCGGCCTCAATTCCGCCGTCGGTTACCAGGCGGCGCAGCACCGCTCGATGGGTTTGTTGCTCAGTCAGGTGCTGGTCTTCGGTTGCCTGCTGGCGGGGGTATTGACGCTGCTGGTGGTGGCGCTGGTGCGTGAGTTCGGCGCTGAGCTGGACATCACCACGCAACTGGGATTGCTGGCATGGCTGCTGTTGCTGGCGGTGCCGCTGACAGTGCTCAAGAGCGGCCTGTTGACGCTGCACAACGCCTCCGGCGGCGTCGGCGCGTTCAACGCCTTGCGGCTGATGGAGTCCCTGGCACCGCTGCTGTTGTTTATCGCACTGTTCTGGATGTGGAAAGACACAGCGCTGGAAGCGGCGCTGACCAGTTGGCTGGCGGGCCTGAGCCTGGTGGTGCTGACTGGCTGGGTTTGGTTGCGCCGCGATCATGTGTTCACTCTGCACTGGGATCGCGCCGCCCAGAATGAGCTGTTGCGCTACGGCGCCCGCAGCCATCCAGACCTGCTGTTCCAGCAAGTGGTGCTGCGCTCGGATTATCTGTTCATCGGCGCCCTGCTGGGCAGCACGGCGCTGGGGCACTACGCCATGGCCAGCGCGGCGGCCGAACTGCTGCTGATCGTGCCGGAAGCGGTTACAACACCGCTGATGAAACGCCTGTTGCAGCAGGACAGCGACATGAAGCGCCTGACCCCGCTGGCCTTGCGCCTGACCGCGACGGTGATGCTTGGCGCCTGCCTGACCATGGCCCTGATCGGCGAATGGCTGATCGTCACCTTGTTCGGCATCGCCTATCAACCAGCCTACCCGGCGTTGCTGGCGTTGCTGCCGGGACTGTTCGGACTGTGCTATGCGAGCATCCTGCGCCTGGACCTGCTGGGCAAGGACCGTCCCGGTACAGTTTCACTGCTGATGGGAGCCGGTGCGTTGCTGAGCCTGGCGCTGAACCTGATCCTGATCCCGCGCTACGGCATCGTCGGCGCCGCAGCGGCTTCCTCTATCGCTTACCTGGGCATCACCCTGGGGCTGCTGGCAGTGTATTGCCGCCTCAGCGGTGTCGCGTTGTGGCAGACGCTGATCATCTTGCCCAGCGATTTACTGCCGATGCGGCAGATGCTGTTGGGGAAATCCGCGTGAACATCATCGCCAGCCAAACCGCCATCGCGAGCTTGCTCGCGATGGCGCCAGTGCGGCGCATGCTCAAAATGGGTGGCTGTCTGTGTCTGCTGGTCCTGGCAATCTCGGCCCATGGCGCGTCCATGCAATGGACCGGTATCCGCGACGGCAGCCTATACCTGCAAACCGATCACCCGGATTCTGTAACCGTGCGCTGGGTACCCGCCTGGCAAGCAGAAGCCAATAGCGAACACCTGTATCTGCTCGACGGTCAGGGGCGATTAGTGGGTGAACGCCTGGTCGAGGCCGATCAGGTACGAGGCGAGCAGCAGTGGCCCTTGTTGCCAGGCGCAACCAGTTATCGCTTGGAGATTCCCGGTTACAGTTTCCGTCGCTACACGGTTGAACATGACGCGCGCACCCACGCTCTATTCGCCCCGGCAAAGGTGCATTTCAGCGCCGAATCTCACGACGGCGATGAGCTGTATTTCAAAGTGGCAGCCGGCGAACAGGCCGTGCTGGCGGGCAAGTTCCACGGCGGCGTGCGCAGCCTGCTAGTCCGGCGCGTTGCCGACGGCAAGCAGTTGCAACTGAATCTCAAGCCATATCGGGCCTATTGGCAATTCGATCAGGTGGCCCTGCCGGTGGCGGACGTGGATCAAATCTGGCGTCTGCATCTGCAAGGCAACGGCAAGGCAGCGTTCTGGCTGGACGGCACCGCCAACCTGTTCGCCCAGGACCCGGCGCACCTGCAGCCACAGCGCCAGGATCCTGGGCAAACCCACCTGACGCTGCACGACGAGGCGCTCGGCACGACCCCCAAGCTGGGCATATACCTGCCCTACGTATTACTGCCGCCATCCAGCTACGCCGTGCTCGATGCGCTCAAACCCCAGGCGGCCACGAGCTACAGCTTCGTCGATATCATGGCGACCAGGGCGCATTACGAAGATGCCTTCCGACGCTTGCACCAGGACCGCTTCGGCATCAGCCAAGACATGACCCTGCTGGCCGGCAGCCAACGTCAGGCCGATCTGCGCGCCGACCGGACCAGCAACAACGGCTTGCAAGCCTGGCTCGCGTCGACCCGTGCCTTGGGCGGCACAGGCCTCCATTACCTCAGTTTCGCCGATGAGCCGAACCTCAATTACCCAGACTTCGCCAGTTTCCAGCAAGTGTTCCAGAGCATGGCTGCCCAGGTCCGTGCCGATCCAGCCAACGCTCGCGCAGGTGTGCGCATCGCCATACCGGCCAGCTCACGGTTCATCAACGGCCCTCTGGCCGAAAACGCGGCTGACAAGCGCGGAATCGACTGGGCACGGCGCCTGCTCGCGACATCCGCCGATCAGATCGACGCCCTGGCCTGGCATGAATGGATGATCCGCGACCTGCTGGCAACGCGGGTCTATCGCAATAGCGTTCGTCAGGCTGCCCAACTGGTGGGATTGAATAGCCAGGGCCGCCCGCGCAAGGCTTTGCTGTTGGATCAGACCAACATGTCCAGCGGCTCGAGCCTGAGTCCTTACGACCAGGAAACTCACTACGCCGCCCTTTGGTGGACATCGGTGGCGATCAACGCCTCGGCGGATGGTTGGCTCGACATGCTCAACTGGTTCATGCTCGTCGACGAACCTGAGTACCCCAAAGGCATGGTGCGGATGCTGGACAACCAGCGCTTCGAACTCAAGCCCGTGGGCCTGGCCCAGCAGTTCATCCAACAACACTGGCTCGATCAGGTACTGCGCCTGGACAACGACGCGTTTGAAGTCGATGCGCTGGCCATGGCCACCGGGGAGCAACGCAGTCTGCTAGGCGTGAACAAAAGCACGCGAGCCCATCAGGTCAGCCTCGACGGCACGGTTTGCCCGCAGCCAAGGATGACCCTGATGTATTTCGGTGCGGACAACCGCAGCCGCAGCGTTCCGTTTGATTGCAAGGCCGGCCAGGTCGGGTTTCTCCTGCCAGGGGAAACCGTGTTCGCCCTCAGTTGGACAGCCCCGCTTTCCCCCCAACCCGCCACCCGTCAGGAGGCACCATGAACGCTCTGCAAACATTGCGTGATCGCATTCAGAAAAAAGGTCTGCGCGCTGTTCTTAAACAGCTATGCAGACGCTACGTGTTTGTTCATTCCCGACTGGTGTGGCTGGAGCACGATGTGCGGACCCCGCTTCCCCCGCATAACCTCAAGCCCTACCCACCGATGCGCCTGGAGTTCATCACGGTCAGCAATGCCGATGCTTTTGCCCGGCACTTCGGCGACCGCGTCGAAACCATGCGCGAGCTGGCGGCCGAAGGCTACACAGGCTTGATGTACCTGGATGGTCAGGGCGACACCGTGGGTTTCGCCTGGGGCAGTACGCGAGACTATTTCGACCGTCATTTCTATCGTTGCAACTTCCCGATCCAGACTGGCGAGTACTTTCAGTTCGGTGGCGAAATGATCCGTGCCTACTGGGGCTCCAGTATGTCGGCGGACATGCAGTTGGAAATCTGGAAGATCATGGCAGACAAAGGTTGCGACACAATGGTCGATGTCTGCGACTTGCAAAACATCCCGGCGATCAAGATGCATCTGCGCATGGGCTTCCAGGAGCGCGGCAAGATCACCCATGTGTATCGTCTGTTTGGTCACTGGCGGTTTTTCCGCGACACGTTTTACCGCGGCTCGGTGCTGGACGCCTTTCGTAAACCGACCCAGCCTGTCACATCGACCGCGGCGGCCTGATGTCCAGGGCGATCCGGCTCCAATGGTGTGGCTCCCTGCTGCCTCAGCAGCGGGGCAGCTCCCCTTTCGCCCATTCAGCCCCCCAGTCAGGAGGCACCATGAACATTTTGCAAAAATTGCGTGATCGCATTCGGAAAAAAGGTTTGCGTGCCGTCCTGAAACAGGTGTGCAAACATTACGTGTATTTCCACGAGCAACTGGTGTGGATGGAACGCGATCTGGTCAGCCCGATACGGCCTAACAACCTCAGGCCCTATACGCCGTTGCGCCGGGAGTCCATTACCACCAGCAACGCCGATGCCTTCGCCACTTACTTTGGCGACCGTGTCGAGACCATGCGAGAGCTGGCCGCCGAAGGCTACACCGGGCTCATGTATCTGGACGACAAAGGCGACACCGTCGCTTTTATCTGGGGCAGTACACGGGACTATTACGACCGTCATTTCTTTCGCTGCTGGTTCCCGGTCAAATCGGGTGAGTTCTTCGAGTTCGGCGCCGAGCTGTACCACGCTTACTGGGGAACCCAGCTATCGGTGGATTTCCAACTGGAACTGTGGAAAGCCATGGCCGCCCAAGGCTGCAACAAAGTAGTCGACGTCTGCGAGCTATGGAACGTTCCCGCCGTCAAGATGCACCTGCGAATGAACTTTCAAGAGCGTGGCCAGATTACCCATATGTATCGCTGGTTCGGTCGCTGGCGGTTTTTCCGTGACTCGTTCTACACCGGCTCGATACTGGACTCCTTTCGTCAACCGGCCAAGCCGGTTGCACCCACTGCGGCGGCCTGACGTCCATGACGATCCGCTTCCAATGGTGTCGCTCCCTGGGCGCCGCGGACTTCCCCGTATCAGCTTATGAACAGCTGCGAACCCAGGTGGCCGACGCCACACCATTCAACACCCTAGCCTGGTTGCAAGCGGCAGAATTTGCCCTGTTGCCTGATCAGCAATTGCATGTGCTACTGGGCTGGCAGGACCAGGACTTGTCTCTATGCCTGCCCCTGGTTTCGGGACGTGAGCGTATCGGCGGACTGCGGTTCCGAGTATTGCATCACTTGGGTTACCCCTTGGCCGACCGCATCGCCCTGCTGGCGCGCCTGGACGCCGAAGGCATGGGCCAAGCGCTGATGCAGATCCGTCAGCAAGTACCCCACGCAATGCTGCAACTCAATGAAGTGGTGGAGCCAGTCGGCGAGCAAAGCGTCCTTAGCACCTGGATGGCAATGAGTTCCACCGGAGAGCGGAGGCTCAGTTGCCGGGTTCCGGTGCACCTGATCAGCGACAGCGACCGTCAGGAAATTTCCGGCGATCCACGTTACAAACTACGCCGGGCGCGCAAGCGGATCGCCGCTTGCGGCGCCGAGATCCGCCGAGTGACACCAGACGCTATCAGCGTGGGACAGCTGTTGCGGGCGCTTGCCGATGTCGAGGCCGCCAGTTGGAAAGGCGAGGAAGGTGTCGGGATCTTCGCCAACCCCAGGCGCCGTCAGTGGATGAATCACGCCTTCACCGCCCTCGCCGCCCAAGGCCTGGTGCGGATCGTGATGCTGGAGCTGGACGGCGAATGCATAAGCTATCGCCTCGGTCTGTTGGATCAGGGGCGACTGTATGACTACAACCTGGCGTTCCTGCCGCAGCATGCCAACCTGGGCAGCGGCCGTGTATTGCTCGAAGAGTGGATCCGCTGGGGGCTGGACGAAAACTGGCGGTGGATCGATGCGTCACGGGTCAGTCTCGATAACTCCAGCCATCAATTGCACGAACGCATGACCGGACAACTGGAGCACTGGCGTTGGAGTTTTTATTCGTGGCAACCCGATGGCCTGATCCTCGGGCTCGCCTTGCGGTTCTGGAAAAGCCTTAAACCCTGGCTTCGCAAACACCCGTCCAAAAAAACCACAGCAACAGATTCACCTTCTACCCTTGAGGAAAAGGAGACTTCCCATGCCCCGCCAAGTAATCATCAACGCTGATGACTTCGGACTGTGTTTCAGCGAAAACACGATAATCGTCCGGGCCTTCGAAGCAGGCCTGATCAGTTCCGCTACCATCATGGCCAATACGCCGGGCTTCAAGCAGGCGTGCGTACTGTCCCGACAGCCCCGGCTCAAAGGACGCATCGGCCTGCATTTCAATCTCAGTCATGGGCAGCCGTTGAGCCAGGCCATAAAGTCGTGCCCGGCATTTTGCGATGCGCACGGCCAATTCAACTTCAGCCTGTCACGCTATTGCCTGCGCCTGGGCGCAAAAGACCTCGCGGCAATACAGGACGAACTTCAGGCGCAATGGCAGCGCTGCCTGGATCATGGTTTGCGTCCAAGTCATCTGGACTCCCATCAGCACGTGCACAACATCTGGCCCATCGGAGAATTGGTGGCGCGCTTCGCTGCGCGGCAAGGTGTGCCCATTCGCCTGGCGCGCAACCTCGGGAAAAACCTGACGGTACCCAAGCGCATTTTCAAGACCTTGCTCAACCGCCGCCTGCGTCGTTTATGCGGCGCGACGGCTGACTATGTCTGCACGCCGGCCGACTTGCATCATGCCGCGGCACCGGACCATGGCTTGCTGGAAGTGATTGTGCATCCGGTACTGCTGGATGGGGATTTCGGCGACACCTACCTGGCACCTGGCTGCTCGTTGACCCAGGTGCTGCATCAGTGCCTGGCGGGGGTGCCGAGAGTCGGGTATGGCAAGCCTGAGCGGGCAATTGAGCTGGTCCAGCTTGAGAGTGCGTAATTATCCCTCTGCCATTAAGGCTTTATCTTGTGGGGGAGAAGATTCATTCCCCCCCTAGATCATCTCACCCACCGAAACATACCCGCGCCAGCGAGGCAAGCCGGCCTTGCGTACCGTTCTCGAGCATCTCTTCGTGGTTGCGCCCCCGGCAACCCTGTGTCCGGTCCGTACAAATGCCCCAAAGTGCGCTTCTGACGAATGACAGCCCCAAATTCCTGCGCCACTTCCGGAGAATCTGCTACAAGGCATATTCCGTTTGCAGTAGCGAATTGCACCGATGTCTTCACTCTTACTTTCTCGCCTGAAACGACGCTGGTTGGCCTGGCTGTGCATGAGCGCATTGGTGGTCGGCCTGCCGGTGGGCTGTGCAGTGTTGCAGCATAAGGAACGCGAGCTGGTCTTTCGCATCGAGCCGGGGACGGCGAGCTGGTTCAGTGGACTGCCCAGCGACGTGCAGGAATTCGATCTCAAGCCCAAGAGCTTCAAGGCCGGGGAAAATATCCACGGCTGGTGGTGGCCGGCCGAACGCAAGAATGCGCCGGCCATCCTGTACTTGCATGGCGTGCGTTGGAATCTGACCGGCCAGTTGTTTCGTATCCAGCAACTGAGGGCACTGGGCTATTCGGTGCTGGCGATCGATTACCGTGGTTTTGGCAAAAGCCATGGGGATCTGCCGTCGGAAGCCAGCGTCTATGAAGATGCACGCATCGCCTGGGAACGTCTCAAGGTACTGCAACCGGACCCGGCCCTGCGGCTGATTTATGGTCATTCCCTGGGTGGGGCCGTCGCGGTAGACCTTGCTGCGCAGTTGGGTCAGGAGGCGGCGAAGAATGGCGGCGCCCAGGTCCGAGGCCTGGTCATCGAATCCACCTTCACCTCCTTGGGCGATGTCGCTACCGCGATGGCGAATACGTCCCTACCAGTGCGCTGGTTGTTGTCGCAGAAATTCGACTCCATCGACAAAATCAGCGAGATCAACATGCCGCTGCTGATTGTCCATGGCGCCGCCGACCGCTACGTACCGCCCCGGTTCAGCGAGCAGCTGTTCAACGCCGCCCGGGAGCCCAAGCGTCTGCTGCTGGTGCCCGGCGCGACGCACAACAACAGCATGAGCCTGGCGGGCAAAAGCTACCGGCAAGCATTGGATGCCCTGATGAAAAGCTCACCATCGCCGGTGGCTGGAAACGCCCTGGTCAGCCCGGCCAAGGCAGGCTGATCTCTCTCCCTTCAGATCACCCCCCCCTTGTGGGAGCGGGCTTGCTCGCGAAAGCGTCAGCCCAGTCAACATCGCTGCAACTGACCCGCCGCTATCGCGAGCAGGCTCGCTCCCACAGGGGTTGGCGGTGTGCAAGGAGCTTTGGGTCACCCCAAGACAGACCGTGTGGGAGATGCCCTGATGAAAAGCTCACCATCGCCGGTGGCTGGAAACGCCCTGGTCAGCCCGGCCAAGGCGGGCTGATCTCTCTCCCTTCAGATCACCACCCCCCCTTGTGGGAGCGGGCTTGCTCGCGAAAGCGTCAGCCCAGCCAACGTCGCTGCAACTGACCCGCCGCTATCGCGAGCAGGCTCGCTCCCACAGGGGTTGGCGGTGTGCATGGAGCTTTGGGTCACCCCGAGACAGACCGTGTGGGAGCGAGCCTGCTCGCGATAGCGGTGCAAGCGCAGGCAAAAAAACGGCACCTTTCGGTGCCGTTCGTTTTCACGCGTGGGGCTTTACTTGCGTGCCGCCTCCCATGATTTCAACAGCTCGCTGTAGCTCACCGTTTCACCTTTAGGCTTCTCGTTCGCCAGTTTCGGCTTCGGTGCGCCCGGTTGATCGAACCAGTATTGCGCGTCGCGCTCGGGGTTCATTTTCGGGGCGCAGATGGCTTGGGCCTTGGAGCGTTCCAGACGGGTCATGATCGCGTCCTGGTCCTTGGCCAACCCATCGAGTGCCTGTTGCGGGGTCTTCTCGCCGCTGGCAGCTTCGGCGATGTGGCTCCACCACAGCTGGGCCAGGCGCGGGTAGTCCGGCACGTTGGTCCCGGTCGGGGTCCATTGCACGCGGGCCGGGCTGCGGTAGAACTCCACCAGGCCACCGAGTTTCGGCGCCAGCTCGGTCATCGCCTGGGAGTTGATGTCCGACTCACGAATCGGCGTCAGGCCAACGATGGTCTTCTTCAGCGACACGGTCTTGGACGTCACGAACTGCGCATAGAGCCAGGCGGCGAGTTTCTGTTTCTCAGGCGTGGACTTCATGAATGTCCAGGAACCCACGTCCTGATACCCCAGCTTCATGCCCTCTTCCCAATACGGACCGCGTGGCGAAGGCGCCATGCGCCATTTCGGCGTGCCATCGGCGTTCACCACCGGCAGTCCCGGCTTGGTCATGTCGGCGGTAAACGCGGTGTACCAGAAAATCTGCTGGGCGATGTTGCCTTGGGACGGTACCGGACCTGATTCGGAGAAGGTCATGCCAGCCGCTTCCGGTGGCGCGTACTTCTTCAGCCAGTCCACGTACTTGGTGGTGGCAAACACCGCCGCCGGCCCGTTGGTATCGCCGCCGCGGGTCACGCTGGAACCGACCGGATGGCAGTCTTCGACGCGAATGCCCCACTCGTCCACCGGCAGACCATTGGGCAGGCCTTTGTCGCCGCCGCCAGCCATGGAGAACCAGGCATCGGTGAAGCGCCAGCCCAGGGAGGGGTCTTTCTTGCCGTAGTCCATGTGCCCGTAGACGCGCTTGCCGTCGATCTCCTTGACGTCTTCGGAGAAGAACTTGGCAATGTCCTCGTAGGCCGACCAGTTCACCGGTACACCCAGCTCGTAGCCGTATTTCTCCTTGAACTTGGCCTTCAGTTCCGGACGCTCGAACCAGTCGGCGCGGAACCAGTACAAGTTGGCGAATTGCTGGTCGGGCAGTTGATAGATCTTGCCGTCCGGCGCGGTGGTGAAGGAGATGCCGATGAAGTCCTTGATGTCCAGGGTAGGCGAGGTGAAGTTCTTGCCTTCGTTGGCCATCAGGTCGGTGATCGACTCGGTCTTGCCGTAGCGAAAGTGCGTACCGATCAGGTCCGAGTCGTTGACCCAGCCGTCATAGATGTTCTTGTCCGACTGCATCACCGTCTGCATTTTCTCCACCACGTCGCCTTCTTGCAGAAGGTCATGGGTCAACTGGATCCCGGTGATTTCGGTGAAGGCCTTGGCCAGTACCTTGGACTCGTATTCGTGAGTGGTGAGGGTTTCCGACACCACGTTGATCTTCATACCGCGAAACGGCTCGGATGCCTTGATGAACCATTTGAGTTCTTCAAGCTGCTGGGCGTCCGTCAGGGTCGACGGCTTGAACTCACTGCCGATCCATTTTTTAGCGGCGTCTTCATAGGCGTCGGCCCAGGCCGCAGCACTCAACCCGCTGAGTGCCAGCATGGCTGCCAATGAAACGCTATGTCGCAGCTTATTGTTTTTATTGAACATAGAGACCTCCTGTTTGGGTTTAAGAGCCTGATCGTCGAACGCTCGCGACTAGCCCCACCGCATCACTGCCAACAGCCACACCAAAGACAACGCGAACGCTATCCAGATGCTCCAGTCGGTAGCACCGATCACCAGCATATGCAGGTAGGCGCTACCGAGAAGACCGATAAACAACCGATCGCCACGGGTGGTGGCAATCGGCAGGAAACCACGCCGAGGGATACTCGGCGAACGTAATTCCCACGTGGTCATGCCTGCCAGCAGCACGGCAATGACCCCAAAGAATGCCGCCGTGGGGGCGGTCCAGTTCATCCATTCCATCATCGACTCCTCAGACCCGGCCCAGGGCGAAGCCCTTGGCCACGTGGTTGCGAACGAACCAGATCACCAGCATGCCCGGCAGGATGGTCAACACCCCCGCCGCCGCCAGCACGCCCCAATCGATCCCGGACGCCGACACGGTGCGGGTCATGACCGCGGCGATCGGCTTGGCATTCACCGAGGTGAGCGTGCGCGCCAGCAGCAGTTCGACCCAGGAAAACATGAAGCAGAAAAACGCCGTGACACCGATGCCCGAGCCGATCAACGGAATGAAAATCTTGACGAAGAACTTGGGGAAACTGTAGCCGTCAATGTAGGCGGTCTCGTCAATTTCTTTCGGCACCCCGGACATGAAGCCTTCGAGGATCCACACCGCCAGCGGCACGTTGAACAGGCAATGCGCCAAGGCCACGGCAATGTGGGTATCGAACAAGCCGATGGACGAATACAGCTGGAAAAACGGCAACAGGAACACCGCCGGTGGAGCCATGCGGTTGGTCAGCAACCAGAAGAACAAATGCTTGTCCCCCAGGAAGCGGTAGCGGGAAAACGCATAGGCCGCCGGCAGCGCGACGGTCAGGGAAATCACCGTGTTCAGGCTGACGTAGTACAGCGAGTTCAGGTAACCGGTGTACCAGCTCGGGTCAGTGAAGATCACCTTGTAGTTGTGGAACGTGAAATCCTGCGGCCACAGCGTCAGGCTGCCGAGGATCTCGGTGTTGCTCTTGAACGACATGTTCAGCAGCCAGTAGATGGGCACCAGCAGGAACAGAATGTAGATCAACAACGGAATCAGTTTTCTCTTGCTCATCGCGCGGGCCTCAACGGTTGGCGTCGGAGTGCGTCATGGCGGTGTAGAACAACCACGACACCAACAGAATGATCAGGAAGTACACCAGGGAAAACGCCGCCGCCGGACCCAGGTCGAATTGACCGATGGCCATCTGCGTCAGGGTCTGGCTGAGGAACGTGGTGGCGTTACCCGGCCCGCCGCCCGTCAGCACGAACGGCTCGGTGTAGATCATGAAGCTGTCCATGAAGCGCAGCATCACGGCGATCAGCAGCACACTCTTCATCTTCGGCAACTGGATGTGCCGGAACACGGCCCAGTTCGATGCCCGGTCGATCCGCGCGGCTTGGTAGTACACATCCGGAATCGCCCGCAGCCCCGAGTAACACAGCAGCGCCACCAATGAAGTCCAGTGCCAGACGTCCATCACCAGCACGGTGACCCAGGCGTCCATGGTGTTGGCCGCATAGTTATAGTTGATGCCCAGGCCGTTGAGGGTGGAACCCAGCAGGCCGATGTCGGCGCGACCGAAAATCTGCCAGATGGTGCCCACCACGTTCCAGGGAATCAGCAACGGGATCGCCAGGATGATCAACACCAGTGACGACCATTTGCCCTTGGTCGGCATGGTCAGGGCGATGGCGATGCCCAGGGGGATCTCGATCAGCAACACGCACGCCGAGTAGATGAACTGGCGTAGCAGCGAATCGTGCAGCCGGGGGTCGAGCAGCACCTGCCTGTACCAGTCGGCACCGACGAAATAGCGACTGGACTGGTCGAAGATGTCCTGCACCGAATAGTTGACCACGGTCATCATCGGGATCACGGCGCTGAAGGCCACCAGCAGGAACACCGGCAACACCAGCCACCAGGCCTTGTTGTTCTGCACCTTGTTCATGGCTGCACCTCGCTCAGTGGTTCCAGCAGGTATTCATCGGCATAGACCATCAACCATTGCGCCGGGAAACTGATATACGCCGTGCCTTCCGGCACCGGTTTGTCTTCGGCCAGACGCACTTTCAACGGTGCGCCATCGAGGTTGAGGGTCAGGATCTTGTAGGTGCCCAGGTCTTCGACGTGGACCACGTCGGCGCGCATCGCGTCGTCGTATGGGCCATCCCAGACATGCACGAATTCCGGACGAATACCGACCTTCAGGCTCTTGCCTTGAGCCTCGACGATGCGCTGTTGCAAGGTCGAGGAAAGGGGCAAGTGGGTCGAGCCGAAGCCGACGCCACCGGGCTGCGCCGTGACTTCGATCAGGTTCATCCCCGGGCTGCCGATGAAGTAGCCGACAAAGGTGTGGCTCGGACGCTCGAACAAGTCCCGGGGCGTGCCGAACTGCACGATCTGGCCGCCATACATCACGGCGATCTTGTCAGCGAAGGTGGAGGCCTCCAACTGGTCGTGGGTGACATAGACCATGGTGATGTTGAACTGCTCGTGGATCTGCTTGAGCTTGCGCCGCAGCTTCCATTTCAGGTGCGGGTCGATCACCGTCAGCGGCTCGTCGAACAGGATCGCCGACACATCGTCGCGCACCAGCCCGCGGCCCATGGAGACTTTCTGTTTTTCGTCGGCGGTTAGGTTGCGAGCCTTTTTGTCCAGCAGGTTCTGCAGGTCCAGGACCTCGGCGATTTCCTGCACCTTGGTGTGAATCCGGGCCTCGGCCATGCCTTGGTTGCGCAGGGGGAAGGCCAGGTTATCGAACACCGTCATGGTGTCGTACACCACCGGGAACTGGAACACCTGGGCAATGTTGCGCCGCTCGGGAGTCAGCTCGTTGACGATCTTGCTGTCGAACATCACCTGGCCCTCGGAGGGACTGAGCAATCCAGAGATGATATTGAGCAAGGTGGATTTGCCACAGCCCGAAGGCCCGAGCAGCGCATAGGCGCCGCCCTGCTCCCAGATGTGGTTCATCTCGCGGATCGCGTAGTCCTCGGGCCCTGCTGGGGTGCTGGTGTAGCTGTGGGCGAGGTTCTGCAAACGAATTTCAGCCATCAGGCAACCCTCGCGATACGCTGGCCAGGGGCTTGGACCAGCTTGCCCTGGGCATCGAAAACAAACAGTTTGTGGGTCGGAATGTAGATGCGGATCGGCGCGTCCACGTCGTACTCATGCACGCCCGGCAAGTGCAGCACCAGCAGGAAATGCTCGTTGCGCACGTGCAGGAACGTCTCCGAACCACTGATCTCGGCCACCTCGACGGTCACCGCCAGTTCGAGGTCGTCGTCGTTGCTCGGCACCAGGGAGATATGGCTGGGGCGCACGCCGAAGCGGAACTCGCCCTCGCCCACCGGGCGCAGATCGACGTTCAGCGGGAAGTGCACGAAATTGGCGAAGCTCACTTCATTGCCGGCGATGCGTCCGGGCATGAGGTTGATGGGTGGCTCGGAAAACAGCTCGGCGGCCAGGACGGTCTGCGGCTGGTGATACACCGAGGACGATTTGCCGCTCTGGATGACCCGGCCTTCATGCAGGATGGTGGTAGTGCCGCCCAAGGCCAATGCTTCATTGGGCTCGGTAGTGGCGTAGACGGCGATGGTGTGGCGGGCCTGGAACAGTTCGCGCATTTCCTGGCGCAGCTCTTCGCGCAGCTTGTAGTCCAGGTTCACCAGCGGCTCGTCGAACAGGATCAGCTCGGCGTCCTTGACCAGCGCCCGGGCCATGGCCGTGCGTTGCTGCTGGCCGCCGGACAGCTCCAGCGGATGACGCTTGAGGAATTTCTCGATCCGCAGCATTTTTGCGGTTTCCAGGACCTTACCCTGGATAACCTCCTCGGACACGCCGGCCTGGCGCAACGGCGAAGCGATGTTTTCGAAAACGGTCATGGTCGGGTAGTTGATGAACTGCTGGTAAACCATCGACACGTTGCGCAGCCGCACCGGGCGGTTGGTGACGTCGACGCCGTTCATCAGGATGCGGCCGCTGTCGGGCTTGTCCAGACCGGCCATCAGGCGCATGAGGCTGGTCTTGCCGGACAGCGTGCGGCCCAGCAGAACGTTGAAGGATCCGGGTTCGAAACTCAGATTGGCATCGTCGATCCAGGTCTGGCCTTCGACGGTGCGACAGATGTGCTCAAGCTTTAATGACATGGCTCGGCCTTTTTATTATTTGGAGTCAAGCGACCCGAGTCTAAAAGCGAAAGCCGTGCCAGAAATCACAACTCTTTGATCTAATTAATTTTTTCTCTATTCATTCAAAAAACCGCATTCGTTGATGAACACAAATGAACAGGCAGCAATGAACAACTGAACAATCCCTCGGTTGACAATGAACAAATTTGAACAACACTGAATGAACGTTTCCGGGTAGCCTGGCAGCGATCCTGTGGGGGCGGGCTTGCTCGCAAAGGCGGTGTGTCAGTCAACATAAATGCTGCTGATCCAACGCTTTCGCGAGCAAGCCCGCTCCTACAAGGCTCTGTGTATGAAGTGGTATTCAGGCTTGCCCCAGCACAAGGAGGATGTGCGAGACTGATCACAACAATAAAAACAGCTCCTGCGAGAGTGCCCCATGGCCGCACCTGCTCCAGCCTTATCCCACGAGGCCATCATCCAGGCTTCCTGGTCCCGTTGCCGCGCCTTCGGCCTTAATCATCAAAGCGTGCCGGCCTTCGATCAGTTGCCCGCCCAAGGCATCGCCCAGTTGCTGGAGAGCCAGCATTCGCTGGTGCAGACCACCCATCAGGAAGTCTTGCCGTATTACGAAAACATCCTGAGCAACTCCAACTGCCTGATCATGCTGGCCGACAATCAGGGCCAAGTGCTGACCTCCTGGGGCACCCAGCGTTTCATCGAGCCGAAACTGGCCCATGGCTTCAGCGCCGGGGCGAGCTGGATGGAGCGCTGCACCGGCACCAATGCCATCGGCACCGCGCTGGCCTGCGAACAGGCGGTGCACATCGAACACGATGAACACTTCCTCAAGGCCAATCGTTTCATGACCGGCTCAGCCGCGCCGATCTTCGATGCCGAGCGCAAGGTCATCGCCGTGCTGGACGTCTCCAGCGACAGCTACCTGCCGCCGTCCCACACCCTGGGCATGGTCAAGATGATGAGCCAGACCGTGGAGAACCGGCTGATCCTCAATCTGTTCCGTGGTGAACACTTCCAACTGACCTTCAACACCGGCTTGAACAACCTCGACAGCCAATGGGCCGGGCTACTGATCTTCGATGAGAGCGGCCAGGTCTTGTCCGCCAACCGCCGGGCCGACAACCTGCTGGGCTTGAGCCTGTCGCGAGTCAGCATCGAAAGCCTGTTCAAGGTCTCGTTGCTGGAACTGCTGAACCAACCCGACGGCCTGCCGTTCGCCCTGCAAGCATCCGGCAGCAATCGCTTCCAGTGCTTGCTCAGGCGCCCGAGCCAAGTGTCGATCAAGGCCCGGGTCTTCACCGAAACAGCGCCTGCACCAACGCCCGTCAGCAACGCTATCAGCCTCAACACCCTGCACTTCGGCGACAGCCGCGTGGAAAAAGCCGTGCGCCAGGCCGAGCGCTTGCTGGAGAAGGACATTCCGCTGCTGATCCATGGCGAAACCGGCGTCGGCAAGGAAGTCTTCGTCAAAGCCCTGCACCAGGCCAGTTCCCGCTGCAAGCAGCCGTTCATTGCCGTCAACTGCGCGGCGATTCCCGCTGAGTTGGTGGAATCGGAACTGTTCGGTTATGAAAAAGGCGCGTTCACCGGCGCCAACCAGAAAGGCAGCATCGGCCTGATCCGCAAGGCCGATCGGGGCACGCTGTTCCTCGACGAGATCGGCGACATGCCCCTGCCAACCCAGGCCCGGCTGCTGCGGGTCTTGCAGGAGCGTTGTGTGCAGCCGGTGGGCAGCGCCGAGCTGTTCCCGGTGGACATCCGCATCATCTCCGCCACCAACCGCTCGCTGCGTGAACAGGTGCAACTGGGGCGGTTTCGCGAAGACCTGTACTACCGCATCGGCGGCCTGACCCTGGAACTGCCGCCGCTGCGCGAGCGCAGTGACAAACAGGCGCTGTTCAAGCGCCTCTGGGAACACCACCGCGAACCGACCCAGTGGGCCGGTTTGAGCCGCGAAGTATTGGACCTGTTCGAGCGCCATCCGTGGCCGGGCAACCTACGCCAGGTCAGCAGCGTGCTGCAAGTGGCCCTGGCGATGGCCGAGGAACAGCCGATCCGCCCGGAACACCTGCCCGACGATTTTTTTGTCGACCTGGAAATGGAGCCGGTGGAAACGCCTGAGCCGCTGACGGTGGACCTGAACGATGCCGAGGACCTGAACCGCCAGTTGCAGGCGGTGGGCGGGAATATCTCGCGCTTGGCACGACGGCTGGGGGTCAGTCGCAATACCTTGTACAAACGCCTGCGCCAACTGGAAAACTGATACGAAACCTGTGGTGAATGCGATACCTGAGACAACTCGGAAAAACTGTGGGAGCGGGCTTGCTCGCGAAGGCGGTGTGTCATTCAACATTGATGTTGACTGACCCGACGCTTTCGCGAGCAAGCCCGCTCCCACAAGTTCCGTTTCTCAACTAACAGGCACTACTCCGAAGAGGCTGCCATTTCGTTGGAACACCGGGTTAATCAAACGCCCCGTTGAGCACTTCATAGATGATGCCAGTGGCGATCGCCACCAGGATCAGGTCAGTACCGACCTGTTGCCACTCATAACCGTCATAGTGCGGCAGCCGCCCCAGCAGTCGACCGTCGAGTTTCTTGGCGATACCGGGTGGCAACGGCTTGCCCCGGGCAAGATTTTTCTGGATGCCCGGCGGCAATGCCGGGCCAGGGCTCCAGTAATCGCGATAGCCGCCAATCACACCCAGGATGCCACTGCGATCGATGCTCGGGCCGTTATGCCAATCGCCGCCGCCACCACCCTGGTTGCCCTTATTGCCCTTGTTGCCGGGATTTCCTTGACCGCCCTTGTTGCCCTGCCCGCCTTTGCCTCCCTGGCCGTGACCGGGGCCTTGATCGAATTGAGCGTTTCCCTTGCCGTTGCCCGGGTCTGCGACAACAATGCCAGGGCCCGCCGCCAGGGCAAAACAGGTAACTGCAGCAATCAACGAGCGCGATTTGAACATGGCAGTTCTCTCAAAAAAGGGGATATCCCCTGTAAAGATATAGAGACTAACGGTGATATTAGTTCCATATCACGCTACCGTCGTCGCCAGGACAGAATGACGCTTTCAACCCGCGATCAAGGAGCTTCATGCGCAAGGATTACCTGGCTTTTTTCGTCTCGATGTTCCTCTCCCGGCTGGCCGACCAGATTTTACTGTTCATCGTCCCGCTGATTGTTTTCCAGACCACCAACAGCGTCTCCTGGGCGGGCCTGGCTTTCTTCGTCGAATCCTTGCCGCGCTACCTGTCGTTCCCGATCTGCGGCGCGCTGTGCGACAAGTTTCCGCCAATTCGTATCCTGCACATCAGCCAGGTCTATCGCGCCGTAGCTTGCGGGGTGGCGGTCGCGCTCTATGGCGTCTTCGGCGGTATCTATTGGATCGTCGCCCTTTCGGCCCTGTGCGGTGTTCTGACCACCCAAGGCATCATGGCTCGCGAAGTGGTGATGCCTTACATCTTCAGGCATTACACCTACACCAAGACCCTGGCCTATTCACAAATTGCCGACCAGACCGGGCTGGTACTGGGCCCGCTGATCGCTGCGCTGCTGCTTGAAGTATGGGCGTGGCACTGGGTGGTGCTGGCGATTGCCGGGATGTTCCTGCTGGCGGACCTGGCCATGCTGTACTGGCAGCGCACCAGTTCGGTCACGCTGCAAACCTTCGAGCAGCATCACGACCTCTGGCTGAACCCGCTGCGCATTGCCTTCGGCCATATCCGTCGCCTGGCGGAGCTGAAAAAAATCATCGGCCTGGCGGTGGGCGTCAACCTGATCATCGGCGTCACCCTCGCCACCTCGGCCGCCATGGTCATCGGCCAATACAGCGCCAGTAAGGACGATTACGCCGGGTTACAGGCGGCCGGGGCGGTCACCACCATCATCATTCTGTTCTTCCTGGCGCGGGTGAGCTTGCCCTTGAAACTCCTGGGAGTACTGTCCTATACGCTGATCGCCGCTGGCGCCTTCATCACCGCGCTCAGCCCGAACATGTGGGGTTATGTCGTCGGTTTTCTGCTGATCGTCGGTTTCGACAAGATGTTCAACGTCTACTTCCGCACCCTGCGCCAGCAAGTCATTCCTCCCCAGGATTTCGGCAAGACCGTTGGCGTCATTACCCTGCTCAACAACTTGTCGCAACCGTTCGCGGGCCTGTTGGTCGCGGTACTGGCTGCACCGGTTGGAACGCAGCAGGTGATTCTGCTCCTGGCGGTGGCCACCAGCCTGATCGGGGTTGGCGTGGTCGTCGCGCACCGGCATTCGGCGCGCGCGCCAGGCGTTTGCAACGCCAATACCGACTGAGCCTGCCAGAGGCGGTTTGTATTATCAGTGACTTATTGTTGAGGCATGGTTGAAACGTTGCCGGCGTCGATGCACGTCTGCCCCGCCATTCGTCACCTGTTAAATGTCGAGGCCAATGGACGGCCGCGTCTGGCTCAGGGTTTGCACTGGCCTGTCTCAGCAGCCAAGAACGACGTAATTCTGACGCGGCGGCAAATTAATCAATGCTTGGTCAGCAAACGGAGATGTACCGTGTCAACTCTCAACGAAATCGCAGCGAACCACGCGAGAATGGCAAAGTTAAAGGAAGAAGAGTCGATGCGGCTGAGTGCGCTTCAGGGTCAGGTGGTGGGAAGTTTTGAAATTCCACCCATCGAAGCGCCACAGAAGATGTCGTTGCACTTTATGACGGGTGTACAGGATCACTCGTTCGGAGAAGCGGCTGCGCTGAGTTTTTGACCTGGGTGTTGATTGGAATCAGTCGCCCGCTTGTTCGCGGGCGACTCGGTCGTTCAGAACTGCCTGGCTAGAGCCGCTGCCAATATGCCGGCCGCAATCGCCGGCAGCGGTTTCTTAAGGATCAGCATGACGATTGCCGTGCTCAGCAGCGCCCAGCGCGCGCCGTTATCACCTTTAACGGCCAGCGGAGCCAGCACCGCCACCAACACCGAGCCCGACATGGCCGTGATGAATTGCTGCACCCGATAGTTGATCGGCACGAACGACATCACGAAAACACCGCCCCACCGAGTCGCCAATGTCACGACAGCCATAATCAATATGACGATCAACGTGCCATAACCCGCCGTTTCGATATTCATTGTTTTTTCTCCATCCATAGCGCGCCCAGAATTCCCCCCGCCAGAGCGCCGACCACGACATGACTGTTCGCCGGCAAGTACCAGTAGGCCAGCAGTGATGAGCAGGCCGCCACGGTCCAGATGATGAACATGCGCAGGTTTTTCTTCCCGCCAACAACCATCGCCAACAGGAAACAGCCCATCACCATATCGAGGCCGAAACTGACCGGGTTCTCGATGGCGCTACCAAAATGAAGGCCTAGCCAAGTGCCCAGGATCCAGGCCACCCAAAGCGCAATGCCACCGCCGAACAAAATCCCGAGCCCCGGCTTGCCACGATTGAACGCCTGCATCGCCATGGCCCAGTTGGCGTCCGAGACAACCAGCATGACACCGTAGCGTTTGGCTACGGGTAACTCCCGCAGCCACGGATACAGCGTCGCGCCCATCAACAAGTGCCGGGCGTTGATGGCGAAGACGGTGATCATCAGCGGAACGACCGGGACTTGCTGACCCCATAGATCCAGCGCGGCAAATTGAGAAGCACCGGCAAAAACCAGCGTACTCATGAGCACGGCTGACGTATCACTCAAGCCGGTTTGTGCAGCAGCCAGGCCAAAAGCGACGCCGAACACGACGACGAAAAGAGAGATGGGAATCAGCTGTTTGAAACCGTCGTAAATGTGTTTGAGCTTTAGCTCGTGCAGGTGAGGTTCAACGTTCGACAAGAGATGGCCTTCTGGTTATCCACTGTGTAAAAGCTGGGAGTATGAGGCTCAATCTTCATATCGAAAACTTTTCGACGGGCAAAGGCCGCCTCACCCCCCAGACAACGTCTAATTGCCAGCAGGCCAGAGATGAAAAGTACCGGAAGGCGACTGATTACCGGACTGCCCTGGAGTGATAAGAGCCCATTGACACGAATACAGTGAAGCACGTCACAGACCAGATGAGTGCTTAAACGGCCAGTACGGAATGTTCCACACCTACGACCATAAAACGGCAGAATAAGCACCTCTGGCAATTCACGTGAGCCTCTAGACAAAGACCAAGGCAATCAATGCTCTAAACACAGGGCACAGGATTTCTCGGAAGAAAAAAACATTCATGGAAAACAGGAGCCTTAAAAAATGAGCAGCACCGAACAAGTGCAAAGCGCCGGTAAGTACAGCGCGAAGTGGCAGGAACGTTTTGATTTCTTTGAAACCCATGGGGCACCAAACGACCCGCGTTACAAGGAAGCCGTCAAGACGCTGCCTGGCTTCAAGAAGAAAATCCTCATCAACGCCAACGTGATCGCGTTTTTCTTCGGCCCTATCTACCTGTTCGTCCTGGGCCTGTGGAAGAAAAATCTTGCCCTGCTTGGGATTTTCCTGGCGATCAACATCGCATTGAGCGTGATCTTCGCAATCATCGGCATGGAGTTTCCTCGGCCTTTGAACACGGGCCTGAGCATCGCCCTGTCGATGATGTACGCACTCATGACCAACTACGCGTACTACCTCAAAGAAGTGAAAGGTGAGCAAGGCTGGAACCCGTTCAAAGGCATGCGTCTCTGATTGCAGGCTTGAGTCATCAAGAGCCCGCACCTCATCACGAGTGTGCGGGCTTGTTGTTTCTGAGGGTAAATACTTGGGGAAGCATCAGCCGATGCTCAACTGCCCCGATGAGCGGAATGTTGTTTTTTTACACCATTTCTAACCTTCCGCTCGAAATAGGCATGAATAAACCACAGTGCCAGGGCAAACCCGGCAAAGCCAAAAATGAATAGCAACACCTCTATTGCAGTACCTTCATGAGAAAACATCGTGCTCACCTCATCCTTAAGTGGGTTGATCAAAAATCGCCACGCTAGAAAAACCTCGTAACAATCCAAACATTTTCAGGGTAGTCCCCATCAACCTGCATGACAACCCTTGATCCCCGTATAAACCCCGGTCTAGACGAGTCGCCGACCAATGACACCCTGCCCGGCGGGCCAATGCGTGCTTTCATAACGGTCGATCCAGCCTCTCCAAGGAGCAGTGGTGAACACCCAGGAAGAATCAACCGCCACCCCGTTACACGAAGAAATGATCGCGAAACTCCCGAGCGATTGGCAGCAGCGCTTCAAGTATCACAGCTGGCACCCCATGACCGGCGGCTGTTCGGATGCCGCGGTCTTTCGCCTGGATGCTCCCGGCACACCCGCCCTGTTCATCAAGACAGAACCGGCTGGCCCCTTAAGCGAGCTACGCGACGAAGCGGCAAGGCTGCGTTGGCTGGCGTCTACCGGCACACCTTGCGCCCATGTCCTTGATGAAGCCCACACAACTGACAGGGACTGGCTGTTGTTAAGCGCAGTGCCGGGGGTTGACCTGCTGTCAGCCCCCATCGGCGAGGCAGCCAAGGTCGATGTCATCGCCGACGCCCTGCGCCAACTCCATCAACTCGACCCGGTCGATTGCCCCTTCGACCATAGCGCCCACCATCGCATTGCCAAGGCCCGGGCCCGGATGGAAGCCGGGCTTGTCGATCATGAGGCATTGGACGAAGAGCACCAGGGACTCGCCCCCGCCTTACTCTTTGAAAAATTGCTAAACCGCCAACCCGCCGAACAAGACCTCGTCGTGACCCACGGCGACGCGTGCATGCCCAATATCATCATCGATAACGGTCGTTTTACGGGCTTCATCGATTGCGGTCGGCTGGGGGTTGCGGATCGACATCAGGACTTGGCGCTGGCAACTCGGGACATTGCCGGGGAGTTGGGAGGACAATGGGTAGCGCCGTTTCTGCGGCGATACGGAGTGCTGGAAGTCGATCAGGATCAAATTTATTTTTATCGGCTTCTGGATGAGTTCTTCTAGCACCTGAAACAAGGGGGCGGATTTATTTCCCAAGCAGTCTCAACTGATCCAAGCAAAACCGCTCTCCCTTTCAGGAACGCGTCAGCACAGCACTAGAATCCATCCCCTTTTATTTCCGGTCTACGCATTCGATTGGAATCGCTTAATGACCACCGGGACCGCTAATGCTGACGCTAGATACAACCCACGCCAGACGCAATGCGGAGGTTTATAAACTCTTCTGATCAATCCCAGCCCATCCGAGCGATTGAGAAAACGACTCGTCCAAGACGACTTCCTGGGTCGCAGACACGTTTTTATCGATACCAATCGTCCTGAATCTTAAAACGCTGCCCCTGAGCATCTGCTTAAGAATTGCCTTGGCTTTGTCCCCTCCAGTCACTGCGCAACCACCCAATATTTTGTAAATATTCAAACCCTGCGCCTGGGCTTGCCTTGCGAGCTCCGAAGGTGGCCCCAACACATAATCCAGGGATGGCCTCCCCAAGATCATAGGGGTCTCCTGTGATGAGATTGTCCATACCTCGTTCTGATCAATCCATATTTGAGCCGTTGCGATCGGAATCCGAACATCTCCATTGGACATCAGCCCGACGTAAATCTCCTCGCCCTCTTTACGGACAACTGGAAATATGTTCGAAATATTAAGAAACGAGTTACCCGCTGTGTAATTTCCAGTCGTGACGATCAAACTGGTTCTTTTGGGGAATACTTCACTCTCGCTGGATATCTTCCAGGCAGGCCCTGTCGTGCACCCGCTCAGAATCGCGATCGCGATCGCAACGACCACAGTCCATTTCATGCTGTCTCCTAAACCCAATTGTCGTAGCGATTAAGCAGAATATTATCCATCTGCCTAAGACTGATTTCCCGGCCAAGTTCTTCTTCAAACAGGCTGCGAACGCGTAAGTAGAAGTCTATGTAGGTCGCATAGTTTTTCGACATACCCGCCGTGGTCGGAGCGAAAACCAGCCCCTCCTCATCCGCGATCCACTTCAGCGCCTCCCTGGCTCGCGAATCGACCATTGGAAACAAAGTCGGATAATGGAAATGCAGATACTTCGAAGCGAAGCTGCTCGCGTCCTTGTTAGTGACGGCACTGATGGCCTCGCAGAGCCGGGAATGAACCTTGTGCACCGCGATACAGACAGATCCGGCAAGCCTTTCCCCGACTGGAAGAAAGGACGCTTCCAAACCTACATCCGAGCTGCAAATAGATTTAGCCAACCGCGCATAGAAGCCTCCCGTGGAACCCTCATAGCCATCCTCCTCATCCTTGGTGCGACGCTCGACCGATGCCGCCAGGCTGCGACCAATGATCAGCGCCTTTGAAGCCACCTGCGCATGATCGGTATGACTGGGATTTTCTCGCACAAAGCTGTAGAGCGCTTTGTTGGCAGGTATGAATATGCCGCACCCTTGCTCCGTGCCGATGAACTCGTCAGTCAAGTAATGGCGTTTTTCCTTTTGTAAAAATTGCATGCGCCTCTCCTTAGGTGAGCGCCAATAATGCCATTTAATTGCCACCATATGGAGAGCTGTTGCCTTACGAACGTAACCGTCCGGGCATCCCACCTTGTGTTGAAAGGCTGCGGGCGTTGGACGCAGAACCCTGACCGGACTGCGCCGAAAGCGGAACATCAAAGACCCGATCAAACAGCCATTGAAAAACCAGCGAGTAAAAAAAGAAGAACACAAACAGCCCCAGATTAGTCACCAGCGCCAGCCACAAACTGATGCCCAACCATGCCCCAATCACGGGGGTAAGAATCAGCGTCAAGCCGCCTTCGAATCCCAGGGAGTGAAGCAGTCGTCGCTGCCAGTTGCGCTGACGGCTGGGTTGGCGACGCTCCCACCACTCGAACAGGCCGTTGAAAAGCATGTTCCAGGCCAGCGCGACGGCGGAGATCACCAGCGACAGCAGGGTTGAGTAGCCCATTCCTTGTTCGTAGGTCAGCTCGAGCGCCGGGGCCACGAACAGGACACCGCCGGCCTCGTAGAGGATGGCCTGGAGGATTTTACGGGGTGTGCCTTGCATCGGTGGGCTCCTTGGCGGGATTGGAAGACCACAGCCTGGCAAGTTGAGCACCCGCGCACAATTGAGCTAAATTGAGCCACGCTCAACCTGAGTAACCTACCCGCCCATGTTCGCCAAACTGCCCCTCACCGCCTTGCGCGGCTTCGAGTCCGCCGCACGGCTGGGCAGCTTCAAGGCGGCGGCCCAGGAATTGAACGTCAGCCCGGCGGCGATCTCCCATCAGGTCAAAAGCCTTGAAGCGTTCCTTGGCGTGCGTCTGTTCGAACGCTCCAGCCAAAACGTGCGCCTGAGCGCCGACGGCGAGCGCCTTCACCCTTACATGCACCGCGCCCTGCTCGATATCCAGCAGGGCCTGCAAATACTGTCGCCATCGTGTACCACGCGATCGCTGGTGGTAAGCACAACGCCAGCGTTCGCCAGCCTGTGGTTGATCCCTCGGCTCGGGGACTTTCATCGGTTGCATCCAGAGATCGACATCAGCCTGCACAGCAGCAATGACGTGGTGGACCTGCGACGTGACGCCAGCATCGACCTGGCAATCCGCGCCCTGTTCAGGCCCGACCCACAGCTGTTCGAACAGCCTTTATTGGATGAGTACTTTGGCGTTTATTGCCGCCCCGGTTGGCAACCACCCGCCGCGGGCTCGCCTATCGAACTGATCGACGTGCCATGGCTGAGTAGCGCGAGCGTAGCGGTTGACTGGCCTGCATGGTGCGCCAAGGCCGGTACCCCGGGTTGGCTGGAGAACGCGCGCGTGCGGCGTTATGACGAGGAACAGCATGCACTGCAGGCCGCGATCGCCGGGCACGGGCTGGTGCTTGCCAGCAATGTGCTGGTGGCTGAGGCGGTTGCGCATGGGCAGTTGGTTGATTACCGGCCCGAGGTTCGTTTGGCGGGGGCGCGGTATACGGTGGTGTGTGTGCCAGGGCGGGAGCGGCAGGCGGAGGTGCGGGTGTTTAGTGAGTGGTTGCTGGGGCGGAGCGTCGCAGAACCGGATGCTCCAGCCAGCCTCACCCCGGACCAGGAAAGGAAATCTATCCCCTGAATCTGTGCCGTACAAGCCTGACTGATCCCTGTGGCCTCTTCTGCACAGAAGGATAACGAAGCTCGATCCATCCTCTTCCTTGCGCGCCCTCAGGGAAGAGGCGGATTCGCCGCGAAATTCGTAGGGATATTGAGAAAGGCATGCCAAGCATCTACAGCGTCATGATGCCGCTGGGTAGCATCATCCCAAGAAGGACCGGATACCTCTTTCGCAGAAACCAGCATCATCATTTTTATCGTCGCGGCATCCAACTCTTTGAGAAGCTCATGGGACGTGGCCCTGAATTCTTCGAACGACGTCATTCCATTTACCTCGGGCGGAGTTCACCGCCATTGAGGAATACATATTCCTCGATGAATGGAGTCCGCCCGGCGGCAGTAATTCCAAAAGGTCGGACCGCCGGTCAATTCATTACGAGGCAATGCTCACTGCCTGCTGGGGCCTGACACTGGATTTGCGCTACTCATTGGGCAGGAATCGGTCAATGACCATCGAGACCGCTTGCACCGCAGAGACCAGGGCTGTGTCTATGCAAAACGGAACTTCATCCCACGGCTCATATTCATGATCCAGTACAGACTGCCAGGTGGGCGGCGTCAGCCCGGGAATATCACCCCTCCTTGTTTCTACCCGGCGCTGATGTTCATGCTTATCGGAGCAAATCACTTGGATATTTGCCAAGCGACTACCCGCCCGCGAGGCAACTTCGCTCCACGCGATTCGGCTTTCGAGGACGGGATTGACGCAATCAACGATGACTGTGCGACCCAAACGAAGATTACTCAGGGCAAGTTCATTGGCAACCCTGTAACCACTGCGCCCCACATCTTGCGCAAGCGCGCCGGAGTTTCGAATCGCCTGCTCAATCGTATCGATCCGCAGGTACACGGCGCCTGTCGTAGCGGCGAGATCATGGGCGATGGTCGTTTTTCCGGTGCCGGGGAGGCCGCTGAAGACGATGAGCATTCAATGTCCTTCGATGAGTGAGCTGTCCAGTGTAGGCAACCGTTTTTCCCGAGTGGCCTCAAAATCGCGGGCTACCTCCCTCCCCATAAAAACCAAGACCGAACGAAACTCAATCGGTGGCCTTATCAACGGCCAAACCAACCAGCACCAACGGCAACAGGGCGATGGTGAACACCGTCATCCAGGCGGCCCCGTAGGCGTCATGGATCTTATCGCCCAGGCCTCGTTTCGATGGTGGAGCGAGAATGCTCTCGGACAGGCTCAGGGCATAACGATAGGTTGGGGATTGATCGTGCCGATTGAAATTGCATTTCGTAGTGTACAAGCCGACATAACGATCACCCGGCACTGGTGTACGGCTTTCGTGACTGGCAAGGAGCTGCTCCAACTGGGCGACCTGCGCCTCAAACTCAGCCTCACATTCAGGCTGACTTGTAAAAGCACGACTCTTCTTCCTAATGGAATCCGGGCGAACCTGATGATCGAGAACGACCTCGTAGGTATCGCCTTGGTCATCGACGCGCTTGTAGACCTTGTAGCCCGTGAGCGACTCTGCTCCGGTAGCGGAAAGCGCCTTGAACTCATCGCTGGACAGCGGTTGGTTCAAGGTATAGCCGTAAATCTGGGGGGCTTTGAACGGTTCCCTCACAGGTTTTGTGGCGCACCCAGCAGATGACGCAATAATCGAAATGCTTAGCGCGGTACAGAGCGTCCTGTTCATGACTCTTCCTTGAATGGCTTGGGTTACCTGAGGGCAGGCGTGGGAGAGTATCGAAAATGGGCAGTGGGCGCCGCTATCAGAGGTCTTAAACTGCTTATTAGACATGAGTACGAAGTGCTCCCGTCACCGCCTGGCGACGTCACTTCAACCTATCATTCAGCATGGAGCCTGCCCCATGAGTTTTAATTGGCACAGTGATCAGCTCACAAGAGATACGCCAGTTTGCAAGCATTACCGAAACACACAGAACGTCCGCAGATTCATGCTGGAGTACTGCGGCGCGAAGTTTAAGTTTGATAGAGGCTTTATGGCCTGGATACATAATGGCCCCCCTAAAACGCTCGGAGAAGTCGTCGATGAGTGGCTGCAGCGCAATCGCGATGGCCATTGAACAAGCGGGCATGACTAAAACCGGAGACAGGTCACGATTTGAGCTCACCTGTAAATCAGCCCGTCTCATAAGTGGGCGTCCGTTTACTACGCAAGGCGTGCTTGCGATACGCTTGCCGAGGATCGCATGTGCGAGGGGGAGCTACGATGTTGGACGCATTATTGGAATTCGTTCTCGAACCTGTGGGACGGGCTATTTTCTTTCCAGTCGGTTGGCCGATAGTCAAGCTCATCAGCTTGGGGCGCTACCCGCGTAAAGGTATGTGGTTCAAGGATACGCCCGAGTCGAACTGGACGATGGGATTAGGAATTGCTGCGGTGATGATTGCGATAATGGTGGCGCTGCATCAGTTTCGGACCCCATAGCCGTATCGAGCTTGAATGGAGACGAAACTATTTGTGAAGCCGGGAACAGACCACGATTTGGGCCCCGTGTCATCGGCCCGTTTCATATCGTGGGCGCCCCTCTTCAAGCATTAATGAAGGACCCTGCGGCTCTCCCCAATCCTGATCCTGTCGAGCGCCCTGTTTAAAGCATCCAAGGCATCGAGCAGGGCTTTCGCCTCAACTTCCCGACCGTCGCCCCAGAGGCGTTCAGCCATTTTGTTCAGTGCCTGGATAGAACGCTCTATGTCAGCAGCCGTTGCTGTTTTGCTTTCCTGAAGTTTCTTGGGCATTGATTAATCGTCCTCGGGCGCGTTTGCTTCATCAGCGTCGACGCGAATACATCGCACGGCAGAACGCTATGCAGGGTTCCATACCCACCCCACCGCCGATGCCCCCAATCAGCGCTTCATGGACTCACACTGAGCGCGCAGATCATGATTGTCGATATTCCCGCAACTACTGCTGCCGGTCGTGGCATTGCAGTAGGCGCGCTGGTCACGGTCATCAATGTTGCCGCAGGAACTGCTACCCGTCTCCGCGTTGCACCGCGCACGCAAGTCATGATTATCGATGTTGCCGCAACTGCTGCCGCTCTGCTTGGCATTGCAATAGGCGCGCTGGTCATGATCATCGATGTTGCCGCAAGAACTGCCCCCTAACTCGGCGTTACACGCCGCACGCAAATCGTGATTATCGATGTTCCCGCAACTGCTGCCACTCTCCCTGGCATTGCAATAGGCGCGCTGGTCATGATCATCGATGTTGCCACAACTGGCAAAGGCGTAGCCGCTGAACATCAATACCATCGCAAGAATCACTTTCATTTCATACGTTCCTGAACCTGCCAGGAAACAGCCTGGCACTGGTTGATCCTACTTTATTGAGCGTCGCGACAGGCTATCAAATTGACATCATTTTAAGAAAAAGTTCCGAGGCCGGATTGAGCGAAATCAAAGATGCGAGGCTGGGGAGAGACCATGCTTTTTGAGTTCACCTGGAACCAGCCCGCCTCACCACCGATGCGTTTACAAGAAAGACTGGGGACAGACCACAATATTGCGTACATCAATTTAGCGGTCTCAAAATCGTGATTTGTCCCCCTCTTCCCGGCGCGAAGCCAGCCCTTATTACAGGCGCCTATGGGCAGGTAACAGCTTTTCGGGACTGCTTCTTGGTCCATAGAAGACGACCATTGATTCTTCCATCAGACCATGACTCGGTAACCAGGGCGCAATGGCCGCTCAGGTTCTCAACAAACGTCCTTGGATAACCTTCAGGCTCATTTCCACCCAGACGCATCCAATTTGGATCTGGCGAGGTCACTGATTGATAGGGCATGCAGGCCGCCAGTGTGACCAGCGAGAGTGCCAAGACTACCTTTTTCATATAAGTCTCAATCCATTTGGCGAGTGTCCTGGCAAAAACGCGGAGTGTAGATTGATTGGATGCTTTCCCACCGCGAGCTACGACGAGGACTTGCTGCAAGTGCCGCTATACAACCCACCTCGATCGGCGGAAACCAGAAAGCTGGGGACAGCCCACGATTTGAGTTCACCTGTAATCGGACCGTTTCATAATCGTCGTCTGCCCGCGCTTTCCTTGCATCCGCAGCCCACAAGACCATTGTCGCAAGTGACGATGAGGAGATCGGGACAGACTTCGATTTGAGCTCATGATCACTTGCTAACCCACTGTAACGCCACCCCAGCGATGCTCGCTTCCTGCGGGCTCGGCTCGTGAAGAAGGCACGGAAACGACGCAAGGGGTTTAAATCGGACCAGGTCATATCCAAGCGTGCCTGCACCATCTCATTTTTCGCTTGGACGATCTGCCCTGCCAAACTTAGCGCCCTCCTTTTGAACTCCCTGTGCAGCGCCTGCTCCTCGGTCTCGTTTCCCAGTGGCTTAACTTTCATCTCGGAAAATGTGAAAAGCGTTTTGTCGCTGAGCACACAAAACGTGTCGCGGCATTTTTGTATAGTGCCCTGAAAGGTAAAATCGATCGAACAGAACGCATGTTCGTCCATATCTATGTAGTACAGCGGCTCACCCAGGAGGTTTCGAACTTTTCCGTCCTGGTGAATCCGGCCCAAGGGCGCCCCGTCGCTGCTCCGGCCTTTGAAGACCAGGTAGCGGCCGTTCGTGTAGTTGTACGGCATTAACGGTCCTCATTCCGAATAGACATCGGAACAACTGGTTTGCCCATTCGTTGTACCCATCCATGTCCCTTTCACGTAACGCTATCAGAGAAAGGGGTAGATGCCTTGCGTTTTAAAGCTCTCCCATCTTGTGAGGCGGGCGACTTATAAGTCGCCCGCGCACATCTGCCATAAACACTGCAAAAAAGCCCCGCAGCTGCTGCGCTTCATTCAATCGAGTCGCCACGCCCGAACCGCCATCTGGGCGACAGAGAGACAACAGGTTGCACATCCTGAGGCTGCAATGCACTGGTTTCCGAGGTTTGTGTAGGAATTTGCGTCTCTGCCACTCGCGGCACACGACTGAGCCTTCATAAGACATTTTCAAGACTGCAGCGGAGCCACGACTGGGTCCTCTGCAGCCCACAACCTAATTAATAAGTGAACCACACAGTTAGCTGCATGAGAGTGGCGATGGAGTCATCACCACTTTGTAGGCCACCATTCCCCAGCCAGCGATTAGGTTTAAAGAAACCAATCAGTGGGGAAACTACGATGTTCTCGGTAGCCATCCAATCCACGGAAAGATCAAGCTCTTTGCCTCCCATGTCCCCCTTATCGCGATCACTCAGTTGAGTGAATACGAAGTACTGAGCATTGAGGGACAGATCATCAGTGGGGTGAAGCGATAGGAACACGTCGTTCGTTTTGTAATTATTAGTAGTAGGACCGGCATAGCCTGCCCCTACCTCACCTGGGAAACGCTTACGGTAGCCACCTGGGAAGATCGGATCCCAGTCTTTACTGAAACGCGACTGTCGGAAGCTCAGCAGGGGTTTCCAAAAGGCGTCAGCAAAGGTGTAGCCCACATCAAAGTACATCCCATTTTCGGTGCGACCTTTGTTGTTCTGAAGGGCAACTTCAAAAGCAAAATCAGCATTTTCAATTCCTAATCTACTTTCACCACGAATGCTGTAGGCCTTAAGGCTGTCGCGCTCGGCAGTAACGCCCTGGACCCATTTCTTGTTCACATCGAGGCCTTGAATGTAAGTGGTGCCGATGGTGCCGAAGTCCGTGGTGTAGTCAATGTTGGTAACTGCAAATTCAGCTTCACCCTCGATACGGTTATTCGATTTGATCCACATCAGATCACCATGCAGGCCTTCATCTCCACCTAAACGCAGTACTGCGGTGTTAGCAAATGCCAAGCGCATTCCCAAAGTGTAAGCACCGCCGCGGTCGAACGAACCGTATGGCAGATTGGGGTCTGGATTAAAAGCATTGCCTGGTGAGAAGCCGTCCTCTACGACCATGAAACTATCAGTTGCAGCCAACTGACGGCCAATGGATAAATCCACACCGTCTTGACCCAGCGCAGGAAACATTTCGCCTGAGCGCCAACCGATGTAGGCCTCTTCAACCGTGGTGGCATGCTCGTTACCAGCAGTAACGCCGCCGGGGTCGCCATCACCAAAAGAGCCTGTACTGAGAAGGCTGAAACCACCGTATACCGAACCTGCAGGTATTTTATCGGTAGCACCGCTAAAGCCGTACTTGATAATGCCCTCTTGCCAGTTCATTCGACTTGGGTTTCTATCAGGATCGCCCAGATAGTTTCTATTGAGGGTAAAAAAACCTACCGCCCCCATCAGATCTGCATTCAGAAAGGTTGCACCATCATCCTCATCATACAACTTATAAGCTTGCGCCTGTTGGCAAAGCGCATAGATCAGAATGGCTGAAGCGAAAGGAATACTTCTTGCTGCGCGCATTGTGTATGTCTCTTATTATATTTTCTGTGGTTCCGCCATGTGCACCTTGCTTCAATCCACCAGAGACGCCCAATTTCAGTCAAAAAGTGATGAGGGCATTTCTCATGCTGGGAATATTTCAGCCAATCAAGCTAATGTGATATCGGGCTAATTTGATATCCCAAATCGGCATTTATAGCAGCACAGGTAGAGTTTTTAGCCTCCAATAAAGACGCACAAGATTAGTGCGCTTACCAAGGCAAATGCCTGATAATGGGCAGTAAGTTAGCGTTGGAAACACCGTTCAGATTACCGACTTTGGATACACTCTATTGGGAGCGACCTATATCCATCAGGGATGAAGCTCATAATAAGAATATGATTGTAGAAGGCACTGAATTCATCGAGCAGGCCAAACACGAGTACGTAGAGGAAGAATCTATTTGCAAGACATCGCCCCAGCCATTACCGCTGCTGGCGAAAGCCTGTGTGATGCGCCTTACTGTTTATAACGGATCGAGAATTCTGACGTGACGCTTCGGAACCGACTCAACATCGGCGCCGATATGGTTTCATACCGAAGAAGATTTCAGCCGTCCCAGCGCAGAGGCTATTTCCACGTTCCGATGACTTTACCGTCAGGAAAGCGCATCGCTTGGAGAGCGCCCCCCCTCTTAGTTTCATCTTTCATCGGGGCCAGCTGTATATCTACCTTATCGCCGGCCTTCAGCGTGTTCGCCTTCCATCCTTGGCGCATTAGGATGTTTGGTCCACCTGCCTCAACAGCCCAGCTTTGGGGCTGCCCCTGATCATCCACATCAACGAACACCCAGACATGCGGGTTTCGATATTGAACCTCAGCTACGATACCGCTGATTTCCACCATTTTACTCATGTCAAAATCCGAGTAGGAATGATGAGCAAACGCAAAAGTGGCGGGCACACCAATCAGGGCCAAACCAAGAAGTGTAGATTTGATATTCAATTGACGAATCCTTCATTATTATTCGCACTCAGACCAAAGTGCACGTATTGTGGAGGCGAACTCGCTATTGTTTATTTATTGGTCGAGGGCGGGCTGCTTCGCTCAGGGATATTAGTGACTTCCCGACCGGTTGTCGGATCGATTGTTTCAGTGTTGTTGTCCTCGCAAATGTACTCAAGAAATTCAGTCCCCTTCGGTGCGCGCATCAAGATAATCGGATCCAGTTTCCATGGCTTGGCTAGCGCCTTTGGGTCTTCAACCACGGTATCGACCTGAAGCATCCCGTCACCGTTGATGAAGATACGTTCCTTGATGGTCATAAGTGGACTATGGCCCATCGCATCTTCGGCTTGGGCAAACTCCCCTAGCGTGGTTTCCTGGCGGACGTGTTTAGTTTCTACAACCAGTACATCTCCCTCCCAGTGTCCAATCGAGCTCCCGCTAAACGTTGGTGGGACTTCTTCGGGATCGGGATGAGAGCGTCCATCCAAGTAGATTCTGCGTGTCTCCTTATAGAGCTCCTGAGACCAGTTGATCTGCTTGGGTGTTTGCAGGATCTCTACGGCGTACAAACTAGACATCATGGTCGGCATGCCGAGTAACTTGCATGTCGATTTGAACCCGACGCCAAGTTTGGACAACGCCTCGTTGCGCTTCTTGAAGCTTTCGAGGTACACGCCTTTATATTCAGGGAGGGTACCGAAGAGCGGTTCCGGTGCCTCGCCAAGTGAGTCGTCCCCCTCTGATCCGGTAGCGCGACTCGATGGATCGAGTCCGGCGCCAGGAGCCACCCAAAGACCGCTAAGATCAGGTGGAGCGCTCCCTCCTGCAGCAGTGGCCGACAACGAAAAAGCACTTGCTGTCACCAAAGTTGCGAGCGCTACTGCAACATAAGAAAACCGAATATTCCTGATGTTCATAGGTTTTATCTGCGCCTTCAATGGTTTATAAAAGTAGATAGTGCGCGAAATGGCACCATCCCCCTTTGTACCAATCTTCTGCATACGGAATGATCAAGCTTTGACCGATGATACTGAGGGCGAAGGAACATGATTAACCCAAATCGGCATTTCGTATGCTGTTGCGATGAGGAGCCCCCGACTCCATACGGAAACGGAAACGGAAACGAGGACATACGGAAAAGCGGAAAAGAGAACGGAAAAAGGAACAGATTTGTTTTTGACTGCGCTGCGAGCTTCCATCGAATAGATTTGCCTGGATTAAATAGCAGCCGGCTAGAAGATAAATCTGCTCCCCTATTCCATTCCATTAGCATCAGCGCTGCCGCGAGTTCTAAAGATAATTATCTTCTGGCGTGATACTTCGTGTTTAGCATTTGAAAAGTAAATTGCACCGGGTACACCACCCTTCTGCTGCGCTCCGGTTCATTGGAAAACGGAGAAGAGGATGACTTGTATCGGCAACTGTCAAAACCAGCGAGAATCTTATGAATCTACGCCGAATCTCGTCGGCTGGAACACTCATGCCCGCCCCATCGACTATTTGAAGAACCCCGCCCGATACCCTGCTGTCAATCCGTTGCCACTCACATTGCCAGCCTGTTACCCACGTGAGGTCTCGAATTTGATAGTCGCCGGTGGTGCTTTGGCATTGAGCGAGCTTCTTGTTGGAGAGGTCAAAGACAAAAAATTGGGGGTTTGGGTAGCCTAGCAGTTGAGTATCGTCCAGGCTCAGACCTTCTTTCAGGTTGATGGAGGCTACCAGTGCTTTTGCTCGCCTCTTGCGCCGTATCAAGTGCCATAGGGCGAGGCAAAAAATAGAAACAGAAGCCAGGAAGAGCTGACGTCCTTCGGCTGTAAGCTTACCGGACGAAAACTCTACCATGCCCCACAAGAGTCCTATCGTCACAAGCCCCGATAACCAAGCGGCGGGGATCACTATACTGTTAGCGAGGCTAGCTCCGAGCGTCCTCACACAGCTTTTCATAATTGGTCCGATATCATTTATAGAAGAGCACGTAGGTTATCACTCACGGAGCGCTCACTTATAGGACTTGGCCCGCAATGCGGGGAAAAGGGAAAGGGGGCGGTTTTATTTTCTAACGATGGCTAATCGATCCAATCGAATTCACTCGATGGAAGCTCTCAGCGCAGCGCAGCAAAAAAATAAATCTGTCCCCTTTTCCCCACAATCATTGACTCAAGCAGCGCTCCGATCACAGTCTTTCAGATAGGCAAGTCCGATTGCCCTTGAAGGTCAGCCTGGAAAAGGGGACGACTGGAAAGAATGTGGAAAAGGGGACAGATTATTTTCTAGCGCGCTGATCAGTTAGGGGTCACCACAAACTACGCTGTCTAGATTGCTGGCTACAAAGACGGTTTTGCTCATTCATAGATCTTGCCGCAGTACAGAAAAACCGCAAACTGACGCCAGGGATTAGACGCATCAAGCCCCTGGCTGATACCGAAGTCGCTGGCTTCCGCCCAAGCAACGGCACATTCTAGGAAGCTTTCTATCGTATCGTTTTGCCAATCTGTGCCCTCTGGAGACGCTGCTGCCCTGTCTTCCGCCAGAGCACGGGCAAAACGTAAGAAGGTTTGACCATCATCGACTTGGTCCAGGAGATCGTGGAGGTCCATGTCATTTAGCCTTTGCGTATGAGCCATTGTATGCAGCCAAGATGCCACAGAGACTGAAAAAAGCGCCGTACAATCACGTAACTTCGCCTACCGGAGTAGCCGCCAACGTGTAAGGGTTCACTTAGCCGACCAACTTCAGAAACTCGGTAAAACTGCTTGCCACAGTCTTTATGCTTCCATCTGGATCTACGCCATCAAACGTAACTATCGGCCAGGGCTCCGCCCCATGCAGATCGAAAGCGAACAATTGTCCTCCGCCATCGCTTCCAAAAACAAATAGGCTAGGCGCAATTCTGTTGAAAATAGCTATCTGCTCAACGTCGGAGGCCATGTCCACTGAATCAAGGCAGAAATTGAATGGAGGAGCCGATAGCGGGCATTCTCCTCCATCGCTGAACTCTAATAGCTGGTAATAATCGACAGGCAGGTGTCTAGGTGCCGCCACACGAAGAGCTTCGAGCGCTTCCGCAGAAGCACCCTTATTGCCAACCCAGTCCGAGTGAATCTTCAACGAAGCGCTCCTTGCTGCTGCGCGGCCAGTCGTCAACACGATCACGTGCCTTGGGTTAGATTAACGTCGCAATCAGGGGGACGAGTGGAAGGCTTAGGGGATGATCGGAGTATCTATCCGCTCACCAGTTTCCATATCATCAATCCTAAAGTCCCACCAATCTTCACTTGGCACGGCCTTAAGACCGTACTCCCGCCCGGCCTTCAGGTTAACGCCCCGAAAAATCGATCTAGTCGCGCGCGTTCCCGTCCACTTCTTTACTTCCAGACGATGGTTTCCTGAGGATAAGCGATATTCGGTCCGCTGCGTATACAAAGCATATAGGGTATCTGCTCCATCTACGCTGGCAATAGTGAGCGTCTTCTCTATCGCCCGAATACCTGCTGTATGGGAGTTTGGCAACCCCTCCGCCGCTTTCTCAGTGTAAGACTTACAACCAGCCGCCGTAGCTATAACCAAAGCGAAACCGAAGATCTTGAACCCGCACTTGAACTGCATAGACCGACCCGTACTCCATTCGTGGATCATGCTATTCAATCCTACCTACCGCGAAATTGCCAGCATGGAGCCATCACCACGGAGCGAGTGATCAGCTTAAGCCCCTCAGGCAACAGGTGCAGCGGGAAGCATCGGAAAGGGGACGGATTTTATTTTCCAGCCGGCTGCTGATCCAAGCGATCCACTCGATGGAAACTCTCAGCGCAGCGGAGCAAAAATAAATTGCCCCTCCCCCCCCTACCTTGGATTGAGAATGCTGGGGGATGACCAGCATCAGCATCTTGACCTCCAGTATCCAACTGGATACGGTCCACCCATGAATTATCTCATCCAGAAAACGCAGACGTTCACTGCTTAGCATTCATCTGTCAGTGATCTGCGAGCAAAAATCGCTATCACCCATCGCATTGCTCGCGGCGCAGCAGACCCGGGCGATATGAAACTGTTGGTGATGGTATTTCAGCAAAGCTGGGGGACAGACCACGATAGTGCATACATTAATTTGGCGGTGCCCTATTCGGGGTTTTCCCCTTCTTCCCGGCACGAATCGGCCCTTACACAGGCGCCTATGGGCAGGTAATAGCTTTTCGGGACTGCTTCTTGGTCCATAGAAGACGACCGTTGATTCTTCCATCAGACCATGACTCGGTAACCAGGGCGCAATGACCGCTCAGGTTCTCAACAAACGTCCTTGGATAACCTTCAGGCTCATTTCCACCCAGACGCATCCAATTTGGATCTGGCGAGGTCACTGATTGATAGGGCATGCAGGCCGCCAGTGTGACCAGCGAGAGTGCCAAAATTACTTTTTTCATATAAGTTCCAACCAACTTGGCGAGTGTCCGGGCAAAAACGCGGAGTATAAATTGATTGGATGCTTTCCCAGCGTGAGCTACGACGAGGACTTGCTGTAAGTGCCGCTATACAACCCACCTCGATCGGCGGAAACCAGAAAGCTGGGGACAGTCCGCGATTTGAGCGTAGCCAGGGCCAGAGGCATGGCGCAGATCGCTAAAGACTCTGGCATGGGGTGAGAAAGCTTGTACAAGGCGTTCGCACCCGGATCAACGCCGAGATTCGATACCGTACTCAAGGTCATTCATGCGCTAGGCATCGATCTTCATGCGCAGCCTGGGCATGCGGCTAATCATTTACCTGTCTGACGAACGGATTAGACACCGGGGACAAACCACGATTTTGAGTTCACTTGTAATTGGACCGCCTCATAATCGTAGTCCGTCCCCGTTCTCCTCTTATGAAACGGACGGCTTACTTATAAGTCGCCCGTCTTCATTATTCCGCCGCCTGCGCCCGCAATCGTCTTCCAATCACATCCATGACATCACAACCATCGCGTAACGATGTGGTCAGCAATTTACAAAAATCAGTCAGCACCACCGTGTCTGAGCTGATGTCCGAGCGGAACGCGATATTTTCCAAGACTTGGGTCACAGTCCGGATACGGTAATCAGCGGTTTCGAAAAGGACGTCCAGAGGCGCTTCGGTATCGATGAGCAGGGTTGCGGGGATGCAGTCGATGCCGGTGATGGGCATGTATCTGGTCATGAGCAGTACCTTCATTCAGTTGATAAGGACTACCACTCAAACGTCGCCAAACGAATGGGGTGGCAGCTGTGCTCGGGTTGGCGAACCGGGAATGAAAGCGAACCGGCAGACTCGAAAGTCTCCCGCGCACAGCTGCCATAAAGCAGTCTGCAACTGCAAAAAAGCCCCGCAGTGTAGCAGGAGCTTCTGCTCTTCATTCAATCGAGTCGCCAAACCCGAATCGCCATCTGGGCGACAGAGAGACAATAAGTTGCAGATCCTGAAGCGGCAATGTGCTGATTTCCGAGGTTTGTGTAGGAATTTGCGTCAATACTCTCGCGGCGCTCGTTTGAGTCCTCATAAGCCGCAGCGAAGGGACGTGGGAAAAGGAGACGGAAAGGGACAGCTTTTTTCCCGAACCAGTAAAAAAAGACTTTCAGTGCGGCGAAATAAATCTGTCCCCTTTTTTCGTCCCCTTTTTCCTATTTACGTATTCCGTGAACATCACCAAACAATTATGTTTCACCATTAATATCAAGATATCTGACAGTCTCGTTATACGGAAGCGAAAGTTTCAAACCCGTAGGTGACTCATAGTCACTAATTTCAACGGTGTCTAACAATTTATCTTGATAGGAGATCGTAACTTGCATATAAACCTCACCATCAAAGCTCCGCTCGAACACATTCTCAAGGACAAAAGCGTATCGCCCATCTTCATGATCGAACGGACTTCGATCGTAATCTTTTTCTACCTCTACAGAATTAGCTTTAAATCTAAACCCTAACTCATAGACGCACGCTTCATCAGTAACGGATATCAAACTATCGGTTATAAGCTCGATATCAAAAACCTCAAGATCTTCTAACTCGGAATCCCAACCTCCGTATTTGAACTCATGCTCAATGTCCTTCAGCTGTTCACAAATCAAGTTCATTATCTCGCCACGCACACACTCGAGCGCCGAAGCCGCGAAAACAGCGGGTTCTATAGAGACAGATTTATTCACGGCGTCAATGTACTCATCAATAGATGAGCTACAAATAAGTCTAGGATGATCCTCTGAATAACGAAACATGTCCTTATCATTCGATATCACATGAATATAATGCCCGCGAGCCTCTGATAAATCATGTAACGCCTTTAAAACAAACGCATCAGCGAATTCCTTTTCTTTATCACCCTCCGCGAACGGTGCCTTCACAGAAAAATAACGCTCAAAAACGTAGCTAGGCTTAACGGAATCGATCGATACGGTCTCTACGTGGGCTGACCGCAAGAACATTTCGAAGTTTCCAATAATAGTAGCAGCCATTTCCTCCTTGTTTGGCTCCGCGAAAATGCCGTGAGCGGGTGAATCAGGCAAATTCCGAAGGATCATCGAGCTTTTTTTTATAGCCTTGAGCTCCGACAATGCCACGGAAATTTTCTTATGGATGTGTGAAACGACTTCACCCTTCGTCACATCTGTTATCAGGAGGTGGACCTGCCCTTCATCGATCAAGTTTTTTAGTGAGCCAAGACTATGTGTCAAAAACTGAAAATTTTTGCCTTCGTAGATATTCGTATCTACGAAAATTAAACGCGATCTAAGTTCCAAGTATCACCCCCTTCCCCCTGAGAACAATCCAAACCTAAGCAAGATTTTGGAAAAAGGGACAGATTTATTTTCGAGCCGGCTGCCAGTTGATCCAAGCGAATCCATTCGATGGAAGCTCGCAGCACAGCGAAGCAAAAAAATAAATCTGTCCCCTTTTTTCGTTGGTTTCTATATCTACGTGCTGCCTTCTATCGTCCTTGTCACCTAATCTCAAGCTCCTTAAAAGATAATTAGCATCAATTTGCCACCAGTCAAGGAATTCGGAGGTTTTGATGGCGTAAGCACGTACCTCCCAAACAGCCTACTGTCTCCATCAATGCAGAACCTTGGGACTCTCTCCAATCCTGATCCGATCGAGCGCCCGGTTTAAAGCATCCGAGGCATCGAGTAGCGCCTTCACCTCAGCTTCCCGACCATCGCCCCAGAGTCGTTCAGCCATCTTGTTCTGTGCCTGGATGGAGCGCTCAATGTCAGCAACCGTCGCTGCTGTTTCTTCGGCATTGATTAACTCTTCCTCAGGCCATGCTTCGTCAGCTTAGATGCAAACACTTCGCCCACTGGGACACGATCGAGCCACGTAATACCAGCCCTGCGCTGCCACTGCCTTCATCCACGGACGCCGAAAACCCGCGTCAGTTACCAGGATGGGAATACTCAACAGCGGGAAAAGGGGACGGATTTATTTCCTAACCAAATGATCATCACATTGCCCGATAACCATTGGAAGAAGTCCGGCACCGGGCTGGTGACGTGGAGGTGGGAGCCCATCTTGGAAGTCGATCCGGCCATCAAGCCAGAGTGCCTTAGAAAGCTCAACGAACCTGAGCCTTTTGAAGGATCAAAGACTTCGCTTCACGGCTCGGTTGGCGATGAGCTGTCGGTTGGTAATTAGCTAAGGTTATCCTTCATCGGATCCCTGATGACGGCGACAGACAATAGGAGCAGGCCTCTCCCGAGGCAACCAGGCACGATCCTGTTGCCTGATTTCGGACGGACCGGCAGCCCCAGCTGCCATTCATTGGCACGAATGGCCCGGGGCACAATGAAGATAGAGCGGGGCGGGAACGAGGAAATCGAAGCATAAAAAAGCCCGGCTAGACCGGGCCTTTGCAACTTCCATGTGTAGATAAAATCAATCGCGTTTCATCTCTGTTCTCCGTCATCCTGATGGTTGTTTCAACTGCATTCTGTCCGAGGCTTAGCAGTCTTGCAAGCCAAATCCGAGGACGCCGCCGGGAAATTGCGAACAAAAGCTACTGGAGCGTTTCGACTGACGGTATCGCCCCTTCCGCAGGGTCGATCTGGCGCGGAGCAATGCCATCTTGACTGGGGTTCAAGCCTGCATTTTCCGCAGATTGATCATCACCGTCTAGTAGAACCTTTCCTTCGATGACAACAAATTCAGTCCCATACATCTCCTCGAATGCCGCCTTGAATTGATCCGTCTTCCTGAACCATCGAAATAGTGGCCATTGCCTTAGCTGGCTCTCGGAAATTTCACCATCGGATCCAATTTTTCTCAGGGTCGCCGCAGCCTCGTCAAACGAATCGTTCAACACTTGGTTAGCCAACTTAAACCTGAGTGAGAGTGCGGAGAAATCTGTTTTCTTCAGTAGTGCGATGCATTCCTTTTCCTTTCCCTGTCCCTTCAACGCAATTGCGAGATTTATTGTGAGGAAAAGTCCGGTTTCAGAATTCAGTTTCTTGAACCCACTGCTTTTTGTGATTTCCAGAACCTTCTCTGCAAGCTTATAGTCCTTAAGAACTAACAAATCATAGGTCGCTTGAATGAAAGAGTTTTCGGCTTGTTCTAGTTCGCTGGGTATAAGTTTTCGCCATAACACCTGACTTAGTTTAATTCCTATCTCTGTCACGCAGTTACAAGCATTTATAAAATACTCTTCGTCAACTTCTAATTTGTCACCGCGCTTCAAGTCCTTATCTAAATTAACCTGATGCTCTTTGCATGTTTCAAGGTAGTGGCTGCTGACGACTCCGTCGGCATGCACCAACAGATTGCGACGCTCAGTTAGCTCAATGAAATCTTTCCAAGACGGTAAATCAGTGAGCCGCATCTTCAGTTTCTTTTCAAGCCATGAAAATTGAGCTGCATGGCTATCCCGCAGCACGGTTTCGATCTCTTTGTCGATTATGTGCTCTTTAGCTGCATCAATTGATCCAAAGGCAACCAGCTCTGTGAAATTAATTTGCCTGGTGCAACCATTTAACATCTCAGGCTTTACTGCGTAAACACTTTTCAAAAGACGGGTTAGATATGCGTCAAAAAGACTAACCACGGATACTAGTGCCATTCTAGGAAGAGTTGTAGCGAAAATGGCGAAATCTTCAAACGTGTTCTTTAGCAGGTTGTGTCTTTGATTCATGCCGATAGGTACAGCATATTTTATTATGTCTCCTTCTTCATCGTACTCAGTGTCGATGGAGTGAGTTTCAATAAACTTCATTAGGTTATTTTGGCTGCGTGAAGTGACCTGTGACGCGGCGTAGGCAAAGACTGGTAGAGCACGCTTCCGACTGTTCATCTGCTTAATGAACCAGCTCGCATCCTTGTTAAAATGATGCTTCGGTTCTTGATCTTCTATCATCGCTCGTCCTTGGTGTGAAAAAGTACAGTTATTCGAGTTTTTCTTGGTCCCAAGATTTTCAACGCTGTCGTAACACAGCCTATGATGCGTTAGGACATATTACATCCGCCAAGTCTCAGCCCATCGCCGCATGATAATGGCTCAGCGCCACCACCTCAACCACGAAGAAGAATGCCAGGCTAGAATGAGCCTAAGGCTCTGCAGCTGCTCGGGATTCGATCTTCAGGCCAACCGAATAACAACGGAATAATCCATGGAGAAAAGGGACGAATTTATTTCCTAGCCGTGTCTAGTCCTGAAATAGGTTTACACCTGTTTCACCCCAACGCCCGATGCATCGCATCGGGCGTTTTGTATTTCAAAGACAGGTGCGGACGCTCGCGGTTGTAGATCGATACCGACTCACTCACCATCTTCTTCGCCTGCGTTAAATCCTGTGGTTGCTGGAGCAAAAGCTCGGTCTTCAATATCCCATTGACCCGCTCTGCCAGGGCGTTTTGATAACAGTCGTAGCCGTCCGTCATCGAACACCGGATACCGGATACCGTGTTTCGCGTGCAGCTCTTGGTACATTCCGGAGCAATACCGGCTGCCTCTGTCCGAGTGATGAATCAGTGGCTGCGCGACCGACGCGGTGTGCAGGCTTTCATGGACGTGATAGCCCACGATCTTTCGCGAAAAAGCATCCGTCACAAGGCTCAAATAGGCCACACCTTCCTGAGTGGGCAGATAGGTGATGTCAGCCACCCAGACCTGTTCCGGGCCGCTGGGTACAACCTGATAAGGCCCCGGCTTGAGCAGGTTCGGATGGCGTCGAAAGCGATGATGACTATCGGTTGTCTTGTGATACGCCCGCTTGCGAGCTACCAATAAACGCCGTTCACGCAGAATCGCAAACAGGCGATCTCGACTCACTTGCAGCTCATGCTGCGGTTGGCACTGCAGCAAGTAATACAGCTTTCGGGTATCCAGCCGCGGCTGCCGCAGGCGCTTTTGCTGAACGAAATCGGCAACTTTCTCATCCAGAATCAGACGAGCAGCGTCGGCGCGATTGCGTTTGTAGTAAGCCTGTCGGCTTATCCCCATGAACTGGCAAGCCTTGCTGATGCTCAGGTTTTGGATTCGTTTTTGCGCGAGGACTTGCCGGGACGCTTTTTTACGACAGAGAGACCGTAGTCATTTTTCAAGACATCCACGACAGCCTCGAAAAACTGCGCTTTCTGATTGGACAGAGCCAACTGTTCTTCAAGCATCTTTGATGCGTTGCTCTGGCGTCAATGGTCGGTTTTTGTCGGGCATAGACCCCATCCTCGGCGAGCCAATGTAGGTGCCTGGGCTCCAATCCTGCCGACCGTGCTTGCGTAACCACGTCAGAACGGTCGTTTTGCCTTGAATCCCATAGCGCTCCTGAGCCTCTTTATAGCTCAGCTCGCCTTTTTCGACCTGATCGACGACCGACAATTTAAAGGTCAGCGTGTAGTCTCGCTGACTACGCCTTTTTGCTGATTCCATTACGTCCTCCTGAAAAACAGATCAGAAGGTGTAAACCTTATTCAGGACGGGACAGGGCAGCATCGGGTGTGATTTGTTTACCCCACAATTGGTGGGCCCAAAAATGGGAAACCGGAGCGGTGGAATATTGGAGGCGAAAGCCAATAAGCCGGGCAGCCCATGCCGGACGAAAGATCACACCCCGATGAGGACGAAAACAAACCCGACTCGTCCCCTTAGGATCAAGGCTATTTCGCGTCTTTCGGGGAGTAGCTTGGACAGAGGTACTTCATTGCTGACGGATCCCCTGCCATGTGTATCTGTATCGCCATGATTTCATCCTGAAGGGACGGATCGGCATCCACCTTGGCGATTTCTTCCTTTAGCTCTGGAGTTACCCCGCGATCTGGCACGCTGAGCAAGTTCTGCAACGAGTAGTTCATCTCGGGCTTCCGCTCCGCACACATGCGGCCGATCGCAACTGCATTGACAGCAATAGATTGATTGACGTTGGTCGGGAACGAAACCTGTCCAACGCTACTTAGCGCAACAAAAGCCAGCAGATAACCGCTTTTTGAAATAAATCGCATATTTAAATCATCCGCAAACGGAAAAGGGGACGAGACGGAAAAGGGGAACAGATTTATTTCTAGCCGGCCGTCAGTTGATCCAAACAAATTCATTCGATGGAAGCTGCAGCGCAGCGAAGCGCCTAGTCCCTGTTCAATACAAAGTTACGATCGCTAAGGCGAGCTGCTGATCCGTCATCAGCGCCGGCCTGTATGTCGTACGGTAATAGCGTACGGCTTGCTCAAACTGAGCGCCGCGAATTTCGCCATCAGAGCCAATGAATGCGAGCGCATCGGCCTTGGCAGGCTTGAAGTTTTTTGCAGCCAGCGCAGAAAGCCCCGTAGTCCCCGAAAGGAGGACGGTTGGAGCCAACGTTATCATCATCGAGTTTTGATATGAGCCCTTATCTTCCGCATTGGCTTGAGCGCTGATCGATACCGTGACGGCGATTACCAAAGTCTTCCATGAGAACCCATGCTTCGATACTTCCATTGTGATCAAAGGGTTGATATCGGTGGCCGCTTTTCCAAAGCGTTTCCAGACGCCAACAAAAAAGGGCCCACCTTTCGGTGAGCCCTTCTAGACCGCCCAGCAGAGCGGATTTTGTTTGGTAGGCGCGATTGGACTCGAACCAACGACCCCCACCATGTCAAGGTGGTGCTCTAACCAACTGAGCTACGTGCCTGCTGTGAGGCGGCATTCTACGGAATTCCGGAGGGGTGTCAACACCTTTTTTTCACCTAACCCTATGAATATGCAAAATATTTAATTTCGCCAAAGCAACGAAGATTTTGCGGTGGCTGGCGGCCAATTTTTATCTCGGGTAGGATCGGCGCATTCGTAAAAAATATAAAACAGAGGTTGCAGAATGGCGAACACATCCTATCCAGCGTCCTATTACGCCGCATCGGCCAACCCGGTTCCTCCGCGCCCTGCCCTGCAGGATGACGTCGAGACGGATGTTTGCGTGATCGGCGCTGGTTACACCGGTCTGTCTTCTGCGCTGTTTTTGCTGGAGAACGGTTTCAAGGTGACGGTGCTTGAGGCGGCGAAGGTCGGCTTTGGGGCTTCGGGTCGCAACGGCGGGCAGATCGTTAACAGTTATAGCCGCGACATCGATGTGATCGAGCGTAGCGTCGGGCCTCAGCAGGCGCAGTTGCTGGGCAATATGGCGTTCGAGGGTGGGCGGATCATTCGCGAGCGGGTGGCGAAGTATCAGATTCAGTGCGATTTGAAGGACGGCGGTGTATTCGCTGCCCTCACCGCTAAACAGATGGGCCACCTGGAGTCGCAGAAGCGTTTATGGGAGCGTTTCGGGCATACCCAGTTGGAGTTGCTGGATCAGCGCCGTATTCGCGAGGTGGTGGCTTGCGAGGAGTATGTGGGCGGCATGCTGGATATGAGCGGCGGGCATATTCATCCGCTCAACCTGGCCTTGGGTGAAGCGGCGGCGGTGGAGTCGCTGGGTGGGGTGATTTATGAACAGTCGCCAGCGGTGCGCATCGAGCGTGGCGCCAGCCCGGTTGTGCATACACCGCAGGGCAAGGTCAGGGCCAAGTTCATTATCGTGGCCGGCAATGCCTACCTGGGCAATCTGGTGCCGGAACTGGCGGCCAAGTCCATGCCTTGCGGTACGCAGGTGATTGCCACTGAGCCGTTGGGCGATGAGTTGGCTCATAGCCTGCTGCCTCAGGACTATTGCGTCGAAGACTGCAACTACCTGCTCGATTACTACCGACTGACGGGCGACAAGCGTCTGATCTTCGGCGGCGGTGTAGTGTATGGCGCGAGGGATCCGGCGAACATCGAAGCGATCATCCGACCGAAGATGCTCAAGGCGTTCCCGCAGCTCAAGGATGTGAAGATCGATTACGCCTGGACCGGAAATTTCCTACTGACGCTGTCACGTCTTCCGCAGGTCGGGCGGCTGGGGGATAACATTTATTATTCCCAGGGCTGCAGCGGCCATGGCGTGACGTATACGCACCTGGCGGGCAAAGTCCTGGCTGAAGCGCTGCGTGGTCAGGCTGAGCGTTTTGATGCGTTTGCGGACCTGCCCCACTACCCCTTCCCCGGCGGTCAGTTGTTGCGCACGCCGTTTGCGGCGATGGGGGCTTGGTATTACGGGTTGCGGGATAAGTTGGGGTTCTGAAGCGCCCAACAACAAGGGCTGCTTCGCAGCCCAACGGGGCGGTGCGACGTTTCGCTAAATCCCCTCGCCACAGCAAGCCCCCTCGCCACGGGCTTGTTCCAACCTTTCAAATCCCGAAAACAAAAAACCCCGGTCTTTCGACCAGGGTCTTTGCTATCGATTAGAAGAAGCTTTTCAGCTTTCCTCTTAGCTTCATGGCGTTCAGTGGGCCTCGAAGCAGATATGGCGCAGCGGACGGGACTCGAACCCGCGACCCCCGGCGTGACAGGCCGGTATTCTAACCGACTGAACTACCGCTGCGTATCGCTATGGACTTGCGTCCAGTTAACTCGTCTGATCCAACCCCTTGGGCTCGGATCTCGAACCAGGCGAACCTGCTTCGGAAAATATGGCGCAGCGGACGGGACTCGAACCCGCGACCCCCGGCGTGACAGGCCGGTATTCTAACCGACTGAACTACCGCTGCGCGTCGGTGGAGGCTTTTGACAGCTTCCGTCTCGCTTTCGCAAGACTCTCGTAAAACATGGTGGGTGATGACGGGATCGAACCGCCGACATTCTGCTTGTAAGGCAGACGCTCTCCCAGCTGAGCTAATCACCCTTTGCTTCGTTGAGGCCGCGAAATTTACGCAGGTACCGAAGCTAAGTCAATAGCAGGGTTGGATTTTTTTCAAAAACAGTTTCAAACGGCACCCGCAACGGCCCTCACTTATAAATCATTTTCTTGGTCATGCCACCGTCCACCACGAACTCCTGGCCCGTGACAAAACCGGCATTGCGCGACAACAGCCACGCCACCATCGCCGCCACGTCCTCTACCGTGCCGACCCTGCCCGCTGGATGCTGGGCGTGGTCGGCATCAGTCAACGGCTGTGCGCGACGCTGGGAGGGGTCCCGCGCGTCGATCCAGCCAGGGCTGACGGCGTTGACCCGGATCTCCGGCCCCAGGCTGATCGCCAGGGCATGGGTCAGGGCCAGCAAGCCGCCCTTGCTCGCCGCATAAGCTTCGGTGTCGGGTTCCGATTGCGCGGCGCGGGTCGAGGCCAGGTTGACGATGGCGCCATTGTGGGCGCGCAGATACGGCGCACAGTGCTTGGCCAGCAGCATCGGCCCACCCAGGTTCACCGCCAGGACGCGATTCCAGTAAGCCAGGTCCAGGCTTTCCAGAGTGATGTTGTGCGGGTCGGCGATGGCCGCGTTGCACACCAGCGCGTCGAGCCGCCCAAACTGCCCGAGCACCTCGGCGATACCGGTGGCGACCTGCGCCTCGTCCGCCACGTCCATGGCGATGAACCAGGCATTGTCGCCCAGGGTCTTCGCCACCTTGGAACCGCGTTCGCGATCCAGGTCGGTCAGCACCACCTGCCAGCCTTCACAGATCAGCCAGGCGGCGATACCCAGGCCTATGCCGCGCGCGGCGCCCGTAACCAGTGCAACCCGGCCATGAGTGCCGCCCGGCGGCGTAGCCAGCTCGATCACAAGGCCGCCAACCCGCGGGCCAGGTCGGCTTGCAGATCGGCCACGTCTTCCAGGCCGACCGCAACGCGGATCAGGCTGTCACGAATACCCGCCGATTCACGTTCCTGGGGCGACAAGCGACCGTGAGAAGTGGTGCTCGGGTGGGTAATGGTGGTTTTGCTGTCACCCAGGTTGGCGGTGATGGAAATCAGCCGGGTGGCGTCGATGAAGCGCCAGGCGCCCTCCTTGCCCCCCTTGACCTCGAAGCTCACCACCGCACCAAAACCGCGTTGCTGACGCAGGGCCAGGTCGTGTTGTGGATGGCTCTTGAGGCCGGCGTAATGCACTTTCTCGATGCCGTCCTGCTGCTCCAGCCACTCGGCCAGGGCCTGGGCGTTGGCGCAATGGGCTTTCATGCGCAAGCCCAAGGTTTCCAGGCCCTTGAGGAAGATCCAGGCGTTGAACGGGCTGAGGGTGGGGCCTGCGGTGCGCAAGAAGCCCACCACTTCTTTCATCTGTTCGCCACGACCGGCCACCACGCCGCCCATGCAACGGCCCTGACCGTCGATGAACTTGGTCGCCGAATGCACCACCACGTCCGCACCCAGCTTCAGCGGTTGTTGCAACGCTGGAGTGCAGAAGCAGTTATCGACCACCAGCATGGCGCCCTTGGCATGGGCGATTTCCGCCAGCGCGGCGATGTCCACCAATTCGGCGAGCGGGTTAGAGGGAGATTCAACAAAGAGCAACTTGGTGTTGGCCTTGATCGCCGCATCCCAACCGGACAAGTCCGCCAGGGGCACGTAATCGACTTCCACGCCAAAGCGTTTGAAGTACTTCTCGAACAAGCTGATGGTCGAGCCAAAGACGCTGCGCGAGACCAGCACATGGTCGCCGGCGCTGCACAGACTCATCACCACGGCCATGATCGCCGCCATGCCGGTGGCAGTGGCCACGGCTTGCTCGGCGCCTTCCAGGGCGGCAATGCGCTCCTCGAAAGCCCGCACAGTCGGGTTGGTGTAGCGCGAGTAAACGTTGCCCGGCACCTCGCCAGCAAACCGCGCCGCCGCGTCGGCGGCCGTGCGGAACACGTAGCTGGAGGTGAAGAACATCGGATCGCCATGTTCGGCTTCCGGCGTGCGGTGCTGACCCGCGCGAACCGCCAGGGTATCGAACGCTACACCTTCAAGGTCGCTGTCCAGCCGACCGGCATCCCAATCCTGACTCATGCTGTCACTCCTGAATTCGGTTTAAACGCAAACCGGCCCCTCAGGGCCGGTTCGTCAATCAGTTGTTGTACAGATCGATGATCGCGCTGACCGCCTGAGTCTTGGCCTTGGACGCATCGTTACGTGCGTTCTCGATCTTGTTCAGGTAGGCCTCGTCGATATCGCCGGTGACGTACTTGCCGTCGAATACCGCGCAATCGAACTGCTCGATCTTGATCTTGCCACCGCCGACCGCTTCGATCAGGTCCGGCAGGTCCTGGTAGATCAACCAGTCGGCGCCGATCAGGTCGGCGACGTCCTGGGTGGTGCGATTATGAGCGATCAGCTCATGGGCACTCGGCATGTCGATGCCGTAGACGTTCGGGTAGCGCACGGCCGGGGCCGCGGAGCAGAAATACACGTTCTTGGCGCCGGCTTCGCGGGCCATCTGAATGATCTGCTTGCACGTGGTGCCGCGCACGATGGAGTCGTCCACCAGCATCACGTTCTTGCCGCGGAATTCCAGCTCGATGGCGTTGAGCTTCTGGCGTACGGATTTCTTCCGTGCGGCCTGGCCCGGCATGATGAAGGTCCGGCCGATGTAGCGGTTCTTCACGAAGCCTTCGCGGAACTTGACGCCCAAGTGGTTCGCCAGCTCCAGGGCCGCGGTGCGGCTGGTGTCCGGGATCGGGATGACCACGTCGATGTCGTGTTCCGGACGCTCGCGCAGGATCTTGTCGGCCAGTTTCTCGCCCATGCGCAGGCGGGCCTTGTAGACCGAGACACCGTCGATGATCGAGTCCGGACGCGCCAGGTAGACGTGTTCGAAGATGCACGGGGTCAGGGTCGGATTGGTCGCGCACTGACGGGTGTGCAGCTTGCCATCTTCCGTGATGTAGACCGCTTCGCCCGGGGCCAGGTCGCGAATCAGGGTGAAGCCCAGCACGTCCAGGGACACGCTTTCGGAGGCGATCATATACTCCACGCCTTCATCAGTGTGACGCTGGCCGAAGACGATCGGACGGATCCCGTGGGGATCGCGGAAACCGACGATGCCGTAGCCGGTGATCATCGCCACCACCGCGTAGCCACCCACGCAACGGTTGTGTACGTCGGTCACGGCGGCGAACACGTCTTCTTCGGTAGGCTGCAGCTTGCCGCGCTGGGCCAGCTCATGGGCGAACACGTTGAGCATCACTTCCGAGTCGGAACTGGTGTTGACGTGGCGCAAGTCAGATTCGTAGATCTCCTTGGCCAGTTGCTCGACGTTGGTCAGGTTGCCGTTGTGGGCCAGGGTGATGCCGTAAGGCGAGTTGACGTAGAACGGCTGGGCTTCAGCCGACGTCGAACTGCCCGCGGTCGGGTAGCGCACGTGGCCGATACCCATGTGGCCGACCAGGCGCTGCATGTGACGCTGGTGGAACACGTCACGCACCAGGCCGTTGTCCTTGCGCAGGAATAACCGGCCGTCATGGCTGGTCACGATACCGGCAGCGTCCTGGCCGCGGTGCTGGAGCACGGTTAGCGCGTCATACAGCGCCTGATTGACGTTCGACTTACCGACGATACCGACGATGCCACACATGCGACGCAACCCCTACTTAATGGATCTGAACTGAACAACACTCACTGCGGCGTTTTGGCCATCGGCAAGAGGTGTTCCTTGAACGGTATTTCAGCGGGTACGCTGATACCGCTGGCAAGCCACTGACTGCTCCAACCCAGGATCAGGTTCTTGGACCAGTCTGCGACCAATAGAAATTGTGGCACGAGCCGAGACTCCTGCCACCACGTATCCTGCTGCACCGGCCCCAGGCTCAACAGCCCGACGGCCACGACCACCAGCAACGCGCCACGCGCCGCGCCGAAGGCCATGCCCAGGAACCGGTCCGTCCCGGAAAGCCCGGTGACGCGAATCAGTTCGCCGATCAGATAATTGATCATTGCGCCAACCAGCAAGGTGGCGATAAACAAGATGGCACAGCCCGCGATCACGCGAGCCGACGGAGTTTCGATGTATCCGGCGAGGTACTGGGACAGCGAACCACCAAACATCCAGGCTACGACCCCCGCGATGATCCAGGTCAGCAGCGAGAGGGCTTCCTTGACGAAGCCGCGGCTCAGACTGATCAATGCGGAGATGGCGACGATCGCAACGATCGCCCAGTCAACCCAGGTAAATGGCACGGTGCAGCCTACAGACGGATAAGGCGGCGCATTTTAGCAGAGCCTAGAGCTGTCGGTAAGCTGCACGATTCAAATCCACTAAATCGCTGTCAGCCGCGCTCGGGCTGGAAGCGCACCACGAACCCCTTGAGGTTCTGCTGGCGACTGAGCAGATCACGCAGGCGGTCGGCCTCGGCTCGCTCGATCAGCGGACCGACAAACACCCGGTTCTTGCCATCGGCGGAACGGATGTAGGCGTTGTAGCCCTGGCTGCGCAGGGTTTTCTGCAAGTTCTCGGCACTTTCGCGACTGGTCAGGCTGGCCAGTTGCACCGACCAGCTGACTGACAGGCCATTGGCATCCACGCGACTCTGGGTCGTGTCCGGCTTGGCGGGCGCCGCAGTGATCGGCTGGCTCGGGGCCAGCTTGACCGCCGGTGCTGCTGGAACAGGCACAGGCGCGACAGGCGGCTTGCTTGGCGCGGCCGGAGCAGGCGTGGCAGGCGTGGCAGGCGCGGGCGCAATAGGCGTGGAAGGCGCAGCAGGTTGCTCAGCCAGCTCCTCGTCGCTTGGTACCGGTTCCTGAGGCAACGCCTGAGGCTCGGGCACAACCACTGGCTCAACCTGCACCGGCGGCACCGAAGGCGCCTGGGGCGCAGCCGGCGCATCGACTGTGACCTGGCGCTGCTCATCCTGGCGGGAAAACAGCATCGGCAGGAAAATCACCGCCAGGGCCACCAACACCAGGGCCCCGACCATGCGCTGCTTGTACGCCTTATCCAGCAATGCCATCTGCAGCCTCCTCCGTGGAGCGCCGGGCCAACCATTGAAGGGCCTCGGCAACACAAAAAAATGATCCAAACAGCAGAATTTCATCATCGGCCGTCGCCAGGGCGCACTGCCCTTCCAGGGCGTCGGCCACACTGGCGTAGGCTTGCACTGAAGCACCGCGACGCTGCAAGGCTTCCTGCAACTGCGCCGCCGTACGCGAGCGCGGCGAATCCAGTGGCGTCACCGCCCAGTGCTGGACACTAGCACCCAACGCATCGACAACGCCATCCAGATCCTTGTCGGACAACAACCCGAACACCGCCAGGCGTCGTCCCACCATCGGTCGCCGCGCCAGGCGCTCGGCCAGGTACTGCGCTGCGTGGGGGTTATGGCCGACATCCAGCAACAGGTTCAGGCGCTTGCCTTGCCAATCGAACTGACGACGATCGAGGCGCCCGACCACACGAGTCGCCTGCAGCGCCTGGACGATTTGCCCGGCATCCCAGGGCAAGCCCAGCAGCAGATAGGCCTGGAGCGCCAGCGCGGCGTTTTCCATGGGCAGGTCCAGCAGCGGCAGATCACGCAGCTCCACCGGATTACCCCGCAGGTCGCTGCCGCGCCATTGCCAATGCTGCTCGGTCATCGCCAGGTCGAAATCGCGCCCGCGCAGAAAAAACGGGCAACTCAGTTCGCGCACCTTGTCCAGCAACGGCTGGGGCGGATTGAGATCGCCGCAGAGTGCGGGCGCCCCCTGGCGAAAGATGCCGGCCTTTTCGAAGGCCACGGATTCGCGGGTATCGCCCAGGTAATCGGCATGGTCCACGCCAATGCTGGTGACCAGCGCAATGTCTGCATCCACCAGGTTGACCGTATCCAGCCGCCCGCCCAGGCCGACTTCCAGCACCACCGCATCGAGACCGGCACGGGCAAACAACCAGAACGCCGCCAGGGTGCCCATCTCGAAATAAGTGAGGGTTGTATCGCCTCGCCCGGCTTCCACCGCGGCAAAGGCTTCGCACAGCTGGGCATCCGTGGCTTCGACGCCGTTCACTTGCACCCGCTCGTTGTAGCGCAGCAGGTGCGGCGAACTGTAGACACCGACGCTCAGCCCCTGGGCCCGCAGTAGCGAGGCCATGAAGGCGCAGGTCGACCCCTTGCCGTTGGTGCCGGTGACGGTGATGACCCGGGGCGCTGGCTTGGCGAGTCCCATGCGGGACGCTACCGCTTGCGAGCGCTCCAACCCCATGTCGATGGCCGATGGATGCAACTGCTCGAGGTAGGCAAGCCATTCGCCCAGGGTACGTTGGATCATAGGCCTGCAGGCACCGGCGGAACCACGACCGGCTCGATCGGTGCGGCGACGAATTTCGGCGTCGGCAGCCCCATCAGTTGAGCCAGCAGGTTGCCCAGGCGCGGACGCAGCTCCTGGCGATGGATGATCATGTCGATGGCGCCGTGCTCCAGCAGGAACTCACTGCGCTGGAAGCCTTCCGGCAGTTTTTCACGCACGGTCTGCTCGATCACGCGTGGGCCGGCGAAACCGATCAGGGCTTTCGGCTCGCCGACGATCACGTCGCCGAGCATGGCCAGGCTGGCGGAAACACCACCGTAGACCGGGTCGGTCAGTACCGAGATGAACGGAATGCCTTCTTCACGCAAACGCGCCAGTACCGCGGAGGTCTTGGCCATTTGCATCAGGGAGATCAGCGCTTCCTGCATCCGCGCACCACCAGAAGCGGAGAAGCAGATCATCGGGCAACGGTTTTCCAGGGCATGGTTGGCTGCGCGAACGAAGCGCTCACCGACGATGGCGCCCATGGAACCGCCCATGAAGGAGAATTCGAAGGCCGAAACCACCACTGGCATGCCCAGCAAAGTACCGCTCATGGACACCAGGGCGTCTTTTTCGCCGGTCTGCTTCTGGGCAGCGGTCAGGCGGTCCTTGTATTTCTTGCCGTCGCGGAACTTCAGGCGGTCCACAGGCTCCAGGTCGGCGCCCAATTCCACACGACCTTCAGCGTCCAGGAAAATATCGATACGGGCACGCGCACTGATGCGCATGTGGTGGTTGCACTTGGGGCAAACGTCCAGGGTCTTTTCCAACTCGGGACGGTACAGCACCGCCTCGCAGGATGGACACTTGTGCCACAGACCTTCAGGCACCGAGCTTTTCTTCACCTCGGAACGCATGATCGAAGGGATCAGTTTGTCTACTAACCAGTTGCTCATGCTTTCTTTCTCCAGTACCGGCGGCCCGAACGCTCTGGTTCGCGGCCCCGCGTATGCCCTTGAGCTAAATTCATTGTGCGGCGAGGATCGAAGGCCACCACGGTCAGCGCGAAACATGACCTGCATGCGGCCCAACCTCCTCAGCCATCCCGGTAACCGCTGCAGCGCGGTTACCCCTACGTTATCGGCCCACCCGGAGGCGGCGCCTGCCTGCTTTGTACAGTGCTGGTATGGACGGCGGCAGTCTGCCAGCCGTCACATTGACGACTGGCCGTCGCTAACAGCAGCCATGAACGCGCGAATCTTTGCCGGGTCCTTGATGCCCTTGCCCTGCTCCACTCCACCGCTCACATCCACCGCGTAAGGGCGAACCTGACGAATGGCCGCGGCAACATTTTCCGCCGTCAGGCCGCCGGCCAGGATGATCGGTTTGCCCAGGCCTTGTGGCACCAGCGACCAATCGAAAGCTTCGCCGGTACCGCCAGGAACACCTTCCACATAGGTGTCGAGCAAAATGCCGCTGGCACTGGGGAAAGCCTCGCAACGGGCGGCAATGTCGTCGCCGGCCTTGACCCGCAACGCCTTGATGTACGGACGATGCCAGCCTTCGCAATCGGCCGGGGTTTCGTCGCCATGGAACTGCAACAAGCCCAGCGGCACTGCATCGAGAATCTCGCCCAGCTCGCAACGACTGGCGTTGACGAACAGGCCCACGGGAGTCACGAATGGCGGCAAGGCCTGGACGATAGCCCTCGCCTGCTGCACCGTCACCGCCCGCGGACTCTTGGCGTAAAACACCAGCCCGATGGCATCGGCCCCGGCCTCGACCGCCGCCAACGCGTCCTCGACGCGGGTGATCCCGCAAATCTTGCTGCGAACGACCGGCATGGTGGTTAAAACCTCAGGCAAATCCGTGAAAGTCCCGGATGGTAGCAAATGCTACGCGGGGCGTCAGCCGTCGAGTTCCGAGAAGCCCGTGAGGAAATGTGGCCCGATGTAACGCTGTGGCAACTCGAATTCATCGTGATATTCGACCTGCACCAGGTACAAGCCAAACGGGTGCGCCGTGACGCCACCGGAGCGGCGGATACGACTGTCGAGCACTTCCTTGGCCCATTCCACCGGGCGCTCGCCGGCCCCAATGGTCATCAATACGCCGGCGATGTTGCGCACCATGTGATGCAGGAAGGCACTGGCGCGGATGTCGAGCACGATCATCTTGCCGTGACGGGTCACGCGCAAGTGATGCAGTTCCTTGATCGGCGACTTGGCCTGGCACTGACCGGCACGGAACGCGCTGAAATCATGGATGCCAACCAGGTATTGCGCGGCCTCGGCCATGCGCTCGACGTCCAGCGGGCGGTGGTTCCAGGTGATTTCCTCGTTCAGGTGCGCCGGACGGATCTGATCGTTATAGATCACGTAGCGATAACGTCGGGCGATGGCCTTGAAGCGTGCATGAAAATGCGCCGGCATCACCTTGGCCCAACTGACGCTGACGTCGTGGGGCAAGTTGATGTTGGCGCCCATCACCCAGGCCTTCATCGAACGCTCGACCTGGGTGTCGAAATGCACCACCTGGCCGCAGGCATGCACGCCAGCGTCGGTACGGCCGGCGCAATGCAGCGACACGGGCGAGTCGGCGACTTTGGACAGCGCGTCTTCAAGCGTTTCCTGCACCGTCAATACACCGGAAGCCTGGCGCTGCCAGCCACGGTAGCGCGAGCCTTTGTATTCCACGCCCAAGGCGATCCGGAAAAAGCCGTCGGCCGCCATTTCGGCGGCCGGGTTGTCTATGTTTGCCAAGGAATTACAGCCTGCTGAGGTACGCAAAGGCGGGCATTATAAGGCGGTCGGGACGGGATGCCAGTGCAACCGTTAGTCCTGCGCTGGACGGGCCGGCGCCATCGCGAGCGGGCTCGCTCCCACAGGGGGCTGGCGATGGACTCAGAATTTACGCAACACACAAATCCCATGTGGGAGCGGGCTTACTCGCGAATACGCTGTGCCAGCTAAAACTTCATGACTGACACCCTGCTTTCGCGAGCAAGCCCGCACCCACAAAGAGTCCTGTTGGATTCAGATTTTGCGCTACACACAAAAAACCTGTGGGAGCGAGCCCGCTCGCGATGGGGCTAGCCCAACACCATCACCTCCCAACCCCAAACAAAAACGGCAGCCTCATTGGCTGCCGCTCTTGTTGAACCGAGCCTCTCAGACCAGGCGCGACAACATTTCCTGTGCTTCGCTCTTCTGGGTCGCGTCGCCTTCGCTGAGGACTTCGCCGAGGATGTCGCGAGCGCCGTCGTTGTCACCCATGTCGATGTAGGCCTGGGCCAGATCGAGCTTGGTCGCCACCTCGTCGGTACCGCTGAGGAAGTCGAAGTCCGGTTCGTCTTCAGCGCCGACCAAGGCATCTTCGGCGGTGAAGGTCGGTTGTCCCAGGCTGTCGGACAAACGATCCAGCTCGGCGTTTACATCATCCAGCTCGGACTCGAAGGCGTCCTTGGGCGCATCGTGCGCGTCCATTTCATCGGACAGGGAAAGGTCGAAATCCGCTGGCAGTTCAAGGTCGTCAGCCGGTGTATCGGCCAAGGCTGGCGTTTCAGCCGCAGGCTCGTCCAGTCCCTTGAGGTCATCGTCCAGGTCCAGCAGGAAGTCTTCATCATCGAGCGCCGGGACCGGGGTCGGCGCGTCGGCGCCCAGGTCCAGGTCGAACTCCGACAGGTCGTCCAGGCTTTCGTTGGCCTCGGTCTGCTGCTTGAGCACCGACTCGAAACTCAGGTCATCGTCCTCCGGGAACGCGTCCAGCTCCGCGATAGGCTCGGGGGCCGCCGGTGCGACCGGGGTTTCCAGGTCATCCAGGCTCAGGTCGAAGGCGCTGTCGAGTTCCTCATCGGTCGGCGACTTGTCTTCCAGCAGATCCTTGACGTACTGCGCATCCAGTTCCGCCGCCACGGTCGCCGCGGCCAGGCCTGCCGTAGCGGCGACCACCATGGCCGGGAAACGGCTTTTCAGTTGTTCGACCTGGGCGAAGTTCTCGCCATTGGCCACCAGCTGGCGCTCCTGGGCGACAAAGGCGTCGCGGTCACCCTGCTGACCGTAAACTTCCATCAGTTTCAGACGCAAGTCGCTGCGCTGAGGCTCGGCCTTGATGCCCTGCTCGAGCAGGTCGGCAGCCTGGTTCAATCGACCGCGGTCGATATGGGACTGGGCCTGGGGCAGCACGTCGTCGGAACGCTCGGCGGCCGGCGCCACCAATGGTGCGGCGATAGGCGGCGTGACCACTACAGGCGCGATCACAGGGGCCGGCTTGGGCGCTGGCGCAGGGGCCGGTTTTGGCTCGAGTTTTACGCTAGGTGGTGGAACCTCAATGCCCTCGAAGCTGCTCGGGGGCAGATCGAGCTCCGGGGAGAAGTCAGCCTCCTCCTCGAGGGCCCGGGCCATGCGCAAGTGTTTTTCCGCTTCCTGCTGGGCCTTGCGGCGACGAGCGAGCAGCAACAGCAGCAACAACAGGAGCAGCGCGCCGCCGCCAATCAATCCCAGCAGGATCGGATTGGTCAGCAGGTCGTTGTATTTTTGCTCGTTGGACGCGGCAGGCGCCGGTTCGACCGGTGCGGCAGGCGGCGTCGCTTCCGGGGTCGCTTCTGGCGCAGGTGCCGGTGCAGTCGCCGGGGCTTGTGCCGCTGGCGCAGGCGTCAACTGTGCGGACATCGCCCCAGGCGCCTCGCCCGCAGGCGGAACGGCGGCGCCTTCGGCCTGCATCTTGGCCAGCTGGTTGTTCTTCAGCTCGATCAGGCGCTGCAGCTTGTCCAGTTGGCTCTGCAGATCCGCCATGCGGCTTTTCAGTTCTTCGTTATCCCGGCGCGCCGAATCGAGGCTTTCCTGGGTGACAGCAAGCTTGTTGGAGAGCGCCTGGGCATCGCCGGCAGCCCCCTTGCCCTTGCCACCCGCCTTCGCCGAGTCGGCCGACACCAGGCTCAAGTTGTCGCGACCGGCCGCCTGTGCCGGCGCGCCTTCGCCACGACCACGCTTGGTGGCATCCAACTGCTGCTTGCCGGCACCCGCCACGCCACGACGTCCCGAACGCCAGGCGGCGTTCTGCGCAGCCACTTCGGCGATGGCCTGGGGTTGCGGCAACGCCGTGCTTTGCACCGGATCCGGCAGGCGCAACACCTGACCGGTTTTGAGCAGGTTGATGTTGCCGTTGATGAACGCGTTCGGGTTCAACGCCTGGATCGCCAGCATGGTTTGCTGGACCGACCCGCCGTTGCGCACCTTGGCGGCGATTTCCCACAGGGTATCGCGCGGCGTGGTGGTGTACTGGGAAGGCTTGGTGGCACCAGTGACCGGCGTGGACACGACCTGGGGCGGCTTCGCCCGGGCGGCGTCGGCGGCCTGTGGCGAGAACTTGGAAGGATCGAGCAATACGCTGTAGTCGCGCAGCAGGCGGCCGTTGGGCCACATCACCTGCACCAGGAACTTGACCATGGGTTCGGACAGCGGGCGGCTGGAGGTTACCCGCAGGACGCTCTTGCCGTTGGCGTTGATCACCGGGGTGAAGGACAGGTCATTGAGAAAGGCCTGGCGGTCGACCCCGGCCTTGGCGAAATCTTCGGGTGAGGCCAGGCTCGGCACGACTTCGGCGGCGGTCAGTTGCTGGACGTCGAGCAACTCGATCTCGGCGACCAGAGGCTGGTTCGGCGTCGACTTCAGGGTCAATTCCCCGAGCCCGAGCGCTTGCGCCATACCGGAGGACAGCGCCGAGGCGGCCGCTATTGCTAACACCAGTTTGCGAACTTGAACCATAGCCTCTTCCTTTGTTTGAACATTCCTCGGCCAGCGAGAAGGTATTGATGCCGCTGCCGTAAGGCATTGCGCGCAGCCCCGATGCGACGGTGCGCGCGATCGTTTCACTCATGCCCCGGGAAAGTCCCCCAGAGGGATGTTCGCCTTCAGCACTCCGGCCAAGCATAGCGCCCAGCTAGAATCATTCGACAAATTGATGCCAAGTATCTTTTACAGCAAGTCTTTTATCAACAACTCAGCCACCTGCACGGCATTGAGCGCCGCGCCTTTGCGCACGTTATCTGACGTCAGCCACATATTTAGCTCCGCCGGATCGTCGATCCCACCGCGCACACGACCAACGTAGACCACATCCTGCCCCACCGCATCGCCTACCGCGGTCGGATAATCGCCCGCTTCCACCAGCTCGATACCGGGCGCCGCTTCCAGAGCCGCGTTGACCTTGACCAGGTCGACGGCCTTGGCAGACTGCACAGTCACGCTAAAGCTATCGCCAAAAAACACCGGGGCTTGAATGCAAGTGACGGAAATCTTTAACAAAGGTTGATTCAGCACTTGGCGCAACTCGCGGACCAGGCGTTTTTCCAGCTGCGTATGCCCCTGCTCGTCCGGCGCGCCAACCTGGGCCAGCAGGTTGAACGCCATCTGCCGGTCAAAGAACTTCGGCTCCAGCGGACGGGCGTTGAGCAGCTCGGCGGTCTGGCGCGCCAACTCGCTCACGGCCACGCGGCCCTGGGCCGACACCGCAAGACTGGCGGTCAGGCTGATGCGCTGCAAATCCAGGCATTCACGCAGCGGCGCCAGCACCACCGCCAAGGCCGTGGCCGACGCGCTGGGGCTGCTGACCTGCAACGGTTTGCTCAAGCCGGCCAGCACTTGGGCATTGGCTTCCGGCACGATCTGCGGCGCCTGTTCGGGCGGCAAGGCACCGGACAGGTCGATCAGCGCACAACCGGCCGCCGTGGCCCGCGGGGCGAAACTCAGGGTCACCGCCGGGCCCGCCGCGAAGAACACCAGTTGGACTTTGCTGAAATCGAACTCGTCGACCTCGCGCACCCGCACGTTTTTGCCGCGGAACATCACCGAGCTGCCTGCCGATTCGCTGCTGGCCAGCAGGTGCAAGTTGCCGACCGGGAAGTCCCGTTCTTCGAGAATCTGGACGAGGGTTTCGCCGACAGTACCGGTGGCGCCGATCACGGCAATATCAAAGGACTGGCTCATGGGTCTACCTCAGGTAAAACGTGGGGAGCGGCACTTTACCGGGTGGTCGGTATGCAGGCAATTGGCAGGAGGATTTGCGGTGCCTGGGCTGGCCCCATCGCGAGCAGGCTCACTCCCACAGGTTTTGCGGCCACCGAGGATCCCATGTGGGAGCGGGCTTGCTCGCGAATACGGTGTGCCAGCTAAAAATTAGTGACTGACGCTCTGCTTTCGCGAGCAAGCCCGCTCCTACAATTGATCCCATGCATTCAGCGACATAAAAAAACCCGCACCTCTCACAAGGCACGGGTTCTTCACAGCGACAATCGATCAACGCTCGAGCAGGATCCGCAGCATGCGACGCAGCGGTTCGGCCGCGCCCCAAAGCAGTTGGTCGCCGACGGTGAAGGCACCGACGAATTGCGAGCCCATGTTCAGTTTGCGCAAACGGCCCACCGGTACATTCAGGGTGCCGGTGACCTTGGTCGGGCTCAGCTCCTGCATGCTGATTTCGCGGTTGTTCGGCACCAGCTTGACCCAAGGGTTGTGCTGGCTGATCAGCCCTTCGATATCGGCGATCGGCACGTCCTTGTTCAGCTTGATGGTCAGCGCCTGGCTGTGGCAACGCATGGCGCCGATGCGCACGCAGATGCCGTCCACCGGGATCGGGCTCTTGAAGCGACCGAGGATCTTGTTGGTTTCGGCCTGGGCCTTCCATTCTTCACGGCTCTGGCCGTTAGGCAGTTCCTTGTCGATCCACGGGATCAGGCTGCCGGCCAGCGGCACGCCGAAGTTCTCGGTCGGGTACGCATCGCTGCGCATCGCCTCGGCGACCTTGCGGTCGATGTCCAGGATGGCGCTGGCCGGGTTGGCCAGGTCATCGGCGACGGCGGCGTGGGTCGCACCCATCTGCTTGATCAGTTCACGCATGTTCTGCGCGCCGGCACCGGATGCCGCCTGATAGGTCATGGCGCTCATCCACTCCACCAGCCCGGCTTCGAACAAGCCACCCAGGCCCATCAGCATCAGGCTGACGGTGCAGTTGCCGCCGATGTAGTTCTTGGTACCCGAATCCAGCTGCTGGTCGATGACCTTGCGGTTGACCGGGTCGAGGATGATCACCGCATCGTCCTGCATGCGCAGGCTGGAAGCGGCGTCGATCCAGTAACCCTGCCAGCCGGCTTCACGCAGCTTGGGGAATACTTCGCTGGTGTAGTCGCCGCCCTGGCAGGTCAGGATCACGTCGAGGGTCTTGAGCTCTTCGATGCTGTAGGCATCCTTGAGCGCACCGGTGTCCTTGCCCACGGACGGGCCTTGGCCACCGACATTGGAAGTGGTGAAAAACACCGGCTCAATGAGATCGAAATCCTGCTCTTCCAGCATTCGCTGCATGAGCACGGAACCGACCATGCCGCGCCAACCGATCAGACCTACACGTTTCATCGCAACTACACCTATACAAAAGTGGGCCACCGTCGAAGCAGTGGGCCCGAAAGATTACAGATTCCGCAGCGCGGCGACTACTGCATCGCCCATTTGCTGCGTACCGACTTTGGTACAACCTTGCGACCAGATATCACCGGTGCGCAAGCCTTGGTCCAAGACCACGCTGACGGCTTTTTCGATCGCGTCGGCGGCATCGTTCAAGTTGAAGCTGTAACGCATCATCATCGACACCGACAGGATGGTCGCCAACGGGTTGGCAATGCCCTGCCCGGCGATGTCCGGCGCCGAACCGTGGCATGGCTCGTACATGCCCTTGTTGTTGGCGTCCAGGGAAGCCGACGGCAGCATGCCAATGGAACCGGTGAGCATCGACGCTTCGTCGGACAGGATGTCGCCGAACATGTTGTCGGTGACGATCACGTCGAACTGCTTGGGCGCGCGCACCAGTTGCATGGCGGCGTTGTCGACGTACATGTGGCTCAGCTCGATGTCCGGGTAATCCTTGGCCACCTGCTCGACCACTTCGCGCCACAATTGGCTGGAGGCCAGCACGTTGGCCTTGTCCACCGAGCACAGCTTCTTGCCACGCACGCGGGCCATGTCGAAGCCGACCCGGGCGATACGGCGGATTTCGCTTTCGCTGTACGGCAGGGTGTCGTAGGCCTGACGCTCGCCATTATCCAGCTCGCGGGTGCCACGCGGGGCGCCGAAGTAGATACCGCCGGTCAGCTCACGAACGATGAGGATGTCCAGGCCCGAGACGATTTCCGGTTTCAGGCTCGAGGCGTCGGCCAGTTGCGGGTAAAGAATCGCCGGACGCAGGTTGCCAAACAGGCCCAATTGCGCGCGAATTTTCAGCAGGCCGCGCTCGGGGCGGATGTCGCGTTCGATCTTGTCCCATTTCGGGCCGCCCACGGCACCCAGCAGCACGGCATCGGCGGCACGGGCACGGTCCAGGGTCTCATCGGCCAGGGGCACGCCATGCTTGTCGATGGCCGCGCCGCCGATCACGTCGTGGCTGAGTTCGAAGCCCAGGCTGTACTTGTCGTTCGCCAGCTCCAGGACCTTGACCGCTTCGGCCATGATTTCCGGGCCAATGCCATCACCTGGGAGAATCAGAATCTGCTTGCTCATGCTTTCCTCGTTTGCTCTGTCGACACAGGCCTCTGGCGCTGGCCGGGAAAAATGCTATCGCTCGGCCCACAGCACCAGTACATCGGTACTGAACGAACCATCGGCCTCAATCTCAAAATATTCACGCACTTCATCGCCCATCGAACGCTGCAGCTGGAGAATCGCCGCACGCATCACCTCGGGGGTGCGCATGCGCTCGACCCAGGAGTGGTACTCCAGGCGCAGGCGCTGACGCGAGGTGCTGCGGGTGTGCAACCCCGCTTCGCTGACCTGGCGCAACCACTCGCCGGCCGAATAATCGCGCACATGGCTGGTGTCGCGCAGCACTTCGATGCTTTGCAGGTAGGTGTCCAGCAACGGCGTGCCTGGCGACAGGATATCGATGAACGCCATCACCCCGCCCGGCTTGAGCACCCGGCGCACTTCCCGCAACGCCAGGCCCAGGTCGCTCCAATGATGCGCCGAATAGCGGCTGAACACGAAGTCGAACTCACCGTCGGCGAAGGGCAGGCGCTCGGCGGCGCCGCGAACCGTGCTGATGTTGCCCAGGCCCCGCTCCGCGGCCGCCGCAGTCACCACATCGAGCATCTGCTGGGACAAGTCATAGGCCACCACTTCACCGGCCAGCGGCGCCACGTGGAAACTCACATGGCCGGCGCCACAGCCCAGGTCCAACACACGGGCATCGCCACGGCCAGCCAGCGCAGCCTGTAGCAGCGCAAACTCGGCGCCCTGGGCGTGCACGGCACTGCTCAGATAGGCCGAGGCCTGTTCACCGAATTGTTTTTGTACAACCTGACTGTGGGCGGTGCTGGTCATGGAACTTCCTTTTGGCTGTGTCTGTTCTGGCCTCATCGCGAGCAGGCTCGCTCCCACAGGGATTTTCTTTACGCCGCAAATCCAATGTGGGAGCGAGCCTGCTCGCGATGGCGTCGTTACGCCTTACGCAAAATCAAGCATCGCGAAACAACCAAGGCTGGCTCGCCCGATGCTTGGCCTCGAACGCGGCAATCGCCTCGCCGTCCTGCAAGGTCAGGCCGATATCATCCAGGCCGTTGAGCAGGCAATGCTTGCGGAACGCGTCGATCTCGAAACCCAGCACCTTGCCGTCGGGGCGGGTCACGGTCTGGGCCGCGAGGTCGATTTTCAGCTGGTAGCCGGGGCTGGCCTCGACCTGCTGGAACAACTCATCCACTTCAGCGTCGCTCAGGATGATCGGCAGCAAGCCGTTCTTGAAGCTGTTGTTGAAGAAGATGTCGGCGTAGCTCGGCGCGATGATGCTGCGGAAACCGTATTCTTCCAGGGCCCATGGCGCGTGTTCGCGACTGGAACCGCAGCCGAAGTTCTCACGGGCCAGCAACACGCTGGCGCCTTGGTAACGCTCGGCGTTGAGCACGAAATCCTTGTTCAACGGCCGCTTGGAGTTGTCCTGGTACGGCTGGCCGACATCCAGGTAACGCCATTCGTCGAACAGGTTCGGGCCGAAGCCGGTGCGCTTGATGGACTTCAAGAACTGCTTGGGAATGATCTGGTCGGTGTCGACGTTGGCACGATCCAAAGGCGCGACAAGACCGGTGTGCTGGGTAAAAGCTTTCATGCTGCGCTCCTTCAGATCAATTCGCGGACGTCGACGAAACGGCCGTTGACAGCCGCCGCCGCGGCCATCGCCGGGCTCACCAGGTGCGTACGGCCACCGGCGCCCTGACGGCCTTCGAAGTTACGGTTGGAGGTGGAGGCGCAATGCTCGCCCGACTCCAAACGGTCCGGGTTCATCGCCAGGCACATCGAGCACCCTGGCTCGCGCCACTCGAAACCGGCCTCGAGGAAAATCTTGTCCAGCCCTTCCGCTTCGGCCTGGGCCTTCACCAGGCCCGAGCCCGGCACCACGATGGCCTGCTTGATCGTCGAGGCGACCTTGCGGCCCTTGGCGATCACCGCCGCGGCGCGCAGGTCTTCGATCCGCGAGTTGGTGCAGGAACCGATGAACACGCGGTCGAGTTGAATGTCGGTGATCGCCTGATTGGCACTCAAGCCCATGTATTTCAAGGCGCGGACGATGGAGTCACGCTTGACCAGGTCCATTTCCTTGGCCGGATCCGGTACGTTCTGGTCCACCGCCAGCACCATTTCAGGCGAAGTGCCCCAGCTGACTTGCGGCTTGATTTGGGTCGCGTCGAGCTCGACCACGGTGTCGAACTTGGCATCGGCATCGGAGACCAGGTCTTTCCAGGCCTCGACCGCCATGTCCCATTCCGCGCCTTTTGGCGAGAACGGGCGGCCCTTGACGTATTCCACGGTCTTTTCATCGGCAGCCACCAGGCCAACGCGAGCACCGGCCTCGATGGACATGTTGCAGATGGTCATGCGCCCTTCGACAGACAGGTCGCGAATCGCGCTGCCGGCGAACTCGATGGCGTGGCCGTTACCGCCGGCGGTGCCGATCTTGCCGATCACCGCCAGGACGATGTCCTTGGCCGTCACACCGAACGGCAACTTGCCCTCGACGCGCACCAGCATGTTCTTCATTTTCTTGGCGACCAGGCACTGGGTGGCGAGCACATGCTCTACCTCGGAGGTGCCGATGCCGTGGGCCAGGGCCCCGAAGGCACCGTGGGTCGAGGTGTGGGAGTCGCCGCAGACCACGGTCATGCCCGGCAAGGTCGCGCCCTGCTCCGGGCCGATGACGTGGACGATGCCCTGGCGCACGTCATTCATCTTGAATTCGACGATGCCATATTCGTCACAGTTATCGTCGAGGGTCTGGACCTGCAAGCGCGAGACCTGGTCGGCAATGGCTTGGATGCCGCCCTTGCGCTCCGGCGTGGTCGGTACGTTGTGGTCCGGGGTCGCGATGTTGGCATCGATGCGCCACGGCTTGCGCCCGGCCAGGCGCAGGCCTTCGAAGGCTTGCGGTGAAGTCACTTCATGGATGATGTGACGATCGATGTAGATCAGCGCCGAGCCATCGTCGCGCTGCTTGACCAAATGCGAATCCCAGAGCTTGTCGTAGAGCGTTTTGCCGGCCATCAGACGGTTCCTCATCAGCTTGTTTCTATGCCCCGGGCCTGAACGAATCAATAACCCCTTGGCTTGTGAGGCTGATCCTATGGGGTTACATTAAATAACTCAAATTCATATTTTTCATACTTTGCATAACCAACTGGAATTCGACCGGAACCGCCATGGACCTCGCCAATCTCAATGCCTTTATTGCCATCGCCGAGACGGGCAGTTTCTCCGGTGCCGGCGAACGCCTACACCTGACCCAGCCGGCCATCAGCAAGCGCATTGCCGGCCTCGAACAACAACTCAAGGTGCGCCTGTTCGACCGCCTGGGCCGTGAAGTGGGCTTGACCGAGGCCGGCCGGGCCCTGTTGCCACGGGCCTATCAAATCCTCAATGTGCTGGACGACACCCGCCGCGCCCTGACCAACCTGACCGGTGAAGTGACCGGGCGCCTGACGCTCGCCACCAGCCACCACATCGGCCTGCACCGCCTGCCGCCTCTACTTAGGGAGTTCACCCGCCGCTACCCCCAGGTGGCGCTGGACATTCAGTTCCTGGATTCGGAAGTGGCCTACGAAGAAATCCTCCATGGCCGGGCCGAACTGGCCGTCATCACCCTCGCCCCCGAACCCCACACGCTGGTACGGGCCACGCCGGTGTGGGACGACCCCCTGGATTTCGTGGTTGCCCCCGAGCATGCGTTGCTGGAAAACGGCGCGGTCAGCCTGGCGGACATCGCCTTGCATCCGGCGGTTTTCCCGGGGGGCAACACCTTTACCCATCACATCGTGCGACGGCTGTTCGAGGCCCAGGGCCTGACGCCGAACATCGCCATGAGCACGAATTACCTGGAAACGATAAAAATGATGGTCTCCATCGGCCTGGCCTGGAGCGTTTTGCCGCGCACCATGCTCGACGAACAGGTGGCACGCATTCCTTTGCCGGGCATACAGCTCAGTCGCCAGCTAGGCTATATCTTGCACACCGAACGGACGCTGTCGAACGCTGCACGGGCTTTCATGGCCTTACTGGACGCACAAATCGATTTGCCAGGGACAAAGGCATAGGTTGTGCCGCGCCTGTAGGGCCTTGGATGCTTGTGCTTATGCCCAACCCGCTCAAGGCTCGCCAGAAATGCCCAAACCCGCTGACCATCTCCCGCCCTTGCCACGTATCCAGGCGCTAGACCCGAAACGGTCCGAGCAAAGCTGGGACAGCGCGCCGCAGTTGCTGGCCGCCCTGAACGGTGCACGGCTGGGGGCCTGGTCGTGGGACATCGACAGCGGACAGATCAGTTGGTCCCGCGGCACCCAGGCGCTGTTCGGCTTCGATCCGCGCCAGCCATTGCCGGCGGATGTGGATTATCTGGACCTGTTGCTGCCCGAAGACCGGGCCCGGGCCGTGCGTGCCTTTCACGCGGCAGTGGCCGGGGCGCCGCTGGAACAGGCGATGCACCATCGCATCGTCTGGCCCGACGGCAGCCTGCACTGGCTGGAAATCAGCGGCAGCGTGCTGCCCGACAAGCATGGCCGTCCGCGCATGATCGGGGTGATCCGCGAAATCACCCATCAGCGCGAGCGCGAACAAGCCCTGCGCAGCTCGGAAAAACGCTTCGCCACGCTCTTTCATCTATGCCCGAACATGGTCTTGCTGACCCGCCAGGAAGACGGGCTGATCAGCGAAGCCAACCAGTATTTCGAAAGCCTGTTCGGCTGGCCGGTGCATGACGTGATCGGCCGCACCACCCTGGAGCTGGGCTTGTGGGTTGACCCGAGCCAGCGGGTGAAACTGGTGGAGGCGACCAAAGCCAAGGGCGACCTGGTGAGCATGGAGGTGGAGTTCCGGGCCAGCAACGGCCAGATTCATAACGGCATTCTCAGTGCGCAGAAAGTCGAACTCGAAGGCCAGCCCTACCTGTTGAGCACCTTTCTCGATACCACCGAGCGCAAACTCGCCGAACAGGCCCTCAAGGATAGCCAGGAACGCCTGGACCTGGCCCTCGACTCCGCGCAACTGGGCACCTGGGACTGGCACATTCCCAGCGGCATGCTCTACGGCTCGGCCCGCGCCGCGCAGCTCCATGGCCTGGAACCCAAGCCCTTCCACGAATCGTTCGACGCGTTTTTCGAGGGCGTCCCCACGCAAGAGCGCAACAACATGCGCAACGCCTATCGCAGCCTGCGCGAGGGCCCGGCGGGCAACTACCAATTGACCTACCGGGTGCAACTGCCGGACGGCAGCTCGCGCTACCTGGAAAGCCGCGCCCGCCTCTATCGCAACGACGACGGCAGCCCCTTGCGCATGGCCGGCACCCTGCTGGACATCACCGACCAGGTGGAGCGCGAACAGAGCCTGGCCGCCTCGGAAGAAAAATTCGCCACGCTGTTCCAGGTCAGCCCCGACCCGATCTGCGTCACCCACCAGGACAGCGGCCGGTTTCTCGAGATCAACTCCAGTTTCACCCAGACCTTCGGCTGGACCGCCAACGACGTGATCGGCCTCGGCGCCGACGAAATCGGCCTCTGGGACGCCTCGGGCAGTAGCCTGCAACGCATCGAACGGGTGATCCGCGAACAATCGCTGAGCAATGTCGCCATCGTCGTTCATCATAAGAACGGCCAGCCGCTGACCTGTGTGATTTCCAGCCGGCAAATCAATGTCGGCAACCAGCCCTGCATCGTCACGACCTTGCGGGACATCACGCAGCAACAACGCTCCGAGGCCGCCCTCAAGGCCAGCGAAGAGAAATTCGCCAAGGCGTTTCATTCCAGCCCCGACGCCATCACCATCACCGAACACGAGAGCGGTCGCTACCTGGAGGTCAACGACGGCTTCTGTCGGTTGACCGGCTACCGCGCCGACGAGGTGATCGGGCGCACGGTCTACGAAGTGGGGATCTGGGCCGAAGAAAAACAACGCGCCGCCCTGCTGGCCGAATTGCAACTCAAGGGCCGCGTCGTCCACCAGGAAATGCTCGGGCGCAATAAACGTGGGGAAATCCTCACCGTGGAAGTCTCGGTCGAGCCCATCACGCTCAACGAAACGGCGTGCCTGCTGCTGACCGCCCGGGACGTGAGCCTGCTGCGCAATGCCGAAGCCCAGATCCGCCACCTCGCCTATCACGACCCACTGACCAACCTGCCCAACCGAGCCTTGCTGATGGACCGGCTGAGCCAGCAGATCGCCCTGCTCAAGCGCCATAATTTGCGTGGCGCCCTGCTGTTTCTCGATCTGGACCACTTCAAGCACATCAACGATTCCCTCGGTCACCCGGTGGGCGACACCGTGCTGAAAATCATCACCGCGCGCCTGGAAGCCAGCGTGCGCCTGGAGGACACCGTCGCACGACTGGGCGGCGACGAGTTCGTGGTGCTGCTCAGCGGCCTGGAAGGCACGCGCAACGAAGTCAGCAAGCAGGTGCAAACCCTGGCCGACACCCTGCGCGAATTGCTCTCGGAGCCGATGTTTCTTGATGGCCAGCGACTGCAGGTCACGCCGAGCATTGGTATAGCGCTGATTCCCGACCACGGCTCCACGCCCACCGATTTGCTCAAGCGCGCCGACATTGCGCTGTATCGCGCCAAGGATTCGGGGCGCAACACCTCGCAGATGTTTCATACCACCATGCAAAAAGCCGCCAGCGAACGGCTGCGCATGGAGACCGACCTGCGCCAGGCACTGGCCCGTGGCGAGTTCAGCGTGCATTTCCAGCCCCAGGTCGATGCCCGGGACAACCGCATTGTCGGCGCCGAGGCCCTGGTGCGCTGGCATCACCCGGACCTGGGCGCCCAATCGCCCAACGAATTCATCAAGGTGCTGGAAGACAGCGGCCTGATCCTGGAAGTCGGGACCTGGATCCTCGACGAAGCCTGCGATGGCTTCAAGCAACTGATTGCCAAGGGCAAGATCGATCCGGAGCAATTCAGCCTGTGTGTGAACATCAGTCCGCGGCAGTTCCGCCAAAGCGACTTCGTCGAACGCATCGAAAGCAACCTGGCCACCCATGGCCTGCCCTGCTCCCTGCTGAAGCTGGAAATCACCGAAGGCATCGTGATCCAGAACCTGGATGACACCATCGCCAAGATGCGCCGGCTCAAGAAACTCGGGGTGAGCTTTGCCATGGACGATTTCGGCACCGGCTATTCGTCGCTGACCTACCTCAAGCGCCTGCCGGTGGATACGTTGAAGATCGATCAGTCATTCGTGCGCGACGCCACCAGCGACCCCAACGACGCGGAGATCATCCGCGCCATCGTCGCCATGGCCCGCAGTCTCAACCTGGAGATGATTGCCGAAGGCGTGGAAACCCTGGAGCAATTGCAGTTCCTGCAAGGGCTGGGTTGCCATCTGTACCAAGGCTACCTGCACAGCCGGCCGTTGCCGCTGGAGGCGTTTGAACGGTTGTTGCCGTGACATGGAGACGCTACGGGGGGCGCTTGTGACGAGGGGATTTATCCCCGCGGGGCTGCGAAGCAGCCCTAAAAGCCGTCGCCTGGGTGTGTCAGGCTAAACAGCGTCGCCTGGTCTTTTTTGGGGGCGCTTCGCAGCCCAGCGGGGATAAATCCCCTCGCCACCATTAATCTTCCACCGTGCTCCAGAATGAAGAAGGGCGCCATCTGGCGCCCTTCTTCAGTTGCGATGCATCAGTTTTGCAGCGCGGGTTGCTGCTGCGCCCCGTTGATCGGGATGCGCTTGGCCTTGGCCTCTTCCGGAATCACCCGCAACAGGTCGATGCTCAACAGACCGTTGCTCAGGCCGGCGGACTTGATCTCGATATGATCGGCCAACCGGAAGGACAGCTTGAACGCACGCTGGGCAATACCTTGGTGCAGGTAAGTCACGCTGTCGTTGCTCGCTTCGCGCTTGCCGCCACTGATGGTCAGCACACCTTTTTCCACTTGCAGGTCCAGGTCTTCTTCCTGGAACCCGGCGGCGGCGACCACGATGCGGTACTCGTCATCACCATGTTTTTCCACGTTGTAGGGTGGATAGCTGCTGCCCGGTTCGTTGCGCAGGGCGGTTTCGAACAGGTCGTTAAAACGATCGAAACCCACCGAGGAACGGAACAGAGGGGCCAGCGAAAATGCAGTACTCATGATTCAAATCTCCTGAAAAATTCAGCAAGTTTTTTTGTCTCCGCGACCCGAATTCGGCATCGCGTAACCCTTATCTAGGGTTCGCCAAAAACTTTTCAAGAGCTTTTTTTGAAATTTTTTCAGGTCGCTTCGGTGCGCTGCACACCCAGCAAATGCCCCACCGCGTCCAGGTCGGTTTCCCGCCGCAGAGCGCTGAACAGCGCCACCGCTTCGGGATAATTGCGCGTCAGCATGGCCAGCCATTGCTTCAATCGGCCCGGGGCCTGGCGGGGGGTGAGTTGCTCGACCACTTGCACCCAGAAGTCCTGGAGCATCGGCTGCAAATCGGCCCAGGACATCTCGACCACTTCCTCACCAGCCCGGGCCGCGGCGATCTGCCGGGCCAGGTCAGGGCGAGAAACGAGGCCGCGACCGAGCATGATGTCTTCAACGCCGCTGATTTCACGGCATCGACGCCAATCTTCGACGCTCCAGATATCGCCATTGGCGAACACCGGCACCTTGACCACCTCCTGAACTCGCGGGATCCACTCCCAGTGAGCCGGGGGCTTGTAGCCGTCGGTCTTGGTCCGCGCATGCACCACAATGTGCGCCGCGCCGCCTTCGGCCAACGCCGTGGCACAGACCAATGCACCATCCGGGCTATCGAAACCCAGGCGCATCTTGGCGGTGACGGGGATGTGTCTTGGCACCGCGCGGCGCACGTGCTCGACGATTTCGTTGAGCAGTTCCGGCTCCTTGAGCAACACCGCCCCGCCCCGGGACTTGTTCACGGTCTTGGCCGGGCAACCGAAGTTCAGGTCAATGACCTCTGAGCCCAGTTCGCAGGCCAACGCCGCGTTTTCCGCCAGGCACACCGGATCAGAACCAAGCAACTGCACCCGCAGCGGCACGCCGGCAGCAGTCCGGGCGCCCGTCAACAGTTCAGGGGCGAGCTTATGGAAGTAGGCCGGCGTGAGCAGACGGTCGTTGACGCGAATGAACTCGGTGACACACCAGTCGATACCGCCAACACGGGTCAGGACATCCCGCAGGATGTTGTCGACCAACCCCTCCATGGGTGCCAAGGCAATTTGCATGGAAACACACACTCAAACGAAAAAACGTGCGGCAGTTTACCGGATTTTGCCCACATAGCCGGCATTCACCACAAATCCCCTGTGGGAGCGGGCTTGCTCGCGAAAACGGTGGGTCCGCTTGCATTGATGTCGGATGTGCTGCCGTCATCGCGAGCAGGCTCGCCCCCACAATGGTTCCGAGGCGTTCACGGAATTGGAGTCCACTGCAAATCCCTGTGGGAGCGGGCTTGCTCGCGAAAACGGTGGGTCCGCTTGCATTGATGTCGGATGTGCTGCCGTCATCGCGAGCAAGCTCGCTCCCACAATGGTTCCGAGGCGTTCACGGAATTGGAGTCCACCGCAAATCCCCTGTGGGAGCGAGCCTGCTCGCGATAGCGGTGGGTCAGCTTGCATTGATGTTGGATGTGCTGCCGTCATCGCGAGCAGGCTCGCTCCCACAATGGTTCCAAGGCGTTCACGGAATTGGAGCCCGCCACAAATCCTGTGGGAGCAAGCTTGCTCGCGATAGCGGTGGGTCCGCTTACATTGATGTCGGATGTGCTGCCGTCATCGCGAGCAGGCTCGCTCCCACAATGGTTCCAGTGTGTTTACAGAATTGGAGCCCGCCACAAATCCCCTGTGGGAGCGAGCCTGCTCGCGAAAGCGGTGGGTCAGTCTATGAAGATGCCAGATGGATTCAGCGCCACGCCATAACCCTCGATGAATTCCTGCGGCATGCGCTTTGGCCGGCCGGTGGACAGTTCAATGCAGACAAATGAGGTCTGGGCCCGCAGTAAGGTAGTGTTGTCGCTGGGGCGGACCAGTTGGAAATGCCGGGTCATTTTCAGGCGCTGGTCCCAATCGACGATCCAGGTTGCCAACTGCAGCTCGTCGCCTTCATAGGCGGCCGCCAGGTAATCGATTTCATGCCGCACCACCGCCATGGCCCGATCCAGGCGCCGGTATTCCACCAGATCCAGGCCCAGGCGCTGGGAATGGCGCCAGGCACAGCGCTCGAGCCAGGTGACGTATACCGCGTTGTTGGCGTGGCCCAACCCGTCGATGTCTTCGGCATTTACTTGAAGATCAATGATGAACGGCGTTGCCCGATCCCAGCCCATGCCCCTCTCCCGGTCGAATTTGGTTGGGGGGCAGTGTAACGGATCCGAGCTTGATCGCCATCGCGGGCAAGCCTTGCTCCCAGATCAAGTCAAGCCGATTGCCGCGCTTGCAGGCTGCGCCCGGCCAACAGGGATAACACGCCATCAATGACCCGTGGATCGGCCAGCACCCGCTGATGCCCGCCCTGTGGCAGTCGCAGCAAACGACTGTCGAACCAGGCCTCGTGAATCAGTTGCGATTCCTTGACCGAAACGAAAGTGTCGTCGTCGGCATGGACGATCAACCCGGGCACGTCCAGTTGGTAATGGGCGACGTCCATTTTCTCGGCCCGCATGCCCACATCGCTTTCCACCAGACGAATGAAAGCTGAACGGGCCTTGGGCGGCAGCCCCATCATCCGCGCGAATCCGCGTAATACGCCAAGAATGCGCGCAGGCGCAGCGATGCTGACCAAGGTCTCGGTCTGCAACCCCAACTGAACCGCGAGCATGGCACTGGCGCCGCCCATGGAATGCCCGATCACGGCCTGCAACGGTGGCAGCTCAGCCGCGGCCTCGAGCATGGCCCTGGCGAACAACAGGACATTCGCCTCGCGGCCCGGCGAACGACCATGGGCCGGACCGTCCAGGGCCACCACCATGTAACCGGCGTCCACCAGGGCCGTGATCAGCGCCCCGAATTGAGTCGGCCGCCCTTCCCAGCCGTGCATCAGCAAGACTACCGGGCCTTTGCCCCAGCGCAACGCCGAAAGACCGAAGCGCAAGGTGATACGCTCGGACGAGGCCAGCAGCGGTAACTCCCAATCCCGCGGCGGCAGGTCTCGAGGGCGCATGAACAGCAGACGCATCTGCTTGGCCACCAGGCGCGGAGCTACCCAACCAAGCGTGCCATTGACGCTACGAATCCAGCTCAACCTGTTCATCGCTCATCTCCAGGGCTTGCGCCTCAGCTCATTGCACCGCCGACTTGGCGGCGCGCAGCAAACGATCGGATAACTCTCCAGGCCCCAAGGCCCGCGCCAGGGCCAGGCCGCCCACCATCAAGGCGATGTCGGCCAGGGCCTTGTCGGCGTCCTCCGGGCTGGCCGCCAATTGCGCGACCATCAATTCAACATGCTCGTTGAGCACCTCACGAAACGCATCCGGCAGCCGGCCCAGCTCGCCGACCGACGCAGGAATCGGGCAGGCATTCTCGGTGGAGTCACGGTGTTTTCGTGACAGATAGAACGCCGCTACCAACGCACGCCGCTCTTCGCCTGTCAGCTCGCCGTCCATATCGGCAATCAAGCCGCGGCGCCGATTGAGCAATTGCTTGAATGCCTCCAGCATCAAGGCATCCTTGCTTTCGAAATGGGCATAAAAACCGCCCACCGTCAGCCCCGCCGCGCCCATCACCTCGCCCACGCTCGGTTCAGCCGGCCCGCGCTGGATCAGCGCATCGCTGGCGGCCTTGAGAATGCGTTCACGGGTTTGTGCCTTCTTATCGCTCATCGTCGCCTCCGAATATTACGATTGAAATATTATTCCCATAATAATTTTCCGCAAGCAGAAATTTTGACCGCTGGTCAGAAGTCGCTTTCAAGGATAAGGGAGTTGGCCGAACGCCAGACAAACAAAAGGGCCATTCAAGAATTGAATGACCCTTATAAAATCCCGCAGAGCGGGTAATCGTGGCGTCCCCTAGGGGACTCGAACCCCTGTTACCGCCGTGAAAGGGCGGTGTCCTAGGCCACTAGACGAAGGGGACACAAACCTTCTGACGTGATCAGCACTGAGAACTGATCGGCTCAAGACCGGTGTGGCCAGATCTTGAACCTGTAAATTGGTGGAGCTAGACGGGATCGAACCGTCGACCTCTTGCATGCCATGCAAGCGCTCTCCCAGCTGAGCTATAGCCCCGGATTTTTCGCCTCGCGGCGGAGCGACATCTTGTAACATCGCTTCTGTAAAACTGGCGTCCCCTAGGGGACTCGAACCCCTGTTACCGCCGTGAAAGGGCGGTGTCCTAGGCCACTAGACGAAGGGGACGCAAACCCTTCTATACAACTGATCAACGCTGAGTGTTGATCGCTTCAAGACCGGTGTGGCCAGGCCTTGAAGTGTAAATTGGTGGAGCTAGACGGGATCGAACCGTCGACCTCTTGCATGCCATGCAAGCGCTCTCCCAGCTGAGCTATAGCCCCTCATCGCTGAGGACGGGGCGAATCTTAAGGGCGTATCGGAGGGCTGTCAAATTTATTTTCAACAAATTTGAAAATTTTTTGCCGGGATAACAATCACTTACCGACAAACCCCGGAAAACCGGGGTATGTCCTGCCTCATCGAGCGCTTACGCGATCGCGCCCAGCAGTTTTTCCCACTCTTTGTTTTCCTTCTTCGACACGCCACCGAGCAGATCGATAGCCTGGCGCAGACGGAAACGGGTCAGGTCAGGTCCGAGGATTTCCATCGCATCGAGCACCGACACCGAGCTGGCCTGACCGGTAATGGCGGCGAACATCAGCGGCATGGCATCGCGTAATTTCAACTCCAACGACTCGACCACGGCCTGGATGGTCGCGGTGATGCTGTCTTTCTCCCACTGACGCAGGCTTTCCAATTTCCACAGGATCAACTGCATCAATTGGCGCACCTGGTCACCCGACAACTTCTTGGACTCGAACAGCTTCACATCCGGCGTCACGCCACCGGCAAAGAAGAAACCAGCCAGCGGGGCGATCTGGCTGAACGTCTCCACCCTGCCCTGCACATGGGGCGCGATTTTCATCATGTACTCAGGGTTCAACGCCCACTTCTGTACGCGCGCGGCGAACTCTTCCACCGGCAGGTCCCGCAACCACTGGCCGTTGAGCCACGACAGCTTCTCGATATCGAAGATCGGCCCGCCCAGGGACACGCGCGACAGATCGAAATGCTCGACCATTTCCTGCAGCGAGAACTTCTCGCGCTCGTCCGGCATCGACCAACCCATGCGTCCCAGGTAGTTGAGCATCGCCTCGGGCATGAAGCCCATGCGCTCGTAGAACGTCACCGAAGTCGGGTTCTTGCGCTTGGACAGCTTGCTCTTGTCCGGGTTACGCAGCAGCGGCATGTAGCACAGTTGCGGCTGTTCCCAGCCGAAGTATTCGTAGAGCAGGATCAGTTTCGGCGCCGACGGCAGCCATTCTTCGCCGCGCAGGACGTGGGTGATGCCCATCAGGTGATCGTCGACCACGTTGGCCAGGAAGTACGTCGGCAGGCCGTCGGTCTTCATCAGCACTTGCATGTCCATGCGATCCCACGGGATCTCGACATCGCCCCGCAGCATGTCCGGCACCACGCAGACGCCTTCGCTCGGCACCTTCATGCGGATCACATGGGGCTCGCCGGCCGCCAGGCGACGGGCGACTTCTTCCTTGGACAGCAGCAGCGCCCGGCCGTCGTAGCGCGGGGTTTCGCCACGGGCCATCTGCTCGGCGCGCATCTGGTCCAGCTCTTCGGCGGTGCAGAAACACGGGAACGCGTGCCCCATGTCCACCAACTGCTGGCAATACTGCTTGTAGATGTCACCCCGTTCGCTCTGGCGGTACGGACCGTGCGGGCCGCCGACGTCCGGGCCTTCGCTCCAGTCGATGCCCAGCCAGCGCAAGGCGTCGAAGATCTGCTGTTCGGACTCGCGGGTCGAACGCAATTGGTCGGTGTCCTCGATCCGCAGGATGAACTCGCCGCCATGCTGCTTGGCAAAGCAATAGTTGAACAAAGCGATGTAGGCGGTGCCGACATGGGGATCGCCAGTGGGCGAAGGCGCGATGCGGGTGCGGACGGTGGTCATGGCATGTCTCGGAAAGAATATAAAAGCGAAGATGAAACAGGGGGCGAATGGTAACAGGCGATGGCGGGCGGGCTCCAGTGAGAGCGGGATTTGTATGGTCAGCCGTTGGACCGAGTCGCGCCCATCGCGAGCAGGCTCGCTCCCACAGGGACCTCGACTCGGTCAAAATGTGGGAGCGAGCCTGCTCGCGATGAGGCCATTACAACCACTACAAACCTCAGACAGTCAGCAAGCGCTCGCGCAACTTGCCAATCTCGTCGCGCAACTGCGCCGCCGCTTCGAACTCCAGGTCCCGAGCCAGTTGGTACATCTTCTCTTCCAATTGCCGGATCCGCTTGGTGATTTCGCTTGGTGAGCGCAGTTCGGCTTCGTAGCGAGCGCTCTCTTCGGCGGCCTTGGCCATGCCCTTGCGCTTTTTGCTGCGCGAGCCTGGCACGGTGGCGCCTTCCATGATGTCGGCGACGTCCTTGAACACGCCCTTAGGGGTAATGCCGTTGGCCAGGTTGAAGGCGATCTGCTTGTCGCGACGGCGCTCGGTCTCACCGATGGCCCGCTCCATGGAACCGGTGATGCGGTCGGCATACAGAATCGCCCGGCCGTTGAGGTTACGCGCCGCGCGACCGATGGTCTGGATCAACGAGCGCTCGGAACGCAGGAAACCTTCCTTGTCGGCGTCAAGGATCGCCACCAGCGACACTTCCGGCATGTCCAGGCCTTCGCGCAGCAGGTTGATGCCCACCAGCACGTCGAAGGTCCCCAGGCGCAGGTCGCGGATGATCTCGACCCGCTCCACCGTGTCGATGTCCGAGTGCAGGTAACGCACCCGCACGCCATGGTCGGCCAGGTAATCGGTAAGGTCTTCAGCCATGCGCTTGGTCAGCGTGGTGACCAGCACCCGCTCCTCCACCGCCACACGCTTGGTGATCTCCGAGAGCAGGTCGTCGACCTGGGTCAACGCCGGACGCACCTCGACTTGCGGGTCCACCAACCCGGTCGGTCGTACCACTTGCTCGACCACCCGCCCGGCATGCTCGGCTTCGTAGTTGCCGGGGGTGGCCGAGACAAAAATCGTCTGCGGGCTCACGCTTTCCCATTCATCGAAGCGCATCGGCCGGTTATCCAGGGCCGATGGCAGACGGAAACCGTATTCCACCAGGGTTTCCTTGCGCGAACGGTCACCTTTGTACATCGCGCCGACCTGGGGCACGCTGACGTGGGACTCGTCGATCACCAGCAAGGCATCGGCCGGCAGGTAGTCATACAAGGTCGGCGGTGGCGCGCCCGCCGGGCGACCCGACAGGTAGCGCGAGTAGTTTTCGATACCGTTGCAGTAGCCCAGCTCCAGGATCATCTCCAGGTCAAAGCGGGTCCGCTGCTCCAGACGTTGGGCTTCCACCAGCTTGTTGTTCGACCGCAGGTATTCCAGGCGCTCCTGCAGCTCGACCTTGATCCCCTCGATGGCGTCCAGCAGGGTTTCCCGCGGCGTCACGTAGTGGCTCTTGGGGTAGAAGGTGAAGCGTGGCAGCTTGCGGATGACTTCGCCGGTCAACGGATCGAACGCGGAAATGCTCTCCACTTCATCGTCGAACAGCTCGATGCGGATCGCTTCGAGGTCCGATTCCGCCGGGTAGATGTCGATCACATCGCCGCGCACCCGGAACGTCGCCCGGGCGAAATCCATGTCGTTGCGGGTGTATTGCAAGTCCGCCAGGCGCCTGAGCAAGGCGCGCTGGTCGAGTTTGTCGCCGCGGTCCACGTGTAGCACCATCTTCAGGTAGGTTTCCGGGCTTCCCAGGCCGTAGATGCACGACACCGTGGTGACGATGATCGCGTCCTTGCGCTCCAGCAACGCCTTGGTCGCCGACAGGCGCATCTGTTCGATGTGGTCGTTGATCGAGGCATCCTTCTCGATGAAAGTGTCCGACGACGGCACGTAGGCCTCGGGCTGGTAGTAGTCGTAGTAGGAAACGAAGTACTCCACGGCGTTATTCGGGAAAAACGCCTTGAACTCACCGTACAACTGCGCCGCCAGGGTCTTGTTCGGTGCCAGTACCAGGGTTGGGCGCTGCACCTGAGCGATCACGTTGGCAATGCTGAAGGTCTTGCCCGAGCCGGTCACACCGAGCAGCGTCTGGTGCGCCAGCCCGGCCTCGATGCCTTCGACCATCAGGCGGATGGCTTCCGGCTGGTCGCCGGCGGGCTGGAATCGGGTGACTAGCTGGAATTCAGACATGACATAACCTCTGGGTTCATCCCTGTCGGCCAGCCGACAGGAACGAGAAAGACCGAAACGACTGATGCCGTCCGAGGAAAAAGCTGGGATGCACACAATGTGGAGGTGAATGCCTTCGCTTTCAAGACGAACGTCCTACACGCCTTGCAGACTTTGACGTGGAGAAGGGACTAACGGTCAAAAAAAATCGAAAATACTTACCGCAAAAGCCGAATCGCCTGTCGCCGTGCCGGGTGATGGCCTCTATACTAGCTCCCCGTTTGTGCACCGCTCTAGTGCATCCGGCTGGAGCGCGACACGTCCCCCTCACTCCATTCAGAGCCGCGCAATAATGAGCCTGTTTTCCGCTGTCGAATTGGCACCCCGCGACCCCATCCTGGGCCTCAACGAAGCTTTCAACGCCGACACCCGTACCAATAAGGTCAACCTGGGCGTAGGTGTTTACTGCAACGAGGAGGGGCGCATTCCACTCCTGCGCGCGGTTGTCGAAGCCGAGGCGGCTCGCGTGGCTCAGCACGTTTCCCGTGGTTACCTGCCGATCGACGGCATTGCCGCCTACGACCAAGCAGTGCAGACCCTGCTGTTCGGCAAGGATTCGCCGCTGATCGCCTCCGGTCGCGTCATCACCACCCAGGCCGTGGGCGGCACCGGCGCACTGAAGATCGGTGCCGACTTCCTCAAGCAATTGCTGCCTGACGCCGTCGTGGCCATCAGCGACCCGAGCTGGGAAAACCACCGCGCCCTGTTCGAAACCGCCGGCTTCCCGGTGCAGAACTACCGCTACTACGACGCCGCCACCCATGACGTGAACCGCAGCGGCCTGCTGGAAGACCTCAACGCCCTGCCCGAACGCTCGATCATTGTGCTGCACGCCTGCTGCCACAACCCGACCGGCGTGGACCTGAGCCCGCAGGACTGGAAAGACGTGCTGGCCGTGGTCAAGGCCAAGAACCACGTACCGTTCCTGGACATGGCCTACCAGGGCTTTGGCGACGGCATCGACGAAGACGCAGCGGCCGTGCGCCTGTTCGCCGAGTCGGGGCTGACCTTCTTCGCCTCCAGCTCGTTCTCCAAGTCGTTCTCGCTGTACGGCGAGCGCGTCGGCGCCTTGTCGATCGTCAGCGAATCGAAAGAAGAAAGCGCCCGCGTGCTGTCCCAGGTCAAGCGCGTGATCCGCACCAACTACTCCAACCCGCCAACCCATGGCGCCAGCATCGTCGCCGCCGTGCTCAACAGCCCTGAGCTGCGCGCACAGTGGGAAGCCGAACTGGCCGAAATGCGCCTGCGGATTCGCGGCATGCGCAACCAGATGGTAGACATGCTGGCCAAGGCCGCCCCGCAGCACGACTTCAGCTTCGTCGCACGCCAGAGCGGGATGTTCTCCTACTCCGGCCTGACCGTTGAACAAGTGACGCGCCTGCGCAACGAGTTCGGCATCTATGCCCTGGACACCGGCCGCATCTGCGTGGCCGCGTTGAACCAGAACAACATCGATGTGGTGACCAAAGCGATTGTTCAGGTGATCTGAAACTTTCGCGCTGGATGAAAAACGGGAAGCCATGGGGCTTCCCGTTTTTTTAAGCGTCACTACCAGGCCAGGTAACCCCCCAACCTGTGGCGAGGGGATTTATCCCCGCTGGACTGCGAAGCAGACCCAAGACAGTCAACTCAATCGGCCTGACACACCGGGTGGTCTGGTTTAGGGCCGCTTCGCGCCCCAGCGGGGATAAATCCCCTCGCCACAAACGCGTCTGGCCTGACACGCCTATTCAAACCAGGCTACAGCTCCGTCGCCCGCTGGCTCGCCGCATCGTCATAGATCACATACAACGACTCGGCAATCTGGCTCTTGATCGCCTTGGTGCTTTCCAGCCCCAGGACAAATCCTTCGGCCTTGCCAGCGGCGCGGTTCAGCTCTTCGGCGGTGCTGGCCTGGGTGATGGCGTCATACAGTTTCTCGGCGTGAGGCCCCACACCCTTGGGCAAACTGATCTGGGCGGTGCTCACAGGCACACCTTGGCGCAACAGGCTGTGTGAAGTGGTAACAGGTGGTTCATGGCGCGTACCTCAATGTCGGCGAATGGCCGGCAGCGCGTCCTGCCACTTCCGGGCGAGCATGGTAGCCCTCTCCCGCCATTGCGGTAACCGCAATCGTTGATTGATCGTCAATGGGCCCCAGGAATGCGCCACCCGGCAATAGACGCTTGACTTCTCTTTTCCAATCAGTAACATACGCGCCATTCCGCGATAGCTCAGTTGGTAGAGCAAGTGACTGTTAATCACTGGGTCCCTGGTTCGAGTCCAGGTCGTGGAGCCAGACAGCAACAGAAAAAGCCCCTGGATCGAAAGATCCAGGGGCTTTTTTGTGGGTGAAAAATAGTCCAGATGGCCGTATGAGCCTGCCCGAGGTCGCTGCCGGAACAATAATCCGGCGCCAAAAAGGCATTATGGTCCGGATCCTGCTTTCTTTTTCCAACCACCTGAGCTGTCACGTGAGCGTCATGACAGGGCCGCAAACTGGCACTGTCCGCCAACAACAGCTTCATAAAAACAAGGACGAAAGTATGCCCACGCAAAATCCCCATCGCATTGTCGGCCTGTGCACCTCCAGCAAGGTGTACAACGTGCTGACCGAACTCAAGCAACTGGAAGGCCACCGCAGCGCCAAATTCCTTTCGCTGCTGGCGGAAAACCTGGTGCGCAAGGGCCTGCTCAACGAGCAGGAAGTGGTGCACATGCTCGATTTGGTCGTCGATTGAGCGGCATCGATTCCTACTATTGAGCCGGTTGATTTTTCCTCATCCCCTACTGAGTCGTAAGGTAACCCCATCGTTTGATGGAGGTTTCCCATGCCCAAGGTTCAAATCATGTCTGTCATAGGCAGTGCCGTCCCCGCCCCACTCCGGGAGCGCGGTTTGCTGGCCTGCTGGTATCTGGTGCAGGACGGCGTGACCATCAGCGGCCCGCTGACTTCACTGCCCGCCGCCCAAGCCCTGTCGCAACGCATCGGCCCGTATGCGCTGAGCGCCTAGGGAAGTTGTATGCGCGGCGTACTTTCGACGAACAACGCCCAACATGACATGAACAGCGCGGCGATCAGCGGTCCGATCACGAAGCCGTTCAGCCCGAACACCGCCAGCCCGCCCAGGGTCGAGACCAGCACCATGTAGTCGGGCATCTTGGTGTCCTTGCCCACCAGGATCGGCCGCAGGAAGTTGTCCACCAGGCCAATCACGAACACCCCGAACAGCGTCAGCACCACGCCCTGCCAGATCGCCCCCGAGAGCAGGAAATACACTGCCACCGGTGCCCAGACGAGCCCCGCCCCCACCGCCGGCAACAGCGACAGGAACGCCATCAGTACCGCCCAGGGCAATACCGTCGGGATTCCCAGGATCCAGAAGATCAGCCCGCCCAGCGCGCCCTGGCTGATGGCGACCAGCAGGTTGCCTTTCACCGTGGCCCGCACCACCCGATTGAATTTCAATTGCAGGCGGCGTTTTTGATGCTCCCCCAAGGGAACAGCCGTGCGCACTTTGCGCACCAATTCCGGACCGTCGCGCAGAAAGAAGAACAGCAGATAGATCATCACGAAGAAGCTGACCAGGAACTGGAACGTGCCCTGGCCGAAACTGAAGGCCTGGGTGGCGAAGAACTCGCTGCCTTGCATCGCGCTCTTGACGATCTTGTCGCGCAAGCCGTTCAGGTTGCCCAGGCCGAAGCGGTCCAGCAGGTGCTGGAAGTACGGCGGCAAGGCATCCTTGAAGCGGGCCAGGTAATCGGCAATGTCCAGCTCGCCGCTTTCCAGGCTCTTGTACAGCGCCGCGCCTTCCTGGACCAATAACGTACTGATGATGATCACCGGCAGGATCGCGCTGACCACACAGATGCTCAACGTGAACAACGAGGTGACATTGCGGTGCCAGCCGAACCTCAACTGCAGGCGGCGTTGCATCGGGGCAAAGACGATGCCCAGGATCACCGCCCAGAACACCGCGCCGTAAAATGGCAGCAGAATCCAGATGAAGGCGACCGTGACCAGCACCAGGAGCAACATCTGGGCTTTGTTTTGCAGCATCTTTCGATTCATCAGCTTTCCATGTCCAAAGGCGGGATAAACATTAGTCATCCAGGACTCGCCGGAGTGCCTTCACGTTTGCGGCGCTGTACATTGACCCAAGTCAATAAGTCCCGACTCGCCCTGGCGTACCCTCCCCGCTTTTTGCGACCTGACCCCACCATGACCCTCGCCGCCCCCGAACTGCTGGCGCCCGCCGGCACCCTGAAAAACATGCGCTATGCCTTCGCCTACGGTGCCGATGCGGTGTACGCTGGCCAGCCGCGCTATAGCCTGCGGGTGCGCAACAACGAATTCGACCACGCCAACCTCGCCCTGGGGATCGCCGAGGCCCAGGCCATGGGCAAGCGCTTCTACGTAGTGGTGAACATTGCCCCGCACAACGCCAAGCTGCGCACCTTCCTCAAAGACCTCGAACCGGTGATCGCCATGGCGCCGGACGCACTGATCATGTCCGACCCGGGGCTGATCATGCTGGTACGCCGGCATTTTCCAGCGATGCCGATTCACCTGTCGGTGCAGGCCAACACGGTGAACTGGGCGAGCGTCGAGTTCTGGCAACAGCAGGGCTTGAGCCGGATCATCCTGTCCCGGGAACTGTCCCTGGAGGAAATCGCCGAGATCCGCGAGCAGGTGCCAACCATGGAACTGGAGGTGTTCGTCCATGGTGCGTTGTGCATGGCCTATTCCGGGCGCTGCCTGCTGTCCGGCTACTTGAACAAGCGCGACGCCAACCAGGGCAGTTGCACCAATGCCTGTCGCTGGAAATATTCGGCGCAACCGGCGGTGGAAAACGCCGTGGGCGACATCGTGCAAACCTATCAGCCCGAACCGACCCTGGGCCTCGGCGCGCCCACCGACCAGGTGTTTTTGCTCCAGGAAGCCAACCGCCCGGAAGACTCCATGCCGGCTTTCGAGGACGAGCATGGGACCTACATCATGAATGCCAAGGATCTGCGAGCGGTGCAGCACGTGGAGCGGCTGGCGCGCATGGGCGTGCATTCGTTGAAGATCGAGGGCCGGACCAAGTCGCACTTTTATTGCGCGCGCACCACCCAGGTCTATCGCCGGGCCATCGATGACGCGGTGGCTGGCCGGGAGTTCGATCGCAGCCTGATGACCGACCTGGAGTCCCTGGCCCAGCGTGGTTACACCGAAGGTTTTCTACGGCGCCACGTGCACGACGAGTACCAGAACTACCAGAACGGCAGCTCGGTGTCGGAGCGCCAGCAGTTCGTCGGCGAGCTGACCGGCGAACGCCGCGAACGCCTGGCCGAAGTGCGGGTGAAGAACCGTTTTGGCCTGGGCGATCACATGGAACTGATGACCCCCAAGGGCAACTTCCACTTCGACCTGCATCAGTTGCAGGACGTCAAAGGCCAGAGCATCGAGGTGGCGCCCGGGGATGGGCATGTGGTGTACCTGCCGATTCCGGATGCGGTGGATTTGCGGTTTGGGTTGTTGATGCGGGATCTGCGCGAGTCACCTGCCGGATCATGAAACTGTGGCGAGGGGATTTATCCCCGCCGGGCTGCGAAGCGGCCCCAAAAAAATCCAATACGGCTTACCTGATGCACCACGAAATCTACCTTGGGGCTGCTTCGCAGCCCAGCGGGGATAAATCCCCTCGCCACAATGGTGTATGACTTAAGTTGGCGGAACGACTTGCCCGGCAGAAACTGCCGAAGGCTGCGATCCTCCGCTTCCGATAGGGCCTGGTAGCCCAGGCGAAAACATCTGGATCGAAAGCGAAAGATCGCAGCCTTCGGCAGCTCCTGCTGCGGCGGGATCAGATCCGGAACTGCCCCACCAGTTGGCCCAGGCGCTGGCCCAGGTCGGCCAGGCTGCGGGAGGTCTGGGCACCGAGCTGGGTTTCATCGGCAACGCTGTCCACCGCCACGGCGATCTGATGCACGCTGCGGTTGATTTCTTCGGCCACCGCGGTTTGTTCTTCGGCAGCGCTAGCGATCTGGGCGTTCATCGAATTGATGGTGCCGATCAACTGCGCCATGGTGTCCAGGGAAGCACCCGCCTCGTTGGCCCGTTCCGAGGTACCATCGCCGGCCTCACTGGAACGACGCATCGCTTCCACCGCCGCATGGGTGCCTGATTGCAAGCGGTCGATCATGCCCTGGATTTCCTGGGTGCTCTGCTGGGTCCGACTGGCCAGGGCCCGCACTTCATCGGCCACCACCGCGAATCCACGCCCCGCTTCCCCGGCACGCGCGGCCTCGATGGCGGCGTTGAGGGCCAGCAGGTTGGTCTGCTCGGCGATCGAACGAATCACCCCGAGCACACTGACAATCGAAGCCACGTCCTGCTGCAGGCTGTCCAGGGACACGCCGCTGCTGCGAATATCGTTCACCAACGCATGAATCTGCTGGATGCTGCCAGCCACCACGCGCTTGGCCGACTGCCCTTCCTCGTCGGTCTGCTGGGCCGCGACAGCGGCACCCTGAGCGCTGCGGGCGACTTCCTGGGCGGCCGAGGACATCTCGTTGATCGCCGTGGCGACCTGATCGGTTTCGTGACGCTGGCGTTCCATGGCCTGTTCGGAGCGCTGGGCCTGTTCGGAAACCTGTGTCACCAGCCCGGTCAGTTGGGACGTCATCTCGGTGATCTGCCGCACCAGGCCGTGGATCTTGTCGACAAAGCGGTTGAAGGAACCGGCCAGTTGGCCGAGTTCGTCCTGGCTGGTGATGGCCAGGCGCCGCGTCAGGTCGCCCTCGCCGGCGGCGATGTCATCGAGGTTGTCTTTCATCAAGTGCAGCGGCCGCAGAATGGTATTGGCCAGCACGATCCCCACCACCGCGATCACCAACAACACCACGGCGGCGATCCCGACAATGCTCAGCACCACGCCTTGCAGACGCTCATGGACCTTGGTTTCCACCAACGCCACCTGGGCTTCGATGCCGTCCAGGTTGACCGAGCTGCCGACCGCCATGTCCCACTTGGACAAATATTCGGTGTAGCCAAGCTTGGGCACCAGGTCCTTGCTGCCGGGCAGCGGCGAGCTGTATTCCAGGTAATGCGTCCCGTCCTTGGCGACTTTCACCAGGTCACGGTTGACGTAGACACCGTTCGGGTCGCGGTTGTCCTTGAAACTCTTGCCCACGCCATCGGGGCTGTTGGCCTTGAACAGACGAATGGTTTCGGAGTCGTAGCCGAAGAAATAGCCGTCCTTGCCATAGCTGATATTCGACAGCAGCTTGATCGCCTGGGCACGCGCTTCGTTATCACCGGGCGCGGCTGCGTCGTATAACGGCTTGATGGCCGTCAGCCCCACCGCCACGTAGTTCTGCAACGTAGCCTTGGCCTCGCTGAGCAGGCGTTCGCGGGTCTGCTGGACCTCTTTGACAGCCTGTTCCTGCAGAATGAATGCCGTGGTCAGGCTGATGATCACAGCGGACAACAATACAGGCAGTACTGCCAGGGACAGGACTTTAGCCTTCAGGCTCAGGCGCATGCTGTTCACTCTTTTTGGTGTTATTGGCGTGGTTAGCTGTATTAACGGCAAGGCACGGCAAAACTGTAGGACAAAGTGAACAAGGCTTGAGGGAGGGATTGAACCTGGAGGGTCCCATCGCGAGCAGGCTCGCTCCCACATTGGATTGAGGTGTTCACAGATGTTGTGTCCACTGCAAGTCCCCTGTGGGAGCGAGCCTGCTCGCGATGCAGGCAACGCCGTCTCGGATTACAACACCATCGCCGCCACCCAACCAAACGCCAGCAACGGCAGGTTGTAGTGGATGAAGGTCGGGACCACGGTGTCCCAGATGTGATGGTGCTGGCCGTCGATGTTCAGGCCGGAGGTCGGGCCCAGGGTCGAGTCCGAGGCGGGCGAGCCGGCATCGCCCAGGGCGCCGGCGGTGCCGACGATGCAGACGATTGCCAGCGGGCTGAAGCCCAGTTGCAGGCACAGCGGCACGAAAATCGTCGCCAGGATCGGCACCGTGGAAAACGACGAGCCGATGCCCATGGTCACCAGCAGCCCCACCAACAACATCATCAGCGCACCGATGCCCTTGTTGTGGCCGATCCAGGCCGCCGAGGCTTCCACCAGGCCCTGGACTTCACCGGTGGCCTTCATCACTTCGGCGAACCCCGAGGCGGCGATCATGATGAAGCCGATCATCGCCATCATCTTCATGCCTTCGGTGAACAGGTCGTCAGTCTCGCGCCAGCGCACCACCCCCGACAGCGAGAAAATCAGGAACCCGACCAGGGCGCCGATGATCATCGAGTCCACCAGTAGCTGCACCGCGAACGCCGCCGCCACCGCAAACCCGGCCACCATCAGGCTCAGCGGGTTGTAGCGCACCGCCACTTGCTCGACCCGGGCGATTTTCTTCAGGTCGTAGACACGCTTCTTGCGATAGGAGAACAACGACAACAGCAAGCCGAACACCATGCCCAGCGCCGGAATGCCCATGGCATGGGTGACATTGATACCGCTGACGTCCACGCCGCTGCGGGCGATGTTGGCCAGCAGGATTTCGTTGAGGAAGATATTGCCGAAGCCCACCGGCAGGAACATGTAGGGGGTGATCAGGCCGAAGGTCATGACGCAGGCGATCAACCGGCGGTCCAACTGCAACTTGGTCAGCACATAGAGCAGTGGCGGCACCAGCAGCGGGATGAAGGCGATATGGATCGGCAAAATGTTCTGGGAGGCGACCGCGACCGTTCCCAGCAGGCCGATCAGGACCCACTTGACGCCCGAGCCGCCGGCGGCATCCTGGCGATCCACCAGGGCCAGGGCTTTGTCGGCCAGGGCATGGGCCATGCCGGACTTGGCAATCGCCACGGCGAAGGCTCCGAGCAAGGCATAAGACAACGCCACCGTCGCACCGCCACCCAGGCCGGCATTGAACGCCTTGAGCGTCGCCTCGATCCCCAGGCCGCCTGTCAGGCCACCCACCAACGCGCCAATAATCAGCGCGATCACCACATGCACGCGGGACAGGCTGAGCACCAGCATGACGCCTACCGCGGCAATTACTGCATTTATCATCGTTACCTCAAAGCACAGCGATGGAAAGCCACCGGACAAAAAGGTCGCGACTTTGCAGCAAGCGGCGGCAAGCTGCAAGGGCCGTGGGGCGGGTTTTCACAAGGTTTGCAGTCACCACAGACCAATGTGGGAGCGAGCCTGCTCGCGATAGCGGTCTGCCAGTCGACATTGATGTGGCTGACCCAACGCCATCGCGAGCAGGCTCGCTCCCACAGGGGCCAAGCCAGACAGAGAATCTGTGGCACGGCTATAAAGGGTTAGCGCAGACATCAGCGCTTGGGCAACTCGATCACGACCTTCAACCCACCCCACTCACTGTCGTCCAACGCCAGCAGGCCGCCCCAGGTGTCGACGATATCCCGCACGATGCCCAGGCCCAGGCCGTGTCCATCGGTCTGTTCGTCCAGCCGCGTGCCCCGGCTGAACACTTGGTCGCGGCGGTCCTTGGGGATGCCCGGGCCGTCGTCCTCCACCGCCAGGCTGAAGCCCTCGGCCGTTTCGGTCATGGTCAGGCGTACCTCGGCGTCGGCCCATTTGCAGGCGTTGTCCAGCAGGTTGCCGAGCAATTCCAACAGGTCCTCACGGTCCCAGGGCAGGTGCATGCCTGGCGGGGCGACGTAGCTCAGGTGCAGGTGTTCGCCGTGGATCATGTTCAACGTGGCCAGCAATCCTGGCAGTTCGGCGTCGCAGTCCAGGTGCGCACCAGGCAACGCATCGCCGGACAGGCGGGCGCGGTTGAGTTCGCGGTTCAAGCGCTGCCGGACTTGCTCCAATTGCTCGAGCAACAGCTTGCGCAGCTCGGGATACGGGTCGAGCTTCTCGTTCGACGCCAGGCTTTGCAGCACCGCCAGCGGGGTTTTCAAGGCATGACCGAGGTTGCCCAGGGCGTTGCGTGAACGTTTGAGGCTGTCTTCGGTGTGGGCCAGCAGATGGTTGATTTGCGCCACCAGCGGTTCCAGCTCCCGTGGCACCTGTTCGTCGAGTTGCGAACGTTGCCCGCGCTGCAACTGGGCAATCTGCTCCCGGGCCCGGTCCAGCGGACGCAAGGCGCGGCGCACGGTGATGCGTTGCAGCAACAGAATCAGCAGCAGCCCCGCCAACCCCAGCCCGAGGCCAACCTGCTGCATCCTTCGGAAACTGTCACGCACCGGCGTGTAGTCCTGGGCCACGCTGATGGAAATCGCCTGGCCCAGCCGCCGGTAATCGGTACGCAGCACCAGCAGCTTCTGGCCCTCGGGGCCCAACTGCAGGTTGCTGTGCAGGCCTGGGTGATCGAGCCGGGGCAACTCCTGGTCCCACAGGGAACGGGAGCGCCAGTGCACATCGGCGAAATCGATGCGGAAATAGTGCCCGGAAAACGGCCGCTGATAGGCCGGCGACAAACGTCGCTCATCCAACTGCAAACCCTGCGGGCCACGTACCAGGGCCACCAGCAGGTTCTCGCTGTCGTTGCGCAGCCCGGCTTCCAGATAGCGCTGCAAACCCAGTTCGAACAGCCACAGACTGGTCTGCGCCAAGACCAGGCCGACCACCACCATCACACCAATCAGGCCCAGGCTCAGGCGCCGCTGGATGGATCTCACTGCGCCTGCCCGCCGAACAGGTAACCCTGGCCGCGACGGGTTTCAATGACGCTGCGCCCCAGCTTGCGCCGCAGGTGATTGACATGGACTTCCAGCACGTTGGAGTCGCGCTCGGTCTCACCGTCGTACAGGTGTTCGGCAAGATGACTTTTGGAAAGGATCTGCTCGGGATGCAGCATGAAATAGCGCAACAGACGAAATTCGGCGGCCGTGAGCTGGATGTCGGTGCCGTCGCGGACCACGCATTGCCGCCCTTCATCCAAGTGCAGCCCGGCCGCCTTGAGCGTCGGCTGGTTGACCTGGCCATGGGAACGGCGCAGCAGCGCCTGGACCCGCAGGTGCAGCTCTTCGGGGTGAAAAGGTTTGGTCAGGTAATCGTCGGCCCCGGCCTTGAGGCCTTCGATACGTTCGGCCCAGGAGCCGCGCGCGGTGAGGATCAGCACTGGTGTGGCCAGGCCGCCGGCACGCCATTGGGCCAGCACCTCGAGCCCCGGCACACCCGGCAGGCCGAGGTCGAGGATGATCAGGTCGTAAGGCTCGCTGCTACCTTGATACACCGCGTCGCGACCGTCGGCCAGCCAATCGACGGCATAGCCCTGTCGTGTCAGCCCGGCCATCAATTCGTCGGCCAGGGGAACGTGATCTTCCACCAGGAGCAGGCGCATCAGTCTTCCTTATCTTTGAGTAAGCGGCCAGTCGCGGCTTCCAGGTCCAGTTCGCGCACGACACCGTCGGTATCCAACAGCTCGACCTCGTAAATATAGACGCCGTGCTTTTCTTCCAGCTCGGCCTCGAGCAGCTTGGCGCCGGGGTGAAGATCCAGTGCCTGCTGGAGCAAGTGCTCCAACGGCAGGATCACGCCTTGCTGGCGCAGTTGCAGGGCCTCGTCCTGGTCCAGGTCCCGGGCCACGGCGAGCGAACAAAACGCCAACAGCGCCAACGCCCATCGACTATGGGCGCGCAGATTAAGCTTCATTACGTATCCTGATGATTCTTGAGTACCTCGCCGTTGGTGGCGTCCAATTCCAGGTCCCACTCAATGCCCTTCGTATCGCGCAGATCCACCTGGTAAATGTACCTGCCGTAATCCTCTTCCAGTTCGGTATTGGTCAAGGTAGCGCCAGGGTGTTTGGCCAGGGCAATGGCGTCGAGTTCTTCAGTGGACAGAATGGTACCAGCGTCTCGCAGTTTGCGGGCTTCGTCGTTGTTGAGGTCTCGTGCGTGAGCCAGGCCAGCGCCGAGGGCCATGAGGGTCGCGATGAAAAAGGCAGTCAGGCGGTTCATGGATTGTCTCCTTTTTATAATCTTTGCGGGGGGACTGTATCGGGGCGAACTTAACTGAAACTGAATTGCCATCATTGAACACAGATCAATGTGGGAGCTTGCTCGCTCCCACAGGGTTTTGTGTCGCTATAATCGTTCGCTTGTTTGCCTTCGAGACCGGTATGACCGCCATCCACATCAAGTTCCCCGCCCTCACCCTCAAGGCCGGCCCCCGTGCCTTCGGGCGGATTCGCCAGGCCGGCCTGAACGCCGCCGACGTCGGCATCCTGCCAGGCGCTGCTGGTGGGCCCAAGGCCTTGGGTATCCAGGGCCTGGACCTGGCGCTGTTCGGCCAATGGCTACCCGCCGCGCCCCGGGAACGCTCGCTGATCGGGGCCTCGGTGGGTGCCTGGCGCTTCGCCAGCGCCTGCCTGCCGGATGCCGCCGAGGGGATCCGACGCCTGGGCACCTTGTACAACGAACAAAGCTTCGCCAAAGGCGTGACCATGGCCGGGGTCAGCCAGAGCTCGCAGCGCATGCTCGAGGACTTGCTCGACGGCCGCGACACTTCGATCCTCGATAATCCGCGATATCGGCTCAACATCATGGTGGTCAAGAGCCACGGCCTGCTGGCCCAGGATCATCGCGGCCGGCTGGGCCTGGGGTTGTCATCGGTGATCGCCGACAACCTGCGAGGCCGTGCGCGGCTGTCGCGGCATTTCGAACGGTTGATCATCCATGACCCGCGCCTGGCCCCGCCCCTGCATCCGTTGAATGACTTTCCGTCGCGCTTCGTGCCCCTGGCCGCCGGCAACCTGCGCCAGGCCCTGCTGGCCTCGGGCTCGATCCCGATGGTGATGGAAGGCGTGCGCGACCTGCCGGGCGCCGGTGCCGGCACCTACCGCGATGGCGGCTTGCTGGACTACCACCTCGACCTGCCGTACAGCGGCGAGGACATCGTGCTGTATCCGCACTTCACCGACCGGGTCATTCCCGGCTGGTTCGACAAGGGCCTGCCGTGGCGCAAAGGCAACGTCGACCGCCTGCAGGACGTGCTGTTGCTGGCACCGTCCCGGGAGTACCTGGCGCGCCTGCCCTACGGCAAACTGCCGGATCGCAACGACTTCAAGCGCTTCATGGGCGATGACCCGAGCCGTCGCAAATATTGGCGCACGGCAATGGACGAGAGCCGCCGGCTCGGTGACGAGTTTCTTGAACTGGCAGCCAACGGTGGCCTGGGCGAGCGTTTGCTGACCCTTTAGTCAGCACGCTCGCGCAACACCGTTATCAAACTGATAAACTCCGCCGCCTGCCTCGCGACCGCTATCTAAAGAGCCCGAACCTGTGGAAATCTTCAAAGAGTTTACTTTCGAATCCGCCCACCGCCTGCCCCACGTGCCAGAGGGCCACAAGTGCGGCCGCCTTCACGGTCACTCGTTCAAGGTGGCGATCCACTTGAGCGGCGACATCGACCCGCACACCGGCTGGATTCGCGACTTCTCGGAGATCAAGGCGATCTTCAAGCCGCTCTACGAGCGCCTGGACCACAACTACCTCAACGACATCCCCGGCCTGGAAAACCCCACCAGCGAAGTCCTGGCCAAGTGGATCTGGAATGAGTTGAAGCCGTTGCTGCCGGAACTCAGCGCCATCCGCATCCACGAGACCTGCACCAGCGGTTGCATCTATCACGGCGAATAATCACTCCCCTGTGGCAAGTGAGCTTCCTGTGGCGGGGGGATTTATCCCCGTTGGGCTGCGCAGCGGCCCCCAAACCAGGCAACTCGGTGTGCCAGGAAGATTGAGTTCATTGCTTTAGGGCTGCTACGCAACCCAGCGGGGCGGTGCGACGTTTCGCTAAATCCCCTCGCCACAAGGATGTCTCTCCTACTGAATGGCATTGGCCTATGCTTGGTCCCCTGAGCCATTTTCAGGGGAGTATCGAGCATGACCAACTGGCCGCTGGATCAGACCTACGACTTCAACGGACACCCCATCCGCTACGCCATCCACGGCGACGGCCCGCCACTGGTGTTCGTTCACGGCACGCCCTTCTCTTCCTACGTCTGGCACCGAATCGCCCCGCTGTTCTTCGCCACCCACAGGGTGCATTACTTTGACCTGCTGGGTTATGGCCAGTCCGCGCAGCCCGATGCCGATGTGTCCCTCGGCGTGCAAAATCAACTACTCGCACAATTGCTGGAGCACTGGGGCCTGGATTGCCCGGACGTGGTGGCCCATGATTTTGGCGGTGCCACGGCCCTGCGCACGCACCTGCTCAATGGCAAGGACTACCGCAGCCTGACCCTGATCGATCCGGTGGCGCTGTCGCCCTGGGGTTCACCCTTCGTTCAACACGTGCGCCAGCATGAAACAGCCTTCAGCGGCGTGCCCGACTACATTCAGCGAGCCATCGTGCCGGCCTATATCCGCGGCGCGGTCAAACGCGATATTCCGGACGCAGAACTGGCGCCTTATGTACAGCCGTGGCTTGGCGAGCCGGGCCAGGCGGCGTTCTATCGGCAGATTGCGCAGATGGACGAGGGTTATACCCGCGAGGTCGAGGGCCTGTACCCGAACGTACGCTGCCCGACCCAGATACTGTGGGGCGAGGATGACCAGTGGATCCCCATCGAGCGTGGCCGGGCCTTGCACAAACTAATCCCGGGCGCGCAGTTGCACCCGGTTCCGAACGCCGGGCACCTGGTCCAGGAAGATGCGCCGCAGGACATCGTCGCGGCGGTGTTGCGGTTCTTGCCATTACCCCCTTCCTCCTGAAAAAAACCTATCCCCCTGTGGGAGCGGGCTTGCTCGCGAAGGCGGTGTGTCAGTTACGAATACATCGACTGACACACCGCCTTCGCGAGCAAGCCCGCTCCCACAAGGAAACCGCATAAAGCAGTGAGGACTGTGTTCCAACTTGAATCACCACCGCACCGCTTTCGCCCTCCTTCGCCCACCCAATCCCCAGGATTGTCTATAAATAACCTCGCGATCACTCGTTTGGCACGGCCGCTGCACGCTTGCGATATTCCCCTCATCCGCAAGGACCGCCCCATGACTCAGAACGATCCAGGCAACGACTACCCCTTGAGCGAAGTCCCGATGCATGCCCGCAAGGGCCTGGCTTCCACGGCCATGGTGCTGCTGGGCTTCACCTTTTTCACCGCCACGATGTTTGCCGGTGGCAAGCTGGGCGTGGCGTTCGGTTTTGCCGAGATGCTCACGGTGATCGTGATCGGTAACCTGCTGCTGGGCCTGTATGCGGCGGGCCTGGGTTACATCGCCTTCAAGAGTGGGCTCAATTCGGTGCTGATGGGGCGCTTCTGTTTCGGCGAGGTGGGCAGCAAGCTCAGTGACCTGATCCTGGGCTTCACCCAGATCGGCTGGTACGCCTGGGGCACGGCGACTGCCGCCGTGGTGCTGGGCAAGTATTTCGAGTTGAGCGAGGGCACAGTGCTGGGGTTGATGGTGCTGTTCGGCTTGGGGTTCTGTGCCACGGCCTACATTGGTTATCGCGGCCTGGAAATCCTCTCCTACATTGCCGTGCCGGCCATGATGCTGCTGCTGATGCTGTCGATGTGGGTGGCGACGATGAAGGTCGGTGGCTTCGAGGGCTTGCTGGCGGTGGTGCCGACGGGCAGCCTCGATTGGTCCACCGCCATCACGCTGGTGTTCGGCACTTTCGTCAGCGGCGCGACCCAGGCTACCAACTGGACGCGGTTTTCCCGCTCGGCGAAGGTCGCGGTGCTGGCGAGCCTGATCGGCTTCTTCCTCGGCAATGGCCTGATGGTGCTGATCGGCGCCTACGGCGCCATTGTCTATCAACAGCCGGACGTGGTTGAAGTGCTGCTGTTGCAGGGTTTCGCCATGGCGGCGATGGCCATGCTGCTGCTCAACATCTGGAGCACCCAGGACAACACCATCTACAACTTCGCCGTGGCCGGTTGCAACCTGCTGCGCACCCGCCGGCGCAAAACCGTGACCCTCGGCGGCGCGGTGATCGGCACGCTGCTGGCCCTGCTGGGCATGTACGACATGCTGGTGCCCTACCTGATTCTGCTGGGCACGGTGATCCCGCCCATTGGCGGGGTGATCATGGCCGATTTCTTCTTCCGCTGGCGCGGTCGTTATCCACGCCTGGCCGAAGCGCAGTTGCCGGCGTTCAATTGGCCCGGGCTGTTGGCCTATGGGGTCGGCACCGTCGCCGCGTTCAATTCGCCATGGGTCGCGCCGCTGGTAGGAATCGCTGCCGGCGCGCTAACGTATGTGTTATTGATCGGCGCAATGGGTACTCGCACCGCTGACGCACCCCTACAAGACTTATAAAGGACTCGCCTGATGCACATCATCAACGCCCGCCTGCGCAACCGCGAAGGCTTGCATGAACTGCACCTGGAAAACGGCCTGATTGCCAACATCGCCCGCCAGACCGAGGCCCCCAGCCTCGGCCCGGACGACCTCGACGCCGGTGGCAACCTGGTGGTCCCGCCCTTCGTCGAACCGCACATCCACCTCGACGCGACCCTCACCGCTGGCGAACCGCGCTGGAACATGAGCGGCACGCTGTTCGAAGGCATCGAGTGCTGGGGCGAACGCAAGGCCACCATCACCGAGGAAGACACCAAGACTCGCGCCAAGAAAACCATCCAGGCCCTCGCCGCCCATGGCATCCAGCATGTGCGCACCCACGTCGACGTGACCGATCCCGAACTCACGGCCCTCAAGGCGATGCTGCAAGTGCGCGAAGAAAGTCGCCACCTGATCGACATGCAGATCGTCGCGTTTCCCCAGGAAGGCATCGAGTCCTACCGCAACGGTCGCGAGCTGATGGAAGAAGCGATCCGCATGGGCGCCGATGTGGTGGGCGGCATTCCGCATTTCGAGTACACCCGCGACCAGGGCGTCAGCTCGGTGAAGTTCCTGATGGACCTGGCCGAACGCACCGGCTGCCTGGTGGATGTGCATTGCGACGAGACCGACGACCCGCACTCGCGCTTTCTCGAAGTGCTCGCCGAAGAAGCCCGCAGTCGCGACATGGGCGCACGGGTCACGGCCAGCCACACCACGGCCATGGGTTCCTACGACAATGCCTACTGCGCCAAGCTGTTCCGCCTGCTCGGGCATTCGGGCATCAGCTTCGTCTCTTGCCCCACCGAGAGCATTCATCTGCAAGGACGCTTCGATAACTTTCCCAAGCGCCGCGGCGTCACTCGGGTCAATGAACTGCTCGAAGCCGGGATGAACGTGTGCTTCGGCCAGGACTCCATCGTCGACCCGTGGTACCCGCTGGGCAACGGCAACATCCTGCGGGTGCTGGAAGCCGGCCTGCACATCTGCCACATGCTCGGCTACCGCAACCTGCAAAGCGCCCTGGACCTGGTCACCGATAACAGCGCCAAGGCCATGAACCTGGGCGAGCGCTACGGGCTGGAACCGGGGCGTCCGGCGAACCTGCTGATCCTGTCGGCGGACAGCGACTACGAAGTGATCCGCAGCCAGGGCTTGCCGCTGTACTCGATTCGCAATGGCGAAGTGTTGATGAAGCGGCAGATGCCGGTGGTGGAATTCGGACCGCAATTGGGCTGATTGCCTTACCACTTGCTCGCGATAGCGGTGGTTCAGTGGGTGGATGTACTGTCGCCATCGCGAGCAGGCTCGCTCCCACAGTGGGTTTGTGTCGTACACAAGTTTTGTGCCCGCTGAAGATCTACTGTGGGAGTGAGCCTGCTCACGATGGCGTCATTCGCCGCGCCATCCCAAACAGCCTGACCCGCACCAGCTCGCCCGCCTCTTCCTCCAACAAAATCGGCGCAGTCCCCCCCGGCATCACCACCCTCACCGGCCCCGCCTGCACCCAACCCACCCGCCACGCAGCACTGGCCACGGCGCTGGCGCTGGTGCCCGAGGACGCAGTGGGACCTTCGCCCCGCTCGAATACCCGGGCAACGATCCGCCCTTCGGCCTCACGCCAGGCCCATTGCAGATTCACCCCCGCCGGGCACGGAACCCCTGCGCCAGCGGGCGCCGCATAAGCGATGCGGGTCAGGCTTTGCGACAACTGCGATGCACGCATTTGCGCGTTGCTCGGCAACGCCTCGGCCTCATCCACCAGGGTCACGCAATGCGGGTTGCCGATGTTCACGAATTGACTGTTGCCCCATGCCGGATTCAGCCCATGGAGCACCGCCACCCGACTGACCTCGCGCTGATTGAACATCACGCTTTCCACACATTGGGCAGCGACGGCCTGAGGTCCAAACAGGGGTTTCCCCAGGTCCAGCCAGAAGCCCTGCACACCCTCGAACTCAGCGGCTCGCACCGATGTGCGCAGCGGCGACACGCCCTGGTGTTTGTCGTGGTGTACCTGCAATAAGCAATCACCCTCGCTGGGCATCAAGCCTTGCTCTTTCAGCGCCTGGGAGAAAATCGTCAGGCCGTTGCCGCTGCGCTCGGCCAGGGTGCCGTCGGTGTTGACGATCAACAGATCAAAAGGCGGTTCATTCTGGAACGGGCCGACCAACAACCCGTCGCTGCGATGGTCCTTGGCATCCGGCGGTGCTTCACCCGGCGCCCAACCACAGAACGCATGCACGGCAGCCAAGGCCCAGGACTCGCGTCGCTGTGCAGCCTGGGCGGCGGACGGTGGCAGGTCTATAGCCTGGTCACGCACCTGTCGCGGTGAAACAACGCCATAAATATTGCCGCGTGCATCATAAAACTGCGCCATGGACCAGACCCGGAATCAGCCAACAAGAGCCGGTACTTTATGCCGGCACAGACTGCGGGAGCAAAGCCTGCGCTTTGATCGGCACCTTGGGGTCGCGGTGCGGTCAGTGGATATGCAAGCATAGGCTCCCTGCCCGCACCAGCGCACCACACGCAAGCCAAGGACGATTCATGACTGCCATCACCCCTCCGCCAACCTTTGTTCCCGGACGCCTGGAACAGATGTCCACCCGCATCGCCTATCTCATCGCCGGCATCGGCATCGCCGCCTGGGCGCCACTGGTGCCATACGCCAAGGTGCGGGCAAACCTGGACGAAGGCACCCTCGGTTTGCTGTTGCTGTGCCTTGGGGTGGGGTCGATCCTGGCGATGCCGATTTCCGGTGCGCTGGCGGCACGGTTTGGCTGCCGGCGGGTACTCAGTGGCGGCACCCTCCTGATCTGCCTGGCGTTGCCGCTGCTGGCGACGATGACCTCCCTGCCCTGGCTGGTGGCGGCATTGTTCCTGTTTGGCGCCGGCCTCGGCACTGTGGACTCGACCGTGAACCTGCAAGCGGTGATCGTCGAGCGGGCCAGTGGCAAGACCATGATGTCGGGCTTCCACGGCATGTTCAGCCTCGGCGGGATCATTGGCGCGGCCGGTGTGAGCGCCCTGCTCGGCCTGGGGCTTTCGCCGCTGGGGGCGACGCTGGTGGTCAACGCGGTGCTGCTGGTGGCATTGTTCAAGGCTGCGCCGCACCTGTTGCCTTATGGCAGTGAAAGCTCGGGCCCGGCGTTTGCCATTCCCCACGGAGTGGTGCTGTTCATTGGCATCCTGTGCTTCATCGTATTTCTCGCCGAAGGCGCGGTGCTGGACTGGAGCGCCGTGTTCCTGACCAGCGAACGCGCGGTGGATACCGCCTATGCCGGGCTGGGTTATGCCGCCTTCGCGCTGACCATGACGGTCGGCCGACTGACCGGCGACTCGGTGGTGCATCGGCTGGGCGCCAAACGCGTGATCATCTATGGCGGATCGATCGCCGCCGCGGGGTTCTTGCTGGCGACCCTGGCACCGCTGTGGCAAGCCGCGCTGCTGGGGTATGCATTGGTGGGCGCCGGGTGTTCGAACATCGTGCCGGTGCTGTACACCGCCGTCGGCAAACAGACCCTGATGCCGGAAGCCATCGCCGTACCGGCCATCACCACCATCGGCTATGCCGGCATCCTCGCCGGCCCGGCACTGATCGGCTTCGTCGCCCATGGCAGCAGCTTGAGCTTTGCCTTTGGGCTGATTGCGCTGTCGCTGGTGGCGGTGGCGGCCAGTGGGAAAGTGTTGAAGGTTTAAAGACTCATACCATTGTTTGCGGTAAGGATCTTCTCTGTGGCGAGGGGATAAATCCCCTCGCCACAAATGTACGCGTCAACCCTGGGTTTTCATCAAAACCCCACGCTCGCCTGCACGAAGAACGTACGCGGTGCCCCCACATAAATGCCCGAGTTGTTGTCACTGGAGCGGGTGTAGTACTGGTGGTCGAACAGGTTCTTCACCCCGGCGCCGACTTTCAGGTTCGACAGTTGCTCACCGAAGTCATAACCGGCGCGCACGTTCCAGAGCACGTAGCCCGGCATGTCGCCGTACTGCCCGTCAGCGGTGCCGTCGGTGATGTAGTCACCGCTGAAACTGCCATCGGCGTTCACGCCGGTACCCGGCGAGCGCTGTTTCGACTGGGCGAAGGCATCGAGGTTGTAGGTCCAGCGGTTGACGTCATAGCGTAGGCCCAGGTTCACCACCTGACGAGAATAGAACGGCAGGTCGCGGCCCTTGAAGCTTGGGATCTCGCCTTCGTAAGTCGCCCGGGTGTAGGTGAAACCGGCGTTGGCGGTGAGGCCTTCGAGACGTGGGTCGAGCGCGGCCATGTCGTAATGCACCGAAGCTTCCAGGCCCTGGTGCTTGGTCGCGCCCAGGTTGGTCCAGCCCACGTCGTTGCTGATGTACTGCAACTCGTCGTCGAAGTCGATGTAGAACAGCGTCACCTCCCCGCCCCACACGTCATCGTTGTAGCGCGTACCGATCTCGTAGGTCTTGGCCTTTTCCGGGCTCAGGCCGTTGGCGGTGTTGTTGCCGTCGCCGCCCTGGCCGAGCTGGAAGTATTGCAAGCTACCGAACGACGTCTCGTAGTTGGCGAACAGCTTCCACGCATCGGACAGGTGATACATCACGCTCAGGGCCGGCAGCGGTTCGTTGCTATCAATACTGCGGCGTTTTTCCTGCACCGGACGACCGGCGGTGTCGAGCACGGGGCGGTCGTGCCACTCGGTGCTGATGCTTTCGAAGCGGATCCCCGGGGTGATGGTCCATTTGCCGATATCGATCTTGTCGTCGATGTAGACCGCATGGGCTTCAGTGCCGCCAGTGCGATCCTGGTAAACGTGACCGTCGGAGCCCGGACGTACCACCGGCTCGTTGTTACGCAACGCCAGGCGGCTGGCTTCTTCGTGCATGCCTTCCTTGAGGTAGCGATAACCGACGCTGGCCTCCTGGGTGGTCGGCCCCAGGTCGAATACGTGGGACACCCGAGGCTCGATGCCGAAGGTGTAATAGGTGCGCGGGGAGGAGGCCAGGTTGCGCTGGTCCCGAGAGGCGATGGTGCTGCCACGGTAGCTGTCGGAGTAGTAGGTCAGCACTTCGGCCTGGGTGCGATCGTCGATCTGGCGCAACCACTTGAACGACACATCCTTGCGGCGTCCGCTGAAGTTGTCCCAGTCGCGGTCGGACTGGTACGGGTCGGCGTCATACTGCTTCTGGGTCAGGCCACCGGGCATGTCGGCCTTGGCGTCGTAGTAATGGAAGTTCAGCGAGAAATCGTCCACATCGGTGGGTGCCCAATGGGTCTTGAGGATGACGTCGTCGATGTCGTTGTCGTTGTTGCTTCGGCGATAACCATTGCCATTGACGCCCGAATACAACAGCGCCACGCCCAGGCCATTGTCGGCGGTGCCGCCGAGGAACGCCGTGTCGATGTGCTTCCAACCACCGCGCTGGGAGGTTTCCAGGGTGCTGCCGATTTCGCCGGTGGCCTTTTCCGGGATTGCCCGGGTCACGAAGTTGATCACCCCGCCGACGTTCTGCGGCCCGTAGCGCACGGATCCGGCGCCGCGCACCACGTCGATGCTGTCCAGGTTGCCCGAGGAGATCGGCGCCATGGACAACTGTGGCTGGCCGTAGGGCGCAAACGCTGCCGGCACGCCGTCGATCAACACCGTGGAGCGTGGCGACAAACGCGAGGTGAGGCCGCGCACGCCAACGTTCAGGGAAATGTCGCTGCCACCGGTGCCATTGGCATCCTGCACCTGCACACCCGGCACACGCCGCAGCACATCACCAACGTTCATGGCGCCCTGCTCCACCATCGCTTCGCGGCGGATCACCGTGCGCGCGCCGGGATGATTCTGCACCACTTCGGCGTTGGCATCGCCGAGCCAGTCGCCGACCACCTGAATTTCAGTAGCGCCCAGCTCCATCGGGCCGGCGTTGGATGTCGAGGGTGCCGGCAGAACGGTCACCGAACCGTCGTCGATCTGGTATTGCAGGCCGCTACCCTGGAGCAATTGGCGCAAGGCCGCTTCCGGCGACAGGTTGCCGTCCACCGCCGGGGCCTGCTTGCCGGCCACCAGTTCGGGACTGAAGAACACCTGCAACGCGGTTTGCTGGCCGAGCTGGCTCAAGGCTTGCCCCAATGGCTGCGCCTGGATGTGAATGGCGATGGCGGACTGATCGGCGAACGCCTGGGGCAGCGCGGCGCTGACCGCCAGGGTCAGGGCCAGTGGCAGCCAGCGTGCGGGGCTACGGTTGTTGTTTTTGGCGGTTTTTTTCACGTCGAACCTTGTCCTGTTGATCGCAAGAATACGCGTCTGTTAATGCAAACCAGTTGCAGTTGGACAAGAAGACGAAGAACTCGAAAAAAACCTGAATCTATCGCGCAATTATTTCCTGGCTGCCGTCATCCAGGGTGCGCACGGCCACCGGCAGGATGTTGGGCAAGGCTTTGAGCAGCGCCTCAGGGTTGTCGGAGCGGAACACGCTGGTCAGGCGCAGGTTGCCCACCGCCGCACTGCCGACCCGCAGGGGGGTGGCGCGATAACGGGAGACTTCCTCAGCCACTTCCTTCAGCGGCGCGTTATTGAACACCAGTTTGCCATCGCGCCAGGCGGTGAGCGCCTCGGCGTTGACCGCGTAAGGTGTGGCGACTTTGCCCTGGGCGTCGATCTGGGTACCAAGGCCCGGCGTAAGGCTGACGTACTGGGTTCGCGGTGCATCGCGTCCCTGGACCTTGACGCTGCCCTGCTCCACCGCCACCCGGGTCTTGTCGGCATCGCGGCGCACGTCGAAACGTGTCCCGGTCACCGTTACCTGGCCGTTGCCCGCATCGACCGTGAATGGCCGGCCGGCATCATGCTCGACCGTGAACAAAGCCTCGCCTTCGGCCAACTCCACTCGGCGTTGACGGTGTGCGAATTGAATACGCACCCGGCTGCGGCTGTTGAGGTCGATCACCGAGCCGTCCGGCAAGGCGATATGCCGACGCTCACCGAAGGCGGTGGCATATTCGCCGCTGTAGTCGGTGGAAGAACTCAAGCCGCTGAACAACCCCAAACCAAGTGCCACCGCGAACAACCCGGCGGCGACCGCATAACGCAACAGAGGCCGACTCGGGGGACGTTTGGCAGGAAGTTCGCACAACGCTCGCAGGCGTTCCTTGGGCAACAGGTCCGTGGCGCTCCAGATCCCCTGCAGCAATTGGATTTCGTCGCGGTGGTTGGGATGCTCGTCCAGCCAGGCTTCGAAGCGCTGGCGCTCCTCGACACTCATGGCAGGTGCTTGCAAACGTACGAACCATTGCGCCGCCGCATCGCGAACCCTGTCCTGCCCGCACGGGCATTCACGGCTATCCATCATGGAAGGTCCTGTGGCTCGGGTGGAAGATGGCGACGGATCATTGGCCAGGCCCGTCCAGACGATCGCGCAGATGCCGCAGGGTGCGGATCATATACTTTTCCACCATGTTCTTGGACAGGCCCAGGCGCTCGGCGATTTCCGCCTGGGTCAGGCCCTCGATCTTCTGCCAGACGAACACCGTGCGGCAGTTGGCCGGCAGCTCGGCAAGCGCCCGCTCGATGGAGTCCGCCAGTTGGATCGCGTGCATGAAATGCTCCGGGTCGCCCGAAAACGACTGACCAGGGTCGATGACAGCCTCTTCCATGGCCCCCCGTCGATCTTCGCGCCGATAGCCATCCACTGCAATGTTGCGCGCCGTCTGATGCAAATAGGCCCGTGGCTGCTCGACCCCGCTCGAATCGGACTCAAGCACCCGCACGAAGGTGTCATGGGCCAGGTCCTCGGCCTGCTGGCGATTGCGCAGGCGACGGGTCCAGGTGCCGATCAACTCTTCGTAATGCTCGAAAAAGCCGGGTCTGCGGGGCAGCTTGGGGGTCATCACGGCGCGCTGTGGGAACGGAGCGTGAATAGTAATGCTTCCTATTAATATGAAGCAAACGGATTGCGGTGCTTAAGACCAGAGGTTGTCTGGTGGTGCGCAAATCTGTGTAAGCGCGCGCCGGATTTGGCACCGTCCTGCACGATAATTGGCACTGCCACGCCGTTAAGAGATGCTTGAATTTAGCGTTTGGTTTGGCACCTAGCCTTTCATGCCTTCGTCTGGCGACTTTGGCCAATCGACGAGAGCCGGGTATCCCTCCTGCTGGGTAATGCGATTTAGATCAACGCGGTACTGTTTCCATAATTGAAGAGCCGCAATTTCATCTGCCGTTGCACTGCCAAGGTCGACAGCATCTGCAAGTGGAGCGATACGGACTGCTGCGAGGGCCAGCAAGCCATCACGCCGAGCCAGCACTGTGGTTTCCAGTTCCTCCGGCGTGGGAATCGGCACTGGGGGCGCTTCCGGCATTTGAGGTGGCACAATCTTGAAGCCGCCCTCAATACTGACCTCAAGGCCGCTGCACATACCCTCTAACGCCTCGGCGTACTGTGTATCCGTGATTTTGATTGCCCCGGTAAACGGATCCTGGGCAATACGCCCGTTGCCTGCATACGGCATCATTTAATCCTCATGTAGTAAGTGACGCCCAACGTTTTTGGTCGCGTCTCGCTGCTGACCCTGACGGTGCCCATCGAAGGATCCGATATCGACTCAGCAATAGTTGACGTGTTTTTGGTAGCCGACGCCGTTGTCAGTCGCTGGTTGTAGGCCCCAGCTGCCGATAACCCAGCTGCGAAAGAGACCAGCGTATCGGCGGTATTGCCCGCAGTGCCAGGCGCACCAACCTTCTCACTGTGAAAGTGTCCTTGGAGTGTGTCTTGCTCAACCGCACCACTGAGACCGGCCCGAAGGATTCGGCGCTCGGTGTTGATTAGCTGGATGGTTTGTCCATTCATCGGGCTTCCTGCAGCCAAGCTGATGACCGCAGTGGCGATTACCAGGGGATAGGAGCCACTGACACTCTCGCCAATCAATGCGCCATTGTTGTAGGGGTCTGACGCTGTCAATTTGATGTATCTGTATGTTCCTGATGTCGAGGGAACAGACGCGCCCACCAAATCATCACGAATGGCTATAACTGCACCTATCGGCTGCATCAGCCAGGGGTCGATATTTCCGGAATGGAGGATGGTGACCCATGGACCTGGATTCCCGATTCCATCAAAAGCCCTCAGAGCCATTAGAGGGTTACTTGTGGTCGCGGGAACGGTCATGGCCAACTGCTGAAAATAGTTTCCCCCCAGGGAGCTGACAATGACCGAGCCTGCCGACCCCCCACTTGCTGGCGCGCTGGGATCAGAAGCGGCGTATCGATAAAACCCTGTCCTGTAAGCGGTACTGAGTGTTTCAAGTGGCCCGCCATCAGTGCTTCCAAGGCCGAAAGCTCCTACACGCATAAGCTTGCCAACACCGGTATCAGTTGCAGACGCTTGAATCTTGTTAGCAAGCTTGAGGGGAGTTATGGCTGTCGAGTCGTCGGTTCCGGCACTCACTTGCGCATTAGTTGCAATCTTTAGCCAGCCAAAAGCTGACTCAGTCGCCTGAGACACCGCGTTACTAAACCAATTTTTCAGCTTGAGAGGCGTTACAGCCGTAACATCGTCCGTGCCTGCCGCAACCTGCGCCTGTGTTGAAAGCTTCACCAAGCCCTGCACTGATGTGGAGGCATTACCTAGGTTGCCAGAGTGATACATCGAGACCCAGCCACCAGGCACACCTGTAACAGGGTCGAAGCTGCGAACTCCTACATAAGGATTCGAAGTCGGACCAGGGGTTGTCATAATCAGTTGCTGAACGGCGTTCCCACCACCCGAGTTGACCAACACCGATCCGCCAGCGTCCGCCGTACCGGGCGGAGCCCCTGGGTCAAGAGATTTGTATCGATAGAAGCCAGGAACAAACGATTGATCCAAGGCCAAGATCGGGCCACCTCCACCGGCCCCGAGGCCGTAAGCGCCGACAGTCAGGATTTTTCCGGGCGCGTTATCGGTTGGAGACGATTGGATTCTCAGGTCGATGACCTTGTCGGCCAGCCCATTAACTGCTTTAAGAAGCTGCCCGTCATCACTGGGCTTTAGGGCAATCCCAGCGCCAACAATAACGTTCACCAACTCGCGCTGGATCGTATTCAGCCAAGACGCTTTAATCAAAGTCGAAGGAACGCCGGAGCCGGGATTACCTTCCGTGTATTCACCGTCAGCGTTCGCTGTGTTGGTGCTATCGCTGATCTTCTGCATTAGTTGTCTCCATAACCGAAAAGCAAGATGGATTCGGCGGGCTTCATCTGGCCCAACCGACATTCAAGGGCTCTATTGCCCCAAGCGGTTAACGGGTCGCCTGCGCCTGTGATACCGGCTTGCGCATGGCTTGTGGTGACCGCAGGGGCGTTGACGCGCCAGGTGAAGTTCCAATCGCCACCGTTGAGGGGATCGCCAGCTCGCGCTATTCCTGCGCGAGCTGGTTTAAAGGTGGTGATGGTGATGTCGTAGCCCATGGACTTAGCCAGGGCGATAAAAAAAGCCTTGCTCTGACCAGCACGACCTTGCAGCTTGCTGATAACGGCTTGCACGCGCTGCCCCACGGTCTGAACTTGACCAATCAGACAAGGGTCAGGTAAAGCCAACACTCTTTCCCAATCAGCCAAGCCTTCGCCGGAGTCGGGAAAGATAGCGCTGTAGACCATTCTCGCCTGAGCGTCGGCCAGGTTTATGGCGTTCGCCTCGGCCTCGATGGTCGCCGACAGATAGGGGGCGGTGCCATCATAGGAAACTGGCGGCAGCAAGAGCCGGAGCTGATCGGCAAGCGTGGTCATTCCATCAGCCCCAGGGTGATGACGCCTGGGCGAATCCAACCGATCAACGCGGGGTCATCGGAAGCTTTAACGTTCGCCGTCGGGGTGGAGACAGAACGATCCAGGACGCCAGCCAGGTTGTTGATCATGGCTTCAATTTGAGAGCGCTTAAGCGTATCGCCAGGCTTCAAAGCCCCTAGAAGAATGTCGTAAGCCTTTTGCGCAGCGCTCTGCACGTCGGCCATGGTGAAATCGGAAGCCAGCTCGATTTTGGCAGTGGAGTCGACGGTGCGGATAGTCGGCGCGTAGACCCATACATCGACAATGACCGAACACTGGCTTTCAATGTGGGCCAAGCATGCTGCGATGACCTCAGCCGACGGGAGACCATTGCTGCCCGTGATGACAACGTCGACAGTGCCACCTCCCCGCCGCCTAGGTATGACCAAGGCATCGACAACGCCCTCGACTTCCAACGCCCAACGTCGGAAGTCATAGGCTGCTCCACCGGCCGGGGGCGACTGAATGATGTCCAGGTAACGCGCAAGCAGCGACTCAATTGCCTCCTGATCTTCTCCGCCCGTCGTTTTGCCGACCAAGACAGCCGAAGAGTCCATACCCAAGGGCGGGCTAGTGAGAATCAGGGCGCCGGTTAGCTCATTGAGCGCGACACCAACGGTCTGTGCCTCGATCAGCACTAGGGCGGAGCCATCGGTGCCAAGTGTCGCGCTAGCCTTGGCAGTAAAAGGCTCGCCTGTAACGACGTGCTTCAGCATGGCACCAGGCAGCAGTTGCACCCCCGGCGTGCCCTTTAGTACAGCAGTACCGGTGGCCGCGACGGGGTCTTTGCGCAGCACTCCACGGAGCGCCGCAGCATGAAGCAGCTCCTCGTCATCGGCAGTATCGGGGAATATCTGCCGATACAACCAGGCTAGCTTTTGATAAAGCCCTTCGATAGCCGAAGCTATTGCCGATGAGCGCACATAGTTGTCACTGTCCGAGCCGATATCTGCTTCGCTTTGAAGACTTCGGATGTCACGCAAGATGCCACTCAAAATGGCATCCAAGGCGGGAGCAGAAAAGGCCATGTCAAATCACCCTTACAGGTTGGCGAAACACCTGCGGATTGCCGGTGGCGTCGATGATGTCGGTTTGCAGATTGAGCCAGCCCTTGTGGGGCTGTTCAGTGGTTATAGTGATCGCCTTGGCGCGACCGTCATCCAGCAGAGGCTGGAGCGCTTGCTCCGCGTACTGTTTGGCAAGAATGCCCACCCGAGAGCGGTCTTTTTCGCGGCGAAGTTCGTGCAGGCGGGAGCCCAACTTGGGGTCAGCCCACCAGCTTCCGAGGGGAGTCGTGAGGCGGATGTAGACGGCGTTCGCCAGCGTATTGATACGCTGGCCCGTCAAGTCGCCTGTAGTTGGGTTTATGCCTGCGTCCATGGTAGGTATGGTGCAGGGTCAGTCGTCGAGGGGGTATTTCAGGGTGGTTTAAGATTTAGTGGCTAGATTTACACTAAGTACGTTTTGTCTGGGAGCTTCGACGCATGAACAAATTTCCCAGCCAGATCAGGTGCAGGAACCAAATGCGGGAACTTACGCTCCCCGGAGTTTTTCGAGCCACTAACCGGAAGCAATCCAACAGTTATACCGTCGTGAGTAAGACCCCAGGCAGCCACAGGCGTAGCAGTCCATTTACCGGCATCGTTATTCCACTCTAGGTAGTACCAATCGGTGCAGGGTGATACTTGAATAATTTTGCTCATTGAAGCCTCCTTTTATAGGCCCCCGACGTTATCACAACCTATTGCTGTTGAGTCGGCGTAGGCCCACCACCGTGATTGTGTCCGTTGTAAATATTACGGTCAGCCTGCATGTTTCGAGTGTGATCAGCAATCTCACCGTCAGCTTTGATGCTTCCCTCAACGCGCTCATCCCCGGTGACTTCAACTATAGGTGTCTCAAATCGCACCTTGATACCGGCCTTGACCACCAGCGTATCAGTCACGATCTCCACCACCCGGCCGCGCTTCAAATGCACGTAGTCACCCTCATCGGTGTAGATCGACACTTCGCCGTCCTGGAGCGCGATTCTGTAGCGACCATCCTCACTGGCGGCAACGATGGCATGTTTGCTATTCCCACCTACGGGGATAACCAGATACTCGGCCCCCGGCAGAGGTGCCGAGCTGAAGCCATAGTGCTGGAACAGCTCCCCAGTCACCGACTCGCCGGACAAACCCTGCATGTCCACGCCAATCAGCTTGCCATGGCTGTTACGGGCCGCGACGGCACGAAACGGCAGCCGTATATTCGACATGAAACGGCCGACCTGCTCGCGAATCAAGCGCCCCATATTGCTCATCAAAGCCCCTTAACCATTTCAATGAAGGCCGCGTCTTTATTGACCTTGCCTTTGTGTTTCTTCTGCTTGACGCCATCGAGCACCCACATTTTGTCTTCTCGCAAACGCAGCTCAGTGATTTCACCTTCGCCTCGGGACAAGCGCAGCGTGCGAGCCATTAAAAAAAAGGTGCCGTCCAGCTCGTGGGGCTCGCTACGGACGATGACACGCTGGCCCGGTGTCCATACTTGTCCATTGTCGGCCCGGTGCCCCTCAACGATGGCGCGGATCTCGAAGCCTTCCAGGCGGCTATCGGCGAGCAGCTTGCGGGCGCGGGTGGTGGCCATGTCTTGGTTCTCACTGGCGCTGTCAATGATGACCTTGGGTCGAAAGATCCCACGGCGAGCCAAGGTTTCGTCCTGGATGACCGAACGCAGGTGGGAACGCTTGGTGTCGAGCCCATCATTGTCGTACTGCCCGTGCTGGCCAAGGACGGTGATCTGGCTAAAGCGGTTGGCTATGGAGCGGCGGACGCTCAGGCGCTGCACGTTGTTGCCGACGCCATCCTCACGCATGATCAGTGCGCCAACTGGTGGTGTGTTGTAGTCGGGGCCACCAATGACCAGACGCCCATCCGGTTCGATCCATGGCCATAGCCCATTGGCCTCGGCGACCTGGAGCAACGCCTCCCAAGCTGACTGGCCTGGCTCTATCTGAATGCGGCGCCGGGTCTTGGCCTGGTCGGCGCGGATCTCGACTCGGTCAATGCCCAAGGGCTTAACCACCTGGTCAAGGATCTGCGCCAGCGATGCTTCGCGCATTGATACGAACGGCGCCGAGCAATCAACCAGTGGCGCAGCACGGTCGCGGCCGTTGATGCGAATTGAAATGCCCTGACGGGAAATGTCGTGCTCGAACTCGTCGAGTTGCCCCGTCAACACGCGATCCGTCCCCAGAGTCAGGGAACACGGCGCGCCCTCTTTCAATACTGACGGCAACCGCGTCGTTTCCTTGGTGTAAAGCTCCAGCTCAAAAGCATCCGCAGGCGTCAGCAAGTCGGATTCAACCGACCAGCCGTCCCAGGTGTCGTGGGCCAACCCACCAATGGCGAGGCGGATCGGTGCTGTTTGGTCATTCTGCATAGGCACGTAGCACCCTCCCGGCCGGAATGTTGTGTGGGGTATTCAGGTCAGGATTGAGACGGATCAACTCTAGAGCGCGGGAGTGGTCGCCATACCAGCGATGGGCCAACAGCCGAAGGCTGGCTGGGGTCTCGACCACCCGCTCAACCATGGGCGGGCTCTGCAAAATGACCTGGCGAGCACGGGCTTGGATCAGCGCGGCGGTGTTGCGCAACGCCTCAATGATGGGGCGCGAGGTCTCGACGTCATACAAACGTCGCTGAAGCAGAATCGCGGACTGGACCAACGAGCGCACCAGGTTAACCAGCCCCTCCAATTCCAACGGGCTAAGCGTCGGCTTTTGGCCTTCGTCCTCGATGACGATGGCCACCGCCTGGGCGTGTGCGGCTGCCAGTTCGGTGATGACCAGCACCACCAGGGCAAAGCCGCTACTTTCCACAGGATCATCAGGCATACCGTCCGGCAACAGGTCTACGTCCGGCGCAATCCCCTGGCGGGCGTTGATCAAAAAGGCGTTACCCGCTCGTACCGCTTCAGTGGTCAGGCTGGCACCGCCGGGAATGCTGGCCGGGACGCCGGACATGGACAGTAACGCAGTCGACGAACTGGGCGTGCTGCCTTGGATAGCGCTGCGGATCTGCGTCGGGGTGCGGAACAGGTCAACCAGCGGATCGTAGACGGCCGAAGGATGCTTGGCCATGGACGCCACACCGGAGACCACGCCAAGGATCTGCGAGCGCAGTTGTTGCACTCGCAAGAAAATACCGGGCAAGCCCAAGGCTTTTTCGATCAGGCCAACCCAACCGCCACCGATCCAGGATTGAATCTCGCTGACCAGGGAGTCGATACGGCCGAACAAATCAAAAACGCCATCCTGCCAGCTCGCTTGCTCTTCCTCGTCAGTGACGCCGATGTCGACGAATTCAAACTGGCGGGCAAAGAACGGCAGCGCTGGTGTGTCCTCCAGAAATAGCAGGCTGACCAGGGCCGAGTCGGGGCCGTCCGCATTGTGCTTAACCTCCCATGTCTGGCTAACGACGCTGAGGCTGCCATAGATGGGATGGATCAGCTCTCCAGGGCCTGGCGTGTCCAAGGCCCGCAAGATGTTCTGTAGTTCCAGCTCATAATTGACGCCGAATACCACGACCTGCATCTGGAAACGACGGGCACCGCGCCCTAGGTCCCGAACGCTGTCCCCATCTTTAAAGGGCGTGCCGTGCTCGGCCAAAGCCCGTTGGGCCTGGAGGCTTTCCTCGACCACCTGGATTGGCACCCCCCGAAAGGAAGCGTCCAGTAGCGTCTCTGTCCAGCTCATTGGCCGCGCCTCACTTGCAGGTCAGTACGGCGCTCGACTTCGGCCTGGATCATTCGCGAGTCTGACCGAACTTCGATAACCAATGGTTTGTCCAGGAGCTGTTGCAGTCGGGCCACAGCAGCTTGAGTGTCGGCACCAGCCCCCACGGCGCGATTGGCAACGCCCGCAGCCCAGGCGTTGGCGCCTTCGACAGAATTACCCGATGCAGTCAGCCCGGTTTGCTGGTGCGCCAGGCGCTGGGCCTGACTCGATAACCAGTCCTGCGACTGATTAGGGTTCTGCCCAGCCAAAGCAATACGGTTGCTGTAGAACGCTGACTGATAAGCACGTTGCCCGTCATCTAGAAGTTTGTTCCTGGGAACCATGGCCAGGCGATCTTCGTCGGTATTCTGGCCGGTCGAGCCGCTGAGCTGCGTTGCGCTGGCACCGAGCGCAAGCGGTGCCAACCATGGCGCGATAAAACCACCCGGCTTGCCCTTACCAGATGAAGAGGTGCCACCGGGCATATCCGGCATGCCAACACCAGGTTGCATATTGCCGGGCCAGTTGGTCACAAACACTGAAGTGACTCCCGTGGCTTCCTCCAGCACCTTCCCGACCGCTATGTTCTTCAGCGTCTCTGGGCCACCCATTACCTTATTCACCAATGCACCTGCACCGGCTTTGGCACCGCGCCCAGCGTAATAACCACCCACGCCCAATGCAGCGCCACCGAAGAGCATTTGCTCGCCCGATAAATTCAAGTCATCGAGCAGGTAGCTCCCCATGTCCGCGAAGCTTTTATTAATTGGAGTTGCCATCCGGTCGATGGCCTCACCTAAAGTTGCCTTCATCCTGGTAGCCGTGCCGCTGGCACTGCTGGTGTTTTCCTTTAGATCACTTTTAAAAATCGGTTCGGCTTTTTGAAGCGTGGCAGCACCACTGCGGAAGTCGTCCAAGCGCTCACCGGTCAACATGCTGCGCATACCGCGCACAGTGTCCTGGTCCATACCCTTGAAAACGACGCCCATAAACTTTGCGCGCTGCTCATCGGTTTTCATTGCGCTGTACTTTCTCTTCAACTCTTCAAATACAGCGAGTGGGTTCTTTGATGTCCCGTCTTTGTTGAAAAAGCCAACACCGCTTGAATTGGTGATTTGGTCTCGGTACTGCTTATTACTGAACACGCGAAGGGTCGATTCAGCCAATGTTCCCAGCCGATCCGGTTGTTGTTCAACCTTGGAAAGGGCTTCAGTGAAGGCGAGAGCTTGCTCAATCGACATGCCTGCGGCTGATGCAACACCGCCAATTTTCGGAAATAGATCAGACAGATGCTCAAGCTCCGCTGTACCGAGGCGCCCGGCGACGGTCATTTTCTGCAAAAGGTCGAGGGCCGCGCCGCCTTTGTTCAAGTCGATGTTAAAGGCACTCGCAGCCGCAACAACGGCCTTCCCCAAGACCGCAGAATCCGCACCGGTGATAGTTGATGCTTGACCAATTGCGTCGGCAGTCTTTTTAGCCGGTTCATAATCAACGCCGGACGCAATCAACGTATTGAAACCAGAGTCCACACTTTCGCGGCTCAGACCATAGTCTTTGGCAATCCTGAAACCTTCGTTCTTCCAGTCATCTTTCTGCTCTGGCGACATGTTCGCCGTTTGCTTTGTACGAATTAACTGACGATCTAAGCGAGCACTACCGGTTAAACCCGCGACAGCGCCGACGCCAACGCCGAGGCCTGCCAACTGGCCTTGAGCGCTTGATCCCAAAGACTTGATTCGATCAAACTCTTTTCGAACACCTGCTGCGACACCCTTAAGCGTCTGGAGGTTGCGACCGCCGTTCTGCGCCAGGCGACGGAAGGCTGATTCGGTGCGTTCAACGCTTTGGCGAAGCGGCCGCACACCTTGACTGTCCGCACTTGCGGAATCAGCCTTGATGTCGCGAGCAGCCTTGCGCCCGGCATCGGCCATCGCTTTGAGTTCTTCCTTGGTCTTGCCTATCTCCAGCCGAGTCTGCGAGCCCGCTTTCGCGGTTTCGCGCATGGAGTTCCGGATTACCTGGTAACTCGTTGCGCCAGCTTGGCCAACCTTAGAAATGGCCGTTCCCGCCTTCCAGCTTTCATCGGCCAATGACTTCGCGCCTTCCTTGCCAGCCTTGCGCAGGTCGCGGTTAAGCTGCTCGATTTCGCGACGGCTGTTTCCCGAGTGGGCTTGAATACGGAGCGCAACGCGCAAATCTGAACTCATCAAACACTCCAGAGCGTCTTACAGGTACAAGAAAGGCCCGGTATCGAGCCTTTGAATCACTTGGGGGCTGGCAGCTTTTTACGTTGCCGTTTGCTCACGTACCGCGTGGCCTTGGGCTTGCCTACGATCAGGTCAATACGTGCGTCGATCTCCGGTCGAGTCATCTGCCGAATTTCGTCTAGGCGGTAGCCTGCTCGGACGAGTCCATGTTCGATGCGTCGCCAGTCGGCGATGCCGCGCTCGGCGGCGCGAGCTTTTTTTCCAACTCCATATCCGCATCTGCAATGACCCCAAGGTCAGTTTCGCTCAGCGCTTCGCGCAACAATTCCACTGTCAACGCTTCGGGCGGAATGTCGCCCAAGGACAGCAACTGGCGGTGATACACCGCCAAGGTGATGAGCTGAATGGACCCATTCGGGTATTGCTCTTGAGCGGCGACCAGATCTCCGGCCATGCCGATACGCAGGGTGAAGCGCTTGTGGCGCAGGCCTGAGTAGTAAACGCCGTGGTGCAACTCACCATTGGCGGTCAAGCCCTCCCACTGCTTGTTCGATTGCTCGGTCATTGCCTCACTCCGTGTAGTAGTTCAATGCGGCGACGGTCAGGTCGCGGGTCGCTTCGCCTTCAACCTGGTACTTGCTGCCCATCTCCAGGAGCGAACAGCCGGTCCAGGTCTGGCGTTTACTGCCGCCGTCCTGGGGATAGATCGTGATCTTGGCGTCCATCAGGGCACGCCAGTCCGGCTCGCCGGATTTAGGAATCGCCACCGAGATTTTCAGCTCATGCTCTTCAATACCTTTAGCCGTGCCGGTGGCGCGGCCGGTGCGGTTCATGGTTTTGACCACCTTGCGTCCGGTCTTAAGGCTCGGCTCAACGCTGAGCACTTCGTAATCGGTGCCGTTGATCTCCAGGACGATCTGTCCCACATAGTTATCAGCCATCTAGCGTTACCTCTTACAAGAGCAAGTCGATGCGACCGGCGAACACATGCAGGCCGTTGACGACGTCAGTGGGAATGGAAGCGTTGAGGCGGTTCACGTCCTGGAGCGAGCGCTCGACCACCAGGCTATCGGCGTTGGCCTCAACCTCTTCGATAATCTCCAGCTCTTCCAGCTTGCGCAGCACGTCCAGCAGCTCGCCGCGCACCGCGTCGGGCGTTTTCTTGGAGAGTTTCGAGCGAGGGAAGCGCAGGCGGATTCGCTCGCGGCACGCATTGCGCACGTAGTACAGGGTGCGCATGGTGGTCAGGTCGAGCAGCGACACATCCGTCGCACCGGCTGCGGACTTGGTGTAGGTCGTTACGGCGCGCACGATCTGAATCACGTCACCGGCCGCCACTTCCAGCGGTGTTACGCCGTTGGCCAGCGCGGTTTCCTGCTCGGTGCGGCCGAGACGCTGGGTGATGGTCGGCACCTGGATACCCTTCAGCACTAGGGTATTCAGCGGGCGGGCGGGGTCTTCCTCCGAAGCAATCACGGCAGCGTAAGCAGCGGCCACCTGACGCGCTGTCGAGGTGGTCCCCGGAAGTACGGCCAAGGTAATCGCGCCAGAGTTCAGCGAGGCAGCCAACGTGGTGGCGGCGGACAAGGTGCTGGTCAACGCCGCCACGCCGATGATGCTTTGTTGTTCGATAGAGTCGGTGTAGGTCTGGATGTGCGTGCGCAGTGCAGTCAACGCGGTTTGGCTGAACCAGGCAGGCACCAACAGCGTGTAGCCGCCCAGCGCCGTGGCATCCAGCGCGGCGACGATACTCGGCTCAGCATCTCCCTCGACCACAACGCCGATGACCGAGATAGCAACGTAGCGATAGGCACCAATCGCGGCGGCGACCATCTCTTCGGCAACCGGCCCGAAGAGCTTTCCAGCTTCGGTGGCGCTATATACCTGGATTGGTACGTGCGGTGCCGCCGTCGCATCGGCACCAAGCGGGACAATCAGGCAAATGCTCTGTTTGTTGGTCGGCAGCGTGCGCACGGCAAGGCTGGTGTTGAACTCGAAATAAGCACCCGGCTTGCGGATCGAGGCCGGGATAGTGTCAAAGGCGATGGTCATTCGACGGGCTCCTGTGCGGGTTGTTTGGCACTGCTGCGCGACCTCTTGCCGATCAGCAGTTCGCCCGTCGCAATTCGGCGACGGTAATAAGAGGTATCCGGCACCTCGACCGAGTCAGCGGGTGCCGCCTCGATATGTTGGTGTGGGTCTTTTTCCATGGGCACCCGGTGACCAGGCGCGGCAATTACGTGCATTACACGTCCCTCAATTCGATGTTGTCGGTGGCCACCGGCTCGGGGTTATCCGAGGGCGAGTGGTACGCCAGATTGACGCCCAAGAAGTCAGGCAAGGCCTCGGCCGGTTTCTGCCAATCCAGCTCAATCAAAAACGACTGACCCAGGACAGACAGGTGGTCGCTCGATAGCTTGCCGTTGACCAAGTTGGATAGTTCTGTAGGCCGGATGGCGGCGCGGTTTTCCCACGGCTGCCAATCCACCAGTTGGTGCATGCATGCTTCCCAAAGGGCGTAGCTGCCTACATCGGTCGGCGTCGTCCCGCGCCGGGTCTCCCGCTCACCGCGTGGATGGCGGGTAGCGATAACCAGACGGAACGTAATCGGCACGCTGTAGCGCCCTTGGGCAGAGCGTTTGAACGTCACTTTCGGCACCATCACCAGCACTGCGGGGCAACGCTTGAGCAAGCCGGACAACAGATCGGGGTCGCTCAATTCGCCGCCATAGCCTTCAACGACCAGCTTGGGCAGTTTGGTTTTCAGCTCTTTAAGCCGCGCCTCGATCAGATCTTCCAGCTCGCCCAGCACTACAAAGACCTCAAGGTGCGACGGCTCATAAGCCGAGGCTGACTGCTGACTTGTAGCCCGGACTGGCCACCGTCACCGGCGCCACGTTCCTTGTCCTCGGCAGCCAGGGTTTCCAAGCGCTTGATGACGTCCTTGTAGAGCACACGCACCGTCGAGTCCTCCTTACCGGCATCGTCGTACAGGTGGTAACGGGCAATCTCGGCCAGATCATCAGTCACCCACTGGGGCGCGTCCTCTCCGGCCGAGCGGAAACGCAGGTAAAACGAAACTTCGCTGCGTGCCCTGGTCACGGCGTCGGCGATCCTGGCCAACGTCGCAACCGCGATGGCTATGTCTTCGGCGGGCCAGTCATCCAACGGTTGACCCGACGCAGCCGCTACCAGCAACTCCGGCTCAATGACCCGCCCGTCATCCGGCGCCGCGACCTGGGAGATGTCGCGGGCACCAAAGCGGATCAGGAGTTGGGTAGCCGATGGCAGCGTCAGATTCATTTGCCGTCGGCCTTGGCTTTGGTGGACCGGGCTTTCTCAGGCTTAACAGGCGCTTCAACGGCACCCGAGGGTGCAGGCGAATCGTCCGCAGGTTGGCCGTCTACCGGAACCTGGCCAGGTCCCTGAGCATCCGGTCCTGGCTCGCCGTCGCCCAGGATTTGAGCGACGGTGTCGACCACTGCATTACCCACAGATGCAGCGTTTGCTTCAAACGCTTGCGACTGGCTTGCTTCCAAGGCGTCGGGCGCTTGCGATAACGGGGCTTGCGACAAAGGTTCATTGACCTGCTCCTGCACCTGGTCGAATTCATCCGCCGCATAGGCGAGGATCAGTTGCGGCTCTTTACTCAGCGCCTCCAACTGTTCATCCGTGAAGAAGTCATCCGCGTAACTCGTGGGAGTGCTGGGGTGGGCGATACCGCAGCGCCGGAAACCGTCGCGCTTGGAGGTGATAACAATCGTCATGGCGCCCCCTTATCCAAGCCAGCTCGGCGCCAGCACTTCGGCTGTGCCTGCCCACTCGTTGCCGTTGTCGGCGTCCTTGACCAGGATCTTGCGGGCCATGCCTTCCAGTTGGGACGGAACGACCAACAGTCCAGGATTGACGCCCAGCGGACGACCACCGTCCGCTTTGAAATCCTTCATGGCGGCACGGGCGGCGCCGTAGGTCTCGGCGGTCAGCGGCTCTTTCGAGCAGTAAGCGAATTGCCAGAAGCCGAAACCCACATTGACGCGGGCGTCGACGCCATATCGGTACTCGTCGCGCATGAATACCTGTTCATCGTCCATGCTGGTCATGGCTTTGAGGGCATAGTTGCGGCGGGTTTGGAAGATGATCGGCTTGATTGCGCGGCTGACGTCGAGCAGATACCAGGCCGGACCTGTGCCGTCCTTGTAGTTGCTGACCGATACGGCCGTGCCGGTACCGTCGGTTTCTGGGTAGACAGGGTGATCGGCGTCGAAGAAATTTTGGCCGTCATAGCACTGCGTGGTCAGTCCGGCCTTCAGCAGACCAAACACCAACTCGTCGGGGTGGGCGCTGGAGGCTCGGCCCATCTCGGCGAACAGCGGCTTGTAGACGCCTATCTCGTCGTCTTCGATGGAGTCACGTGGAACGCCTACCGACGACTCGAACTTTTTATTGGTGATTGAGTAGCCGTGCGCCGCCATGTTCTTGAGCACACGGTCGCCGATCCACTCGCGGAAGGTCGGGAACTGACCCAGCCAGCCATAGGTATTGCTGGCGGAGGACGACGGCACAGGCGTGGCGATGCGCTTCCAATCCGTCGGAGTTGTCGACTGGGCGTTCTGAAATTCTGCCTTGAACGCGGTAAACAACGCCGACAAGGAGCTGGAGGTAATAATCATGAGTGCTTCCTGTATAGAGGGACGGACGGATTACGCCTTGCCCTTGATGAACTCGGCTTCGCTCATACCCAGCAGCGAGGCGACCTTTTGCTCTTCGGCGTTCAGCGCCGTAGCGGTGTTGTCGGGTTTGCGTTCGCCCAAGTTGCTGGCAGCGGCAACTACCGGCGCCGCCTCGACAAAGGCCTTGAAGCGAGCCAGCCCGGTTTCGTCCTGGCAGGCGACGCGGTGGTATTCAACAGTGGCCGGGGTGATCTTCCCGGCCTGGGTGGCAGCAGTGATCAGCGCGTCGACAGCCTTCTCGTGGTCGGCTTTCTTCTGCGTGGCCAAGGCTTGTTCGGCGTTAATGGCGCGGCTCTCCAAAGCGTTGTAATCCGCCCGAGGGACGAACTGTTCCAGGTTGGGCCGCTCGGCGTTCATTGCCTGGGCGGTGGTTTTGAGTTGCGAGGTGGCCGCGATGGCCTGTTCTTCGGTGGCGGTTTCGGGCAAGCCGAGCGCGGCCAAAAGCGCAGGTGAAAGCTTCACAGGCGAGTTCTCCGGGGTTTCTTGGTTGAGGGCTGTCAGGAGGAAGTTGGGTTTGTTGGTCAGCCCTGCGCTGACCAGGCGCACGATGCGCATGGAGTCGGATTCGTAGTCGAAGACAGGAGAAAGGAACCGGTACTCGCGGTTGACGACTTGAGTGGCGCCACGTGGAGTCCAATCGACAAGCCCCCACAGGCCGCCGTCCCGGATTTCCAGTTGCTTGATCCAGCCAGCGGCCGGGGCGTCTTCGCCCTTGGTGGCGCGGTGTTGGGTGGCGTGCTCCCAATCAATGGGCAGGTCGATAGCGCGGCCGGTGAAGCTGGATTGCACCAGCGTCCCGGCCTGCTCATCGAACAGCCATTGCCGACCATCGCGACCGATGACCTTGGGGCCTTGGGGGATAAGTTCGACCCACTCAGGCGCCTGGCCGTCAGAGACGGCGGCGGATAGGTCGGTGTTGAGGGCGAGTTGTGTTTTCATGCCGCCAGTTTGGAATACGTGGCGGCTCTACTAAATGTCAGGAACGTTTAAGATTTTTGGGAGCGGCTATTAATCTGAGAGATTAATTCTTCGACAACCCACTTAGCACCAAGTCGCGTGGCGGCACTATTTATAACCAGTACCTCTCCGTCAACTAGTCGCTCAGGAGTCTCATCACCATCGCTATCAAGCAATAACTGAATAACCGGTTTCTTACCGACTCGATGCTGTAGGTTTGCTAGCATATTCGGCTCTAGCTGTTTTCCCCGGCGAAAAACCAAGATAACACAGTTAGCATATATATTGGATTCCCGACGCCTAAGCGCCCCTTCCATCGCTATTCCACCACTGCAAGCAATCCTTTTAGCTCTCAAGTTGTCTTGTATTTGCTCACCTAAGCTCAAAGAAAGGCCTGCATCATCTAAGATAATTATCTCGCATTTGTGATCGCTCCAAACATTGAGCTCATAGACTTGCGGTGTTAAATCCTCTTCGGTCGAACAGGCCTTTACAAAATCCTTGCCAAGCTCGCTTAATTGGGTTCCATCTACAAACCCCTTTGCTGACAAACTTACCACGGCTAGATGTTCGACACTCCAGGGGATGTAACTAGTCAAAAATTTTTCGGCCGTCAGTTCACCTGGGCCTTGGACAGGTATTATTGAAAAGTTGCTGATTACATACGCTTTCCTAAGGAAGTCTAGATGGTCCCATGCCATTTCCTTGAGCGCCAAAATGTAGTGCCGCCTCAGCTCCGGCTTTATCTTGCCCAGGGCGATGGCACGGGTTAACAGTGCGTAGGGGACTGTTTTTTCATCCTCGATGTCTGACAGGCAGGCTTGCATAAGCGCATGAAAATTGGCCTCTTCTAATTCTGCGCTCAGCATCTCCTCGTCTAGCAATTCATCTCGATACAGCAGATGTTGATGAAACTCCAGGATCCGCTTGTCGTCCCTGGCGTGCACATATTCTCGTATTTTCCCTATTCCGGTCTTTGACATCTCGTACAAAGCATCGGCGATGGGAGAGCCCCCTGTTGAGATGTTCACCCCGGCCTTCAGAGCAATGTCAGCGACCTTCAGTACTTTTCCAGTGATTGGATGCTTTGAAATACCTATGAGATTTTTTGTAATTCTTGCCATAAGGCGATCCTTCTTAGCTAGTGTCTGGGGTCAGGCTAGCACTGAAACGCAATCTAACGCGTGCCTAACGCCTAGTCTGGCATGCACCCCCGCCCAAGGCATGCGACAAGAGGTATCGTTGCTGATACGCGACTTGGAAGGCTCAACCGTCAATCGGCTCTAGAAGGTAGTTTTTAACAATAAAGATCAGCTCTGCGTCATCCTCAGAGGACAAGCCTAAATAGGGTCGTTCGGGCAACTCTGCCAAGTGCGCTCCTCGTGTCACCCACTGTGAAAAATTGGATGTGCGTTTCCTAACGAAGCGATTCCCGACCGAACCATCCTTACCCTGACGGAAGTAGACCTGCTGCGATCTGGCCGCGTGCTCGATCTTGCCGCCGAACTGGTGGATCGCCCCGTAAGGACGGTCCGTGCCAAACGCTAGCTCGTTATTGCTGACGCTATGACGTAGCGTGTCCTGGAGGGCACCTGTTTCTCGAAGGATGCGGCCATCTTTCTTTTTGGCCAGGGTTGAGGGCGCAAGCGGTGCCCAAGGCGAACCATCAGGAGCAACCTGACGCCGGAATCTATCGTCCGTAGACTGGTGCAAGTATTCGGCGATATCCAGGAGGGGCGTCGTCAGATCCCCAAAACGCTCCATCAGCTCTGCCAGCGCAGTCCCCGTCCGGCTGTCGTCCAACTCCACATTAAGCATTGCACCGGCCACAAGCACCTCCTACTATCTATTCAGCCCATTGAGTGAGCAGTCCCCGCCAGGACCTCCAGGCCTACACTCAGGGTTTAATCGCGTGTGGCGGCGCGCGGTTTTATTTCTGATCAATCTGCGGGCGGCGATACAAGCGAACCCCTATCCTCAGTTGCTCCAGGTAGTCGGGATCATTCGACTCAGGTGAGAACGTCGTTACACCGTCCCAACCATCATCCCCCACCTCGAACACAGAAAGCGCCGGTACAGGCTCGCCATCGACTTGATAGCGCGAGATGTAGCGACGGCGCACGACGGCCTTGTTCCTGGAATACAGCCACTCCAAGCGCACCCATACCTCATCGGGATCCTTGATTGCGTCGGCCAGGAGGAGCAGCTCGCGAGCGTGACCTCGTTTGCGGATCTTCAAAGCGCCGGTTTTGGCATTGGTAAACAACTCCCGCCCGATGACCACTGAGTCCCCAATCACGTCCTTGAACACCACCGGCTTTGCATCGGTCGCGCCGAACTCACCGAGGAATCGCTCTACATATTCCGAATCGCTTAAGTCCGTCGGCAACAGCCGGTCGGGCGCCATTTCTCGCGCTGGAGGCAGCGCACCTGGTGCACGACGGTTCGGCAGTCCGGCGCCTTGAACACTACTTGCACGCGCTCCGGGATCAGGCAGAGGGTCATAGGCTCGCAGAGGTGGAACGGCCGCATTTAACCGCGATTGACCTGGTGCATAGTCGAAGCCTGGATCGATGCCTTTTGGCACCTGAACCACTCTTGGGCCGTTCGGACTGTTAACGCCAATGGTCCTGCTTTCATACTCGATAACTGGTGCCGGGCCCACCGTCAGCCCTTGCCGGTCAACGTCTCGCTGACTCAGCATGAACTTCTTGCACTTGCAGCCCCAACCATTCTGCGGACTATGAGTCGTCCACCATGGATCATCCAGGGGTAACACCGTGCCATCCCATGCCAGATGCTGCGGCCGTGGGTGCGCACTATCTCCGTGACGATAAATCCCAAAAGGTCGACGCTTGCGCAGCTCAGGGTCCGCCATCTGCGTTTCACGGCCAGCGTTATAGGACTGACGTAGGTTGGTTTCGTAAATCACGCGGGAGCGCCAGCCCCGGCCGCCGTTGTACTGCCATCCATGCTTTCCAACGACCTGGTCGAAGTCCTTTCTGAACTGTTCAAGGGTCAAACCCTGGCTAATCGCCTTTTCAACGGCGCCGCGCATGTCACAAAGCAGGTCCCGCTTCATCGTCCCGGCGACGACAAAAGCCCAGTCATGTTCGACGTTATAGATGTCCGTCCAAGCGCGGGTTGGAACGTCCGTCTTGCCCCGGAAATAGTCGATTTGCTCTTTGAATGGAAGAGAGCCATGAGATACCGCCATTGTTAACCTGCTCTGGTCGCGTTAAAAAAAATGCCATACAGCCCTAATTATTTCCGAACCTCTGCCGACCCTATGTCGTTAGTCCATCACACTTTAAAGCGAAGGTTTAAATGCTAAAAGATCTTATGTTCTATTCGTTTTTTCTCAGTGCAGCCATCTTTGCTGGCACTTACTATCTGACGAAGAAAAGTAAGGGCGTTGCTTGGATGGTCACTATCGTCGTGGCTTTGGTGGTTGTTGGATTCGTGTTTCCTTCACCTCAGCAGGCGCACGACCTTTCAAATATTGCAGACAACGTCACGCTGCTCATTTCTAAGGGTGTGTATCTGCTTTGTTGGGGTGGGGCAGCAGTGATTTTGCATAAGTTGCTTCCAGACTATTGATTCGAAGCGACTTATAGTCCTCGCAATATGTCATCCCGCCCAGCCAAGCTGGCAGCCGCCAGCCCATCGGCGATCATGTCTGCCAACTGAGCTGTGTTCATCATTGGATAAGTTTCAATTAACCGGTCCCGAAACTCTTCCAAGCTATTGACGGTGTCGAGCAGTTCCTTGATCTGTTCGACCATGTCATCCAGTGGACCTGCCACGGCCCGCTCCACCGTTCGCACCTGGTTATCAACGATGTCCGACACTGCCGCCGGCTTGGCTGATGCTTGCTCGCGGTTCGTTGCCTGCGCCAAAGGTGGAGAAACGACCGGTGCCGGCACGCCCAGCAGTTCCGCCCCCGCCGCTGGTTCGGGAATGTTGAGTTTGTCCCGAATAACCGATTGCTCGACCTTCAGGCCCAGTGGCACTAGATCCTTTAGCGCCTGTATCAGAATCTTCGAATCTTCCGGTTGTGGCACGTCCAGGATCAGGCGCGGATAAGGTCGACCTGGTGCAAAGTTCAGGTCGCACCAGGGCCGGACGAAGTACCGTTGCAGGGTGTTGGATTCGGCCTTGGCATCCGCTTGCAAAAGGTCGAGGCGCACCTCGTTGTGAACTTTGGCTTGGGCCTGGCTGGAACCGTCATCGGTGGACATGGTTTGCCCGACTACTGCCTTGCTAACCTGTTTATCCCACCATTCGGCCAAGCCTTTGAAAAAATCGCCCGCGCCCGTGACATTGGCGGCCTGGGTGAAGTCGATGCGCATGCTGTCAGGGATGACGGCGGCGGCATCGCTACCGAGGTTAGCCACCGCCGACATGAGCGTTGCAATGTCCTCTTTACTAGCACCTGGACCGTAGCGACCGACGCGCATGGGCATGCCAAAGATGTCGGCAAAACCCATCCAATCTTTCCAGGTCCAGGCCTTGCACATGTAACCAACGGCGGCGAGACGCGCCAGGCCACCCCGGATCGGTAGACCCGAACGAATGCGCGGCAAGTGGACGATGAATTTATAAGGCGCCAACGCTACGCCTTCGACGGGGTCGGCTTCGTCGAGCAAGCGCAGTTCGCGACCGGTGTCACGGTCGAATTGAAAGAAACGCTGGTCGCGTGGCTCAAAGCACGACGGGTTCCAAGTCTTGCCGCTGCGGTCCCACATGATCTCCGACACGGCGTAGCCCTTGCCCATGGCGTCGGTCAGGTCGGCTTGCAGCTCGCCAAATTCGGGCGAGTCGACAATCTCTTTCAACGCATCGGCCCGACGGATGTCCTCGGCATCGTCGCTCGCAGCCTCAATCCGGATGTTCAGGCCTGCCACCGCCAACTTGCGAGTGCCCAGGACCGAGGCGTAATGCAGGTCGCGTTCTTCCATTTCCTCGGCCAGCGTGAGGTAGTCATGGGCCGAGCCTTCGGAGGCGGCTTGCAGGATGTTGGCGAGCCGACCAGGCGTCAGGCCGCTGGCCACCGACTGGTGCCAAACCTGACGTATCCCAGTAGTATGGGCTGCGGCCAGTTCTTCGGTGAGTTTGTCGTACTGGATGGGTCGGCCGTACTGGTCGACGATGCGTGAATCAGCCATTACCAAATGCCTTTCTGAGTTCGCCAGCCGTCACCGAGCTTGATCTCGCGATCTTGCTGGGCTGCGGGTTGGATTCGGTGATATTCGAAGATTTCGGTTTCCTGCCGAGAGGCATAGTCCGCCAGCACGGCCGCGATGCCCGCGTCACCGTGGCGCTTTGGACCGGATTTTTCACCCTTCTCGTTGGTACGTTTTTCCGGGATGCGGGCGACGCCCTTGACCATGCGAAAGGCGCGCACATCGCTGACCACGTCTTTGTCGGCCGGGATGTTGTAGAAGCTGTCGTCTTCTAGGGCGGCCTTGAACGGCGGCATGTTGTCGCGATACCAACCCTCGGTGAGCATTACTCGCTCAATGCGATTGAAACCGTACTCAATGGCGGTTTCTTCCGAAAGCTGGGAGCCGTTGCCCCTAGCGTCGTCTGCGCCTTTGCGGAAGTTGGGTAGTCGGTCGATGATGAAGAACTTGATCTGACGCTGTTGCTTGAATGGCACGTTACGCAGTTCGACTACGAACGGTGTGCGCCTGCGCAGATTCTGTTCCTTGAGCAACGGCCAAATGACCGAAAGGTCGCCAGAGCGAGCGAAGTCCATCCCATAATAGCTTTGGACATCCAGCGGGATCGCTTCAAGCAATGGTTTTAAATGCTCTTCGCACCACTCTAGCGACTCAGCTAGGCGCAGGGGTTCCGGCAGGGTCTCGTAGCCCTGCGGATACGCCAGGCGCAACACTGGCACGTCGCGGTTACTGCGCTGCTCGACCAGGGCCAGGCTTAGGAAGGCACCGCCGCCCTGGGACGGCACACAGTCCAACTCTTCTTCTGACGCATCGCCATAGAAGTCATAGACATCCTGGATCCATGCGGCTTCCTCTTCGGGTTTGTATTCGATGCCCTTACGCAGACAAACACGCTGATAAAGTCCATCGGCTACCGCTTCACGGAATGGGCAGCGGAACAAAGCTCCCTTGCGTTTACCTGCACGAATGTCGTTGATCAGTTCATTGAAGGCATTTTCGGTGCCGTCGTGGGTACTGATGACGTGTACTTCGCCCCCCCAAATCAGCAGCGCTAGCGCGGCTTTCAACAGCTCGGCCAAATCCTGGTGAAACGCCGCCTCGTCGATTACTACGACGCCCTGGCGGCCGCGCAGGTTGGACGGGCGGCTGGTCAGCGCGACGATGCGGTGTCCGCTGGGAAAAACGATGGTGTAGGTCTTGATGTGTTTGTCAGGCTCGCTATCCGGCCAAATGCCTTCCTCGATCTCTCCGGCCGCGTAATTGAAAGCCCGCGCCCACATGGCGCAAGCCTGGATATACTCGACCGTCATGTCCTGGTTGTAGCCTAGGTAATAGACAGTCTGGCCTGCGGCGGATTTTTCGGCGGCTGCCACTAGCACATTGTCCGCTGCTTCCGCCCAAGTGAGACCGATTCGGCGAGACTTCTCTCCGACCTTTAAGGGTGCACGAATTCCGATCCAATCTTTTTGATATCCGAGCAGAACTGCTGGCGCAGCTAAGCTGGTAGTGTTTTCAAGAATGATTGGAAGACTCATGCTATAAAGCCTCTAACGCCCGGTATCACTAGCGAAGAACCATTCAAAGGACGTGATTGATGATCGATTGGATTGCAGCTGCATTTACAAGCACCAAGACTGCTGGTGATATCGCTAAAAGCCTGATGACTTTGCGAGATGAGGAGTCTGTGCGAAGCCGGGTCTTCGACCTGACTTCCAGTTTGATGGATTTGCAGGGGCAGCTCCTTAGCGCCCAATCGGAACAGACCACCCTTATTAACCGTATTCATGCACTCGAAGCCGACATTCTGAAATTTCAGCGATGGGATGAGGAAAAGGCGCGATATCAACTGCATCAGTTTCCTTCCGGAGCGCTGGCTTTTCAGATTAAACCGGAGTGTCAAAGTACCGAGCCGATGCACTACCTGTGCGCGCTCTGTATCGAACGAGCGGAAAAATCTGTAATGCAGCCCTGTGGGGCCGGCTTGAAATGTCATTCTTGTGCGGCCGTCATTCCGACGAAGGCACATGTGCCCATCAATGTTCGGCGGATTAGAAACCGCTAGCATTTTCATGTAGCCATTCCCAATATCTCGCGACGGATCTCGTCAACCGTCGCTTGATTCAATCCACCTTTCCTAACTATTTTCTCAACACGGGATGCGGCAGCTTCGACCTTCTCGCGATATTCGGTTTGCCATTTTTTCTGCGCAATGGAAGCCTTTCCCAACTCGGCAACAGCTTTGGCAACCTTGGCTAAATCAAACGGCTTATCATCCGTCATCAGCAGCTTAAACAAATGCTCCTGGACCAGGCGCATCAATGCTTCGTTAACCGCCCCCTCTTCATCCGGCGCAGCCGCCACCACGGCTCGGGCTTGTTCGCTAGCGACCTTGAGCGCTGATAGCTTGGATTCGAAGTCCTGACCATATCGGTGCAAGGCTGACTTGCTGATTGAAAAGCCCTTGGCCGACAGCTCGGCCGCGAGGCTTTCGTACTCGCCGAAGCCGTTTTCAGCGAGGGCTTTATCCAGCCAGGCTTTAACAGCCGCTGGCAGGCTGGCGACTTTGCTACGCGGTGGCATGGCGTCAGCTCCAGTACTTTTCCGGTCGGGCAATGCCGGGATTGCACGGGATGGTGTATTCCGCGACGTCGACGCCGTAGTGCGTCAGACCGCAAATCCATACGCCGCTGGGCTGCTTGTTCAGAGTGGCCAGGCTACGGTCGGCCAAGTAGTCCAGTTCGCGCCGCAACTCCAGGCCAGTGGCGTCGGGAAAGATTCCCTGGATGGTCGACAGCACCACCGCTTCGTGAGGGTCAACTGGGCGCGATGTGTTGAGGGTCAGGATGATGTACCAGCGCAGGGATTCCCGGCGCGCCTTGGCTGGATCAATGTTCATGGGCGTAATCCTTTGAGTTGAGCGTTTTCTAACTTGAGCGCCAGGCCATCAAGCTTGGCTTCGATAATGGATTGATTGCGCGCCCAGTCTTCGCGGCGAACGTAGTGCAAAGGCATCTCGCCACGCAGGCGCTCCATACCGATCTCCATCTCGCGCAATCGCTCACTGTCCTTGTCCACCACGGCAAAGCGTTGATCCAAGCGCCGCTCCATTTGCACCAGGAGCATTTTCATAACGCCGACAAATGCGCCCAGGATGGTCACGGCGATACTGATCATTTGCCACACCGGCATTTCGAGTGTCGCCATCAGTGCTTACTCCTTTCGCGACGGCTTTGGCACTGTGCGCAGCGCTGAACACCGGGGATGGCCTGGCGTCTGGCCTCGGGTATTGGCATTTCACAATCAGTCATCTGGCAGAACTCGGCAGAAGGCCCAGTCAAGGTTTCCCGTTGTGCCAAATGTGCCGCTAAAGAGATTTCGTGGTGACGCGCCTCCAGGATGCTGGCGTAGTCATTTGCTTTCATTGAGGGTCCAATCAATCAAGTGGTTGAGCTGCGCCCGGCAGATTCCATACAGCTCGGCATTGCGCACGTGGTTGGCCAGGAGTTGAGCCTGGCCAAGGCCGGAGTCGAATTCGTCAGCGGTTCCGGTTCCGTTGGACGGCGCAGCAGTTCCGCTGGCGCCGTTCGGGGCTGGCATTGCGGTACTGATTCCGTTGGCGTTGTTCCACACGCGGACAAAGCCAGTAGTGAACACAGCAACAGGGAGCGGTTCGAGCTGCGCGCCAGAAGTGGGACGGTAGAGGCTGGTAACACGGGCTATCTCTCCAGTGAGTTTGTCAGTGGTCTTGCGCAACAAGTCCTTGGTGTCCGAAAGCTGGCTCGCCAGTTGGTTGCCCTTGGCCTGTTCGGCAATCAATGAAGCCGACGCTTGCTTCGCCGCGCTGGCGGCGGCCTCGGCCATGTTTTGTTTTTCCTGGGCGAAGGTCTCGCGGAGTCCGGCAGCAACGACGGCACCTTCGGCTTTGCCAACCGCATGGCCATCGTCATAGCCGTCCTGCCAGTTGAGGTGCAGGCCGTAGACAACCACTGCGATGACGGCCAGATACCAGAGCGCTGGCTTGAGCAATTCAAAAGGCGTTTTCATGGGCAGACTCCCTGGCCCCAACCATTGGCGACATACAAGGCCTCCCAACGCAAAAGGATCAGGCGCGGGTATTGGCGGTTTTCCTTAAAAGCTGTGGCCGAGCGGCCTGCGTTGTACCGCTCGACAGAATCGAACCAGGTCAGCGGATCGGCCCCTTTAGCCGATGCCAACTTACGGTCGCGAAACACCCAGCCCAAGCCACCGTTGTAGGCAGACAAGGTCAACGCAGCGTGCTCGCAAAGGTCACGCCCTTGAAGGCGAGCCGACAACCAACGGTCATAGCTGACAAGCGCCTGCATGGACCAAATCGGATTGAACGGCTCGACCTTGCCCAAGGCTTTAGGGAACACCTGAGCGAGCCAGGTCGCGGTCGAGGGCATCACCTGGCCCAAGCCTTGCGCACCGACTGGCGATTTAGCGTCGAACCGCCAGCGGCTTTCCTGGTGGATCTGCGCAGCGAAGGTCGCGACCGGCGCATCCAAGCCCCATTCCGCCTGAGCGATGCGGGTCAGGTCGCGGCGGTAGCGTTCGGCTTGGTCGGGGATCTCTGCACGCACCGGCAGGCTGACAGCCAACCCGACCAGGGAAGCCATGCAGAGCGCTGATAGATATAAAAGAGACGTTCGCATGATCAGAGCCCCAACGTCAGGCCAAGCACGCAGGCCAGTACCACCAGAGCACGACGGACGCCGGCCATGGCGCGTTCGGGACGAGTCACTTGGTTGGGCCGTGCATAGGGGAACAATGCGCGATCAATCCAGTAGCCAAGAACCCCACCCAGCGTGACCAGGCCTGCCTTGTACAGCACGACCGGAAGTTTGGTGGGAGCGACCAGGGCAAGGCAGATCAAGAGAATCAGAGTGATCAGGGTCCAGTCGGTCATGCGTGGCGCACGGCGGCGCCGTTGAATGTGATCCATCAACGAACTTCCTTTGTTGGTTTAAGTGCAGCGCGGATATCCGCAAGTGAACGTGCAGCAATAACGGGATTGCCCCGTACTGCGTCCACGGATGCATAAGTGCCTAACTCGGGCGCTGCGATTCGCTGTTTGGGCCGGAGCTTTTCTTTCTGCCGGACGTGTTCGGCGACGCGTCGCTCATGACTCGCTACCATCAACTCGACAGTAGGTCGCCACTCTGGAGGACACTTGTCCAAGAGCGCCTGGGACTCATCCGCAAACGGAGTATCGATAATGAGTTGGGCGTATTGCCTGGATGAACGGGGCGCAATGGCCATATGCGAACCTGCCGGAGTAAATGTCCGGACTAGATTCGCTTGGGAAGGGATGCCGCAGTGTTTCTTAAACGCACAAGAAAAAGCCCCGACTCTGCGGGGCTTTGATTAAAGGCCTCTGATCGTCTTCATTGTTTCGATTTCCGTATCCGTGGCGCCTTCCTTTCGGCGCTCCGCTTCCCATTCTGATTCCGAAAGCGTTTCCATATTCGATGATGGTTTGGCTATTTGCGCGGCACAATCCGCATTATCTCGTGACCAGTTGGCTCGCACGCGATCCAACTCAACTTGGGAAAAACTACCGGTGTAACAGCCACCGCTGAAATACACGACATCGGTTAGAAGCAACCGACAACTTGGAAAGTGCGACGCGCTTGCTTTGCCTTGTGAGTGCAGTTGCTCGTTTGCCGAGCGCTGGATCTGCGCTAGCGCCGAGGTGTCACGGGTCAAACAAGCATCCAGATTTTTCGACCAGAGTTGTTGGGCAACCGACTGGTTAGCCTTGGCGTGGTTCAAGTCGTCTTCAAGAGTGGTGTCGGATGTCGGTGTCGCGAACGTCACTGACGCATACATAGCCGATACCGTGAACATCACTCTCAAAGCCGTCATCATTAATGGACAGTCCTGTCATCAAAGCCGAATAGGTCGGGCTCGTTGCGTCTGTGCAACGCCCTTTGGCGGGCGATGATGTCATAAATGGTTGGTGATGCAAGCTTGTACTTGCGCACCAAATCTGTGGGCTGGATGTTTGCGTCGCGCCAATCCCGATAAATCGCGGCATCGCGCATGGCTTTCTTTAAAGAGTCACCACGAGGAAGATAAACCACCGCTCCCCCCATGGTGTCGCATATAGCAAAGACCACTGCTCTGGCAATTTCCGCAACCGCCTCCGGCCTGTCTTGAAGCTTGCCCCTTAATTCAGCCTCAGCGATTTCAACCATTTCCTTAATCGTCCCCTCCCAACGATGCATGACTGAAGGATCTTCCATGTGGGCCAACACCTTATTAGGGTCCAACTTGTCAGTGTCATTAGGGAATAGCTGGTCCTGACTCATAAGGTTGGCCTCTTGTTACGCTTCGCATCGTAAGTCAGCGCCGAGACCAGGCTCCCGAGTTGCTGGCAGTCCAGCCACTCAACTCGCTCAACCTTGAACATCCGTTTCGCCATTCCATCGGCATATTCCCAAGGTCGCTTGGCGTCAGCCATGAACGCTTGAATCTTGCCGATCAGCTTCTGTTTATCCGGTGCCACTTTCGGGGTGGCCCGCCCTGCGGGTTTGGCCTTGGGCTTCCAGCCAAGCCGTTCAAACTCGGCGAGCACAGCTACCACTTTGATCGGCCCCAGGTCTTTGGCGGACTCTACCCCTGCCACTCGGTTGAGTAAGGCCCGGTAGGTTTCATCGTCAAGACCCAAGTCTTTTTTAGCGATATGGATCTTTGACAGGTTTACGTTACGTCGATTCATTTCTCCTTTCCCCTCGCATTCCTCGGCAGCTCATCAGTACCCGGACGCCACTCCGGATAGACCGGCCCAGGAGGCCTGGGACGGTTTCGCTTAGTGGATGGTTGGGTTAAGGACTAGTTTTTCGCGCATCGCTTGGCAGATCTCGCAATCGCAGCCCCCCATGTGCCGGACGGAGCCTTCAAGTGGAATGCGTGCGATAAGGCGTGCGGCGACTAGGCCTGCTGCGCTACCACTCATTTGGCTTGCGTTATCTACGGTGATGGACACGCCATCGGTGCTGTCTTCGATGATGATTTGGAATTTGGCCATTCGAATTAATCTCGCGGTTGGTCTGTGTTGGCAGATGTGTTGTCAGAGCTGGTCGCAATTCAATGCAACGTTGGGGACGCTGTGTCCTGCACGTAGATGCTTGCGATATCAAGGGGTATGGGTGCGTACTGGTCTGAGTCCCCAATACGCTCGTAAACCCGGATATAGCTCTTTGAACCAACAACCTGAACGGCCTCACTGATGGCTTGCATCGCCCGCTGCCATCGTTCGTCCTGGATGTCCAACCTGCGCAGGCCAAGCACTCGACCAGTGCTGATTTCACCGGCCTTGTCGGTGCGGAATGCCTCGTTGACCAGGACGCGTACCTCGCTACGTGCGTCCTGCGTCCATTCGGCAGCGCACTCATCGATCAACACTCGTGCGGCTTGTAGCCGCTCGTCGAATTTGATGGAGTCCTGGACCGCGTGAATGATCTTGTAGCGGCCATCAAACGACAGCAGCGTGACATTTCCTTTCTTGCCCCCAATGGTTGCTTTGTATTGCTCTGCGGACATGTCCACGAATGCCTTGATGTCCCCAAACGCCGAGGCTTTGAAAGCACCCAACGCCCCTGACACTGCTTTTGCTTTGTTGACCAGCTCAGTGACCAGCTCATCGCGAGCCAGATCAATAGGCTTAATCAGTACGACCGGCACCAAGTGGCCCTTGGCGTCCTGGCGGAACCCTTCTGGAATGCTCATTCGTTGTGTTGCTCCGTGTTCGTTTCGTGTTTGGTAATACGGCGCCCAAGCACTTCGAAGATCTCCCCGATCCGTCGACGTCCATTTGCGCGTTGCTCATTTGTTAAAACAGGCTTCGGTAATGCCCGAGGGAGATCCCTGGAAGGCAACATCCGAATCAGTGCGGCAGGTGCTGGCCACCGCTCGCAGCTTGCAAAGAGCATTTCGAAAGCGGCTTTAACTCGCTCCCTGTCTGTCTCTTCGTTCCAGCGTTGCGCCTTTTTCAAGGCCACCAGCCAGATATCCAGTGTGTGTGTCACGGCATCGGCGGCAGGCGCACCGTCCAAGCGCAGAGCGACGAGCCCCATCAACCCGGCGATTACTTCGCGCTCTAGCCAGTCATCCACCATTTAATCGCCCCTGTAGCGCTGACAACGCGGCAGTTGTTTGGCTTGGCCGGACGATCACAGGCGGTTTGTGTGTACTGTTCTCAGGCCGGAGTACCGTCGGACTCGTTTCACCTTGCCACTGACTCATCACTTGGTAGAGCCAGCCGTGGCCTTTAAGCGGTGGAGTTAATCGACCGGAGTCGCGTGCAGTAATTGCCTGTTCAATCGCCCATACCCAACATGCAGGAGGGGCATTGAAAAGTGCACCGTTCCGTTCGATGCGCTGGGCTTGAAGATCTGGAAGCAATTCCCCCAGGATCTTGGCCACGCGATCCATGGTCAGTTCTCGGGTCTCCGGCCGGAACAAGCCGACATACCGAATCAAGGCGCTACCGAGTTGACCGGAAACCTTAAAGGCCGCTCCTAGCGCTTCACGTGCACCATCGTGAGCGATGAGCGCATCAAGGCTTACTGTCGTACCGCAGTTAGGGCATCGAGTACGCATCAATGCACCTCCCGTTTCGGCTTCGCCTTTGCCAGTTCATCCGCTCGGATTTGGGCGAACTTATAGCTGTCGGAAAACCCGACGCATTTCTCACCCTGGTACAGACGAATCATGCTGCGACCAGCGATATAGATCTGGACGACGGGCACTGGTGGGCTGGCAATCTCAATGGATGGTTGCATTTTCGGCACCTGCACAATTGGGATTGAAGGCGCAGTACTGGCAGGCTCGCCAACTCTGCATCGCTTGTGGGTTGTGCGTCGGTGGTGTTTTATCGCGATAGTTTTGGCACTGTTCGATGGTCACCACATCGTTGACGGCGACACAATCCATCCGACCAAGCGCGTTCATGACGCGGCGCTCAACACCAGCCGTGCTAGGACTGGTGTACTTATTCGCCAAGATCAAACTCACCGCTGTACGGCTCATGCCAATTCGAGCCGCCGCTTTGGTGCGGTCGCTCGCTGCCACTTCCGCCGCGAGCAGACGAACAAAGAGCGGTGGCTGCTGGCCCCATTTCGAAAGGTCTACTTGCGTCATTGGAGGCCTCCCGATTCTTCCTGCGAAGCCAACTCCAACTGAGTCCGCTGCACCAGGTCATTAGGAAGCGAGACCGGCCCCTTTGCAGTTTTTGCCAAGGTTAACCATTCGCCCAAGAGTTCACGGGTTCGCGCTAAGTCGATGCCAGGCTCGATCAAACTACGATCTGCACCTGGCGTACCGGTGGTCTTGGTGTAGATCAGCCGGTGGAGGTTTGGGTCGTAGACCTGCAGCGACTCAAGCTGACGGATTTCCGGTGGACGGGGACCAGTGTCTTTGCCCGGAATGAGGCAGTAAAACGTAGGTATTCCCATAGCGGTGTCGCCAGGGGTCTTAGCTAAATAACCCGCCTCGCTAAGGGCATTCAGATATTGCCTAACTTTGGTAGCAGTGAGCGACACCGTGCCGACTGACGCAGCACTTACCACATCCCTTACCGTTACGTTCCCACCAAGAATACGAAGGGAACGCCATATGTTCTCGGTTGCGAGATGGTCATAAGTGCGTTCACCTTTACTATTGAGATGCGGATGCTCTGCACCCTCATCTTTGACCAATCTGTAAAGTCGAGCTTGGCCCTTGCGATAGTCATCAACTACAGTCTCGACGATGCCTGCTTTCTTTAGCGCATCGAGGTAACGAACAATCTCGTTAGGCATCTGATCGCTACGTCTTGCAATATCATGAACATCGAACCCTTGAGCCAAGATGCGCATTGCTTCCCACATACGCTGCTTTGAGCTTTTGCCGCCTGAAACGATAAGGTGAGGTGTCCGGCCTGCCATTACATGGCCCTCCGAATCGGGGCTTCTCCGGTATACCAACCGCGATTTCCCCAAGCTTTCAAATCCACTTGATCAAGCATCATCGCCGATGCTTCGGACTGGACCTTGTAGAGGTTCACCGCCACCCGACGTAGGCAGCCTTTGGTCGCGGTATTCAAATCAGCCAACAGGTCATCTGCAAAGCTGACGCCTGGATAGTTGTCGCGTGCCAGTTGGCGAACATCGTCAAGTGTTGCTGCCTGTGCGGGAACCCATTCCAGTACACGATTATGCAAACGCTCTAAACGCTGAAGCGATGCAGGAACACGCTCTTCGCCGATCAGGACGATTGTTCCTTCGCTCGCGTTGTAGATATCGGTCAGCACATTTGCCACAGCCTTATCCAACAGATATTGCACGTCATCCACGATTAATGGGCGACGCGAAGCGGATAGCTGGACGGAGATCTGGTCGACCATTTCTGACAATGTGCGACCAGGTAAAAGGCTCATCTCGTGAAGAATCGCCGTCAGAAACGCTTTCTTACTCCAAGTGTCGCGACATTCGACGTAATAGCAACGATGCTGATTGGCAGCAAATGCCGCCGCCGCGCTCTTTCCAAAGCCACTAGGACCGTACATTGCCACCAATCCTGGCAGCCCGATTGGACGGCCCATAGCGCGACTCATTGCGCCGGACAAAAGACCGACATTTGTTAAAGGAACAATTTTGTTTACACTCACTGTGCTTCTCCTCCTATGTCTAGCGTGTTGGCGCACGCTGACTGCTTTGAAACGTGGGCTTCTCAACCCGCGTGTTGAAATACTCTTTGCATTGCCACGAAGTCCGGATGGGCGGGATAACGCTCCCACCACCGGGCTTCGTCGGTAGTCAATTCTTCACCGGCGATCTTTCGTTGATTCAACCGAACCCAAAGCCGATAACGAGCAACGTCATCCCCTGGCACTACGAACGTAGGCCGCTGCTGATCCAACGACTGGGCGTAATCTCGTGCCGCTTCCAGGGCTTCTGCCGAAAGGCTCGCAGACGGTGCCGTTGTAGGAGCGATCATTTCTACTCGCTGCCCCGTCAACGTCTCCAACTTATCCACTGCACGCTTGAACTGGCCTTGTTGCCGTTTGTCTCTCGCCATCTCAACCATGGTGCGAGGCATATAATCCGAGCTGTTTCCATCCAGTTGGGCCGCGCCGATCAGCTCGCCGTCTAACGTGAACGTCCAGATTTGGCTAGCATCTCTAACGTCATAGGCAATGCGTATTTCTTGCCCGTGCAAGGCCGTTAGATCGGTTAGGAAATAGGTGCTACCCGCCCAAGCGACTTCGCCGCGTCTCGTTGTGCGCACCACTTGTGGACGCATGAGTGATTCAACCAACGAGCCGGGCGCGGTAATCGGCTCCCAGCCTTCTGCTATCGCTGCTTGCCAAGCCTCGTTTGGGCTCATATGCCGCAGTACGCCGGTTTCGGGATCGCGAATTTTGGCTAGGCCTCGATGCGGAGTAGCGTTGTAGGTCGCGATTTCATGTTCAACGCCTGACATGAATTCACCGAATGCGGGCAGCAGCCTACTTTTCCCGCCCTCACGCAGCTCCTTGCGGCCAATGCGATGCACTCGTGTACCGGCGTGCTTATCCATGTCGGCGCCGATGTAGCTGGTCAGCTTCTTGGCTGCGCGCACCCAAATAGTCTGGTGTCCCCGCTCGGAGAGGCCCCGCGCCTGGCTGTTGTATGGCAGCGAGTGGGTCATCGTGCCGCCCAAGCGGTCGACAACTTCCCGCACGGTGTCGTTAGCGAAACCTGAGCCGTTGTCGACATAGAAAATGCCGAACATGCATTTACGGACCGCATCACGCAGCGCGTCCAAAACACCAATGGCCGACTCTGCTTCTCCAACCGATACGCCAACGACTTTTCGGGTGGCTACATCCAACACGGTTGTGATCTCTGGCCGGTATGGCTTGCCGGTCAGCGGATTGATGACCTCCGCATCAAATTTATGGCCGTCGGCGGTGTAAACGTCCCCTGGAAAAAGGTTCTTCGTAGAGCGGCGACGGAATGGTTGCAGCGCTTTAAGTTCTTGCGGGCTCATTCGCCCAGCCTGCAAAGCTTCTGGGGAAAGCTTCTTCAGAAAACGTTGCACCGCGTGGATGCTTGGCAGCGGGCCTTCATAGCGTTGCGCAAACTCGGCATAGCTGGCCGCCACACTCGGCTTTGTAGGCCGCTGGTAACACCTAAGAAAATCTTTTGCCCACGTAGGAACCGTCAGGTTTGGACGTTGGCGCAACGGCGCTAAGCCCGCCTCTCCATCGGTCCGATATGCAGATAGCCAACGCTTTAGGCTTCTCTCCGATAGCGTTCTGTCCCCCGTCTTTTTGTTGTTGGCCAGGGCCAACCGTTCAGTCAAATACGGGCTCAGTGCCCCATCGCGGGCTTGCTTAACCAAAACGTCAATGGCGCGATTTTGCGATGTCGCGACGCACATGCGCTCGATCTCCCGAATGAAGCAGAGCCGAGCGACCATGACAGCCCGCTGCACGTCATTTAGCTTTGTGGTCCCCTTGGACACTGTTGCGATAGCCTTTTGCTCCGGAACCTTGGCGGGGGCCGCTTCGACTGGAGCCTCAACTTCTGCAATGGACCGGGCCATCAACGCGGCTTGTGTTTCGGCGGGCAAACACGAAAACGGGTACTCGACCGCTTTGGTGCCGAGACGTTTCTGGCTCTCCCACTCAAGGCGAGCCGCCACCTTGCGAATACCAGGAACGGTTCCTGGCAGCCCAGGGAGGCCCGCCAGTTCCTGCGACGTATACCAGTCACGCATCGCCGTCTTTCCACTTGGTTTTACTGTGACCAACCGGACTATTTTCGGTATGCTTTGGATAGACCGAATTCGTCTCAGCGCGGTTTGGTCGCTGGCGCAGTGGAGAGCCATTGAGATTCCAACGCTCTGGCCACAACTGGACAGGCTGAAGCCCCAAGGCTTGTGCGATTGCCCGCTCTACCCGAGGGTAAGGCCGGTGCTTAGCGTTACGGATGGCGCGCTCATTCAGGCCATTCGTCCTGGCCAGGTCGGCAAAGTTTGTGCCTCGAACGCGGAGCTGGAATTTAATCCATTCCCAGCGTCGTTCCGAATCGAGCGGTATGTCGTAGGTTTCCATTTTTCAACCATCGTCTAGGGTGGTTTTTTTAGGCTTTCTAACGGCCGGTTTAGGACAATATATCCCGTATTCGGGATGTGGTAAACCGAATTTGGGAGTTTTTATTCCCGTTTTCGGGCAAGACAACAGTCTATTGTGGAAAACTCAAGTGAATTCAGTGACTTACACGGAATCGAAGCACGCGCCAGTAGGCGAAAATGCGGTTTCTTTTCCGAATTCGGGAATAGAAACCCGGATAGCCACGGTCGCAAGCTTGTTCGAGTCCCGAAAACAGGCTGCCGAGGCTGCGAATGTGGCTCTGTCGTCGCTTCAGCGGTGGATTGCCGGTGAGGGGATGCCCGCGTTCAACTCGTTGGCGCTGTTGGCTTCTGCGGTAGGGGTATCTCTTGACTGGATCGCGTCGGGGCGCGGGGAGATGTATCCGGCGGAGGGGGCGCCTGCCCAGGCGCAGGACGACAGCATCTATGCCTATGTTCCGCTGTACGACGCCAGAATTAGCCAGGGCCACGGTGCCTGGAGCGATGGCGCTCGCATCCTGACAATGCTTGCTTTCACTAAATACAGCTTGCAGAAGAAAGGGCTGCAAGCGTCGCAGCTCGCGGCAGTGCGGGTGGATGGCGACTCAAACGAGCCGTTTCTAAAGGACGGCGATACCGTGATGGTGGATCTTTCCCGGAACACCATCCAGGGCGAGGCGTTTTATGTGATACGCCTGGATGACCTCCTGTACGCCAAGCGGCTGCAACGCCAGATCGACGGCGGGGTCTTGGTCATCAGCGCCAACACGGCTTATCCCAGCGTGCATGTTCCCACTGATCGGCTTGAGCGGCTTCAGGTCGTGGGGCGAGTGGTCTGGTCAGGCGGGTGGATGATCTAAAGCGCCAGTGCCAAAAAGCCCGCGAAATGCGGGCTTTTTAGTTTGCGGCAGGATTTTGGGGGCCGCGCCTCTTTTGGCACCGATTAGTGCCGCTTACTGGATCAACCCCCCGTTTTTCCTGGCTTGTCCTTTTTCTTCCCTTTTCTTCCCACCAGTTTCCTTTGGTGCCATATCTCTCACTGCCTCACAATCTGGCGCGCTTACATCCTGTGGGAGCAGGCTTGCTCGCGAAGAGGTCGGGACACTCAATACTTTTATCCATGACACACCGCATTCGCGAGCAAGCCCACTCCCACAGGTTTTGCGTCGAATCAATCAGACCAGCCGAGCCTGTCGCACCGTCAAGCACACCGCCAGCACCCCGCACACAATCAATGTCCAGCCCAGTGCCTGGGACCAGGCCGCGAGCATCAAGGCGCCACCAATCAGCAGGTAATAGAACAAACCGAACAGCGCACCGGCCGTGCCCAAGCAGTCGGCGTAGCAAACCAGCGCAGCACCGAGCACGTTGGGGATCGCCATGCCGAACGCCAGCACGACCAACAGCATCGCCACGACAAAGCCGCGACCGTCGAGCAGACCTTGCACACTCACTCCACCGATCAGCAGCACCATCGCGGCGACGGCCGACAACTGATTGCCGTTGAAACCCCATGCAAGCAGGCGCTTGTTCAGCCATGCCCCCAGACCCGAGCCCAGGGCCAGGATCACCCCGCTGTAGCCAAACAACGCCGCGTTCAAGCCGAGTCGTTCGAACTGGAACGGAGCGAGGTTGTAGTAACTGAACAGCGCAACGTTGAAGGTGGCGACCAGAAACGAAGAACGCCAGATCCACGGGTCCTTCAGCATGCGCCAGGACGTCTTCGACAAGGATTGCGCCGGGAGACGGACCGGCAAGGTTTCCGGCAGGGATCGAGCACACCACACCAACAGCATCAGCGACAGCAGCAACAGGCCACCGAGTACACCTTGATACCCAAGGCATCGCACCAGGGCGGCACCGCTGAACAAACCAATCGCCGGGCTGGCCGCCAGGGCGATACCGATCACTGAAAACACCTGGCCAAGCTGTGCGCCTTGGTAACGATCCCGCAGGAGCGTCTGGGTCACCACCGAACCGACCGCCGCACCCAAAGCAGCCAGTACCTGGACGGCCAGCAGCGCATCGAAGGTGTCGACGTTCAGCCCCAATATCATCGCTGCCGCATACAAGGCCAACCCGCCCAACATGGCGGGCCGTCGACCGATGCGGTCACAGAGATGGCCCCATACCACGACACCCAAGGCGAATCCCAGGAAATATACGGACAGCGTCTGCGCCGCCATTTCTGGACTGACGGCAAAACTCAAACTGATGTCTCCCAACGCAGGGCTATAGAGGGTCTGGGCAATCTGGGGGAACATCACCAGGGCAATCGCCAGGCTCAGGAAAGATCGTGACGTCATCGGTAAGCTCGCTCGAAAAATGGCGAGCAGTCTACGAATTCACGACTGTCGTATTATCCGAACCCTGACAACTTATCCTTGAAATCTGACAATTTATGGCTTGGCTCGACGCTCATGTCCTCTTCGACCCCGACCGCCATCCCGCACCGGTGATCGGTATCGCGGCGACATTGGCTCACCACGATTCTGGGCCGCACCAGCATCAGCGCGGGCAACTGCTGTTCACACGCCAGGGCTGCACACGCATCACCCTGGCGCAGCAGCTATGCCTGCTGCCGCCATCACGTGCCGCGTGGATCCCGCCGTTGACGTCCCATCGGGCGGTGATGCAACAGAGTGTGGATTATCGATCGATCTACCTGGCGGCATCGCTGTGCGCCGACCTGCCGCCGCAGGTGTGCATCATCGAGGTCTCGCCGCTACTACGCGCTGTCCTCGAACCGATCACCGACGCCGCATTCGACAGCGACTGGACCCAAGGTCGCAATATGCATTTGCTGGGGTTGTGCCTGAGTGAAATTCGCGAGGCGGTACAACAACCGATGCTGCTGCCACTGCCCCAAGACAAGCGCCTGGCGCCGCTGCTCGCGGCACTGGATCGCCTGCCTCCCACCCTGGAGGTGCTGGAGCGGCAGATCGGCGCCAGTGGCCGGACCATCGGCCGGATCTTTCAGCGGGAAACCGGCATGGGTTATCAGCAATGGCGACAGCAATGGCGCCTGATGCGCGCCATTGAACTGCTCGCCATCGGGCGCAGCTTGAGCTACTGCGCCTTTGACCTGGGCTTTGCCAGTGACAGCGCTTTCATTGCCTTCTTCAAGCACATGACCGGTAGCACACCGAGGGCCTATCTGAGTTGATAACCGCTGGATTCACGCCTCGGGCATCTTGCGAAACCCCACCGCCAGACGGTTCCAGCCGTTGATGGCGTTGATCGCCACCGTCAGGTCGACCATTTCCTTGGGGCTGAAATGCTCGCTCAACAGGGCGTAGTCGGCGTCTGGCGCGTGGGTGTCGCTCAGGCGGGTCAGGGCTTCGGTCCAGGCCAGGGCGGCGCGTTCACGGCCAGTGAAGAACGGCGCTTCGCGCCATGCGGTCACGGCGTACAAGCGGCGTTCGGTCTCGCCGTCCTTGCGGGCGTCGGCGGTGTGCATGTCGATGCAGAAGGCGCAGCCGTTGATCTGCGAGGAACGCAGCTTGACCAGCTCCAGCAGGGACTTCTCCAGACCCAGTTTCGAGACGGCGTTTTCCAGGGCCAGCATGGCTTTGAAAGCGTCAGGGGAAGCGGTGTAGAAATCGATGCGCGGTTGCATGGTGAACTCCAGGACAATTGGGTGTAGCGCTAAGTTAGCCGTGCAGTGGTGCGGTACAAATAGCCAATTGTTGGGAAGTTCGGGTGGCCAATGGGGACTGGTGCTTATCCTTTGGGAAGAACACGAACCTATTGTGGCGAGGGGATTTATCCCCGCTCGGCTGCGCAGCAGTCGCAAACCGGCTGACACGATTTACCCGTCACACCGAAGTGCCCGTTTTTGGGGCCGCTGCGCAGCCCAGCGGGGATAAATCCCCTCGCCACAGGGGGCTTCAAGATAGGCTTCAGGCCCGGCTACGCAGCCATTGCAGGAAGCGCTTCTTGGCCACGGGTTTGGGCAGCTCGCGGGTGAGGTTCTGGGCGAGGTGGATGCGTACGTCCAAAAGATTCTTCATGGCGTCGTTGATGTCACGACGGGCCTCCAGGCAAGGCTTGAGGTAGCTGTTCTCGATGCGGTACAGGGTGCAGAAAGTCTTGGCGGTAAAATTCGCCAGCGCAGCCTGTTCGGCGACGACCCCGGCTTCGCCGATCACCTCCCCTGGCCCCATGCGCCCGCCCTCGAGTGGCTGGCCGTTGCGCATGAGGGTCACGCTGACCACCCCGGACTCGATGATGAACAGATGATCGCTGACCTCCCCGGCCGCCAGGATCACGTCGCCGGCACGGAAGGTCTGCAGGGTCATGTTCTGAGCGAAAGTGTCTTTCTCATCCTGGCGCAGGGTGGAGAAAATGTTCGAGCTTTCCAGCAACGCCCGGGGACGCGACACCGCCGGGGGAATCGCGCTTTCACTGGTGGACAACAGGCTCACGCCCGACGCCTGCAAATGCCGGAACGCCAGGTCGAACAGCTGGTTGCGCACCGTGCGTTTCTGGGCCATAGAGGCAACGAAACCGCTGATCTCATACTCCGCACCGCCGCTGCCGCTACTTTTGAGGGTGACGGAGGGCGCCGGGTTGGCAAGTAGGGAACGACAGCCGATCATCGCCCGCTCCAACGCGTCGATCACGGTTTGTGGTCGCGCGTGGGGGCTGACCTGGATGCTGATGGACAAGCCATGGACATCGCTGGGTCGGCTGAAGTTGATGACCTTGGCCTTGGCCGCCAACGAGTTGGGGATCACCGCCATGCTGCCCTGGGCGGTCTGCAAGCGCGTGGCCCGCCAGTCGATGTCGGTGACCCGGCCTTCGGTGCCGTCGATGGAAATCCAGTCATCGAGCTGATAGGGCTTGGTGGTATTGAGCACGATCCCGGAGAACACATCGCTGAGAGTGCTCTGCAAGGCCAAGCCGACGATGATCGCCATCGCACCCGACGTCGCCAGTACACCCTTGACCGGCAAATCCAGCACATAGGCCAATGCCGCGATAACGGCGATCAGGAAAATCACCGCACCCAGCAAGTCCTGCAACAACCGCCCGGTATGGCCGACCCGTTGCATCATCGCCGCGCCAATCAGCACCGTCAGGGTTCGCGCGGCAAACAGCCACCAGGCGATCTGCAAGCCGGTAGCGGCCAGGTGCCGCGGCACATCGTCGACCCACTGCGCCGGCTGCATGGGGTTGAGGCCTTCGTTGAACAGCAGCACGCTGAACAACGAAAAAATCAGCAGCCTTGCGCCGATTTTCCAATAGGTCCGATCCGCACTGACCAGGCGCCACATCAATAGGTCGAGCACAAGCAGCACCAGGGCACAGAGCAGCGGGTGATCGGAGATCAGAGACAGCATCGGGACAGCTCCAGAAAGGCCATTGGCGAAGATTGGCACAGTTTTGACGAGAGTGTACCGACCACGCAAACCCTGTGGGAGCGAGCCTGCTCGCGATAGCGGTGTGTCAGCCACATTAATGTTGACTGATCCGCCGCTATCGCGAGCAGGCTCGCTCCCACAGGGGGTTCAGAGTGGTGGTTGTTTTCGCGTTCAGTCGTCCATCCGACCAAAACGCCCGGAGTGGAAATCACTGAAGGCCTGGTGGATTTCCTGCTCGCTGTTCATCACGAACGGACCATGGCCGACGATGGGTTCGTCGATCGGCTCGCCGCTGAGCAGCAGCACCACGGCATCGTTATTGGCTTGCAGGCTCAATTGATCGCCAGCCCGGTCGAACAGGGCCATTTGCCCGGCCTCGACCCGTTCGCGGCCATTGGCCTGGACCGAGCCGCGCAATACCACCAGGGCGGTATTGTGGCCTTCGTGCAAGTCAAGGGTGAGGCTTTTTCCGGCATTCAAGCGGATGTCCCAGACGTCGATGGGCGTGAAGGTCTTCGCAGGGCCTTGATGCCCTTCGAAACGCCCGGCGATCAAGCGCAGGCTGCCGGCGGCGTCCTTCAAGGCGATGTTCGGGATGTCACCCTTGAGGATCGTCTGGTAGCCGGCCGGGGCCATCTTGTCCTTGGCGGGCAGGTTGACCCACAGCTGGACCATTTCCATGAACCCACCCTGCCGGGCGAAGGCTTCGGAGTGGAACTCTTCGTGGATGATGCCGGAAGCAGCGGTCATCCATTGCACATCGCCAGGGCCGATCTTGCCACCGCTGCCGGTGGAGTCCCGGTGCTCCAGTTCGCCCTGGTAGACGATGGTCACGGTCTCAAAACCGCGATGGGGGTGCTGGCCGACGCCACGACGCTCGGTGGTGGGCGTAAATTCCGTGGGGGCGGCATGATCCAGCAGCAGGAACGGACTGATGTGCTTGCCCAGGTTGTCGTAGGAAAACAGCGTACGAACCTGAAAGCCATCGCCGACCCAATGGGGCCGTGGACTGGTGTAGAGGCCGATGATGTTTTTCATGCCGTGTCTCCAAAATCAGGTACTGCGATTCGATGAACGCAGCTTAAAACCGACACCCTTGAAGCACTAGATGGCAAAAACCGGCTTTAGCGTTCTATCTGGAGAACAGCGATCAAAAAACTGTGGGAGCGAGCCTGCTCGCGATGGCGGTGCCTCTGCCGATGATGCATCGACTGTCAGACTGCTATCGCGAGCAGGCTCGCTCCCACCTTATTTGGTGTAGCTCATTCAAAGGTGATTGCGCTTGGCAAACTCCGACAACCCCACCAAGGATTGCAAGCCGAGTTTTTCCAACAGGCGAGTCTTGTAGGTGCTGACGGTTTTAGGACTCAGGAACAGGCTTTCGGCGATGTCCTTGCCGCGCATGCCCATGGCCAGCATGCGCAGGATAGAAAGCTCGCGGGTGGAGAGGCTTTCCAGGGCCTGCTGTTCGCTGCGTTGCTGGAAATCCAGCCTGACGGACATCTGCGGAAAATAGGCATAGCCGGACTTCAACGCCTGGATGGCCTTGGTCAGTTCCTTGAGATCGCTTTTCTTGGTCACAAAGCCCCGGGCCCCGGCCGAGATGCAGCGGTTGCAGAAGTGCTGCGCATCCTGGGAGGTGAACACCAGCACACTGCATTCAGGAAACTGGGCCATGATCCAGACCAGCAGGTCCAGGCCATCGAAACCGTTCATCACCAGGTCCAGAATCACCAGGTCTGGCACTGCCTCCTTGATGAGAGCCCTGGCATCGGCCACCCCGCTGGCGTCCCTGATATGAGTGAACGCCTCATTCTGGCAAATGAGCCGCAACGCCCCTCGTATGACAGGGTGGTCATCCACGATCAACACGTCTTTCAAAGGCAATTCCCCAGGTCATTACAAACGGCACCGGTGCCATGACTGCACCGGACTCTTGCACAAGCGCCAGGCCATGCCACCTGTCAGATCCGACAGTGCAGACCGACGGTCTCTCTCAGCGTCCATGGCCCTGCCTGAGAGGGCGCGTCCACGGTTGCAGCGACTCACTGGCGTGAGGGTCGACCCGCTCCATCAGGCGCCGCAGGGAAGCGAGGTCAGGCAGTGGCGCCTGGCTCAGGTGCATGCTCGATCGGCGCGCCACAGGCACCGGCGACAGGCTGGTCAGCTGCGCGTTGTAAATCATCCCGTGACGAACCTGTGGGTTATAGATAACAAAATCGTGCAGGTCCAGCGCCCCGCTTGCCAGCCCGGCGTTGACGACAATCAGGTCGAACGGCTCGCTGCCGTATTCCACCAGCGTCAGCAACTCCTGCACATGGCTCACGGGGACAATCCGGAAATAGCCCTGTTGATTGAACAGGCGCTCCAGCACTACTCGATGAGCATGTTGTGTGTCGGCAATCAGGATACGGAGGGCTTTGTTCGGCATGGCAGGCATTCCAGTAGCAACACTGACGGGTATGAAGCAGGGCCGTCAGGCTAGAGGAAGCTTTTGTGAGGCGCTGTAGGACTAATCCGAAAAAGATGAGGGAAAAGCGTCAACCCGATCAACCGGGGAAACCGGAGCCGAACGCAGCCCCGTGGTGAGGGGATTTATGTGGGAGCAAAGCTTGCTCGCGAAACAGGCACCGCGGTTCCTGAAAGAGCGCCTCGCTTCATCGCGGGCAAGCCTTGCTTCCACAAGATGGGATTTATCCCCTTGCCACATGGGTTTTCAGGTATTCGGCCAGGTGTTCCATGGCTTGGTGAAGATCTGCCGCGGCATCGGCGAGCAGCGGCGTATCGCCTCCCCGACAAGCGCTTTCCAACGCCTCGCAGGCGGCGATCAGGCGTTGCGCCTGGATGATCCGCGCCCCGCCCTTGATCCGGTGCGCCAGGTCCGCCAGGCCCGGCAAGTCTTGTCGGGTGGACAGCTGCAACAGTCGCGCTGCGTCTTCGGCATTGCTGCTGAGCAGTTCCTCCAGCAGAGCGCTGATGGCGGCCGTGTCGCCGCTGGTCAGTTGTTCCAGGCTGGTCAAGTCGATGCTATCGCTGGGCTCATGCGCCGGCGCATCCGGCGTGACCGAAGCCAGGCACGCGTTGAGTTCCCGAAGGCTGATGGGCTTGAACAGGCAATCGTTCATCCCGGCCTCGGTGCAACGCTCCTTCTCCTCTGGCTGGGCGTTGGCCGTGAACCCCACGATCACGCCGGGCGACAGGTTTTGCACACGCTCTTCGTCGCGAATGGCGCGGGCCAGTTCGTAGCCACTCATCAAGGGCATGTTGCAGTCAGTGATGACCACATCAAAGTGTTCGCTGCGCCAGGCGTGCAGACCTTCGACACCGTCCTGCGCCTCCCGGACCCGATGGCCCAGGTAGCCCAGTTGCTGGGACAGCAGCAAGCGGTTGGCCGGATAGTCGTCGACCACCAGGATACTCAGCGCCCGGGCCGGCAGCAGCGTCTCGTCCTCGACAAGTGGCGCTGCCGGCAAGGCGTCGAGCACGGGCAGGTCCAGCAGAATCTCGACCTGCGTGCCCTCTCCCACCACGCTGCGCAACGTCAGGGTGCCGCCCATCATTTCGCACAGCGTGCGACTGATGACCAACCCCAGCCCGGAACCGCTGCGGGCCGACTGGGTGCTATGGCCAGCCTGGGTAAAGGGGCTGAACAGGCGGCGCTGGTCATCGGGCGAAATACCGCAGCCGGTGTCCTCGACTCGCAGGCAAATGCTCAGGCGCCTGAGCTCAGCGTCCGGCTCTGCGCGCACACTCAGGCGCACCTCGCCCTGGTCGGTGAATTTGATGGCGTTGCTCAACAGGTTCGAGACGATCTGCTTGAAGCGCAAGGGGTCAATCAACACATCACGGTTGACCGCAGCGTCCAGTACCCGTAGCAGGCGCAGGTGTTTCTGCCGGGCCAGGCCTTCGAAAATCCGTGCCACCGACTCGATCAACTCGTGCAGATTGGCCCGTTGCGGCGCCAGCGACAGCCGGCCCGACTCGATGCGGGCAATGTCGAGGATGTCGCCGATCAAATCCAGCAAACCATGGGCAGCCCCCGACGCGACCTCGATGGCGTGCCGGTCGACGATACCCTGGTCGGCTTTTTTCAGGGCCAGTTCCAGCAGTCCGATCACCGCATTCATCGGTGTGCGGATCTCATGGCTCATGGTCGCCACGAAGGTGGTCTTGGCCCGATTGGCGTCGTCGGCGCTTTCCTTGGCGACGCGCAATTGCTCCAGCAACCGCCGCAGATAAATCACCCACCCCAAGGTCACCAGCAACAGCAGCGCAGCGACGGTGAACCCCTGGAGAATCGTGGTGCGGTTGCGCAGCCAGTAGCTGTCGTCGATCACTACCTCACTGCGCCAGCGGTTGGTCAACTCGTCCATCTCTTCAGGAGAAATGCTCAACAGTGCCTTGTCGAGAATCGAGTAAAGCTCCAACGCCCCCCGGTTCGTCGCCAACGCAACGCGCGCGGGCACGGTGCCCACGGTACTGGTGACCTGCAGCTTGTCACGGTATTGGCGAGAGATCATGTAGCGGGCGCTGATCAGCGGGTTGATCGCCGCGTCCGCCGTGCCGGCGGCGACCATAGCCATGGCGTCGGCGGCATTTTGCGCCGTCACCAACTGCACACGGGGAAACTGCTCCAGCAGAAACTCGCGCAGCACGTTGCCACGCACCAGCGCCAGACGCTTGCCGGCCATCTGGTCCAGGGTCAGCGGGCCCTTGGACCGAACAGGTACCACCAGCACGAACGGGTTCGTCAGGTACGGTCGGGTAAAGCGCAACTCGTCTTCGAGTTCGGTGCTGGGTATGGCGGTGGCCAGGATGTCGGCCTTGCCGCTCTTGATCTGCCCGATCAAGTCGTCAACCGAGCCGCCGCGCTGCACATCGAATTTCAGACCGGTGCGTAAGCTGATCCGGGCCAGCACGTCGGCACCGATGCCGCGCAAATGGTCCTGTTCATCGAAGAACGTCAGCGGCAGGAAGTTCTCGTTGACGGCCACTTTGATTCGCGGATGGGCATCCAGCCAACGCTGCTCATTGACGCTGAAATGCAGCGCCTGCTGACCCGGCATGCTCGCGCCGCCGGCACTCCAGCGGCGCAGGATGCTCATGCGTTCGCTGGCGGGAATGGCTTGCAACGCGGCATTGACGATGCGCAACAAGCGCGCGTTGTCACGACTGACCGCAAAGGCGAACGGCTGCACTTCCATGCGCGAGAAATCGGCCAGTTGAACATTGTTCAGGTAATTCTTGCTGATCAGGTAATTGGAACTGATCGAATCCCCCAGATAAACGTCAGCCTGACCAAACGCCACGGCACCGATGGCGCTCAAGGTCGAGGGGAACAGCTGCAACGAAGCATCGGGATAAAACGCCTCGACCGTCTCCGGCGGCAAGTAGTGATACAGCATCGCCACCCGCTTGCCCGCCAGGTCCGTGGGCAAGTCCTGGCTGTCGTCGATGCGCGCCACCAGGGTGGGCAGGTCATCGGCGTAGGCCTGGGACATCGCCAGGTCTGGCTCGGCCGCTTCGAAGCCGTTGGCGGTGCCGAGCATGTCGATCTCACCGCCACGCAAGGCCTGGAGCGATTCGGCACGGGATGGATAGCGTCGGACCTGCACCTTGACGTGCAGCAGTTGCCCGAGCAATTGCGCATAGTCGGCGGTCAGGCCTTCATAGTCGCGCCCCGTGCCGGTAATGCTGAAAGGCGCATAGTCCGGCGCCGAAGCCCCCAGCAGCAACGTGCCTTTTTGACGCAGCCAGGCCCAATCGGCATCGTCCAGGGACACCGAATAATCGCTCACATTGGAGCGTCCGAGCACCTGCAGCGACTCAGGCGCCGCGCCCACCTGTGGCGCCACACTCAATGAGCCCAGCAACAGCGCCACCAGGCCTGTGCGTAAAAGCTGCATCATCTGGTCAGGTTGTTTCGTTTGGCGTAGTCGGCCCGGCGCACACCGACGTCACGTTCGTCAGGGTGGACCGGCTTGGGGGTTCAGACTGCCAATACGAGGGAACAGCGAACCGTCGACGCGTCTGTCAAACAGGCAGGACGCGTGAAATGAGTGTAGGAAACTTCTGAAGAATTTCCTGGCGAGTGAGCTGAGGCCGGCCTTTTCCGGGGCCGGAACTGGGGAATGCTGTTCACTTGAGAAGGTAGACGAACCTGTGGCGAGGGGATTTATCCCCGTTGGGCTGCGAAGCAGCCCTAAGATCACCTACTCGGTGTGTCAGGCAGATTGAGTCTGCTGCTTTGGGTCTGCTACGCAGCCCAGCGGGGATAAATCCCCTCGCCACAATGAATCAGTCACGCCTCAAGTGAACAGCATTGCGCTCCCAGAAAGGGTTTTGCATGGACCAACGCGTAGCTCAGGTCTCGTCTACACGGCGGCGAGCAGCAAGTCGCGCACCGCCCGCGCCTGCCCACGATTGTTCCCGTGCTCATAGAGCGAGCCGGCGATTTCATCGGCACGCACCGGCAAGATCGACAACAGGGTGTCGCTCAGGCCATGGCTGGCCTGGCAGAAGCCCTGCATGTAGATCGCTGCCTTGCAGCGCTCGTCGGTGATCAGCTTGTAGTTGCGATCCACCTCGAAATCCCCCAGGTACTGGGCCAGCGGCTCCAGCAGGGTACGGTGCATCTGCCGCTCGTAACCGGTGGCCAGCACCACGGCGTCATAGCGGCGCACCGTCAGCTCACCGGTGGCGTTGTTGCGCACCGCCAGTTCCACGCCGGCGTCGGTGGCCGTGGCTTTCTCCACGGTGGTGAGGGTGCGGAAAGCATGGCGGGCGATGCCGGAGACTTTCTGGCGATAGAAAATCCCGTAGATGCGCTCGATCAGATCGATGTCCACCACCGAATAGTTGGTGTTGTGGTACTCGTTGACCAGGCGCTCGCGCTCGCTGTGGGGTTGCTGGAACACCAGATCGGTGAATTCCGGCGAAAACACTTCGTTGACGAACGGGCTGTCGTCCGCCGGCTTGAGGGCCGAGCCACGCAGGATCATGTCGACCTGCACCGAAGGGAAGCTGTCGTTGAGGTCGATGAAAGCCTCCGCCGCGCTCTGCCCGCCGCCGATAATGGCGATGTTCATTGGCTGGCCACTCACGCACGGCTGGCCTGCCATGCGCTCCAGGTACTGGGAATGGTGGAACACCCGGGCATCATCCTTGAAGGCCTTGAACACGTCAGGAATGCGCGGCGTACCGCCGGCACTGACCACCAGCGAACGGGTGGTGCGCACGAACTCTTCGCCCTGGGCCGTGCGGGAAATCACCCGCAGCGCTTCGACCTGCTGGCTGTGCAGCACCGGTTCGATACGCAGCACTTCCTCGCCATAGCGGCTCTGTTCGGTGAAGTGCCCGGCCACCCAGCGCAGGTAGTCATTGAACTCCATGCGGCACGGGTAGAACGTGCCGAGGTTGATGAAGTCCACCAGGCGGCCATGGTGCTTGAGGTAATTGACGAACGAATAAGGGCTGGTGGGGTTGCGCAGGGTCACCAGGTCCTTGAGGAAGGAAATCTGCAACTCGCTCTGGGTCACCAGGGTGTTGCCGTGCCAGCGGTAGTCGGCCTGCTTGTCGAGGAACAGCACGTCCAGTTCACCCTGGACCGGCCCCCGCTCCTGCAGCGCGATGGCCAACGCCAGGTTCGAAGGGCCGAAGCCAATGCCGATCAAGTCATGAACGATGGGCGATGCAATTGCCTGAGTCATGTCCAGTGTCCTCTGGAAAAGCCCCTCAACAGGGCACGAAAAGCCTGGGGAACCTGACCGGCGTCTTAAGCACCGGCAAGTCGTCTGTTGAGATGAACGAGGACAATGAAAAAAAATTTACCGCCGTGCGACCGGCGACAAGCCCATCAGGGCGCATCCCACTGTCGCATGCGAACGCGGCAGTGCTTCATGGCGTTGACGATGTGTTTTTCCACCAATGCCCGGGAAATGCCCAGGCGCTCGGCGATTTGCGGGTGGGACAGGCCTTCGAGCTTGCGCAGCAGGAAACTTTCGCGGCACAGCGGCGGCAGCTCGGCCAGGGCGCGCTGCAGCATGTCCAGGCGCTGGCCATGGTCGAAGCTGGTGTGGGGCGATGGCGTGAAGAAACGCTCTTCACTGTCCAGCACATCCAGGGATTCGACCTGGCGCAGGGTATTGCGCCGATGGCCGTCGATCACCAGGTTCAACGCCGTGCGGTAGAGAAATGCCCGGGGCTGTTCGATGGGGACATCGCTGGCACGCTCCAGCACCCGTACATAGGCGTCATGCACCACATCCTCGGCCGCCTGGCGGTTGCCTAGCCTGGCGTTCAGGAAACACACCAGCTCGCGATAGTAGTTTTCCAACATGACTCCCGTGCGCAATGGCTGCGACCGCTATCCCTGTGCCCACTCGACATGCCTGGAATAGGCAATGGCACGATAGTGGCAGATTCAATCGCGTAATTTATAGTAATTCTCATATAGATTTAAAGCTTTGGTTTGTATCAAGGCTGATTCGTTCATTTCTACTGGCGCCAAGCACTACTGTTGTGGCGAGGGGATTTATCCCCGCTGGGCTGCGAAGCGGCCCCAAAACCTGCTACTCGAAACATCTGGCACACCGCGTTGTTGGCCATAAGGGGCTGCTTCAGTCCAGCGGGGATAAATCCCCTCGCCACAGATAAATCCCCTAGCCACAACATCACCTGGCTTGGTTGTTGCGTTGCCCTTCCGCCAACTGCTACCAAGTGTTTCACCCGCTAAATTCCCGCCCGGAACGCTCGTCTACCAGAACAGCCTGCCGTCCCTGTTCGTCCTGGGATGGCCCCGATACCACCGGCCGGAACCCTGCATGAAACGTCCCCGCCCTACCCGACGCGCCTGGCTTGTCACCTTCGCCCTGCTTCCTGCCGTGGCCTTCGCCGCGTGGCAAGCCGTCGTGCCGAGCCGCGCGCCCCTGGTCACCGCGCCCGTCACCCGTGGCGATATCGAAAACAGCGTCACCGCCCTGGGCACCCTGCAACCGCGGCGTTATGTGGACGTCGGCGCCCAGGCCTCCGGACAGATCCAGAAGATTCATGTGGAGGCCGGCGACGAGGTTCGCGAGGGCCAGTTGCTGGTGGAAATCGACCCTTCCACACAAAAAGCCCGGCTCGACGCCGGGCGTTTTTCGATCGAGAACCTCAAGGCCCAGCTTCAGGAACAGCGCGCTCAACACGACCTGGCCCAGCAGAAATTCCGCCGTCAGCAGCAGCTCAAGGCCGGCGGCGCCACCCGTGAGGAAGACGTGCAGACCGCCCAGGCCGAGGTGCGGGCAACCCAGGCGCGCATCGACATGTTCCAGGCCCAGATCCGCCAGGCCCAGGCCAGTTTGCGCAGCGACGAGGCCGAGTTGGGCTACACGCGCATCTACGCGCCGATGAGCGGCACCGTGGTCGCCGTCGGGGCCCGGGAAGGCCAGACCCTCAACGCCCAGCAGCAAACCCCGTTGATCCTGCGTATCGCCCGGCTGTCGCCGATGACGGTCTGGGCCGAAGTCTCGGAAGCCGACATCGGCCACGTCAAGCCGGGCATGACCGCCTACTTCACCACCCTGGCCGGCGGCAACCGGCGCTGGAGCAGCACGGTTCGGCAGATCCTGCCGGTGCCGCCACGCCCGCTGGAGGCCAGCCAGGGCGGCAGCCCCAGCGGTGGCCGCAACGGCAGCGAGCGGGTGGTGCTTTACACCGTGTTGCTCGACGTCGACAACGCCGACCGCGCCTTGATGACCGACATGACCGCCCAGGTGTTTTTCGTCGCCGCCCAAGCCAAGGATGTGCTGACCATCCCCATCGCCGCCTTGCAGGACAGCGACCAGGTGCGGGTACTGGCCGACAATGGCGATGTCCAGCCACGCAGCGTTCGCACCGGCGTCAGTGATCGATTGCGCACGCAGATTCTCGACGGCCTGAGTGAAGGCGACCGGGTATTGATCAGCCCGGCTGACGGCAGCGGAGGCTGAATGAGCACGCCCCTGATCGAACTGCGGGACATTCGCAAGGCCTACGGCGGTGGCGACAGCCCTCGGGTGGAGGTGCTGCGTGGCATCGACTTATCCATTCACGCCGGGGAATTCCTGGCGATTGTCGGCGCGTCCGGCTCCGGTAAATCGACCTTGATGAACATCCTCGGCTGCCTCGACCGCCCCACCAGCGGCGAGTACCGTTTCGCCGGTGAAGACGTCGCCCACCTGGGCAGCGATGAATTGGCCTGGTTGCGGCGCGAGGCCTTCGGGTTCGTGTTCCAGGGCTATCACCTGATCCCCTCCGGCACGGCCCAGGAGAACGTCGAGATGCCGGCCATCTACGCCGGCACTTCGGCCGCCGAACGCCACGCCCGCGCCAGCGCCCTGCTCGCCCGCCTGGGGCTGGCCAGCCGCACCGGCAACCGCCCGCATCAATTGTCCGGCGGGCAGCAGCAACGGGTGTCGATTGCCCGGGCCTTGATGAACGGCGGCCATATCATCCTCGCTGACGAACCCACCGGCGCCCTCGACAGCCAGAGCGGCATCGAGGTCATGGCCTTGCTCGACGAACTGGCGAGCCAGGGCCACGTGGTGATCCTGATCACCCACGACCGCGAAGTGGCGGCCCGGGCCAAGCGCATCATCGAGATCCGCGACGGGTTGATCATCAGCGACAGCGCCACCGCTTCGCCCACCGACGCGCAAGCCAATCCAAAGGCACTGCAAGCCGTGGACCTGCGCCAGCGCCTGAGTGCCGGCAGCGAACACAACGGCGCCTGGAAAGGCGAACTGGTGGACGCGGTACAAGCGGCATGGCGGGTGATGTGGATCAATCGCTTTCGCACTGCCCTGACCTTGCTCGGCATTGTCATCGGTGTGGCCTCGGTGGTGGTGATGCTGGCCGTGGGCGAAGGTAGCAAGCGCCAGGTCATGGCCCAGATGGGCGCCTTTGGCTCGAACATCATCTACCTCAACGGCAGCGCGCCCACCCCGCGCGCCGCCAAGGGCATTATCAGCGAATACGATCTGGCTGCCCTCGCCGCCCTGCCCGAGGTGCAACGGATCATGCCGGTCAACGGTGCCGAAGCCAGCGTGCGTTTCGGCAACCTCGACCACACCAGCTACGTGGGCGGCAACGATACGAATTTCCCGACCATCTTCAATTGGCCGGTGGCCGAGGGCAGCTATTTCAGTGAGGCCGATGAGCGCAGCGCCGCCGCAGTCGCGGTGATCGGCCACAAGGTCCGGCAGAAACTGCTCAAGGACGTCGCCGACCCCATCGGCCGCTACATCCTGATCGAGAACGTGCCATTCCAGGTGGTCGGCGTATTGGCGGAAAAAGGCGCCAGCTCCGGGGACTCGGACGCCGACAACCGTGTCGCGGTGCCCTACTCCGCCGCCAGCGTGCGGCTGTTCGGCACACGTCATCCGGAGTACGTGGTGATCGCCGCCAAGGACGCGGGCAAGGTCAAGCAAGCCGAGCAAGCCGTGTCTCGGACGCTGTTGCGCCTGCACAACGGCAAGCAGGATTTCGAACTGACCAACAACGCCGCGATGATCCAGGCCGAGGCCCGCACCCAAGGCACACTGTCGCTGATGCTCGGCGCCATTGCCGCGATTTCGCTGCTGGTGGGCGGCATCGGGGTGATGAACATCATGCTCATGACCGTGCGCGAACGAACCCGCGAGATCGGCATCCGCATGGCCACCGGCGCGCGCCAGCGCGACATCCTGCGCCAGTTTCTCACCGAGGCGGTGATGCTCTCGGTGGTCGGCGGGCTGGCCGGTATCGGCCTGGCCCTGCTGGTGGGCGGCGCGTTGCTGCTGGGCAAGATCGCCGTGGCGTTCGAGTGGCTGGCGGTGTTCGGCGCCTTCGGCTGCGCCCTGGTCACCGGCGTCGTCTTCGGTTTCATGCCGGCCCGCAAGGCGGCCCGCCTCGACCCGGTCGCGGCCCTTACCAGTGAATGAACTCCATCCTATGAAAGCGCACCTGACCCTCCTGGCGACCGGCCTGTTACTGGCAGCCTGCGCCAGCCCGTTGCCGGTCCCGGACAGCGACATCCAACCACCAGCGGCCTGGCAAAACCTCGATACCCCCAGCGCCCGAGCCGATAACCAGCAATGGTGGACGCACTTTGGCAGCCCGCAATTGAACCGGCTGATCGAACAGGCGCGCCTGGACAGCCACGACCTCGCCGCCGCCATGGCCCGGGTGCGCCAGGCCCAGACCAGTGCCGTCATTGCCGGCGCACCACTGCTGCCGGAAATCACGGCCGGGCTCAACGGCAATCGCCAGGAGTTATTGCGGGGCAAGGGCTACAGCCAGTTGGACGTGGATCGGGACAACCGCACCATCGACTACTACGACGCCAACCTCAGTGCCAGCTATGAGCTGGATTTCTGGGGGGGTAAACGGGCAGCCCGAGACAGTGCGCTGAGCACGCTCTCGGCCAGCCAGTTCGACCGCGCGACCGTGGAGTTGACCCTGCTCAGCAGCGTCGCCAACAGCTACACCCAGGCATTGTCATTGCGCGAACAACAGCGCATCGCCGAACTGAACCTGGCCAACGCCCAGCGCGTGCTCGACCTGGTGCAGACCCGCTACGACGCCGGCAGCGCCACGGCCCTGGAACTGTCCCAGCAGAAAAGCCTGGTGGCGGCCCAACAGCGCCAGTTGCCGCAGGTGCAGCAACAAGCCCGGGACGCCTTGATCACCCTGGCGGCGCTGCTGGGGCAACCGGTGCAATCGGTCAGGCTCGACGCTGAAGACTTCGACCGTTTGCACTGGCCCACTATCGACGCCGGGGTGCCCAGTGACCTGCTCAGTCGCCGCCCGGACATCGCCGCCGCCGAAGCCCGCCTCGCCGCCGCCCAGGCCGACATCCGCGTGGCCCGCGCGGCCATGCTGCCCTCCATGACCCTGGGCCTGAGCCTGGGCACAGGCGCCGACATTGCCGACCAGTTGCTGCGCAACAACGTCTACAACCTCAGCGTCGGTTTGGCCGCACCGATCTTCAATAACGGTCGCTTGAGTGCCGAACGCGACCGAGCCTCCGCGCGCCATGAAGAACTGCTGGAGCTCTACCGTGCCGCCATCATCAACGGCTTCGCCGACGTCGAAAAAGCCCTGAACAGCATCCACGGCCTGGACCAGCAACGGCAGTGGCAAGGCGAAGAACTGCACCAGGCCCAAACCGCCTTCGACCTCGCCCAGCGCCGCTACCAGGCCGGTGCCGAAGACCTGCTCACGGTGCTGGAAACCCAACGCACGCTCTATGCCGCCCAGGACATGAACGTGCAATTGAGACTGGCGCGGGTGCAGGCGAGTGTGGCGTTGTACAGGGCGTTGGGTGGGGGTTGGCGGGTGATGTAGGCCTCGACCACACCTTCAAGCCAAGTGACATTTGTGGCGAGGGGATTTAGCGAAACGTCGCACCGCCCCGCTGGGCTGCGCAGCAGCCCCAATCACCAACACCTCGGTGTGTCAGATATTTTTGAGTGAGCTGGTTTGGGGCTGCTTCGCACCCCAGCGGGGATAAATCCCCTCGCCACAGATGGATCTCATCTTCATAAAGGATGTTCGGCTTTGGTTCTGTTTATCCGGCCATGTAGGACTCCCGAGCGAGGCTACGTCGCCTTGCGTCGTTGCCTACAACTGCGCCAGAATCCGCCGGCTTGTGCGCTTGGCTCGTGGCTTTTACTGTTTCCGGGTCGCTGATTTCAGCGATCGGGTTTGGTAGCCCGCGAGTCAACTAGGCGCAAGCGCCACCTCCTACAGATGCTGTCTCGGCGTCTGTTTCATGGTGGCCGTGCGCAGGGCGTCTTCGGGCGCGCCGGGTTCCTAGTGCTCCGGTCTACCAACCCGCGTACGGCCGCCACCCAATCGTTTGGTAGCGATGGTGTCGGCTCCTGAAAATGAATACTAGGAGTTACAGCATGTTCAAGATCACCCCCAATCCCCCCGAAGACGATTCCAAAAAACTCAACGAAGCCGCTGACCGCGCCCTCGCCTTTTACCTCGACCCCAAACCTGAAAACCCCACTCCACCGCCGGGCCAGTTGTTCACCGTGGCAGAAGGCGCGGACCTGGAATGCCTGCTGGCCAACCTCAGCGAAACCCTTGCGTCAGTCAATGTCATGGCCAACGAACTGGCATTCGATCTGGAAGGCGCGCGACGAAGTTTTGCCCTGGGGATTCAGCAGATGGTCGAGCTGAGTGAGCTACTGGCGAACCGCGCCTTGGACATCGCCGCGCCGCGCTAAAAGCCCACACCACAATCCTCAAGCCAAGTGACATTTGTGGCGAGGGGATTTATCCCCGTTGGGCTGCGCAGCAGCCCCAATCACCAACACCTCGGTGTGTCAGATATTTTTGAGTGAGCTGGTTTGGGGCTGCTGCGCAGCCCAGCGGGGATAAATCCCCTCGCCACAGATGGATCTCATCTTCATAAAGAATGTTCGGCTTTGGCTCTGTTTATCCGGCCATGTAGGACTCCCGAGCGAGGCTACGTCGCCTTGCGTCGTTGCCTACAACTGCGCCAGAATCCGCCGGCTTGTGCGCTTGGCACCCCATCGATAACTTGTTCCCCGTCACTGCTCATCAGTGATCGGGTCTGCAAGCCCGACGAATACCAGGCGCATAGCCGAAGCCTATCGACACGTTCGTGTTCGTTTTATGGCGGCTGTGTGCGGGAGACCTTCGGGTCTGCCGGGTTCCTGGTTTCCCGGTCTTGCAGACCCGCGCATAGCTGCCACCTCATCATCTGCAAGTGATGTCTGGCAGCGTCCATTGAATAATCAGGAGCTGCACCATGTTCAAGATCACCCCCAATCCCCCCGAAGACGATTCCAAAAAACTCAACGAAGCCGCCGACCGCGCCCTCGCCTTTTACCTCGACCCCAAACCTGAAAACCCCACTCCACCGCCGGGCCAGCTGTTCACCGTGGCAGAAGGCGCGGACCTGGAATGCCTGTTGGCCAACCTCAGCGAAACCCTGGCTTCGGTCAATGTCATGGCCAACGAACTGGCATTTGATTTGGAAGGCGCGCGGCGAAGTTTTGCCCTGGGGATCCAACAGATGGTCGAGCTGAGTGAGCTGCTGGCGAACCGCGCCCTGGACATCGCCGCGCCGCGCTAAAAGCCCACACCACAACCCTCAAGCCAAGTGACATTTGTGGCGAGGGGATTTATCCCCGTTGGGCTGCGCAGCAGCCCCAATCACCAACACCTCGGTGTGTCAGATATTTTTGAGTGAGCTGGTTTGGGGCTGCTGCGCAGCCCAGCGGGGATAAATCCCCTCGCCACAACAGGGTCTTGCCTTATGTTCTGTGGGCAGCGTGCAGAGGGAGTTAAACCGGCTTGCTCTTCAGATTGCGCGCATACCACGGCCGTTGCGGCACGCGGCGGAACAGTTCAGTGAGCTTTTTGTCATCGCTGCCGAAGGTGATGCGCAGCGCCAGCTTCATGGTTTCCGGGTCCATTTCCACCGAGCGACCGGTCTGCAACCCCGGCGTGGTGCTGCAGCCGTGGGTGTCCGGCCCTAGCCAGGGGTCGGCGATTTCGACCCAGCGGCCCGGGGCGAACCAGGGCACGCCGTTGACTTCAAGCCGGCTCACTTCGCCCGGATGGAAGCGTTCGTGGGCACGGAACCAGTCTTCGAGGCGGTCGTCGATCCAGCCGTGGAAGGCCCAGAACACCGGGTTCACATGGGAGGAAAACGGATCGCCGAGGAAGTCGTTTTCCGGCGCGAACCAACGCCCGGCGAAGTCGTCCGGATCGCGGGCGAACGGCACTGGATGGCCGTTGGACGGGTCGCGCGGCACCGAGGCCCAGCGCATGTGCAGCCAGTCGTGCAGGCCCAGTTCCACTTCCGAGCCGAACTGGCCCAGGGTCAGTTTCGCCAGGTAGCGCGGGTCGCGGTAGCGCGATTCCCAGACCTGGAAATTGCTGTGGTAGGTCTCGGCGGTCTTGATGTCGCTGACCCACTGGGCGTATTGCTCGTCGCCGTCGGCCAGCCAGGTGGGCGGCAAGGCGGTGCCGTCGTGGTTGTCGAAATAACGGGCGAACCCCTGGCGATCACGCTCCAGCTCCGGTTGCGGCAACGGAAAGCGCGACCACGATGGCAGCGGCTGGATCGAACGTGCGGTGCCGAGCATGTGCCGGTGCATGAAAAAGAAGTCGATGCCCGAGCCGTTGCGATCCTTGCGCGGGCCGCGGGCGTCGCGTTCCTGATCCCGTGGGCCGGGTTGCCAGCCAATGCCGCGCAGGGCGTTGCGTTTGTCTTCGTCCAGGGTGTGCCATTTGTCCCGCGAGGCATGCCAGAGCTGGTGGAACAACCGATGCTCGGGCGACACCAGCCAGGCCAGCAACGCCGGGCTCAGCGGCGTGCGCTCGCGGGCTTCGGGGAAGCGCTGCTTGACGGCGATGAACTGATTGTCGAGTTCCGGCAGGGCCAACGGGCGGTCCAGCCGTGACACCCGGCCACTGAGGGTCGCGCTGCCGGCATTGCCGAAGCCGGCCCAGACCTCGTCCAGGGTCATGGTGAATTCATAGTCCGGCGCGCCACCGGAGGCCTGGGCGCCGATCAAGCGCCAGCTCAGTTGCTTCGGGTCGGTGCCGGCCAAATCCCCCAACACCCGATAACGGGGTTCATCCCCGGCACGCAGGCGTTCGGCGGTGTCGAGGTAACCCACCAGGCCACGGCCCTTGTGGCCGATATCGAGGAGCACTTGCAGATCGTCCTGGGGCAAGCCGTCGAGACCGGCATCGCGCCCGGTGAAACGGATGGTCCAGATCCCCCGCAGCGTATCGGCCCGGCGCTGGCCCGCCACGTCGGCCACATCGAACGAGGCCTCGCCGGGGGTGATGGTGGGGTCCGGCCGGGTCAGTTCGCGATGCCCGTAATACACCGCAGGCACGGCGGCACCGGTCAGCGCCAGGCCTGCCATGAACCATCGTCGAGTAATCGTCATTGCCTTACCTGTGTTCGGCCCTGGAGCGGGCTTTATCCAAGCTAGAACGATGGGGGGGCTGACAAATTTATAGAGGCTGTGAGGGCCTCATCGCGAGCAGGCTCGCTCCCACAATGGATCAGGTACATCCGCGAGAGATCGGGCGACTGTCAGACCGCCATCGCGAGCAAGCTCCCACAGGTGACCGCGTTCCAATGTGGGAGCGAGCTTGCTCGCGATGAGGGCCTGAAGGCCGCCTAAATTTCCCCGCCGATCACTCGTTCTCCCCAGATAGCAAAGCCCCCCGCGCCTGTCCTTCCAAGGCGAACCTGACTGAGATCGGCAATGACAACACCACGTTCGAAAAAGGCTCTTTTCACCGGCGTGCCCCTGATCCTGGCGCTGGCCGTGGGTGGCGGCCTCGCGGCCTGGGACCATTGGTGGCGGGACAACCCCGGCTACCCGGTCAAGGTGATGAAAGAGGCCAGGGAACTGCACGAGCGCCTGCTGTCCTTCGACAGCCACATCACCGTGCCGCTGGATTTCGGCACCGCTGGCAATGAAGCCGACAAGGACGGCAGCAGCCAGTTCGACCTGGTCAAAGCCAATCGCGGGCAGCTCTCCGGCGCGGCGCTGACGGTGTTCGGCTGGCCCGAGATCTGGAACGGCCCCAACGCCCCGCACAAGCCCACCGCCGGTTTCGTCGAAGAGGCACGCAACCAGCAAGAGGTGCGCTACAAGATCATCACCGGCCTGGTCCGGGACTTTCCCAACCAGGTCGCCATCGCCTACACCCCGGATGATTTCCGGCGCCTGCACGGCGAAGGCAAGTTCGCGATTTTCATCAGCATGCTCAACGCCTACCCCCTGGGCCACGACCTGAGCTTGCTAGACCTGTGGACGGCGCGCGGCATGCGCATGTTCGGCTTCAGCTACATCGGCAACAACGACTGGGCCGACTCCTCGCGGCCGCTGCCGTTCTTCAACGACTCGCCCGACGCCCTCGGTGGCCTCTCGGAGATTGGCAAGCAAGCGGTGACGCGCCTGAACGACCTGGGCGTGATCATCGACGTGTCGCAGATGTCGACCCAGGCCCTGGAGCAAGTCGCGCAACTGAGCCGCACGCCACTGGTGGCCTCCCATTCGGCGCCACGAGCCATGGTCGACATCCCGCGCAACCTCAGTGACAAGGAAATGCAACTGATCAAGGCCAGCGGCGGCGTGGTGCAGATCGTCGGTTTCTCCCAATACCTGCGCCCGCTGACGCCAAAGACCCAGGACAAACTCAACGCCCTGCGCGAACGGTTCGACCTGCCGCCGCTGCCGAACCTGGCGATGGCGCTGATGCCGGGCGACCCGATCATCGCCGCCTGGCCGGAGCAAAGGTTTGGCGAATACGCCAGCCAGCTCTACGCCATCCTCGAAGAAGAACCCAAGGCCAGCCTCAAGGACCTGGGCGATGCCATCGATTACACCGTGCGCAAGATCGGCATCGACCACGTCGGCATCAGTTCGGACTTCAACGAAGGCGGCGGCGTGAAAGGCTGGGAGAACGTTGGCGACATCCGCAACGTCACCGCCGAACTGCTGACCCGCGGCTACTCCGAAGCGGACATCGCCAAACTCTGGGGCGGAAACTTTCTGCGGGTCTGGGATCAGGTCCAGCAAGCCGCAAAACCCGCATTGGCCTCGAATCAGAAGGCTGTCCAACCATGAATGAACGCCGCACATTCTTGAAGCAAGCCGGGATTCTCGCCGCCGGTTTGCCGTTGGCCGCCAGCCTCCCCGCCTCGGCCCGTGCCGATTCACTACCGGCACTGCCGCGCAACAAATGGGCGCAATTGCGCACGCTGTTCAACCAGGACCCGGACTACCTGCACTTCTCCAATTTCCTGGTCACCACCCACCCGCGTCCGGTGCGCGAGGCCATCGAAAAGCACCGCGCCGCCCTGGATAAAAACCCCGGGCTGTTGATGGACTGGGACCTGGGCGTCACTGAAGAACGCGAGGAAAACGTGCGGACCTGGGCCGGCCGCTACCTGCATGCCAGCCCGAAGCAGATCGCCCTCACCGGCAGCACCACCGAAGGCCTGTCGATGATCTACGGCGGCGCCCATGTGGCGGCCGACCAGGAAATCCTCACCACCGCCCACGAACATTACGCCACCCACACCATTCTCGAGTTGCGCACCCAACGGGACGGCACCCGGGTGCGCAAGATCAAGCTGTTCGAAAACGCCCACGACGCCAGCCACGAGCAAATCCTCACCGCCATCGAGCGCAACATCCGCCCGGAGACGCGGGTGCTGGGCATGACCTGGGTGCATTCGGGCAGCGGCGTGAAACTGCCCATCGACAAGATCGGCGCCCTGGTGGACAAGCACAACCAGGGCCGCAGCGATGAGCAACGGATCATTTACGTGGTGGACGGCGTGCACGGTTTCGGCGTCGAGGACCTGGACTTCCCGGCGATGAACTGCGACTTCTTCATCGCCGGCACTCACAAATGGATGTTCGGCCCACGTGGCACTGGCCTGGTGTGCAGCCGCAGCGAGGAGGTCAAGTACGTCACGCCGATCATTCCGACCTTCTCCGAAGCCACGGCGTTTTCCACCACCATGACGCCCGGCGGTTACCACGCTTTCGAGCATCGCTGGGCGGCGGACGAAGCGTTCAAGCTGCACCTGCAACTGGGCAAGACCGAGGTGCAGGCGCGCATTCATGCCATCAACACCTACCTGAAAAAACAGCTGGTGGCGCTGCCGCAGATCGAACTGGTCACGCCCCTGAGCCCGGACTTGTCCGCCGGTTTCACCTTCTTCCGGGTCAAGGGTCGCGACAGCGATGAGATCGCCGGCTACCTGATGAAGAACCGGGTGATCGCCGACGCCGTGCATCGCGACGCCGGGCCGGTAATCCGCACCGCGCCGGGGTTGCTCAACACCGAAGCCGAGATCGATCGCTTCATGGGCTTGCTGGCCAAGACACTCTGAACCTGACTTTATCGAGAGAGATGGATGAACAGTTTTTCCTTGACGCTACTCCCGGCACTGGCCCTCGTCGCCCTGCTGCCCTCCGGCGCCCTGGCCTCGCAACCGGGCCAGGTCTTTCGCGACTGCAAGGACTGCCCGGAAATGGTCGTGCTGCCCACCGGCACCTTCCAGATGGGCACCCCGGAAGACGAAGTGGGCCGCGAGCCTGATGAGGGGCCGATGCACCCGGTGACCTTCGCCAAGCCACTGGCGATCAGCCGCTTCCAAGTCTTGAAGGGCGAATGGTTCGCCTACCTGCGCGACACCGGTTACCAGATGCCCGATGGCGACAAGCGCCCCGGCCGCGCCTGCAAGGCCGGCATCCCGGATTACCAGGGCAGCGACCCGCGCAAGCAATACACCGACCGCCACCCGGCGGTGTGCATGGATTTCGCCGAGGCCAACGCTTATGTGGCGTGGCTGTCGAAAAAGACCGGCAAACCATACCGGCTGGTCAGCGAATCCCTGCGCGAGTACGCGGCACGCGGCGGCAGCACCGGCCCGTTCCCCTTCCCGTTCGACGAGGGCAAGGAATACAGCATCGCCCAACACGCCAACACCTACGGCGCGGCCGACGGCTACAACTTCACGGCCCCGGCCGGCAGCTTCGCGCCCAATGCCTTCGGCGTGTACGACATGCACGGCAACATCTACGAGTGGACCGCCGATTGCTACAACGAAAACTACGTGGGTGCCCCCAGCGACGGCAGCGCCTGGCTGACCGGCAAGTGCGAGTTCAAGCGCATCCGCGGCAACGACTGGGGTGAAGCGCCAGTGTTCTCCCGCTCCGGCAACCGCAATGCCTTGGTGCCGAGTGATCGCGGCGACTGGATCGGTTTTCGGGTGGCGCGGGATATGTAAATCAACAGGTTCACCCAAATACCCTGTGGCGAGGGGATTTATCCCCGCTGGGCTGCGAAGCAGCCCCCCCAAACAGGCAACACAGATCAGTCAGGAATATCCAGGCAATATTCATTGGGGCTGCTTCGCAGCCCAACGGGGATAAATCCCCTCGCCACAAACGGTGTTTCTCAGGCCATTCGCCGTTAAATCCCCTCCCACTCCAACCGTCTTACAGACAGGCGCGCCTGCGCCCTAAAGCCCTCCCGGCAACCACCCGCGACGGCCTTCGACTTTTTCATCAAGCAGGGAAACCTCCATGAGCCAACCAACACGCGGGGTGATCAGTGAACTGTTCAGCCTGCTCAAACCCTTCCGGCTGATTGTCGTAGGCTCCATCCTCTTGGGCATGCTGGGCGGCCTGAGCATCACTGCCCTGCTGGCAACCATCAACGACGCCCTGAACGCCGCCACAACGCCCACGCCCCAGGTGCTGGCGACGTTCGCCGGGCTTTGCGCGGCGGCGCTGCTGACCTCGATTCTTTCCGACATCGGCACTAACCATGTCGGCCAGAACATCATCGCCGAGCTGCGTAAATCCCTGGGCAAGAAAGTCCTGCTGGCGCCCATCGAGCAGATCGAACGCTATCGCAGCCATCGGCTCATCCCGGTGTTGACCCACGACGTCAATACCGTCAGCGACTTCGCCTTTTCGTTCGCGCCGCTGGCCATCGCCTTTACCGTCACCCTCGGTTGCCTGGGCTACCTGGCCTACCTGTCACTGCCGATGTTCTTGCTGCTGTTGGTGGCCCTGGTGATCGGCACGGTCGTGCAGTACCTGGCGCGGGCTCGTGGCATCAGGGGTTTCGAAGCCGCCCGTGAAGCCGAGGACGCACTGCAGAAACACTACGGCGCCATCGCCGCCGGGGCCAAGGAACTGCGCATTCATCGCCCACGCCGCCAGCGCATGTTCAGCCAGCGCATCGAAGCGACCGCCGATTACATCTGCGACACCAACATTCGTTCGGTCAACACCTTCGTGGTGGCCAAGACCTTCGGCTCGATGCTGTTTTTTGTGGTCATTGGCCTGGTCCTGGCCCTGCAATCGCTGTGGCTGGGCACGGACAGGGTCGTGCTCAGCGGTTTTGTGCTGGTGCTGTTGTATATGAAAGGCCCGCTGGAATACCTGGTGATGACGTTGCCAGTGATCAGCCGGGCGAACGTTGCGTTCAAGCGCATTGCCGAACTGGCCGAGCAGTTTTCCTCGCCGGAGCCGCACCTGCTGCTCAACGACAAGAACCGTTGCAAACCAACGATCCAGCAGCTTGAACTGCGTGATGTGCACTACGCCTTTCCAATGGTCGAAGGTAGCCAACCCTTCGCCCTGGGACCGGTCAACCTGTCCATCGCCCAAGGGGACATTGTGTTTATCGTCGGTGAAAACGGTGGCGGCAAGACCACGCTGATCAAACTGCTGCTGGGCCTCTATCTCCCCCAGGGCGGTGAAATCCTCCTGGATGGCACGCCGGTAGGGGCTGCGCAACGGGACGATTATCGCCAGTTGTTCACCACGATTTTTGCCGACTACTACCTGTTCGATGAGTTGGTCCAGGGCGATCAACAAGTGCCCAAAAACGCCAACCGCTACCTGGAGCGTCTGGAAATCGCCCACAAGGTCAGCATTCAGGACGGCGCCTTCAGCACCACTGACCTCTCCACTGGCCAGCGCAAACGCCTGGCGTTGCTCAACGCCTGGCTGGAGGAGCGCCCGGTGCTGGTGTTCGACGAATGGGCCGCCGACCAGGATCCGCTGTTTCGCCGGGTGTTCTACACCGAGCTGCTGCCGGAACTGAAGGCGCTGGGCAAAACCATCATCGTCATTTCCCACGACGACCGCTATTTCGACATCGCCGATCAACTGGTCCGGATGCAGGCCGGTCAGGTCATCAGTGAAAAAGCTCCGGCGGCGTTTGCCTGAGCCCGTCCGACGCCATGCTATTTGCCGCGAGAACACCATGAACGAACTGCTAGATGATGATCTGCTGACGCTGCTGCTGGAGGATGTCGCTCGCGACGTGCACACCGGGTCCAACGGCCGGCTGGACCGCGCGCCCCTGTCCTTCGCCCAGCAACGCCTGTGGCTGGAGCACCAGCGTGACCCGGCCCGTTCGGCCTACAACTTGCCCCGCGCCCTGCGCCTGACGGGCGAACTCGATGGCGACGCCCTGGAGCGGGCGCTGAATCGGGTCATCGACCGCCACGACATCCTGCGCACCGCGTTCAACGACATCGACGCTGCGCCGGTCCAGGTGGTCGAGCGCAACGCCTGCCTCACCCTGTATCGGGAGGACCTCAGCGCCCTCGATCAGCAGACACGTGCCACGGCGCTCTTGCAACGCATCGAGCAACACGCCCGGCAACCGTTCGATCTCAACCGCGCGCCGCTGATGCGGGCAACGCTGCTCAGGCTGGACAACGACGAACATGTGCTGCTGCTCAACATGCATCACATCGTCTCCGACGCCTGGTCCAACACGATCCTCATGCAGGACATGACCCAGGCCTATGCCCGAGCCCTGCTCGGCGATCCGTCACCACTGCCGCCGTTGCCCATGCAATACGCCGACTACGCCACCCACCAGCGAGGCGAGTATTTGCAAAGTCCGCAATGCCGGCGCAGCGGCGAATACTGGCGTCACTACCTGGGCCACGACCTGCCCACCCTGGAATTGCCCCTGGATTTCCCCCGCACCGCAGGCCAGCAACACCGGGGCGGACGCGTGCAGGTGACGCTTGCCCCCGCCGTGACCCAGGCCCTGGATGCGTTCTGCCAACGCCAGGGACTCACGCCTTTCGTGGTGGCGCTGGGTACCTGGCAACTGTTGCTGGGCCGCTACAGCAACCAGCACGACTTCACCGTCGGCGTGCCCAATGCCAACCGCAACAGCCATGAAAGCCAGGACCTGGTGGGATTCTTCGTCAGCAGCCAGGTGTATCGAGCGCGGATCGACTTGACCCACAGCGCGTTGGATTTTCTGCGCAGTTTGCGCGCCCAGTCCCTCGCCGCCCTGGAACATGCCGACTACCCGCTGGAGCTGATCCTCGATCAACTGCAACGTCCCGGCGCACAGGGCTTGTTCCAGGTCTTGTTCAACTGGCGCACTGGCTCTGCGCCCCTGCCGATCTCGCCCAAAGGCGAACTGGCCCTGGAGTTTCTCGACACAGGCGACAGCCAGGCCAAGTTCGACTTGGCGCTGGATGTCGACTATTCACAGCAGCAGATACTGGCGACGTTCGAATACAGCCGTGATCTCTACCGCACTGAAACCATCGAGCGCATGGCCGGCCACTGGCAAAACCTGGTGCAGGGCCTGATCGAGACGCCGGAACGCGCCCTCGGCGAACTGCACTTGCTCAGTGCTGATGAGCGCCAGCACACCCTGCAGGACTGGAACCGCCAGCCGACCCGGCTGCCCCGTGAACACTGCTTGCACCAGTTGATCGAAACCCATGCCGCCGCCACCGGTGAGGCCATAGCCCTGACCTTTGAAGGGCAGCACATGAGCTACGCCGAGCTCAACCGCCAGGCCAATCGACTGGCCCATCGGCTGATCGAACAAGGTGTCGGACCCGACGTACTGGTCGGCATCGCCGCCGAGCGCACACCGCAGATGATCATCGGCCTGCTGGCGATCCTCAAGGCCGGTGGCGCCTACGTGCCGCTGGACCCGGCCTACCCCGCCGATCGCCTGGCTTACATGATCGAGGACAGTGGCGTGACGCAGATCCTGACCCAGGCTCATCTGCGTGAATCCCTGGCGTTGCCCGCCGACATCAACTGTTTGTTGCTCGACCCAGCCGAGGCCGATGGCGACTATCCCGAGCACAACCCGGATGTGCCGATGCACCCGGATAACCTGGCGTATGTGATCTACACCTCAGGCTCGACCGGCCAGCCCAAAGGCGCCTTGCTGGCGCACCACAATGTCAGCCGATTGTTCCAGGCCACTGACCATTGGTTCAGCTTCGATCACCGGGACGTCTGGTGCCTGTTCCACTCCTACGCCTTCGACTTTTCCGTGTGGGAGATTTTTGGCGCGCTGCTGCACGGCGGTCGGCTGGTCATCGTGCCCCACGCCGTGAGCCGTTCGCCGCAGGAGTTCTACGCCCTGGTTTGCCAGGAAAACGTCACGGTGCTCAACCAGACGCCCTCGGCATTCAAGGCGTTGCTGCAGGTCGCCTGCACGCCCGACCAACCTCTGGTCCACCGGTTGCGCCAAGTCATTTTTGGCGGCGAAGCGATTGATGTGCAGAGCTTGCGCCCCTGGTTCGAACGCTTCGGCGACCAGTCGCCGCAATTGATCAATATGTATGGCATCACCGAAACGACGGTCCACGTCACCTGGCGGCCGCTGTCGATCGCTGACTTGCACAGCGAGGCCGCGAGCCCTATCGGCCAGCCCATCGTCGACCTGTCCTGGTATTTGCTCGACGCCCATCTGAACCCAGTGCCCAAGGGCTGCATCGGTGAGTTGTATGTCGGCCGGGCCGGCCTGGCCCGTGGTTACCACCAGCGCGCCGACCTGACCGCCAGCCGCTTTATCCCCGACCCGTTCGATCCGCTGCCGGGTGGCCGCCTGTATCGCACCGGCGACCTGGCACGCTACCGCAGCGACGGCAGCATCGAATACATCGGGCGCCTGGATCATCAGGTCAAGATCCGCGGTTTCCGCATCGAACTGGGGGAAATCCAGGCGCGTTTGCAAACACTGCCAGCGGTCCGGGATTGTGTCGTGTTGACCCATGAAGGCCCCGCCGGCCTGCAACTGGTCGCTTACGTGATTGCCGCGCAAGCGGCCACGGCCGAGTTACGCGAAGGCCTGTTGGCCGCCCTCAAAGCGCAATTGCCGGACTACATGGTGCCCAGTCACCTGCTGTTCATCGATCACTGGCCGCTCAATGCCAACGGCAAGCTCGACCGCAAGGCCTTGCCGGAACCCGACGCCGCTCTCCGGCAAACCAATTACGTGGCGCCGCGTACGTCATTGGAACAGGCGCTGGCACAGCTCTGGCAACAATCCCTCAGGGTTGAGCGCGTGGGCATCAACGACAGCTTCTTTGAACTGGGCGGGCATTCGATCCTGGCGATCGAGCTGATTGCCAATCTCAAGGCACGCCTGAACATCAGCGTGCGCCTGCAAGCGTTGCTGGCCAACCCGAGCGTCGCACAGCTGGCGCTGTTCATTGCGCAAAATCATCGAGAGCAGACCCAATGCCTCATCCCGTTGAACAGCGCCCCCAACAGCGCGCCGCAGTTGTTTTGCCTACACCCCAGCGGGGGCATCGTGTTCTGTTACCAGCCCTTGGCACGCAAACTCAACCAACGAGCGCGCGTCAGCGGCGTCATGCACCGCGGCTTCAGCGAACCTCATGCAAGCCCTGAGGCCTGGGCCGAAATGATTGCCGACTACAGCCGGGAAATCGTCATGGCCCAACCCCAAGGCCCGTATTACCTGATGGGCTGGTCGTTGGGCGGGACCATCGCACTGGACATCGCGGCGACTCTGGAAAGCCAGGGCCACACCGTGAGCTTTCTCGGTCTGGTGGACAGCACGATTCCTGAACACCTGTATCCGGCGACGTTGTCGCGTCATCGGCATCTGCCAGACGATGAACCCGTCGATCCGGCCTCCCAGGATCTGCTTGAGGCCATCGAATATTTCGACCTGCTGTTCCCGACCCTCACCGAACGTACGGCGGCTTACCGTCAGGAACATCCCGATAGCACGGTTCAGGCCTTCCATGAATGGGCTACCCGCCAGATCGAGCCGGGGCGAGGCGATTTGCTGTCAATCGTGCAGAGCGTCAAGGATGAAGTCATGAACGCCCAGGCGTTCTCGGTGCATGATCGGTTGCTGGAAGCCTTCGATGGATTCGCCTTCAAACCGGTACGGGTACGTCCCAGTTGCTGGTGGACCCAGGCGGAAAAAACGCCGGAAGAGTTGGCATTCTGCGAGGGCTTGATCAAGGGGTACAGCTTGACCGGGGAGCTGCAATGCTCGGTGCGCTCGCCGTTGCGTCACCGCAGTATGATCTTTGATGATGGGTTGCTTGATTCGCTGGTTGAGGTTTTTTTGGGCAGTACGGCGCAGGAGCAATAGAGCCGACAGCCGATACTGTGGTGAGGGAGCTCCCCTCCACAGGTTTTGTGTGTTCCCAAACGTGAGTGTGTATATCCGTTTCTTCGGTAACGGCCACTTAAGGTTCCGCTCTTACAGCGGGTCACTTTTGAAAAGCCCGGAAGCCGGCCCAGTCAAAAGTAAGCAAAACGCTTTTGCCCCACCACTCGGTGCCTCGCTTAGGCTCGGCATGCCCTCACTCCGGCATTGCTCCGTGGGCCGCCGCGAAGGGCCATCCATGGCCCAGCGCGGCTAACCCGGCATCCATGCCGGGTTGCCCACTGCGCAATGCCTGCGTTCGGCCAGCGTGGTTTAACGGGGCGCCCAGATCAAGATCAAGATCAAGATCCAAAGCAAAGCAAAGCAAAGCAAAGCAAAGCAAAGCAAAGCAAAGCAAAGCAAAGCAAAGCAAAGCAAAGCAAAGCAAAGCAAGAACAGTAGATGTCCAGCATCTATGCAGCTGAACCACCGCTATCGCGAGCAGGCTCGCTCCCACAGTTTTTTGTGTCGTTTGCAGATGCTGTGAACACCCGCAAACTCATGTGGGAGCGAGCCTGCTCGCGATGACATCGGCACATCCAGCAACCCCGCAAACTGACCCGCCGCTTTCGCGAGCAAGCCCGCTCCCACAATTGGATTGAATCCCCCCGCAAGAGCAGGTCGGCTATAAGGCCGCCTCGCGAGCAAGCTTTGCTCCCACAGCTAATGCTCAACAGGTCGGATGGGTGTACGCCCGCAAGAGCCAGGCCGGCTGTCAGGCCGCCTCGCGGTGGACGTAGATTTTGGCGCCCCGTTAACCACGATGGCCGAACGCAGGTGTTGCGCAGTGGGCACCTCGGCATGGATGCCGAGGTAGCCGCGCTGGGCCATGGATGGCCCTTCGCGGCGGCCCACGGAGCAATGCCTGCGTTCGGGCATGCCGAGCCTAAGCGAGGCACCAAGTGGTGGGGCAGAAGCGCTTTGGTTACTTTCGCGCTTTTCGAAAGTGACCCGCTGTAAGAGCGGAACCATAAGTGGCCGTTACCGCAGCAACGGATATGCCCCCCAATCCACTCCAATCCAACCCAAAAGAAAACGGCGCTTCCCCTATCCGGAAAAAGCGCCGTTTCCTCAAACAAACAACATTACGCCCAAGACAGCATCTATCTCATTCACGCAAGAATCAGAACTCCGGCGTGTACTTCACAGAGAACATCAGGTTACGCGGATCACCAAAGTTGTTGTTGCCATTGAGCTGGTTGTAAGCCGACGTCAAGTACGTCTTATCAAACAGATTGTTGGCATTGACCGCCAAGGCGATTTCAGGCGTCAGCTGGTAGCCGACACGAGCATTCCACACGGTGTAACCCGGGATTTCACGGTCATAGTCATAAACCATCGTGTGGCTTTGGGTGGTGAAGCCCAAGCCGGTGCTAACACGGCTCCAGTCACCGGTGAACTGGTAGTTACCCCACACACGCAACATGTGTTTCGGCGTCCAGGTACTGTAGATACGACCTTCATTGTCCGGGTCCTCCAGGTACTTGGTGGTGTTGTAGGTGTAGCCCGCGAACAACTGCAGGTTCTCCATTACTTCACCACTGATTTCGGCATCGATACCCTGGCTGCGCACTTTCCCCGAAGCAGTGGAGCAGTTCACGTCAGTACAACCGGGGATGGAGACGGCACGGTTCTCGTGGTCGTAACGGAAGACAGCCAGGGAGGTGTTGACCCGACCATCCATCAGCTCACCCTTGAGACCAACTTCGTAGTTGGTGCCGACGATGGGCTTGAGCACCGAACCGCTGGGATCGACCTCGGTCTGGGGCTGGAATACATCTGTGTAGCTGGCGTACACCGCCCACTCACGACTCAGGTCATAGATGATACCGCCGTACGGCGTGACCACCCCGGTTTCAGTTGCGGTGCTCGGGTCGTTGGGCGTGATGCCGTTGGCCGCGGTTTCGGTTTTCGACTTGTAGCTGAAGTCATACCAACTGACTCGGGAACCCAGCACCAAGGTCAGGTCGTCGACCGGCTTGACGCGCCAGGTGCCGTACACACCCTTCTGGCGGATATCGTATTTGCTGAGGGTGCCCCGCCCGCCCGGGCTGTTGATCAGGCCTTCGTAGCTGATGTTCGGACGATCGTTGTTCAGGTCAAAGATCGTGTCGGTGCTGCTGTTGTTGAAGGTACGGGCGAATTTATCATCCGTCTCCAACTGAGAGAAGTTGGCACCCAACATGACTTCCTGCTGCATCGACAAGGCTTCGAACTTGCCAGTCAGGTTCATGTCCAGACCGGCCTTCGTGGACTGGAAATCCGTCACGAAGTCGGCATATTGCACACCGCTGCCATCGGGGTTGAGGCCGACACCGCCATTTTGCGTTCTCTGGTTTTTCGCCTGGTTGTCTTCGGTCATGTATATGCCCCCCACCTTGAACGCCCAGTCCTCGTTGAAGCGATGCTCCAGATCGGCATAGTAGGTAGTGACATCGATCTCGGAACGGTTCCAGCGCGCGCCGGTGTAGGTCGAACGCGACACGTCCGGCATCGAACCGTCGGCGTAGCGTGGCAGGCCGCGGATGTTGCCGCGCGATTCGCCGTTGGATTGGCTGACCGCGAAGCCGAGAGTAGTGTCTTCGCTCAGGTCGATGTCCAGCGCGCCGTACAGCGAGTGAGTCTTGCTCCACGCATGGTCGACGAACGAGTTGCTTTGGTCCTCATCGGCGACGATACGACCGCGGATGTTACCGGCCTCGTTCAGCGGGCCACCGGCGTCCAGTTGCAGGCCGTAGTGATCCCAGGAGCCGGCCTTGCCGGTCAGGGTCACGGTCGGTGCGTTCTGGCCACGCTTGCGCACCAGGTTGACCGCACCGCCGGGGCTGCCAGTGCCTTGCAGCAGGCCGGAGGCGCCGCGCATGATTTCCAGGCGGTCGAAGAAGATCAGGTCCTGGGTCGCCCAGTTGCCCAGCGAATAGTTGTTACGCAGGATCGGCACGCCGTCGTACTGCCAGTCGTCGATCTGGAAACCGCGTGACGACAGGATCATGCCTTGGCCAACGCCCTGCAGGCCGACGATGCCGGTGGTCTGGTTGACGGCATCCTTGAGGCTGACCAGGTTCTGGTCATCCATCTGCTTGCGCGTCATCACCGTGATCGACTGGGGAATTTCCTTGAGGGTGTGGGTGCCCTTGCCAATGGTCACGGCGTTGCTGGTGTACGAGTTGCTGCCTTCGGTCGTCGCGTCCAACGCCTGGGCACTGATGGTGGTCGCGCCCAGTTCGAGGCCTTCACCGGCGGAACCGCGCACCAGCATCAGGGTATTGCCTTCGACGCTGTAGCGCACGCCGGTACCCTTGAGCAATTCGGCGATGGCCGCCTGCGGGCTCATCTTGCCGCTGACGCGGTTGCTTTTCAGGCCGGCCATATCGTCAGCGTTGTAGATCACTTGCTGGTTGGTCTGCTGACCGAACGCTTGCAGTGCCTGCGATAGCGGTTGCGCAGGAATGTTGATGCTGACGTCTTCAGCCATCACTTGAGCGCTGAGTGGCAGTACGCAGACCAACCCCAGACCGCCCAACACCCGACGCGAACGCAGGCCGCGGGACATGACGAGTGCCTTGAACAGAGGTTTCAACTCATGAATGGATGACATCGTGCTCTCTATTATTGGTAAAGGTAAAAAGTCCCTGGGGCCGAAGGGCCCGCCGCTCGCCAGCACAGGTGAACCCGCACCGTCGATTGCCCCGGGGCAATTGTCAGTACGTGGCCGACCGACCCCTCCCCGGGCGCGGTCATCTGGCTGGAGGACGGCGAAATCTTTGCTGGACAAACCCGGTGCCTGGACGTCCTGCCCGACCCGATTTGCCCACATACCTAAATAAGACGCAGCACTTGCGAAAAACCGGAATGAGTTTATTTATCATTCGCGAAAAAAATAAAAAAAGGCCGCCGCTGATGGGCGACGGCCTTTTGTTTCGTGTGCTGTCAGTTGCCTTGCGCAACCTTGGCAGCTTGCAGCTGTCGAGCCTGTTCGGTCAGAAGGGCCTTTTCCTCGGGACTCATCGCTTCCATGCGCAAGCGCACCTGGGCCATTTTCTCCAACTGCCCCGGGCTGCTCTCGACCGCCCGCAACGCCAGTGCCAACGACGCCACGGTCGGATGATCGAAGACCAGCCCCGGATGAATGTCGCACTGCAACAACTTGCGAATACCGGCCACCAACTTGATCACCAGCAACGAATGCCCACCGGCGGCGAAGAAGTCGCGGTCGATGCCCAATCGCTCCAGCCCAAGCAACTGCGCCATGCGTGCGGCGAGCAATTGCTCCAGTGCATCGCGCGGTGCGGCATCCTGGTCCTGCGCTGCCGCGCCCGCTAACTGTTGCAACGCCTTGCGATCGATCTTGCCATTGGCCAGCCGCGGGAACTGCTCGATCAGTTGCAGGTGCTGCGGCACCATCACGCTGGGCAGGCGGGCGCTCAAACCGGTACGCACGGCATCCAGCAAGCCCGCCGACGACCCCTGCCGCGCCACGACAAAGGCCAACAGTCCCTGCTCGCCCGACGCCGCCGGCAGCACCAGTGCTTCGGCCACCTGTGGCATGCGCAGCAGCTCGGTCTCGATCTCCGCCAGTTCAATACGGAACCCGCGCACCTTGACCTGCTGATCACGCCGACCGTGCAACTGGATCGCCCCATCCGCGCGATAACGCGCCAAGTCGCCGGTGCGGTACAAGCGTTGCGCCGGATCAAACGGGCTCTGGATGAACGTCTGCCCATCGGCCTCGGCATTCAGATAGCCCCGGCACAACTGCGCTCCGCCCAGATACACCTCACCCAGCACGCCCACCGGGGCCAAGCGCAGATCGGCGTCCAGCACGTAGACCTGATTGTTGCCCAGTACCTGGGACAGCGCTGAACACTCGTCGGCCGCGCCGTGAAGTGACAACGGATGAATCATCACCCCCACCGTGGCTTCGGTCGGGCCGTAGTGGTTGAACAGCCGGCAATCGCTGCGCAACCGTGAGATGCGCTCGATCAAAGGTGCCGGAATTGGCTCGCCGCCCAGAATCAGCGTATGCGGCAGGGTCGCCCGCTCACTGTCGAGCAGCGCCGCGAGGTGCGATGGCACGATTTTCAGGCAATCGATCCGTTGCTGTTGCAGGTACCCGGCAAACAATTCGCCGTCCTGCATCTGTTCATCGCTGGCCACATGCAGGGTGGCGCCATTGAACAACGCGCCAAACAACGTCGTGTTACCCAGGTCCGCCGCCACGGTGGAACTGAATCCGACGTTTTTACACTGTGCAAGCCCCAGGGCCTGACTGGCCTGGGCGGTGTAGTTGAGCAATTGCCGATGCTCGATCACCACACCTTTAGGCACACCGGTGGAGCCGGACGTAAACAACACATAAGCGATGTCGTTGCCCTGGGTGGCGAGCGCCGACAAGGACGCTGTCGACTGACTGAGTTCAGCCAATGTCAGCGCCTTGAATGGCTGCCCCTGCCAGGCCGACAGCTGTGTCGCGTCGGTGAGCAAGACGGCGGCGCCGGCCTGTTCCAGCATCAACGCTTGGCGCGCCTGGGGCCACTGCCCATCAAGGGGCAGGTACGCCGCACCGATGCGCCAGCTCGCCAGCATGGCAATCACCAGCTCCGCCGAGCGTGGCAACGCCAGCGCGACCATCGAACCCGGGCCCAGGCCTTGATCCTTGAGGCCCTGGGCCACGCTGTCGATCCGGGCTTGCAACTGGCCATAGCTCAAGTGCTGATGAGCGTCGGTCAGGGCAATGGCATCCGGTGTATGACACGCCAGATCAGCAATGCGCTGCGGCAGGTAACGGCCATCCGCCAAGGCCTGCATCGGCGGGTTGAGCGCCCGCAAGCGCTGCTCTTCGCTGCGACTGAGCAGGTTGAGTTGCGCCAGTGCGGTTTGCGGCGCGGCAAGGATCGACGCCAACAGCACGCCGTACTGTTCCAATACCGCGCTGGCCGAGGCTGGCGAATAACGCGAGCTGGCGTAATGCAGATTGAGCGTGGCATGCCCCTCGTTCAATTGAACCCGCATCAGCAACTCGAACGGATCTGCCGCCACAAGCACAGACTCCGAGGCCGCCCAGTTCAGACCGCCACTGCTCCCGCCAGGGTGCGCCGACCCCAGCGTAAAGCCGTAGGCCGGGCGCGCCACCTCAGGCGCCAGCTCCGGCGCCCAGTATTCCTGCCAGGTGCGATGGGCTTCGAGGCGCGCCGCCAGCTCATCCAACCACTCGCTGAACGACGCGGTGGCAGGCAGCGAAACGCACAGCGGCAAGGTTTTCTCGAACACGCCCACGGCATTGGCGAAGTATTCATAGTCGCTGCGGCTGTCATGGCGTACACCGACCAGCGCCTGTTCAAGCCCGCTCAAACGCCCCAGCAACACCCACCACGCGCCTTGTAGCAGCATGGCCAGCGGCTGGCCGAGCTGCTCGGCCAGACGTTGCAAAGCGTCACGCTGGGCAGGTTCCAGAATCAGCGACACTCGCGTATCGGCTGCACCTGTCTCACTGCTGGCACTGCGTGCGGCCAACCATGGCGTGGCGATGTCCGTCTGCACGTCTTGCAGGTGTTGCTGCCAGTAAGTTCGTCCGCTGGCGGCATCTTCATCCAGCACCACTTCACTGCGCCACTCCAAATACTGGGCAAACTCGCCCGGCGTTTCGTCTTCCTCTGCCTGAACGCCGGCGTAGGCTTGCTGGATTTGTTCAAGCAGCAGATTCAGGGATTGCTCATCGGCACTGTAGCGGGCGATGCCCAGCACCAATTGCCATTGCTGGGGTGCCAGGCGATAGAGCACGGCCTGGACGCTGTCCGATTCGCCGAGCACAAAAGCGCGGCCCATCGATTCCTCGATCTGCGCCTGGACTTCCTCGGCCCGTTGCTCGCCGGCCTGTACCGTCAGCGGGAAACGAGCGGCGCTGGCGGCGGCCTGACGCACACCGTGGAAACCGGCGACCTTGCCCAGCCGCGCCAGCAGCATTGGCTGCTGCGCCAGGAGCGAATCGAACGCGACCTGCAAGCGCTGCGGATCGAGATCGCCGTCGATCACCACGTTCAGCCAGTGCAATGCTTCGCCACAGGTTGCCGTGCTCGACAGTCGTTCGAGCAGCGTTTGTTGCTCGGGCGTCAGGGCGAAACTCGGCGCCTGTTGGTTCATCCTTACCTCGTTCATGCTCCGGTTTCCTCCAGATTACGGCTGCCCTGGGTCGTGGGCCCGGCACTGACCGGGTTTTCCAGCGCGCTACGGTCGTACATGTCGCCCATGGCCACCACGATCTTGCGCGGCCCCTCGAACGGATCGCGGGCGTGGGCCACCAGCATGTTGTCCAGCAGGATCACATCGCCTTTCTGCCAGTCGAAACGCACCGCACAGGCCTCGTACAACTCACCGATGCGCGCCATCACCTCGTCTTCGATCGGGGTGCCGTCGCCGTAATACACATGCCGGGGCATGCGCTCCAGGCCGAACATCGACAACAGGTCCTCCCGCACGTCCGGATCCAGCCAATGGATGTGATGCAATTGCACCTGATTGAAGAACGACTTCTCCCCGGTGATCGGGTGAGTGATGATCGCCGGGCCCGGTGTGCGGGTCTGCAACTCGTCGTTATCGAGCCAGCGCCATTGGATACCACCGGCCCGGCAACGGGCCTCCACTTGAAGGCGGTCGTCGGTCTTGAAGAAGTGCTGCCACGACACGTCGAGCTTGTCGGTGAAGGTGCGCACGTACAGCAACCCTTTGTCTTCGAACTTCTCGCGAAGGTCCGCCGGCAACCGTTCATACATCAAGCGGCAATCCACCACCGGAGTCGCCCCGCCCACAGGTGCGGCTTGCTCGCAATAGAACATCTGCTTGCGCGGCCAGCGGTCCTGGTGGGAGCTCTCGTTGTGGAACAGGATCATCTTGCGCTCGGGGTACGGCGTGGAACGGTAGGTGTTCTTGCCGCCCTCCTTCTTCGGCAGGTCGCCGTACTGACCATAAAGCCCTGGCTGTACCGCTTCGGCGAACGCTTCAAAACCCTGGATACCGTCCAGCTCGAAACCACGGAACAGAATGCCCGCGTGCTCAGCGAGCTTTTGCTCGATCAGTGGCCGGTTCTGCTGGATCCACTCGATGACATCCAGATGGGGCTCACCCGGTTCCAGCATCAAGGGAAAGCGTTGCGGTGCAGCCACCAGTGATTCACGCACTCGCGCCGCACGAGGCTTGGCGAGCGGTGTCACGGAGCGCTTGAGAAACTTGCCCAGTTTGTCGGCCTTGGGCCCTGGGACGGTGGCAGGCGTGACGGCTGCCGCCAAGTGGTCGACTGGCATGCTGATAGCTCCCAATTGAATGTCCTGATCAGCGACGATCTGTTCCAACAGGGCTGTCCAGGCCTGAATCAGGTGCTGAATGCGCTCATGTCCGAACAAGGTTGTGGCGAATTGCCAATTACCGCGCAATTGCCCTTCTTCTTCGTCAACGAACAACGCCATCTCGAATTTAGAATGGGTCTCGAGCGCCGGCAGGAACTCCATGTTCAATCCCGCCATGGACCGGGGGCGCACTGGCACGTTGTTCATCACGAACAGCACCTGCAGCAACGGGTTCATGCCCTTGTGTCGCGGTACGCCTGACGCTTCGACGATCTGATCGAACGGCAGGTCCTGATGCTCCAGCGCGTCGAGCAGGTTGTCCTGGGTTTGCGCCAGGAAGCTGGCGAACGTGGCCTCGGCGTCCAGGCGCGAACGCAGGGGCAGCACGTTGACGAAGAAACCGATCAGCCGCTCCAGCGCCGGCTGTTCACGACCGGCCACGTCAGCGCCGACCACCAGGTCTTGCGCCTCGCTCACTCGATGCAACAACACTTGGAAAGCCGCCAACAGCGTGCTGTACAGCGTGACCCCGGCCTCGCTGGATAACCGCCGCAACGCCTCGGTCAAACTGCCGGAAAGCTGGAACTGCAACGCATCGCCGTCATAGGACGCGGTCTGGCCCCGAGGGCTGTCCAGCGGCAGGTTCAGGCGCCCCTCGTAACCGCTGAGGCGTTGTTTCCAGTACTCGGCCTGACGCGCCAGGACGCCCTGTTCTTCCAGCGCCTGCTGCCACAACGCGAAGTCTTGGTACTGAACCTCCAGGGGCGCCAGCGGCATCGGTTTGCCGGTAAGGGACGCCTCATAGACCTGCACCAGTTCGTCGACCAACAGCCCCATCGACCAGCCATCGAAGATGATGTGATGCATGGCGTACAACAACACATGTTCGCTCGGCCCCAGGCGCAGGATCCGCCCGCGCAACAGCGGTGCCTGCTCCAGGTCGATAGGGGTGCGTGCGTTCTCCAGCGTCGCCCGGACCACCTGTTCCTGCTGGGCAGCGGGTGAGAAGTCGGACAGATCGATCAGCGGGAAGTCCAGCCGCACCTCGTCGGCAATCAGCGCCAGCGGATCGCCTTCTTCGTCCTGGATATACGCGGTACGGAGCACATCATGGCGGCGCACCACTTCGGCGAAGCTGCTCATCAGGTGCTCCACCGACAACCCACCGCACAGGCGCAGCGCCATGGGCATGCCATAGGCTGACGTGCCGCCGGACAATTGTTCGGCGATCCACAAACGCCGCTGCACCAACGACAGCGGTGCCGAACGTCGCGGCCCATGAGCCTTGAGCCGCACCCCACGGGAATCACCCACCCGGCCCGGTCCATCGGCGGGGCCGGCCATCAGGACCGCCAACGCCTTGAGCTGCGGATGGTTGAACAGGTCGCGCAGACTCAATGGATAACCCGTCAACTGGCGCAAGCGCGAGACGGCCTGGGTCGCCAGCAACGAGTGGCCGCCGCGCTCGAAGAAGTGATCGTTGCGACCGACCTGCTCCAGCTCCAGCACTTCTTGCCAGACATTGGCAATCTGTCGCTCCAGCGCCCCTTCCGGTGCCACGAAGCCTTGCTGCGGCTGGCTGGCATCGAAGCGAGGCAGTGCCTTGCGCTCCAGTTTGCCGTTAGGGCTCACCGGCATGCGTTCGAGCAGTACCCAGTGCTGCGGGACCATGTAGTCCGGCAAATGCTGGTTCAAGTGGGCTTTCAATGCCTGCTCGAATTCCTGGTCGACGTTGCCATCGGCGCTCAATAACGCCGGGGATTGCCGCACCACATAGCCCACCAGCAGCGTACCGTCCTGAGCGATCACCACGCTTTCGCGGACCTCGGCATGCTCGGCCAGCCGCGCCTCGATCTCCCCCAACTCGATACGCAGGCCACGGATTTTCACCTGATGGTCCATGCGCCCGGCGTACTCGATGACGCCGTCGGCACGGTAGCGCGCCAAGTCGCCGGTACGGTACAGGCGCGCGCCGTCACCGAATGGGCTGGTGACGAAGCGCTCGGCCGTCAGCGCCGGACGAGCATGGTAACCGCGGGCCAGGCCTTCACCGCCCAGGTACAACTCGCCCGTCACGCCCACCGGCAACGGCGACAGATTGTGGTCGAGGATAAACGTACTCAGGTTGGCGATCGGTTGACCGATCGGCACCGCGTCGCGGCCCTCGTCCATGCAGGTCCAATGGGTCACGTCGATGGCCGCTTCGGTAGGGCCGTACAGGTTGTACAGGCCGGCCGCCGGCAACTTGGCGAACACCTGCAATTGGGCATCCACCGGCAAGGCTTCACCGCTGCAAATAATCCGCGTCAGGCTCTGGCAATCGCCGACCGCTGGGTCTTGCATGAAGACCTGCAACATCGAAGGCACGAAGTGCAAGGTGGTGATCTGCTGCGTGGTGATCAGCTCGATCAGTTGTTCCGGATCGCGGTGGGCACCCGGTGGCGCCATCACCAGGGTTGAACCAGTCAGCAATGGCCAGAAGAACTCCCAGACCGATACGTCGAAACTGAACGGTGTTTTTTGCAGTACTCGGTCGCTCGCGTCCAGCCGATAGGCGTCCTGCATCCAGCACAAGCGGTTGACCAGGGCCGAATGCCGGTTGCCCGCGCCCTTGGGTTTGCCGGTGGAGCCCGACGTGTAGATCACGTAGGCGAGGTTTTCACCATCGACCACGACTGACGGATTGGCCTCGCTGTGGCCGGCCAGCCAGTCACCCGGCTGATCCAGCACCAAGCTGCGCAAGCCCGCCGGCAGCGGCAATTGCTCAAGCAAGTGGCGCTGGGTCAGCAACAAGCCAATGCCGCTGTCTTCGAACATGTAGGCCAGGCGATCCTGTGGATATTCGGGGTCCAGCGGTACATAGGCGCCACCGGCCTTGAGGATCGCCAGCAGGCCGACGACCATTTCCACCGAACGCTCCACGGCGATGCCCACCAGCACATCCGGCCCCACGCCCTGCTCCATCAGCATATGGGCCAGTTGGTTGGCCCGGGCATTGAGGGTCGCATAGCTCAGCCGTTGCCCGGCACATACCAGGGCACACGCATCAGGCGTCTTGGCCACCTGCGCTTCAATCAGTCGCTGCACACTGCAATCGAGCGGGTACGGCGTCGCGGTGGCGTTCCAAGCCTGCTGGATCCGTTGCTGTCCGGCATCGAGCAACGACAGTTGCCCCACCAACCGCTCGCCGCCGAGCACCATCTGCTCCAGGAGATAACGCAAGGACTGGCCGATAGCGGCAATGTCGTCTGGGGCGAAGCTGGCGTGGCTGTAGCTCAAGAGCAACGACAACGTGTCACCCAGGTTCACCGCCAGGGTCAGTGGATAGTTGGTTTGTTCATGATTGGCTACGTCGCCGAAGCGCAACGTGTCCGGGGCGCCCTGCTGCAACGCCTGGGACACCGGATAGTTCTCGAACACCAGCAACGTGTCGAACAGCGCCGCACCGCCCTGCCCGGCCCAGCGCTGGATGTCGAACAGCGGCGTGTGTTCATGCTCGCGCAGGCTCAGGTTGCGCCCCTGGACCTCTTGCAGCCATTGGCCGACGCTCTGCTCCGCCCGCGGGCTGCCAACCAGCGGCAAGGTGTTGATGAACAGGCCGATCTGTTGCTCGACGCCGGGGATATGCGCCGGACGTCCGGCCACCGTGGCGCCAAAGGCTACCACCGCCTGCCCGGTGCAACGTTGCAGCAATAACTGCCAGGCCGCTTGCACCAGTGTGTTGACCGTCACTTTCTGCTCACGGGCAAAGGCATGCAGCCGCGCCGTGGCATGGCTATCGAGCACCTGCTCATATTCGCCGTGGCCGTCGGTTGTCTCGCCGCGATGATCCCGGGCAAAGGCCCCGGCAAGGTGGGTCGGCTCGTCCAGTTCGGCCAACTGTGCCGTCCAGAATTGCTCGCTGGCCTGTGGGTCCTGGAGCGACAGCCAGTCGATGTAATCCCGGTAGCGTCCGGATGTGCGGACCGGTGCCTGGCCGCTGTAGCGTTGCAATACTTCACCGAGCAACTGCGAATTGCTCCAGCCGTCCATCAGGATGTGATGGCTGGTGTAGATCAGGTGATAGCGCTCCTCCGCCACGCGCACCACCAGCAAGCGCAACAGCGGCGCCGCATTCAGCTCGAAACCCTGCTGGCGCTGCGCCAACGCCAGGGCGTCCAGGTCCAGGGATGGGTTCGCGGCGGCGCATCCATCGTGGAACAGGAACGCAACCGCCATCTGCTTGTGAACGACCTGCAGCGCCCGCTTGAAATCGCCCTCCCAGACGAAACTGCTGCGCAGCACTTCATGGGTGTCCATGGCCGCCTGCCAGGCCTGGCGGAAGCGCTCGACGTCCAGCCCTTCGACGTCAACCCGCAGTTGGTTGATGTAGTGACCGGCCTGTTGCTCATACAGCGAGTGGAACAGCATGCCCTGCTGCATCGGCGACAACGGGTAGATGTCTTCGACGTCTCGCGGCGCCAGCGGCAAGGCGTCCAGCTGGGCCTGGTTCAACCCGGCCAGGGGGAAGTCCGACGGTGTGAAGCCCTGATGCCGGGGCTGGCAGCAGTGTTCAATCAATACCTGCAATTCCTGAGCGTATTCCTGGGCCAGCCGCTGGATCGTCGACTCATCGAACATTTGTGTGCTGAAGGTCCAGTCGATGCTCAACTCGCCCGCATAGACGCTGCCGTTGAGCGTCAGCCAGTTGTCCAGCGGCGCCAGCGGGCTCTGTGGGGTGCCCGCCGGTTCGCTGGCCGGGATAAACAGCCCGTTGGCGTCATCGCTGAATCCGCTGTCGAACTGCCCCAGGTAGTTGAAGGTGATGCGTGGCATGGGCAGCGCCGCGAGGGTGCGCCGTGTCTGCGCATCGCCCAGGTAGCGCAGCACGCCGAAGCCGAGCCCTTTGTCGGGTATCGCCCGTAGTTGCTCCTTGATCGCCTTGAGCGAATCCTCAAGGGTCGCCGCCGGAGTCAGCCGCAGCGGGAACAGGCTGGTGAACCAACCGACGCTGCGGCTCAGGTCCAAATCCGGTTCCAGGCCATCGAACAGCGCCTCACGGCCATGCCCCTCCAGTTGAATCAAGGTCGAGGCGTCGCCGGTCCAGCGGCCGATCACCCGGGCCAGGGCCGTCAACAGCAGATCGTTGACCTGGGTGCGGTAGGCCGCCGGCGCTTGCTGCAAGAGTCGTTTAGTCTGGTGCTTGTCCAGGCGCGTCTGCACCTGTGCCTCGTGACACCTGCGCAATTCACCCTCAGGCCGGTCGCAAGGCAAATCGTTGCGAGCGCCCGCAAGCTGCCCTTGCCAATAAGCCATCTGCGCCTGTAGCGCCGCGCTGCCGGCATGGGTTTTCAAGCGTTGCGCCCAGGCCTGGGTGGCACTGGTCTTGGCCGGCAGTTTCGGGGCCTGGCCGGCTTGCAGTTGTTCATAAGCCTGTTGCAGGTCTTCCAGCAAAATCCGCCAGGACACCCCATCCACCACCAGGTGATGAATCACCAGCAACAGCCGTTGGCTGCCATCGGCCAGGCTTGCCAATACCCCACGCACCAAGGCGCCGCTTTCCAGTTCCAGGCTGCGCTGGGCTTGTTCGGCCAAGCGCTCCAGCGCAGCGGCGTCGGCCACCTCGGCGGTCCACAACAGCGGTGAGCGCTGCCAAACCGCTTCTTGCTCTGTGAGGGTTTGATGGCGGGCGGTCCAGGCGTCGTTCTCACGCACGAAGGCCAGGCGCAAGGCATCGTGGTGGCTTACCACGGCCTGCAACGCCTGCTCCAGGTGTCCGGCGTGCACAGGTCGCAGCCCCTTGAGCAGCACCGACTGGTTCCAATGATGGGGCTCGGCCATGTCCTGTTCGAAGAACCATCGCTGGAACGGCAGCAACAACGCATTCCCCGTCACCGGGCCCTGATCGATGCCCGGCCCGTTGTCGCCGCGAGTCGCCACATTGGCAAGGCCCCGGATGGTCTGGTGAACGAACAGATCCTTGGGGCTGAAATGAATCCCGGCCTGCCGCGCCCTGCTCACCACTTGGATGGAGATAATCGAATCGCCACCCAGCTCGAAGAAGTTGTCACCTACCCCCACTTGCTCGCGGCCGAGCACGCTTTGCCAGATGTCCGCCAGGGCCTGTTCGACGGCGGTATTCGGCGCGATATAGGCCTTGGGGCTGGCGCTGATATCGGCTCTGGGCAGCGCCTTGCGCTCCAGCTTGCCGTTGGGGCTGACCGGCAGTTTTTCCAGCCACACCCAGTGCTGCGGCACCATGTAGTCGGGCAAGGACTGGCTCAAATGCCCCTTGAGGCGACCTTGCAACGCCTGGCGAACGGCGTCATCGGCGTTCAGCAGCTCAGCACGTGCCGGCACCACGTAAGCCACCAGCAAGCTACCGTCCTGAGCGACGACGACGGTTTCGCGCACCTCGTCATGCTCAGCCAGGCGCGCCTCGATTTCCCCCAGTTCGATGCGCAGGCCGCGGATTTTCACCTGATGGTCCATACGCCCGGCGTACTCGATCACGCCATCGTTGCGGTAGCGCGCCAAGTCACCGGTGCGATACAGCCGCTGGCCGTGGCCAAAGGGGCCAGTCACGAAGCGCTCGGCTGTCAGCGCCGCGCGCCGATGGTAACCACGGGCCAGGCCTTCGCCCGCCAGGTACAGCTCGCCAATCACCCCCACCGGTACCGGCGTCAGCTCATCATCGAGAATGTAGGTGCCCAGGTTGGCAATCGGCTGGCCAATCGGCACGCTGTCGCGACCTTCCTCGACACAGGTCCAGTGGGTCACGTCGATGGCGGCCTCGGTCGGGCCGTAGAGGTTGTACAGACCGGCGTTCGGCAGTTTGGCGAACACCTGCTGCTGGGCATCCACCGGCAGGGCTTCGCCGCTGCAGACGATGCGCTTGAGGCTGGTGCATTCGGCCACGAGCGGGTCTTGTACAAACGCCTGCAACATCGACGGCACGAAGTGCAGCGTGGTGATGCGCTGCGCGGTGATCAGCTCGATCAGTTGCGTCGGGTCGCGATGCACGCCCGGCGCGGCCACCACCAGGGTCGAGCCGGTCAGCAGCGGCCAGAAGAACTCCCACACCGACACGTCGAAACTGAACGGTGTCTTTTGCAGCACGCTGTCCGTGGCATCGAGCTGGTAGGCCTGCTGCATCCAGCACAGTCGGTTGACCAGGGCCGAATGGCGATTGCCCGCGCCCTTGGGCTTGCCGGTGGAACCGGAGGTGTAGATCACATACGCCAGGTTCTCGCCGTGGACCACGACGTCCGGATTCGTGTCACGACCTGCGTACACCCCGTCGCCAGGCAGGTCCAGCACCAGGCTGTCGATGCCCGCCGGAATCGGCAATTGATCCAGCAAATGCTGCTGGGTCAGCAGCAAAGCGATGCCACTGTCTTCAAACATATAGGCCAGGCGATCCTGGGGATATTCAGGGTCCAGCGGCACATAGGCACCGCCGGCCTTGAGAATCGCCAACAGCCCCAGGACCATTTCCACCGAACGTTCCACGGCGATGCCCACCAGCACATCCGGGCCCACGCCATGCTCGATCAGTGTGTGAGCCAAGCGATTGGCCCGGGCGTTGAGCTCGGCGTAGCTCAGGCGTTGCTCGCCGAACACCAGCGCCGGGGCCTCCGGGGTTCTGCGCACCTGATCTTCGATCAGCCCCTGGACACTGCGATCGAGCGGGTAGGAAACCGTTGTCGCATTCCAGTCGACCAGCATGTGCCGACGCTCGTCAGCGTCCAGTAACGCCCACTGCGCAACGGGACGATGCAGATCCTGCACCAAGCCTTGCAACAGGTTGAGCCAATGCCGGCCCATGCGCTCGATGGTGGCTGGCTCGAACAGGTCCGTGGCGTAGATCAGCGCGGCGTGCAGGCCTTGCGGGCTGTCGGTGGCCTCCAGGCTCAGATCGAATTGCGCGGTGCGCTGCTCCCAGCCAAGGGGTTCGACCGCCAGGCCCGGCAAGGCGCTTTCCAGGGCCGAGGCGGTTTCGTTGCGATGGTTGAACATGGCCTGGAACAGCGGGCTGTGACTCAGGTTACGCTGCGGCTGCAAGGCATCGACCAATTGCTCGAACGGCAGGTCCTGATGCGTCTGCGCCGCCATGGCCGTCTGCTTGAGCTGTTGCAGCAAACCGGCGCCGGTCAGATCGCTATGGAATTCAGCGCGCAGCACCTGGGTGTTGACGAAGAACCCGATCAACCGCTCGGTTTCCAGGCGCTGGCGGTTGGCAATCGGCACGCCGACGCGGATGTCGGCCTGGCCGCTATAACGATGCAACAAGGCCTGGAAAGAACCGAGCAACAACACGAACAGCGTGACGTTTTCCCTGCGGGCCAACGCTGTGAGGGCGTCGCTCAGCGCACGATCGAGCACAATCGGCAAACGCGCACCGCGCAGACTCTGCTGCGCCGGGCGCGGATGGTCCGTGGGCAACTCCAGCAACGGCTGCTCACCGCCCAGTTGCGCGGTCCAGTAGGCCAGTTGACGCTCGCGTTCACCGGCCGCCATCCATTGGCGCTGCCAGACCGCATAGTCAGCGTATTGCACCGCCAGCGCCGGCAACGACGCGGGCTGCCCCTGGGTGAAGGCCGAATACAGGCTCATCAGGTCGTCGACCATCACCTGTAATGACCAGGCATCGGACACGATGTGATGCAGGGTCAGTACCAGAATGTGCTCCTGCTCGGCCAACTCCAGCAACGCCACGCGCAATAGCGCATCGTTCAAGAGATCGAACGGGGCTTGCATCTGCTGCTCGATGAATGCCTGGACACTGGCCTCATCATCACCGGCCAAACACCGTTCGACGAAGTCGACCTGCCCTTGCGCACGGATCACCTGGCAAGTGCCGCCATCGTTCTCCACGAACAGGGTGCGCAAGCTCTCATGCCGCGCTACCAAGGCTTCAAAACTGCGGCGCAGGGCGATTTTGTCCAGTGCCCCGCGCAGTCGCAGGGCGGTGGGAATGTTGTAGGCGGCGCTGTCGGGGTCCATTTTCCACAGGAACCACTGGCGCTCCTGGGCAAACGACAGCGGCAGCGGCTTGTCCCGGGCTACCGGCACCATCGCCAACGGTCGTTCAGCTTGGCCCAGGTCGAAGGCCGCGACGAAATCGCGCAACGTGCCGTGCTCGAACAGGCTGCGCAGCGGCACCTCGATCCCCAGTGTCCGACGGATGCGCGAGACCACCTGGGTGACCAACAGCGAGTGCCCGCCCAATTCGAAAAAGTTGTCCTCCAGCCCTACCCGCTCAAGCTTGAGCACCTCCTGCCAAATCGCCGCCACTTGTTGCTCATGCTGACTGCGCGGTGCCACGTAGGCCTGTTGCAAATCGCCGGCATCCGGGGCCGGCAACGCCTTGCGATCGACCTTGCCATTGGGCGTCAACGGCAGTTGCGCCAGGAACAGCAGATGCGCCGGGACCATGTACTCAGGCAATTGCGCCTTGAGCGCAGCTTTGAGCGAAGCGCGTAACGCAGACTCGTCCGCTACTTCTCCGGTCGCCGGCACCACGTAACCCACCAGTTGCGCACCGGTCGGGCCGTCATGGGCCACCACCACGGTTTCCCGCACGCTGTCCTGGGCCAGCAGCGCCGCTTCGATTTCCCCCAGCTCGATGCGCAAGCCGCGGATCTTGACCTGATGGTCGATGCGACCGATGTACTCAACCACGCCTTCGGCCCTATAGCGAGTCAGGTCGCCGGTGCGGTACAGACGCTCGCCGGTGGTGGAGAACGGGTCCGGGACAAAACGTTCGGCGGTCAGGGCCGGGCGTTGAAAGTATCCGCGCGCCAGGCCATCGCCACCGATCAGCAGTTCACCGGGCGCGCCGGGCGGGTTGAGCGTCAGGTCGCTGCCAACGACGTACAGCGCGGTGTTGTCCAGGGGCTTGCCCAGGTACGGACGGCTGTTTTCCAGACTCAAGGGATGCAGCGCCGACCAGATCGTGGTTTCGGTCGGACCGTAGAGGTTCCAGACCTTCGGCGACAGCGCCAGCAGCCGTTGCGCCAACTCCAGGGGCAACGCCTCGCCGCCACACAGGAAGGTGCGCTCGGCCAGCAACGCAACGTGCTCATGATCCAACAGCATGCGCCAGCTCGAAGGCGTGGCTTGCAGCACGCTCACGTCGTGACGCTCGATCAGCGCCAGCACCGCTTGCGGATCCTGATGGACGTTCTGGCCGGTCAGCACGATGCTGGCGCCCGCCGACAGCGGCCCGTAGATTTCCAGGCCGAAAATATCGAAGGAAAACGTTGTCAGCGACAGCATGCAATCGTTGGCCGTCAGGCCGGGTTGGACGAGCATGCTGGTGACGAAATTGCTCAGCGCGCCATGGCGCACCATCACGCCCTTGGGTCTGCCGGTGGAGCCGGAGGTGTAGATCACGTAGGCCAGGTGTTCGGCGCTCAGCGGCACCGCCGGGCAAGTGTGCGGTGCCTCCTGCAACGCGGCGTCGGGCTGGTCCAGCAACAGGGTTTGCAGGGTTGGCGGAATCGGTAATACCGCCTGCAAACGGGCCTGGGTCAGCAGCAGTTCGATGCCGCTGTCCTCGATCATGTAGGCCAGGCGATCCTCGGGGTACGCCGGGTCCAGCGGCACATAGGCGCCACCGGACTTGAGGATCGCCAGCAGGCCGACAATCATCTCGACGCTACGCTCCACGGCGATGCCCACGAGTTGGTCGGGCGTGACGCCCAAGGCAAGCAAGCGGTGGGCGAGCTGGTTGGCGCGCGCGTCCAGTTGCCCGTAGGTCAGGGCCTGACCATCGATGGTCAGCGCCAAGGCATCGGGGTGAATACGGGCCTGTTCGGCGATGCGCTGATGCACACACGCCACCGGGCCATGATCGACCTCACGTCGCCAGTCGTGCTGCATCAGACGCTGCTGGGCGGCATCGAGCAATGGCAACTCGCCGATCCGTTGCTGCGGCGCCTCGACGATACCTTGCAGCAGGTTCTGCCAGTGATGGGCCAGGCGTTCGATGGTCTGCGGCTTGAACAGGTCGGTGGCGTAGGTCAGTTCCGCGGCGAGGCCCTGCTCGGTTTCATAAGTGCCCAAGGTCAAATCGAACTGGGCGGTGCGCCCTTCCCACACCAGGTCTTCGATGCCCAGCTGCGGCAAATGCATCTGCCGGGCCTGGGCGGCGCCCGTGGTCTGATGGTTGAACATGACCTGGAAGATCGGGCTGTGGCTGAGGCTGCGCTCCGGCTGCAGGGCCTGGATCAACTGCTCGAACGGCAAGTCCTGATGCGCCTGGGCCGCCATGGCCGATTGCTTGACCTGATCGAGCAAGCTATCGAACGGCAACTGCCCATCGACCTGGGCGTTGAGCACCTGGGTGTTGACGAAAAAGCCGATCAGGCCCTCGGTCTCGACCCGATTGCGGTTGGCCACCGGCACGCCGACACGGATCTGCGACTGGCCGCTGTAGCGGTGCAACAACGCCTGGAACGAGGCCAGCAGCACCATGAACAGGCTGGCCCCTTGGCGCTGGGCCAGTTGCTTGAGCGCTGCCCCCAATTGCGGCGGCAGGTTCAAGTCCAGCCGTGCACCGCGAAAACTTTGCACCGGCGGGCGCGGATGATCGAACGGCAACTCCAGCACCGGCTGTTCGCCGCCCAGGGTCTGGAGCCAATAGGCCAACTGCCGTTCACGCTCACCGGCTTCGAGCCAGTGACGCTGCCAGATCGCATAGTCGGCGTATTGCACGGTCAATTCCGGCAATGCCAGCGATTCGCCGGCCGTGTCGGCGGCGTAATGGCGGACCAGCTCATCCACCAGCACCTGCATCGACCAGCCATCGGCAATGATGTGGTGCTGGATCAGCACCAGCACGTGATCGTCCTCGGCGATTTTCAACAACGAAACCCGCAGCAACGGCCCTTGGCGCAAATCGAACGGGCGAGCGATTTCGCGCTCGACGAAAGCCTTGATGCTCTCGTCCTGGCTGGTCGGCGAACCGGCGGGCAACGCCTCCAGCGCAATAGACAAAGGCATCTGCGGGTGGATGACCTGCACGGCTTGCTCACCGCGCTCGATGAAGGTGGTGCGCAAGCTCTCGTGACGCTCGACCAGGGCGTTGAAGCTGCGCTCCAGGGCTGGCACGTCCAACTGCCCTTTGAGGCGCAGGGCACTGGGAATGTGATAAGCCGAGCTGTGCGGATCCATCTGCCACAGGAACCACTGGCGTTCCTGGGCGTAGGAAAGCGGGAGGTCTTCGAACCCGCCACGGACCTCGGGAATGGGCAAGTTGGCCGGCGAGACACCCTCTTCGAGCATCTTCTCCAGGTACAGCCTGCGTTTGTCCAGCGGCAGAGTGATAAAGCGCTTGGCAATCCTCAAAGCAACACTCTTGTCCATCAGACTTCCTCCATTTCATCAAGCAGGGCTTCCAGCTTGTTCAGTTTCTGTTCATTGATTGGCCCGTCCCCGGTGTCCAGTTGCGCGACAAAATCCCTCAGGACGGGGTGCTGGAAAATCAGTTGCGGGGTCAGCGTCAGCCCCAGTTCGAGGGCCAGGCGCGAGACGGCATTGACCGCCAGCAGCGAATGGCCGCCCAGCTCGAAGAAGTGATCGTTCAAGCCCACGCGCTCCACCGTGAGCACCTCGGCCCAGATCGCTGCGACCTGCTGTTCAAGCTCACTGGCCGGCGCGACATAACCGGCCTGCAACAGGCCGCTCTCCACGCCCGGCAGCGCCTTGCGGTCGAGCTTGCCGTTGGGGGTCAGGGGCAGTTGTTCGAGGAACAGCAGGTGCGCCGGAATCATGTAGTCGGGCAAATGCTCCCTGAGCCCGGCCTTGAGTTGATCGCGCAGTGTGCGCAACTCTTCAGGGGCATCCAGGTTCAGCGCCGGGGCGACCACGTAGGCCACCAGTTGCTGGCCGCCCGCTGCGTCCTGGGCCAGGACGGCCACTTCACGCACCTCGGCCTGTTGCAGCAGCCGCGCTTCGATTTCCCCCAGCTCGATACGGAAGCCACGGATCTTCACTTGATGGTCGATGCGGCCCTGGTATTCGAGCACGCCATCGGCGCGATAACGGCACAGGTCACCCGTGCGGTAGAGGCGTTCGCCATTTGTGGAAAACGGGTTGGGCACGTACTTCTCGGCGGTCATCGCAGCGCGGCCGAGGTAGCCCCGGGTGATGCCCGCGCCGCTCAGGTACAACTCCGCCGATACGCCTTGGGGCACCGCTTGCAGGTCGGCGTCCAGCAGGTAGCTGGCGGTGTGCTTGAGCGGCCGGCCGATGTTCGCCGTACCGCCGACGGTGCGACGGGTCCAGGTGGAATAGGTGGTGTCCTCGGATGGGCCGTAAAGGTCATAGACATGCTCAACACCACCAACTTGTGGGAGCGGGCTTGCTCGCGAAGGCGTCCTGTCCGTCAGCCCATCATTGATTGACCCTCCGCTTTCGCGAGCAAGCCCGCTCCCACATTGGTACAGCGCGTCCACCAGGCTTTGCTTCAGTGGCTCACCGGCCAAGTTGATGATGCGCACGCTGGCTGGAATCTCACCGCTACGCTGCAACGCGGCGATGGCCGAGGGCACGGTGTTGATCAGGCGCACCTGATCCCGGGCCGGCAGTTGCGGCAACTCCAGCGCGTTGCGGGCGATGATCAGCGAGCCGCCGTTGGCCAAGGTCACGAACAGCTCCCACACCGACAGATCGAAGCACACCGACGTCGAGGCCAACACGCCCTGGATGTCGTCGCGGCTGTAGACCGATCTGGACCAGTCGATCAGCGCCAGCACGTTGCGATGGGCAATCGCCACGCCCTTTGGCTTGCCGGTGGAACCGGAGGTGTAGATCACGTAGGCGAGGTTGTCTGGGGTGACCTGGGTGTGCGGGGCGCTCAGCGGGTACTGCGTCAAGTCGAGCTGATCGAGCAGCAACACAACGGTCTCGGCCGGAACGCTCAGCGTCGCCGCCACTGCGTGTTCAGTCAGCAGCACCCGCGCACGGCTGTCGTCGAGCATGTAGGCCACGCGTTCGGTCGGGTAGTCCGGGTCCAATGGCACGTAGGCGCCGCCGGCCTTGAGCACCGCCAGCAAGGCGATCAGCAACTGCTCGGAGCGAGGCATAGCCACGCCCACTCGCACTTCCGGGCCCACGCCCAGTTCGATGAGTTTATGGGCCAGGCGATTGGCGTGAGCGTCCAGTTCGCGGTAGCTCAGACGCGTGTTGGCGAAGGTCACCGCCAAGGCCTCTGGCTCGGTTGCAACCTGGCGCGCAATCATCTGGTGAATGCACAGCGCTTGCTCGAACGGTGCGTCAACCGGGTTCCAGTCATGGGTCAGGCGCTGATGCTCATCGAACTCAAGCATCGACAGCTCACCCAGGCAGCGCTCGCCGTCGGCGGTCATCTGACCCAACAGTTGGGTCAGATGCGCCGCCAGGCGCGCCACGCTGGCGGGCTCGAAACTGGCCCGCTGGTAGCTCATGTGCACTGACAACTGCCGATCCAGGCCCACCAACAGCGTCAACGGGTAGTTGGTCTGCTCCTGGGTGGCCACCGGGCCGAAGCGCAGGCCATCCGGCGCGCCCTGCTCCAGGGCCTGGGCAATCGGGTAGTTCTCGAACACCAACAGGCTGTCGAACAGCGCTTCACCGCCCTGCCCGGCCCAACGCTGGATGTCCAGCAACGCAGTGTGCTCGAACTCCCGCAGCGCCAGGTTGTGCCCTTGCACCGTTTGCAACCAACTGTCCAGGGACTGCTCTGCTCGCGGGCTGGCGATTACCGGCAAGGTGTTGATGAACAGACCGATCTGCTGCTCGATACCGGGCAAATCCGCCGGACGCCCGGCGACCGTCGCCCCGAAGGCCACCGTGTCTCGGCCGGTGTAACGCTGCAACAGCAGCAGCCATGCCGCCTGCACCAAGGTGTTGACGGTGACTTTCGAGGCACGGGCGAAGGCTTCCAGGCGGCGCGTCAGTGCCTCGTCCAGCACCTGCATGTGATCGCCATAACCGCCATCGGCCTGCGCCGGCTTTGGCATGACGTCGGCCAGCCGCGTCGGTGTCTCCAGGCGTTGCAGCGCAGGCGTCCAGAACGCTTCACTGGTGGCCGCGTCCTGGCGTTGCAGCCAGGCAATGTAATCGCGATAACGACCGGCCGGACGGGCCACGTTGTCGCCCCGGTAATGCTGCAACACTTCACCGAGCAACTGCGCGCTGCTCCAGCCATCCATCAGGATGTGATGGTTGGTGTAGATCAAGTGATGACGATACGTGCCGGTGCGCACCAGCACCAGGCGCATCAGCGGCGCCTGGGTCAGGTCCACGCCGTGGGCACGTTCCTCATCGGCGAGGGTTTGCAAGGCGCCATCCAGATCGGCATGCCCGCTCCAGTCGAGCACACGGAACGGCAGCTCGACCCGGCGCTGGACGATCTGCACCGGCTGCGCCAGGTCGCCCTGCCAGAAGAAACCGCTGCGCAGGATGTCATGGGCATCGACCACCGTTTGCCAGGCCGCTCGGAAGCGCTGCGGATCGACGCCTTCGACGTCGAGGCGCAGCTGGTTGATGTAGTCGCCGCCGTCCTGTTCGAACAAGGTATGAAACAGCATGCCCTGCTGCATCGGCGACAGCGGATAGAGGTCGTCGATGGCCTGGGGGTGTGGGACCAGTGTGTCCAGTTGCGCCTGGGTCAACCGTGCCAGGGGGAAATCCGACGGCGTCACGCCACCGCTGTGGTGGTCGCAGCAATGGGCGATGAGCGCCGTGAGTTCTTGCACGTAGTCATCGGCCAGGCGCTGGATGGTCGCGGCGTTGAACAGGTCAGCGCTGAAGGTCCAGCTCAGGTCCAACTCGCCGCCGAACACTTGGCCATCGAGGGCCAGCGGACTACCCAGCGGGCCTTGCAGGTTCACTTCTTCGCCGCCGCGCTCGGTGCTGGGCACGAACAAGGCGTCGTCGGCGCCATCGAAACTGCCGTCGAACTGACCGAGGTAGTTGAAGGTCAGTTGCGGTTTCGCCAAGCCTTGCAGGGTTTGACGTGCGTGCTCATCACCCAGGTGCGCCAAGGCGCCGAAGCCAATGCCCTTGTTGGGGATGGCGCGCAGTTGTTCCTTGATCTGCTTGAGCGAAGCGCCAAGATCGGCAGCCGGGGTCAGTTTCGCGGGGAACAGGCTGGTGAACCAGCCGACGGTGCGGCTCAGGTCGACATGGGCGAACAGATCTTCACGACCGTGACCTTCGAGCTGGACCCAGACACTGTCCACGCCGGTCCAGCGCACCATCACTCGCGCTAGCGCGGTCAGCAACAGGTCGTTGACCTGGGTGCGATAGGCCGCCGGGGCTTGCTGCAACAGTTGTCGGGTGAGGGTTTTATCCAGTGCCGTGCGGATCGTCACGGCTTGACAGTGCTGTTGGCCGCCCTGGGGATTATCCCACGGTAACCCTGCTGCAGCGCCTTGCAACTGTTGCTGCCAAAAGCCCAGCTCGGCCTGCAAGGGCGCGCTGGTGGCGTAGTCCTGCAACGCTGCGGTCCAGGCTTTGACCGCGCTGGTCTTGGCCGGCAGTTGCACCGCCGTGCCCGCCAGGGTCTGGCGATAAGCGCTTTGCAGGTCTTCGAATAGAATCCGCCAGGACACGCCGTCCACCACCAGGTGATGGACGATCAGCAGCAGCCGCTGCGTGCCATCGGCGAGGTTCGCCAGCAGCCCACGGATCAGCGACCCGCCGTCCAGTTGCAGGCTGCGCTGGGCCTGATTGCCCAGCATTTCCAGCTCGGCGAGATCGGCGACGTCGGCTTGCCACAGCAGCGTGCCGGCGGCCTGCGCCTCGACGTCACGATAGCGCGCGGTCCAGCCTTCGCCCTGTTCGATAAAGTCCAGGCGCAAGCTGTCGTGGTGCGCGATCAGCGCGCCCAAGGCCTGCTCCAGCGCCTGGGCATCCAGCGTCTGGGCCGGCTTGAGCATCACCGACTGGTTCCAGTGATGACGGTCAGGAATCGGCTGGGCGAAGAACCACTGATGAATCGGCAGCAGCGCGGTTTCGCCAGTCACCGGTTGCTGGTCGATCGCTTGCAACGGCGCGCCGGTCTGCGCCACGACGGCCAGGGCCTCGATGGTCTGGTGCTGGAACAGATCCTTCGGCGTGAAGTGAATACCGGCCAGCCGGGCACGACTGACCACCTGGATCGAAATGATGGAATCGCCGCCCAGTTCGAAGAAGTTATCCCGCACGCCGACTTGCCCGAGCTTGAGCACGTCCTGCCAGATCGCCGCCAGTTGTTGCTCCAGCGGACTGCGTGGCGCTACGTAGGTGTGCTGCAAGTGGCTGACGTCAGGCTTGGGCAGGTTCTTGCGGTCGAGCTTGCCGTTGGGGGTCAGCGGCAAGCGTTCAAGCAGCAGCAGATAGGCCGGGACCATGTGCGCCGGCAGGGTTGCCTTGAGCTGCTCGCGCAGGTGCTCGGCGAAATCCTTGCCCACGGGTTCATCGGCCACCACATAGGCGACCAGGCGCTTGCCGCTGCCAGCCGCCCCTTCCTGGGCCACCACCACCGCTTCGCGCACGCCATCGAGGGCTTGCAGGCTGGCTTCGACTTCACCCAGCTCGATGCGGAAGCCACGGATCTTCACTTGGTTGTCGATGCGATCCAGGTAATCGAACGTGCCGTCGGCGCGCTGGCGCACCCGATCGCCAGTGCGGTACAGCAAGCCGCCTGCAGCGCTGAATGGATCAGCGACAAAGCGCTCGGCCGTCAGGCCCGGACGGTTCAGGTAACCCCGGGCCAACCCGCTGCCGCCCAGGTACAGTTCACCGGCCATGCCTTGGGGCAGCAGGTTCAGATCAGCGTCCAACACGTAGGCACTGCGGTCGCCGATGCGGCTGCCGATGGGCGCATACGCGGCGCCGCACGCCACCTCGCGGCCGGCCTTCCAGATCAGCGGCGTGACCACGGTTTCGGTCGGACCGTAGCCGTTGATGATGAAGTCCGGATCCAGGGCGCGCTTGACCCGTTCGAAACTGGCGTTGGGCACCGCATCGCCGCCGAAGCAGTAGATGCGCACTTTCGGCGGGTTGCCCTCGCGCTCGGCGTGTTCGGCCAGTTGTTGCAGGTACACCGGCGGGAACGCCACCACCGTCACGCCGTGCTCGCGCATCGCGTTGTAGGTCTGTTCCGGGGTCCACAGGCTGTCGTCGCGAATCAGCAGCGAGGCGCCGTGGGTCAGGCTGGTGAGCCAGCGCTCATGGGCGCCGTCGAAGGCGAAGGACATGAAATGGAATTCGCAATCACTGTCGCGCATCTCGTAGCGCTCGCCGATGGCCTGGCAGTGCATCGCCAGCGGACCATGGGCCACGCTCACGCCCTTGGGATTGCCGGTGGAACCGGAGGTGTAGATCACGTAGGCGAGGTTCTGCGGATCGACAGTGATCGATGGTGCATCCGCCGGCTGCCGGCTCAGGTCCAGGCGATCGAGCTCCAGCACCTGGGCCGCGGCTTCCAGGGGAAGTTGCGCCAACACTCGGGAATCGGTGAGCAACAGCGCCAGCCCTGAATCCTCGATCAGGTAGGCCAGGCGTTCACGGGGGTAGCTGGTGTCCAACGGCACGTAGGCAGCGCCGGCCTTGAGCACCGCCAGCAGCGCGACAATCACCCCTTCGCTGCGCGGCAGGGCCACGCCGACCCGGGTTTCCGGGCCCACGCCACGGGCAATCAGCACGTGAGCCAGTTGGTTGGCCCGGCGGTCGATCTCGCCATAACTGAAGCGCTGGTCATCGAAGATCACCGCCGTGCTGTGCGGTTTGCGCGCTGCCAGATCGGCGATGCGCTGGTGTACGGCGATGTCGGTCGGGTATGGCTGCGGGTGGTTGGCGGCTTGTTGCGCCTGGTGCTCCTCGTCAGTGGCCAGGGCAATCTCGCCGAGGCGACGCTCGGCGGAGTCGGCGAATCGCTCCAGCAAGTGCAGCAGTTGTGCACTCAAGCGCTCGATGGTTGCGACGCTGAAATGCGCCTGATCGAAACTCATGTGCAGCGCCAGCGTCTCGCCCAAGGTCACGCCCAGGGTCAGTGGGTAGTGCGTCTGATCCTGGTTGGCGACTTCACCGAACACCACACCTTGGGCGGTGCCACGTTGCAACGCCGCGGAAATCGGGAAGTTCTCGAACACCAGCAGGCTGTCGAACAACGCGCCACCGCCCTGCCCGGCCCAGCGCTGGATGCTCGCCAGCGGCGTGTGCTCGAACTCGCGCAGGCTCAGGTTCTGCGCCTGTACGGCGGCCAGCCAGGCCGCGACCGTCTGGTCCGGACGCGAGCCGGCGATCACCGGCAAGGTGTTGATGAACAGGCCGACCTGCTGCTCGATGCCCACCAGCTCCGCCGGCCGCCCGGCCACGGTGGTGCCGAACGCCACGCAGGCGCTGCCGGTGTAACGCTGCAACAGCAGCAGCCACGCCGCCTGCACCAGGGTGTTGACGGTGACCTTCTGCTGGCGGGCGAACGCGTTGAGCCGTTCAGTGCGCGGCGCGTTCAGCGTGTAATGCCTGAGCGCATGACCGCTTTCACTGCGCACTTCAGCACTCGCCGCCGCAGCGTTGGCGAGCACGGTCGGCTCCTGCAGATCGGCCAGTTGCTCCAGCCAGAACGCTTCGCTGAGGGCGGCGTCCTGACGCTGCAGCCACTGGATGTAATCGGCATAGCGGCTGACCGGGCGCGGCGGCTGTTGACCGGCATAACGCTGCAGGACTTCGCCGAGCATCTGCGCGCTGCTCCAGCCGTCCATCAGGATATGGTGGTTGGTGACGATCAGGTGATGGCGCGCATCGCTCAGTTGAATCAGCGTGACCCGCAGCAGCCCGGCCTGGGTCAGGTCGAAGCCCCGGGCCAGGTCAGCGGCAATGAAATCCTCGAGGGCCTGGGCGGCGTCATGGCGTGCGCGCCAATCGAGCACGGTGTAGGGCAGCGCCAGACGGCGGTGGATGATCTGCAACTGCTCTTGCAACTCGCCCTGCCAGATGAAGCCGCTGCGCAGGATCTCATGGGCGTCCACGGTCGCCTGCCAGGCGGCGCGGAAACGCTCGGGGTCCAGGCCGTCGACATCCACGCACAATTGGTTGATGTAGGTGCCGGTGCCCTGCTCGTAGAGGGTGTGAAACAGCATGCCCTGCTGCATCGGCGACAGGGGATAAATGTCTTCGATAGCAGCAGCCGACACCGGGATCGCATCCAGCTGCGCCTGGGTGATGCGCGCCAGCGGGAAGTCCGACGGCGTGACGCCCATGGCATCGGTCGAGCAGCAATGGCCGATCAGCGCTTCCAGTTCGCGGGCATAGTCATCGGCCAGGCGGGCGATGGTCGCCTCGTTGAATTGCTGATCGCTGAACGTCCAGCGCAAGTCGAGCTCGCCGTCGTAGACCTGGCCCTCGACGCCCAGCCAGTTGTCCAGCGGTGCATCGGGGCTCTGCTCGAGCCCGGCGCTTTCGCCCGCCGGGCTGAACAGCGCCCCCTCGCGGGCATCGAAACTGCCGTCGAACTGGCCGAGGTAGTTGAAGGTAATGCACGGCAAGGGCAAGGCCTTGAGACGGACCTGTGCCGTGTCATCGCCGAGGTAGCGCAGCACACCGAAACCGATGCCCTTGTTCGGGATCGCCCGCAGTTGCTCCTTGATCTGCTTGATCGCGGCCCCGACGTTATCGGCCGGGGTCAGGCGCACCGGGAACAGACTGGTGAACCAGCCCACCGTGCGGGTCAGATCGACGCCTTTGAACAACTCTTCGCGGCCATGGCCTTCCAGTTGGATCAGGGTGTCGGCCTGCCCGGTCCAGCGGCAGATCACCCGCGCCAGGGCGGTCAGCAGCAGGTCATTGACCTGGGTGCGATACGCTGCGGGAGCCTGTTGCAGCAGTTGCTGGGTGAGGTTTTTGTCGAGACGGCTGTGCAGCACTTTGGCGTAACGGCTCTGCCGGCTACCTTGGGGGTTATCCCAAGGCAGATCGACCACAGCGCCTTGCAGTTGTTGCTGCCAGAACGTCAATTCGGCTTGCACGCTTTCGGTGCTGGCATAGGCCTGCAAATGCTCGCCCCAGGCCTTGTAGGCGCTGGTCTTGGCTGGCAACTTGATGGCGCCGCCAGCACTGGCCTGTTGATAAGCCCGTTGCAGATCTTCCAGCAGGATGCGCCACGACACACCGTCCACGGCCAGGTGATGCACGGCCAACAGCAGACGCTGGCTGCCATCGGCCATGCTCGCCAGTACCGCACGCAACAGCGGGCCATTTTGCAGATCCAGGCTGCACTGGGCCTTGGCACAGAGCTCCTCCAGCTCGGCGGCGCTCAGGTTGTCCGCCGTCCACAGCAGCTCAGGGTCGACCTCCACCGGCGCCACCTCGGCACGCCAGCCGTCGGGGGTTTCGATGAAACGCGAACGCAAGGCATCGTGATGCGCCAGCAATGCGTTGAGCGCCTGTAACAACGCCGGTGTTTGCAACGGCAGATGGCTGCGCAACAAGACGGCCTGGTTCCAGTGGTGACGCTGGGCAATGGCGTCCTCGAAAAACACTTGCTGGATGGGCAGCAACGGCAGCTCGCCAATGACTGCTCCCTGATCGATGACCAGCCCACTGCCGCCCTGCTGCGCGACACGCGCCAGCCCTTGCACGGTTTGATGCTGGAACAGGTCACGGGGGGTGAAATGAATGCCAGCCTGGCGCGAGCGGCTGACCACCTGGATCGAGATGATCGAGTCGCCGCCCAGCTCGAAAAAGTTGTCGGTCAGGCCGACCTGCTCCAGCTTGAGCACGTCCTGCCAAATGGCCGCGATGCCTCGTTCCAGCTCGCTGCGAGGCGCGATAAAGGCCTGCTGCAACTGGCTGGCATCGACTGAAGGCAAGGCCTTGCGGTCGAGCTTGCCGTTGGGACTCAGCGGCAATTGCGCGAGGAACAGCAGTTGGGTCGGCACCATGTAATCCGGCAGGCGCTCCTTGAGTTGCGCCTTGAGGGTTTCCCGCGCCGCGCCCTGCTCCTCGGCCGAGGCCGACACCAGCGCTGCGTCCTGGGGCACCACGTAACCCACCAGTTGCAGGCTGCTGCCACCCTGCACCGCCAATACGACGGCTTCGCTGACTGCCTCCAGTTCCAGCAAGCGTGCTTCGACTTCCCCCAACTCGATGCGCAAACCGCGGATCTTCACTTGATGGTCAACGCGACCGACGTATTCGATCTGGCCCAAGGTGTTGAAACGCGCCAGGTCGCCGGTGCGATACAGGCGCGCGCCGGTGGTGGAAAACGGATCAGGGATGAACCGTTCGGCGGTCAAGCCCGGGCGCTGGAAGTAACCGCGCGCCAGCAACTCGCCGCCAATCAGCAGCTCGCCGATCACCCCCACCGGGGTGGGCTCAAGGTGCGCATCCAGCAGATAGGTGTGCCGGCCTGGCAGCGGTTGACCAATGGGCAGGGTCAGCGGCAGTGGTCGGCGATTGAAGACATAGTCGCTGCAATCAAGGGTGGTGGCCGTGACCGTGGCTTCGGTCGGGCCGTAGGTGTTGAGCAGCTTGACCTGTTCAAGCCCGGCCCGGCGCCAGGCCTGCACGCCTTCGGGCGGCATCGCCTCGCCACCGCTGTGTACCTGGCGCAGCGCCGCGTAGTCACGCGGACCGACAGCGGCGAACTCCTTGGCGATCATGTTCCAGTAGACGGTGGTCAGGTCCATGACCGTGATGCCCTGCTCGACGATCTGGCGGTACAGGGTTTCGCTGTCCCACACTTCGTTGCCGCGCAGCAACACCGAGGCGCCGCAGGTCAGCGGGCCGAACAGTTGCTCGCCAAAGGCATCGAAGTTGAACGTGGCGAATTGCAGCACGCAATCGGCGCTGCTCAAGGCGTAATAGTGCTGCGAGGCGAACGCATGCTTGCTCAGCGCGCCGTGGCTGATACCCACGCCTTTCGGCCGCCCCGTCGAGCCGGAGGTGAACATCACGTAGGCCAGGTTCTCGGCCCAAACCTTGCGCTGCAGGTTGCCTGGCTCGGCACTCTCCCAGGACTCGGCCTGGTCCAGGCACAGGCAACGCACGCCCTCGGGTACGGGCAGGCGTTCAAGCCAATGGCTCTGGCTCAGGAGCAAACGGCTGGCGCTGTCTTCGATCATGAACCGCAGGCGCTCAGCCGGGTACTGAGGGTCCAGCGGCACGTACGCACCGCCGGCCTTGAGCACGGCAAGAATGGCGACCACCAGCTCCAGGCTCCGATCGACAGCGATGCCCACCAGCACGTCAGGACCGACACCCGCCGCCACCAACGTGCGCGCCAGGCGATTGGAGCGAGCGTTGAGCTGGTCATAGGTCAACCGTTGTCCATCGCAGATCAAGGCGATGGCATCTGGGCTGCGTTCAGCTTGCGCCTCGAACAGTTCATGCACCGGGCGCTCGCTCGGCCAGGTCGTATCGTGGCGCGCCCAATCGGAGATCAACTGCCGATGTTCGGTCGGCGCCAACAACGCCAGCTCACCGACGCGCTGCTGCGGGTCGTTGACGATGTTGCGCAACAGCAGCGTCCAGTGCCGGGCCATGCGCTCGATGGTTTCGGGATGGAACAAGTCACTGGCGTAGGTGAACGCCGCATGCAGGTGCCCGCCCTTTTCATAGGTATCCAGGCTCAAGTCGAACTGGGTGCTGCGGGACTCCCACTCGATGACGCCCAACTCCAGGCCGCTGCCGACTTTCAGCGTGGTGACGTCGGCCACTTCCGGCTGGTGGTTGTACATCACCTGGAACAGTGGGTTGTGGCTCAGGCTGCGCTCAAGTTTCATTGCCTCGACCAGCCGTTCGAAGGGCAGATCCTGGTGGGCCTGGGCGCCGAGGGCGGTTTCCTTGATATCCCGCAGCAGATCGCCGAGGCGAGCCTGGCCGTCCAGTTGCACGCGCAACACCTGGGTGTTGACGAAGAAGCCGATCAGCCCTTCGATCTCCCGGCGGTTGCGGTTGGCGATCGGCACGCCGACCCGCAGTTCGTCTTGTCCGGTGTAACGATGCAGCAGGATATTGAAGGTGCCCAGCAGCAGCATGAACAACGTGACCCCGTGCTGCCGGGCAACGCCGCGCAGTTGCTCGACCAGCGCGGCCTCCACCACATGTTCCAGGCGACGGCCGCGATAGCTCGGTAGCACCGGCCGCGGATAGTCGATTGGCAGCTCCAGCACCGGGTGCTCGTCACCCAGTTGCGCCTGCCAGTAATCGAGTTGACGCTGCAGCTCGCCGGCCTCCAGCCAGCGCCGCTGCCACAGGGCGTAGTCGCTGTACTGGATCGGCAAATCGGCCAGTTGCGGGGCAACGCCCGCTTCATGGGCGTCGTAGAAACGGATGAACTCGTCGATCAGCACGTTCATCGACCAGCCATCGGAGACGATGTGGTGCAAGGTCAGCAGCAGCACGTGTTCCTGCTCATCGAGCTTGAGCAGTTCGACCCGCAGCAAGGGGCCGCTGGACAGGTCGAAAGGCTGCATCGATTGCTCTTCGGCGGCCTGGCGCACCGCTTGCTCGCGTTCGACGGTTGGCAAGGCGCTGAAATCCTTGTGGCCGATCACCAGCGCAGTGCTGGAGGGCACTTGCAGCAGGCTGTCGTCGGCCTGGCGCTGGAACACCGTACGCAGGGTTTCATGGCGCGCGACCAGATCGGCGAAAGCCTGTTCCAACGCTGACAGGCTCAATGCCCCCTTGAGCCGCACCGCTCCCGGCAGGTTGTAGGCGCCACTGTCGGGCTCCAGTTGCCAGAGAAACCACATGCGCTGCTGGGCGTAAGACAAGGCCTGGCGATCCTCGGCCTCGACGCCCCGAGGGATGGGAAAACCGCTGAACTCCACGCCCTCCTTGGCCAACGCGGCCAGGAACATCCGGCGCTTGTCCAGGGGCAACCCGATAAACCGGCGAGCAAGTTTCAAGGCGTCTTCAGCATTCATTTCTGGGGTATCCGGAATCAGTGGGCACAAGGCACAAAGGCAAGTCGTCCCTATAAAACGAATGCAGACCGGAAAAATTAGCGTTTGAGAATAGATGTCAGGAAGAGCATCCAGACATTGAACAGACCACTCACATTGTGGCGAGGGGATTTATCCCCGTTGGGGCGCGAAGCGGCCCCAAAAACTGCCTACCCGGTGTATCAGGTTGACTGAGGTTGTCCTTGGGCGGGACTGCTTCGCAGTCCAGCGGGGATAAATCCCCTCGCCACAAGAGCCAGATTGTTGGGGAATCAGTGGATCAGGCGCTGATGGCCAACCCATGCCGCCGATGATGCACGCTCAACTGATCCTTGATCAGCCGCAGCACCTTGGCCTCGTGCTCATGGATAAAGAAGTGCCCACCCGCCAGCATGTCCACCGAGAAGCTGCCCGTGGTTTCCTGGCGCCAGCCGATCAGTTGCTCCGTGGTGGCCTTGTCGGCGGTGCCACCGAGTACGTGCACCGGGCAGTTGAGCGGTGGTCGCACTCGCGGCTGGAAACGTCCACACAGCAAAAAATCGGCCCGCAGGATCGGCAAGGTCAGGGCCATCAACTCTTCATTGGCCAGGATCTCCTCGCTCGTACCGTTGAGGGTGCGCAGTTGCTCGATCAGTTGTGCGTCGGTTTTCGGCTCGGCGAAACCGCGATCGTAGTCGGCTCGCATCGTCGGTGCCGCCGTGCCGGAGGCAAACAGCGCCACCGGCTCCGGGCCGCCGAGCTCACGCAAGGCGTGGGCGATTTCACAGGCCAGCAGTGCGCCCAGGCTGTGGCCGAACAAGGCATAAGGAGCCCGGAGCGATGGGAGCAGCTCCCGCGCCAGTTGCATCGCCAACGGGCCCACGTCGGTGTGCAGCGGCTCGTCGAAACGTGCCCCGCGCCCCGGCAGTTCCACCGGTTGCACCTGCAGCCATGCCGGCAACTTGCGCCGCCAGCGGCTGTACACCATCGCGCTGGCGCCGGAATAAGGCAGGCACAGCAGGGTCAGTTGGGTCACTGCGGTTTTCTCCGATCGGTCGTGTAGGGAAGATAACGAAATCGTAACCCACAGAATTAGTCAAAACCGTTACGTTCCCTCTATCTTCTTCACCCGGCCTTATACTGGCCGCACCTCGACTCACTGCGCCGCACAGGAGAACGCCATGGCCTGGTCCGCCAAGCAATACGTCACCTTCGAACAGGAACGCACCCGTCCGTCCCGGGACCTGCTCGCCGCCATTCCCCCCACCCAGGCCCGTTCGGTGATCGACCTGGGGTGCGGCCCGGGCAATTCCACCGAACTGTTGGTGGAACATTTCAGCGGTGCCACGGTGCGCGGCCTGGACAGTTCCAGCGACATGGTCGACGCCTCGCGTAAACGCTTGCCCGCCGTGGCGTTCGACACCGCCGACATCGGCCAATGGGATGAACCCGGCCCATTCGACGTGATCTTCGCCAACGCCGTGCTGCAATGGCTGCCCGATCACACCAGCCTGCTGCCCGCGCTGCTCGGCAAACTCGCCCCCGGCGGCAGCCTGGCGATCCAGATGCCCGACACCCTGCACCAGCCCTCCCACCGCCTGATGCGGGAAATCGCCGCCGATGGACCGTGGGCCAACCAATTGGCCGGGGCGGCTGATTCACGTACCGAAGTTGCGGATCCCAGCACGTATTACTCAATCCTCAAGCCCCACTGCAGCCGCGTCGATGTATGGCGCACCACCTACCATCACCCCCTGGCCGGCGGCGCCGCAGGCGTGGTGGAGTGGTTCAAGGGCAGCGCCTTGCGGCCCTTTCTCGAGCCGCTGGATGAGGCCCAACGCGAGCAGTTCCTGGCGCGCTATCTCCAGGCAATCGAACAGGCTTATCCGGCCCTGGACGATGGGACGGTGCTGCTGCCGTTTCCCCGGGTGTTCATGGTCGCGACGCGTTAGGGCGACGGTCGATGATGCAGTGACGGGGCCTAAATTTCTGATCCAGGCCCTCGTTACCTGCTAAGACCAAAAACCCGCAAGAGTGACCGCCGTGGACCTGCAAACCATCCTGGGCAAGCTGTTCGCCAATGCCGGCGCCGTTGGCATCGAAGGCGTTTTCCAATTCGTGTTCGGCCCGCACCAGGCGTACTGGTCCGAGGTCAAGGCCAGCAGCCGTACCCAGGCCGGTCGGCACACCAGTCCTGACGTCACCATTGAAGTGGCGGAAAAGGATTTCCTCGGGATCATGGCCGGCATGGCCAACGTTGAAGAACTGTTTGCCAGCGGTCGCCTGAAGATCGGCGGCAACATGGGCCTGGCGACGTTGCTGCCGCAGATCATCGACCATGCCCGGCATGGCGGTGGCGTGGCGGAAAAGGTCGACATGAACAAGCGCTACCCCACCCCACCACGCTTTAGCGAAACACTCACCGCCAGCCTGCCGGTCCAACGTAGCGTGGAGCGTCGGCCCCGCAGTGGGCTGTCGGTGCGGGAGTTCCAAGCGCGTTATTTGCCCCACGGTATTCCGCTGGTCATCAGCGATGCCTTGCAGGACTGGCCGTTGTTCAAGCTCAGCCGCGAAGAATCCCTGGTGCATTTTGCCGAACTGCAAGGCATCACCCGCCACGGCGACTACGTGAAGAAAACCTTCTCCACCGAGCGGGATTTCCGCTCCACATCCATGGCCGATTTCATCGCCTCCCTGGACAGTCCGGCGGTCAAGGGCAGCGATGGCGAACCACCGGCCTACATGGGCAACAACATCCTGCCGGTGCAGTTGATGGAGCAGATCGAGTACCCGCCCTACTTCGACCGCTCGCTGTTCATCCCGCCGCGCATCTGGATCGGCCCCAAGGGCACCCTCACGCCGCTGCACCGCGACGACACCGACAACCTGTTCGCCCAGGTCTGGGGCGAGAAAACCTTCACCCTCGCCGCCCCCCATCACCGCGAAGCCCTTGGCACCTGGTCCACGGCGCCCCAAGGCGGGCTGGACGGCTGTGATTTCAACCCCGACGCGCCGGACTACCAACGCTTCCCCCACGCCCGCGACGTGACCTTCATGCGCGTGACACTGGGGGCCGGGGACTTGCTGTTCTTGCCGGAAGGTTGGTTCCATCAGGTGGAGTCGGTGTCGACGTCGTTGTCGGTGAATTTCTGGGTGAATTCGGGGCGTGGGTGGTAACAGCCGGACACCGCTTTCGTGGCGAGGGATTTATCTGTGGCGAGGGGATTTATCCCCGCTGGGTTGCGCAGCAGCCCAAAAACCTGGCAACTGTGGCGTGTCAGGCGGTTCGAATGGGGCCGCTTCGCGCCCCAGCGGGGATAAATCCCCTCGCCACAGATTTTGTATTCGGCATGGGCGGTGTGGTTAGTGGATTGTGAAGACTGCTTCACCCAAATGAACTCTACGCACCTCACACCAGTCAGCAGGTAAGGCCCTCTTTTCAAGGTGCTAGACCATGCAGATATCCCTCGCCCGACAGGTTGCCCTGGTCACCGGCGCCAGTTCCGGCATTGGTGCAGGCGCGGCCAGGGCATTGGCCGCCGCCGGTGCCGCCGTCGTGCTCAATTACCACTCCAGCGCCGGCCCGGCCGAAGACCTGGCCCGTGAAATCAACGCCAACGGTGGCCGCGCCATCGCCGTCGGTGCCGATGTGTCGAAGGAGCAGGACGTCGAACGGCTGTTCGCCCAGACCCTCGAAGCCTTTGGCACATTGGACATCCTGGTGGCCAATTCCGGCCTGCAAAAAGACGCCGCCGCCGTCGACATGAGCCTGGAGGACTGGAACACCGTGATCGGTACCAACCTCACCGGCCAATTCCTCTGCGCCCGCGCCGCCCTGCGGATTTTCACCCGCCAGGGCATTCGCCAAGGCGTGTCCCGGGCCGCTGGCAAGATCATCCACATGAGTTCGGTGCACCAGCGCATTCCCTGGGCCGGCCACGTCAATTACGCGGCGTCCAAGGGCGGTGTCGATCTGTTGATGCAGAGCCTGGCCCAGGAAACCAGCCACCAGCGCATCCGCATCAACAGCATCGCCCCCGGCGCCATCCGCACGGCCATCAACCGCGAAGCCACCGAGGGCGAGCAGGAACAGAAATTGCTGGAACTGATTCCTTACGGTCGCGTCGGCGATGTGGAAGACGTCGCCAACGCCGTGGTCTGGCTGGCCTCGGACTTGTCCGATTATGTGGTGGGCACCACGCTGTTCATCGATGGCGGGATGAGCCTTTACCCGGGGTTTCGCGACAATGGCTGATCATGACGAACCGCAAAGCCCCATCGAGAACCACGGCATCATCGGCGACATGCGCACTGCTGCGCTGGTCAACGACCGCGGCAGTGTCGACTTTTTCTGCTGGCCGGAATTCGACAGCCCATCGATCTTCTGCTCGCTGCTGGACACCCCGGAGGCAGGCATCTTCCAACTCGCGCCAGACCTGTCGAACGCCCGCCGCCAGCAAATCTACCTGCCCGACACCAACGTGTTGCAAACCCGCTGGCTGAGCGACGACGCCGTGGTGGAGGTCACCGACCTGCTGCCCATCGGCGACAGCGAGGATGATCTGCCAGTGTTGATGCGCCGGGTGCGCATGACCATCGGCAGTGCGACGTTTCGCATGCGCTGCGCGGTGCGTCACGATTATGCCCGGGCCGCCACCACCGCACGCCAGGATGGTGCCCACATCTGTTTCGAGGCGCCGGGGCAACCGAGCCTGCGCTTGTGCGCCGATCAGCCCATGACGCTGGACGGCAATGCGGCGGTGGCCGAGTTCACCCTGGAACAGGGCCAGAGCGCCGAGTTCCTGCTGGGCGGCATCGACGACCCGCGGCTTCAGGATGACGTCAGCGCAATTTGCCTGGAACGCACCCTGGCCTTCTGGCGCGGCTGGATCGGCCAATCGAATTATCGCGGACGCTGGCGAGAAGTGGTCAACCGCTCCGCCCTGGCGCTGAAACTGCTGACCTCGCGCAAACACGGCGCGATCCTCGCCGCCGCCACCTTCGGCCTGCCGGAAACCCGTGGCGGCGAACGCAACTGGGATTACCGCTACACCTGGATCCGCGACGCCTCGTTCACGGTCTACGCGTTCATGCGCCTGGGCTTCGTCGAAGAAGCCAACGCCTACATGCGCTGGCTGCGCGAGCGGGTCAGCGACTGCTGTGACCAGCCGATCAAACTCAATATCCTCTACGGCCTGGACGGTCGGCTGGAGCTGCCGGAAACCGAGCTGCCGCACCTGAGCGGCTTCGGCAACGCACGACCGGTGCGCATCGGCAACCTGGCCTACCAACAGGTGCAGTTGGACATCTTCGGCGAGCTGATGGACGCCGTGTACCTGGTCAACAAATACGGCGAAGCCATCTCCCATCAAGGCTGGAAACACACCGTCGACGTGGTCGACCAAGTGTGCAAGGTCTGGCAGGACAAGGATGTGGGTATCTGGGAAATGCGCGGCGACAAACAGCATTTTCTGCATTCACGGCTGATGTGCTGGGTCGCCGTCGATCGCGCCATCCGCCTGGCTGAAAAACGCTCCCTGCCCGCCCCGTTCGCCCGCTGGGACGAAACCCGCCAGGCCATCTACCAGGACATCTGGACCAATTTCTGGAGCGAGGAACACCAGCATTTCGTCCAGCGCCTGGGCAGCACCGCCCTGGACGGCTCGATGCTGTTGATGCCTCTGGTGCGCTTCGTCAGCGCCCGCGATCCGCGTTGGCTCTCGACGCTCGACGCCATTGAAAAAAGCCTGGTGCGCGACGGCATGGTCTATCGCTACCGCAACGACGACAGCCCCATCGACGGCCTCAGCGGCATCGAAGGCTCATTCGCGGCCTGCTCGTTCTGGTACGTCGAATGCCTGGCCCGCGCCGGCCGCGTGGAGAAAGCCCAGCTGGAGTTCGAACAACTGCTGCGCTACGCCAGCCCGCTGGGGCTGTACGCCGAAGAGTTCGACAGCCACGGCTACCACTTGGGCAACACGCCGCAGGCCCTGACTCACCTGGCGTTGATCAGCGCGGCGAGCTTCCTGGACCGCAAGTTGAGCGGGGAGAAGAATCATTGGCAGCCGTGAGCGAGATCGGTACCACTTTCGAGTGAACACACTGCGGCGAGGGGATTTATCCCCGCTGGGGCGCGAAGCGGCCCCCATTCAATCTACCTGACACGCCACTGTATCGGGTTTTGGGGCTGCTTCGCAGCCCAGCGGGGATAAATCCCCTCGCCACAAAAGCATTGCGCCAGCTAGCGTGTCGACTCGGCCAGCTCGATGTCATCCAACGCGCGGTTGGCCAGCAACCTGGCCAGCTCGATCAACTGCTGGATCCCCAGCGCAACATGCCGCCGGGAACCTTCCAACTCGAACCCCAGGTCACTGACCAGCGCATCGGCCGAGGCCAGGGTTTCGCTGAGGGTGGTCAGCACTGATTCGGTGTTGAGGCCGGGGACCACGGTGAAAACCTGGCCGTCCTGGGTGTCGGGTTTGGGCGGGGTGGGCGACAAGTGGATGTTCAACGCCCGGTCGGCGGCTTCGCGGAGTTTTTTTGTGTCGAGGGTGGTGTAGGCAGAGAGGTCTTCGGCGCGTGGCGGGTTGGGGGTGATCTTGACCATAGTGAAACTCCTGACTTGAAGTTGAGCTCACCCACCTCGTGACCAAACGAGGGTGGTGGGCTATACGCAGGTTGGTCAACCGGGAAGTCAGGCACCCGGCGCACTCGAAAGTGCCCCGCGCACAGCCCACCGCAAAGCATACCGACAAGCACACAAAAAAGCGCCGACATGCTGAGGTTGGCGCGTGTGCGCCTGACATTGGACGGGTGACCAAACCCGGTCGCTGATTTTGCAGCGACGAGCAAAGCCTATCCCTGCCCTTTCCTAACCGGCAACCGCCGCGACTCGTCAGAAAATTCCGGTTCACCTATTTTTTTGTAGGAACACCGCACCACTGTGGCGAGGGGATTTATCCCCGCTGGGCTGCGAAGCGGCCCCTGTAACCAGCGCTTCGGTGCATCAGGCAGATTGAGTTGACTGTTTAAGGGGCAGCTGCGCAGCCCAGCGGGGATAAATCCCCTCGCCACAAAAACCAGTTACGCCCCCTTTCGAGTTGCCAGCCCCACAACCCTCTCCTAAGATCGATGCACTCACGGGTGCAGCGGAGCTGCCCGATAAAAACCCGACTCAAGGATCTGACATGACTCATATCAAACGCCCCATCACCACCCCACCCCGAACAGGCCTGACCCGCGAAGAGCTCTGGGAAGGCCAGGACCGGGGCCTGATCAAATGCTGGGAAATCGGCCGCGATCGCGCGGTGAGGTTTCCCGAGCTGGCGCAACGCTGCCTGGCCGGTGAGTTGCCGGTGCTAGGCTGGAAAGGTGGCGTGAGCCGCAGCCTGAAAAAAAGCGAAAAATTCGGCTGCCTCAAATACCTTGCCCAATGGCAGGGCCTGCGCGGTGAAGACCTGGACATCGACCTGACTCAGGAACGCACCCTGACCTGCGCCAACACGAAGATGATCGTGACCTTCACGCCGGATCGGGCCAAATACGTCAATCAGGAGCCTGCCTGACTGCAACCGCGCTATACCGGAGGCCAACATGAACTTGAATCCCAAGGTCAACTTCGCAGTGACGCCGCTGTTGCGCATCGCTTACGAAGAACATGGCCCCGCCAGCGGCGAGCCGATCATCTTGCTGCACGGTTTCCCTTACGACCCGAGGGCCTTCGACGAAGTAGCGCCCGTCTTGGCCGAGCGCGGCTACCGGGTCATCGTGCCCTACCTGCGCGGCTACGGCCCGACCCGGTTCAACAACCCGGCCATCCTGCGCTCAGGCCAGCAAGCGGCCCTGGCCCAGGACCTGTTGGATTTGATGCACGCACTCTCCATCCCCCAAGCGGCACTGTGCGGCTACGACTGGGGTGGGCGGGCGGCGTGTATCGTCGCGGCGCTGTGGCCCGAGCGCGTGCGCTGCCTGGTGACCGGCGACGGCTACAATCTGCAGGACATTCCCCGCTCCACCCAGCCACTGCCCCCGGAAACCGAACATCGGTTGTGGTACCAGTACTACTTCCACACGGCCCGGGGTGTCGAAGGCCTGACGCAAAACCGCCGTGAATTGTGTGAATTGCTCTGGCGCCTGTGGTCTCCCACCTGGAAGCGCGGCGCCGAACTGTATCCCCTCAGCGCCCCGTCGTTCGACAACCCGGACTTCGTCGATGTGGTGATCCATTCCTACCGCCATCGCTTCATGTACGCACCGGGCGACCCGACGCTGGAGTGGATGGAGGAGCAACTGGCAGCACAGCCAGCCATCAGCGTGCCGAGCATTTCCTTGTGCGGGGCCGACGATGGCGTGGGGCCCGCGCCGGAACACGATGAAGACGCCGAGCATTTCAGCGGTTTTTATGAGCGCCGCGTGCTGGCCGGCGTGGGCCATAACATTCCCCAGGAGGCCCCTGAGGCCACGCTCAAGGCATTGCTGGATCTGCTTGAGGGCTGACGGCGAAGCGCTCGCGATAGGCCTGGGGCGTTACGCCCATGGCCCGCAGGAAACTGCGGCGCAAGGTTTCTTCGCTACCGAAGCCACATTGCACCGCCACCCGTTTGATCGATACGGCGGTATCGGACAACAGACGGCGAGCGGTTTCCACGCGAATCAACTCCACCGCCCGCGCCGGGGTCTGGCCGGTGTCGGCGCGGTAGTGCCGGACAAAACTGCGCTCGCTCATGCCCACCTCGGCGGCCAGGCTCGACAGGCCCAGGTCACGGGTGAGGTTTTCGGCGATCCAGGCATGCAGGTCATCGAACCGACTGCCCTGTTTTTGCAGCGACAACGTCACGCTGAACTGCGATTGACCACCAGGACGCTTGAGGAACACCACCAGATGCCGGGCGACTTCCAGGGCCACCGCGCGACCCAGATCTTCCTCCACCAGTGCCAGGGCCAGGTCGATGCCAGCCGTGACCCCCGCCGAGGTCCACACAGGACCGTCGTTGATGAAAATCGGGTTGGGTTCGACCCGCAGTTGCGGATGTTGCTCGGCCAGTTGTTCGCAGCGGGTCCAGTGCGTCACCACGCGTCGTCCGTCCAGCCAACCGCTGGCGGCCAGCAGGAACGCCCCGGTGCACACCGACGCCACTCGCCGCGAACGCAAGCCGTGATCCTTGACCCAGGCCACCAACGCCGGGTCCTTCGCCGCCTCGTACACGCCCCAGCCACCAGCGATCAATAGCGTATCGCTGCCTTCGCTCGGCAGCGGCTCGGCCAGCAGCGCCAACCCCGCCGAGGACGTCACCGCCCCGCCACCCACGGCGATGACCGTCGGCGCGTAGGGCAACGGCAGGCCTTGCTGGCGGGCCAGGTCGTTGGCCGAAGCAAAGACCTGCAAGGGTCCGGTGACATCCAGCACTTGCACGTTGGCGAAGGCCAGGACATGCACGGTTTTCGGCGAGTTGGGCATATTGGCGTGATTCGTGGGTTTATTGGCGTATACGCCAGAGCCTACGGATCTAAAGTAGAACCGTCCACCCCTCGGGCAATCATCCACAGGAGAACGTGACATGACGCTGCAGATCGGTTTGCTGTTATTCCCCCAGGTCCAACAGTTGGACCTGACCGGCCCTTACGACGTACTGGCCTCGTTGCCAGACGTGAAGGTCCACCTGATCTGGAAGGACCTGGCCCCGGTCACCGCCAGCACCGGGCTGGTGTTGTTGCCCACCACTACGTTCGAGAACTGCCCGAAGCTCGACGTGATCTGCGTCCCCGGCGGCACCGGTGTCGGCCCTCTGATGGAAGACGAGCAGACGCTGGCCTTCATCAAGCGGCAGGCCGCCGAGGCGAAATACATCACCTCGGTGTGCACCGGCTCGCTGGTGCTCGGTGCGGCGGGCCTGTTGCAGGGCAAGCGCGCCACCACCCATTGGGCCTATCACAGCCTGCTGCAAACCCTGGGCGCGACGCCGGTCAAGGATCGCGTGGTCCGCGATGGCAACCTGTTCACTGGTGGCGGCATTACCGCCGGGATCGATTTTGCCTTGACCCTGGCGGCCGAACTGTTCGACCAGGACACCGCCGAACTGGTCCAACTGCAACTCGAATATGCCCCTGCCCCGCCGTTCAACGCCGGCAGCCCGGACACTGCGCCGACGCGCGTCCTGGAGGAAGCGCACCGGCGTACCGCAGAGTCGTTCCGGGTGCGCTCGCAGATCGCCCAGCGTGCTGCGGCGCGGTTGGAACGGGTGTAACGATGGACCTCAGCCAGGCATAAACTGCTAACTGGAGACAGGATTAAACCTGTGGCGAGGGGATTTATCCCTGCGGGGCTGCGAAGTAGCCCCAAAACCTGACGCAGTGGTGTGTCAAGCAGCTCGAATGGGGGGCGCTTCGCGCCCCAGCGGGGATAAATCCCCTCGCCACAACGGTCAGGTGCCAACCTTGGGTTCATCACTCACCTTGGCGATACAACACCATCCCCGCGTGATACAGCACGCCCTCACGAAAATCCCCATCGGCGGTGAAGCCGGTATCGTCGTGGTATTCGATATGGTCGTCCTGCAGCCAGTAATCGCCCTGGTAGGCGCTTTCACGCAAACCTCGCGCTTCGTCATAACGCCCTCCCGGCAGCAGCCGATGGCGAATCACGCCATCAGCCGTCACCCACAGGCCGACAAATTTGTCCTGGTCTCCAAAGGCCTTTCTCATGGGATATCTCCTGTTGGGTAAACCTGGGTTCAGAACGGGCTGGCGGTAGGCCGCACGATCAGTTCGCTGACGTCCACGTCCGCCGGTTGTTCGATGGCGTAAGCGATTGCCCGGGCGATGGCTTCGGCCGGAATGGAGATCTTGCGGAACTCACGCATTTCGGCACGTCCACCTTCATCGGAAATGCTCTCGGCCAGTTCCGATTCGGTCACGCCAGGGGAAATCACCGTCACGCGCACATCCCCCCCGACTTCCTGGCGCAAGCCTTCGGAAATCGCCCGCACGGCAAACTTGGTGGCGCAATACACCGCGGCGGTCGGGCTGACGGCATAGGCACCAATGGACGCGATGTTGATAAACTGGCCGCTGCGCTGGCGCTGCATCAGCGGCAAGCCGGCAGCGATGCCGTGAAGCACGCCACGGATGTTGACGTCGATCATGCGGTCCCACTCCTCGACTTTCAGAGCTTCGAGCTTGGAGAGCGGCATGACCCCGGCGTTGTTGATGATCACATCGACCCGGCCGAACCGCTCGACAGCAAAGTCGATCAGGTTCTGGACATCGTCGCGACGGGTCACGTCCACGGCCTTGCAGACCGCTTGCTGGCCGGCGGTTTCGAGTTCGTGTACCAGTGTTTGCAAACGATCGATGCGCCGGGCGCCAAGCACGACACGAGCACCGCGAGCCGCGAGCAGCCGCGCCGCTGCTTCACCGATCCCGCTGCTGGCACCCGTGATGACCACTACTTTGTTTTGAATATCGGACATGATGGTTTCCTCGTCTGGATGTGTTAGCCCCCGGAGGGAGCGTTTTGACAGCTCCAGATTAGGGAACCGACCCAGGCGCGGGTTAGCCGGATCCTCCTGCGCACTTGCACGATCCTGTAGCGATAAAACCGACTCTGGCCGACAGCCGCGCAATCGGTTTTACTAGCGCGGTCCACTTATTTGGCCAGGGAGGTTGATTGGTATGTCGGTATCCACGTCCATCCACATTGCGCCAGACGATGGCGTCAGCCAGCGCCGCGCCGAACTGGCGAGCCTGATGAAGCGCTTTGCGCCGGAGTTCGGCGTCCACCCCACGGCCATCGAGGCCTTGCACCTGATCCGTAGCGACCAGCCGACCGAGGCCTTGCACACCGTGCACAAGCCTGGTTTGTGCGTGATTATCGAGGGGCGCAAGGAAGTGCGGCTGGCGGACGAATGCTACGTGTATGACCCGCTCAATTACCTCGTCGTCTCGGTGACCCTGCCGTTGGCCGGCCAGGTGATTGAAGCCAGCCCTGAGCGCCCCTACTTATGCATCCGTCTTGATATCGACCCGGCGCAGATCTGCCGACTGATTGCCGACGCCAGCCCTATCGGCGTACCGGCCGAAAGAACCAGACGCGGGTTATTCCTGGACCGTATCGATGCGCCATTACTCGACGCGGTGTTGCGCTTGCTGCGGCTGCTGGACAGCCCGGACGATATCGCCACCCTCGCGCCGTTGGCTCAACAGGAGATTTTCTACCGCCTGCTGCGTGGCGCCCAAGGCCAGCGCTTGCATGAAATCGCCATTCCCGATACCCAGACCCATCGCATCAGCCGAGCCATCGAGTGGCTCAATACCCATTATGCCGAGCCGCTGAGCATCGACAGCCTGGCACAAATGATCAATCTCAGCCCTTCGGCACTGCATCACCGCTTCAAAGCCGTAACCGCCATGAGCCCGCTGCAATACCAGAAACAGCTGCGCTTGCAGGAAGCCCGACGGTTGCTGTTGGCAGAGAACAGCGACGTTTCGTCAATCGGCTACAAGATGGGGTATGAAAGCCCTTCGCAGTTCAGCCGCGAATACAGCCGTCTATTTGGCGCTTCTCCGAGCAAGGACATCGCGCGTTTGCGTGCCCAGGCGCTGCAAGCCAGTAGCGCCTGATCCCCCACACAAACAGGATCAGGCAAAACCAGGACAGTATCCGTCTAACGACCAATCCCGCCTCGCCCCTAATCTGAACCCATGCAGCAAGACAACCGTCGCCGCTGCAACGGGTTCAGCAGATCGCGATATCTGAACGACCCGGCACTCACCCCTTGATATGACCGGAGTCTTTACCATGAAAACGTTCAACACTTTGATCGCCGTTACCACCTTCGCCCTGAGCATCAGTGCGTTTGCCTTGCCCAGCCAGCAGCAAGACCGTTTCTTTACCCAAGTTAGCGACTACCAGTTGCCTGTGGCCGCCGATGGTGCCGATCGGACGCCTGGGGGGCAGACCTTGGCGGCCGATGGTGCTGACCGTACACCTGGCGGTCAAACCTTGGCGGCCGATGGTGCTGACCGTACACCTGGCGGTCAGACCTTGGCGGCCGATGGTGCAGACCGTACGCCTGGCGGGCAGACCTTGGCGGCCGATGGTGCTGACCGTACACCTGGCGGTCAAACCTTGGCGGCCGATGGTGCAGACCGCACGCCTGGCGGCCAAACCTTGGCGGCCGATGGCGCGGACCGCACGCCTGGCGGCCAAACCTTGGCGGCCGATGGTTCCGACCGCACCATGGCCCGGCGCCTGGCATGATCAGCTCACTTTTTCACAGACGAAAAAAAACCCGCCTAGGCGGGTTTTTTGAGGACCAATTTGACTTCCTGTCCGGCATTCCATGCCTGGTCCAATCATCCATGACCCTGAGCACTCCCTGTACCCAGTGGATGAACATAGATTAGGTTCATCCGAGTTTCGGAAAAAGACGAGAAAGCAGCAACGGCGTGTAAGCGTTTCGCTATAGGAGACTTTCAGGCTTTTTATGGGCGAAAAAAAACCCGCCGAAGCGGGTTTTTCCAAGACCATTACGACTCCCTGTCGATAGCTTTCCTTGCAAGGTCGATCGTCCCTGATCCTGAGCACTTCCTGTGCTTCAGTGGATGAGTCCAGATTACGCCTCGGATCCAAAATGAAATAGACGACATAGCTACCATCTCGTGTAAGACATTCGCTATACAACCCCCTCCGAAAACCCTTAGCCCTGTCAGCAGGCCAGGATCAAGACTTGCTCAGGAAGGTTTCAATGTTGGCCATCTGCTCGTCCCAGCCACGGCTGTCCATGCGAAAAGCCTTGAGCCGGCGGGCCTCGGGAATATTGTTGAAACCCGACTCCACGACTTTGAGCAAAGTACCGCCATCCATGTCCTCGAGTTCGAATTGCACCCGGGTTTCAGATTCCTGGGAATAATCCACCTGTGGCTCAACAGCGTAAGGATGCCAGCGAAACGAGAACACCCGCTCGGGCTCCACTCGCTCCACCGCTACGTCCCAGATGAGGTGTTCGTAACCTGGGTAAGTGATTTGCCCCTGGGTACGCTCACCTGCCACAAACCGTTTCCCCTCAAGGGCGACACCGAACCATTGGCCGAAGGCTTCGGCATTGGCCAGGGCTCGCCACACTTGAGAGCGCGGAGCCTTGAGCAGGATCTTTCTTTCAATGCGATCGGATGAATGCATGAGTCACCTCCTGTGTTTCAACAGTAGGCTTGTAAGACCACGAGGCCAACCGGAAAGTTGTATCAGACTCTTGTTTAGCACTCGCTGCCGTTAAAACTGCATAGGCGATGTAAACTCCCACGGCGTTTACCCCTCAAGGAGAGACCGAATATGTCCCCACGCTTGCTTATGAGCCTGATGCCGCTGCTTTTCTTCACTGTTGCCCAGGCCGACGACTGCGCCAACGCCGCCACCCAAGGCGAAATGAACCAATGCGCTGCCAAAGAGAATAAGGCCGCTGACAACGAGCTGAACAGCTTGTACAAGCAGATCACAGCACGCTTGAAGGACAATCCCGAGGCCAAGCAAATGCTGGTCAAGGCCCAGCGTGCCTGGATAGGCTTCCGTGACGCCGAATGCAATTTTTCCGCCTCTGGGGTTGAGGGCGGCAGCGTCTATCCGCTGATCTACAGCAATTGCATCACAGCCCAGACCAAAGCCCGGGTCGAGGCATTCAAGACCTATCTCAAGTGCAAGGAAGGGGATTTGAGCTGTCCAGTACCCGAGGCTTAAGGGCCAGGATGTAAAAAAGGATACCCCCGCAGGTATCCTTTTTTTGGCCAAGCTTTCTGGCA